>JAQZBQ010000007.1 GCA_029237825.1 Bacteroidota bacterium | reverse complement strand
TTTGGAGTTTATTGAGCAATCCGGAATTTCAAAGTCCTCCAAAATCATCGATATTGGTGGCGGAGATAGTTTTCTAGCAGAGAGTCTATTAGAAAAAGGTTATACAGACATTACCGTGCTGGATATTTCCGAAGCTGCACTTGATAGAGCAAAACAACGACTCGGAAATAAGGCCAATCAGGTCAAATGGGTCGTAGGAGATGCGACCAGTTTTACTCCTTCAGTTAAGTATGATCTTTGGCATGATAGGGCGGCATTCCACTTTCTAACAGATCCAAGTGATGTGAGAAATTATGCAATTACAGCTAACAATGCCCTGAATGAGCGTGGAATATTAGTAATCGGGACGTTTTCAGAAAGTGGCCCGAAAAAATGCAGCGGAATAGATATAAAGCAGTATTCTGAGGAAGGCCTATCACAAGCATTTGAAAATGGTTTTAAAAGACTAACGTGTGTAAATGTCGACCATCCAACGCCCTTCAATACAACACAGAATTTTACCTTCTGTAGCTTTCAGAAGTTTGCAAATTAACGAGCAGGAACCCGAGCGATTGGAGGGCAGCTATTCATCAAGATTTTAAGTCGCTGTAAATCATTTAAAAAGTTCGAGCTTTCCAACCGGTAGGGTACATTACCGGAAAAGTCGTTTGAAAAGGCGGCTTTTTCTTTTTCCGACCTTCCATAAGCCTTGCTACTCGATATTCATTGCTATCATATCGAAAGCCTTTTTTTAACCAACTACCCTGCCCATCCTTCCCGATCCAGACTACGGTATTGAATTGCTTCCGCAATATGATTTGTTTTTATAGCCGCAGAATCGTCTAAATCGGCAATGGTTCGGGCAACCTTAAGAATGCGATCGTAAGCCCTGGCGGATAAACCTAGTCGTTCCATCGCGGTTTTTAAAAGGGCGCTACCGGCGTCATCCAGCATACAAAAATTCCTGAGGTCTTTGGTACGCATTTGAGCATTACAATAAATTCCATCGGATGCCTTATACCGTTCCGTTTGAATCATCCTGGCCTTTATAACCCGGTCACGAATTTGCTTGCTGTTTTCCGAAGATTGAACCCGGCTCAATTCACTGAAGGGAACAGGTGTGACTTCCACATGTAGGTCAATCCGATCTAGCAACGGACCTGAAATTTTATTCAGGTATTTTTGAACTACCCCGGGTGCGCACACGCATTCTTTTTCAGGATGATTATAGTAACCGCAGGGACAGGGGTTCATACTTGCCATCAGCATAAAGCTTGCAGGATATTCCACACTGAACCTGGCTCTGGAAATTGCCACGATTCTATCTTCAAGAGGCTGGCGCATCACTTCTAACACCGTTCGCTTAAACTCAGGCAGTTCGTCGAGAAATAAGACGCCATTATGGGCAAGCGAAATTTCACCGGGTTGAGCATTCATTCCTCCGCCAACAAGTGCTACATCGGAAATGGTATGGTGCGGGCTCCGAAAAGGCCGTTTGGTCACAAGCCCCATTGTTTTAGATGTGCGGCCAGCCACACTATGTATCTTCGTGGTCTCCAGTGCCTCATCAAGCGTTAATGGCGGCAGTATAGACGGCATGCGTTTACTCAACATTGTTTTTCCTGCACCCGGTGGCCCAATTAATATCACATTATGTCCGCCAGCAGCAGCAATCTCCAGAGCGCGTTTTATATTTTCCTGTCCTTTCACATCCGCAAAATCAAATTCAATCTCATCCAATCGTGTCAGAAATTCCTGTTCAATGTCAATGGTAGTTTTATTCAATTCCTCGGTTTCATTAAAAAAACCAATTACCTGTTTAATCGTTGAAACACCGTAAACTTCCAGACCGTCAACCACAGCTGCTTCTTTGGCATTCACATCGGGTAAAATGATTCCTTTAAACCCTTCCTGTTTTGCTTTAATTGCAATAGGCAAGGTTCCTTTTATGGGCCTCAATTCACCATCAAGTGAAAGCTCTCCCATAATCACATATTTAGAAACTTCCTCTGACTTAATTTGTTCAGAGGCAGCAAGTATTCCAACCGCTATCGTTAAATCATACGCCGAGCCTTCTTTACGGATATCAGCAGGCGCCATATTAATGGTTATTTGCTTTCCCGGAATTTTTAAATTATTATTCTTGAGAGCTGCATCTATGCGTTGATGACTCTCTTTAACAGCACTGTCAGGCAAACCAACCAGATAAAAATTGATTCCCTGACCGATGTGTACTTCAACAGTCACCGTTGTGGCATTGACTCCATGAACCGCGCTCCCGAATGTTTTAACTAACATATCTTCACTTTTTTTAAGCAAAATAACAACAAAAAGAAGCACGCCTGTGCTATAAATTGTAGCAATTTGAATGGCATTGCTATTTTACAATACGAAACCTTACCTTTGCTTTGCAACGATGCTACAAAATTTGCATATCAGATGGAATGTTCAGCTTGTATTGGTTGGATTGACGTTTACCATGGCGCTCATCTATATTTTGTATAAAGCAATAAATTTATCTTTCACGCATGATGAAAGTTATACTTACCTGCATTATGTGCATCAAAGTTTTATGGATATCATTTCATATAAAACTCCTTATACCAATAATCACATTTTAAATACTGTTCTCATAAAATATTTCGAGTCATTGTTTGGAAGCTCGGAACTGGTATTGAGGTTTCCGAATGTTTTAGCTTTCATTCTTTATAGCATATTTTCAGTTCTTCTCGTCAAGGACTTTTGCCCGAAATTGATGTTCCCGTTTTATGTTTTGCTCACGGTTCATCCCTACCTCTTAGAGTTTTTCGCTTTAGCGAGAGGCTATGGCCTTTCCATTGGATTTTTAATGATGAGTATTTATTTTGCGAACAGATACTTAAATAACCTAGGAGCACGGAATTTAGTAGGATTTAACACAGGCGCATTCCTTGCAGTGATGAGTAATTTTTCATTATTGAATTATTATGGTGCCGCACTCATTGGCTTGAATGTGTATTTGTATTTTCTTAACCGAGATGCCAGATTAGATTATAAGCAATCGTTCTGGAAAATGAATAAAATAAACCTGGTATCGCTATTAATTTCAGGAATGGTTCTGTATGAACCTTTACGCAGGTTATCGAAGATTGGTTTACTCGACTTTGGCGGGAAAAGCGGATTTATCGCCGATACTATCGGATCCTCAATTGATGACTTTTTTTATGAAATGACCCCGCCAATATTCGTCACGGTGATGATTAAATCCTGCATCATCCTAATCCTTGCAGTCCTCTTTATTTTTTTGATTATCCGTTTACTTAAATCCGATTGGTTATTTCTTAAGCATCACGCCTTTGCTATGTTTATTAACCTAACGGCATTCACTATAGTTCTTTTTTCCTACCTGCAACATGTATTTCTCGGGAACGATTTTTATGTGCACCGCTTTGCCTTGTTTCTTTATCCAATAGTAATGTTAAATATTTTTGCCTTTATACGTTTCTTTAGATCCTACCCCAAATTACAGATCATAGTTACGTATATTGTTGTTTTGGGTATGACCCTTAATTTCTATTCGAATTACAATTTAAAATATTTTAAAGACTGGAAATATGACAAAGATACGAAAGAGGCGATGATGCGACTGGTAGCAGATAATTCACATCGCTCAGATTATTCCGTACAACTCGGGATAAACTGGCTTTTTGAGCCCACAACAAATTTTTACCGGTATACCTGGAACCTGAAATGGTTGTTGCCAACTCACCGAAAAGGCATTACGGGATTTGAAGATTACTGGTATTTGTTTAATAATGATCCGGAGTTTAGGAGCCTTGAGCCAAATCCAACCCTTTTTAAAAATAATGAAACAGCGGTTGTTTTACTAAAACGAGTGGCTCCAGAAAATCCTGGTTGACCACTCTTCAATTTTTAATTAATTTTTATATATTTATCATTCTAAATAAAAGCACATGATTCAAAAATTACTTCTCTCAACCGCATTTCTTATTTCTTTATTTCAAATGAATGCGCAAACTGATGAACCAAGGGAACTCACTTGTTATAACAAATGGTCTCAGCGTTTTGATGAACGTGGCGCTGAACCTGTTGAAGATGGCATCTACGACGATGTTATTATTTCTTCACGTATTGGGTCAAAAGCAAATTGCTGGAGCGGAAAAGCTGAGGTAAGGCAACACAAGCTGGTTAAATTTTATATCATTAAAGAGGATAACACCGAGGAACTGGTAACGCGTACCTGGAAAAACAATTCCAATAAAGATGTGGACATCATTAATGGGATCAGTGAATCGATGATTACCGTTCACAATGAACTCATCAACGTGCTTTGGCCAAACAAAGTAAAAGCGAAAAAGGCTGCAGCAAAAAAAGCACCCGAACCCACTGACGACTAAAGAAAAAGGAGAAATAAAATTTCTCCTTTTTTTATGCTTCTTCTTTAAATGGATTTCTGGGAACCCAGGCCGTTGGCTGTAAAAACTGCATAAACGGTTTTAAAATAAGTTTTGAAACGGTATTTTGCGGCTTAATATAACAGATTAACTCGTGGGCGCGCGCGCCAACCGTAGTCTTTATTTCTGAAGCCGTACGTCCAAGGTTTATTTTATTTTTTTGATGAATGATGGCTTGTTCAATGTAGCTGTATAGAATTGTTTGGTACAATTCATATTCTTTGTTCAAATTGTAATCAAACCCTATATAATGAGCTTCGACCTCGTTCTCTAAGTAAAAACCACTGGAGAAAGAAACCATTTTGTCATCCTTAAACCACGCATCAATAAAAAACGAATCCAATTGCGATTTAGCCAAGTCCGGAAAATAATCGGCCGACAAGTGTGCCAGTTTAAATTTGGCATGATCAAATACCTGGCTGTATAATTCATATAACTCTAACTTATATTTTACAATCTCTTCGCCCTTTAAACGTTTTTTCACAAGCATTTCGCTCGCTTTTAAAATATGTCTTGATCTTTTCCTGTATTTCTTAGAGAACAAATTAATGTAATCGTTTAAATCATTAAGGTTTGCAGGCAATGTTATTATCATATTCGGCTCAACATTAAAGTGAATGAACCTCGTACAGTACCAGCAATCCTTGTCACCGAATCCTTCTTCATAAAAATCCTTTACAAGAATTGCTGAAATTCGCCCCCTTAATTTTTCGGCACGCGACACGCAATCAATAACACCTTCCACTAATTTGAAAACCGTTTTTTTGCTATTTACATCCAGATAAAACCCATGTTCTCCACTAATAAAGTTATTGCCACACGTCACGAGGCGCATAATGGTTTCGTTCTCATTTTTCTCAATGTACTTTTGAAAAACAGAAGCCTTTTTACTTTTCAGTTCCTTGATTTGCTTATCCACTAACTCACCGAAAAGAGAGGCTGAAAAATCATTGATCTGGAAATACACTACACCAATTGGGGTACTTCGGTTATAAACAATAACATAACGAAAACGGAAATGTGGTGTCTTTTCCTGATGCAAAACACTAAGGTATTCATATGATAAAAAGACATTGTTATTACGCAGCGCCGTGGACCATTCCGTTTGTGGTACTTCTGCAATATCTTCAAAACAGGTAAACGTATAATGGCTAAAGAGTTTCCTGTTTGGCTTCAAAATATTCCGCGCAATTATTTTATCACAAAGTAAAAACATCAGTCTGCAGCAGTAATAAATTTAGCCTTTACATAATTAATCTGATCAGGAATAAAAAGACCTGAGTTGATCGTATAATCTTGCTTGAAATGCCTGTGAAAGATATAAAGTTGCGGGCTCAGGGTTACTCAATATTAGAATTTAAAAATACAATTAAATATCTTACTTTTGAATGAATTAACCCGTTTTATTAAAGTTTATCATGTCATACGATTTTAAACATAGCCCGGCGATTGATCAGGTTGGAATTGAAGAAAGGGTTGCGCGGTTTAATACCCGGAGCATCAAAAAAGGGACGAAAGTGCAGGGATTAAAGCTCGCGCTTAACATGATTGACCTCACTACTTTAGAAGGAAAAGATACCGAAGGGAAAGTGAAGCAAATGTGTTATAAAGCCATTCATCCCCATATCGCCATGCCCGATCTTCCAACAACCGCGGCTGTGTGCGTGTATCCCACCATGGTGAAAACAGCCAAAGATGCCTTGAAGGGAAGCCAGGTAAAAGTAGCATCGGTTTCCACAGCATTTCCAAGTGGAAATTCAACCATGCAAATTAAATTATTAGACACAAAATTTGCATTGGATAATGGCGCTAACGAAATCGACATGGTTATAAGCCGAGGTGAATTTCTAAAAGGCAATTATAATTTTGTGTTTGATGAAATCGCTTCAATCAAAGACTTGTGCAAAAAATATGAAGCGCGGTTAAAGGTGATTTTTGAAACCGGAGAAATTTCCACTTTAGACAATGTGCGCCGCGCAAGTGATATCGCCATTTATGCAGGTGCTGATTTTATTAAAACCTCAACCGGTAAAATCGGAGTGGCGGCAACCATGCCCGTTACACTGGTAATGCTTGACGCCATTAAGGATTACTACATTAAAACTGGCATCATGGTTGGAATGAAGCCGGCTGGTGGAATCAGCACCGCGAAAAGCGCACTTCAGTACTTAGTAATGCTTCATGAAACGTTGGGAAATGCATGGCTGGATAATAAATGGTTCCGGTTTGGAGCAAGCTCATTAGCTAATGATTTAATTTTACAATTAGAAAAAGAAGCCAGAGGAGTTTACTTCAGTAAGGATTACATTTCAGTAGATTAAAGTTAGGTCGCATAGCACTATTTTATACTAACGCTTTAACCCGGGTAAGGAAGTGAAAAAAGTTGAAACACATACACAATGGCAAAAAACGAAACTAAAAAATTAGAATACTTTACAGATTGGAAATATGCCCCAGCTCCTGAGGCCACGGATCACATCAACTTAAAAAAGCAATACGATCTGTTTATCAATGGCAAGTTTGTTAAGCCAAATTCCGGTAAACACTTTGATACAATAAATCCGGCAACCGAACAACACATTTCCAGAATTGCAGAGGCCAACGAAAAAGATGTCGATTCTGCTGTTAAAGCAGCACGAGGCGCATACGATAAAACGTGGAAAAAAATGCCTGCTAAAGAACGTGCGAAATATATTTATCGTATCGCGCGTTTAATACAGGAACGCGCCCGGGAACTGGCTGTAATCGAAACCTTAGACGGAGGAAAATCAATTCGCGAAAGCCGCGATATTGATGTCCCATTAGCAGCCAACCACTTTTTTTATTATGCAGGTTGGGCCGACAAACTTGAGTACGCGTTTCCTAACCGCAATCCCGCACCATTAGGCGTTGCAGGCCAGGTAATTCCATGGAATTTCCCCTTATTAATGGCGGCATGGAAAATTGCCCCTGCACTGGCTACCGGTAATACCGTTGTATTAAAACCCGCTGAAACAACATCCTTAACTGCACTCAAGTTGGCAGAGATCATTCAGGAAAGCGGTTTACCGGATGGCGTGGTAAACATCATAACCGGTCACGGTCCGGTGGGCGCAGCAATGGTTCAACATAAAGACATTAATAAGGTGGCCTTTACAGGTAGCACCACAGTGGGTAAGTGGATCCAGAAAGCGGTTGCTGGTACCGATAAAAAATTAACCCTCGAACTTGGTGGAAAAGCTGCAAATATTATTTTTGAAGATGCGCCAATCAATCAAGCTGTTGAGGGAATTATAAACGGTATATTTTTTAATCAAGGGCATGTCTGCTGCGCCGGTTCACGTTTATTTGTTCAGGAGAGCGTAGCTGAGGAAGTAATCCGTAAATTAAAAGACCGTCTTGAAACGCTGATAGTTGGAGACCCTCTGGATAAGAATACGGATATAGGTGCCATCAATTCTAAAATGCAATTGAATAAAATTAACGAGTACTTAAAAATTGGCGTAGACGATGGTGCTGAAATTTACCAGAGCTCATGCACGCTTCCGGACAAAGGTTTTTTTGTACGCCCTACCTTATTTTTAAATACCTCGCAGTCTCACCGCATTTCTCAGGAAGAAATATTCGGGCCTGTCTTGGCTGTTCAAACGTTTCGAACTGTGGAGGAAGTGATTGAGAAAGCGAACAACATTCCGTATGGCTTAAGCGCTGGCGTGTGGACTGACAAAGGATCGCGCATTTTTAATATGACCTCCAAATTGCGAGCCGGTGTAGTATGGGCAAACACGTATAATAAATTTGATCCGACATCTCCTTTTGGCGGATATAAAGAAAGCGGATTTGGAAGAGAAGGCGGGTTGCATGGTTTATTACCGTATTTGAAATTTTAATTTTAACCGCGGAGATGCAAAGAAAAATTTAAAATCATGGAGAGAATAGAAGTATTAAAAACGTACAAAATATTTATTGGCGGTCAATTTCCAAGAACGGAAAGCGGGCGCTATTACCCTTTAAAATTAAAAAACAACATGACGGTCAATGTCAGTTTATCATCACGTAAGGACTTTAGAAATTCCGTTGTAGCCGCCCGTTCCGCTTTTAACGGGTGGAGCACACGAGCGGCTTTTAATCGCGGACAAATAATATACCGCATCGCGGAAATGCTTGAGGGAAGAAAAGAACAGTTTTTAGAGGAGCTAAAACAGTTGGGTTATTCGGTTGCAAGTGCCAAAAAAGAAATAGAGCAAAGCATTGACCGGTTAGTGTATTACGCCGGATGGTGCGATAAATACCAGCAGTTGTTAAGCACTGTTAATCCTGTCGCGAGTTCACATTTTAATTTTTCAGTTCCGGAACCAATGGGCGTTGTTGCTATCATGGCAGATGAATCCACAGCCTTGCTTGGACTCGTTTCTGTAATTGCCCCTTGCATTGCCGGAGGAAATACCTGTATTGTACTGGCATCTGAAAGCAAACCTACATGCGCTATAACGTTCGCGGAAGTGATAGCAACCAGTGATGTCCCTGGCGGTGTGGTTAATATTGTTACCGGTAACCGCAAAGAATTACACGCGCACTTTTCTTCACATATGGATGTAAACGCCGTGATCAATTGTAATTCTGAGAAAGAGTTTAATAAAACAATTGGCGAAAATGCTTCGTTAAATGTGAAACGTGTTTTTACCTGGAATAAAAACTGGGCCGATGAAACCGAACAAGGGCCTTATTTCATTACCGACTTACAGGAAATTAAAACTACCTGGCACCCAATTGAAAACATTGGCGTCTCAGGAATCAAGTATTAATTTTTCTCCGAATGGTGAGGGTGTAAATTAATCTGTAAAATCCGGCCCTGCAGTTCAGTTCCTGGACGTGAGAATCCTTCACTTTAAAAGCAATATAAATTCATCATAACAGAGGAGAAACATCGAGGTTATAATAATCAGTCGTAAGGGATTTTAGTGAAAATCCTTCTTGGCCGCTTTCCACAAAAGAGTTTGGTATGCACAAAATGATAGAAGACTTGCATACACAAACTCGCTTGACTCTTTCCACGTAAATCTTATCTTTACCCCTCGCTAAATCATTGATCCATGGAATACAACTTTAAAGAAATCGAAAGTAACTGGCAGTCCTATTGGGCAAAACAAAAAACGTTTGCTGCCAAGGATGGCGGAGATAAGCCCAAATATTATGTTTTGGATATGTTCCCCTACCCTTCCGGCGCGGGCTTGCACGTGGGCCATCCATTAGGATATATCGCTTCCGATATTATTGCCCGTTACAAACGTCATAAAGGCTTCAATGTATTGCACCCAATGGGATATGATAGTTTTGGCCTACCGGCAGAGCAGTATGCAATTCAGACCGGACAGCATCCCAAGATTACCACTGAACAAAATATTGCCCGTTACCGTGAACAACTTGACAAGATCGGATTTTCATTTGACTGGGACAGAGAAGTAAGAACCTCTGACCCGGAGTATTATAAATGGACGCAGTGGATTTTTATTCAAATTTTCAATTCATGGTATAACAAAAGCACCAATAAAGCAGAACCCATTGAATTATTGATTAAAATCTTTGAGACGAAAGGTTTTAATTCAAAACTTGATGATACATTAACAGGCGATATTGAAAAGGAACTCGGCACCTTCACCGGTGAGGAATGGAAAGCTTTTGATGAAAAAAAGAAAAGCGATATCCTGATGAATTTTCGTTTGGCCTATCTTGGAGAATCCTTTGTAAACTGGTGTCCGCAATTAGGTACGGTTTTGGCAAATGATGAAATAAAAGACGGAGTGAGTGAACGGGGCGGATATCCTGTAGAACGTAAAATGATGAAACAATGGAGCATGCGCATTACTGCCTATGCTCAACGGTTACTGGATGGCCTTGATACACTTGATTGGACGGAAAGTTTAAAAGAAGCACAGCGTAACTGGATTGGAAAATCGGAAGGAACAAGTTTAAAGTTTAAGGTGGCCAACCACAATGAAACGTATATAGAAGTATTTACAACGCGCCCGGATACTATATTCGGCGTATCATTTGTAACGTTGGCACCTGAACATGAACTGGTTGAAAGTTTAACAACAGCAAAAAATAAAGCGGCTGTTGAAACTTATGTTACGCAAGCAAAAAACAGAAGTGAAAGGGAACGCCAGGCTGATATAAATAAAATTACAGGAGTGTTCACGGGTTCTTATGTAGAGCATCCGTTTAACGGAAAACAAATTCCAATATGGGTTGGCGATTATGTACTGGCCGGATACGGAACGGGAGCCGTGATGGCTGTTCCGGCCCACGATTCAAGGGACTTCAGTTTCGCTAAACATTTTGGTTTAGAACGACCAGTTGTGATAAAGCCTGGGGTGGAGCATGATTTTGAAAAGGAAGCGTGGGGGGAAAAAGAAGGAATATTAGTGAATTCCGATATCTTAAACGGGTTGCAGGTAAAAGACGCCTTAAAACTGGCGATACAGGAAATTGAAATCAAACAGTTAGGAAAAGGGAAAATTAATTATCGCCTGCGCGATGCGGTTTTTGGACGGCAGCGTTATTGGGGAGAACCAATTCCGATCTATTACAAGGATGATGTTCCCTTTGCACTATCCGAAAATGAACTGCCTTTAGTTCTTCCTGAAGTAGATAAATACCTACCCACCGAAGATGGAGAACCGCCGCTGGCACGTGCCTCATCTTCATGGAAATATAAAGGTGAATATGATTACGAACATAGTACGATGCCTGGTTGGGCGGGAAGCAGCTGGTATTTTCTCAGATACATGGACCCAACTAACGCTTTGGGGATTGCATCCAAAAAACTAACCGACTACTGGAAACAGGTTGATTTGTACATTGGGGGAAGTGAACACGCAACGGGCCATCTGTTATACGTGAGATTCTGGACTAAATTTTTAAAAGACCGGGGATTCATTGATATTGAAGAACCAGCAAAAAAATTGATCAACCAGGGAATGATTCAGGGAAGAAGTAATTTTGTGTACCGGATCAATGGTACAAATAAATTCGTATCGAATGGATTAAAAAAGGATTACGAAACAACCGCACTTCACACCGATGTAAATATTGTTGATAATGACATTTTAAATGTTGAAGCATTTAAAAAATGGCGAGAAGACTTTAATTCCGCAGAATTCATTTTAGAAGACGGCAAGTATATTTGTGGGGTTGAAATCGAAAAAATGTCCAAATCAAAATACAATGTTGTTTCGCCTGATGACATTGCAGAAAAATTTGGTTCAGATACGCTTAGGCTTTATGAGATGTTTTTAGGTCCATTGGAACAAAGCAAACCTTGGAATACCAATGGTATCACGGGAGTTCATGGCTTCCTAAAAAAATTGTGGAAATTGTTTTATGGATCTGGAACGTTTGCGGTTAGCAATGATGAAGCCACCAAAAGCGAATTAAAAACGCTGCATAAAACCATCAAAAAAATTACCGAAGACATTGAACGTTTTTCATTTAACACCTCCGTCAGTAACTTTATGATTTGTGTAAATGAATTAACCGATGCAAAATGTAATAAAAGAACGGTCCTTGAACCGTTACTCATTTGCCTTTCACCTTATGCACCGCATATCACTGAAGAACTTTGGAAACAATTAGGGCATACAGAAAGTATTTCAACTGCACCATTTCCCGAATTTAACGAAGCCCATCTGGTGGACGATAGCATTAACTACCCGGTTTCTGTAAATGGGAAACTAAAATTCACTCTTGAACTGCCATCAACTTTGTCGGCACAGGAAGTAGAAGCTGAAGTGATGAACCATGATCAAACCCTTAAATTATTGGAAGGCAAACAGCCAAAGAAAGTCATTGTTGTTCATAAAAAGATCGTGAATATGGTGGTTTAATCTCTGGTCTAAATCGTTCAAGCAAAGCGGATCGAAAAAAATTTGTAATTCGAAAAAATTCCTACCTTGAAACCTCAATTGAACAAAGAGGGTAGGATGATTTTTGGAAACCTGATAAATCTGGGGGTAGAAACCGAGATGGAGTTCTTCCTGAAGCGGGAGGCCCGGATCGTTAATCTCATTGCACTCATTACTCTTTCCGGATTACTATTGGGCCTTTCTACTATTTTTTTTATCAGCGGTAGTTATGCTACCGGAACAGTGCTTTTCACGGGTATCTGTTCCTTAATAAGTCTTTATTGTAACTACCAAAAACTTCATCACATCGCTACGTGGGTTTTTGTTGTATCGATTAACATCACGATTTTTTTATTATGTAAGCAATACATTGTTGCTGTAGGAAATTACCTGTATTATTTTCCGGTTATTTTTTGTGTAGCGCTTATCCATAACCCTTCGCAATCAACATCCCGCACAGTCATATTTTTCCTTGTTACACTTGTTAGTTTTTTAGCTTCACTTTTCATCGAAATTTCTTTTTTAAAAAACGAAACCCTCACCCAGCACGACAACTCGACACTCTGGGTCTACAACAGCGTTCTGGCATTTATTATTACCATTATTCTTGTGTTATTAGTCATAAAACTTATTAACCGTCAAAATGATGAAGCAATGGCGCTGTTGCATAAAGAACAAATTGCACAGTTAAAGGTTACCCAGTCGTTAAAAGAGAAAGATGTATTGCTTGCTGAAATACAACACCGTGTAAAAAATAATCTTGCCATTATCACTGGGTTACTTAACCTGCAAACAGAAAAGGCGCCCTGTGAACAATCCAGGCAAATTTTGATTGAATCAAGAAACAGGGTAATGAGTATTGCAATGGTGCATGAGCGTTTATACAAGAAAGATAATTTATCTAAAATAAAACTTCATTCGTACGTTTCGGAATTGGTCAAAGAGGTAATAAAAAGTTTTCCTATTGCTAACTGTGAAATTGAGATTCAGGAAGAACTCGATCCGGTTGAAATTGAGATTACGAAAGCTGTCCCGATTGGATTAATCATAAACGAGGTACTCACAAATTCCCTCAAGCACGCCTTCTACCACCCCATTGATCATCCATGCATCCGAATTAAGCTTCAGCTAATTTATGATCGCATTCACATTTGCATTTGCGATAATGGCACAGGTTTTGCCGATATTTCCAAGCGAAATGAAACAGCGCTCGGCCTTTCATTAATAGAATCCCTTGGGGACCAGATAGACGCAAAAGTTGTTTTCAAAAACGAAAAAGGAGCCTGCGTTAGTTTTGTTTTCCCGATTTAAAAAAGACTGGTTTGATTATTTTCTGTTAATGCTTCTTTGTACACTTTTAAGGTTCTTAGCCTGGCAGCCGAATGATCAACAATGGGTTTTATATAGTGCGAGGTATTACACTCAGGAACCCATTTCCTAATGTAGGTGTATTCAGGATCAAATTTTTTAGTTTGTTCCGCCGGGTTAAAAATTCTGAAATACGGTGCCGAATCACAACCGCTTCCCGCCGCCCATTGCCACCCGCCATTATTAGCGCTTAGATCAAAATCCAATAACTTCTGTGCAAAGTACGCTTCACCCCATCGCCAGTCAATCAGCAAGTCCTTAATTAAAAAACTAGCCACAATCATTCTTACCCGATTGTGCATAAAACCGGTAGAATTAAGTTCCCTCATTCCTGCATCCACAATGGGATAACCGGTATTACCTTTGCACCAAGCTTCAAATTCTTTTTCATCGTTTCTCCATTCAATCCTGTCATAAGCAGGTTTAAATGACTTCGTAACAACCTGAGGAAACTGGTATAAAATCATCATGTAAAAATCCCTCCATATCAATTCGATTAACCATGTTTCACTAAGTTCAAGCGCTTGTTTCGTTAATGACCGGATGCTTACCGTACCAAACCGTAAATGCACGCTTAAACGACTTGTCCCCTGGATCCCTGGAAAGTCACGCTGTTCCTTATATTTTTGAACAAGTATTTTTTTTACTGTAGCAGCGGGCACTTCATGATGGGCTGATTTAAATCCTATGCTTGCCAGAGATGGAAATTTAAACGGTGGGGTTTGAAAAAACTGAGTAAAGTACTTTTTGGTAGGATAAGGCTTCACCATATAGTCATTCAACTTCAGCTTCCATTTTTTGCTATACGGCGTAAATATGGTATAAGGCGAGCCATTTTCCTTAATAATTTCATCTTTTTCGAAAATGCATTGATCCTTATAGGTTTTAAAATGGGCCGCGTGTTTTTGAAGTAAACTTTTTACCGACTCGTCACGTTCACGCGCATAGGGTTCATAATCATGATTGGCATATACCGAGTCAACTTGATAATCATTTAATAGGCTTACGAATGCATCTTGAGGTGAAGAATGAAAAATTTTTATAGATGATCCGAATTTTTTCAGCTGTTCATTTAATCCGCTTAAGGCAGAGTGAATAAATTCCACTCTCGCATCACATGGGTCAGCAAGTTTGCTAAGGATATGTGTATCAAAAACAAACACAGGCAAAACGGGTAAACCCGCTTTTAACGCAAAATAAAGAGCCGCGTTGTCTTCCAGTCGCAAATCTCTCCGGAACCAAATGATATTAATCTTTTTCATTGTGTACTAAAACCTATGTGACGGGAAAAGTTTAAAAAAAACATGTAATTTCAACACGTCAAATTAATCAATTATCCCATTGCCCGCTATGGAATTAAAACAATTTCAACAACATATTTTACAGGGAATTCCGTCGGAACTTCCACTCCCAAAACCGTATGAAAAAACAATCAATCACGCACCAAAACGCAAGGATAGCTTAACAACTGACGAAAAGAAACTGGCTATACAAAATGCGCTCCGGTACTTCGATCCTAAACATCATGCGGTGTTGTCCAAAGAATTTGCTGACGAACTAAAAACCTACGGAAGAATATACATGTACAGGTTTCGTCCCGATTATAAAATATTTGCACGACCAATTCACGATTACCCCCATCAATCCATACAGTCAGCTGCAATCATGCACATGCTAAGCAATAACCTTGACTATGCCGTTGCTCAGCATCCGCATGAACTTATCACTTATGGTGGTAATGGTTCTGTCTTTCAAAACTGGGCCCAATACCTGCTTACCATGCAATACCTGGCAACAATGACCGATGAGCAAACCCTTGTATTATACAGCGGTCATCCAATGGGACTATTTCCCTCGCATAAAGATGCTCCAAGGGTAGTTGTCACTAATGGGATGATGATTCCAAATTATAGTAAACCGGATGACTGGGAAAAATTCAATGCTTTGGGCGTGACACAATACGGGCAAATGACTGCCGGATCATTCATGTACATTGGTCCGCAGGGAATTGTTCATGGCACGTGTATCACCGTAATGAATGCCGCGCGCAAAATTTGTAAAACTGAAGAAGAACGGAAAGGCAAATTATTTGTTACGTGTGGCTTAGGAGGAATGAGCGGAGCACAACCGAAAGCAGCCAAGATTGCTGAGCTCATTTCTGTAACCGCTGAGATAAACCCGAAAGCGGTTCATACCAGAAAATCCCAGGGATGGGTAGATGAAGTTTTTGAACAACTGGATACTTTGATTGAGAGAATTAAACAAGCGCGCGAAAACAAAGAGGCTGTGTCATTAGCGTATCAGGGTAATGTTGTTGATTTATGGGAACGCCTTGTAAAAGAAAATATGACCGTTGACATTGGTTCAGATCAGACATCTTTACACAATCCCTGGGCTGGTGGCTATTATCCTGTTGGTTTAACATTGGAGGAAAGTAATGCCATGATGGCTGAAAATCCTGAAAAATTTAAGGAAGAAGTTCAAAAAACGTTAGTGCGACACGCAAATGCTATTAACGCATTGCACGCTAAAGGGATGTACTTTTTTGATTATGGCAATGCTTTTCTTTTAGAAGCAGGTCGTGCAGGTGCCGATATCTACAAAACAGAAAAACCTGTAAAAGGTGGTCGTGTTGGTGCAACATTTAAATACAATTCCTATGTTCAGGATATCCTTGGCCCAATGTGTTTTGATTATGGTTTTGGTCCTTTCCGATGGGTTTGCACAAGCGCCAACGAAAATGATCTTCGTAAAACTGACGAAATTGCGCTTGGCGTTTTGGAACAAATTTATAAAACTGCGCCGCCGGAAATAAACCAACAGCTGAGCGATAATATTATCTGGATCAGGGATGCAATGAAAAACAACCTGGTTGTTGGCTCGCAGGCCCGTATTCTGTATGCAGACAGCGAAGGTAGGGTAAAAATTGCCGAAGCAATTAATAAGGCCATAGCAGCAAAAGAAATTTCAGCTCCGGTGGTGTTAGGCCGTGACCATCATGATGTAAGCGGAACGGATTCACCTTACCGCGAAACATCAAACATTTATGATGGATCAAAATTTACAGCCGACATGGCCGTCCAGAATTTTGTGGGTGATAGCTTCCGAGGCGCTACCTGGGTCAGTTTACATAATGGCGGTGGAGTTGGTTGGGGAGAAGTAATCAATGGCGGTTTTGGTTTAGTGTTAGATGGAAGCGAAGATGCTGACAGAAAGTTAAAATCAATGTTGTTTTGGGATGTTAATAATGGTATTGCCAGAAGAAGCTGGGCAAGAAATAAAGAAGCAAACTTCGCTATCAAACGGGAAATGGCGCGCACTCCAAATTTAAAAGTAACTCTGCCAAACCTTGTAGACGATTCACTGTTGAATGAATTATTCTAAACCTTTCAACCAAGAAATTAAAACACATCATGTTAATGAAGTAATGAAAAAAATTCTGATTGGTATTTCCATTCTTGTCTTTTCTTCCTGCGGTGATAGCATAAAGAAAACAGAGGGTAGACAGCTTAATGAGGATGTTACTTTCAACGCATTCAAAGAACGCTTTGTATTACGTTTGTGGGAAATATACCCTGGTTGGGCCAGCAGTCAGGGATATCATAAGTTTGACAGTGTGTTAATTATTCCTGATGATGCCCAACGAAAAAAAGAACTCACTTTTTGTGACGACAATTTAGATTCCTTAAAAACGTTTCATTCTGGTAATTTATCAGACAATAATAAAATTGATTTGAAAATTATTGAAGGTCAACTGAATTCCACGAAATGGTATATCAAAAACTATAAATCGTACGAGTGGAACCCAGGCGAGTATAATGTATGCGGCGGTTTTGCTGAAATGCTGGCCAATGACTATGATTCCTTAAACAACCGTTTACGGAATTTCTATTCGAAAATGCGGAATGTTAAGGCTTATTATGAAACGGCGAGACGTCAACTCAAATACCCAACAGTTGAACATACGCGGCTGGCAATCGACCAAAATCTTGGCGGTGCATCTACATTTGATGCGGATTTAAAAGCTGCACTCGACAAATCCAGTTTAAATGTTAATGAAAAAGACCTTATCCTGCAAAGAGCTGCAGAAGTTAAAGTTATAATTGGCGACTATGCGCGCTTTTTAAAGGAATTTAAAAATGACAATCCAAGGCCTTTCCAATTAGGGAAAGAATTATATGCTGAAAAATTTAGTCATGATATACAATCGGAATATGCTGCTGATGAAATTTTCCAAAAAGCACAGGCACATAAAGAAGAGTTGCATGTTAAGATGTTTGCACTTACCAAAAAACTGTGGCCAAAATATCTGGAAGGTAAAAACATACCTTCTGATTCATTAGCCGCTATCAGGCAATTGATCGATGTTATATCACTCAGACACGTTGCACCAGATTCATTTCAACTTGTAATCGAACGTCAAATACCTTTATTGGTAAACTTTGTAACACAAAAGGACTTGATTTTTCTTGATCCTGCAAAACCATTGGTTGTTCGAAAAGAACCGGCTTATATGGCGGGGGTGGCAGGCGCCTCCATATCTTCACCGGGACCCTATGATAAAGAAGGCAATACCTACTACAACGTAGGCAGCTTCTCGGGATGGAGCAAACAACAGATTGAAAGTTACCTTCGTGAATACAATTATTATATCCTTCAGATTTTAAATATCCACGAAGCAATTCCCGGACATTATACCCAGTTAATTTATTCAAACAAATCACCAAGTATCATCAAAGCCATATTCGGAAACGGAGCTATGGTTGAAGGATGGGCGGTGTATTCGGAACTGATGATGCTGGAAAATGGATTCGGGAATAATTCTGATGAAATGTGGCTCATGTACTATAAATGGAACTTACGAAGCACTTGCAATACCATTTTGGATTATGGTGTGCATGTAAACAACATGACTAAGGAAGACGCCATGAACTTATTGATAAAACAAGCCTTCCAACAACAGGCTGAAGCAGAAGGAAAATGGAAGCGGGTGTGTGTGAGCCAGGTACAGTTATGCTCTTACTTTACGGGGTTTACAGAGATCTGTGCCCTACGGAACGATTTTAGAAAAAAACAAGGGACAAAATATAACCTCAAACATTTTCATGAAACTTTTCTAAGCTATGGAAGTGCGCCGGTTAAATATATTAAGGAATTGATGTTAAATAGTGCGAATCGTTAAACTGCACTCCCTCTCCATTCTTTGTAAAATTGTTCCAGGTAAAGCTTCATGAAATCATGCCGTTCTTCCGCAAGTTTCTTCCCGGTTACGGTATTCATTTTATCTTTTAATAAAAGAAGCTTCTCATAAAAATGATTAATCGTTGGAGCGGTGGTTTTCTTATAACTTTCTTTCGTGTGTTCTGTTACCGGCATGATTTCGGGATCGTAAAGAGTTCTGTTTTTAAACCCACCATAAGTAAAGGCTCTTGCAATTCCAATGGCGCCAATGGCGTCGAGTCGGTCGGCATCCTGAATAATGTTCATTTCCAGTGAGGTAAATCTTTTATTATCAAAACTGTTCTTATACGACACGCCTTCGATAATGTGTTTAACGTGGGCAATTTTTGTCTCTGCAACACCAACCGATTTTAGAAACCGCTCTGCCTTCTCCGGGCCAATAGCTTCATTACCATTATGAAATTTTGGATCGGCAATATCGTGCAGCAATGCTGCCAGGGCAATCACCAATGCATTTCCACCCTCGATATCATGAATTAACATACTTGTTCGATAAACCCGCTCAACATGAAACCAATCATGCCCTGCCTCTGCGCACTGCAATTCTTGTTTCACAAAATCGATCGTTTGGGAAATTAATGGGTCCATAAAAGTTGATATCTCGCACACCGTATTGGTTCCGGGAAAGTTAGGAATTGTTTTTTATAATTAACTTTGGCAGATGTTCACAATCGATACACACACACACATAATACCTAAACACATACCGGATTTCACTAAAAAATTCGGTTACGGAAACTTTATTCAACTCGATCATCACCAACCGGGCAGAGCCTGGATGATGCAGGGGGAAAAGCGTTTTAGAGAGATCGTTGAAAACTGCTGGAACCCTGAATTACGCATTAAAGAAATGTCGGAGCATAAGACCAATGTGCAGGTTATCTGCACGATTCCGGTGATGTTCAGTTACGATGCAAAACCACAGGACGGACTTGAAATTTCACAATTCCTGAATGATGACATCGCGCAAACTTTTAAAGCATATCCTGATAAATTCCTCGGACTGGCGACGGTTCCAATGCAGGATACCAAACTCGCAGTTAAGGAACTGGAACGCTGCATGGACATGGGTTTCAAAGGCGTTCAGATCGGCAGCAATGTCAACAACATCAACCTGGGCGAACCTCAATTTTATGAACTTTGGGAAGCAGCAGAAAGCTTAAACGCTGCTATCTTAATTCATCCCTGGCAAATGATGGGGCAAGAGCACATGACTAAGTATTGGTTACCATGGCTTGTTGGTATGCCCGCTGAGATCAGTCGAGCGATATGCTCCATGATTTTTGGAGGAATTTTTGAAAAATTTCCTAATTTAAAAGTGTGTTTTGCGCATGGCGGTGGGTCATTTTTGCCCACAATAAGCCGTATTGAACATGGTTGGGAATGCCGGCCCGACCTGGTGGCTATTGACAATCCGCATAATCCAAAAAAGTACCTCGGTAAATTCTGGGTAGATTCCCATGTGTGCGACCATAAAATGCTTCAATACATTATTGATCTGGTTGGTGCAGACAAAGTGGTGCAGGGTTCCGATTATCCATTTCCGCTAGGAGAAGCAGTACCCGGAGCGTTAGTAAGGGAATCACCACTGAGCGATTCAACAAAAGAAATTATCATGTCTACCGCAGCTAAAGCCTGGCTTTCACTTTAATTGAAATTACGTCAATTTAATTCTAAATCAAAAAACTGAGTTTATGTCACACTTTACGAATCATCAATTACAGCTTCTTGCGACAGCCGAAGGGAAAATACTTAAAAAAGTGATGATCTATTTTTGGGTGAATCGTTTTAACCCTGAGGCGCAGGTTGACTTAATCGATAACGTGGAATTAGTTTTCGAGGATTCAAACCTGGTGATTACCTGTAATGAAGAAGGGACCGGCATTGACGTATTGACTGACTTTAACTTCGAGGAGGAAAAAAACCAGCTGAAGCAGGAGTTTGGCGATAAAATTAAAATCATACCAATTGACGCGTCGACTACAAAAATGTGGACAGATGTCATTGGACAAACCATTGATGGCTTTCAACTAAGTAAAGAAGACACACAATTTTTAAATGACGCCTTAATCATTGATTTTGGAACTGAGAAACGGTCAATCGGCATCAGCCCGAACGACGGTTTAATCATCGATTATTGGGAGGATTAATTCCTACATAAATTGCAAGCGATTTTATTAACTTTTTCTCACTCCAAGACATTAAAAGGGTATAAATTGAAGTTGATCTGATAAAAAAGTGTGTTTGTCAGACGATTAACTTTATCTCTGGAAATATAGAAAAGATAAGAGTTTCGAAACCTTTCAATTTCTTCGATGTGTCTTATTTAGAATAATTATAAATTAGTTCGAATGTTAATAAAAATTAAAATTTCCATGCTAGTTATATAACATTCTGCTATTTTTGTCGGAAATTTTTTGTCATGATAATGTCATTAAATTGCCACAATACCCACAAAATTAGATATAATTCTATGCAAAATAATATGTCTCATTTCTCTTTAAAATCTTTATTTGGCGCGGTTTTCCTGTTTTTTGCTTTCTCATTTGGACTGAAAGCCCAGGATGGTGCTAAATTATTTAAGTCGAATTGCGCGGTTTGTCACAAATTAGACGATGGCGCATTAACCGGTCCGGGTCTTGCAGGTGTTGCAGATCGTGTTCCAAAACCAGCAGACGAATGGTTATTACACTGGATCAAAAACGCTACAAAGGTAAAAGCAAGCGGCGATGCCTATGCAAAAAGTATTGATGCAAAGTTCAGCGGTGCAAACATGAGCGAATTTGAGTTTTTATCAGATGATGAGGTAAAAGCGATCATTGCTTATATTAAAAATCCTCCTGCGCCTAAAACTGATGTAGCTAAGGGCCCTGCAACCTCAGGAGCTGAAGTTGTTGAAGAAAAAGGTGGAATTGATCCGTTATATTTATTGTTAGGTGCTATTGTAATCATCGCGATAATTATTGGCGCATTAAGAAGTGTACGTCACGCCCTTGAGAATTCATACAACCGTAAAGTAGGAAAGGATGAAGTTCCTGAAACTACTTTCGGACAAGAAGTTAAAGACTGGATTAGCGGTCACCGTCGATTAGTGGGTGTATTTGTTATCCTGTTTGTGTTCATTGGGATGAAATCCTGTTGGGACGCATGTTATGACCTTGGCGTTTATTATGAGTGGGAAACCCAAAAAGGATACCACCCGGAACAGCCAATAAAATTCTCTCATAAATTACACGCTGGCGATAATGAAATTGCTTGTCAGTACTGCCACAATTCTGTTGAAAAATCGCGTCATGCTGGAATCCCAACAGTTAACGTGTGTATGAATTGTCATAAAGGTATCAGCACAGGCCCGGAACATGGCGAAAAAGAAATTTCTAAAATCTATGCAGCAGCAGGGTTTGATGCTAAATCCGGCAACTACACCGGTAATGAAAATCCAATTAAATGGATCAAAGTACACACACTTCCTGATCACGTTTATTTTAACCACCAGCAACACGTAGTAGTAGGTAAACAGGATTGTGCAACCTGCCATGGCGATGTTAAGAAGATGACTACTGTTGAACAAAAGTCTCCGCTTACCATGAAATGGTGTGTTGAATGTCACCGTAAAACAGAAGTAGCAATGGAAGGTAATGCGTACTATGACCGCCTTCACAAAGCTTTAAAAGAAAAATACAAAGGACAAGAAATATCACAGATGACTATGTCGAAAAAATACTGGAAAGGTTTACCTGAATTAAACAACAGCGAAGACTTTTTAAAAAGCAAAAACAATGAGTTCGCAGAGAGCTTACCAATGGAAGATTTCCTTACTGGTGATGATGCAAACTCAAAAGGTACTACCCGTAGGGATTTCTTAAAAGTAATGGGCTTTTCAACTGCTGCCGTTGCTTTGGCAGCCTGCGAAACACCTGTAAACAAGTCAATTCCTTACGTTATTAAACCCGAAGAAGTAACGCCAGGCGTGGCGAACTTCTATGCTTCTACGTTTTATGATGGACATGACTATGCTTCTGTTTTAGTTAAAACCCGTGAAGGACGTCCAATTAAAATTGAAGGAAACGAATTGTCAAAAGTTAGCCATGGCGCTACAAGCGCACGCGTTCAGGCTTCTGTTTTGAGTTTATATGACGGCGCACGTTTAAGCGGACCGTTGGCAAAAGGCAATCCTACAACCTGGAAAAACGTTGACGAAGCCGTTTCTAAGTCATTAACTGCTGGAACCAACGTCATTTTAAGTTCAACCATTATCAGTCCTTCAACAAGAGCGGTTATTGCTGAATTTATTGCTAAATACCCAAACTCCAAACATGTAACTTACGACGCGGTTTCTTATTCCGCTTTAATCAAAGCAAATAAGAATGTATTTGGAAAATCGGTTGTTTCATCTTATGATTTCTCTAAAGCAAAAACCATAGTTGGTATTGCCTGTGATTTCCTTGGAACATGGTTAAACCCTATCGAGTTTGCTGCTCAATACAGCAAAACACGTAAGGTAAGCCGTGAAAATTTGGAAATGAGTAAGCACTACCATTTCGAAGCAAATTTATCGTTAACGGGGGCTAACGCCGATGAACGTTACATGGTGAAGGCGTCTGAATTCGGGAAGGTGATTGCTACTTTATATAACGAAGTTGCGGGTGCTATTGGAAATGCAAAAGTAACTTCAGCTGGTATTTCAAACGCTGAAGCGGTTAAGGCCATTTCTAAAGCGGCTAAGCAATTAGTAGAAAATAAAGGAAAGTCAATTGTAGTGTGTGGTTTCAATGATGAAGGTTGCCAGACTCTGGTAAACGGCATCAATAAAATGCTTGACAACTATGGTAAAACAGTAGATGTTGACATGCATTACAACCTGAAACAAGGAAATGATAAAGATTTTATTGATCTTGTTTCGGATTTAAATGCAGGAAAAGTTGGAGTATTAATGACTTACAACTGTAATCCGGTTTACACGGCACCTGCTTCTTTAAAATTTGAAACAGCTTATACAAAAGCGGCGTTAAAGGTTTCTTTCTCCCAGGCATTAGATGAAACGTCTAAACTGGCTGATTTTGTTTGCCCGGATAACAATTACTTAGAATCATGGGGTGATGCTAATCCAAAACGTGGGCATTACTCTTTACAACAACCTACCATTCGTCAGATTTTTGCAGCACCTCGCTATGAAGGAACACGCCAGGTACAGGATTCCCTTTTAAAATGGTCCGGCATCAAAACTGATTATTTAACCTATTTACAAGGATACTGGAATAACCACGTATTTCCTCAACAAGGAAAATACCTCGACTTCGCTTCTTTCTGGGCGCATACATTACACGATGGTGTTCTTAAAGTGTCTGTGATTAAAGATATGCCTGTTGCTCCAATGGCAAAAGATTCTTCAGGGAAACCTTTGATGGCCGGAGTTGCAGCAATAGTAAATGAAGTAATCGGAGATTCTGCAAAAACCGAAGCTCCAGCAGCTTCTTCCGCTTCTAAACAACCTGTTTCTGAACCGGCGACAAACGTAACTGCACCAGATTATAATAAAGCCGCAGCAATGGCAACCGGCGCAAAAGGAGGTTCATTTGAATTAGTTGTATACGAAAAAATCGGACTAGGAAATGGTAACCAAAGTAATAACCCTTGGTTAATGGAATTACCTGATCCAATTTCAAAAGTTACCTGGGATAATTATATTACAATGAATCCTGCTGACGTCGCAACTCTTGGTTTAAATGAGATGAAGCGCCAGGATATAATTGGTTCTATCGTTGAATTGACTGTAAATGGCATCACCATTCAGGCTCCTGTTTATCCTCAACCAGGGCAAACAGCAGGTACAATTGGCTTAGCTATGGGTTACGGCCGTACGGCAGAATCTATGAAAGTAGCCACTGGCGTTGGAGTAAATGCCTACCCGTTTGTAACAGTAAACAATGATACATTCCAGTATGTAGGTTTATCGGCTACTGTTAGCAAGGCTACAGGAGACCATAAATTTGCGGCCACACAAATTCATCACACCATTATGGGTCGTGAGGAATACTTGTTACGCGAAGTTTCTTTAAACGAATATAAAACCAAAGAAAAAGAGGTTTGGAACCCTGCGGCTATGCTTCCAATGCATGGTGGTGGAAAAAAACATGTTGAAGAAATCGATCTTTGGGATGCTCATCCACGGATGAACCATAAATGGGGAATGACCATTGATATGAACTCATGTATTGGTTGTGCTGCCTGCGTTGTTGCTTGTACTGCAGAAAATAACGTGGCAGTTGTTGGAAAAGATGAGATCGCGATGACGCGTGATATGCATTGGTTGCGTATCGATCGTTACTATTCTTCTGACATGAACAAAGAAAAAGCTCATGAAGAACACGTTGGTACAAAACAAATGTACCTGGATATGGAAAATCCTTCTTTAAATCCTAAAGTGACTTTCCAGCCGATGATGTGTCAGCACTGTAACCATGCTCCTTGCGAAACGGTTTGTCCTGTTTTAGCAACAAGCCACAGTACTGAAGGATTAAACATGATGACTTATAATCGTTGCATTGGTACCCGTTATTGTGCAAATAACTGTCCGTTTAAAGTTCGTCGCTTTAACTGGTTCAATTATAACGGAAATGAAATGTTCAGTGATGTGAACCCAGCGCAACAGGATTTAGGCCGCATGGTATTAAACCCGGATGTAGTTGTTCGTTCACGTGGTGTCATGGAAAAATGCTCCATGTGTGTTCAGCGTTTACAGGCTGGTAAATTAGTAGCAAAAGCAGCTAAAATGCCAGTGGTTGATGGTTCTATCAAAACTGCGTGTCAGCAAGCATGTCCAACAAACGCTATTATGTTTGGCGACATCAATGATGAAAAATCAGCAGTAAACACCTGGAGACAAGATGATAAAAACTATTTCTTATTAGAAGAAGTAGGTGTTAAACCAACCGTTTCTTACCTGCTTAAAGTGAGAAATCAGGAAGAAGCGATTCATACTCATGTTCAACACGCGGGTCCTACAGGAACAAGCCATGATGAAGAGCACAAAGAAGAACACCATTCATAAAAAGTAGTAAAAAAGTAATTTTATAAATTCTGAATTAAAATAATATGCACGCAGAATCACAGATTAGGGTACCGTTGATTTTAGGTAACAAAACTTACCGAAACATCACCGATGATATTATTGCTCCAATAGAAGGTAAAGCAAACCGTTTATGGTATATTCTATTTACGATTTCCGTATTGGGCTTTTTGTGGGGTATCGGATGTTTATCATATACCATTGGTGTTGGTATTGGAGCCTGGGGTTCCAATAACGGTGTTGACTGGGCATGGGATATTACGAACTTCGTATGGTGGATTGGTATTGGTCACGCAGGTACTTTAATTTCAGCCGTATTGTTATTATTCCGCCAGAAATGGCGCATGGCCATTAACCGTTCTGCTGAGGCGATGACAATTTTTGCGGTATTATGTGCTGCTATTTTCGTAACGCTGCATACTGGCCGTCCGTGGCTAGACTACATGTTATTTCCTTTACCAAATCAATTTGGTTCCCTTTGGCCTAACTTTAACTCACCGTTATTGTGGGACGTTTTCGCGGTATCTACCTATGCAACCGTATCCATTGTATTCTGGTACATTGGTTTAATTCCTGATTTCGCAATGATTCGTGACCGTGTTGTTAAGCCACGTATGAAAAAAGCGTACTCTATCCTTTCATTTGGCTGGGGCGGTTCTGTTCGTCACTGGTCACGTTTTGAAGAAGTTTCCTTGGTATTAGCGGGTTTATCAACACCTTTAGTATTTTCCGTACACTCTATCGTATCCTTTGACTTTGCTACGTCTGTGGTTCCGGGCTGGCATACCACCATTTTCCCTCCTTACTTCGTTTCAGGTGCTGTATTCTCAGGATTTGCAATGGTATTAACATTAATGATCATTGTAAGAAAAGTGTATAAACTCGAAGCGTATTTAACCATCAAACATATTGAATACATGAACATTGTAATTATTGTTACCGGTTCGATTGTTGGTGTGGCCTATTTAACTGAATTATTTGTTGCCTGGTATTCAGGAGTTGAATGGGAACAGTACGCCTTCCTAAACAGAGCAACCGGACCTATGGCTTGGGCATACTGGATTATGATGACCTGTAACGTAATTTCTCCGCAATTATTCTGGTTTAAAAAATTACGTACCAGTATTGCATTTACTTTCGTGCTATCGATTGTGGTAAACATTGGTATGTGGTTTGAGCGTTTTGTAATTATCGTTCCAACACTTTGCCGTACTTATTTACCATCTACATGGAACTCCTATACTCCTTCTTTTATTGACGTAGGTATTTTTGTTGGAACTATTGGAATGTTCTTCACGTTGTTCCTTCTTTATTCACGCACATTCCCGGTTATCGCTCAGGCTGAATTGAAGTCAATTTTAAAAGCTTCCGGAGAAGAACACAAAAAATTAGCAGCAGATCACGCGCACCACTAACAATAAGATTTAGAATTAAGATATTAGAAATTATAATATGGCAACTAAACAAATTATACACGGCATCTATTCAGACGAAGTTCCTTTATTAGACGCATGCGCGAAACTACGTGCATCCGGGATTCGTATCAAAGATGTATTCACACCATTTCCTGTTCACGGAATCGATCCTGTTGTAGGTGTTCCAAGAACCCGAATTGCGATTTGCGCTTTTATATACGGAATTACAGGTTTATCACTTGCAACCTTAATGATGTGGTACATGATGGTACACGACTGGCCAAATGATATCGGTGGTAAACCGAACTGGAATTATTATTCGGCGATTCCCGCTTTTATTCCAATTACATTTGAGTCTACCGTATTTTGCGCTGCACATGGTATGTCTTTAACCTATTTATTACGTTGCTGGTTGGTACCGGGTGCAAAAGCTAAAAATCCTGATCCACGTACAACAGATGATAAATTCATGATTTATCTAGAGTTGAACGAAGAGCAATCTAAAAAAGCGGATGAAATTTTACGTTCTACAGGTGCTGAAGAAGTAAATTACAAAGGAACTATTACAATTGAACCAAAATATTAATTAGCTAAACACAACGATATGAACTTATCATACAAAAATCTTAAACTGGTAGCTTGCGGAACGTTTGCAGTTATGCTGGTAGCGGGTTTTACATCATGTGGTAAAAAAGACACGAACAGTCCTGGATTTGAATTCATGCCAGACATGTATCGTTCGCCATCTGTAGAATATTACGGAACCCACGTTATTAATGGTGATACTATTAACAACGCCTTATTACCAGTAAATGGAACCATCGCTCGTGGCTTTATACCTTATGTATATCCAAATACTGTTGAGGCATATGAACAAGCTGGTTTATATTTAAAAAATCCAATTGCTTATTCAGCAGCCGTTGAAAAAGAAGGGGAAGATTTGTATGTGAAATTCTGTGTACATTGCCATGGAAGCACCGGTGCCGGAGATGGTAAAGTGGCTGCTAAATTACCTGGTCCACCACCTGCGTACAACGGGGCACTGAAAAACTTATCAGAAGGGAAGATCTTTCACACCATTACTTACGGTAAAGGTTCAATGGGTCCGCATCAGAGTTTGTTAACCCAGGAAGAGCGTTGGAAATTAGTATACTATGTTCAAAAATTACAAGGACCAAAAACTGTAGCGACTGATAGCACCAAAGCTGTTGCTCCGGCAGATTCAACTAAAAAACATTAATTAAGAACGAATTAAATACGACAGAATTTTTAGATATGAACACTGATAAATTAAATTTCGTAGTACCCGCTAAAGCTAAAATGACATCGATGATTTTGATGGCTGTTGGCTTGGTTTCCATCATCTGCATGTTTTTATTTGATAAGCAGCCGGATGACCATCATTACCATGCAACACGTGCCTGGGCCAACGTATTTGCCGGTTCGTTCTTTTTTATGGCAATCGCTTTAGGAGCTGCATTTTTCCTTGGATTACAATATGCGGCTGAAGCAGGTTGGGCTACAACAATCAAAAGAATCATTGAAGCGGTTTCCTGGTTTTTACCGGTTGGTTTATCATGTCTGCTGTTAATTTTTATTTTCAGTCAGTTACACATGAACACTATCTATCCATGGATGGCGGAAGGCGTTGCAACTGAAGGTTCAGAAAACTATGATGCAGTTATCGCGGGTAAAATAGGTTACTTCGGAATTTTCTGGTGGATCCGTACCTTATTATATATGGTTGCCTGGGTAATGTTCACATGGAAGTTACGCCAAAACTCAATTGAGGCCGATGCTTTAGGACATGAAGAAGCAAAAGGTTACCACTGGAAAAACGTGAAATTAAGTGCCTGGTTTATGGTTGTTTTTGCGGTTACTTCTTCAACTTCTGCCTGGGATTGGATTATGAGTATTGATACGCACTGGTTCTCTACAATGATGGGCTGGTATATATTCTCCGGAATGTGGGTGAGCGCAATGATAACCGTAACGATCCTTGTGGTTTGGTTGAAAAAACTTGGTTACCTTGAGTTTGTTACTGAAAGTACCGTTCATGATATCGGTAAATGGATGTTTGCTATTTCTTTCCTTTGGACATATTTATACTTCTCTCAATTCATGTTAATCTGGTATGCTGATATCCCTGAAGAGGTAACTTACTACCAAACACGTTGGGAATCCTATAAAGCCTTAATGTGGACCGTTTTAATGGTTAATTTCTCTTTCCCGATGATTATGTTAATGAGTCGCGATTCTAAAAGGAATTATTTCTTCTTGATATTTGTTGGAGTTATTATTTTCATTGGTCATTACCTTGACATCATTATGGTTGTAATGCCTGGAACAGTTGGACATCACTGGACAGGTATCAGCTGGATGGAAGTTGGTAATTTCCTTTTCTTCTTAGGACTATTTATTTATGTAGTGTTAAACAACCTTTCAAAACGTCCATTGTTGGTGAAAAACCACCCGTTCCTGGAAGAAAGTGCTCACCACTCATATTAATAAATAAACCAGATAAAGCATTTAAAAATTATTTGATGTGATGTGAGTAAAATCACCTACACAAGACAACTAAAAAAATAAATATCTAATTATGAAATTGTTAATCTTAATCGGACTTGTACTTTTAATTATCGCTGTCCACCAGTTAATGCGTGTTGTTGAATTATCGCGCCAGTTTAAGAAAGGAAACGAGTGGTCAGTGAAAGACAGTGATAATTCTTTCAACGGAAAAGCCATGTTGCTTTTTGGTTTTGCGTTTATTGCTTTTTTCTTCTGGCAGGCAAACCGCTGGAACGACAATCTGTTACCGGCAGCTTCATCTCTTCATGGTGTAAAAGTAGATACCCTATGGGATTACAATATGTACATCATTGTAACTGTGTTTGTTTTAACCAATGCTGTATTATTTTATTTTGCTTACAAATACCGTGGAACTAAAGAAACAAAAGCAACTTTCCTTGCGCATGACAACAGACTTGAAATGATTTGGACAATTGTACCAGCTGTTGTATTAGCATTTATCATCATTTTCGGATTAAAGTACTGGAACGAAATCACAGACAGATCTAACGACCCAAATAAAATTACCATTGAACTTTATGCGAAGCAATTCGATTGGACTGCCCGTTACGCAGGATTTGATAAAACGTTAGGCTCAACCGATTATCGCCAGATTGATGGTGGAAATGTTGTGGGTATGGATACTTTAGATCCAGCAGGGAATGATGACATCATCGTAAAAAATGAATTCCATATTCCGGTTAACAAGGAAATTGAATTTAAAATGCGTTCCCGTGATGTTATTCACTCTGCATACATGCCACACTTCCGCGCACAAATGAACTGTGTTCCGGGAATGGTTACTGAATTTAAATTTACACCATCAAAAACAACCGCTGAAATGCGCAAAGATCCTTACGTTATTCAATTAATGAAGGGAATTAATGAAGTAAGAGAAAAAAGAGGAGAAGAACCAGTTGAATTTGACTACATCCTTCTTTGTAATAAAATATGTGGCGCATCTCACTATAACATGCAGATGACAATTATTGTTGAAAGCGAGAAAGATTATAAAGACTGGCTTTTAACGCAACCACGCTTTAAAAAGAGAGTAGTTTCAAAATAAATTAATTTAAAACATTGTTGTACTTAAAATAACGGATATAATATGTCACACGAACATTCAGCAGATTTAACAGAACATTTAGGGCACCACGATCACGCGCATGATCATGACGAGCATGAAGAAAGTTTTGTAAGTAAATACATCTTCAGCATGGATCATAAAATGATTTCCCGTCAGTTTTTGATCACTGCAATAGTTATGGCTGTTATCGCCATGACCATGTCTATCATTTTCCGTATGCAATTAGCATGGCCAGGTGAAAAATTTGCTTTTATCAATGCGGTATTAGGCGATAAATGGGGAAAAGATGGAATCCTTGACCCAAACATGTACCTGGCATTGGTTACCATTCACGGAACGATCATGGTATTCTTTGTATTAACAGGTGGTTTGAGCGGTACATTCGCCAATTTATTAATTCCTTATCAGGTTGGAGCACGTGATATGGCTTCCGGATTCCTAAACATGTTGTCTTACTGGTTTTTCTTTCTTTCAAGTGTGATCATGTTAGGTTCACTGTTTATTGAGGACGGTCCTGCATCAGGTGGGTGGACAATCTACCCTCCTTTATCGGCGTTACCTGAAGCAATGCCCGGATCTAAATTAGGTATGACTTTGTGGTTAATTTCAATGACATTGTTCGTTGTATCTTCATTATTAGGTGGTATCAATTACATCGTTACAATTATCAACCTCCGTACAAAAGGAATGAAAATGACACGTATGCCTTTAACCATGTGGGCTATGTTAATTACTGCAATCCTGGGTGTATTATCTTTCCCTGTATTGGTTTCCTGTGTGGTTTTATTAATATGTGACAGAAGTTTAGGAACAAGCTTTTACTTATCTGATATTTATATTGGTGGCCGACCTTTAGACAACGTAGGTGGTAGCCCGATTTTATTTGAACATTTATTCTGGTTCTTAGGTCACCCGGAAGTATATATCGTATTATTACCCGCTTTAGGTATTACATCAGAAATTATTTCTACTAACTCCCGTAAACCTATCTTTGGTTACAGAGCGATGATTGGTTCCATGCTAGCAATCGGATTTTTATCTTTCATCGTTTGGGGCCACCATATGTTCTTAACAGGAATGAATCCTTTCCTTGGTTCAGTGTTCGTTTTCACAACATTATTAATTGCCATTCCTTCAGCAGTAAAAGCATTTAACTACATCACCACACTATGGAAAGGAAATATCCAATACACACCTGCTATGTTGTTTTCAATTGGTTTGGTATCATCATTTGTAACAGGTGGAGTTACCGGAATCATATTAGCGGATTCAACATTAGATATTAACGTGCATGATACTTATTTCGTAGTTGCCCACTTCCATATTGTAATGGGATTATCAGCAATATTTGGAATGTTCGCCGGTGTATATCACTGGTTCCCAAAAATGTTCTTGCGTATGATGAACAAAAAACTTGGATATTTACATTTCTGGGTAACATTCATCTGTGCTTATGGCGTGTTTTTCCCAATGCATTTCTTAGGATTAGCAGGTGTTCCTCGTCGGTATTACACTAACAGTGCTTTCCCGATGTTTGATAACCTGGTGGATATTAATGAAATTGTAACCGTGTTTGCTATTATAGCAGCATTAGGACAAGTGATATTTATATTCAACTTCTTCTATAGTATTTTCCGTGGTGAGAAATCCCCGCAAAATCCATGGAATTCTAATACTTTAGAATGGACAACTCCAATGGCAAACATTCATGGGAACTGGCCAGGTCCTTTACCTGTTGTTCACCGTTGGGCATATGACTATAGCAAACCAGGTTCACCAAATGATTTTATTCCGCAGACGGTTCCTTTAGTTGAAGGCGAACAAGATGGTGGAGGCGGCCATTAATCTCAAAACATTATAAAATAAAAACTCCTACTGGTTTCAGTAGGAGTTTTTTATGAGTATATCTATTCGTTAAATGGCTACAGTCGTTGGCTGGTAAAACCACATTTTGGCAACGTCATTTCCAATCACACCATCTGGGTTTAAACCATTTAAATGTTCACTGGCGTCGTATGGCTTCGATAAAGTCATCACATAAGGATCAACTATTATATCCAATGGTGTTTTGTTAACCTGATTACTTATTAAACGGAACATTTCAGCGGCAACATTCTCGAGGATATTCATATTATCAGAAACCTTTCCAACAACCTCACTTGTTCCGTGCACCTCGTCAATTCCTCGCTGAAACCTTTTAAGGTAATCCAAATCCAAAGGATCGATATAGCGTTGCTCAAATATTGCTTTTTCAAACGGTAACCACTCCAGAAATAAATCCTGCACGGCTTTATTTAGCCGGCCAAACTTTCGGCCGAGGCTCTTCTCCGATACAAATAATTCCTTCAGTACTTTCAAATCCGTAAAACCGTTATTGGTAAATAACAAGCATGGAACCGACCAATAAATGGCCCAGTCCCAGAAGATTTTGAAAACCATAATCTGGGTGTTACCCATTAGTTTATACTTATCCTGGTATATTGGCAACCAACTTTCAAACCAGGACAAATGCGTTTGCTCATATATCTGCGCACGTACCGAAATATCTTCTCCTTTATAATCACGAAGAATCAAATCACTCAGCCATGTATTATTCAATGAAATAAAATCACTTCCGGGAGAGTAAAATGGATCAAGAAACACACCCGCTTCGCCTGTAACAGCCCATCGATCAGCTGAATAAATCCGCTTACTGTCGTGCGCAAAGTGCTTCAGGATTCTAAAATCCAAAATATCTTCTTTATTAGGGCAGACAAATTTAGCCGCCTGCGGCTCATGTTTATGTATCCAGGCTACAGCCTTTTCATATGTATTTATTGTTTCAAAGGGATGAATATCCTCGTCGGCTACAATTCCGATACTTGTGTTTTTTGAACCTAACGGAATTACCCAAAGCCAATATCCTTTGTCCATAAAATGCACTGTACTAAGGTAGCGGAGCTTCGGCGCCAAAAAAGATTGCCACTCTTTGTTATCACTCCATTCATCAATATCAACAACACCTTTAACCCTGAACCATGCAGCATTTACATTATGAGGCGCTTCTTTTTGAAACCCCAGTTTCTTTTTCAGTAAACTAATCCGACTGGTTGCATCCACTAACCAGCGCGCTCTAACGATTTTATCCTGCCTCTCATGAGCATAAACTACAGTGTGCAAATCTCCGTTATCACCGAACACAACATCCTTAGCACGAGCCGCCAGCAAAAAGTCTGTCCCTAACGATTTGGTATGTCTTTCCAGATAATTTTCAAAAGTACCCCTATCCAATTGATGACTCGGAACAGGGAGTTTTAACCGAGGACCCAACTCTACCCTGTTGGATAATTCAACCTTTTTTTCGTCAGTAAAGAAAAAGCGCAAACCATGCTTAGGCAGTTCAAACTCTTCTAAATAATCTTTTAAGCCGAGGACCTCCCGGAAATAATGGGTCGCCAGTTCTACCGTCGATTCACCAACTTTGTGAGCAGCGATGGCCGCTGCTTTGTCCCTGCTTTCAAGAATCAAAATTGAAATATCAGGATTAGCTTGCTTTAATTGAATGGATAGGGTAAGGCCTGCCAGACCGCCACCGGCTATTACTACGTCGTATTTGTCTTGCATGATATAAATTCAGGTTAAACAAAAATACAAATTAAAACAGGCTTAATTCCATTCATAAAAACAATTTAATCGCAGCGATTTCTAATTTTATTAGTAATATTACGTTTATCATCCCATGATCTTATCAAAAAAATTAGCATCCATAACGCCAACGAAAAGGACTTTAAATTGATTGTTCAGTATGTTTCTGAATATGATTTGGATAACCGTGATCTTCAAATGAGCCAGTTTTTAGTAGCAAAAGAAGGGGATGAGATCGTTGGCTTTGGAAGGATTAGAAAACATTATGGGTGTGACGAGTTTTGCTCGCTTGGTGTTATTGAGAAAAAACGCTTTAACGGTATTGCCAAAGCATTGGTCGAGGCACGGGTTAAAATCGCTACTCAACCCATTTATCTGGTATGCATTATACCGGAATATTTTTCAAAACTCGGCTTCCAAACGGTTGATCAATACCCTCCCGAAATCGCTGACAAACTCAATTACTGCTCATCCGAACTAATGGTTCCGGAAACATACGTGGTCATGAAATACGTTGGGCAATAAATTATAAATCTTAATTTTACGGTTTAATTACATTTCATGAGTTACATCATTTCAGGCATACAGCAACTTGGTGTTGGGAATACCAACGTTCACGAAACATTTAAATGGTACCGAAAAGCATTTGGCACGGATATTAAAATTTTTGAAGAGGCTGCTATGGCCGAACTGATGCTTCCCTATACCGCTAATATGCCGCATGCGCGCCATGCCATTTTAGCTATTAGTTTGAACGGTGGTGGTGGTTTTGAAATCTGGCAATACACAAGCCGAACGGCACAGAAAGCGGAATTTACGCCGCAGTTGGGCGATCTTGGCATTTTTGCCGGAAAAATTAAATCGTATGACATCAAAAAATCATACGATCACTTGAAAAATTTTGGAGCGAAGCTCTTTACTGAAATTTCTCAAACGCCCTACGGAAGAAACCATTTTTACATTCAGGACCTATGGGGAAATGTTTATGAAATAATTGAAGAAAAATCGTCGTGGTACCAGAAGAAAGATTTTACAACGGGCGGTGTTTTAGGCGCGGTTATCGGTGTGAAAGATATTGAAAAATCAATTGGACTTTATAAAACTGTTCTGGGATTCGACACCGTTATTTCTGACACAACTAGCATTTTCAGTGACTGGAAGGGTGTTGAAGGTTCGCAAAAGAAATTCAGACGGGTTGTTTTAAGAAACAGCAAACCAAGGGAAGGTAGTTTCGGTCCACTTTTAGGAGATAATGAAATTGAATTGATTCAGGCATTTGACTACTCGCCGAGGAAAATATTTGAAAACCGATTATGGGGAGATTGTGGATTTATTCACTTATGCTTTGATATAAAAAACATGAAAGCCCTGGAAGAAGCTTGCAAAAAAGCCGGCCACCCTTTTACAGTCGACGGCGGCGCCGGTTTTGAAATGGGAGAAGCCGCAGGCCATTTTACCTATATTGAGGACGCTGACGGAACATTGATTGAATTTGTGGAGACAAAGAAATTACCGGTTGTGAAAAAAATTGGCTGGTACCTTGATCTTCGTAAACGTGATCCAAAAAAAGCTTTACCAAACTTCATTTTAAAAGCGCTGAAGTTTAGTAGAGTAAAAGATTAAAAATGAATGGTTGCGTAAACGGTGTCATGTCCTTTTAACTGAATAGGCGACGCATATTTATTTCTTGTTCCGGCTGAATCGACGCTCCAGGTAAGCGATTTATTTCCAACCGATGAGTTTACGGAACAAAAGACCATCTTGTTAACAGCGGTGGAATTTGAATAATAGGTGTAATAAACGCTCGTTGCTTCATCTATTTTGATATCCAAAACCTTACCTGACGCTTGATTTGAAATCAAATTCAACTTGATAAAAGATTGTTGGTAGAGATAAACGGTTTCCTGGTTTTTTCCTTTTTCGAGATCGACATAGTGGTAATTCCCCGTTTGAAAATAACCACTCGGAGGATACACAAATAAGGCGTATGTGTTGCCCCTGTCGTATTTAAAATCTACTAACACCTCACCATACGTATTAGTGAGGGATTCGTTAACTAACATACTTTCTTTTTCTGTCAGCCAGCCTTTTTTTCCTTTCCGAACCACATTAACTTTAGCAAAACTCACCGGAGTATTCGTTTCGTTATCCAACACTTTAACCAGCACACTGGTGTGATTTCTTTTACATGAAAACACCCCTAGAAGAAGAAAAAATCCTAACCATTTTCACGATTGCTAATTTATTCAAATAATTTGTTCTTATACCTTAAATATGGTATCTTTGTGTTCCGTTTAGATTTAATCTAATTAAGGATAACTTACAAGTAACTAACAATTAATTACTTACAAAATGATTACAGTTAGCGATGCGGCAAAAGCTCATGCACTTGAATTGATAAAAAGCGAGAATAAACCGGCAGATACTTTCATCCGTGTTGGAGTGGATGGCGGCGGTTGCTCCGGCTTAATGTATAACCTGGTGTTTGATAATGTGATGAAAGAAGGCGACCAGTTGTTTGAAGATAACGGCGTGAAAGTGGTGGTTGACCGAAAAAGCTTTTTGTACCTGGTTGGCACTGAATTGGATTACAGCGGCGGGTTAAATGGTAAAGGATTTATTTTTAAAAACCCAAACGCAACCCGCTCCTGTGGATGTGGCGAATCGTTTAGTGTTTAATAAAGAGAGGCATTTTGGTTTCCCGTTAGTGATAACCTGAGACTTGAACGCGAAACGCAGAAGAAAATGGCAAACGAAATTTTAGAAGAACATATACAGAATGAATATAAATGGGGCTTCACCACTGATATTGATGCCGATGAGGCACCGAAAGGGTTAAATGAAGACATCATCAGATTTATATCAGCAAAAAAAAGCGAACCGGATTGGCTGCTTGAATTCAGATTAAAAGCTTTCCGAAACTGGAAAAACATGGTTGAGCCGCAATGGGCTCATGTTTCTTACAAAAAGCCGGACTTTCAGGATATCATTTATTACTCGGCGCCAAAACCAAAAAAAGAACTGGCAAGCCTGGATGAAGTAGATCCTGAAATTTTAAAAACGTTTGAAAAGCTTGGCATTTCTTTAGAAGAGCAAAAACGCTTGAGTGGTGTGCAAAGCAACATCGCGGTAGATGTGGTATTTGACAGCGTTTCCGTTAAAACCACCTTTAAAGAAACCCTTGCCGAAAAAGGAATTATTTTTTGTTCGTTCAGTGAAGCCGTTCAGGAACATCCTGAACTGGTAAAAAAATACATGGGAATGGCAGTGCCTCCAACTGACAATTTTTACGCAGCTTTAAACTCCGCTGTATTTACAGATGGCTCATTTTGCTACATTCCAAAAGGTGTGCGTTCGCCGATGGAACTATCTACATACTTTAGGATAAATGCCAGCGGCACCGGGCAGTTTGAAAGAACCTTAATAATTGCAGACGAAGACGCGTATGTTTCATACCTGGAAGGCTGTACTGCACCTCAGCGCGATGAAAACCAGTTACATGCGGCAGTGGTAGAAATTATCACGCACAAAAACGCTGAAGTAAAATACAGTACAGTACAAAACTGGTATCCAGGAGATAAAGATGGAAAAGGCGGAATTTTTAATTTCGTTACCAAACGCGGTATCTGTTTAGAGGATAATTCAAAAATAAGCTGGACGCAGGTTGAAACCGGATCTGCCGTTACATGGAAATATCCTTCTGTAATTTTAAAAGGGAACAATTCGGTTGGTGAATTTTATTCGGTGGCAGTAACCAATAACTATCAACAGGCTGACACCGGAACAAAAATGATCCATATTGGAAAGAACACGCGTTCAACGATTATCTCTAAAGGTATTTCGGCCGGGTTTAGCAACAACAGTTACCGAGGGTTAGTACAGATTAAAAAAGGCGCAAGTAATGCCCGTAACTTTTCGCAATGTGATAGTTTGTTAATGGGCGATAAATGTGGGGCGCACACATTTCCTTATATCGAAATCAAAGATAAATCTGCAGTTGTAGAACACGAAGCCACGACTAGTAAAATTGGGGAAGACCAGCTGTTTTATTGTAAACAGAGAGGCATTGATAATGAAAAAGCCATTGGATTGATTGTGAACGGCTACTGCAAAGAAGTATTAAATAAGTTACCAATGGAGTTTGCCGTTGAGGCGCAAAAATTATTAGCAATCAGTTTAGAAGGATCTGTAGGATAAAAAATAATTATGATCAGTATTAAAAATTTACATGCCTCAATAGGCGACAAAGAAATATTAAGAGGAATTAATCTAGAGGTGAAAGCCGGTGAAGTGCATGCCATCATGGGACCTAATGGTTCTGGAAAATCGACTTTATCAAGTGTATTAGCTGGCAGAGAAGATTATGAAATTACTGAAGGAGAAGTAATTTTTAATGGTAAAAACTTATTGGATATGGCGGCCGAAGACCGCGCGCGTGAAGGATTGTTTTTAGCGTTTCAGTATCCGATTGAAATACCAGGAGTAAGTAATATTAATTTCCTCAGGACTGCTTTAAATGAAATACGTGCCTATCATGGCCAGGAGGAAATGTCTGCTAAGGACTTTCTAGCATTGGTTAAAGACAAATCTAAATTGGTAGAACTGGATTCTAAATTAGCGAGCCGCAGTGTAAACGAAGGTTTTAGCGGTGGCGAAAAAAAGAGGAATGAGATTTTTCAGATGGCCATGTTAAATCCCAAGCTGGCTATATTAGATGAAACGGACAGTGGTTTGGACATTGACGCTTTACGCATTGTAGCCAGTGGCGTAAACAAATTAAAATCGAAAGATAACGCGACCATATTAATTACACACTACCAACGTCTTCTTGATTATATCGTTCCTGATTTTGTACATATTTTATACAAAGGGCGGATTGTGAAAAGCGGTGGCAAAGAATTAGCGCTAGAACTGGAAGCGAAAGGCTATGACGAGATAAAAAAAGAATTTGAATTAGCTGATTAACTATGTCATTAATAGCAGAAAATAAAAGTGCCGTTACCCAAACCTTATTGGATCAGCTTCAGAACAACGCTTCCAAAGTTGCCTTTATGCCTGATTCTGAAATCGTTTCAGCTATACGTTACCTGGAAGACAAAGGCATTCCTAATAACAAACACGAAGATTATAAATACTGTAATATCGAAGGCATTTTACGTAAGGAATTTAAATCGGTTGAACAATCTTTCAACGCGTTAATTCCTGAGGATATTGCCCCCTTAAAATTAGAGGAAGCCATTAATTTAGTGGTTGTTAACGGTAATTATGTGAGTGCTCTCAGCGAAAAAATGATTGTGAGGGGATTAACCGTTAAAGCGTTTAACGAATTATCCGCTTTAGAAAAAAATCTTCTTTCTTCGCAGGCAAAATCCGAATCCGACGCATTGATCGCGTTGAATAGTGCATTTTGTGGGAACGGACTGTATCTGGAAATTGAGAATGCAAATGTGATTCCGATGCCCATTCATATTATTTATGTGAATAGTGGCAATGGGAATTGTGTAGTGAATACCCGTAGCTTTATTCGTATTGGCCCGAATGCTGAAGCAACTTTGGTTGAGAGCTTTTATAATATCGGCAATTCAAAAGTATTTTCAAATTTTGTGAGTGAAAAGCTGGTTGAAGAAAACGCGAAACTTACATGCTTTACATTTCAAAATGAAGGTTCGCTTTCCTACTCTGTTCATACGAACCAGGCAAAGATTTTTAAATACGGTAATTACAGCAATATGACCGCAACTTTAAGCGGCGAATTAGTTCGTAATAATCACAATGTTGTATTAGCAGAACCAAACTGCGAAGCGCATTTAAATGGCTTGTTCATCACTCAAGGCACTCAGCAGGTTGATAATCACACGCTGATTGATCATCAGATGCCAAACTGCGAAAGCAATGAATTGTATAAAGGCATTGCTAAAGATAAATCATCAGGTACTTTTAACGGTAAAATATTTGTTCGTAAAGACGCTCAAAAAACCAACGCATACCAAAGCAGTAAAAATATCTTAATGAGCGATGATGCCACCATTAATACCAAGCCTCAATTAGAAATTTATGCTGATGATGTAAAATGTTCGCACGGAACCTCAACGGGTAAAATTGATACTGAAGCTTTGTTTTATTTAAAGGCTCGCGGTATTGGCGAAGATACTGCGCGTAAGCTGTTGTTACAGGCCTTTGCTCAGGAACTGATTGATAAAATTGAAATACCGACCTTACAGGAAAGAGTATTACATTTGTTTGAAGAATCGCTGTAACTTCGCTAAGGCGTACACACAACACTGATTCTGAAATACATCAGACGCACAAAAAATATGTTCGACATTCAAAAAATACGCAACGATTTTCCTATTCTTTCCAGAACTGTTAACGGGAAACCCCTTGTGTATTTTGATAATGGAGCAACTGCCCAAAAGCCAAAGGCTGTTATCGATACGTTGACACATTATTACACCTATCAAAATTCAAACATCCATCGTGGTGTTCACACGTTGAGCAGGGAAATCACTACAGCCTACGAAGAGGCACGAAAAACAATACAACTCCACATCAATGCAAAGCAGCCCGGGGAAATTATTTTTACCAGGGGCACAACAGAATCAATCAATTTAGTGGCACACTGTTTTGGAAAGTTAAATGTTTCCGAGGGAGATGAAATACTGATCACCCAAATGGAACACCATAGCAATATCGTTCCCTGGCAACAACTTTGTGAAGAAAGGAAAGCTGTTTTAAAATACGTTCCCATCAACGAAGAAGGTGAACTTAAGCTAGATCAAATTCCCTTACTCCTTTCCAATAAAACAAAACTCGTAGCGTTTACCCACATTTCCAACACACTCGGCACCATTAATCCTGTAAAGGAAATTATCCAAACAATACGCTCGCATTCATGTGCGGCGGTTCTGATTGATGGCGCACAGGCTGTGCCGCATTTAAAACCTGATGTACAGGAACTCGATTGTGATTTTTATGCCTTCAGTGGCCACAAATTATTTGGGCCAACAGGTGTAGGTATTCTGTATGCTAAAAGTGAGTGGTTATCCAAATTCGGACCCTACCAAACGGGTGGCGGAACCATTAAAACGGTTTCCATGGAAAAAACGGAATTTGCAGAGGGCCCATTAAAATTCGAAGCGGGCACGCCGCACATTGAAGGCGGGATTGGATTGGCGGCGGCCATCAATTATGTAAACGCGATTGGGTTTGTTGATATACAAAAGCATGAAGAAAATTTAATGCATTATGCTACAAAAAGGCTGACTGAGATCGGGCATATTCGCATTTATGGTTCATCCAAACATAAAACATCAGTAATTGCATTTAATGTAATAGGCGCCCATCCTTTTGATGTTGGAACACTGCTTGATAAATACGGAATTGCTATCCGGAGCGGACATCATTGCACGCAGCCTCTTTGCCAGTTTTACAATATTCCTGGCACAATCCGCGCTTCGTTTGCTTTTTATAACACTATTGAAGAGATTGATCTTTTTATCGAAGCCTTAAAAAAGTCCATCAGATTTTTACTGTAGGTTCTCCCCATCCAGTTAAACAGGAAAAACCACCAGGTATAGGTTGAACCCTGCCAATTATAAAGTCAGAATTTTTGTTTTTGTGAAAGTAGGTATATTTGCTGCAGACACCATATACTTATGAAATTCACGCTCGCGTTTCTGTTAACCTCATTACTTTTAATTTCTTGCGGAATGCAGGACGACATCACCAAAAATGACACCCCTACCTCAGGAAAAGTGAACTTATATTTTGATGAAGGCTTAACCCTTCATATTAAAAATCAGATTTATACCTTCACCACTACATACAAGTACGCAGATATTAACCTGGTTGCCACAAACGAAAAAGCCTGCGTAGAAGCACTATATCACGACAGCAGCAAAATAATCGCTATCTCCAGGCCACTTTCTGAGAATGAACTGAAGCAGTTTCATGCAAAGAATGTGTATCCACAAACTTCACGCGTAGCAGGCGATGCCATTGCATTCATCGTGAACCATCAATTTGCAGATTCAACTATTTCGCTGGAAGAATTAACTGAATTACTTAAAGGAAATGACAGCGCCTTTGTTGCGCATCAGCGTACTTCTATTGTATTCGACAATCCCAATTCCGGTTCCACACGACATTTAAAAGATTCCTTGTTAAAGACAGAAAATTTCGGTAAAAACTGTACGGCTTCAAATCATACACCGCAACTAATTCAAACCATTGCGACAAATTCTTTAGCCATTGGCGTTTGCGACTATGCATGGTTAAGCGACAAGGATGATAACACTACAAAAGATATTTTAAAAAAGGTAAAAATATTAGCGGTTTCAAAATCCAAAAAAGACATTTCGTATCTACCCGACCAGTCCAATATTGCAACAGGTGATTATCCGCTTTGCCAGAGCATTTGCATCATCCGCAGATCGGCAGAATTCAGTCTTGGAAAAGGCATTGAAACCTTCATCGCAGGTGATAAAGGTCAATTGATGTTCTTAAAACAAGGACTGCCTCCGAACCGTCAGGAAGAACGATTGATTGAAGTCGATATGACTCCCCTTAAAATAACAGAATAATGTAAAATTTTGTTCCTCTGATACTTTAAAATAATGTTAAATTTGGCGGCTTTACCTGATTCAAACAAAGAATGGCAGGTAAATTGATTTTTTAAAAATGTATTTTTATCCTATACCAATAAGACATGAAAATTAAAACGATAGCCTTAAGCACCGCAATCCTCACTTCCGGTTTTTCCTTTGCCCAAACGCTGCAAGAAGCCATTACGAAATCTGAAAATGAACGCTACCAAGCGGCGGCCTCTGATTTCAGATCACTCATCTCAAAAGAATCTGCTAAAGGAGAAAATTATTTCTACTACGGAGAAAATTTCTTTAAGAGCGGCGACCTTGATTCTGCTAATTTATATTATCAAAAAGGAGTGGAACTCAATGCCACTTATCCTTTAAATTATGTAGGCTTAGGGAAAGTATTATGGTACAAAGGCAATTCTGCTGATGCCAAAACTCAATTTTTTAAAGCTGCGACCCTGGGGGCCAACAAGAATACCGAGGTTATGCGTAAAACCGCTGAAGCCTACATCAATTCGGATAATAAAAACCTGGACGAAGCCATTAATTTATTAAACTCCGCCATTAAGATAGAGCCTAAAAATGCTGAAAATTACCTGTTGATGGGTGATGCATTATTAGAAAAGAATCCAACCGAGGGCGGTCCGGCTATTAAACAATACGACAAATTTTCGGAGTTAAATCCAAAATCCCCGAAAGGAATTTTACGTGCAGGTAAATTATATCAGCGTGGGAGAAATTACCAATTAGCATTAGACCTTTATAAAAAAGCGGAAGCTATTGACCCAACCTTTGCCCCTGCGTACCGTGAAAAAGCAGAATTATACCACTTGGCAGGACAAAAAGCAAACGCAGTAGAAAGTTATAAAAAATATCTTGAACTTAATAACTCAGACGAAGCGCGTGAACGTTATGCCGCCTTTATTTTCAATAATAAACAGTATCCTGAAGCCATTGCAGAAATTGAAAAACTGCAGAACTCTGGCAACAGTAACCTATACCTCGATCGCTATTTAGGGTATTCCTATGCTGAACTTGGTAACCGCACGGACAGCTTAGCCTACAAAAAAGGTTTAGCAGCTATCGACAGATTCTTCGAGAAATCTTCCAAAGTGCCCAATTTTAAATACGTTGGTACAGATTATAAATACAAAGGAATTCTGTTATCAAGAACCGGCCAGGATAGTTTAGGTGTTATTGAAATGGAAAAAGGCGCAGCCATTGATCCGAAAATTTCAGGCGACATTATCAATGAAATTGCTAAGGCTCACATGAAGTCTAAAAAGTACGGTAAAGCTATTGAAACCTATGAAAAGAAAATGGCTGGCGACTCGAAAAACTTAACTGCCCAAGACTGGTACGAACTTGGTCGCGCTTACTATTATAATGGAGGTGCTAAACAACGTGAGAAGAAAGATGCCGAAGCACTTGAATCCTTTGTGAAAGCTGATACTTGTTTTTCAAAATTATCGCAATTGAGTCCATCTTATTCCATTGCTCATTTCTGGAGGGGAAAAGCGAACGTTCAACAGGATTTAAAAGATGAAAAAGGATTGGCGAAACCGCACTATGAAAAGGCTATTAGTTTAGTGAAACCTGAAGAAAAAGCCAGCGTGAAGCAAAACCTCATCGAAGCGTATTTATACCTTGGTTCGCATTTTGCCTTCTCAAAGGAAAAAGACTTAAACAAAGCGAAGGAATACTTTAACCTGGTAAAAGAACTTGATCCTTCCAACAAAGCAGCTAACGACTTCTTTAAGAGTCCTGCAGGTAAATAACAATTACATCCTACAAATTAAAAAGGCTTCTCTCATGGGAAGCCTTTTTAATTTATCAAGTATCTCTCGCTCTTGAAATTCCTTGCCATCCGGATTTCGATTATTATTCAGTACGCTTAATTGCAATATACATCCGATACGACCTATAAACCGCGTATAAGAGGAAGATCACGCCAAGTATAATACGTTTGCTTCCATGGGCTTTCTCGTCCAACAAATCGGTAAACAATAATACAATGGCGCCGGTAAAAGTTAACAGTACCATAATGGCACTAAACATGAGGTTGATGAGTTCTGTGGGAGTTTTATTCATGTCGTTTTCATTTCAGATTGGTAAATTAAACCGGAAAAATTTGTGATCTCAAAAAAAATCCCTTTCACCAAGGGTAAAAGGGATTTTCTACTAATTTGATTTTCTACCTCAACTGGAAGTTAATTGGTAAGTTGAAGAATACAGATACGGCTCGTCCATTCTGTTTTCCTGGTTTCCAGTTTGGCATCGACTTCACAACCCGAATTGCTTCCCTGTCGCATTCTCCGCATCCTGGAACTCCTTTTAAAACCGTTACATCCGTGATGTTTCCATTTCCGTTAACAACGAACTTTAAGAAACATTTTCCGCTTAAGCCGGCTTCCTTTGCCATTTGCGGATACTGGATATTTTTTTGGATGTATTTCATCATTTCCATTGCTCCACCCGGAAACTCTGGCATCTCTTCCACAACCGTAAAAATCTCAGGTGCTTTTTCTTCTACCACGCCATTTCCGTTTCCTTCTGTAGGAACAACAACAGCGTCTCCATCACCTTCCTGTGTAACCGTACTTACGTTAGTTTCAGCCAGTTTTTCCTGTGGTGGTGGTGGATCTGTTTCCACCGCATCATCCTTAATTACAGGCGGCACAAATTTCACCGTTTCCATTACTGGTGGTGGCGGTGGTGGTGGCGGTGGTGGTGGTTCATTTTTATCAACCGGCGGAGGAGTAAGATCAATAGTGGTCATATCCAATATTGTTTCTTTCTCAACGTCGTCACTTTTTAACCCTAACAGGTACTTAGTTGTCATTCCTAATGCCAAAGCACCAACCATACAACCAAGAATTAAGGTAACGGTCCAATTGTATTTACGGCGTATCTGATACGCTCCGTAGTCCTGGTTGCGTCCCTCAAAAACGATGTCGTTTCTGGAGTCGTCAACTACACTATTCCAATTTGCTGTCATCTTATTTAATTTTTTCTTGTAACAATGCGTATTCCGGTGCTGACATTTCAACTCCTAATACACGCTTGCCAACATTACAGATTTTTAACTCATCCAGCATGTCAACCGCGTTTTTATAGGTAGCCTGATCATCGGTTTTAATTAATACAGTAATGGCACGGGGATCGGCAGTTGCTTCAACCGCCATGCGCTTAAATGCCGTATCAGCCAATTGCTTGCTTTTGTTTTGATCAGCTAAGGTTTTGATCTCATCAACGGCCCATTTGTTTTGTTCCATTAATAATTTGTGCAGGCCATCAGGACTAAAGTTTGTTTCCTTAAGTTCAGTAGGAGGCATGCCTTTTTCATTACCCGGCCCGTAGAACTGACCTGCATAATAAAATATTTTATCATCCTTGGTCAATAAAAACGTAACACCATTTTTTACTTCCGGTGGTGGTGGGCTTCCCGGAGGTGGCTCAGCCGGTAAACTTAGCTCCATTGATTTTGGTTTACTAAACGTTGATGTTAAAACGAAAAACGTTAACAACAAAAACGCCAAGTCTACCATTGGAGTCATATCCACGCGGGTACTCTGCTTCTTGGCGCGTTTCTTACCGCCTTTACCATGCCCGCCGCCGCCGCTTTCTGCTATTTCTGCCATGTTAAATTTGTTTTAATATTAATACTGTTACTATTTCGCCGGTGGCCCTGGCACCGTAGCCGGAGGCATTGACGATCCACCTTCCATCGATGTAATCAAATTGAAGGTGTAAATTTTCATATCGGTGAAGGTTTTAAATACATCTTTTACGTAAATGTATTTAGCTTTTGCATCCGCTTTTATGGCGTAGCGCGGCTTCTCCCCTTTAAATTCCTGGCCTGTACTCTCAGCTTTTTCCTTGTTCCTCATATAAATAACATTCAACTCTGTCGCTGAAATCTGAATCCAGTCGCGAAGTTGATTATTAACAGAGTCCAAAGGAACACCTTTCTGAGGCTGAAACTTTAAACGTTCGGCTTCGGTTGCGTCGAGGTACCTTGGTAAATCCTTTATTTCTACGCCAAAACTTGATAAACCACCAAATTTTTTAATTTGGTCGGCATTAAATTTAACGCCATACTTTTCGCTCATTTTAGCTAAAGTGTTTGTTCTGGCTTCCCCGTTTCCTACTCCAAAAAATGCCCTGCCATTATTATCCACGGTAATTAAAACTGTGTTTTCGGGCAATGTTTTGTCAGATACTGATGACGGTGGATCCACAATCACTGGCTCTGCCATACGAAACGAAGCGGTAAGCATAAAGAATGTAACCAATAAGAACGCAAGATCCACCATAGGAGTCATGTCTATGCTTGGTGCGTGTGCTGCTGGTTTTATCTTTGGCATGATTACTTTTTATTTCTAATTAATAGATTCAATTTCTTTTCTAATTCCATAAATCCCGATAAAAATCGGTGAGAATTATTTTCCTGAAGTTTGGAATTCCTGGATAATAGAGAATCCTGCTTCATCCATTGCGTAAGTAATTTGATCTACACGGTTAGAGAAGAAGTTATAGAAAATAATAGCTAAGGCAGAAGATAAGATACCTACCAGCGTGTTGACAAGTGCTTCAGAGATACCTGTTGCTAAAGCCGCTGTGTCAGGAGTTCCAGCTGCAGCTAATGCGCCGAAAGCACGGATCATACCAACAACTGTACCAATCAAACCAACGAGTGTACCGATGGATGCACAGGTAGAGATGACGCTAAGATTTTTTGATAACATCGGTAATTCTAACGCTGTAGCTTCTTCCAAAGCTTTAGAGATTGCTGCTACTTTAGACTCTTTATCCATTGTAGAATCATTTTGCACGAACTTATATTTCATCAACCCTTCACGAACAACGTTTCCTAAAGAACCTTTTTGTTTATCGCAGGCAGCAATGGCACCATCTAAATCACCAGCAGCAACCAGGCTTTTAATTTTTGCAACAAACTTGTCTGTATTACCTGCCCCGTTTGCTTTTTGAATGGTAATTAAACGCTCAAAGAAAAAGCAAATTACTGTAAACAATACGCCTAATAAGATTGGTACGATAAATCCACCTTTGTACATAATACCAAAGAAATTATGGGGATGACCTTTTTCAGGACCTTCCGCATCAAAATTAGCCGGATCACCCAATACAAATTTATAAACCACAATACCAATTACTAAACAGATAAGGATAGCAATTGCTGAAACGATTAATGGAAAACCGCCTGATGTTTTTTTGTTACTCATGATAGATTGTTTTTTAGTTAGTTTCTATTTTTAAGAATGAGGCCAAACATAGTAAAAAGGTTTTTAAATAACAATAATAGTATACTATCTTTTTGTTAATGTTTTAAATGATTTCCCTTGTTTCTACCGCTTGGTTTTTCTACAAAGATTGTCCATTTTTTCATTAAAATAAAAGGTGAATTTGTAAGTGGTTGATTTGAGTTTATAAGTGGTATGTTTTTTTCCCCTTTTGTACAAAAATCAGTTTCACTCAGCGCATTAACATTACTTCAGGTAGCTAATCGCAATAATCTGTATTTTTCGTTCACTGGCAGCAAACGGACTGTAAACCGAATTTCGGACGTCCTTCACATCGTCACTAACTTTGCTGACAGGTAGTTCGCCGATGTCTTCGTTGAAAAACTCAATTCGGCCCTCCTGTTCGTTTGTGTTGTCTACATACTTCACAAATTTCCCGTTTTCATACTCCATAAAATAATTTCGCAAACTGCTGATCCTTCGTTTAGCAAGGTTCACATTATAATCTGTACTTGCCAACGGGCTGCAATATCCCTTCATGGTGATTTTTACTTTTTCTCCGCGTTGCAATACCTGATCTAATAAGAGGGCAAACTTATCCAGATCCTGCATGCCGGCTTCCACACTATCCTCAAAAAAATTTTCAACCCTGTTTATAGCAAATTCTTTCTGCTCTCCCTCAATACCTTTTGCGTATTCAGTTAAGTATTTTGGTTTTAACACAATGTAGTCGTCGTATGTTTTACGATAGTTCTTTTTTGTGACCACAACTTTGGTTTTGGGTTCGGGCTCGTCATTATGAAAATATAAAGTTAGTGGCACCAACACTTTCATCTGGTTTATCAATAAGGCAGTGGTATCAACCGGTATGGGCGGCTCCGTTAAAGGTGTGATGGGGAAACTGTAAATATCGTTACAACAGTTCGGCTTATCTTCAAAATAAGACCCTATCCGGTTGGATGAAATATACGCCCGGTCCTTTTTTGAATTTACACTATAATAAATATCGTTATAGCTACTGTTGATTGGAAACCCAATATTCTGAGCGTCTGTAAATGTGCCATCCTTAAACTCGGAACTAAATATGTCAAAATTGCCTAAGCCTTTATGCCAGGTGCTGCTGAAATAAAGGGTTTTGTTTTCCTTTACGTACCAGGGCGTAATGTCATCTTCAATGGTATTCACTTTTTTTCCTGCATTCACAGGGGTTTCAAAGCTTCCGTCATCATTCATTGCGGCATACCAAATGTCCATTGCACCCTCACCTGCACTACGGTCGCTTGCGAAAAACAAAACAGGCTTTCCGTTTAATTCACTAAAACAAGGCTGAGTTGTGTTGCTGCCATCTACGTTAATCGGCGAAGGCAATTTCTGAGCCTCAGTCCATTTTCCATCTTTGAAATCAGAAACGTAAATTTCACACCGATACTGACTCATGTTAACGGCTCCGCAGCGTGATACAAAAACCTTAGTAAAATCGGAATTGAAACTGGTATTAGCGTTGTGGATTCCGGCCATGTTAAATAGAGAATCTAATTCTTTAGCTTTTAAAAACTTATTTTCTTTTTTTGCAGATTTATGTGCAGTATACAATTTGTTGAATCCTACACCGGCTTTATCGGTAGTTGACTTGTCTCTTAATGAAGAAAAATATAAAACGCTGTCTGCCTCAAATGGCGCATATTCACTCACCCTACTGTTAACCGCACTATCGAGGTGAACCACTTTTACATCAACCGGATTTTTAACCAGTACCTGGGCTATGTCGCAGGATTCAAATTCCTGCTTTGCTTTAAGCGCTCTTTGCTTTCGTTCTTTGTCTTTGCTGTTCCGTTGCTTCTTATAATATTTATCAAAATATTTTTTGGCATCCTTATATTTGCCCGAGCCTTTATATAAAGTAGCGATGTAAAACGGTATTTCTGGATAAGTCTTACCGTTATCTTTCTTATAAATTTTCTCATACCATCTTAGAGCAGAGCTGTTATCGTAATTTAACCGTGAAGCGTCCGCAAATAATAATTGATATTCCACTTTCGTTGAATCAATTATCATCACCTGATTGTAATATTGTGCTGCAGATGAAAAATCTTTTTTTTCCATTGCCTCGGCGCCTAACTTGAGATATTGTTTCACTGTTTGTGAAGTAAGCGAACAAGCCAATAGCATGAAAACAAATAGTATGTAATTTCTGGTTCTCTGCATATTACATGTAGATAGGACACACCCGGGTTTTGGGAACAAAGGGGATAAGCTTTTTAAAAATATAGGTTAGGTAAATCTCAACCGCACCCTGTCGGTTAGTTGCTGCAATAAATTTACTGGTATTCAAATCATACGCAAGGCCGACATTTAGTGTTTTTACCTGGTAGAAAAGCCTTGCCACTATAGCGTCTTTTGCCCTGTAATTAAATCCTGCTCCAATTTGTTGTTGTTTCATTTCATTGAGATGAAGCTTTGCCATCAGACTTGGAATAAACTCGTTAAACTTTCCCTGGTTTTGCTGAAGCATTTCAAAAACCACATCCACTTTTGGCGTTACAGGATATTGAACAGATATGTAATTATAAAACTTTGGGTCAATTTTCACCGAGGTATTATTTTGAAATGTGATCCGGGGTGAATTTAAATGACTGTAAGTTAACCCGTACTGAAGATACGCCCTTTGCTTAAGGATGTATTTCACAACAGTGCCCAGTGTCACATCGGCATAATTGGCCGCAAAACCTGTGAAGTTTTCTCCGGTCGCGTAGGAACCATTATAGTTCGTTCCGTCATACTGGCTATCAAAGGTCATTTTGTTGTAGTTAAAAGATGTATTTGAAAACCCCAGGTTTAACCCAGTGCTCCATAATAACGTTGAATCCTTATTTACTTTATGAATGTATGATCCAGAAAGGTAAAATTGATTAGTACTGTAATTGGCATACCCTGCCTTATCGTTATTAAAAACTAAACCCACACCGATTTGGTCGCTTCGCATCCTTTTCGTTTTTAACTTTGTATCGCCGAACATCGAAAATGTAGAATAAGACACCGGAACCATCTGCCATTGGCTTCTGTAAATAGCTCCAACCCGGTGATCTCCGTCAAAAAAACCGCTAAAGGCCGGGTTTGCGTTAAGAAGCGAACCGTTATACTGCGAAAAATGAATATCCTGACAAATTGCTTCGGAGTGAATCAAAAACAAAATCCAGACGGCCATGCCGTTTAAAAAAGAAGCTTTTAGAGAATTCTTTCCCATACTATCTGATTAAGGTGACGTTCCCCTTTTTAAATATTTCTTCACTTTCTGCGTTACACCTGGCTTTCATATAGTAACCAAATACACCAGGGTCAACCTGTTTACCTTTGAATAAACCATCCCAACCCTCATCAATGTCTTCGGTTTCGTACATCAGTTGGCCCCATCGGTTATACACAGCAAAATAAAACACTTCATATTTAGGGCCACGCACTTTAAAAAGGTCGTTTTTACCATCTCCGTTCGGGGTAAACGTATTTGGAATATACACTTCAGGGTTTGTAATAACATTTACTGTTTGCGCGGTGAGCGTATCATTGCAGTTAACGGAGTTAGGAATATCAGCAATCAACGTAACCTGGAATTCACCACCGGTACCGTAATTGTGATTGGGGCTTTGAACACTGGATGTGTCTCCGTCACCAAAATTCCATAACCATTCGGTAACCGTTCCTGGCGGACTTTGCACTTTGCCCTCAAACAGAACCAGGTTATTGGAACAGGGAATCGGTGTAAAGGTGAACGATGCCTTAAAAGAATCGCTGATTGATACCACGGTATTGACTGTATCATTGCACATGGGTTTACTACTCACATATGCTACAAGCGTTACTGAATAACTTCCTGTTCCCGGATAATTATAAGTAGGTGAAACTGCATGCGAGGTATCCGCTGTGGTAGAAGGATCACCAAAATACCAATTGAATCCCAACCCGGCGCTGCCAGTGCTGTTGTTGGAAAAAGAAACGGATGTGGTTCCGCAAATTGCCTGAGGTGCCTGGGCCGCAGCCACAACCACACTCGGACACGGTTTGACGATCAATTGGAAATCGCGTTTTGTTTCACTCAAAAAAACACCATTTCGATATTCCTTTACTTTAATTCCGATAACAAAATAACCTTGCGTGTTTGGAGTCGCGGTAACCTGGCCGGTATGTACATTAATTTGCATAGGCACTCCTCCCAGCATATTTGCAGTACTGTATGGCGCCGCCCAAACAATTGGGTTGAACGGTGGGTTTACAGGAACAGTAGGGCAAACCGGAACTGTGTTGGGACAGGAGGTGCCGGCCGGAGAAAACGGACCAATCATAGGACATGAGGCAGTCAACCCGTCAAAGGGCATAAAAAGTTCGTAGGCAAGCGAATCGCCATCGTAATCAATGGCCGAATCGTCAAACACCCACGGTTTATTAGCACAAATGAATGGCGGTGGCCAAAACTTAATTACCGGGTTACTGTTCACTAAAACGGTTTCGGGTCCGGGGATAGTAGCATAATATGTCGCCCCAACGCATTCAGGATTTATAATGTTAAGGATGTTTTGATTACGGCAACAGCGTTGATATGAAATCTGGTAGCCGCCCGCCAGTGGCGGAAGGTTGATGGTGTCGATATAAGTGGTTACCTCATAACAGAAATCAAGCGGCGGAATCATACAGGGATCGTTAATGGTAGGTTGCAACGTGTCCAGACCGCGAAAAGTCATTTGTAGCGTTTGCAATAATTGGTTTGCGTTGTTAAAAATTCCAACGCTTGCAGGATTATCAAATGGTGGGACACCCACATAACAATCCCGGTAAACGGTTAATCGTATTTCGTAATTGTTCGCGCCTAAATATTTATAATTCAATTCCCCTCCAACAATATGAGTTGCACTAATTTCCTTAAAAGAAAAAAGAGAACTCATTATCAGAAATGTGCAAAGTAACCTTTTGGTCATTTCAAATTCGAATAGTTTACACTAAGATATAAAAAAACCCTGATTAAAAAATCAGGGTTCTGTCAAAAACTATAATAGAAAGTATTATCTTAAAGTACCATTCTTTTCTGCTTCTTTATCCTGCTTCAAAATTTGAAGGGTTTGATATACCAATAAAAATGCGATAATCACCCAAAGTATGATGTTTGGAATATGTCCTAATGCACGCATTCCTTTAAATATTAAATACGAAAAGTCTCCAATCGCATAAAAAACATCCGTCATAGTGATCATTAAAGAAGTCATATAAATCTAATTTTGTAAGTTTACAGCACAAAAATAGAATTATTTTCTAATAAAAAACGCTTTTCTCCGAAAAATGATAGTTGGTCCTTTAAAAAGCAATATTCAATTCTCTATCATTATTCTATTGGTTTTTTGCTTTGCCGCCTGGCTAGGAACCTTCGGTTTTGTACACCTGCAAACTTCTTCCATCAACTATAAAGAGCATATTTTATATTCCTTTTTTTTCGACAAGATATTATCTGCTACAGTTCAGCATATATTTACACTGCTTATTATTTTAACCGGCGCATTTTTTACGAATTTCCTAGCCATAGAACAGGAAATTACAACCAAGACCAATTATTTACCGGCTTTTTTTTACATTCTTTTTGCCTTTTCAGCCAATACGAAAGGACTCATTGAACCCATTTTAGCTGCTAATTTGCTGGTACTTCCGGCACTTTATTTTTTAATGAATAGTTACCGGCAGGATTATGCTTTGGCGGAATTCTATAAATCTGGCTTGTTTATGGGACTTGCGTCTTTTTTTTGTATTCATTATATGGTAATGTTTCCGTTATGTTTTATTGCCTTAATCATCTTAAGGCCCTTTAACTGGCGGGAGTGGGTGGTCCTTTTACTTGGACTGTTAACGCCACTTTACCTGTACATCGGCATTTCATACCTGGTTACAGATATGCCGTTCGCCGTGTTCGGGATGTTAAAAGAGGCAACCTCTTCTGTTCAAAAACCCTTGCTTTCCGAATACTATATGCCGCTTCTCTTTATTTCGATTCTAACTATTTTATTCTCTTTGGCGCATTACCTGGGTAAAGGTTTTGGCGGAAAAGTAAAGACAAAAAAAGCCAAGTATATTTTAATCTGGATGCTTCTATTAAGTTTTTCAATCCTGTTTTTCGAGCAAATGTCTGATATGATTCTCTTACCCTGTATTATCCCGTTCAGCATTTTAACCGGCGACTACCTGTCTGAAATTAAACAACTAAAAATAGCAAACACGCTCCTGGTATTGTACATTGCCGGCTTCACGTTAATCTATTTACATGCATTAGACATTATTTAACCTTTTTGTTAAAAAATTCCGCTTTCCTTTAGTTGGATTTATCTACTTTTGTAAAACCTTTTTTAAAAAATATTGATTATGAAATTTGGAGTGGTTGTTTTCCCTGGTTCTAATTGTGATGAAGACATGGTGTACGTATTACGCGACATCATGAAACAGGAAACTGTTAAGATCTGGCATAAAAACAATGACCTGGAAGGTTGTACCCATATTGTTTTACCCGGTGGTTTTTCCTACGGTGACTATTTAAGAAGCGGTGCAATTGCACGCTTTTCACCGATCATGACGAGTGTAATGAAACATGCTGAGAACGGGGGTTTTGTGTTTGGCGTATGCAATGGCTTTCAGATTTTATGTGAAAGTGGTTTGCTCCCGGGAGCCTTATTGCACAATAATAGCCGTAAGTTTATCTGCAAAAATGTTTTTGTTAAAGCGGAAACTACTGATACCGTTCTCACAAATTCGGTTCCAGCTAATGCATTAAAAATTCCTATAGCTCATGGTGAAGGCAAGTACTTTGCGGATGCGGAAACACTAGCCGCATTGAATAAAAACGGTCAGATTGTTTTCAGATATTGTGATGAAAACGGTTTTGTTTCACCGGAATCAAACCCAAATGGGGCGACAGAAAACATTGCCGGCATTTGTAATTCCACAAAAAATGTATTTGGCATGATGCCACATCCTGAGCGGGCTGCTGATGAATTACTTGGAAACACCGATGGTAAGTTTTTATTTGAAAGCATTTTAAAGGCAACTATGGTAAACGCATAAGCTACCACATTTAAGGTATAAGTAAACAGCAGATAAAAACGTATTTTTATCTGCTTTTTTTATGCGCACCCTCGATACATTAATACAAGGCCAAATGGCCACAATCATAGATTTTACGGATGATTTTTTGTCGCTGAAATTTATTGAAATGGGGTGCCTTCCGGGAGAAAAAATTCGTCTGGCTAATATCGCGCCATTAGGTGACCCAATTGCAATAGAAGTGTCGGGTTATTTACTAAGCCTGAGGAAACAAGAAGCAGCAACCATTGTTGTGAAACTAATTCCTGAAAATACGATCGAGTCCTGTGTCATCTCCTAACCCACATATAACCGTTGCTTTAATTGGCAACCCTAACAGTGGTAAATCAACGCTGTTTAATTCGTTAACGGGGTTGAACCAAAAAACAGGAAATTATGCCGGGGTTACAGTTGACAAGCACTATGGGTCATTTAAATTCAAAGGCATTGATTATAAAATTACTGACCTTCCCGGAACGTATAGCCTTTACCCAAAATCCATTGATGAGCAGGTTGCCTGTAAAGCAATTTTAAGTGAAAAAAATCCTGTCGACGTTGTTGTGATTGTTGCAGATTCATCGAACCTTAAACGTCATCTCTTGCTTGCCACGCAGGTTATAGATTTGAAAAAAGCCTGTGTGTTGGTTTTGAACATGATTGATGAGGCAGATAAAAACAACATCACAATTTACCAAAATGAATTGGAAAAGTTAATGGATGTTCCTGTTGTGGCAGTTGATTCAAGGAACAAGCGCGGCATTACTGAACTTAAAGAAGCAATCATTAAAGCGAAAGTTTCCGATTCCATTTTTTACGATTTTGAAAAACAGGCGCAGTTACTGCCTGAAAGTAACAGCTATAAGAAAGTTATTGAATCTCAGTTTCATGAAAATAAAAGCGGGCTCAAAGAATTTGAATTGGCGGATAACATTCACCGGTTTTCGAAAATAAATTACATCATTGCAAAATGTTTAAAGCAACCCGTACAAATTGATAAAAGCGTCACGCAAAAACTTGACGCGTTTTTTACACATAAAATTTTTGGGTTTGCCTTTTTCTTTTTAATTCTTTTTATCATTTTTCAGTTCATCTTTTTTGTTGCAGAGTGGCCTATGACCCTTATTGAAGAGGGTTTCGCGCAGCTAATGAATTTTACATCAAACCTCTTACCAAAAGGCCAGTTAAATGATTTAATTGTAAATGGGATTCTGGCCGGTTTAAGCGGCATTGTAATCTTTGTTCCACAAATTGCGCTCCTTTTTCTTTTCATCGCTATTTTAGAAGACACCGGATACATGGCCCGCGCAAGTTTTATTTTAGATAAAATCATGCGCCGTTTTGGATTGAATGGAAAATCTGTTATTCCCATGGTGAGCAGCGTTGCCTGTGCGGTGCCATCCATTATGAGTACCCGCACCATAACTAATTGGAAAGACCGTATCATTACAATCCTTGTTACACCGCTTATCAGCTGCTCCGCACGTCTTCCGGTTTACACATTGTTAATCAGTATCATGTTTTCCGGAAAACAATCAATGGGATTTTTTAATTACCAGGGAATGGTATTAATGAGTATGTACCTTCTTGGCTTTGCCGCTGCCTTATTAGCAGCTTTCGTTTTAAAACACCTGTTAAAAACAAACGAAAAAAGTTATTTCATTATGGAGCTTCCTGTTTATAGGAAACCACAGTTACAAACTGTCTCCATACTTGTACTTAGTAAGGTTAAAGTGTTTTTATTTGACGCCGGTAAAATTATTCTTGCTATATCCATTGTATTATGGTTTTTAACTTCACATACACCCTCGTATAATTTTGAAAATGTTGAAAAAGGCTACCAGATCGCCATTGCCTCTGCACCAAACGACAGTTTAAAACAAAACCTGGAAGCTCAGTTACAATCAGAGAAACTGGAAGCTTCATATGCAGGGATTTTAGGGAAGAAGATGGAACCGGTGATACATCCACTGGGATTTGACTGGAAAATAGGTATTGCATTAATCACATCGTTTGCTGCCCGTGAGGTTTTTGTTGGCACAATGGCAACAATTTACAGTAGCGGTGACGGTGAAAACACGGAAACCTTGCGGGAAAAACTCATGGCCGAAAAAAATTATAAAACACGTGAGCCGGCTTACTCAAATGCGGTATGCTGGTCACTCCTCATTTTTTACGTGTTTGCCATGCAGTGTATGAGCACACTGGCTACCACGTACCGGGAAACTAAACACTGGAAATGGCCGGCAATTCAACTGGTATTTATGACCGGACTTGCTTACCTTTCCTCATTAATAATTTATCAGGTTTTGAGTTAAGCCTGAACCGGCCTTTCCTCAATTTTTTTACAATCATTCTATGTATCACGACCTGCTTCATCGCTCCATTTATGCCGCTTTAGTAGCAGGCAAGGAAATTTTAAAGATCTATGACACCGATTTTAGTGTTGAATATAAAAACGATAAATCTCCGGTAACACTCGCAGATAAAGTGGCCAGCAATGTTATTTCAGATTACCTGAATTCATTTAACATTCCTGTATTGAGTGAGGAAGGGTTTCATCCGGACTACAACACACGCAAAAAATGGAATAAATTATGGATTGTTGATCCTCTTGACGGGACAAAAGAATTTGTAAAAAAGAACGGCGAGTTTACTGTTAATATTGCTTTTGTGGAAGATCAGTCACCCAAAGTGGGTGTCATTTTTTCACCAGTGTTTAACGTTTTGTATTTTGCGGCAAGCGGGCTAGGCGCCTTTAAACTTGAAAAAGAGGACGTGAAGAATTTACAAGTGTCGATTAAAACCTCAACGATTGAAGACGTGATAAGTAAAGCAAAAAAATTACCTATTTCGCGGGAAAATAAAAATTATGTCGTAGTTGCAAGTCGGTCACACATGAGTAAAGAGACCTATCAACATATCGAAAAAATTAAAACCATCCATAGCCAGGTGGATATTGTTAGTATCGGAAGCAGTATTAAAATGTGCTGGGTAGCAGAAGGCTTTGCAAATGAATATCCTCGATTTGGATCGACAATGGAGTGGGATACCGCTGCAGGGCAAGCCATTTTACAGGAAGCGGGTTGTGAATTAATAGACGGCGAAACATCTCAACCAATGAAGTACAATCGGGAAAATTTATTAAACAACTGGTTTATTGCCAGGCGGAAGTAAGCTCTTTTGCGATAATGTCATTAACTTCATCGGCATGGTACATGATCATGGCGTGGGATCCGTTTTGAATCGTGTAGTGAGCAGATACGCATTTATATAATAATAACTTATCAGCATTTCCATGAATGTGAACGGCTTTTTGTGGTATCTGCCTGTTATCCCAGGTAGCAATAATTTGAATGCAATGCCTGAAATAATTTTCCGTCATAGAATCTACCATGCCTAAAAATTCCGGTATATACGCCTTTCCAAAACCAATAAACCACCGGCCCTGATAAGCCATTTTACGATGGTTGGTTTCACTCAACAGTTTATGAATTGGAATGTATTTCATTGCTCGGATAAACCAGGGAAGTTCTTTCCGTAGTTTCGATGTAGAAACTAAAAACACTTTTTCCGGTGAAGTAATTTTGGATAATTCTGTGCATAACATCCCGCCAAATGAAACACCTAATAAGCAAAAGGGTTTACTAAGATCCATCTGGTCTAAAAATTTTCTTGCATAGGTTTTCATCGTGTCGTTCTTCTCAGGAGTAGGCCATTTCAAAACAACAACCTCAGCATTATCAATTCGCGTATTCACATAAAGTTTTTCAGTAGTACCTAACCCGGGAATTGCATAAATAATCATAGGATAAAGTTAAAATACTTCGCCGGAAAGGCATAGAATCTCACAATAACAATTGTTAAAATCCAATTCCGGGTTAATAACTTTTTAGTTCATTTCTGGTTATCGGGTTATATTTGTTTCCTAATAAATAAAAATGAAAATGACTGTAGAGATGGCTTTAGAAAATATTACCACAGAAATAAAAAACGACGTATTAATTATAACTATTAATCGCCCCGACAAACTCAACGCATTAAACAAACAAACAATTGAAGAGCTCCATGAAACTTTTGTTGATGCCGAAAATGATAAAAACATCCGCGCGTTAATCATTACAGGTTCAGGACAAAAAGCATTTGTTGCCGGAGCAGATATCGCAGAATTTGCGAACTATAGTGTAGAAGAGGGAAAACAATTAAGCTCCATCGGGCATTTCAAAATATTTAATTTTATTGAAAATTATTCAAAGCCGGTTATTGGTGCCGTTAATGGTTTTGCTTTAGGAGGAGGATTGGAATTAGCAATGGCTTGCCATATACGCGTTGCTAGTTCAAATGCAAAAATGGGTTTGCCTGAAGTAAGTTTAGGTGTAATCCCTGGATATGGCGGAACGCAGCGCTTAGCGCAGTTAGTGGGAAAAGGAAAAGCATTTGAAATGATTGTAACGGCCGATATGGTTAATGCGGAAGACGCTTACAAGTGGGGGCTGGTAAATTATGTTACAACGCAGGAGGAACTTTTAAATAAATGCTTTGAAATAACCGCTAAAATCAGCACTAAGTCGCCGGTTGCAGTGAGAACAGCCATTCGGGTAATAAATGCTGGCTTTAATAACAAACAAAACGGTTACGAAGTTGAAATTGAAGAGTTCGGCAAAAGCTTTGCCAGTGGAGACTTTAAAGAAGGCGTTACCGCATTTTTAGAAAAACGCAAAGCACAGTTTCCTGGAAATTAATTTAAATTTTTAAGCATACCATGCCAATAACCAAACCGTTTAATTTCAAAAAATGGATCGATGAAAACAGAGATTCGTTGAAGCCGCCTGTAAATAATAAAGTGGTTTACAAAGATGCCGAGTTTATAGTGATGGTTGTTGGCGGCCCTAATTCTCGAAAAGACTACCATTACAACGAAAGTGAAGAGTTTTTTTTTCAGCTCGAAGGCGACATCAAAGTAAAATTACAGATTGATGGTAAATCCGAGGAATTTGATATCCGTGAAGGCGAAATTTTTTTATTGCCGCCTAAAGTGCCACATAATCCCATTCGGTTTGCCAATACAATTGGATTAGTAATGGAGCGAAAACGAAGAGAAGGGGAAATGGACGGACTGATGTGGTTTTGCGAAAAATGCAATGCCAAATTGTATGAGGAAAAATTCGTTTTAAATGATATAGCTTCGCAATTTCAAGGTGTTTTTGCCAAGTTTTACAATTCAGAAGAATTGAGAACATGTAAAGTCTGTCAGTCAGTTATGCAGCCCCCTCCGGTGATAGCTTAAACCATTTAGGCCTAAAAACTTCGTAAAAGGACAGTTTTACCGAGTAAAAATCTAGTTTTTCCTGTGTTAATACTGTAAATTAGCAGTATTAATCACAAGCCTATGAAAAAAAATAAATTTTTACTTGGATTTATAGTTTTATTTTCCACTTTTTATACACAGCTGGGTTTTGCTCAGCTGCCCGATGGTTTTGATATTAAAGCAGCTTACGCTGAAGCAAATCAAAAAGGGGTTCCTGTAGGTGATGTGGAAAGATATGTGAAGTCCAAGCATATCGAATACCTCCACAACAATCATAAAAGCCATTCACATATTTCAGAGCCAAATGGGGGGATTCAGGATATGGGAACCATTTTTTTGAATGGAGCACAGAAACCTTCTGCAGCTGCACCAAATTCACCTCAAAATGCCTATTGTCCTAATGCCGGGTTTGAGCAAAACACATTTGCAAACTGGACGGGTGGATATGGAGCGGTTGCGACAGGGCCTGCCGGTTCAGGATTTCCTACTTACAACCAAACCGCTGCTACTATCATGAATGGTGCGGGAAATAACGTGGGTTTGATGAACACTACGAATTACCACACGATTATGACTACTGCCGCAATAAACAATATTCATCCAAATCTTGTTGGTTATGATTCCATTGCTTCCCGAGTGATAGGAACTCAAACTGTATCAGAAATTCCGTTTGTAAACCCGGCCGGAGGCCCTACTTCCGTAAGGTTAAACAGCCCGGCAAGTTATGGTAACTACCGCGCTGCGAAATTAAATTACCAAATGGCCCTGAATCCAAATAACAAGAACTTTTCTGTTTCTTATGCTTTAATCCTTGAAAATGCCGGGCATAACCCGAATGAGCAACCCTATTTCTCTGTAAAAGTAACCGACCAAAACGGAAACCTGGTGCCGGGTTGTTCTCAATACACAATTACATGTAGCTCACAAGTAACTGTTGTTGGTAGTCCAATTTACGATCCACTATGGAAGCAGTCTTCTATAACTTACGATGCACTTTACCGCCCTTGGCAAACATTCGCCTTTGACTTTTCAAACTATCCAACCATTACTTCTGTAAACGTTGAGTTTTACGTTGGTGGCTGCTCTCAGGGCGGACACTGGGGTTACGCTTATGTGGATGCTGCTTGTAGTCAGGGTGGAGCGGTGGCAAGTTTCTGTGCCGGTTCAAACGCTTCTGTGTTAACAGCGCCTGCAGGTTATAACACCTATCAATGGATTGGCCCAAGCGGGCCGGTATCCGTTTCAAATGGTGGGAACACGCCAACGGCTACCATTTCGCCGGTATCTGCCGGTCAGGTGTTTTCGTGTAATGTAACAGCTCCAAACGGTTGCTCAAGTTCTTTTCAAACAACGATTGCAATTACTACGGTTTCCATTACGGGCGTCGGTTCTACACCATCCTGCCAAAACGGTGGCAGCGGAACGGCTTTTGTTTCAGCAACCGGTAGTAGTTTAGGGTACAGTTACCAATGGCTAAACAGCCTGGGGGGCAACGTGGGCACAACCCAAACAGCAACTGGTTTATCGCCGGGAACCTACAGTGTCGTCGTCTCCTCACCATTATGTGGTGCGCAAACTGCCACGGTAAGCGTGGGCGTTTCGCCGCCATCATTTTATAGTTTGCCGGCACCTTATTGCGGTACCGTGGCCTGGATCACCAAGCCAGGCGGTTCGAATTACAAATGGTACACCGCTTCTCCTCTTGCGTTAATTCCGGGAGCAACCAGTTCATCGCTAACTATAAATTCACCGATTAACGGAGCTTCCTACTTTTTGGTTTATAACACCGCAAGCGGCTGTAAAGACTCTGTCAAGTATACACTTTCTCAGTTCGCCGGCGGAAGTATCTATGCTAGTAACATCAAAAGCATTTGCGCCGGTAACAACAATTCATACGCAATTATAAATTTAAATACTTCTGCGCCACCCGCCTACAGTTACACAGTAACCGGGCCCGGGGGATACAATTCTGTATTAAACAATACCTCATCTATAAAAGATAGTGTTGTTGGGCTATCAATTGGTACTTACAGTGCTACGGTTTTTGACGGACAATGTTTGTATAACACTACGTTTTCGGTAAGTCCTTTCGTTTATTCTTATACCCTCACCCCCTCCGCAGCAAATATTTGTTCCCCAGGGAGCACTTCTCTTGCCGTTAATTTTTGCAATGCTGCGCAGGCTTCGTGCGGTTTATCCTCATCTAGCAGCAACTGCTCAACTCCAAAACAAATAATTATTGGAAATGGAACTAACGTAAATTCTACTACCTCCTACCCCGCCATTTATAGTAACTGGTATCGTAACGCGAGACACCAAATCCTCTACCGCGCCAGTGAGTTACTAGCAGCTGGAATTTCACCAGGTAAAATTACCAGCATTTCATGGAATATAACAACCATTAACGGAACAACCACTTATCCAGATTTTACTATTAAAATGAAATGTACAAACGTAACAGACGTAAGCTCATTTACATTTGATCAAACCGGCTTAACGCAGGTTTATTATTCCCCATCCATTAATATTACCACTGGTTGGAATACCTATCAATTCCCGGTAGCCTATGAATGGGATGGTGTTTCTAACATCCTTATCGATGTTTGTAATTCTCAGACGCCATCCTATACAAACAATTCTTCTTCTCCTTATACTACAACCCCTTTCATTTCTGTACGCTATTATAATGCGGACGGCACAGTAGCGTGCCCAATTACAAGTGCAAGTTCAACCTCATCAAACAGACCAAATATTCGTTTTTCAAACTCTCCAAACACTAACCCTGCTGCCTTCAATTATACATGGACACCAAGCGCAGGATTGTCGTCTACAACTACGTATACAACCATGGCAAGCCCGACAGTTACAACTGTTTATACCGTTCAGGTGAATCCGATAGGACAAACAAACTGTATGCAGGCACAATCATCGACTATTACAGTTGTGGTTCCTGTTCCTGCAACTGTTACGCCGGTTAATGCAATGTGTTCTAATGCATCAACTGTTAACTTAACGGCTACACCATCAGGTGGAACCTGGAGCGGATCGGGAGTATCTCCTGTGGGTGTGCTTACGCCTTCTCTCGCTGCTATAGGAAATAACACCTATACGTATTCCATTGGTTCCGGATCATGTTCATCGGTTGGAAATACAACCATTTCCATTGAAAAATTCGTGCCTTCTACGATCGGCGGAACAATCTCACCAATTTGTTTACCAGGCACACCGGTTAACCTCTCAACGGCATTAACAACTTCTACACTGGGGGCAGGCACCTGGGCAGGCAATGGTGTTACTGGTTCAACGTTTGATCCTGTAGCTGCAGGTGTTGGCACCCATACCCTTACCTATAGTACTAGTTCTTCCCCTACTGCTAGTTTGTGTCCATCGTCGAGCACAATTGCAGTAACAATTAATTCTGCAGCCCAGCCAACCATTACAGCAGTTGGGCCGTTTTGTACAAATGCAAATTCATTAACGGTGGTTGCTACACCTTCTGGTGGTACGTGGATAGGAAGCGGGATTTCAACTTCCGGAGTTCTTTCTCCGTCGGTGGCTACAGTGGGTAACAACACCTATACATACACCGTTGGATCCTCCACTTGTTCGGCAACAGGAACCACAACTATTTCAATTGAACAATTTGTGCCTTCTACCATTACCGGGTCAGTCAATGTTATGTGTATTTCAGATCCAGTGATTAACCTCGCAACAGCATTGTCAACATCTCCGTTGGGAACCGGTGTTTGGAGCGGCAATGGTGTTTCCGGAACCAGTTTTGATCCATCGGTTGCCGGTTCTGGTGTTCATACTATCACTTACAGTACTAATTCAAATCCAACAGCGAGCCTTTGTCCTTCTTCAAGCACCATTAATCTAACAGTGAACTCAGTTGTACAACCTACGATTACACCGGCTGGCCCGTTCTGTGATAATTTTACAAGCCAACAATTGTCTGTTAGTCCATCCGGTGGAACCTGGAGCGCGGCCAATATGGGCACTTCGGTTACGGGCTCTGGGCTGTTTTCACCTGCTTCCAGTTCGTTAGGCACAAATAAAATATATTATACACTCACCAATGCCCCATGTTCCAAGAAAGATTCGGTTGATATTTCTGTAGTGCATTTTGTGCCGGCAACAATTATTGGTGCACTTGGCCCATATTGTATTTATGATCCTTCAGTTAACTTACAGCCAACTGCGCAATTTACCGGAGGAACCTGGACAGGAAACGGTGTAATCGGTTCATCTTTCAGCCCTTCAACAGCGGGCGCTGGTGTACATACCATTACCTATAGTACCGATCCGACTCCAAACGGTTTGTGTCCTGACTCAAAATCTCTTTCAATAATTGTTAATCCAAAACCAGTGGCCAACGCTGTGCCGAATACAACAGTTGGCTGTACTCCAGTAACGATCGATTATTCAACCACTACTGTTAATTTAGGAACTGCAATCTGGGATTTTGGTGATGGAACTCCGAGGGATACGGGGTTGTTAATTACACACGTTTATGATATACCGGGAACCTATACAGCCACCTTATATTATACAGACCCAGCCGGCTGTAAGGACACGACCATTGCAAGCAGCGGAATCAAAGTTAACGGTTTACCCGTAGCATCCTTTCAGCCTTCGATTACCGAGACCACCGTGGTTGACGGCCAAGTGGAATTCACCAATCAATCTACAGTGCTTGCAGATAATACCTATGCATGGGATATTGGTGGTTTATATGGAAGTAATAATGTTGATGAATCTTATTTGTTCCTTAATTCTGGAGATTATGTTGTTACTTTAACAGCTACAACAGTAGATGGCTGTACAGACGACACTTCGGTAGTTATCAAAGTAAATCCTGATGTTGTCATTTATGTGCCGAATGCATTTACGCCAGGTTCTGATGGTTTAAATGACGTGTTCCAGGTGTTTATTCCTCCAAGCGGTGCTGACTATTCAACCTATAGCATTGTAATTTACGACCGATGGGGAGAACTGATTTTCCAATCCAATGATATAACCCAATCATGGACAGGCGCTAAAAATAATTCAGGCCCTATACTCAAACAGGATGTGTATGTTTGGAAAATTCATTTTCAGGATGAAAAGAAGAAACATTATGACAAAATAGGGCACGTATCGTTGCTTCGAAAATAATTAAAACTCAATTGTTAAAAGCTCTGCTGATTTCCTCAGCAGAGCTTTTTGTTTAAAAAATACCTTTAAATCATGGAAAGGAAAGAAAAATTTATCCAAAGTATTACTGAAGGCTATCAAACAAAAGGAGATTATATTGTTTTGGGTTCTGCACTTTTTGATGGCGCCCCGGATAAAAACGCACAGGTGAAATTGCCCTTAAAAACCTTAAACCGTCATGGTCTCATTGCTGGTGCAACCGGTACCGGAAAAACTGTAACACTTCAGATCATTGCGGAGAACATGTGCAAAAAGGGAATTCCGGTTTTGCTGATGGATCTTAAAGGTGACTTAAGCGGAATTGCAAAAGACGGGACTATAAATCCAAAAATCAACGAACGCCATGAAGCAATTGGAATACCATTTGAGCCACAGAAAACATCTGTAGAATTTCTAACACTCTCAAAAGAAAATGGCGCCAAATTACGCGCAACGCTCAGCGAGTTTGGTCCAGTCCTGTTTTCAAAAATACTTGACCTCAACGAAACGCAGAGTGGCATCGTGGCGATTATATTCAAATATGCGGATGATCAAAAACTCCCTTTACTGGATTTAAAAGATTTTAAAAGACTGTTAAATCATATCACAACTGAAGGGAAAGAAGACGTTCAAAAGACATACGGAAATGTATCAAAAGCTTCAGCGGGTACAATATTACGGGCGATTATTGAGCTCGAATCTCAAGGTGCAGAAGCGTTCTTTGGAGAACGTTCGTTTGAAGTTACAGATCTGGTAAAACTGGATAGCAATGGACACGGCATTGCTTCCATTATCCGGTTAACCGATATTCAGGACAAACCCAAATTGTTTTCAACGTTCATGTTGTGTTTGTTGGCTGAAATTTATCAAACCTTTCCTGAAGAAGGCGACTCAGAGAAACCAAAACTTTGTGTATTCATTGATGAAGCTCACCTTATTTTTAAAGAAGCGTCGAAGGCATTATTAGACCAGATTGAATCCATTATTAAACTTATCCGAAGTAAAGGTGTTGGCATCTATTTCTGTACACAAAATCCCTATGATATTCCCGAAGCGGTATTGGCACAGCTTGGATTAAAAGTTCAACACGCCCTTCGCGCGTTCACAGAAAAAGACAGGAAGGCAATCCGTAAAACCGCGGAAAATTATCCGATTTCCGAATTTTATAAAACTGATGAGCTCTTAACCAGCCTCGGAATTGGCCAGGCCCTCATATCCGCTTTAAATGAAAAGGGAATCCCGACACCGTTAGCCGCCACACACTTACGGGCACCCATGAGCCGAATTGGTGTACTTACCAGGGAGGAAATTCAGGAAGTAGTTTCGTTGAGCCCGCTCGCGAAAAAATACAATGACACTATAGACAGGGAAAGTGCCTATGAGATACTAAGTAAAAAACTGAAGGAAGAACCAAAAACCTCGGAGGAACCCAAACCCTTAACAAAAAAAGAGGATAAAAGCACCCTGGAAAAACTTAGTGAAAACACCATGGTAAGGCAAGTGGGGAGAACGGTGGTGAAAGAAGTTGCAAGAGGATTGCTTGGTGTTCTTGGATTGGGAGGAAGAGGGAAAAAAAACAGTTGGTTTTAACTTCCAAACCAAAATTTAACCTCGGTTTGTGGACAATATCACGTAAAAAATCCCGTTATTGTTAACATAACAAACCTTATGCTCCCTGCACTCTGGCATCGCTATATTTTCCTTTTTGGCATTATTGGATTGGCCTGCGGTATGTTATTCGGAACAGTTCCAACCAGTATTCCTCAAATTATTTTAGCGGCAAACTGGCTACTTGAAAAAAATTTCAGCGATAAACTGCGTCAATTAAAATCAAACAGGATTTTCCTTATTCTTACTACTTTATTTATTCTGCATGTTATTGGTATCATCTATACAGAAAACATGCAGCAGGGTTTAAATGAATTAAGGAATAAATTACCCTTACTCACCCTCCCAATCATTCTCTTTTCTACGATCCCGCTCTCTAAAAAAGAGTTCAGGTTGCTTTTCCATTTTTATTTGTTGAGTATATTGGTGAGTACCGTTTGCTGTTATCTGGTTTATGCTGGTTATACAAAAAAAACGGTTATCGACGTGCGAAACGCCTCAGTGTTTATGTCACATATACGATTCTCTTTATACGTCGCATTTGCAGTGACTGCGCTTATTTATTTTATTGTAAAGGAAAAAAAAATTCTCCTCCGCCTGATGTACACGCTCTTGATCGGGTGGCTGTTGTTTGTGATGTTTAAGTTACAAATGGTTACCGGATTTTTATGCTTGCTCATCGCGGGCGGGATATTGATTTTTGTTTTAAGTATTAAACATCTCAAAAAAACAGTCGCATTTGCCCTAAGCATATCTATGCTTATCCTTTTAGGTCTTGGTTTAAATTCGGCACTTTCCAGCCTAAACATGTTTGAAGCAGAAATTTCAAGTGGCGCAAATAAGTTGTTGAAGACATCAAAAAGTGGACGAATTCTCTTTCATGATACCCTATCCAAAATTGCCGAAAACGGAAACCTTGTTTTTATAAACATCAATGTATATGAACTCGAAAACACCTGGAACCAAAGGAGCAAAATTAAGTTTGATGAATTTGACCGAAAAGGAAATGAGATAAAATTTACATCGCTTCGATACCTCGCCAGTAAGGGGCTCACCAAAGATTCAGCAGGCGTTGCTTCTTTGTCGGACGAAGACGTAACCGCGATCCAGAATGGCACTTCGAATTATAAATACAGTATAAATAAAGGCCTTTTGTCGCGCTGGCGAGGGCTGGTGTGGGAATACACAAAATATAAACGCGGTGAAAACCCTTCTGGCCACACGCTGATGATGCGGCTCGAATTCTGGAAAATTGCTTCTTATATCATACATGACCACCCTGTGTTTGGTGTGGGCACGGGAGATGTTCAAGACGCCTTTAATGAGATGTATGTACGAACGAATTCAAAATTAGATGCCGTGTGGCGCCTGCGATGTCATAATCAATACCTGGCAATAACGGTTGCCTTTGGTATAATTGGCGCGGCCATTTTCCTCTTCTACCTGTTTTATCCAGCCATTTTGTTGAGGAAAAAAATCCATTTCCTTTACTGGCCATTTTTTATCATTGCGATTTTATCCTTTCTTACAGAAGATACCCTAGAAACACAAGCAGGAGTCACGTTCTTTATCTTTTTCCAATGCCTCTTCCTCTGGCCTGCGTCCTTCCGCGAAAATGATTCAGCTACTGAATCAACTAGTCATTCAGCTTAAGAACGGCCATAAATGCACTTTGCGGGATTTCAACATTTCCAACCGACTTCATACGCTTCTTTCCTTCTTTTTGTTTCTCTAAAAGCTTTCGTTTACGGCTGATATCTCCACCATAACACTTAGCGGTTACGTCTTTACGCATAGCGCTAATGGTTTCCCGGGAAATAATCTTTGCTCCAATTGCAGCCTGGATAGGGATTTCAAACTGCTGTTTAGGAATCAGTTCTTTAAGCTTCTCGCAGATTTTCTTACCAAAGTGGTACGAATTGCTTCGGTGAATCAAACAGGATAAAGCATCCACGGGTTCACCTTTCAATAAAATATCAAGTTTCACGAGATCTGATTCGCGCATTCCAATTGGATGATAATCGAAAGAGGCATATCCTTTTGAAATAGATTTTAAACGATCGAAAAAATCAAAAACTACCTCGCCTAATGGCATCTCAAATACCAACTCCACCCTGTCGGCTGTTAGATAATTTTGGGTAACAATCGTGCCGCGCTTCTCAATACACAAACTCATAACCGGCCCAATGAAATCAGACTTTGTAATGATATTTGCCTTGATGTAAGGTTCCTCAATGTAGTTTATCCGAGCCGGATCAGGCAAATCACTTGGATTGTTAACTTTAACAACATCGCCGTTGGTTTGGTAGGCAATATAGGAAACGTTAGGAACCGTTGTAATAACAGTCATTTTAAATTCACGCTCGAGGCGCTCCTGAACAATTTCCATGTGGAGCATCCCTAAAAACCCGCAACGAAAGCCAAATCCTAATGCAAGTGAAGATTCCGGCTCCCAGGTAAGAGAGGCATCGTTCAATTGCAGTTTCTCCATACTGTATCGTAGCTCTTCAAAATCTTCCGTATCTACCGGATAAATCCCCGCAAAAACCATCGGCTTCACTTCTTCAAAACCATGAATCGCTTCAGCGCATGGCCTGTCGAAATGAGTAATTGTATCGCCAACCTTTACCTCTTTAGCTTCTTTAATTCCGGAAATGATATACCCTACGTCGCCGGTACCCATTGTGTTTCGCGGTTCTGGTTTTAATTTCAAAACCCCTATCTCATCTGCGTTGTAAACAGATCCGGTATTGAAGAATTTAACTTTATCCCCCTTCTTTATTTTACCGTTTAATATTTTGTAGTAGGCAATGATGCCCCTGAAACTATTGAACACGCTATCAAAGATAAGTGCCTGTAAAGGCGCTTCAGGATCACCTACCGGAGCCTTCACGCGCTCAATAATTGCTGCGAGAATTTCTTCAATTCCCATCCCGGTTTTCCCACTCGCAGGAATTACATCTCCCCGGTCGCATCCGATTAAATCTACAATCTGATCCGTTACCATTTCAGGTTCAGCGCTAGGCAGATCCATTTTATTTAGAATGGGAATGATGGTTAAATCATGCTCCAATGCCAAATACAGGTTAGAAATGGTTTGAGCCTGAATTCCCTGCGCCGCGTCTACAATCAATAACGCCCCTTCGCAGGCAGCTATCGAACGTGAAACTTCATAACTAAAATCAACATGCCCGGGAGTATCAATTAAATTAAGTACATATTGTTCACCCTTGTAATTATAATCCATTTGGATCGCGTGGCTTTTAATGGTAATGCCCCGTTCCTTTTCCAAATCCATATCATCAAGCACCTGTGCCTCCATTTCGCGGCTGGTAATGGTTTTCGTATACTCCAAAAGCCTGTCTGCCAAGGTGGATTTACCGTGATCGATATGGGCAATAATGCAAAAATTGCGAATGTTCTTCATGTGGGTTAAATAAGTCTGCAAAGATACGTTATTGGGCGGAAATATAAGAATTGCAACTGAAAATTCTCTGCAATCATAACTGCATTTCTAAATCGGGAAATCACGCATGGGCTGTCTGAAAAGCTAAATTTCCTTTCGCATGCGGGCAACAGGAATGTCAAGTTGCTCCCTGTATTTTGCAACGGTGCGACGGGCTATGTTGTATTTTTTTTCTTTCAGGATCTCACACAAGGCATCATCCGTTAATGGCTTGCGTTTGTCCTCATTCGAAATACATTCCTGAAGGATTTTCTTTACTTCCCTTGTACTCACCTCCTCGCCTCCATCTGTGCTGAGTGATTCAGAGAAAAACGATTTTAGTAAAAACGTTCCATAAGGCGTTTGAACGTATTTACTGTTGGCTACGCGGGATACGGTAGAAATATCCAGGCCTACTTTGTCGGCGATATCCTTCAATATCATTGGCTTTAGTTTGGATTCGTCACCGCTTGCAAAATACTCCTGCTGGTATTCCATAATCGCATGCATTGAAACCAACATGGTTTGATGACGCTGTTGCAAGGCTTCGATAAACCATTGCGCCGATTCAATTTTTCCTTTTATGAACGAGCCCGCTTCTTTAATGGATTTTTCTTTTGCACGGGAATACTCTTTCAGCATTTCAATATACTCGCTGCTGATTTTAAGCTCAGGAAGGTTTCTCTGGTTGATGCTTAATTCGGCAACGCCATCGTTAACACTGATGTTGAAATCGGGAACCACCTCTGACATTTGCCCTTTATTATCGCCTTCGGAGTTTCCAGGGCGGGGATTCAGATGCGTGATTTCGGCAATTATATCTTTCAGGTCTTCATCTTCGATGTTTAACCTTCGAATGATTTTATCATAATGCTTTTTAGAGAACTCATCCATCATTGTTCTTACGACTTCGATCGCTAAATGAGTTTCCTTCGCCTTTACAGGCTTTCTTTCAAGTTGGATAAGGAGGCATTCCTGTAACGTCCTGGCTCCTACCCCCGCCGGATCAAACTCTTGAATCGTCTGCAACACCTCTTCCAGTTCGGTCTTTGTGGTTGTCATATTCTGCGAAAATGCCAGATCGTCAACAATCAAATCCAAATCCCTCCTGATGTATCCATCCTCATCAATGCACCCGATAAGGTATAAGCCAATGGAATATTGTTTTTCCGTTAAATCACGTAAGCCCAATTGTTCTTCCAATTGTGAATGGAAATCCGGGCCTTCTACAACAACAGATTGAAACACCTCGTCGTCTGCGCTGCGGTTAGAAATCTCATATTTGTAAGCATCAAGATCACCGGCATCCATGTAATCTTCTAACTCATAACCATCATCAATCTTGTCAACTTCTTTCTCTTCAAAGTCATTCACGTCATCCGATTCTGAGTTGTCTTCCTCAAACTCGTTTTCAATGTCGTCACTTTCAACTTCCGCACTTTCTTCTTCGAGGGCAGGATTGAGTTCCAGTTCTTCCTTGATCCGTTGTTCAAGGGCAACCGTAGGCAATTGCAACAACTTCATTAACTGAATTTGTTGTGGAGATAACTTTTGGAGAAGTTTTAAATTTTGTGTTTGCCTAAGTGCCATAATCTAATGACAAATATACGAAAAGCCCCTGAAAATAACCGGCACGCATTATATGTATCAATAATTGTAGTAAGGTGAGATTAAAAGATACACAACAACACCCGAGATTGTAACATATAACCAAACCGGATAACTAAACCGGGTAATCTTTCTGTGCTTAACCCTATCGTCTTTTAACGCAAAATAAAATGATAATAGAATCAACGGCAAAACAACTACTGCCAATAAAATGTGGCTTAACAAAAGTACCAAGTAGTATGGCCTGACGCCCTTCACCAATAAAAGTTCGTCAGTCTGCAGAATATGGTCGTGATTAATATCGCCGAATTTTGTATCGGGGATGAAATAATGTGCGGTGACATAAGAAATCAAAAACAACCCGGAGAGGAAAAACGCAGTTAGATTTAATTTTTTGTGAAGCGAAATATTCTTTCTCTTAATAGCCCATAATGAGGCCAATAGAAGGATGGTGCAGGTTCCATTAATACACGCGTTTAGAGCTGGTAATTTGTATATAAAGGAAGGAAAAACCTGTGGAACAGGAATGAGTTTTTGATTTAAAACAACGACGACTATGCAAATTAAAACGGTAACAAGGAGTACGATTTTAAATACGGTCTTATCGTTTTGTTTCTGTAATAAGGCGTTGGCTCCCATGGATTAAATTAATTTGAATGTCCCTTTAAATTTCGTAAATGTGAGTTCTTCTCTAAACAACCGTGCTTCGGCCGTGTACCCTGATTCGGTTTCTTTATAGGCAATCTCTATGCTTAGTTCTGGGTGTTGTGTTGGGATGATCATCGAAGTGAATTTGATATTGTCGCCATGAGTCAATGTTAAATTAACATCAAGCAACTGTTGCAACAACTCTTTTATTATCTGGGTTTGGTAAACGCCAGGCACTACAGGCATCTGCTCGAAATGGCCATTGAAAACATTATGGCTGGCGTTGAGACGAATGCTTGCTGTTATGCGGTTCTCTTCGTTTTGAGAAGCAATCACTTCATAAAAGTCGTTTAATAAAAAGGTTTGATTCATGTGTTGTTCAATTATCAATTTATAGTGTTTAGTTCAATTTTAATTTTCGGCAAACCATATTGAACGGATTTAATTTTAGAGTAGGTTCTGGCCGAGAAATCAAATTGATAATTTATGAGAGCAGTCTTTTTGCGCTTGTGAAACAAAGCCTGCCTGTTAAGAACACCGGCACTGTCCCCCATCACAAAAAAACGGTGTTCTTTTTCGTTTTTGAAGGCAAGCACTCGCTCATTATTCTTTGTGTTCCCGCTTTCCAAAGTCTTATCGAAAACATCCAGCAAAAAAATATGTGTGAAATTCGTTTTTAAGGCATTTACCAGGGCTGGCTTATTCATAGGCTCAAAAACATACGCCATTTGAATAGCAGTGTCCTTTTTTTCCAAATCAAACATTTTCATGCCGAGTTCGGTTATGAAAACAACATGGGTAGTTACCGAGTCGGTTTTTTTTACAACGATTAAACCGCTGAAGTGTTTATTTACTACATCGATTGAAGCTTTGTATTTAGTAGCGGTTCCTGCGGGATGAATAACCGGATGAATTTGATTTGAAGTGACGGTCTCTTTATGAGAAGAAGGCGATTTAATTTGGTAATTAGAAAATCGGCACGATAAAAAAACGAGGCTACTTAACAGTAAATATAGTTTCGGAGACCGCAGCATTTAATTTTTTATTAGAGAAATCCAGAGACGTTAGGTCGTCGTTGTTTTCTATCATTTCCATTTTAGCAACCGAAGTTACGTTTTTATCAAAATAGAGGTTAATTTTTTTAAAGGTTTCTTTCATTGTCTTTACCTGCGGGATCAGCTCTAATTTGAAAAATTTTTCATTTTCAAAATAATGTGTTTTAAACTTTTGGGATTTGAAAATGGTGCCCTGAACACACGACAACATGATGTCGTTAATTTCTTTAAACACCTTATTGCTATTCATATCATAGCGGGTTGTTTTCTTCTCGTCCTTAATGAGTACTTTATCTTTATTGATGACAATAAGGTATTTAGAGGGGGAGCTGTATTCCCACCGCAGAAGATTATCCTTTTTAAATATAAAGTGCCCTTTACTGGTCACTTTTTCAGATAGCATGCTTAAATTTTTTTCCTGAATAAAATCGGATTCTATAGATGACGTCGTTTTGCTCATGTGTTCAATTTTTTGTTTGAGCAGAGTGGTGTCTTTGACAGACTTAAACGTTTGAGAGTATCCTAACAACGGGCAAATTATCAATAAAATCCAGTTTTTCATGGGCTAAAAATAATTAATAAAGACAGAGTGTGGTTTAAAATCGTGTTAACAAAACACAAGAGGTGTTTTATTTGTTTTTTAACCACTTCGTTTTCCAGTCTTCCATAAAAGGGGGCATCGTAATAAATAACTCTTTCTTATGAGGATTCATAAATACCTGTGTGGTTTTCCCCGTGCAGGCAACATACCCATGTTTCTCACTTAAAATATGGTAATTAAACATCAGCTTTGCTGCCGGTGAGTCTATAAAAGTTGTTTCAATGATTGCTGTATCGCCATATTCCAGGATTCGTTTAAAACTTACCTGCAAATCAACCAATGGAACCGCAAGTCCGTGTGCGTATACATCCAGATAACCCAACCCGAATTGCTTTCCGAAGGCCTCGCGGCCGTCTTCAAAATACCTCACATAGTGGCCGTGCCATACCACGTGCAAGGAATCCACTTCACTAAATTTAATGATTGAATGAGACGTGTTTTTTAACATTTACCAAAGATAAAAGATTGTAAAGGAAAAGAAATATTATATAAATCTTACTATTTTTTTTCAGAAACGGCGGGCTTTGATGGTTTACCAAGCATTAACACTGTTAAAATGTGAATTACATAGTTTGTTTTTATAATCCGATTGTTATATTTGTCTAAACTTAATTTACTAAAACAGTATAAAATGAAAAAAATCTACTTATCAATCAGCGCAGTGATGCTTTCTGCGTGTGCTATTGCTCAACAAAGCTTTATGCAACAAGCAGTATTAGGTGTTCAAAAACAAACTTATGTAGGAAAGTCTGCAGAAAGAGCTCCGGTTAAAAATAAAAAAGTAACTACGGCTAACTTTTCTGGCCGTTTCGATCCAAGTTATGCCCTTCCTACGGCTCATGGTAAAACAGTAGGAGGAACAGGTGATGATTATGGTATTTATGTTGATCCAATTTTTGTTGACACAACTGTAAAATCTTCTTTTTCTACCGCTTCAATTATTGATGGCCACAATTATGGTGTAACTTTTGATCCTAAATCAATCATTTTTGATCAGGTTAACTTTCAACCATTATTAACTCCAACTGATTCTTACTTTTTGGATACTGTTTGGATTGGTGGTGTTTACCAACGCAGAGGTCATACTGTAGATGATACTTTAATCGTTGAAGTTGTTTGGGGAGATACAGCAAATACAGCAGTATTCGCTAGATATGCATATTCAACAGCTTCTCCAAACCTAAACGCAATGGGTTACTGGGCAGTTCCTAAATTCACAACGTCACTTGGAAATGGCGATAAAATCCGTTATTCTGCTCCTTTAACTAACAGAAAAACGTTTAAGCATGTGTTAACTAAAGCAGATTCAACTTACATGGCTGATGTTTCAGATTATTTACCAATTGCTGTAAACGGCACACTAGGTCAATTGATTCCTGCTGGAAATATCGTTTCTTGCGGTTACTCTTTTAATGCTGGTGGAACTCATGCAAACGGAGATATTTCTTATGCGTCACCTTCTTCTCCTGCTCCAGGTACAGTTAGTGGTTGGGCAGCTGTTGAATTCGCACAAGATGTTCCTGCTTTAAACTCAATTGCTGACGTTAGCGATGGATACGATGATTTCGGTACAGGTAAAAACGGTTCTAACTACATTCTTAAGAAAGGCCGTTACCTTCAAGAGGCTGGTGCTTTTGCAACTGCCGGAAGAGCTGCTTTCTATTTAGGATACTGGATTGATTTCTCTATTCACTTCACAAATACTGTAACGAAGGTTAGCGAATTAGAGAACAAAGGATTTGCATTAGGTCAAAACTCTCCAAATCCATTTTCTAAATCATCTTCTGTGAAATTTGAATTAGCAAAAGACGTTAAATCTGCTGTATTTACAGTTACTGACGTAATGGGCCGAGTTATTTCAACTGAAAACGTTGGAACTACTGCTGGAACTCACACAGTGAACTTAAACACTTTGGCATCTGGTGTATATTACTACTCTTTAAACGTAGATGGTAATGTATCTACTAAGAAAATGATTGTAGAATAATTATTATCAATAACTAAAAAACCCGCTTCGTTTATTCGAGGCGGGTTTTTTTATGGCACTATCTATGGTTTTTAAAAAGAAATTCGAACGGTTGCAAGGCTATTCTGTGGTGCCGGGCGATACCAGGGCATTAATTTTATCCAAAACCACAATCGCTTCGTCCACACTTTTAATGTTTTCAATAGTTAACCAAAGCTTGCTATTTTGTTCCTTAAGAGCGGTTTGCTTTGGCGTTTTTTGTGCAAAAGCTAACACGGCTTTAAACATGGCTGAGTTGAAATATTCGCTATCCTGTTTGCTTAAAAAATAAGAAAGCATCTTATTGTTTTTCAAGGTTATTTTCTCAAATCCTAACTTCATGGCTGCCCAACGCATCCGCACAACGTTTATCAGTTCGGAAACTTCGATAGGCAAAGGCCCAAACCGATCTCTCAACTTCGATTCAAACACCACCAGGTCTTCCTTCTTTGAAATATTGTCCAGTTCGCGGTAGAGCAATAAACGTTCCGTAAGGTTACTTACGTAGGTATCGGGAATCAACAACTGTAAATCAGTATCAACTACTGTTTCTTTCACAAACTGGCGGGAGAACACAGATTTATCTGTTCCGGCGCCTTCTCCGTTATCCACGGCTTCTCTATACCAATCCTCCTGTTTAAGCTCCTCAATAGCTTCATTTAAAATTTTCATATAGGTATCGAAACCCATATCGTTGATGAAACCACTTTGTTCACCACCTAATAAGTTCCCCGCGCCACGAATATCAAGGTCGCGCATCGCAATTTGAAAACCACTTCCCAAATCACTAAACTCAACAATAGCTTTTAAACGCTTCCTTGCTTCGGTTGTGAGGTTAATAAATGGCGGTGTCAGCAAATAACAAAACGCTTTTTTGTTGCTGCGCCCTACCCTGCCCCGCATCTGATGCAAATCGCTTAAACCAAAATTTTGAGAATCATTGATGATAATGGTGTTGGCGTTACTAATATCCAAACCAGATTCGATTATTGTAGTTGCAACTAAAACATCAAACTCCCCTTCAATAAAACTAAACATCACATCTTCCAGCTTATCACCATCCATTTGCCCATGGCCAACGGCAACGCGCGCCTCAGGAACAAGCCGTTGAATAATGCCTGCCACTTCCTGGATGGTTTGCACTTTGTTGTGCACAAAGTAAACCTGTCCGCCACGGCCCAGTTCATAGGAAATAGCGTCTCTGATAGCTTCCTCGCTAAAAGAAATAAGTTCAGTTTGAACGGGATATCGGTTAGCTGGAGGTGTAGAAATAACCGATAAATCACGCGCGCCCATCAAACTAAATTGCAGGGTTCTCGGAATCGGTGTTGCTGTTAGGGTCAATGTATCTACCGTCGTTTTAAATGTTTTCAGTTTATCTTTGATTCCAACACCAAACTTCTGCTCCTCATCAACAATCAGCAAACCCAGATCTTTGAATTTAACATCCTTCCCCACAATTTTATGGGTGCCGATAAGAATGTCTATTTTCCCCTCATTGGTTTGGGTCAGAATTTCTTTTACTTCCTTTGTACTCCGGAAACGGTTGATGTAATTAACATTGCAAGGCAAGTCTTTCAACCGCTCCTTAAATGTTTTATAATGCTGATAAGCCAGAATTGTAGTGGGAACCAAAACAGCCACCTGTTTACTGTCACACACTGCCTTAAATGCCGCTCGTATAGCAATCTCTGTTTTGCCGAAGCCAACATCGCCACACACCAATCGGTCCATGGGATGGGGTTTTTCCATATCTTTTTTTACATCAGCGGTTACTTTAATTTGATCCGGTGTATCTTCATAAATAAAGGATGCCTCAAGTTCATGTTGCAGGTAATTGTCCTGCGGATAACGATGTCCCGGCTGAGCCTTGCGTTTGGCGTAAAGCTTGATCAGGTCATAGGCAACTTCCTTAACGTTACGTTTCGTCTTTTGTTTTAAAGTACTCCAGGTTGTTGATCCGATTTTATCAATACGTGGTACATTTCCTTCCTTTCCTGTGTATTTACTGATGCGGTGCAGACTGTGAATACTTACGTACAAGAAGTCGTTGTCTTTGTAAACCAACTTCACGGCCTCCTGCTCTTTGCCATTGACATTTAATTTCACCAGTCCGCCAAATCTTCCTATACCATGATCAATGTGTGTAACAAAATCACCAGGGTTAAGCGACAAAATTTCTTTTAAAGTGAGTGATTCCGCAGTTTTGTATTTTGTTTCTTTTAAGTGAAACCGATGGTAGCGTTCAAATACCTGATGGTCGGTGTAACACGCAATCTTCAAATCATGATCGATGAACCCTTCGTGAATATTAATATTCACATGTTCAATTAAACTATCAGCCGTTCGATGTTCTTTAGATAACAAGTCATTGAAGATAGTATGCAGCCGTTCAGCCTGCTTGGTATTATCTGTTGTTAAATAATTTTTGTACCCCTTGGCTTTATTAGCTTTCAGGTCATTAATCAACATATCAAAATTTTTATGGAACTGTGGCTGGCCGCTTTGATTGAAATTAACCTCTTGTTGTGACAAATGATTTTGCAAGCCGTATTCAATAATTCTAAACGGTTTGATGAGCGCTAAAAAATCACCTCCCTGAATATACAATTCATGCGGCGGCAAACGTTCAATGGTCCCTGCCGCTACCGAATGGGCTTTTTCTGTTTTTTCAAACTGTTTCTGAATTGTATCTTTGGAAAACACCACGTCATCAAAACAAAGGATTGTGTCGTGAGCCAGATAGTCAAAAATAGATTGCCTTACTTCAATTACCTGACTTGACTGAATATCCGGAATCACTGTCACAAAATCGTAATTGTGATTTGATAATTGGGAAGCGGGATCAAAGGTTTTAATGGCATCCACATCGTTTCCAAATAACTCTATCCTGTAAGGCAATTCATGCGCAAATGAATAAATATCCACAATGCCGCCTCGAATTGCATATTGGCCCGGTTCTGAGACAAAATCGCAAAGCTCGAAGTCGTAGCTGGACAGGAACTCTTGAATAAAATCAATGCTCAGCTTCTCGCCTTTTTTTATTACCAGGGTGTTTTTGCTTAAACTCTTTTTTGATGCTACTTTTTCGGCCAGGGCTGAAGCGTAGGTAACCACGATGCCTGAGTAATTATCCTTGCTCAGGTTGCTGAGTGTTTCGGCGCGTTCCTGCACAGAAGCGTTGCTTGTTTTTTCTTCTTTATAAGGGACCTTATAGCTTTCGGGAAAATAATGTATGTGCTTTTCGGGTAAAAGCGATTGAAGATCGTTTAATAGATAGGCAGCCTTCTCTTTATCGTTACAAACAATAAAGTAGTTTGAAGATGTGTTTTGAAACAGGTCATTAATTAAAAAGGCAAAAGAAGACCCGCGCAAACCCGAGAAAAATACATTTGTATTAAGATTCGCCTGTTTTTGTTTTAATTCGCCCCAAAACTTACCGTTCCACCACATGATATTGCTGTAAAGATAGTTTATTAAATACGAAATCCCGACCAGACATAACGCTGACCAGGATTTCTGTTAAATTTACAAAGTTTATTTCAAACTCCCAATCATGTCTTCAGGCCTTACCCATTGATCGAATTGATCATTTGTTACGTAGCCTAATTCGATTGCTGCTTCACGCAGGGTTTTATTTCCCTTGTGTGCTGTTTTCGCAATTTTCGCGGCTTTTTCATAACCGATGTGAGTGTTTAATGCCGTAACCAACATCAGTGAGTTTTCAAGGTGTTTCTTTAATTCTGGTAGATTTGGTTCAATGCCATCACTGCATTTCTCGGTGAAAGATACACAGGCATCGCCGATTAAACGCGCGGACTGTAATACGTTAGAAGCGATCAATGGTTTAAATACGTTCAGTTCAAAATGTCCATTCAATCCGCCAACTGTAGCCGCCACATCATTTCCAATCACCTGCGCGCAAACCATGGTTAAAGCTTCAGGCTGTGTTGGATTCACTTTCCCGGGCATGATAGATGATCCAGGTTCATTATCCGGAATTATGATCTCCCCTATTCCGCAACGAGGTCCGGACGATAACATCCGAATATCATTAGCAATTTTAAACAAAGCAACGGCTGAACGTTTCAGTGCTCCGCTTAACTCAATCATAGCATCATGGGCCGCTAATGCTTCAAACTTGTTTGGCGCAGTTACAAATGGTAATCCTGTTAATTCGGCAATTTTTTTTGCCACCAGCACATCGTATCCTTTTGGGGTGTTTAATCCTGTTCCAACGGCTGTTCCGCCTAAGGCCAGTTCTTTCACAGCTTCTAATGCGTTTTTCAAAGCACGGATGCTCATGTTAATTTGCTGCACGTATCCGCTGAATTCCTGTCCTAATGATAATGGGGTCGCGTCCATGAAATGCGTACGACCTGTTTTAATGATTTTGTCAAAGGCCTTCGCTTTTTTATCCAAAGAATCACGCAGTTTTTCCATGCCCGGGATGGTAATCTCCACCACCTGTTTGTATGCCGCAATATGCATGGCTGTTGGGTACGTATCGTTGGATGATTGTGATTTGTTCACATCATCGTTTGGGTGTAAAACTTTTGGTTCATCAGTTAATTTACCACCGTTCATCACGTGCGCGCGGTATGCAATCACTTCATTGGCGTTCATGTTACTTTGAGTACCGGAACCTGTTTGCCAGATCACTAAAGGAAACTGATCATCCAGTTTTTTTGCCAGTATCTCATCACAAGCTTTGGCAATTAAGTCGGCTTTTTCTTTCGATAATACGCCTAACTCGCAGTTAGCTAAAGCTGCCGCTTTTTTCAAATATCCAAATGCATATATAATTTCCTTTGGCATGCTTGCCTCGGGTCCAATTTTAAAATTATTACGGGAACGCTCAGTTTGTGCACCCCAATAAACATCAGCAGGTACTTTTACCTCGCCCATCGTGTCTGTTTCAATTCTGAATTCCATAAAGCGTTTTGTTTTAGATGGGCTGAATTTACTAAAAATGTTGGTTAATTGAAGATAATTGAAGATGAATTTTTGTTAGTCTAACTACGCTGGCTCTGCGGCTTATACATTTATTTTTAAAATACTTTTTGTAAAAAATGAAGTTCTCACTATTTATATGTAGAGAAAATCATCAGATTCAAATTTCTCATTATTTAATGGTAAGATAATGTGGTAAGTGAACGGCTTTTTATTTTTTGAAGAATTAATTTGGATATCAGTTGGACAGGAAAAGTTGTAACGATAAGGGATTTGAGGCCGATGCAGGAAATACTTTTGTAAAAAACAAAAACAGTGTGTTCTTATAATAGAGAGTTAACTAATTAAAATAATTATGATGAAGAAAAATAGACCAAGTAAAAGACCAGCTTCAACAATAGGAAACATTTTTCAAACAATATTAATTACTCTATTGGTTATTGGTTTTATTGCTTTTGCTTTTTATGTCTTTTATTTACATGTAAATGGCAAAATACATTCACCTGATAATGTTTTAAAGGTTTTGACAACAGCTATTGCTATTCTAATTGTGAGAAGCTATCATATAATGATAAAAGCTCGTTTTAATAACGATTCTTAGGGATTATTTTTGCGTTAGGGAGTCGTGGAAACTTTTGCCTGCCTCATTCGGAAAAAGATTGTAACCCAAAGCCAAGCCAGAAGCAACGACTAGTTGTTACCATAAATTAAATTGTATTCTCTGGAAGAATGATTATTTTTATCGACTGACTAATCAGTCTATAAAATGGATAAAATAGAAGTAATATTAAAATCAGCGCTTAAATTATTTGTGGGATTTGGCTTCCATGCCACGCCTACCAGTAAAATCGCCAAAGAAGCAGGCGTGGCCAACGGCACCCTGTTTCATTATTACAATACCAAGGAAGAATTGATCCTGGCGCTGTATAAACATACCCAGGGCCAATTATCAACTTATGTTCAACCGAAAGTTAGCAAGGAAGATTCGTTAGAAATGGTTTTCAGATCAATTTATACAAATACGATTGAATGGTCGGTGGAAAACAAAGCGGAATCTGCCTTTATCCAGCAGTTTTCCAGTTCGCCTCTTCATTCCTTAATTTCACCAGAGGATATGAATAGCCAGGCAGCGATCTTATTGGATTTCATACATGAAGGAATTAAAACAGCTAACCTAAAACATTTACCGGCTGACCTCCTCCAAACACTTATTACCAGTCATATTTCCGGGGTCACTCAATACCTGCTAGCCGGAGAGTTTTCAAAGGTCAAACAAAACAAGATCATTAAAGAATCTTTTGAATTGTTATGGGATATGATCACATAAATTTGAACCTACTAATGCACAAGGGATGGAGATGAAGTTAAGGCTAGTCACATAGTGCTAGGTAAAATGAATCAGATAAAAGACCATGGTTACGCCTTTTAAAAATGGATATCACTAATGATGAATCAACGGTTCAGGGTATACAAAATTTAGAGAAAGAAACCCAAATTGATGTTTTAGTGAACAATACGGGTTATGGTTCTTTTGGGGCCTCAAAGAGGTTCAATTACAGAGGCAAAATTTCAGTTTTAGGTTAATGTTTTTTGAATTAGCTCGTTTAACTCAATTAGAATATGGAAATCAATAATCAGATAAAATCGTATATCTTCCAATGGGAGGAAATTTGGAGAAGAAAGGTGCCTGGTATTTGCGGTTGAAGGATTAGTGGTTGTTTAAGAATGGAGTTGAAGCAATTTATTAATAGTGCGGTCATTAAGCTAAATAAATCAACTCAATAGTCCTAACCAGATTGTATGGAGGAGATCCAAACTTTTGTTGTTTGTAAGCGCCCAACAAACTATTTGACAAATTATTCCTGAGTCAAATTAAATAACACAATCCACTTTCATGACCAAATAAAGCCTTTCCAAATTGGGAGGCCTTTTTCTTTGGCCTTAATGAATAGAAACTTGTTTCACGTGGAACAAAAATAGTTCATGTGTGAAGTTGTATAAATAAAAAATAAGAAAAGAAAACACGTCCAGAGTTCTTAAGCTAAAATCATAATATACATCAAAAAAGATATTTCAGTACAAATTATAAATGAGTAACCGATTGATCCTAAGTTGAAAAATAATTAAGTCCTTTCCTGGCATTTACCGGGTTACAATTATAATATAAAGCGGTGGCTAATGTAATACTTTAGGCTCATCTTTACCGAATTCTTACCAATATAAAAACCTCGTTGGGTTGCAATACAATTTAACTTAAAGAAATTCATAGAATACAAATAATGGAGAAGAAGCAACCTGGAGCATAAATATTTGGTTTATGACATTTAGAACTAATGAAAACCACATGAACTTAAATACCGCCTGGCTTAAAAACAGAAAATAATTACGGCATATAAGACAAGATGTTTAATGGATAAACAAAATTATTTCACATACAACAATTCGTTAGAGTTGAAAACAACCGCAAAATACCACAAAAGAAAAAGCCCAACTGAAAAACAATTGGGCTAAGCAAATTGTTCCACGTGGAACTATTTGTGTTGGAAGATATAGATCGTGCTTGAATAAGAACTGGAGTCTTTAGCCTTCATGTTGGATTGCATTCCGATCCTAAAAGCCTGAGCAAGATTAACCTTTCCTGTCTTATATTTCTCGCTTAGCATTGAAACATAAACACTATCAAACTTCATGGGTATGGTTTCTACTAATTGAAAACCACTATGGTCTAACAGGGCGGTTATAGATTTCAAATCAAAATGATAAAGATGTCTGGGAACGTCATATGCTGCCCAACATTCTTTATAATAGTTAGCATCAAAAGATTTGTAATTAGGAACCGCAATAACTAACACGCCGTCAGATTTCAGCTTATGCTTAAAAAACGCGAGGGTGTCATGCATGTCCGTCACGTGTTCTAAAACGTGCCATAAGGTAATGGCGTCAAACTCCCTTTCGGCTAAATGAAGTTGCATGGTGTTTTTATCACAAAAGAGGCTCAAATTTTTTTCAGAAGCAATTCGCATCGCGTCGGCGTCAGGCTCCATACCATAAGCCTCCCACCCAGCACTTTTACAAGCCGACAAAAACATGCCAGTCCCGCACCCATAATCCAAGACCGTTCCACGTGAAACATAGGAGGAAATCAATTTAATCTTTTGCTTTAAAGTATAACTTCGCACCATATGGTAAAGCTTGTTAACGAATCCCTTTTTACTGTCCGTATGGGAAACATATGATTCTGCTTTATAATAATTTCCAAGCACCGAATTGTCAGGGCGAGGGCTGGTAAACTTAAACCCACAAGACTTGCAGGAAACAATATTGAATTGCTCCTGGCTAACAGTATAATCCTTACAAACTAAAAAAGGCTCAAACTGATTTGAGCCACATACTAAACACTTATCGATGGTTATCATAATTTATCTGGTTAATTGTTCCACGTGGAACACTGTTATCTTCCCAAGTGCACTAATAAAACTGAAATGTCGGCTGGGTTAATTCCTGAAATTCTACTGGCCTGTCCGATGGTTGCCGGACGTAACTTTGTCAATTTATCCCTGGCTTCCAAAGACAAACTATTTACGGCATTGAAATCAAAATCAGGTTTAATCTTATAATTATCCAGCTTCGCAACTTTCTCAGCATTTTCTCTTTCGCGTTCAATGTATCCTTCGTACTTCATCAATATCTCAGCTTGCATAATTGTATCAGCATCCAGGGAAGAAGTAATGTCTTTCAAATTACCCGCATGCCTTGACAAGTCAGCAATATTAACATCCGGACGGGACAAAACATTAAAATAACGCATCTTTTGAGTCAATGGAGCAGAGTTTATGCTTTCCATGTAAGGATTTATTTCATCAGGGTCAGCACTTGTATTTTTAAAGTATCTTATCAGATTCTCATAATTTTTTACCTTATCCGAGACCCGGTCCATTCTTTCCTTATTCGCCAAACCAATCGAGTAGGAGAGAGGTGTTAAACGAACATCAGCATTATCCTGTCTTAAAAGTAAGCGGTATTCTGAACGGGAGGTGAACATGCGATAAGGCTCATCTGTTCCTTTTGTTACAAGATCATCAATTAAAACACCGATATAAGCCTCGTGCCTTTTCAAGATGAAAGGATCTTTTTCATTAATTTTTAAGTGGGCATTAATGCCGGCCATTTGTCCCTGGCAAGCCGCTTCTTCATACCCGGTAGTTCCGTTAATTTGTCCCGCAAAATATAAACCCTCTACCAATTTGGTTTCTAATGTTAACTGCAATTGGGTTGGTGGGAAAAAATCGTACTCAATCGCGTAACCCGGACGAAACATTTTTGCGTTCTCAAATCCAGGAATTAACTTTAAAGCTTTTTGCTGTACATCTACTGGCAAAGAAGTGGAAAATCCGTTGACATAAATTTCTACTGTATCCCAACCTTCCGGCTCAACAAATAGTTGATGACGGTCCCGTTCAAAAAAGCGGGTGATCTTATCTTCAATGCTCGGGCAATATCTAGGGCCCAACCCCTGAATTCTTCCGGAATACATCGGAGACTTTTCAAAGCCAGTTCTTAATATGTCATGCACATCCTGGTTGGTATACGTAATATGACAAGGAACCTGTTTTTTGACAGGAGATCCGTTACTGGAAACGAAAGGAGAAGTGTTGTCCAGGTAAGAAAATTTATCAATAGCCGTATCGCCTTCCTGCTCCTCCATTTTAGAGTAATCCAAAGTGCGGCCATCAATTCGTGGCGGTGTTCCGGTCTTCATGCGGCCATTTTCAAATCCCAATTTTACTAATTGTTCCGTAATTCCATAAGAAGCAGATTCACCACTGCGGCCTCCGCCAATTTGCTTTTCTCCTAAATGAATCAATCCGTTTAAAAATGTACCATTAGTTAGTACTACAGCTTTGGCTTTAAATTCCAAGCCCATTCCGCTAATAACACCTTCAACTCTTTTACCGTCTTTGGAAACAATTAATTCGCGGCACATATCCTGCCAGAAATCCACATTCGGAGTTTGCTCCAGCATTTCTCGCCATGTAGTTGCAAACAACATTCTGTCATTTTGAGTTCTTGGACTCCACATCGCTGGGCCCTTTGAGCGATTTAACATCCGGAACTGAATAGCAGATTTATCTGAAACTATACCACTATAACCACCGAGGGCATCGATTTCCCTAACTATTTGACCTTTCGCAATTCCACCCATAGCCGGATTACAACTCATTTGGGCGATGGTTTGCATGTTCATGGTGAGCAACAATACTTTCGAACCCATATTTGCAGCGGCTGCAGCAGCTTCACAGCCTGCGTGCCCAGCACCAACTACTATAACATCATATTGTGAATTCAACTTAAGGAACTTGTAGAAAAAGCTAGAAAAGATTTAAAATAAAATATCTATCCTTTATACATTTAAATCATGTTTAATTTAGCTAATAATTCATCGCGGTAGGATCCGCCAATAGGAATGACTTTCTTATTTTCTTCCAACACAACTGTCTGATTTTCAATAGTTTGTATTTTATCTATACGCGCAATAAAAGATCGGTGTACGCGGATAAAATCACCATTGTCCAGCTTTTTCTCTATATCCTTCATGGTTGAATGAATAGTATAACGCGTGTACTGTGTGTTTAATACGACGTAATCTTTTAACGCTTCCACATAGTAAATATCCTTCAAATTCACCTTTACCAAGCGACTGTTTGATTTAACAAATAAAATATCTTTAGCGGCGTCGTCTTTGTTTTCCACCAACGAGTAAAGAAAATCGCGTTCTTTTTGAACCTCTGTATCTTTTTTATGCTTATACAAAGCCATTTCGATTGTGGAATGCAAATCAATTTCTTTAAACGGCTTTAAAATATATCCGTAAGGCTCAGTGATCTTCGCTTTAGAAAGCGTGCTTTCATCGGCATAAGCCGTTAAAAATATTACGGGAATATTATACTCCTTCTTTATGGTTTCGGCAACATCAATACCGGTCATGTTCCCCTTGATCATGATATCCATTAAAACGATATTAGGTTCCAGGTCCACAATGTTCTTAATTGCATCAGCGCCATTATTGCTAATACCCAAAACATTATAGCCTAACTTTTTAAGGCTGTTCTGAATGTCTTTTGCAACGATGCTTTCATCTTCTACAATGTAAACATTAATGTTGTTATTGTTTTCCATAATCTATATTTTAAAATCTATACAAAAAGTAGTTCCTTTATTTCTCTTTAATATTAAAGTTCCGTTAAGCTGCTCTACCAAGGTGTCTACAAGCTGTAAACCGAGTGTTTGAGTGTTCTTTATATCCACGCTTTCGGGTATCCCGATACCGTTATCACCAACTTCAATTTTTACCTGATTTTTAACAACCCTCAAAGTTACAAAGATTATTCCATCTCTATTATCAGGAAATGCATATTTTAAGGAATTTGAAACAATTTCGTTAATGATTAAACCACAGGGGATAGACGCATCAAGGCTCAGGAACAAATTATCGAGCGTGAGAATTAATTTAATTTTTTTGGAGTGAATGGAATACGTGTGAACCAGGTTTTTTGAAAGGGTAGTTACGTACTCAGAGAAATTAACCGATTCGAAGTTCTTTGTCTGGTAAAGGCTTTCGTGAATAAATGCCATGGATTTAATCCGGTTCTGACATTCTTTTAAGAGGTTCAGGGCATAACTATCCTTCACGTAAGACGATTGGAGATTAAGGATGCTTGATATTACCTGCATATTGTTTTTTACACGGTGATGGACTTCTTTCAATAAAATATCCTTTTCCTTTAAGGATTGGGTAATTTTTTCTTCATTCCTTTTGTTCTCAGTAATATCAAAGCCAATTCCAGAAATTTCAACTACTTTATTATTTACGTCCTTAATAGGATAAAGTAAAATTTGGCGGATAATCTTAGTGCCATCGCGTTTTGTCCTTTCAGAAATAAATTCTACCTGCTTGCCTTTAAAAGCCTGCTCATATTTTTCATCCCAGATATCATGGTATTCCGTTGTTTTATTACTCCTCATGGATTTCCCTAATTCAGGATAATACCCATAAAAATCATAAATGGAATTCGCATAATTTTGATTAAACGAAGTGAGTTTCATGTCCTTCGTGATCGTCCACATTAACTGGTCACCACTCTCAAAAATCGCTTTTAATTTTGCGGATTGTTCTAAAATCTTATTCTCGTTTTCGATTCGTTCTGTAATGTTCTGCGCTATCACAGAAACTTCTTCAACATTTCCATTTAAAAAAATAGGGTAAAGATATATCTCCCGATAAACACTGATTTTATTAATGACGCTTTTATGAACAAACACATGGGGTTTTCCTTTCAAAACCAGCCGGTATTTACTTACCCAGAATTTTCGTTTCTCTTTGTCCTGTATCGTATCAATAACAGAAATAGTCTTCTTCCCTTCCGCCTTTCGCTTAATTAAATTATTGCGAACCAGGCTATAATAATTTTTATTGTAGGAGGTAAGTTCAAGGTTTTTATTAACCGTCCATATGAGATGATCGCCACTTTCAAAAATTGCTTTAAGTTTTGCTGATTGGTCAATAATACGCTGTTCAAACCGTTTATTCTCCGTAATATCGTGAGCTAAACAAGCAATCTCAATAATTTCTTTGTTTGCGTTCCTTACCGGGTTAAGGTAAATTTCTTTGTAATTAATGCTTCCATCGGGCTCTTTTTGCTGACGTTCAAGTTTTAAAGAATTACCCTGAAACACTTTCTTATAGATAGAATACCAATACGATTTATACTCTGCTTGTTGCCTTTTTGGAATTAAAGTATGAAGCTGTGTATTTAATACCGGTACTGATCTGTTATACAGCTTAAATGACTTTTCAAAATTCTTATTGAAAGACGTCACTTTATAATCTTTATCAATCGTCCAGATTAAATGGGAAGAACTTTCAAAAATGGAAGTAAGTTTCGCAGCCTGGTTGATTGATTCGTTTTGTAGATGCCGTAACTCTGTTACGTCGTTTGATATACAGGAAACTTCCACAACTTTTCCGTTCCTGATAATGGGATGCAAGAATATTTGACGGAAAACTTTTTTCTTGTTCGAATCGAGTTGCTCAGTAGTAAATTCAATCCCGTTGCCGCTTTTAAACACTTCGTCATATTTTTTCAGCCACCATAAATGGTATTCAATCCCGGCCTTCGTTTTCTGAGGCCTGTAAACTTTATTTTCCAGCGTTGGCTTAACTTTATAAAGGCTAAACATTGCATCAGAAAAATTCTGATTAAACGAGGTGAAAAAATAATTCCTGTCCACAGTCCAGATTAATTGCTTACCACTCTCAAAAATAGCTTGTAACTTCGCAGATTGCTCTAACACTTTTTGCTCAGAAAGCCTTCTTTCGGTAGTATCCTGACCGATCACCGCAATTTCCACAATTTTACCTTCGGCGTTGCGAATAGGGTGTAAATATATTTCCCTATAACTGGTTTCACCCTGACGGTTTGAATTTTTTATCTCAAAAAATTCAGCCTTATTATCCTTCTTGTTCTTAAAAAACTCTTTATATTTTTTAATCCAGATATCGAGTTGAACAATGGACTGAGGACGTGTTTTAATTTCAGTTATATGTTGACCAATTAAAAGGCTGTGCCCGAAATTTGATTTAATGTAGTTATAATAATTGTGGTTAAAAGAGGTAATCCGTAGTGATTTGTCAATTGTCCAGATCAATAAGGACGTACTGTTGAAAATTGCCTCGTATTTAAGGGTTTGCGTCATTAATTCATGCTGAATTTTTTGACGAAATTTTATTTCTCTCGTCAGCGTTTTATTGGCTTCTTCTGCAATTTCTGCCCTAAGCTTTTCACGCGACAAAGCTTTCTCTGAAGACAGATTCGTGATGGTGGTTTGAACGCAAGGTTTCCCGTTATAAATAAAAGGAACGGTTTTAAGTTCAATATCGATAATTTTTCCTTTTATGGTTTTAGCCTGATACTGCGCATCGTTTTGTTCTTCGCCTTGCAATGCCTTCTGCATCCGGATTTTAGCCCTTTCGCGTTCCTCTGGTAATAAAAAACCAATCAAATCTTTTCCCACCAGCTTTTTCGGATCATTTACTTCCAGAATTTTTGCCGCGGTTTTGTTACTGTAAATGCAAATTCCTTCATGGATGAATATACCTATTGGCGATGAATCCAGCAGGTTTTTATAGTTAATCCATTTTTGTTCCAGTTCTGATTGCTGGTTAATTTCCTGGGTAATATCTTTCATTACACCAATGATACTAACCAACTTTCGTCCCTCGAATTTAGGGGTAGCCGTTACTTCAATAAAACAAAGCTTTTCGTTTTTGAGTAAATAAAATACGGCTTTGCTTGCTTTTGTTCGGCGCACACGACTTAAGAAATAATTTAAGTTTGTTTCTTTAAAGCCTTTCGTGGGCTTTTGATGCAGGTTATCTAAAATTGAATTTGAGTCTTTATAAACATCATTAGACGACACTCCTAAAACCTCAAGAGACGAATTGCTTATATAACTAATCCGTGGTTGCGGAACTAGCGCGTATTCATATATAACATCCTTGAAATTACTACCAATACTATCTAAAATACGCTTTGTTTTATCAAGCTCATTAATCTTGTTAATTTGATCACTTACTTCAATAAATGTTGCCTGGAGGGCTTTTTCACCTTTAAAAACAACAGGTACAGATTTAACCTCGATATTAAAAATATCCTGCTTGCTGTTTTTTAATTTAAAAATTAAACGGTTTGGTTTTTTTCCCTCAAGTAGTAAGTTATAATTCTCTTTTACCTTTTCGTGAAATTCAGGTAACAAAAAGTCAAAAACAGATAAAGACGATAAATTTTTCTTTACACTTTTGTTGAAATTGAGGTAAGTAAAAGCAGATGAATTAGCGTACAGTATCGATTTCAAGGTATAAATAATAACACCTACCGGCAAACTTTCAAGAACAGAAACAAGTAAAGCATCATTTCCGGAATCATGGTTAAAAGGCTTAACAGCTTTGGAAACAGGTTTATTATTCTTCACCTTGCTTCTCATCTTTCTTTTTCTCTTTATCTAATAAAATAGTTTTATCTGGTTTCTTGTTATAAATAGAAGAATAATCTCTAAGACTCTCTTCATAAGTTGGTGTGACTTTAACACCCTGAAACTTCACTTCAATACCATTTTCGTAATATATGGTGAGGTAATTATAACCCGCTTCATCATAAAATTTCCAATCGTTTTGTTTTACACCACCCGTATAAGTACCCTGAGTCATCCGCCTTCCATTTTCATAGTACCAGGTATGCTGACCGTCTTCATCGCCATTTAAGAAACGTCCTTCAAAACGTAATTTTTCTTTTGGCATATAATAACTTTTCCATAAACTATCCGGTTTATCATTCACGTACTTTCCTATCTCTTTATATTCTGGTGTTTCGTAAACCCAAATTCCTTCCTGCATATCTTCAATGAATTCACCCTTGGTGATGATTTTTCCATCTTCGGTATATTCTGTCATTAGTCCTTCCCGCAGGTTATCCACATAAATTTCTTCGCGCATTAAAGCACCGTTTTCATAAAACCACTTCCACTCCCCTTGTGCGCGGCCTTTTTTATCATACTTACCCCTTTGTTCAATCTGTTTATTAGGGTAATAAAATATCCATTCACCAATTCTTTTGCCATTACCATACAAACCTTTTGCTCTAAATTCACCGGAATTATGGTATTCTGTCCATATTCCAACTTTATTTCTCATTGAATCCACAGCGCCATATTCTAGTTTAACACCATCTAAAAACGTAATAGCAGAATCAGGAACAGCCCGGTTTCGACATACATACTTCTTTATCATTACATCACTGGTATCATCTCTGGCAACAGGTAAGGAATCACACATATATTTTTGACGGTAATGGTAATGCGTACCCACCGGAACACCATTAATATACCCACCCTCATACTTCATGGTACCATCTTCATAAAAATCTTTATACACATCAAGTTTAGCCAGCTCTGGGGCATTTTTCACCTGCTTTCCATTATTAAATTTCTCTGTGTTGCTCAGGTTACCTTTCTTATCAAACGTCTTAACATACCCATCAATAACATCGTCTTTATATTTCTTTTCTTCCTTTACTTTTCCATCTTCATAAAAATCCTTCCAAACTCCCTGTTTTTTCCCAGCCTCATCCTTTCGGTTTAATCGTTCAACGGATGCTAAAATTCCTCCCTGGTATTTCATGATGGAAATAATTACCGAATCCTCAGAATATTCATAGGCTATACCATCGGGTTTACCACGCAAATAAGGAATCATCGATTTCGTTTTTCCTGACAGGTAAAAAACAAACGAATTTCCCTGTTTGATATCATTTACAAAATATTCTTTACTGGAAACACGCTGACTGGTATCGTAATTAAAGGTATACCCGTTCTTTTTTCCTTCCAGGTAATTTACCGCTTTTGTAATTCTCCCCTTTTCAGAATAAAATTTCCAGACACTATCAAGTTGAAAGTTTTTCCTGTTTCCTTCAATTTTTAAATTCCCGTTTTTATAATAATTTTTCCAATAACCATCCGCTTTTCCATCTCGCATATTCCCTTCTGAAGATTTTGCTCCATTTTCATAATAGAAAATATTATAGCCGTTAGGATTCGTTTCCTGCGCAAAAAATAGGCGTTGCATGAGAATACACAACAAAACTAATAGGGTATGTTTTTGGCTGATTTTCAAGAATATTAAATTATTAATCTTCTAAATTATAAATATAAATAGTATAAAAGTACATTTTGTTTACAAGCCAAATTTTGCTGACAGTTCCAGCATTTTTACAAGGGGCCGTTTTGCTTTTTCCATGAGTTCCGAACTCATAAGAATTTCGGGTTGCTCGTATTTCAATGCAATATAAATTTTCTCAAGCGTGTTTAATTTCATGTAAGGACAATCATTACAGGCACAGCTGTTATTTGGTGGTGCCGGAATAAATGTTTTTAAAGGACTTGACTTTTGCATTTGATGAATGATACCAGCTTCTGTTAAAACAATAAATTCTTTGGCATCCGATTTTTTACTGTAATTTAATATAGCCGTCGTACTTCCAATAAAATGGGCGTGTTCTAAAATCGGTGCTTCACACTCCGGATGGGCCAAAACAATCGCTTTTGGATGTTGAACTTTCAGTTTTATGAGTTTTTCCAGGCTAAATATTTCATGAACCATGCATGCGCCGTTCCATAAAACCATATTTCTCCCTGTAACCTTGTTTATATAGGCACCAAGGTTTTTATCGGGGGCAAAAATGATTTTCTGATCCTTCGGGAAGGACTCTACAATTTGAACAGCGTTTGTAGACGTTACAATGACATCTGAGAGCGCTTTGATATCCGCGGTACAATTGATATAGGTTAATACCACATGATCTGGGTGTGCAGCTTTAAATGCGGCAAATTCATTTGGGGGACAAGAATCAGCTAAAGAACAACCTGCATTTAAATCCGGAACCACAACTTTTGAATCAGGATTTAACATTTTAGCGGTTTCGGCCATGAAATGAACACCCGCAAATAAAATCATGTCCGCTTTGGTTTTTTCGGCCTGCTGAGCAAGCCCTAAACTATCTCCAATATAGTCTGCAATATCCTGTATATCAGCATCTTGATAGTAATGGGCAAGTATGATGGCGTTCTTTGTTTTCTTAAGATCGGAAATCTCTGCGAACAAATCAAGCGATGGATCAATTTTTTTTTCGAGGAATCCTTTTTCTAAATTCATATATTATAAATAAAAGAATTTTTAAAATTTAAAATTATGGTTATAGTATATAGGGTGTTAATACTGTGTAAAAATAAGATTTTGTTTACTTGTTTTAATGCTAAATTACAGTCTATTAACATATATTACACCAATTAATGTTATATAAAGCAATGACGTTAAATAAGATAGATAGAAATGAACATTTCAGCTCATTTAGACACGGTTAAAAAGAATCACGGTGTTCCGACTAAAAAAATCTGTTTGTAAAGTTGGATAACCACCTCATTAAATCTATTAAGATTTTTTTGTCGGTTCAGAAATTAGAATAAAGGATACGGTTGTTAACAATCGCCTCTTTAATTACCGAAACTTATTAACGCAGAATTTAATTATACACACTAATTTTGTTAATTAGCATCCTGTTTAAACAACTCATTATCAGCTAGTGATATTGTGAGTGTTAATTAACGTTGATTACAAACTATTAACAAACATTTGAAATGATTAAAATTGCAATAGGAAGCGACCACGCAGGGTTTGAATTAAAATCTGATCTAATATCGTATATAGGTGAACAAAACCTAACGGTAATCGATAAAGGGTGTTTTAGTATAGCCAGAGCCGATTATCCTGACGCTGCGCATGCGGTAGCAACAGCTATTTTAACAAATGAAGTTACTTTTGGAATTTTATTGTGCGGTAGCGGAAATGGAATAAATATGTCTGCCAACAAGCATAAAGGGATTCGTGCCGCTTTATGCTGGAATTCTGAAATTGCGGCCTTGGCCCGCCAGCATAACGATGCAAATATACTTACCCTTCCGGCGCGCTATATTTCATTAGAAGAAGCCAAGAAATGCGTGGACGTATTTCTATCGGAAGCGTTTGAAAGAGGAAGGCACGCAGACCGGGTTAAAAAAATCGATTGCTAAAATCAGCTGAAAATAATTCTCTAAACGTCCTTTTTTTCACTTTGCTGGTATTTCTGGCAGGTGAGCACCTTTTAATTTACCTTTCAGTTAATATCCGTTATATTGACGATGATCAGGTGTTAATGTGGTTAGGAGCAAAAGATTATGCCAACGGTGTGTTTCATGAACCGCGCTTTTATGGGCAAGCTTATAACACATTCCTTGAAGCGTTGGTGGCCGTTCCTTTCATTTGGATGAAAATTCCAGTGTATTATGCAGTACCCTTAGCAACACACCTCCTTTTTTTATTTCCATTCGTATTTACCAGCTTTATTTTAAAACGAATAGGAAAAATTGATAAAGCCATTCTTCTACTCATTTTACTGTTATGTATGCCTTTGGGATATAATATCGTTACTTCTATACCAAGAGGCTTTATTACCGGGTTATTTTTTTGTTCTTTTTATATTTTGTCGCTTATTAACCCAAGGAAGGAGAAATACATCATTTTAAATACAAGCTTATCGTTGGTTGCTTTTCTTGTTAACCCTAATTCGCTTTTGATTTCTATTCCTTTTCTTGCTTATATAGGCTTTCATAATTATAAATCTAAAGGTTACTATCGAGCGAGTTTCCTGGGACTACTTATTGCCTTACCAGTAGAATTCATATTAAATCAGTTTTACCGTTCTCACCCGGAACATGTGGTTTTTACTTTAGATAATAAATTCCATCCCTCTTATTTTGTTAATGCCATATCGCACCTCGACACGCATTTTGCCCATATTGGATTATTGGTAGAAGGAACGAGTCTTCTTTCCATTTTAATTATCATTTCACTGGCTGTTTATTTTTACAGACACAACCGGTATTGGTTTTTTGTGATCCTTCTCTTTGTTTTTATCTTATTATGTTCGCTCTGCTTTCAGAAAATTTCGGAGGGAGGAACCTGGCCTTTCTTTTCACTGAGCCGCATGTTTCTGGCTTTACCTTTTTTATTTATGTTTTCTTTATGGTTTTTTCCACCTCTTCACAAAAAGTGGCTGAAAGTAGCATTTGCATTAACACTGGTTTATACAATCATCAAAATGGTTACTTTTCAGGGAAAACTTGAACAGTATGTTGCAGATAAAAACTGGATGACTTTAAGTTTGTTCCCTTTTGAAAAAGTGATGCAACACACATCATCGCTCAGATCTATTTGTAAAGAATATGACACTAACCTTATTTTAATAATTGGCGCCTGTTGGGGAGACAATTTTATTAATTATGGTGGGCCGGCATTATTTGATGATTACCCCCGAACTTTTAAGCCCCACTTTGAACGGCGACGTTGGAGAACGGATGAAGAACTGAATCAGGTGAATGAAAGTTTTATCATTTATTCCAGGGATAAATATTTAGACATCCGATGCCACGAAACGCACAAAGAAATTAATATTCAAAAAATAAATGAAGACGGAATGTTTTATGTTTACAATAATAGCATGTCGACCTTACAGTTTTTAAATACAATTGATGCAAAAACCTTAGGGTTTTAGCGCCTTAACAATTTCATAACATTAGCATCACACGGAGCTAATTTAAGGGTTGTTATTTTGGTTTCAGTTAATATTTAGAATACATGAAAAAGCCCTTTCGATTACTTACGGTTATTGTTTTAATTACACTACACTCGTACGCCCAAAACTCCCAATCCGTTTCTCAGGATAGCATCCTGAAGGAATTATTAGAGTTAAAAAAGGAAGTAAATCATTTAAAAGAAAAGCGTGTCTCAGACTTTCCACGCTTTCAATATAAATCCGGACTGGGATTTACAACTCCAGATAGTTCATATTCTGTAAACATCAGATTTAGGATGCAAAACCGCTTTTTAATGAATACGAAGGATGAAGAACACCTTGAACCCGGAAGTTGGGAAGCAAGAGTTCGGAGATGCCGTTTAAGTTTTGCGGGTCATGTAGTGAATCAGAAATGGAACTATTATTTACAACTCTCTTTTTCCCGCGGCGATATGGACTGGAGTGATGCAGACGCATCGATCCAAAATACGAGTCCGAATGTTGTACGCGACGCGATGATTTTTTATCGCCCCGTCAGAAACCTTCAGTTTGGCTTTGGGCAAGGGAAGCTGCCAGGTAACCGACAACGTGTTATTTCTTCAGGCGCACAGCAATTTTACGACCGTTCTAGAGAAACAAAACCTAAAGTTTCTATTGCAGGTGGATATCACTTGAATGATCTGGCAGTGCGTACGGGAGGTCAGTTAGGAAAAGATTTAATGGCTACCCGAAGTTATAATGTATACATGGCCGACTTTGTTTTTAAATACCAGGGCTTTGCTTTGAGCAGCGAATACATTCGAAGGGATACTGATGGTTCGCCGGTTGTGATAGGCACAGACGCTAAATTACGAACAATCGTAACGGGCGACGGTATTAATACGCAATTAAGTTACTGTTTTAAGAACCGACTTGAGATTGCGGCCAGGCATTCGTTAGTAAGTCCACATAACGATCTATTAGCACAGGTTAGAGAAAATGAACAATACGGTCTGGGAGTTTCCAAGTACCTGTATCATCACAAAGTGAAAATTCAGGGAAATGTGTTTTATAACCGAGAAAGAAATTTATACAAGCAGGAAGACCACAATAAATACTTTTTTGGAGTTCTGCAAATAGAATTAGGAATTTAAAAATAGCAACTTAACATTAACATAACATAGCGAAGCGAACAACGTTTTACCTTTACACAAAACAACACAATGACAACGTCTTTAATTATTTTTTTAATTGTTTGCCTGGTTCTGGCATGTACTTTCGAATTCGTAAACGGTTTTCATGATACTGCTAACGCGGTGGCAACTGTTATTTATACTAACTCAATGAAACCTACCGTTGCAGTGGTTTATAGTGGTATGTTAAATTTTATTGGAGTTATGACCGGTGGTATTGCCGTTGCAATGGGTATTGTGAATTTACTGCCTATGGAAGTGCTGGTAGATTCAAATGTTTACCACGGTATAGCTATGATTTTAGCGCTACTATTATCTGCCATCATCTGGAACCTGGGAACATGGTGGTTTGGTTTACCGGCTTCAAGTTCTCATACGTTAATCGGGTCCATTATCGGAATTGGTCTAGCGTTTTATTTTTTACCCGGTAACGTGGGCGGAAGCGCCGTTAACTGGGATAAAGCGAAGGATACCGGACTTGCTCTGCTCATTTCCCCTTTAGCCGGCTTCACCGCCGCCATCATCATGATGTTTGTTTTTAAACGCATTGTTAAAAATGATACTATCTATAAAGAACCTATTCCCGGGAAAATGCCGCCAATATGGATCCGAATGATATTGTGGACAACCTGCGGATTAGTAAGCTTTTTCCATGGACAAAACGATGGACAGAAAGGAGTAGGCCTGGTAATGATGATCTTAATAGCCATTATGCCAGCATATTTTTCGCTAGACAGCACTGTGAATTTACAAAGTATTAACGCCAATATAAGTCACATCGAGGCAATGATGCGAAAAGCGGATACTACAATATTATCCGGAAAGGAATTGGCCACTTATAAACAAATATTTAAACATTCCGAGCACTTTAGTTCTGAGGCTAACGGCAAGATGATTCCGGAAAACGTTTCCCTTGGTAGCCGGTTCGAATTAAGGAAGGATATCATAAAAATTACAAAAGGCACAGAAAAAATTATTGACGGAGGAAACCTCTCGCTTTCGCTTAAAGAAATTAGAACACTGAGAGGAGAAATTAAAGATGCAAAAAAACTGGTGGAGTATGCTCCTTCCTGGGTAATCATTATGATTTCAATTTCACTTGGTCTCGGTACTATGATCGGATGGAAACGGATTGTAAAAACAATCGGTGAAAAAATCGGAAAACAGCATATGAGTTATGCACAAGGCGCTTCGGCAGAACTGGTTGCCTCTATGGGAATTGGCGTAGCTACCGCCTATGGTGTTCCGGTAAGTACCACACACATGTTAAGCTCCGGTATTATGGGAAGCATGGTTGCAAAAAAGGGACTGAAAAACTTACAGCGAAAAACAATTACTAATATATTCATGGCATGGGTGTTAACGCTTCCTGTAACCATGATTTTGTCAGGAGGATTATTCTTATTGTTTAGGTCAATTTTATAGGCGGTTAAAACTCATCAATGTAAGTGAGAAGCCCTTTGTTTTCGCTAATCCAAATTACCAGGCTGTTGTTACGCGGAGGCAGTTCCAGTTTCTGGCAAATCCGTGATCGGTAATTTTCAATTGTTTTCTCTGAAAGGAAAAGCAATTCAGAAATTTCCTTGGAGGTTTTATTCTGGCTTACCAACTTGAGTGTTTTTAATTCTGCCTGGCTTAGGCTGCGGATATTTTCAATGAGCATCAGTTTTTTCTTATCGGTTGAGGTAATTTCGTTGGCATGCATTTGCATTGCTGTACCAACATATTTTTCGCCACGTAGAACCGTTTTCACACAATCCATTATTTCATCCACTGCGTTATCTTTTAAAATATAACCTAGCGCGCCTGAAAGCATGGCGTTTTTAATCATTTCTTTTTCCTGGTACATGGTAAGAATAATGATTTTTGTTTTTGATCCCTCTTTTACTGCGCGCTTGCAAACCTCCAACCCATTCGAGCCCGGCATATTGATATCAAGAATGGCTATTTCAGGTGCACTTTTTAAAATTCCATTTATCGCTTCCGTTCCGTTGCGGCACTCCGTAATTTTTATGCCTGGAAAAGAATCCTGTAACAAATCCATTAGCCCTTTTCTAAAAATCGGATGGTCATCAGCAATTAGCAAGGATTTTAAAGGACTCACGGGTTAAATTTTAAGGTTAATTTAAAACTTTTATTTGTTCGGTCTTCAAAATTAACATTACCGTTTATAATTTTTGCGCGTTCCTGAATGGATAAAAGTCCAAGTCCGTTCGTCTCTCCCGGAGATATCCCCTGTCCGTTGTCTTGATAAACCATTGTAAACTCATTGTTTTTTTCCAAAATGGAAATTTTTAATGCGCTTGCTTTCGCGTGTTTTACGGTGTTGTTGGTACATTCCTGTATGATACGATAAAGATGCGTTTTGGTTTGCAGTGGCAACTGTTCAACATTATCGTCAACATCAAAACTGCATTCAATATTAGAACCCGACTGCAAATTTTCAAGAAGGCGCGCAATAGAACGCTTAAGACCAATTTTTTCTAAGTAGGAGGGATACAGGTTTTTGGAAAGCTCTCTTGTCTGATCAATGACCCGTGACAGTTCGGACTCAATACTTTTGTCCAATTCATTTTTTGAAACAGCCATTTTGGACTTAATAAAGGACAACGACTGACCAATATCGTCATGCAGGTCCATTGCAATCCGAAGGCGATCTTCCTCAATATTTTTTATCAACTGTTGACTAAAAGAGGCTTGCTTCTCGCGGAGCTTTTTGCTGTAGAAAAAATAAACCACACCAATAGTAACAATTAGAACAATGATCGAAATCCCAATTACGAGCCACTTTACAAACCGTTCATCCTGATGCCTTTGTTCGAGCAATAGGTATTTAGATTTTTCTTTTTCAAGTTCGGCTTCTTTTTTCTGAACATTGTACCTAAGTTGCAGTTCCTGTAACAACTTTCCGTTTAAAGCAGTTTCGATACTATCTTTGAGGTTTTCGTAAGTTAAATAATAGTCGAGTGCTTTTTCATAATTTCGTTCAGATTTTTCAATTGTAAATAGTAGGAAATTATAATTGACCTGGCTGTTAAGGTTTTGAGTCTTTGTGAATAAGCGTTTAGCAATCTCAAGGTTTTCTCTCGCTTCTTTATTCTTTTGAAGGGAAACTAAAACTTCTGCTTTTCCCAGGTAGGCCTCTGTTAGTTCATTATTATGCAACTCTGTTCCTTTTAAGATTACTATGGAGGAATCCAGATAAGCCATGGCAAGTTTTGGTTTATTTGAACGACTGAATTCAGCTCCCAGGTTAATGAATGCTGCCGAAAGTTCGCGCGGGTGATTATTTTCCCTTGTGTACGCGATTACTTCCCTGAAAATTTTTAGAGCCTCTTCAACCCGATTCTTTTTTACCAACACAAGACAAATATTTATTTGAATATGGCTCGCCAGGTTTTTATCATTTTCTTTTTTTGCTAGTTCCAAGCCCTTTTCAAAATCGAGCAGCGCGTCATCTATTTGGTTCAGGTAAAGTTTAATCAAGCCAAGATTGTTTCTGAAAACTGAAGGGTAATGGGTGAGGTTGTGGGCTTCCGATAAAACCAACCCCTCCATATACAATTCGGCTGCGCCTTGCAATTCGTTTTTTGATTCTTTGATGATGCCAAGAAGGTTTATCAGTTCGGCCGAGTTTTCGAAATCACCCTTCTGTTTGGTTTCGATAAGTAAATTTAAAAGATCCTGCTCCGCAGTGTTATTTATACCTGTTTCATGTTCAATAAAAATTAAACGTATTGTTGCCAGTGTATAAATGTGGTCATTTGAATATTTCTGGGCTTCATCCCTCGCTTTACTAAAATACATTTTGGCACGCTCAATGTTGCGGGTGTAGTAAAAATAGTTTCCATAATACAGGCTCACTTCCGCAACCGCGCCTAATTTTTTCCCCTGTTTAATTTTGTGTAGGGTTTGTTCCCCGATTTTAAATAGTGTTGCCGAGTCGCCAAAAGAAGCTTTTTTCACATCCTTCAAGTCGCGCAAAATTTCGCCGGTATACTGTGCCTGAGTTTTCAAAAAACAGAATAGAAGGATGACTAAGGAATAAATAACTTTTACAGGCATGTACAAGCGCGGGTTATGCAAACCAAATATATTAAATTTAAAGAATGTTATGTTGTTTCCAGGTCAAAGAAAGGATAGGGCAGAGGTTTTGTAATGGAAACCTATTCTACGAAAGGATAATGAGCCCAAAGACAACAATAGACAAGGGCGCGAGGAAATTAATTATACCTGTTTGTCAAGAGTAAAATCGGGCCGACCAGAAAAACAGAATTTAATGATCCATTAATTGCATTAACAAAAAACACCATCGGGTATAGATGGTGTTTTTTGGCTTTATTCACGTACAGTTTTTATCACACGAATTATTTTCTTTTTTTGTAGCGCTTCGGATTCCTTATTTCAGGCTCCTGTTTAGAAGAAATGCCTGAGACAAACTCAAAGTCGAGTTGTTTTTTAATCAAGTCGGCGCGTTTTACGCTAATTCTAACTTTATCACCCAGTGTATACACCCGGCCAGTTCTTCTACCCACAACACGATAATTTTCCTCATCAAACACATATTGATCGTCTTTCATGTCTCGCATGCTAACGCGACCCTCACACTTATTTTCAATGATCTCAACAAAAATGCCCCACTCTGTTACTCCACTGATAACTCCATCGAACTCTTCGCCGATCTTATTCTCTAAAAATTCTACTTGTTTGTACTTAACTGATGCCCGTTCCGCGTCAGAGGCAAGTTTTTCCATCTCGGAAGAATGCTTACAAAGTAATTCAAGTTCATCAGCTTTCAGGTAGTGTGTGTGTTGAAGTTTAGCTTCCAGCAAACGGTGCACCATTACATCCGGATAACGTCGAATAGGCGAAGTAAAATGCGTATAGTAATCAAAACCCAAACCATAGTGACCTACGTTTTTAGTGGTATAAATGGCCTTTGGCATTGAACGAACAGCGAGCAGTTCGATCATGCTTTGTTCTTTCTTATTTTTTACATCCTGCAATAATTTATTGATGGATTGGGCTGTTTTGGTTTTATTTCCAACAGCTACCGAGTAACCAAACCGCTCTACAAAATTATTCAATTCAAAAAGCTTTTCATCTTTTGGAACATCATGGATCCGGTATACAACAGCATCCGAACCCTTTTCGTTTTTCACTTTTTTATCCCGGTTTTTTGGCTGATCATCTTTGCCTTTTTTACCAAGAAATTCGGCAACTTTACGGTTTGCCAGTAGCATAAAATCTTCAATGAGCTTATGAGCATCTTTTTGAGTTTTAAAATATACTCCGGTTGGAACACCTTTATCATCGAGTTGAAACTTAACTTCGGCTTTATCAAAAAAGATCGAACCTTTAGAAGTTCGTTCGGCTCTAAGGATTTTTGCCAACCTGTCCAGCGTTAAAATTTCTTCTTTGAACGGACCTTCCTCTGTTTCAATAATGGTTTGTACTTCCTCATACGAAAAACGATGGTCGCTGTAAATAACGGTTTTACCAAACCATTGGTTTTGTATTTGTGCCTGGTCGTCCATTTCAAATACCGCACTGAAGCAATATTTTTCTTCTTGCGGACGTAGCGAACAGGCAAAGTTGCTGAGAATTTCTGGAAGCATTGGCACACAACGGTCTACGAGGTAAACCGAGGTTGCGCGGCTTACCGCCTCGTCATCTAATATGGTGCCGGGTTTAAGGTAGTGAGTGACATCGGCTATGTGAACGCCAACTTCCCAGTTCCCATTTTCCAGCTTTTGAAGAGACAAGGCATCATCGAAATCTTTGGCATCAACCGGATCAATGGTAAAAGTGGTGATTTTTCTGAAGTCCCGCCTTCTGGCAATTTCTTCAGGTGTAATCTCTGTAGCTAGTTTTTTTGCCGCAGCTTCCACCTCGGGGGCAAACACCATGGGTAAACCAAATTCAGCCATGATGGCATTAATTTCCGTTTCATGTTCACCAGCGGTTCCTAAGACATCAATTACTTTTCCGTTCGGGTTTTCTGATCCTTTTTTCCAATCCGTTAATTCAACCAACACTTTCTGCCCATTTTTTGCACCGTTAATGTCATGAATAGGAACAAAAAAATCAACATGTATTTTGGTATAATCCGGGACAACAAACGCAAATTTTGGATTGATTTGAATGGTGCCTACGTATTTGGTTTTTTTTCGTTCAATAACTTCAACAACTTCGCCTTCGGGTTTAGCCCTGCCGCGCTGAGGTTGTACTTCAATTTTAACAAGGTCGCCCTGAAGCGCATCACGGGTTTTGCGGAAGGGAATAAAAACGTCGGGCAATTCGGGCGATATTACAACAAACGCTGTACCTTGTGTAGTAAAATCAATGGTTCCTGTTTCGTAAATTTTATTTTCTTTCGCCTGGTATTTCCCTATTTCTTTTTCAGTGACAAAGCCCTGATGCTTCAATTCTTCCAGGGTTTCCAATAAAGCAAACCGGTCACCCTCATTTTCAATTTCCATGGCCGAGCCCAACTGTTTATAATTGAAAGCTTTTTGGTTATTGTGCCGCAAAAATGCTAATACTTCTTCAAATAAATAGCGTTTAGGTTGTTTTTTCTTTGATCTTGTCATAAATACAACACGATAGCGTGTTATTGTAAATATAATTAATTAAGAAGAGGAAATGGGGTAATTTCGTTGAAAACTAAAAACAGAGTTCTTAACAGAGAAATTATGTAACTTAAATGGGATTATACGCCAAACTGACGAAAATGGTGGTCGATGTGTTTATAAAATTGTGTACTCCATTCCTTAGCAGTCATTGAACCGAATGAGGAACTTTCCCTCCCTTCAAAATAATCTGCGCCAAGCGATTCGGTCTTTTTTACGTAATCAATAAAAATAGATTTCTCTTTTTCAAAATCACGCTGGTTGCTGATAATAAAATCAGGACCAGTACGAGAGTTTTTAGCATAAGGTTTTTCACTTGTAACAATTCCTTTCACAAACCATTTCAACATCAGTTTACCAAAAAAACCAGGATTTGAAACCGTTTTACCATAAGCTAAATCATAGCTAACGTTTAAATGGGCAAGCATTTGCGCGGCAGACATTTTGCCCCAAAGCGGTTTAGACATATAATTTAATTTTTCTAAACGTTGAAACGTTTCTTCGGTTGTTTTAGGGTCGAATACGCTAGGTAATGCCATTTTTAGAGGGTGTTTTGAGGTTGAGGCAAATGAGTTGTTTCTTTTTTTGATCGGAACATCATGTAAATTCCAATGGCAACAAAAGGAATGCTTAAAATTTGACCCATGTTTATTGGAAGTGCATTTTCAAATGCTTCCTGGTTTTCTTTTAGAAATTCCATTAGAAACCGGAACGTAAACATCAATACGCAAAACAACCCAAACATAAATCCTTTGCCAAAATCGTTTCTTTTATACTTCCACAGCGTGTAGAATAGAATAAAAAGAAAGATGTAAAATAATGATTCGTAAAGTTGTGTCGGGTGCCGCGGTAAATCATCCACCTGGTGAAAGATAAATGCCCACGATACATCGGTTGGTCTGCCAACAATTTCAGAATTCATTAAGTTTCCAAAACGGATCATAAAGGAGGCAAAAGGAACCACAACCACTAAACGGTCGAAAAGCCATATCCAGCTTTCTTTGGTTTTACGGCAATACAGCCACATACCTATTAAAATTCCAATAGCTCCTCCGTGGCTCGCTAATCCTCCTTCATACACTTTTAAAATGTCGAGCGGGTGCCTGGAATAATAGGCGAAATCATAAAACAGGCAATGACCAATGCGCGCACCTAAAACGGTAGCAATTACGATATATAGGGTAAGCGTATCCAGTTGCTTATCTGTTCGTCCTTCGGCTTTAAAAATGCGGTTCATGAAAAAATGGCATCCAATGAAGGCTAAAGCCCACGATAAGCCATACCAACGTACCGGCCAATCGATACCCGGTATTGTAAATATTTCAGGGCTAGGATTCCAATTTATAAAATATGAAAGCATGCGGTAAGTTTAAGTGTTTTATTCGAATGGAACTGGTTAAAAATGTTTAATAATTCCCCTAAGGCGTATTTAGTTAATTTGAAAACAACAGTATTTTATATCTTCTCCTTTGGCTGTAAACAAGCCTTCATAGTAAGTTTTTATACGGATAAGTTCATCTCTTCCTTCGGGGCAATTTTTATAAAGGTTGTGGGTAGCATATAACAAATGAAAATTATTTTCTTTGATAACTTCCATTGTATAATCATAAAAAAATGTACTGTCTGTTTTTAAATGGATTAATCCCCCAGGCTTCAAAATTTTCTTATAACGGTTTAAAAAGAATGCGGGATTTGTTAAGCGCTTACGTGCACGGTTTTTCTGAGGCTGCGGGTCAGGAAAAGTGATCCATATTTCTGACACTTCATTCTCTGAAAAGCAGTGGTCGATAAAATCAATTCGCGTTCTCAAAAACGCAACGTTTTTAAGTTGATGGTCGGTAGCGTGTCTTGCACCGGTCCAAATGCGGTTACCCTTCACGTCAACCCCAATAAAATTTTTTTGTAAAGTATGTTCCGCTAACCCAATAGTGTATTCGCCTCGCCCGCAACCTAATTCCACCACAATGGGGTTTTCGTTTTTAAACACTTCAGCATGCCATTTTCCTTTTTTAGAAAATCCATCAGGAATATCAAAATGATGAAACGAGAAAGTGTTTTCAAAAGTATTTAATTCAGCAAATTTTTCGAGTTTGTTAGGCATGATGGTTTATTGACCGCTAAAGTAGTAAAATTGGTAATGATTTAATAATACGTTTTTGTTTTGAAATTATTACATTCGTGTACAATTTACCACTATGAACTTTATCTACAATAAAACAAAAATAGTAGCTACCATGGGGCCTTCCACGGAGAATATCACAATTCTGGAAGAGCTGTTTAACGCCGGATTAGACATTTGCAGAATTAACTTTTCTCATGGTGATTATGAGCCCATAAAGCACGTAGTGGATAATATCCGCACCCTCAACAAAAAACTCAACCGAAATGTTGGGATTCTTGGAGATTTACAAGGCCCTAAACTCAGGATTGGTAAAGTGAAGGATAATGCGATCGATTTGATTAACGGGAATGAAATCACAATTACTACTAAAGAATGCGAGGGTACAGCGGAAAGAATTTTTATTACTTACCCTCAATTTCCTCAGGACGTAGCCGCCGGAGAACTTGTTTTAATTGATGATGGAAAAATTACGTTAAAAGTTATTGAAACCAACAGAAAAGACGAAGTTCGCGCTAAAATCATTGCGGGTGGAATATTATCCTCGAAAAAGGGCGTCAACCTTCCAAATACGAAGATCTCCCTTCCTTGCCTCACTTTAAAGGATTTAAGAGACCTTGATTTTGCGCTTGAAAATAATTTTGAATGGGTGGGTCTATCGTTTGTAAGAAGCGTTACTGATATTGTGGAGTTGAAAGATATTATTCGTTCAAAGAAAAAGAATGCGAGGGTTATCGCAAAGATTGAGAAACCCGAAGCCATTCGCGAAATTGATAAAATTATTGAAGTAACAGATGGGGTAATGGTTGCCCGTGGTGACCTTGGGGTAGAGATGCCGATGGAGCAGGTACCCTTGCTACAGAAAATGATTGTGAACAAATGCATTTCAGCCTCGAAGCCGGTAATTATTGCTACACAAATGATGGAGAGTATGATCACGGCATATACTCCAACCCGCGCCGAGGTGAACGACGTTGCTAATGCGGTGTTAGACGGTGCCGACGCCGTGATGTTAAGTGCAGAGACCTCTGTTGGCAGATATCCTGTAAAAGTGATTGAATACATGCGACGCATCATTACTCAGATAGAAAGCGATGATCGTATTTATTATAAAGAACATGAACCGGAGTTGAAAACGGTGACGTATATTACTGATAGCATTTGTTATAATGCCAGCGTTATGGCGAAGCAAGCCGGTGTATCTGCCATTATATCAATGACGCACAGCGGCTATACCGCTTTTAAACTTAGCAGTCACAGGCCAAAAGCTAACGTATATATTTTCACCGACAACCAGTCTCTTTTAAACGCACTGAGTTTGGTTTGGGGTGTTCGGGGTTTTTATTACGACCGGTATGAAAGCACGGATCAAACGATTGCGGATTTAAAAGAGTATATTAAAGAAGGCGGATTCGTAAAAGCGGATGATCTGGTGATTAATTTAGCCAGTATGCCAATGAAGGAAAAAGGCCGCACCAATATGCTTAAGTTAAGCTATATTCAATAGCGTTATTCGCGACGGAAATTATCCATATCTCTCTTTTCTTTTTTTGTCGGCCTACCCGATCCTCGGTCGCGTTTCATATTTGGCATAAAAAAAACAGAGGGCAATCGTTCCATTTTTTCCACTGGCGGCGAGTGGTCGACGTAGTTTTCTTTTGCAATGTCGTAACTTTGCCGCTTGTCTATCAGTCCGGTTACCTCAATAATTTTCTTTACGCCTTGAAGAAAAGATAGCGTGTAGCGTTCACCAATTTTGACCAAGTGCGCAGCCTTTACCACGTCGTCATTTAGTTTCACCTTATTACTTTTAATGGCTTGCGCAGCAAGTGAACGCGATTTGTACATTCGTATTGCCCATAAGTAACTATCAATTCTAACCTGTTTGTCCATTTGCTTTAAAGATACGCCCAAAAACAAAAAACCCCGCTTGGAACGGGGTTAAATAAGTTTAATAAAACGAGGTGCTAGCGTTTGTAAACCATGACGTTGAATACAAAAGGTTGAATTTTCTTTATTTGTTCACTGCGCTTTAAACCCCTTAAATTGGATTTTTTTGTACTGAGAGTGAGTTCTTTTCTCAAGGAATCATTTTCAAGGCGATCGATGGTTTGTTTAATGAAATTGGATTTAATGGCAAAGCCTGTGCCTTCAGCTGAACTCTGTTTGCCCCGGATCACCCCAATAATGTTTCCTTGTTCATCCATTAACGGACCGCCACTGTTACCCGGATTAACCGGTATGGAAATCTGATACATTGTAGTATCATTGTTAAAACCTGTCATAGAACTTAAAGCGCCTTCGCCGTAAACTGCATCCCGGCGCGGATAACCGAGGGTGAAAATTTTATCGCCAATTTCCGATGAATTTTCTTTAAAGGAAAAAGGGAAAACGAATGTTTTAATTGCGTCGATCCGTTCAATTTTATATATCGCAATATCAAGGGAAGGCTCGCTAGCAACTAATTTAGCCGAAGCCCGGTCAAGGATAGCGTTGGTTACAAATACAGAATCTGCATTTTTCACCATGTGAAAGCTTGTGATGAAATAGCCTTTATTGTTTAAAGCGAAACCAGTTCCTTCTATGTTTGCAGGGGCATAATTTTTAATTCGCTTATTGGTTGCGCCTGTAATTCCTTCAATGATTGCGCCCTGTGAGTATTTTAACTCTGTTACATCCCGTTTCAGGTCAGTAATTGCGTTGCTTTGTTGCTTGAGTAAATACCCGCCAGTGCTTAATAAAGTAACCGTTCCGATAACGGCTAAAACAGCTACTGAGGCAGCAACGGCAAATGTCTTACCATACCTTTTGATAAAGGTCTCTTCTTTGATGTTGATGACTTTTGGATCATTTCCAAATTCCTGTTTATGAATCGTTGAAAGAATTTGTTTAAGGTGAATGCGTTGTTCGTTATGGTTGATTGCTTCAATCAAAGCTTTATGTTTGTTGAATGCTGCGGCAAATTCCACATCCGTTTTTAGGCGTTCTTCAAATGCTTGCTTTTGTTCAGAACCCAGGGTTCCGAAAATATACTCGTCAAATTGCTCCATAGCTCTCATCTCTATTTCCGTCTGTCATTTTAATTTTCAAAAAAATACCGCTTTAAACGTTGTAAACATTTATACTTTTGTGTTTTAGCATTATCGGAGTTTGTATACCCGAACTTCTCCGAGATCTCGTCCATGCTTAGCCTATACACATAAAAATCCTTTAATAGCGTTTTACAGGGTTCTCCCAGATTCTCCATGCATACATTCATTTTTTCAATATCTGATTCTTTTTTTAAATGGTCAGACAGTTCGCTTTCAACATCAACCACCTCGTTTTCTTCGTCTTCTTTAAACCTTGAAAGCGACCCATTCATCCTGAGTTGTTTCAACCAAAGGCGTTTTGCGATCGAAAAAATATAGGTCTGCAGCTGGCAATTTAATGTAAATGCTGGCTTTTGTGCGTTTTCGTATAGAACAATAATTGTTTCCTGATAAACGTCGGCAGCAACTTCACTATTTCCACTATTGTTTACAACATATTTAAGAACGAGATTAAAATACTTTTTGTACAAAGCCCGCAACACTGCATCATTATTATGCCTGAGTCCTTCAATAAATTCAAGGTCGGTGAATTGCGTTTTCGACATAAAGTCTTTCTATTGGGTTAATGCTTAAAAAGAGAAAAGGTAACCTTCATGCGTATGAGAAATTACCTTTTGTCTTGATATTTAACGTTTTACGGCAAATTGCCCTTATTTATTCATCAACTCCTCGATTTCGTCTGTTTCCAAGGGAATCGTTTTCATCAAATCTTCATTTCCACTGGAAGTAATTAAAATGTTATTTTCTAATCTTATTCCCAGTCCTTCTTCAGGAATGTAGATCCCGGGTTCGCAGGTGAAAACCATTCCCGCCTGCATCGGTTCGTGAAAGAAACCGACGTCGTGAACGTCCAGGCCAAGGAAGTGCGATGTACCATGCATGAAATATTTCTTAAATGCTGGCCAGGCCGGGTTTTGATTTTTAACCTCATCCGATTTAAGTAAACCTAATTGCAGGAGCTCTTCAGTCATTAATTCGCCAACAGTTTTGTTGTACTTTTCGAAGGTATTTCCTGCAACCAGCATCTTAGTGGCTGCTTTCATTACGCTTAAAACGGCGTTATACACCTCCTTTTGCCGTTTGGTATATTTGCCGTTAACCGGAATTGCACGCGTCATATCACTGGCATAGTTAGCGTATTCGGCGGCCACGTCCAGTAAAATAACATCGCCATCTTTACACTGTTGATTGTTATCAACATAGTGTAACACACAAGCATTTGGTCCGCTGGCAACAATAGGTCCATAGGCAAAGCCCCGGCTACGGTTTCTTACAAACTCATGAATCAGTTCTGCTTCAATTTCGTATTCCATTACCCCTGGCTTTACAAAACCGAGCAATCTTCGAAAGCCTTTTTCAGTAATGTTACAAGCCTGTTGAATTTGCTCAATTTCGATTGGGTGTTTTATGGCTCGTATTTTATGCATGATTGGCGCAGAGCGTAACACCGTATGCAGAGGAAATTGTTCTCTTATCCTTTTGTTGAAACGCATTTCTGCACTTTCCATATCAATGTAACGACGTGTATGTTCATTACTGTTTAAATACAGGTTTTCTGCCTGAAAAACAAAACCTTTAAATACTTTTTCGAATTCGTGGTGCCAATAAATATTTTCAATACCACTAACGGTCTTGGCCTGCTCTTTTGTAAGTTTTGCGCCTTCCCAAACGGCTATGAGTTCGCTTGTTTCTTTAATAAATAAAACCTCTTTGTGTTTGCCGTCTTTTACGCCAGGAAAAATCATTAAAATGGTGTCTTCCTGATCGATACCGCTTAAATGAAATAAATCGCTGTTTTGTACAAACCCAAATGAACCGTCGGCGTTTGTGGGTAAAATATCATTGCTCACAAACAAGGCAACTGAATTTGGTTTTAGATGCTGCGTAAATCGTTTCCTATTATCGATGAACAACTGGTTGTTTATGGCGGAATATTTCATTTTGTCGATTAGTTAATTATATTTGTTTTGTACTAATATAACTTTTTTTTAAATGTCCGCTTACACTGTTTTTAAAAAAACGGAAACCGCTACAGCTGTTATCAGCCTTTGCGGGGACGGAATCATCCGGGTAATGCTTAAGAAAAATTCAGAGGTCACCGCAGAGAATGTGGATGAAAATATTGAGGTTTACAAAGCATTTAGCGGAAATAACACATATGCTTTTTTAGTTTACAGTGAAAACGGAACTGTTGTTTATACGGATGAGGCACGAAAACGTGCCAAAGAACTGGAACCAACGTTTCAAAAATCCTGTATGGCAGTTTTGGTTTCTACGCTTGGGCACCGTTTAATTGCCAATTTCTATTTAAATGTATACCGGCCCTCGTTTCCCTACCGCGTGTTTAATAAAATGAATGAAGCAGAAGCCTGGTGTCTGGAGCAGCAACAGCCGCACATTTCCACAAAAAACAGAACGTTGGTAATTTAGTGAAGTGTTATGTAAACAGACAAATGATCGCTATAACCATTATGGTATTTTTCACCACTAAATGTACGGTTCGGTTTTTCTTCCCCAGTCTTTTGGTTCTTAAAAAGAACAAAATCTTTGCGTAAGATGTGTGCATTCTTTGGATCGAACTTGTATCCTTTCCTGGCATTAATAAATCCCTGGGAAACAATGATCTGATCTAATACTCGCCATTCCTTGTCGTAATAATGCGTTCCTTGCTTCAACGCATCTAAAGTCTGGTAAGGATTATAGAGTTCTGATTTGTCTTTTGGCTTATCGCTGGCCTTTAGGGTTTTCAGCACACTAACATCATCAGGATGATCGTTAAAATCACCCATTACGATTATTTTTGCTTTCTGGTCTTTTTTCTGTAACTCATTAATTTTGTTCCGAACCTGCTCTGCCGCAAAAACACGACGTGGCTCAGATTCCTTTTGACCTTCGCGGCGGCTCGGCCAATGATTCACAAATACGTAAAAAACATCACCGTTTGTTGCTTTAACTGTAGCAAACAAAATATTCCTTGTTTTATAATCTCCAAGCGAGGGATTGGTAGCGTTTATTTCCTGAAAATCAATAAGCGTAAACACAGATTTATCATATAATAAACCACAATCTATACTCCGTTCATCGGGGCTATCAGTTGCAAGAACGCCATAGGACGTTTTTTTTAATTGTGATTTCGAAACCAGCTCGTCGAGAACTTCCTTATTTTCAATTTCAACCAATCCAACTAACGCCGGTAAGCCCGGTCCGGAAACAGTTGAGTCGAGTACTTCCGCAATTTTAAATAGTTTATTCATAAAACGCGTACTATCCCACTTAAGCGGGGACTGGGGCAGAAATTCTTCATCTTTTTTAGCAGGGTCATCCTTTGTATCGAAAAAATTTTCGCAATTGTAAAAAGCTAAAGTAATTGGCTGGTGTTGAGAAAATGCGGGAAAAACACTAACAGAAGCGAGAATTAAATAAAAAAGATACCTCATGGTAAAAGATGTGAAAATGATTAGGTGCAAAGATACGGTTTCGAAAATTATAGCATATTTGCCCCGTGTTATTATTTATTAAAATTTTCCGCACATGAAAAAGCGCTTCACACCAAAGAATATCGCCATCGTTCTGGTTTTTTTGTTTTTACTCATTCAGTCCATTCGCTTTGAAAAAACAACGGAACCTTTTGACGCTAAAAAAGATTTTGTGGCTTTATCTTCGCCGGGAACAGAAGTGGCCAATACACTTAAAGCTGCATGTTATGACTGCCATTCTGGTCAACCAGTATATCCATGGTATTCAAATATTGCGCCCATATCCTGGTGGATGCAAAACCACATTGATGAGGGTACCCGACATTTGAATTTTTCTATTTGGGGAACCTATTCGGATAAGAAAAAAGATCACAAGCTCGAAGAATGCATTGAAATGGTTGAAGAAGGAGAAATGCCTATGGTTTCTTACACATGGATGCATAAGGGCGCAAAGTTAAGTGATGAACAAAAGGAAAATCTCGTAGATTTTTTTCGGGCTCAAAGAAGCCTTATTGCTTTACCTGACGCAAACTAATAAGCTACTGGATATAGTATACCTTTACTTTCACGTGTTTGATACGAAACGGCTTTAGCCGCGGATTCGTAAAAAACACAGTTAATTTTTCAGTTTGTTTCAGGCGTTGAAAGTCGAGTTGAAAGGAGTAAGATTTGGTATTGGGTTTTAAATAATCCGCTGATCCCTCGTTTAGGCAGCAGCCCCGGTAAGTTGTTTGTTCAGTTACAGTATCAGCGGTTTGAAAAAGTAAACGCGCATCAAAAGAACCACCGGAGATGATTTCTTCCTTAACAAAAGAAATATCCAAATAACATTTACGGTGACCTTTTGGGTGATCCTTAAAAACCAATGCCTCTGAGTATTCGCGTGTAGACAGATCCATATCCATTAAACTATCAAAGATTAAGTCATATCTGGCTTTATATGGAAATATGTCTTTTGGTCCGCCAAGCGCTCGCGTAATGGAATCGTTCGTTTGTAAGAAGGTAGCTTTATACTTTCCAAAAGTCATATATTCTGGCGCGAGAATAAAATTGCCATATTGCCATGATTGAAAAAGGGTAATTACACTGCAAAATATGACAAAAACTCCAATGCCTGTTTTTAACCCTTTGTTTTTAAAATACTCAAATGTGGAGGCGAGTCCAAGGGCAAGAAAAGGATACACGTCAATAAATGCGCGATGCCCGAAGCTGTCGCCATAAGGCCAATGCCACCAGCAGGATACGGTGTAAGTAAAAATTAATAACGAAAAAATCACGGCAATATGACTCGATTTCTTTCCAGGCATGAATAGTAACCCGAAAACGGAAAGAATTAATACCGGTGAGTACACAAACAATCCCTTTCGAAAACTAAAGAGGACGTTTTTAAATTGCGGATCAAACCAATAGAACCCTTCTCCATCATAAGAAGCGATAGTCCATTCACCACACTGAAAACGCCAAAGGATGATTTGAATAGTTCCAGCCAGAATAATCGTCATCACTGAATAAATTAGCTTTGAAATTGTTTTGCTTTTTGCAAAAAGGTATACCAGAAACGGAAAAACGATGATTACATTGAATGGTCTGATCGCTATTATGAGAAACAGAAAGATTAAAGAGTATAGAAAATGTTTTCTGTCTTTAGAGTCTGTATACTGGATGGTATAAAATACATAACCTGATATACTCAGAAACGAATACAAATGGGACATCATATTCTCAATAGCAGAATAATACAACAAATTGGTTGCACCATACATGGTGATAACCGCAAGAACTCTGGAGCGTTTTGAAAGAGAGAATTTACCTAGTAAGCGAAATAACAGATACAGTGCAAGTGCTAAATAAAAACTAGCTCCGATATTAATGAGAAGATCATCGGTAAAGGAAAACGCAGAATCAGACAGATGCTTTGATTCTAGAGCCGATGAAATTAAGGAGAAAGGAAGTTGAAAGGCGGCCGTTCCAAACGTATATTTTAAGATGCGGTTTTCGCCACGGGGATAAGAATAACCCGATTCGTAATTGATGTTTTTTCCGTTAAAGGCCCAGTCTAAGTATTCGTAGTATCCCTGCGCATCACCACCATATAGAGTCGTGTGTTTGTGTGTATTAGGTGAGCCAGAGTTTTTATACACCAATGCAATTGTCAGGTTCATTGCAAAAATGCAAATGCAAAAAAGACGGACAGGATGTTTCAGAATGAATTGAATGACACCGCGCATAAGTATTCTAAATGTAATGAATTTGAATTCAACAGGGATTTTAGAGGGCGGAGATGTTATGCGTTTTAAAAAGAAACCCCGAAGTTTTTCGCTCCAGGGTTTTTCCAATACGAAAATAAAAAATTATAAACCAAGCAAAATCTCTTCAGGAACTTTCCCCCCAAACAACATTCTGCTTGGGTTCTCCAACATTTCTTTAACTTTCACTAAGAAACCAACACTTTCTCTTCCATCAATGATCCTGTGATCATAACTTAGTGCGATGTACATCATTGGGCGAATGACTACCTGTCCGTCAACTGCCATTGGGCGTTCAACAACATTGTGCATGCCCAGGATTGCGCTTTGAGGAGGATTAATGATTGGAGTACTCATCATACTTCCAAAAACACCTCCGTTTGTAATGGTAAACGTACCGCCTTCCATATCAGCAATGGTTAATTTTCCGTCGCGGGCTTTAATAGCTAAATCTTTTATTCCTTTTTCAATATCGGCAATGCTCATCAATTCAGCGTTACGCAAAACAGGAACCATCAATCCTTTAGGGGCGCTCACCGCTATTCCGATGTCACAATACTTATTATAAACAATCTCCTCTCCATCAATCATGGCATTTACAGCGGGATAATGATATAACGCCTCAGTTACAGCTTTTGTAAAGAAACTCATGAATCCGACATTGGTTCCATATACCTCTTTAAACTTATCCTTGTATTTAGCGCGAATTGCATATATCGCGCTCATGTCAACCTCGTTAAATGTGGTTAACATGGCAGTTTCATTTTTAACAGCTACCAGTCGTTTTGCTACCGTTTTACGAAGAGAGGTCATTTTTGACCGGTCTTTTTCTCTTCCTCCCTGCCAGCTGTTGCTTAACACTTTTGATGCAGTAGGCAAGCCATTGGATAATGCCATTAATACGTCTTGTTTGGTAATGCGCCCGTCTTTACCGGTCCCGTTCAATTGGCCGGCCTGGATGTTGCTTTCTGCCATTAATTTAGCGGCTGCAATACTCGGCGTCCCAGTCGCATACGTTGCATTTCCGGATTTTTCTGTTCCACCAGAAGTGATTGCAGCTTCTTTCTTTGGTTCCTCTTTTTTAGCTTCTGTTTTCGGCGCTTCGGCCTTCGCTTCTGGTTTAACAGATGTATCAATTTTCACAACCACCTGACCAACTTTTACCGTGTCACCTTCGGCGGCCAAAACCTCAATTTTACCCGCTTCTTCAGCGTTAAGTGTTAAGGTCGCTTTATCTGAATCAATTTCAGCTAATACATCATCCTTTTCAACTACATCACCTGTATTTTTTACCCAACGGGCAATAACAACTTCAGTGATCGATTCTCCAGGACTAGGTACTTTTAATTCTACAATTGCCATATAATTTGTTTTAATTTTTAATCTCAGACAGGTGCGCTTTCAGTTTCACTTAAAGCTACATTGAATGTTTTATTTATGGTTATTTTACTAATACTTTCGAGAAAATTTTTGACATAATTTCTTCATTCTCTGCGGCGTGACGTTTCGCAAATCCGGTAGCCGGACTGGCTGCTTCGTTTCTGCCAATGTATTTAAGGTTCAAAGAGCGGAGGTTTTTATCTACAAAGCGCCATGGACCCATATTTTCTGGCTCTTCCTGAATAAAAAGGTATTCGGTGACCATGTTATACTTCTTTAAAATAGCATCAACTTGTTTTTTAGGAAATGGATAAAGTTGTTCTAATCGAATGAAAGCTATATCATTTGTCCCTTCTTTTTCGCGACGTTCAATTAAATCATAATATATTTTTCCTGAACAAAATGCGAGTCGAGTAACATTTTTTGTGTCAATCGAATCGTCCAATACTTCCTGAAATTTCCCTTTTGTAAAGTCGGTTAATTTACTTACGCAAGTTGGATAACGTAATAATTTTTTTGGAGTAAAACACACAAGGGGTTTTCGGAAGTCGCGTTTCAGCTGGCGTCGTAATACATGGAACTGCTGTGCGGGTGTAGTGGTATTTACAATCTGCATGTTGTTTTCTGCACAGGCTTGAAGGAAGCGTTCCATGCGGGCGCTTGAATGTTCCGGACCTTGTCCTTCATATCCATGTGGCAATAACACCACCAATCCATTCATCCGGCGCCATTTATATTCAGCGGAAGTTAAATACTGGTCAACAATTATTTGGGCACCATTAAAGAAATCCCCGAATTGCGCTTCCCAAATGGTTAGAGTGTTTGGCGCTGCAAAAGCATAGCCATATTCAAAGCCTAAAACAGCATATTCACTTAATAGGGAATTGTATATTTCTAGTTTTACTTTCGCGTCAATATTATTCAGCGGTGTATATTCTTCTTCACTGTCTTCCAATTTCACAATAGCGTGACGATGCGAGAAAGTACCACGCTCAACATCCTGCCCGCTAAAGCGAACAGGAAACCCTTCTTTCATTAAAGAGGCGTATGCTAACAGTTCACCCATTGCCCAATCATACGTATCGTTTGCAATCATTGCTTTGCGATCATCGAACAATTTCTGAATCTTATTGAAAAACTTTTTGTCTTTAGGCAGTTCGGTTGTTTTTTTTGCAATTTCAAGGAATAGTTTCTCATCGATGCCGGTGTTTGGCGACTCATCAAAATCGCCACTAGTTGCCATCCTCACGCCCTTCCAGCTTCCTTCCAAGAAAGAAGTGATTTTTGCCTTTTCAGTTTTTTTTGCTTCATCAAGATTAGAATCCAGTTCAGCTTTAAAGGATGTTTCCAAAATTTTTGCCTCATTAACTAAAGGTGAGTTTTCAGCCTTAAGTTTTTCAACATAAATATCTTTAGGATTAGCATGTGCCGCTATCGCTTTATAAAGTAACGGTTGAGTGAAACGTGGTTCATCGCCCTCGTTGTGGCCGTATTTTCGGTAACACAATACATCAATAAATACATCACGGTGGAACGTTTGCCTGAATTCCATTGCCAATTTTGAAATGAAACACAAGGCTTCCACATCATCTCCGTTTACGTGAAACACCGGGCTAAGCACCACTTTGGCTACATCTGTACAGTATGTTGATGAACGCGCATCAAGAAAATTAGTTGTAAATCCAACCTGGTTATTAATTACAAAATGAACAGTTCCCCCTGTTTTGTATCCATCTAGCTGGCTCATTTGTACTAATTCATAAACCAAACCCTGGCCGGCAATAGCCCCATCTCCGTGAAGAGTAATGGCGCATGCTCTCGAATTATCCCCTCCATGGCGGCTGTCAATTTTAGAACGAATAATGCCCTGAACAACAGCTGCTGAGGTTTCCAAATGTGATGGGTTTGGTGTAAGGCTGATATGCACATTTTTACCATCATCACTTAACTGATCAGATGAATAGCCCATGTGGTACTTAACATCCCCATCAAACAATGAATCTTCACTCGGACGCCCTTCAAACTCTGTAAAGACGTCTTTGTAGGTTTTATTCATGATGTTGGTAAGAACGTTTAAACGACCCCTGTGTGCCATACCAATCACGTAGTCCTCTATTCCTAAATTCGCGCCATGTTCCATTAAAGCATTGATTGCCGGAATAACAGCTTCACCACCCTCCAACGAAAAGCGTTTTTGACCAACAAACTTCGTGTGCAGATAGTTTTCAAAAACAACAGCCTGGGTTAACTTTTTTAGGATTGTTTTTTTCTCATCCAGTGAAAAAGCAGGTGTGTTTTTGTTTTTTTCCATGCGCTCCTGTAACCATTTCAACACTTTTGGTTCACGCATATACACGTATTCAACGCCAATACTTTGGCAGTACGTTTGTTCAAGGTGCGAAACAATATCTTTTAGTTTGGCAGCGCCTAGCCCTATTTCATTCCCTGCCTGAAAAACAGTTTCAAGGTCTTTTTCAGATAATCCAAAATTTTCAAGAGCCAGCGTTGGTTCATAATTCCTGCGCTGACGCACAGGGTTTGTTTTTGTAAACAAATGCCCGCGCTGGCGGTACCCATTGATTAAACTAATAACTTTGAATTCTTTTGTGACGTTTTCTGGAATAGCTCCTCCATCTGAATCGTACGAGGTGCGGGCGAATTCAAACCCTTTGAAAAAATCCCTCCAGGATGAATCCACTGAATTCGGGTCCTGGTTATATTGTAAAAATAAACTCTCAATAGCGTTTACATCGCTTGTACCAACATAAGAAAACTTGTCCATTTCAATTTTCGTTAAAAACAGGGCTAATTTAAGGATTTTAATGTAATCAGGGTTAAAAAATACACGCGAAATTCGCTCCATAAAGAGAAGGATAGGGTACGATAATATAGCGGTTAGAAGATGACACAGGATACATTTAAAATGATTACTTTTGTTAAGTGAAACACATTCTGATAATAATCGTTTTTTTAGTGTCCCACATTTCCTTTTCCCAGGAAAATCCAAACAGCAGTGCCATCCAAACGTCTTTAAAGCTGAGGGCTTTACAGGAAAAGAAAGCGGAGTATCACCGGCGAACCAATGGCGAAACGGATGGTTATCGTGTTAAAATTCATTTTGGTTCTGACAGATCCAAAGCGGAAGAAATCCAGTCTAAGTTTTCCGCGAAGTATTCAGAAATTCCCACTTATCAGGAATATCAGCAGCCTAATTTTGTAATAATGATAGGCGATTACAAAACGAAGCTTGAGGCGTTTGAAGCTATGAAAAGAATCAAGGAAGATTACCCGTACGCGTTTATCGTTAAAAGCAAAGTGAGACCACTAAAAATAAATTAGGTTGCTAAAAAAACATTCAATTTTCATTATAGTAACGGTTTTTGTACTTACACTTTTTTCGTGTAAAAAAGAACCGGAACAATCCTGTTCTTCTTGCAGTGTTGGCGGAACGGAAGAGCCAATAGGGTTTTATTATTCAAAAAACGGAGGTACAGTAATAAAAGCTGATTCTGCATTTTTTAACGTAGCTTTCAAAACCATTACCTCGTATTACCAGGGCATTGCCACACGGGTTAACATTAAAACGTCATCACAGGCACCAGGCACCTATACATTTTCAATTCCGGCTAATACGCTTTCTTATTCAGAAGTAAGCGTAACGTATTTAGCATCCGGTGGCAGTTTAATTATATCTGAAAACGTGAACAATAAAATGTCGGGCGAATTTGTGAGCCACGGTTCCGGAGGAGGAATTACATCTATTACTGGTAGATTTAAGGAAATTCGCGGAAAATAGAATCAGGGAAGTTTAATAAATTTTTTTCGCCACACATTTTGATCTGTCATAAGCTCAAGGGTATAAACACCACTTGAAAGAAATTCAAGAGAGATTTCCGTTTCCTGTTCAAACTGTTGTGTTAAAATCCGGTCGCCTGAAACAGAAAAAATATTTGCCTCTGTGTTTGTGCCCGTCCGGATTTGCAATAAGCCAGAAGTTACCGGATTAGGATACATTGAAACGTTCTTGTTCTGCAACTCGTTTAATCCAATAATTCCTGATTCCCAGTTGGTATCATTAGTTTTGCAATACACAGGAGGCCACACCTTAACGGTTCCATTTGGAGGAACCGAATTAAAATAACCCGAGCCTGAAGGAGCGCACCCCATGACGAGAATTGAATTTTTGCATTCAATTTCCCGGTAATTAAATCCAGCGCGTGTTTTTATCTAGTTTAAATAAAGGTGTCCATGATTTATTAAAGAAGCGCCACACAATGTTTCCAGCAAAAAATCCCCACAAATAGTACCGGATGCTTCAATGAATATAACGGTTGGCGCGGTAACTGTTAGATTTTGGTTTAAAGTTATGTAATGCCTGATAAGAATAGTGTCAACTGCGCCCGGCACCTGCCCGTCACTCCAAACAAGATTATCTTCCCAATCGCCGTAAGAAATTGTTTTTATGGTAACAGCTTTGGAAAGCAGCGGGAACGCTAAACTTAATAGGAGGATAAGTCTGCAAAACATATTTAAAGATAATAATTTATTGTTTTGTGAATAAGGTTAAATTTACCAACTAAAAAGCGATTCATGAAAACAATAGATAATTTAAATTTTACCGGTAAAAGAGCCTTAGTGCGCGTGGATTTTAATGTACCTTTAAATGAGTCTTTTGAGGTGACGGATGATACACGGATTAAAGCGGCGGTTCCAACGATTAAAAAAATAATTGAGAAAGGCGGCAGCGTTGTTTTAATGTCTCATTTAGGACGACCAAAAGATGGGCCAAGCGATAAATATTCTTTGAGGCACATCATCTGTGTTGTGAGTCAGCTCACAGGTGCTGAGGTAATCTTTGCAGATGATTGCGTTAGCGAAGAGGCTTTTTCGAAGTCTGCGTCTTTAAAGCCGGGCCAGGTGTTGCTTCTTGAAAACCTGCGTTTTTACAAACAGGAGGAAAAAGGCGAGGAGGCTTTTGCGGAAAAGCTGAGTAAACACGGTGATATTTATGTGAACGATGCATTTGGAACTGCTCATCGTGCTCATGCATCTACTGCGGTTATAGCAAAGTTTTTTAAGGCTGATGCTAAGTGCTTTGGCTATGTAATGGCAAACGAGGTGGCTAGTATTGACAGAGTGATTAATGGCGCAGAAAGGCCGTTTACCGCTATTGTTGGCGGCGCTAAAGTGAGCGATAAGATTTTAATCATTGAACAGCTGATGTCTAAAGCCAACAATATACTCATCGGAGGCGGGATGGCGTTTACTTTTGTGAAAGCGATGGGCGGCACCATAGGTAAATCTCTGTGTGAAGATGATAAGCTCGCGCTTGCAAAAGACTTGCTTGAAAAAGCAAAATCCAAAGGCGTGAACTTATATATTCCTACTGATGCAGTTGTTGCTGATAATTTTTCAAATGATGCTGCTACAAAAGTAAGCGACATAAACAACATTGAAGAAGGCTGGATGGGACTGGACATTAGTGATGCCACCATTAAAACATACAGTGAAGTGATTGAAAACTCTAAAACAATTTTGTGGAATGGGCCAATGGGCGTATTTGAAATGAGCAGTTTTGAAAACGGCACGAAGCAGGTGGCGCTGGCAATTGCTGCCGCAACAAAAAAAGGAGCCTTTTCATTAATTGGAGGAGGGGACAGTGTGGCAGCCATTAACAGATATAAATTGGCGGATGATGTAAGCTACGTAAGTACTGGTGGCGGAGCTTTACTTGAATACATCGAGCAAGGAAGCTTGCCTGGAGTACGTGCGATTGAAGAATAAACTCTAACAGAGCGCTAAAGTTGTACGCATCGGAAATAACAGTTTTACATTTTTGATGCGGATTCATAATCAGAAAAACGATATATTTGAAACTTACAAATTAAAACACAACATGGAATTATATTTAGATTCGGCAAACCTTAAAGAAATAGAAGAGGGTTTTAAATTAGGATTTTTAAATGGTCTTACTACAACTCCTACTTTCATGCAGAAAGAAGGGATTACTGATATAGATGGAACAATTGTAAAACTGAGTAAAATGGTACCTGTGCTTCAGATTGAAGCTCTTGGGAACTCAGCGGAGGAAGTATTAGCAGAGGCAGAGCGTCAACTAGCCTTAGGGTTAGACCCAAAAAAAACAGTATTTAAAATCCCGGTTTCTTTGGAGGGTGTGCGTGCCTGTAAAATGTTACGCGACAAAGGATATTTAGTTAACGTTCATTTGGTTTACACACTGCAACAGGCTTATATGGCGATGCATGCAGGTGCAACCTATGTTTGTCCATTAGTGGGTCGTTTACAGGATCAGGGTCACGATGCCCTTGCCCTAGTTGAACAGTGTGTTAACGCGGTGGACCTGTATGATTATGATACAAAAATCATGTTTTCTTCTGTCCGTCATGCAGAGCATGTTCGTAATGCAATTAATGTTGGGGTTCATACCATCACGGTACCATTAAAAGTTATGAAACAGCTTACAGAAAACAACTTTACTACACTAGGAACAGACCAGTTTATTGCCGACACGCGAATGATGATGGTACGCGTAAGAGAAGCCATTAAAGGCACTAACCCTATTGTGGCGGAAAACACTACAATTACCGATGCTATTATCAAAATGACTGAGTTTGGCTATGGCGCGGTTACAGTTACTAAAGCTGACGGCAGCATCAAAGGAGTATTCACAGATGGAGGGCTTAGGAAGTTAATAGGTGAAAAAGGACGCGACATCTTAACTAAAAAACTTTCAGATTTAGAATACCGTGAGCCAATCACTATTGATGGTGGTGTGTTATTAAATGATGCCAGCGCCTTGTTTAAAAAAACCAACGTGGATACAATTGTCGTAACAGATGGCGGGAAGCCTGTTGGTATGCTGGACATCCAGGATATGAAAGGATAATTAAAAGAACAGTATTTAAAAAAGCTTTATCTCCTGAGGTAAAGCTTTTTTTATGAAAATTTAAAATAATAACATGTCGCATTTAACGCAGGTATTTACACAGATAGGCGGTGATTTCATTTTACCCGAAGCTTCACTGATTGAGAAGATGAAGAACATCAAAGCATTCGTTTTTGATTGGGACGGCGTGTTTACAGATGCCGGTAAAGACTTTCAGCTAAATAGTCGTTTTAGTGAAGTGGATAGCATGGGCACAAACCTGTTAAGGTTTTCTTACTATTTACAGCATCAGTGTCTACCGACAACCGCCATTATTTCAGGAGAGAAAAACAATTCAGCGTTTTTATTTGTTGACAGGGAGCGGTTTCACACGTCTTACTCAAAATTTGCAAATAAAATAGATGCCGCCAACCACCTGTGTTCTGTTCATAATATTCAGTTAAATCAAATTGCGTATGTTTTTGATGATGTGCTGGATCTTGGACTTGCGGAGGTGTGTGGTCTGAGAATATTTATTCCCCGAAAATCAAACCCATTATTTAATGAGTATGTTTTAAAGCACCATTTGGCGGATTATCTTACAGGAAATACAAGCGGACGCGGTTCTGTACGTGAAGCCTGTGAACTTATGATCGGCCTCAACGGAAATTATGAAGCGGTTGTTACCGAAAGAAAGAATTTTTCCGATGTATACACGGGTTATTTAGCCCTTCGTAAGGCTACTATTCCCGTATATTACACTACCACGGATGGCGTTGTAGTTGAAGTGAAAGCATCTTAATCCCAATCTATATTTATCTAATCAGGATTTTTTAAGAGGATCAGTAATATTGGGAATACTAGCTATTTATTTCTTATGTTTCAATGCCCATTCTTTTGCAAAATAGGTGAGAATTACTGATGCGCCGGCACGCTTCATACTTAATAAAATTTCATCCCGAACTCTGTCACCATCAATCCATCCTTTTGCAGCCGCTGCTTTTACCATCGCATATTCTCCGCTCACATTGTAAGCGGCGATAGGTAAATCAAAATTTGCGTTGAGGTCTTTGATAACATCCAGATACGATAACGCGGGTTTTACCATCAAAAAATCAGCGCCTTCTTCCAGGTCAAGCTGCGCCTCAATTAAAGCCTCCTTACTATTTGCAGGATTCATTTGGTAAGTTTTTTTATCTCCAAATTTTGGCGCACTATCTAAGGCATCACGGAACGGACCGTAAAACGCACTTGCGTATTTAGCAGTGTAGCTCATGATTGAAACGTTCGAAAAACCCGCTTGGTCCAGTGATTCGCGAATGTAACCCACGCGGCCATCCATCATATCGCTTGGTCCTATAATATCTATCCCGCATTCTGCTTGCGCAACCGCCATTCTTCCTAATATTTCCAGCGTTTCATCATTAACAATTTCGCCATTTTTAACCAAACCGTCATGGCCGTCACTGCTGTATGGATCCATCGCCACGTCGGTCATAATACATGCTTCCGGGAATTTTTTCTTAATAAGGGTAAGCGTCTTTAAATACAAACCGTTTTTATTTGTGCTTTCGCTTGCGGTCTTATCTTTAAACTTATCGGCCAAACTTGGAAACACATCGAACGTCATTATTCCCAACTTCATGCAACTCTCAATCTCTTTTAAGAGCAGATCCGGGCTTAATCGATAAATGCCCGGCATAGACTTCACTTCCGATTTTTGATTTTTCCCTTCAATTAAGAATAGAGGAAAAATAAAATCGTTTACTGTAACATGATTTTCCTGAATAAGATTCCTGATGGCTTCTGATTTTCTGTTTCTGCGAGGTCGGTTTGTGATCATGGGATTTATATCCTTATTAAATGAAAAATGACTTATGGGTGTATCGATTGGGTTGAGTGTTCGACTGGTACAAATTGTTTAACGCCACGATACATAACATATATACTCATTGCCATGAAAATATGACTAAGGTCGAGGTGATTAAACCATATTGAAAACGCTACTTTAAACACGTGGCACATTACCGCCAGAACTGCTATTCCCACACCAGCGACGAGGTTTTTACTCACAGGAGAACCGGTTTTTTTATAATGGACCCATTCCAGGACAGTAACATTTAATACGAGAGAATAGGCCGAATGAATTTCTACCATAACAAACGAATAGAAAACAAATAACAGAATACATATAAAGACTATCTCAACAATGTTAGCGATTTTAAAAACCGTGAACAGGGCAGGAGAGATACTGTTTCTTGTATGGTACAGTGCGGCAAATTGTGCAAATGAAACACTGATAATGCCCGTTACCCAACCATAAATTTTGGCTTCCATTCCAAAGTAATACAGGAATGCATGTCCAATTAATGCTGCAATTAACGACGAGAAGCCGGTAAGTAAAAAAAACCAGCGGTATAGATTAATTCCTTTGTTTCCGGATACATTTTTGGTCTTCATAAATGCAAAAAAACAAACGCCTATAAACAAAAAATCAGTAAGCGTTGTGATAGGCTCGTCGATCCTTAAATTTCCTATATATATGGTCGGATTTTGGAAAGGAATCATGAGGTGTTGTCTTGCGATTTAAATTTTTTGTTGGAGGTTATTGAAAGGTTTGGAGTATTGCCCTGTACAACCCCATATCGTCAAAAGAATATGGCTTTGTAATTTGATGTTCCGGAACGCGCGCTTTCAATAATGATTTTTCGGTTGCTTCGCCCATAGCGATGATTTTTTGGTGCGGATAAACCTTGTTTTTTTCAAGATATGATTCGGCATTGCTTGGACTCGTGAAAACCAAAATATCTGTAGATTCCGGAATTTCGTGCGGAACTTTTAACGCAGCGTAAACAGGAAGATCAATCACGTTTTGCTGTTTAGGAAATTGCCATTGAATGGTCCTCATACTCTCCCTTGCTACCGGAAATACCACTTTTCCCAGGCCAACGCGGGCGGAAAATTGTTTCCCGACCAGTTTTGTATCTGTACTTTGACCAATAAAGTCAGCACGCAGGCCCAGTTCCCGGATGGCCTGCGAGGTTGATTTCCCGATGCAACCTATTTTTGTTGTGCCGATATCTGGTTTTTGCATGAAGAAAAATTCCACAGCATGTTTGCTGCTAAAAAATAACCAATCACTTTTAGGCAGTTCCTTAATCGTTAGTTTCTTTAAATCGATGAGACTTTTACTCTCAACCTTGAAACCCAAATGGGTTAACCATCGGTTAAGGGTACTGCTTTCGTGAGATTCTCGGGAAATAAAAATTGATTTTGAAGTGATACGTTGTAGGTGTTCAACAATTTTTTCGGGAAGATCTTCTGTATTGGTTGTTTCGTAATAGAGTTGTTTAGGTTGCTTGTCCCATGCGTCAGCGCATGACACAGAAACTTTAAATAATTTGCGGTCCTGGTCGTTTAGTTCGGTATCACAAAAAACGCCAAGGGGTAATTGGCAACCGCCATCCAATAAATTTAAAATTCTGCGTTCGATGTTAATGTTGATCATTACGTCGTAGTCACACACTGCGTCAAATACATCAGTTAATTTGTAGTCGTCTTCTCGTATCTGCCATGCTAAAACTCCCTGGGCAGGGGCAGGAATGAATTCTGAGGGCTCAAGCTGTTCAACCGTCAAGTCTGAAAGATCGAGTTCTAAGCGCTCAAGTCCTGCAGCAGCAAGAATAATGGCGTCGTACTGGCCTTCTCTTAATTTTTTGATACGTGTAGGCACGTTGCCCCTTAGATCAGAAATTTCCACGTCGGGCCTAAAGGATAATAATTGCGATTTTCGTCTTGCTGAAGAGGTACCAATCTTCGCTCCTTTTTTTAGATTGAACTTTTGTTTATCATCCTCTGCTTCCTCTCTCATGATCAGCCAGTCAGCTGGATTCTCCCGGGAAGAAACGCCTGCGATAATCAAACCATCCGGATTTTCTGTCGGAAGGTCTTTATGAGAATGAACGGCTACGTCAATGGTTTTAGCCAGCAGAGCTTCCTCCAGCTCTTTTGTAAAAAAGCCTTTTCCCTCTAATTTATCAAAACTTGTATTCCATTGTTGCGAAGTATCGCCTTTGGTTTCGATTATTTTTATTTCAACTTGATGTCCTTGCTTTTCTAAAAGATCCTTTGTGAAATTTGCCTGCCAGAGCGCGAGATCGCTTCCGCGTGTACCAATGATAATCATAAGTTAATGAGTAGAATTTAAAGGCTACAAGATAAGTTATTTTTTATACATGAAGCATTACACAATTGAAAGTGTTTTGACTCATGATAAATTAATGCGTCATACTTGGCGCCATGCGTTTCATTTTCGCATTCCTTGCTTTGTGCTGTTTCCTGGAACCACATGCAGGCTTGTTGCTGCTACAGGAATCCAAAACAAACACAGTTAACAGGAGTAAAATAAGTTGTTTCATGTTGAATTTTTATTAGAGATCTTCTTCTAAAAACACTTTCTTGGCAGTTTTAATGGCTAGTGCATTATATTTTTTCTCCATATAACTCAGCACCTTATCCAACACTTCTTTCCCCTGAGGGTTGAGCGCATTCATTTCTTTTGCAAACACCTCGTTTAACGCGGTTTCTTTGATGTACTTAATTTGTCTTGGAATTTCACCAAACGCAAGTTCAATCTTTCTTTCCTGAAACAACAATTTAAATTCTTCAACCTTTTGAAGGATAATTGCTTTGCAAGCTTCAATTTCGCCCTCTCTTTTCAATAAGTTTTCAGCAGCTTGTTTTTTCAGGCAATCGATATCTATGTAAACCACCTCATTGTTTGAAATCACAGTTTTATCAACGTCTGCTGGCAATGCAAGATCAATTATTACTTTTTTTTGCGTATCGCCAGCCAAAAGCGAACGATACACGTTTTCATCAATGATCGTATTTTGCGAGCCTGTGCAGGTAACCAGTACATCAAACCCCTCTTCAAATTCCATAACCTGGCTCAATTCACGCGCCTTGCCATTTAAATCTTTTGCAAGCTTTTCAGCGTTGCTAAGTGTGCGGTTAAAGACTGTAAAATTGGCGTACTGATGTTTTTTCAAATACTTCGCCATGGTGGAGTTAGTTTCTCCTGCGCCAATAAACACAATACGCGCATTATTTTTTATTCCCAAACTTCTTAACTGGCGGTAAGCTAACGAAACTATTGAAACAGGATTTTTAGCTATGTTGGTATCCGTATAAACCTGCTTGGCTGTTTCTATAGTTTGCTTAATGGCCAGGCGAATTGTATCACCGGTTAAGCCCAGTAAATTACAAAACTCATATGCCTTGCGAACCTGAGTAATAATTTCTCTTTCACCAACTACCAACGAATCGAGGGATGCAGATACTTCGAACAAATGAGTTAAAGCGGCATCGCCTTCATACACGATGGTTTTTTCAACAAGGGATGCGAGCTCCTCAGGCGTTAACCGGGAATTAATTGAGTAAAATAAATCTGAAACAAATTCCGGCGTTACCTCGCGATCTGTATTAACAATAAATTCAACACGGTTGCAGGTACTTAAAAACATTAACTCTTTTAAATCCATCCGTATTTTCAATCCCCCTAAGTAATCCTGTTGATGATTCTCATCCAGGTGTAATTTTCCGATTAACTCCAGGGGGGCTAATTTGTAAGTAAGTGATAGTATTTTAAAAGAGTTCATTGCTGCCGTAAAGGTCGTTAAAACGTGGGTTTCGTGTGTCATGGGATTGTCATAGGTGCTTATTTAAATAGATTCTAAATAACTCTTCGTTTTTGTTTTTTAATTTTACAAAAGAAGCAATGGATTAAATTTTTACACCAACCGAATATGATAAGAACTTACGACGATTATAGAGAGATTTACAGGAAATCCATTGAAAATCCTGAACACTTCTGGGACACCATAGCCGATCAGTTTGTGTGGCATAAACGTTGGACAAAAACTGTTGACTGGAATTTCAATGATCCGGATGTGAAATGGTTCGTGGATGGAAAATTTAATATAACTCAAAATGCAATTGACAGGCATCTTCCTCTTAATTCGGGAAAAACAGCATTCATTTGGGAGCCTAATTCCCCTGAAGGACATAAGCGAATAATCACTTATCAGAATTTACACGATGAAGTATGTCAACTGGCCAATACACTCAAAAATCTTGGTGTAAAAAAAGGAGATCGCGTATGTATTTACATGCCAATGATTCCTGAATCGGTTTTTGCAATGCTGGCTTGCGCACGGATTGGCGCTGTGCATTCTGTAGTTTTCGCCGGTTTTTCATCATCTGCTTTGGCTGGAAGAATTCAGGACAGCGATTGTAAGATTGTGTTAACAAGCGATGGTGCATATCGCGGACCGAAAGACATTCCGATAAAATCTGTTGTGGATGAGGCTTTGAGAGAATGCCCTGGAGTGGAAAAAGTTTTGATGTATAAACACACTGGAACGATTGTCAATCTTACGGAAAAGGACATTATCTGGCAGGATGTTGTACCTTATGCCTCGCCGGTTTGCGAACCGGAAATAATGGATAGCGAGGACATGCTTTTCATACTTTATACTTCGGGATCAACCGGAAAACCAAAAGGTGTGGTTCATACCTGTGGTGGGTATATGGTTTACACCTGTTATACGTTTCAAACGGTTTTTCAAATGGATGGTTTGAATGATGTCAATACTAACCAGAATGTATTTTGGTGCACGGCCGATGTGGGCTGGATTACAGGCCATTCGTACATTGCATACGGACCATTGCTGGCAGGGGCAAGCTCGGTTTTGTTTGAAGGAGTTCCAACGTTTCCGGACGCGGGCCGTTTCTGGAATGTTATTGATAAATACAAGGTAACTCATTTTTATACAGCACCTACAGCTATCCGTGCGCTGGAGGCTGCGGGTCTGCAATATGTTGCTCCTTACGATTTAAGTTCCTTGAAGGTTTTGGGAAGTGTTGGAGAACCTATTAATGAAGAAGCCTGGCAGTGGTATCACAAAAACATAGGGAAAGAAAAATGCCCGATAGTGGACACCTGGTGGCAAACTGAAACTGGCGGTATTATGATTTCAGCAATAGCTGGAATTACACCTACTAAGCCTGGATATGCCACACTGCCACTACCAGGAATTCAACCGATTTTAGTAGACGAAAAAGGAAATGAAATACCCGGTAATGATGTAGAGGGAAACCTTTGTATAAAATTTCCGTGGCCATCCATTGTGAGAACAACCTATGGTGATCACGCGCGCTGTAGGCAAGCATATTTCGAAACCTATCCCGGTTTGTATTTTACCGGAGATGGATGCAAAAGAGACCATGACGGTTTTTACCGGATCACCGGGCGGGTTGACGACGTGATGAATATTTCCGGGCACAGGATTGGGACAGCGGAAGTTGAAAGCGCTATTAATTCTCATATCGATGTGGTAGAAAGTGCTGTGGTTGGTTACCCGCACGATATTAAAGGACAGGGAATTTACGCCTATGTAATAGTTCCTTCCACCACAAAAAACCACGATATGCTTAAGAAAGAAATTATCGCGGAAGTCAATAAAATCATAGGCCCCATCGCAAAACCCGATAAAATTCAAATCGTAAACGGGCTTCCAAAAACCAGGAGTGGAAAAATAATGCGCCGGATATTGCGTAAAGTTGCTGAGGGTGAAATTAGCAACCTTGGAGACACGTCGACGCTTTTAGATCCGTCTGTAGTTGAGGAAATTGTTAAAGGGCGACTCTGATGCTGGTAATTTCAATATAATCATATAAAGGCATGGTTATTGTAAAATTGCGTTAAATTCGATTATTCAAAATTTAATGTTTAAAAAATGATAACACGAAAATCACTCATCAAGATAGCTGCTATGTCAGTTATTGTGGTATTCACCCTTTCAGGGTGTAAGAAAAAAGAAGAAGAGGAACCTAAAGTTGATGAAAACGGGCAAGCGTCAACGGATTCTCGACAAGCCATTAGTGAAAACGATATTGCAATTGACGATATCAACAAAACGGTTGCGGACTATACTGTGATGGCTCAACGGCCAACTACCGCTGCACAAACAAACACTATTGCCGGTTTAACCATTGATACAACTGGATTACATACCGGAACCATTAAATTAAATTACGATGGGATCACCGTGTACAATAACAGGAAACGCAGCGGCTCCATCCGCCTTACGATTATCAACTACGCGTCTGGCCAAAGATGGAAAATGGCAGGATGTGTTATGAAAGTAGAGTATCTGGCATACCGTGTTACGCGCGCGTCTGATGCGGCTTTTATTGAATTAAACGGTATCCAGAACCTTACCAATGTTAGTGGCGGAACGTGGTGGGATCTTTATACTTTCCAGCAACCAAACTTATCAAGCTCTGTAACCGGAACTAATTTACTTGTGAATTTTAACGGAGGCGGCACTGCGAGTTATAACATTCACCGCCAGTTCACATATACTTTAAGTCCGTCCTATGTATTAACCTGCACCGGCCAGGGTATTGGAAGTTCCGGTGGTTTAAACAACCTGGAGAACTATGGCACCACCCGTGATGGGGATGCTTTTACGAGCCAGGTAACGTCACCAATTGTATGGAATACAACATGTGGTGGTGGCGCCCCTCTTTCAGGTCACCTGACAATTAAGGTAGCAAGCAAAAATTTTGATTTGGATTGTTTATTTGGTGTGAACTCCGCAGGAACGCCCATCACAGTGGGAACAAACCAGTGCGCGTACGGATGGAAGCTAACGTGGACAGCTGGAACGACTACGCAAAATAAAGTGATTGCTTATTGGTAACCTGTAAATTTTTGCTAGCCCTGCTAAGAAATTAGCGGGGCTTTTTTATGAAATTGAATCCCTAATTGCATAAAAAATCCCGGTTGCCATAGCGACCGGGATTTTGTGATTTATACGATGTGTTGTTTTTAAGAAAAGGCATTAAAGCCGGTAACATCCATGCCTGTAATTAAAAGATGGATATCATGTGTCCCTTCATAAGTTATAACCGATTCTAAGTTCATCATGTGACGCATAATCGGGTATTCACCGGTAATACCCATTCCACCATGAATCTGACGGGCTTCGCGGGCAATTTGTAAAGCCATGTTCACATTGTTACGCTTAGCCATACTGATTTGTGCAGGTGTTGCACGGTTTTCATTTTTTAATTGGCCTAAACGGAACGTCAGCAATTGTGCTTTTGTAATTTCTGTGATCATCTCAGCAAGTTTTTTTTGCGTTAATTGAAACGCGCCAATTGGTTTTCCAAATTGAATGCGCTCCTTACTGTAACGTAAGGCACTATCATAACAATCCATGGCAGCTCCAATAACACCCCATGCAATTCCGAAACGCGCCGAATTTAAACAGCCTAAAGGCCCTTTCAGTCCTTTTACATTTGGCAATAAATTTTCTTTTGGAACCTTTACGTTATCAAACACAAGCTCACCTGTAGCGCTTGCCCGTAAACTCCATTTTCCATGGGTTTCAGGTGTGGTAAAACCCGGATCACCTCTTTCAACAATTAATCCTCTTACCTCACCATTTTCATCTTTTGCCCATACAATGGCGATGTCTGCAAATGGCGAATTACTGATCCACATTTTTGCACCGTTCAGTAAATAATAATCGCCCTTGTCTTTGAAATTGGTTAACATACCGTTAGGATTACTTCCATGATCGGGTTCCGTTAAACCAAAACAACCCATTAATTCTCCGGTAGCCAATTTTGGTAAATATTTCTTCTTTTGTTCTTCGCTTCCATACGCATAAATCGGATACATTACTAAAGAGCTTTGAACTGATGCTGTAGAACGTAAACCACTATCACCGCGTTCCAGTTCCTGCATAATCAATCCATAAGAAATCTGATCAAGTCCTGGTCCGCCATATTCGGCAGGGATATATGGCCCAAAGGCGCCTATTTCTGCCAGGCCTTTTATCCATTGTTTAGGGAAAGTTGTTGTTTGGCAAGCTTCTTCAACAATTGGCGTTACTTCCTTTTTCACCCATGCACGGGCTGTTTCACGAATCAATTTATGTTCATCGCTTAACAATTCATCCATTAAATAATAATCGTGTGCCTGAAAGTTATCTGTTGCCATTTCTTTAATTTTTTAAGTGCGTAATATTACGAAAATAGTGGAGATTGCCAAAATTTGCGCTGAGTGTACGATATAAGATGTTTTGTGTAAACGACTGCGTAGAGAAAAAATCCAAACAGCAAACTAAAACAAAAAACCCCTGATAGTATTGCCTTCAGGGGTTTATTCATTTTGAAAGTGGTACCTCCAGGAATCGAACCAGGGACACACAGATTTTCAGTCTGTTGCTCTACCGACTGAGCTAAGGTACCAACGTAATCGGGCTGCAAATTTAAGAGAATTATTTATACTTCAAAACAATTATTAAGAAATCTTGTTTCATCCATGCTACATAAATGGTATTTGGTTACTTTTATACACGATGAACCTGGTCATTGATATCGGTAATACACGGATTAAAGCAGCGCTTTTCAATGATGACCTTTTAGAGGATTTGAGGATTTTTCATAGTTCGGAAGAACTCTTGCAGGATATAGGCCAGTTTAAGGATGCATCCCGTTGTATCGTAGGTTCAGTAGTGACTGAGACGAGTAATGTATGCGGACAACTGGGCCGTTACTTTCCGACCACCTTATTTTCGGCGGAAACCAAAATCCCTTTGAAAAATCTCTACCGTTCAGTTTCTACATTGGGTTCCGATAGAATTGCAGCTTCCGTCGGGGCCTATTTCCTTCAGCCGGATAAAAACTTTTTGGTTATAGATGCCGGAACCTGTATTAAATACAATTTTACAAATGCACAAAATGAGTATCTGGGGGGCGGAATTTCTCCCGGAATTCAAATGCGGTTAATATCATTACATGAACATACCAGTAAATTACCCTTGGTGAAACTCACCGAAGACCCCATAGATTTGATTGGAGAAAACACTGAACAATCCATTCTTTCTGGTGTGGTAAATGGAGTCATTTCAGAGATTGACGGAATAATCGACGGTTACCAAAACCGGTTTCCGGGAATTTTAGTTCTTTTAACAGGCGGTGATAGTGAATTCTTGGCAAAGCGGTTAAAAAATAGCATATTTGCCCACCAAAATTTAGTACTGAAAGGCCTTAACGATATATTAAATTACAATTTTGCAAAAGTATAATACTTCAATTTTCAGATTACCTGTTTTTTTGTTCCTGTTTGTATCCCTGGGTACGCATTCTTTTGCGCAGATCCTAACCTCAAGTCCTTATTCTCGATACGGAATTGGTGAAATGAACCTACAAACTTTCGCAACGCCAGCTGCCATGGGGGGCTCATTCATTGCGTATCACCAGGACACCATAGCACCTTTTACAATTAATACCGCTAACCCGGCTGGCTTAGCGGGAATTCGACTGAGTATTTTTGAGCTAGGCGGACAATCGCAGTTTACGAAAATCAGTAGTGAAACCAGTTCAATTAAGAAAAAGAACACCAATTTTTCATACGGATCCGTTGGCTTTCCGTTGAAACGCATGGGTGGCGCCGCTTTTGGGATCATGCCTTACAGTACTGTTGGTTATAAGATTACTTCCGAACAGGAACATCCATCTATTGGAAGTATGACTTATATCTACCAGGGTGACGGGGGTATAAATAAAGCATTTATTGGCGCTGGAATAAAACCATTTAAAAATCAGATTTGGAAATTCTATAAATCCGCTTCTACTGATTCTCTGGTGAAACAAAGGCAAACATCAAAATACAAGCGTAAAAAGTTTGGCAATCAATTGTTATCCGAACTCGCAATCGGGGTTACCGCCAACTACCTTTTTGGAACCATCAATCAGGTCACAGACGTAGTATACCCCGGAAGTATTGTTTATTTTAATTCCAAGCGTCAACGTTCGGTTCAGGTTAACGACTTTACCTTCAATGGGGGAATTCAAACACATTTTAGCATTGACTCGGTTGGCTCCAAAGGGCAAAGGCGTTTGTTGAAACAAAGGATAAAAATTGGTATTGGCGCATTTGTTAATACACCAATGGGAATTCAGGCCAAACAAAGTAATATCATTTATAATTATGCAACAGATGGTTTTGGCATTGAGCGTCCAAAGGATACTGTGCTTAATTCCCAGGACCTCCCGGGTTCAATTGTATTGCCACTTGAAATGGGATTTGGCTTGTCGGTTAAGAAGGGCGAGAAGTTAACCGTATTAATGGATGCAGCAACCACGAACTGGAGCGGGTTCAAATATTTTGATACGCCTGCCACCAATTTCAAAAACAGTTATCGGGTTTCAGCAGGTTTGAATTTTGTTCCCAATAAACTTGCCTTTGGAACTGCCAACTACGTGAGCCGTATTCACTATCGCCTGGGTGTTTCCTATTCGGATGGTTACCTCGATTTAAAGAATACCGCAATTCGGAATTATTTTATTTCCGCCGGCCTGGGGCTCCCAGTGGGAATTGGAAGATTTGATGACGTGGCAATGGTTAATATTTCCGCACAGTATGGAAAAATGGGAACTACCACTAATATGCTGCTTCAGGAGGATTATGTGCGCCTTGTATTAGGATTTACGTTTAATAAGCGCTGGTTTATTAAATACAAATACGATTAATTGTTTATGTGGGCCGTCAAAAACATATACCAATTTCTCTTGTTATTGGCGGTAATGTTTTGCATTTCATGCGAAACCGACCGTAACGAAGTTCTTGCTCTTAATCAGCGAACCATAATGCCTGATTTAACAGGAAAAGGAGTAACCATGCTCTATTCTGACTCAACCATTTTAAAAATTAAACTTCAAACGCCGCAAATGCAGAAGTATGCGAAAGGCGTTAAAGAACCGGTAACAATTATGCCGAAAGGACTATTTGTTATTTTTTATGATGATAATGCCAAAGAAGCCACAACATTAAAGGCTGATTACGGCGTGCGCTATGAGGCAAGCAAGCGAATGGAAGTGAAATACAATGTTGAGGTAGTAAATGTGAACGGTGAAAAATTAAATACCGAACACCTCATTTGGGATGAAAATAAAAAGAAAATTATTTCAAATGCATTTGTGAAAATCACCACAGCCAAAGAAATTATCATGGGAAAAGGCTTGGAAGCAAACCAGGATTTTACCCAGTATGAAATCAAAGAAATTACGGGAACCATCCGTATAGAAGATAATCAATTATAAAAACCGAACATGAGTAAATTTTTCCGAATATTAGAAATTATCTGGCTGATCCTGGCTTTGGGTAGCGCCGTAATAACCGTTTATTTTCTCATCCGTAGGGATACCGATAGCGCTTTGTATTTTATATTTGTGTTTATCATTGCTTCCATCATGTATCTATTACGCCGGTACCAAAGGAAAAACCAGGACCGGCTGGCAAATAACGAACCCCGTCGCTGATCGATCTGTTGATTTCTTGGCCGTATTTAATTTTAAATTGGAGGCATGTTTTATTGCACCGTTGAGGTTCCCATAATCCGGTTTTTCCCTATTTATACACGGCTCGAGACCACCTTTCCTTTTAAAATATATTTCCCATTTATTTTCGGTTTTTCAGCAATAATTTTATCTTTGCATTCCTTAAATTATAAACAAACATGAGCGTTTTAGAAAAAATTCGTAGTAAGACAGGTCTATTAGTTGGAATCGTAGGTTTAGCCCTCGTGATATTTATTTTGGAAAGCCTTTTAGGGTCGGGTGGAGCTTTATTTAGTAATCAGGATACTGAGGTTGGCGTGATTGCTGGTGACAAAATTGATTACACGGCTTTCAGTGCGAAGGTGAATGAACAAATTGCACAGATTCAAAAATCCAATCCAAACGCACCAATCGACGATAAAACCAAAGAGCAGATCATTGAATCGGTTTGGAGTCAGTTAATTAACGATAAGGTTATTAAAGTTCAGTATAAAGAACTCGGAATCTCTGTTTCTGAAGACGAATTGTACGATTTGATGTTAGTTCATCCACACCAATATGTCATTCAGCAGTTAACCGATCAGCAAACCGGAAGGGTGTACGAAGGTTTCGCAAAAGGAGATGGCACATTAGACCTAATGAAACTGAACCAATGGGTTGGTCAAATGAATCCTGAACAGGAAAAATTCTGGCAGCAATTAGAAAAATCGATTCTTGAAGTGCGTGCAGCTGAAAAATACAACAACCTTATTAAAAAAGGAATGTACGTAACTACGGCGGAAGCAAAGGATCAGTTCATTGCTCAAAATAAGCAGGTAAACGCTTCATTCGTATTAAAGAGGTATACATCGGTTTCCGATTCGGCAGTAAAGGTAAGTGAGGACGAAATTAAAGCGTACTATAACAAACATCAGAACGATTATAAAGTAGTTGAACCATCCCGTAAGATCGAGTATGTGGCTTATGATGTGATGCCATCCAAAGCAGATTATGAGGCATTGATGAAAGACGCTCAGCGAGTTACGGAGGAGTTTAAGACACGAACCGCAGAAGAGGACTCTTCATTCATCGCTCAGGAAAGTGAAGGTGGACAGATTAACATTGCCAATTACGGTAAGAAAAATATGATCATTTCCGATTCATCGGTGTATACTGCACCAAAAGGAACTGTATTTGGTCCCTATACAGAAGGCACCTTTGTTAAGGTGTATAAACTTACGGATGTTAAATCAGTTGCTGACTCCGCGAAAGTGCGTCATATTTTGATTGGGCTCCAAAGTCAGAGAACACAGTCACAACGCACGCCTGAAACAGCAAAGCGTATTGCTGATAGTTTATTAGTATTGCTACAAACTAAACAGGTGAAGTTTGACACGTTGGTAAAAACAATGTCAGATGATATGGGTTCCTTGGATAAAGGCGGAGATTATGGCTGGTTTGATGAGAATAAAGGTTTTGTGGATCCGTTTAAAAATGCGGGTCTTCAGGGAACCGTGGGAAATATTTCTATAGTACCAACTCAATTCGGTTACCACATCATTGAAGTTTTAAACGTTTCTAAAACACGTCATAATTCCTATACAATTGCTCAAATCAGCAAATTGATTTCACCTAGTTCAGAAACAACACAGGAATACTATAAAGTTGCTAGCGATTTCGCCGGCAAAAACACGAGTTCAGACGCGTTTGAAAAAGGTGTGGAAACTGATAAATTAAATAAGCGAATTGCAGAAAGTATTAAAGAAGGAGATAAGGCTTTACCCGGGCTTGAAGGCGCAAAGGATTTGGTTCGTTGGGTTTATAAAGCCCAAAAAGGCGATGTGTCTCCGGTGTTTGAGTTTAAAGACCGTTTTGTTGTTGCGCACCTGGTTTCTATCAAAGAAAAAGGAATTGCACCTTTGGAAGATGTGAAAGAGGATGTTACCGCAAAGGCTATTCGTGATAAAAAAGCAGAAACGTTCATTGCAGAATTTACTACTAAATCAGGTGTTTCCAAGTCCATCGACGATATCGCTTCGAAAATGGGTTTAACTGCCGAAAAAGCCGAAAACCTTACGTTTTCAGCGTTCAACGTAGCATCTATTGGAAGAGAAGATGCACTAATCGGAACAGCAACCGCAATGAAAGCGGGAATGATCAGTAAACCTATTAAAGGCGACAATGGTGTGTTTGTAGTAAATGTTTCATCGGTTACTGAAGCTGTATTGCCAAAAGAATTTAAGGGCAAGCAGGTGGAAATAGAGCGTATGAATAACGGCCGCGTTGACTATGAGTTATTTGACGCCATCAAGGAAAAAGCCGGTATAGAAGACCACCGTGGTAAATTTGATTTTTAAAAATACACTATAAATTTAAGCCTCTCTGCATTGCCAGAGAGGCTTTTTTATTTAACTGACTTTTTTACGATGCATTTTTTTGATGTAGTGGGTGAGTACGGAACGCTGACGATTTTTCTTCTGGCATTATCTGCTTTTGCTGCTGGGTTTATCGACTCTGTTGTGGGCGGCGGAGGCCTCATCCAAACCCCTTTTTTACTCATTACCTTTCCAACGATGCCACTCGCAGTTTTGTTTGGCACTAACAAAATTGCAGCGCTAGCTGGAACAACTTTTGCAGCGTTTAAATATGCTCAAAAAATACGCTTTGATTTCAGTCTGCTTCTTGTTATAGGTTCTTGTTGTTTTGTATCTTCCTTTATCGGCGCACAGCTCGTTAACGCCATTGATACCCGATTATTAAAGCCGCTTGTTTTATTAGTACTCATAGTCATAGCGCTCTATACTTTATTAAAAAAGGACCTTGGTAGTGTTCAATCCAAACAGATCCCGCTTCAGAAACAAATGTTCTACGGAGCAGTGATAGGAACCATTGTGGGTTTTTATGATGGTTTTTTCGGTCCCGGGACGGGAAGTTTTTTCGTTCTTGGATTTGTGGTGGTACTTGGTTTTGAATTCGTTAAAGCGTCTGCCTATGCCAAAGTTGTAAACTGCGTAACGAATATCTCAGCACTCATTGTATTTATCAGGCACGGTAACTTTATCTTACCACTGGCTATATTACTCGCTGTTTTTAATATTACCGGGAGTGTTATCGGAAGTTCAATGGCTCTGAAAAAAGGAAATGAATTTGTAAGGATAGTTTTTCTGGTAATCGTTTCGATGATGATAGTCAAGTACGGTTATGATGTACTTACGGCCAATTAATTTGAAAATATTTCCGTGTAATACGGGAGGTCAATACACGTATTCTTTTATTTCAGGAGGAATTACATAGCCGCTGTTTTTATTGTAAAAGGAGTTAAGCTGCAGGTTAAAGCGTTTTACATAGTCGGGGAAATTTTTCAGGTGGTATCCGGTTTGAAAATAGGGGAAGGGTTTGTGTAATTGAATGAAATACCTGTTTTTCACAACGATGGCCACTTCTTTGGTTTCCGTGCCATAATCTCGCGCTTCGCCGGCTTTTGTTTCGGGGACGAGGCCTAGTGAAGATTCACGAATGAAACCTTGTTCTGCAATTAAGTAAAAGGAAGCGTTGCAGACAATTGCCGGGTCGGGCACAAGGTTTGAATCCACAAAAATCGACTCAAGGCGCTTGTTCTTAACTGAATCGGACGCATCGGACATAAAAAAATACACCGGACAAAATTTAAATTCGTTGCGGTAAGCCTTCATCATCATTTTGTTGTTGAGGTCCGTTTCTCTTTGTACCTGCGTCGCCAGATCGATATTGCCAGCTGATTTTAAACGTTGTATGGTATGGTTATTGGTTTTCAGTCGAACCAATAACGCGCCATTTTTAAGTGACACAATCTGAGCACGGGCCACATCATGATGGTAACGCGTAAAGAACGCAAAAGATGAATCGGCCTTGAAGTTGTTAAACTTTTGTTTTCCGGGTGTTTCGTCTTGGGAAAATCCTGAAAAAGAAATTCCCATGAAAAGAAAAATTAAGATTTTATTTAACCTCTGAACCATTATTAAATGCAGGCTTTGTGGCTGATACGAAACTGAGTTCGCCTTGGCTGTTAGCGGCCATCAGGATCATACCACGGCTTTCAATTCCCTTGATCTTACGAGGCGCCAGATTTACCAATATACTAACCTGTTGCCCGATAATCTCTTCGGGCTTGTACCATTCGGCAATACCGCTCACTACAGTACGCGTATCAATCCCCGTATCAATTTTCAATTTTAAAAGTTTATCGGTTTTAGGAACCCGTTCCGCTTCTAAAATGGTACCGGTACGGATATCCATTTTTGAAAACTCATCGAAGCTTGTTTCAGGTTTTGATGGAGGTATAACGGTTGCAGTATTAACACTTTTGCTTTGAGCAAGTTTATCTATCTGTAACTGTATTTCCGGATCTTCAATCTTTGCAAATAACAATTCTTCTTTATTAATCTGATGGCCCGCCGCCATGTTTGAGGTTTGCTTTGCGGAGTGCCATTTCAAAAGTGGCATATTTAACATGCCGAATAATTTTTGAGACGTAAATGGAAGAAAAGGCTCACACACTACAGCGAGGTTACAGGTAATCTGAAGGGCTATGTTCATGATTGTTTTTACGCGTATTTCATCGCTTTTAATCAGCTTCCATGGTTCAGTTTCGGCGAGGTACTTATTTCCTAACCGGGCAAGATTCATCATTTCGGCGAGAGCTTCCCTGAATTTAAATTGTTCAATCGCACTTGCAATTTTGTCAGGAAACGAAGCCAGCTGTTCCAGAATCAAAAGATCTTCTTTTGTATAAGTTTCAGGCGCAGGAACTGATCCATTGTAATACTTATGAGTGAGCACGAGTGTACGGTTCACAAAGTTCCCAAGGATAGCAACTAATTCACTGTTATTCTTGGTTTGAAAGTCGGCCCATGTAAAATCATTGTCTTTTGTTTCCGGAGCATTTGAGCATAACGTATAACGTAGCACGTCCTGCTTATCTTTAAAATCGATCAGGTATTCGTGAAGCCATACTGCCCAGTTTCGGGAGGTTGATATTTTATCGCCTTCCAGATTAAGAAACTCATTTGCAGGCACATTGTCCGGTAAAATATAATCTCCGTGTTCCATCAGCATCGATGGAAAAATTATACAGTGAAATACAATGTTATCTTTCCCTATGAAATGAATCAAACGAGTACTTTTATCTTTCCAGTAAAGTTCCCAGGTATCTGGTTTAAGTTCTTTTGTTGCTGATATGTATCCAATTGGAGCATCAAACCAAACGTACAATACTTTTCCTTCGGCGCCCTTTACCGGAACCGGTACTCCCCAGTTTAAATCCCGGGTCATGGCACGCGGTTGCAAACCTTCGCCACTGTCGAGCCAACTTTTGCATTGCCCGTATACGTTTGTTTTCCAGTCTTTGTGCTGATCTAAGTACGATTGAATTTTTGGTTGGAGTTTATCAAGCGGTAAAAACCAGTTTTTGGTTTCTTTAAGTACAGGCTTGCTACCGCTTAAGGTAGATTGGGGATTAATTAAATCGGTTGCACTTAAGGTTGAGCCACACTTTTCACATTGATCGCCGTATGCATTTGGGTTGGAGCATTTAGGACATGTACCTGTAATATACCGATCAGCAAGAAACTGTTTAGCCTCGGTGTCGTAATACTGTTCGGTTATTTCTTCAGTAAAAACATGTTTGTCATACAGCGTTTTAAAAAAATCAGAAGCCGTTTCGTGGTGAACTTTATTAGATGTGCGGGAATAGATATCAAAAGAAATTCCAAATCCTTTAAACGCATCACCCATCATTTTATGATATTTGTCTACCACATCCTGGGGAGAAACGCCTTCTTTTTTAGCCTTAATGGTGATAGGCACACCATGTTCATCGCTGCCGCAGATAAATATAACGTCCTCGCCTTTACTTCTCTTATACCGCACAAAGATATCGGAAGGAAGGTAGCACCCTGCCAGGTGTCCGATATGAACGGGACCATTTGCGTATGGCAATGCGGAAGTAACAAGTGTACGTTTATAAGTAGCTGGCATAGTGTTTATTATATAGCTAAATTGTTGTAAAATTGCGTAAAGATAACATAAACTTTATTCATTAAAAATCAATTACGATGGCGGCAAACGATAAAGAAATTTGGAAACCTGTTGTTCATATCAAGGATAAAACAAGTAAAAAATATGCAGTGTCCTCTAAAGCACGTTTAGCTTCATATGACAAAAATATAGAAGAGCGTTATATCCTGAAGCAACATCTTAATGGCGGGTTCCCAATGGTAACCATACATGTGAAAGATAAAACAAAAGCCTTATTCGCGCACCATGCAGTAGCTTATAGTTTTTTAAAGAAACCGGGACCTAAATACAAGTATGTACTACATATTGATCACAATAAGGCAAACAACCTTCCTTCTAACTTAAAATGGGGAACAAAAGAAGAACAGATTGAACACAGTAAAAAAAGCCCCTATGTATTAGCGGCTGCTGCCCATAAAGTCTATAGCGGGGCAACCTCCAAGAAACTGAACGAGAAAAAAGTGACCCAATTAAAAACAGAAATCTGGAATCCGAAAAGGAAGCTTACATTTAAGCAACTTGCTGAAAAATATGGAATCGCTGAAATGAATTTATATAGAATTAAAAAAGGTGAATTATGGTTTCATGTTCATGTTGAAGGAGAGCCTTTGTTCCCAAAATATAAAGCCCAATTGAAAAATCTTGCTTTCCATAATAAACTGGAGGAAAAAGCAAACGCAGAAAAAGCAAAGAAAATTGTGGCGAAAAAAGCCACTGTTAAGAAAGCTTCGGCAAAAAAAGCCGCTGTTAAAAAAGCATCTGCACAAAGAAAATCAACGAAGCGCCCGGTTGTTAAAAAGAAAGCAGTGAAATGATCACACCTTCTTTTTTGAAGAATGGTGATGGTGTGGCCATCATTGCTACCGCACGAAAAGTAAGTGAGAGTGAAATTCAGCCAGCAGTTGAGTTTTTTGAGGGCAAAGGGTTAAAGGTTTGTACGGGGAAAAACCTGTACCAATCATACCACCAATTTGCCGGGAACGACGAGCAGCGTGCGGGTGATTTGCAATGGGCACTTGATGACCCGGCAATTAAAGCAATACTTATTGCAAGGGGCGGATATGGCTCTGTTCGCTTACTTGAGCACATTAATTTCACCGGCTTTTTAAAGAATCCAAAGTGGTTGGTTGGGTACAGCGATGTTACCGTTTTTCATAGTGCGCTACATGGAATAGGTGTGGCTTCACTTCATGCTACCATGCCACTAAATTTTACTAAAAACGCAGAAGCCACTGAAAGTATGTACGCGGCGTTATCAGGCCAACTCACCCACACTGTTACCGAGGAAAATTTCTCAAACCGTTGGGGTACGTCACAGGGTGAACTAATCGGAGGAAATTTATCTCTGCTTTATTCATTGTGCGGGACACCCTATGATATTGATACAGCAGGTAAGATTTTATTTATTGAGGATTTGGATGAGTATCTTTATCACATCGACCGGATGATGATGCAGTTGAAATTATCCGGAAAGCTTAAGCATTTAAAAGGCTTAATTGTGGGAGGCATGACAGACATGAAGGATAATGCCATTCCTTTTGGTAAATTGCCCGAAGAGATTATTTTAGATGCAGTAGCTGAATATGATTATCCGGTATGCTTTGATTTTCCGGCCGGCCACATCGACCGCAACCTGGCCATGTATTTTGGCAGGAAAGTAGAGTTAAAAGTGGAAGAGAAAACGGTTTTGACGTATCTTTAGGCTAACCTAGTGCAATGTTTAGAAATCAAACAATTTAAAACCGGTTATGTTTTGTACGACTACAGATAATTTGAACCTTTACTTTGAAGTGCAGGGAAACCTCCAGGCAAAAGAAACGATAATCTTCCTGAACGGCCTTTCCCAGTCTACTGCAGCCTGGGCTTTAACAACTCCTTACTTCCGGAACGATTATAAAATCGTATTGATGGATTTTATTTTCCAGGGCCAGAGTGATAAGTCGGGAGAATGGAGGTCGTTTGACACCCATGCCCGTGATGTGATCAGCCTATTGGATCATCTGCAAATTGACCAGGCGATTATAGCAGGCCTGTCTTATGGAAGTTTGGTATCCCAGCATGTGGCTATTAACTACAGTAACCGTGTGAGTAAGTTGGTTTTAATATCAACCTTTGCCCACAAAACCCCGTATTATGACGCCATTGAATTGTCATGGTGGCGGGCGCTTGAATTTGGTGGTTATGGCTTAATGCTGGACATTATGTTGCCAAGTGTATTGAGCGAGAATTATTTCCTCAATCCATTAATACCAATTGAAATGATGAAGGCGGCTCGTCAGGAAGTAAACGAAGATAAACAGGCGTTGTTTAAGCTGATGAGGGCAACGAAAGAGCGGGTTGACTACAGGCCGGAACTTAAAAAAATCAATGTGCCGTGTATAGTCATACAAGGTGAAAAGGATTTATTGCTACCGGTTCACATGGCTGCTGAAGTCGCTAAGGCAATACCACACTGTGAGTTTAAAGTAATACCGCATGCAGGCCACACGCTTAACCTGGAGGCGGTTCCGGCAATGTGTAAATTGATACTTGATTTTATCAAAGCATAATATTAATAGGCATTGATTACGTAACGCATAACGGAGGTATTTCTGTGAATTCTTTATTTGCTAAGCAATAATCTTTATTTTTGGACCCCAAACCTTACCATGAAAACAAATTTTATAGAAGAGCTAAAATGGCGCGGCATGTTGCATGATGTGATGCCTGGAACCGAGGAATTATTAAACAAGGAAGTTGTTACCGGCTATATTGGTTTTGACCCAACTGCTGACAGTCTGCATGTTGGTAGCCTTGCTCAGATCATGACCCTCGTGCGATTTCAGCTAGCCGGACATAAGCCTTTGGCTTTGGTGGGTGGCGCAACGGGTATGGTGGGCGACCCAAGCGGAAAGTCAGCAGAAAGAAATTTGCTGGACGCCGATACGTTGAACAAAAACGTTGAGGGTATTAAAAGCCAATTGATGAAATTTTTAGACTTTAACGACTCGCCTAACGGTGCCGAGCTGGTAAATAATTACGATTGGTTTAAGAATTACAGTTTCCTGGATTTCATCAGGGATGCCGGAAAACACATTACCGTAAATTACATGATGGCAAAGGATTCTGTAAAGAACAGGATTAATGGTGAGACCGGGATGTCCTTTACGGAATTTAGTTACCAGTTGATCCAGGGCTATGATTTTTACCATTTATGGAAAGAGAAAAACTGTAAGGTGCAAATGGGTGGTTCAGATCAATGGGGCAATATCACTACCGGGACTGAATTCATCAGAAGAAAAGCTTCCGGCGAAGCGTTTGCTTTAACCACGCAGCTCATTAAAAAATCTGATGGCACAAAATTTGGAAAATCAGAAGGAGGGAACATTTGGTTAGACCGTGACAAAACCTCGCCTTATAAATTCTATCAGTTCTGGTTAAATGTGAGCGATGAGGACGCGAAATCCTATATCCGGATATTTACGTTATTATCGCAGGAAGAAATTGTGGAATTAGAAGGTCGTCATTCAGCGGCTCCGCATGAGCGCCACCTGCAAAAAGCATTAGCAAAAGACATTACCATTCGTGTACACAATGAGAATGATTATTTGCAAGCCATTGAAACAGCTGACTTTCTATTTAAATCAAAACCTGAGGACGTAGCAATGCTTGATCCTGAGGCGTTTGAAAAAATGCTTGGAGGGATTGATACTTTCGAGGTTAATAAGAACGATGTGGAAAACGGGATTAATCTGGTAGATCTGCTGGTGGATAAGACTACGGTATTTCCCAGCAAAACTGAAGCGCGTAAAATGGTAACCGGTAATGCCATAAGTGTCAATAAGGTTAAAACAACGGATATTAACGCGGTTTTGAATTTAGACGCATTCACAGGGAAGCAATACCTTCTCATCAGTAAAGGAAAAAAGGAAAACTATCTCATAAAATTAATTTAGAGTTGCAGTATGGTTTGGCAGGTAGTAAAGAGGCATTAAAAGAATGGGTTAGTAAGTCATGAAACTTACCAACCCATTTTTAATGAAAAAGAAATGTTATTTAATAACCTTTAGTTCTTTACCTACTTTTTCAAATGCTGCCAGGGCTTTATCTAAATGCGCTTTAGTATGCGCTGCAGACAATTGAACGCGGATACGCGCCTGGCCTTTCGGAACAACCGGGAAAAAGAAACCAATTACGTAAATACCTTCTTCTAAAAGCTTATCGGCAAATACCTGTGAAAGTTTGGCGTCGTAAAGCATAACCGGAACAATCGCGGAATCACCTTCTTTAAATTCGAGTCCGATTTTCCGTAGGCCATTTTTAAAGTATGCAATATTGCTTTCAAGGGTATCGCGTAATTCTGTTGTTTCACTTAACATATCGAATACGGCGATACTGGCGCCAACAATTCCCGGCGCTAATGAATTGGAGAACAGGTAAGGCCTTGAACGTTGCCTTAAGATTTCGATGACCTCTTTTTTGCCGGTTGTAAATCCGCCCATTGCTCCACCCAAGGCCTTTCCAAGGGTGCCGGTAATAATATCCACGCGGTTCATTACATTTTTTAATTCAACTGTGCCACGACCGGTTTTCCCGATAAAACCGCTTGCGTGGCTCTCATCAACCATTACCAGGGCATTATATTTATCAGCCAGGTCACAGATTTTATCCAAAGGAGCAACAAAACCGTCCATGCTAAATACCCCGTCTGTAACGATAATCCGGAAGCGCTGTGCCTGCGACTTGATCAATTGTTCTTCGAGGTCGGCCATATCACAATTTTTGTAGCGATAGCGTTGTGCTTTGCAGAGCCTCACCCCATCAATGATTGAGGCATGATTCAATTCATCGGATATGATGGCATCTTCTTCTGTAAACAATGGCTCAAAAACCCCGCCATTTGCATCGAATGCAGCAGCATAGAGGATTGTATCTTCCTGCCCTAAAAAAGTGGCAATTTTCTTTTCAAGTGTTTTGTGAATGTCTTGTGTACCGCAGATGAATCGCACAGAAGACATGCCGTAACCATGCGTTTCAAGCGCCTTTTTAGCACCTTCAATTACTTTTGGGTGGGAAGATAATCCGAGGTAGTTATTAGCGCAAAAAATTATAACTTCTTTGCCATCGCTTACTTTCACGCTGGCGCCTTGCGGCGTAGTGATTATCCGCTCTTTTTTAAATAAGCCGTTTTGTTCGATTTCAGTTAATTGAGACTTTAGGTGTTCCTGGAATTTTCCGTACATAGGTGTTGGTTTTGTAGACTACAAATTAAAAAAATATAAGTGATTTTAAGGAAGAAAATATGGGTTAAATAGTAATTTTCGTATATTTGCCGTCCTAAACGCGCACGTGGCGTAATTGGTAGCCGCGCCAGACTTAGGATCTGGTCCGTGAGGGTGGGGGTTCGAGTCCCTTCGTGCGTACTGTAAAGCCTCAGAGAAATCTGAGGCTTTTGTGTTTCACAGAATTTATGAAGGTGGTTTCATTTCTACAAAAACACGAATAAAACACGCACTATCTACGCTTTATCTACGCACTATCTACGCACTATCTACGTACTATCTGCCCGTATGTCAACACTTAAGGGCGCAGTTTAGCGCAATTTGAGACAATTCGGTGAAAACGCAACGCGAATATGGACTTCGCTATTTTGAAGTGTAGTTTTACAATGGAAATTTGGGATTATCGGATACAGTAAAGCATTGCAAACTTCATAAGGAAAACGAAATGACAGCGATTCAAAAACACCATACAGCGAATTTTTTCCCCGACTTACCGTGCGAAATCTAATTTTATATAAATGCGATAAAAGTAATTTTATGAAGAAAATCTTTACCCTGTGTATTCTATTATATTGTTTCAGTTCTTCTTCACAGATTTTTAACGGTGCAGGTGGAGCTGTCCTTAACAACGGCGGCCAAAAAACCATATTCAATCTGAGTGTAACCGGACTAACACAAAATCTGGATAGCCTTTACGGATTGGAAGAAGTTTGTTTACAGTTAGATCACCCGGCAGTGGAAGAAACACACATCTATTTAACGTCGCCTGCCGGAACAGTTGTTGAACTTACAGGTGTTTTGTCCTGCAGTGGAAATAGTTTTTCAGTTACATGTTTTAATCAAAATGCGACAAGCTCGGTGGCAGGAAGTTCCGCACCATTTAATGGATCTTTTATTCCGGTTGGAAATCTCGGAAGGTTTAACACAAACAAAACAGGAAACGGGCAATGGCAACTTCACGTTAAGGATTTTGTGGCCGGAGCCAATGCCGGAATGTTAGTTAGCTGGAGCTTGAAATTTTCATCTTCACCGGCAAAGCCCGTGATGTTTAAATCATCTAATCTACCACTTGTATTTTTAAATACCAATAACCAGGTATTGAATGACCAGACGGATATTATTATTGATCTTGGAATAGTGGATAATGGTGTAAACCGTAATTATCTGAATGATGCGCGAAATAATTACAATGGTAAGGCCGCGTGTAATGTGAGGGGTAGCAGTTCACAGATGTTTGAAAAGCAATGTTTTAAAATTGAATTGCGTGATGGTTCAGGCGTCAACCAAATTGATGCACCGTTGTTAGGAATGCCGGAGGGTAGCGACTGGGCACTTACTTCGGCTTACAGCGATAAAACTTTATTGAGAAACTCTCTCACCCATCACTTGTTTCAAAGTATGGGTCACTATTCGCCGCGCGTTAAATTTGTGGAATTATTTATTGACGGTGAGTATTTTGGTGTATACGCTTTAACAGAAAAAATCAAGCGTGGTAAATCGCGCGTAAATGTTTCAAAAATTACCAATCTGGATAACCAGGCGCCTTATATTACAGGCGGCTATATATTTCAGATTAACCGCACAGATGATCCGGGATGGTATTCTAAGTACCCGGGAATTTCGGTAACCAATAGCAATTTTTATTATCAGTATGTTTATCCCACAGCTGATCACATCACTCTTCAGCAACAAGCTTATATAAAGGCCTGTGTGGATAGTTTTGAAACTGTCATGCAGTTACCCACGTTTAACGACCCTTTTACAGGTTATAAGAAGTTCATTAATGAAAACACATTTATAGATTTTTTAATTCTTAATGAGCTAAGTAAAAACGTGGACGGATACCGACTAAGCACATACCTCTATAAAGAGGACATGTTTCATGGAGGAAAAATTTCAATTGGGCCGATGTGGGATTATGACCTTGCATGGCACAACTGTAATTTTGGAAATGCTTCCAGTCCGCTTTATTGGCAACATGAACAAACGAATGATGTATACCCAATTCCCACCTGGTGGATGAAACTTATGCAGGATGACTATTTCAAGGATAAGCTGTATTGCCGCTACCACACGCTGCGTCAGAATGAATTAAGTAATGCCAAAATTTTTCAATACATTGATGAGATGACGCTTCACCTGGATGAGGCTCAGAAGAGAAACTATAAGCAGTTCCCGATTTTGGGCGCCTACATTTACCCTAATCCCCAAGCCCAGGCCGGAGCGACTTATACCTCAGAGATCAATGACCTCAAGCAATGGGTAATTAACAGAAGCGCATGGATGGATAGCCATATCCCAGGATTTTGTACAACCATTGGTGTGCCCGAGCTTTCATCAACTGAGTTTATAAAAATTTTCCCCAATCCTTTCAATTCACAACTCACAATTGAACTTAGAGCGTCGGAGTCCAATTTGCAATCTTTTACAATAACCGACATTCTTGGGAAGGATATGAACGTGAAGGCCGAAGCAGTAGACCGTAGCCATCTTCGTGTAGCAACTGGCGAATTAAGCCCAGGTACCTATATTGCGAGGCTTAATGTGGATGGTGTGATGTATCAGCAAAAGATAGTAAAAACAGAATAGAGCGTTAATGGAGTTGGTTGTGGGCTTTCATCTCGTCAATTAATCCAAATACTTCCTGAAGTGAACCCGTTAAGGTCGCGAAGCTTGTTTTGTCTTTAAAATAGGAGTCGGAATCTTCCAATTCCTTGGCAGGAAGTATAAAAAAAACGTGTTTGATGCCGTATCCCTTGAGTTCCTCGAAGATCCGATCTTCTAAAATCTGGATGAAGTAAGCAGGTGGTTTTCTAACATTTTTTCTGTCTATGATCAGGTAATCGGGTTTAACGTGCCCTGCTAGTTCAATTAAGGTTGTTGAGCGCATGATGTATTCCAGATCAAAGTTTCCGTGTTGTTTAAACAACAACGCAGAGTGTTCGCGGTAGCAACTATAACGAATGCCTTTGTAGATCATTTTTTAAAGGTATTTAATTTGAAGTATGAATAGGAGCAAAAAAGTTTACACATTCTCACACTTCTTGCAACTTTCTGTTTCTTAACCTATGTGTATGTGTCAAATTTGTAATAGTCGCATCTTTGTAATTGAAATCAGAGTTTTGGAAAATTACCGGAATCGTTATCGTAAAATTTTTATTTTTGATGTATGTTTTCAAGCAAATTATTTAAAAAACACTGTTCCCCTGAATGGCGGGAGATTTTTGAATCAAATAAATCCACCTTAGTTGTAAAAGCAAAGGAGCGGATTTTTAATGCGGGAAGTCCGGTAAAAGGCATTTACTTTATTGAGGAAGGTGCGGTAAAAGTATTGGTCTCTTTCAACAAAGATGAAGAAAAAATTGTACGGATAGCAGGGAAGGATACCATATTAGGTCATAGAGGAATTCATTATAAAAGATATCATGTTTCTTCGGTAGCACTGATGGATACTACGCTTACTTTTTCGCCGCTTGGTATTTTTGAAAAGATCCTAATGGCAAATCCGAAGATGGCTATGTACCTTCTTAATTTCATGGTCGAAGAACTTTATGATGCTGAAGAACGCCTGGTTAGTTTGGCAAACATCGACCCAAAGCAACGCATTGCAAAAATGCTGTTAAAGCAGGTGGAGTGTTTTGGGTTCAAAAGCAAAACTGATAAAACGCTTTCCTTTACCTTGTCTCGCGCTGACTTGTCGAATATGGTTGGCACCAGTTATGAAACCGTTATACGCACATTAAGTCTTTTTGAAAAATCCCAATACATTAAATTAATAGGCAAAGAAATAGCTATTACCAACATGGCTAAATTAACGTCACTTTGCATGAGCAACGAGTCTTAGGTACTTTTCTTAATTCACTTTTCTTTTTTACATGACTATCGTCATGTTTTCATGCATCATTTATGATCCTCGTCAAGGTGTTGTAGATTTAAAGGATTTTATGATTCTGATCATAAATTATCTTTAATTTTACCAGGAATTTTACAATCAAATTAACACTAATTAATTTAACTATGAAAACACTAACAGTAATTGCTTCGCTAGTTTTAGTATCGTTTATTTCTTCCTGCGGTGGAGAAGAAAAATCAAAATCAGAAACAGGAACCCAGGAAGAGCCAAAAAGTATGGTTGCTGATCCTGAAGCATATGATCCTAAAAGAGGTGAAGGAAAATACACCGCCGAATCATTAGCCCTGACAGATAAATTGGATGAGGCTCAGGCGAAAGTCGGGGAAGAAGTTTCTAATGTGAAATGTACTTCCTGCCATAAAATGAGCGACGAGAAATTGGTGGGTCCGGGCTGGAAAGATGTTACGAAGCGTAGGACTGGCGAATGGATCATGAATTTTATTACGAATCCTGATCCAATGTTAGATAAAGACCCGGAAGCTCAGGCCATGTTGGAATTGTGTTTGGTGAGAATGCCAAACCAAAGTTTAACAGACAGTGACGCCCGGGCAATATTAGAATACATGCGTAAAAATGATGGCGTGAAATAAGAACTAAAAAAAAAACTATGAAAAATTTATTAAAAATTACAGCGATAACCGGATTAGTTGCTGCTGCTTCGTTTCAATCCTGTAAACCTAAGGATACAGGTAATGCTGTAGGCGGTGATGCAGCAAGTAAAGCTTATGTTGCACCGGGTAAGTACGATGAAATGTACAACTTTGTGAGCGGCGGGTTTAGCGGACAAATGAGCGTTTATGGCTTACCGTCCGGACGGTTATTGCGTGTAATTCCAGTGTTTTCTGTAGACCCTGAAAAAGGATGGGGCTACAGTGAAGAAACAAAACCAATGCTTAACACCTCTCATGGTATGGTTCCATGGGACGATTTGCACCACGTACAATTATCAAAAACAAATGGAGAGTACGACGGAAAATGGGTGTTTGGTAATGCCAATAACACACCACGGGTTGCCCGGATTAATTTAGAGACATTCCGTACACAGGAGATCATTGAAATTCCGAACAGTGGCGGTAACCACTCATCGCCATTCATTACAGAAAATACTGAGTATGTGGTTGCGGGTACCCGTTTCAGTGTTCCAATGGATGATGCGAACGGAGATGTTGCTATTGATACCTACAAAGAAAACTTTAAAGGTACATTAAGTTTCATAAGCGTTGGTAAAGAAGATGGTAAAATGGATATAGCATTCCAGATCCAGTGTCCTGGTGTGAATTTTGACCTAAGCCGTGCCGGAAAAGGTGTTTCAAACGGATGGTTCTTCTTCTCCTGCTATAACACAGAGCAAGCAAATACTTTATTAGAAGTAAATGCATCTCAGCGTGATAAGGATTTTGTGATGGCGGTGAACTGGAAAAAAGCGGAAGAGTACCTGAAGGCTGGTAAAGGCAAAAAACAGGCTGTAAAATACGCTCACAATACATACAGTGAAGAAACGCACACAGCTACTTCCGAAATCAAAACTGAAGTTATTGTATTGGATTCTAAAGAATTGAAAGACATTTGTTTTTTCATTCCATGTCCTAAGTCTCCTCATGGATGCGACGTATCACCAACGGGTGAATACATTGTTGCCAGTGGTAAATTAGCTTCTGTAATTCCTGTATTTAGTTTTGATAAAATGACTAAAGCAATTGCTGCAAAAAGTTTTGATGGCGAATTTGATGGGATCCCTGTAATTAAATATGAGTCTGCACTGTACGGTGAAGTGAAGAAGCCAGGATTAGGGCCTTTGCATACAGAGTTTGACGCCAACGGGAATGCGTATACTTCCATGTTTGTTTCTTCTGAAGTGGTTAAATGGAACATCAAGGATTTAAAAGTACTCGACAGACAACCTACTTATTATTCAATTGGTCACTTATGTGTAGCAGGTGGCGATACAAAAAATCCAACCGGAAAATATTTAATTGCTTATAATAAAATTACAAAAGACCGTTATTTGCCAACAGGTCCGGAGTTGTCTCAGAGTGCGCAATTATTTGATATCAGTGGCGATAAAATGAAACTGATCCTGGATTTCCCAACGATTGGCGAGCCGCACTATGCACAGGCTTGTTTAGCGAGTGTTGTTAAGGATAAATCTTTGAAACTCTTTAAAATCGAAGAAAATAAACATCCATATGTTGCGAAGGGTGAAAAGGAAGCTAAAATCGTGAGAGAAGGAAACAAAGTACATGTTTACATGACTGCTATCCGTTCACATTTAACACCAGACAACATTGAAGGAATAAAAATGGGTGATGAAGTGTATTTCCACGTGACTAACATTGAACAGGACTGGGATGTACCACACGGATTTGCCATTAAAGGTGCTGATAACGCTGAGTTGCTGGTTATGCCCGGAGAGACACAAACTTTAAAATGGACTCCTACAAAAGTTGGAATAGCTCCATTCTACTGTACAGATTTTTGCAGTGCATTACACCAGGAAATGACAGGATACCTAAGGGTATCTCCGGCAGGAAGCAATGTGCCTCTTAAATTTGGTACAGGTGTTACCAAACCGGAAGTAGCTGCTACGAAATAATAAATACCATTATCTTTTTGGGGCAGACGAATTTATTCTCTGCCCCTTTTTATTTCCTTTAAATGATTTGTTATGGATACAAATGAAAAAAAACTCGGGGTAATTTCAAAGATTCTGCTTTTTATAGCAGGCAGCTTCCTTGTTATTTCCCTGTTTTACCCGATATGGAGAATAGAGTTAGACGCGCCCCAGTATCCTGAAGGATTGGCATTAACTATTCATGCGAACAAGATGGGCGGTCAGGTAGATATTATCAATGGCTTGAACCATTACATTGGTATGAAAACCCTGCATGCTGATGAGTTTGTTGAATTTACCGTTCTGCCTTACATCATCAGTGCTTATGCGTTTGCCTGCCTTCTTGTTGTCATTATCAATCAGAGAAAGGCCTTGTATGCTTTATTAGGAGCGTTTATTTTATTTGGTATTGTGGCCATGGTGGATTTCTGGCGTTGGGAATATAATTACGGCCACAACCTTGACCCTAACGCAGCGATCATTGTTCCGGGTATGGCTTATCAGCCACCGCTTATTGGGTTTAAACAACTTTTAAATTTTGGAGCCTATTCCATACCGGATATTGGTGGATGGCTATTTGTGGCAAGTGGGATATTAATGTCGCTTGCTGTATTTTTAGAATATAAAAAACATAGAAAAATGAAATTGAATACAAACGTGAACCTTGCTCTTTTGCCTTTCTTTTTAATGGGATTGACTTCCTGTGATGTTACTAAACCTGAGCCGATCAAACTTAATTCGGATCACTGTGACAATTGCGGGATGACGATTGCCAACCCGAAATTCGCAGCCGAATTATTTACTAAGAAAGGTCGTGCGTATAAATTTGATGATATCTCGTGCATGATCAATTATAAAGCTGATAATGCTGAAAAAGCAGATGGGGCAAGTTATTATGTTGCTGATTTCCTTGGTGATAATTCATTAATTGCTGCTGAAACCGCCGTATACATTATGGGAGAAAACGTGAAAAGTCCGATGGGAGGAAACATTGCAGCTTTTTCCAATAAGGAAAGTTCACAAACCTATGCGATAGATTTCGCCGCGGAGTATACCAGCTGGAGTAATATTAGTAAATAGTGAAAGCGGTCCTTTTAATAGCATTATTTTGCTTCTGCAGTCATTTAGTGCCTGGAAGAACAATTGAAGTCGGCGCGACAAAATCTGTTAAGTTAATTAAGGCTGCTCTGTCTCAATCGGCTAATGGCGATACTATTGTAGTATTTGAGGGAATTTACAAGGAGGGCAATATTATTATAGATAAGGAAATAACCTTGCTAGGTGTAAATTTTCCGGTGCTCGACGGGCAAAAGAAATTCGAAATCCTTTCTATTAAGGCCTCGTATGTCACTGTGTCCGGGTTTAAAGTTCAACGTTCGGGGTTCGCAACACTCGAAGATCCGGGCGGAATAAAGGTGTTTAATTCGAGGAACGTTACGATTGCTAATAACATATTGGACGATAATTTTTTCGCTATATACCTCCAGCATTGTTCGAACTGTATTATAAAAAATAACCGCATCACTGCCTACGGAGTGGAGGAACAACAAATTGGTAACGGGATCCATTGCTGGAAAAATGATAGCCTCCAAATAACAGGGAACACCATCACGGGACATCGCGACGGCATTTATTTTGAGTTTGTCACCAATTCGATCATCTGGAGAAACATTTCTAAAGGCAATATCCGCTATGGCCTGCACTTTATGTTTTCAAATAATGATGCATACATTTCTAATGTTTTTAAAAACAACGGAGCAGGAGTTGCCGTGATGTTTACACAAAAGGTAAAAATGTATAACAATTCCTTTACTGAAAACTGGGGCGATGCTGCATATGGATTGTTTTTGAAAGAGATTTCTGATAGTTATATTTATGGAAACAAATTCACGAAAAACACGGAAGGAATTCACATGGAAGGGACGAGCCGAATTAAAGTGGAGCGGAATATTTTTTCAGCGAATGGATGGGGAATGAAAATTCAGGCAAGTTGCATGGAAAATGAAGTGGTGTCTAATAACTTCATAGGTAACACCTTTGATATTAGTACAAATGGTAGCCTTGTGTTAAACACCTTCAATAAAAACTACTGGGATAAATATGAAGGCTATGATTTAAACCGTGATAAGATTGGCGACGTGCCTTATCATCCGCTGAGTTTGTTTTCAGTAATTGTAGAAAATAATCCGCCGGCGATGCTATTGTTCAGAAGCTTTATGGTGACGCTATTAGATAAATCTGAAAAGATCATTCCGAGCCTTACCCCTGATAATTTTGTAGATAATACGCCCTTAATGCATTCACTTAAGTTATGATAGAGATCAATGCGTTGTCAAAAAATTTTGGCAAACTTAAAGTTTTAAATAATGTGCATTTAACCTGCAACAAAGGAGAATGCATTGCTCTTATTGGTCCCAATGGTTGTGGTAAAACAACTCTGATCAAAAGTATTCTGGGAATGGTTATTCCAACAGGAGGGACAATTAAATTCCAGGGAAATTTTATTACCACTAATCATGCCTATCGCAATCACATTGGATACATGCCACAGATAGGGCGTTATCCGGATAATATGACGATTGGCCAGATTATAGAAATGGTGAAAGAGATCAGAAAATCAGATTCCTTCCTGGATGAAGATCTGATGCAGGCTTTTGATTTGAAAAATTTAATAAATAAGCGCATGAGCACGCTCTCGGGTGGTACAACCCAGAAAGTAAGCGCTATCCTAGCCTTTTTGTTTAATCCGGATGTACTTATTCTGGATGAGCCTACAGCAGGACTGGATCCACTAGCCTCAGAACTTCTCAAAGAAAAAATTATACTTGAAAAGAAGAAGGGTAAGCTAATATTAATAACATCTCATTTATTAAGTGAACTGGATGATCTGATCACCCAGATAATTTTTATGCAGGACGGAACGGTTAAATTTCATAAAACGGTGGAAGATTTGAAATTAACAACTGGCGAAGAACGAATTTCAAAAGCAATAGCGAAAATATTAAAGGAACAGAAGCAATGAATAGGATAATAAAGTTTATTGTTTTAGACATACTCAAAAACAAAATAGTTTTAGTGTATACCCTGATATTAGCAATTCTTTCATGGAGTGTGTTTAGCCTTGAGGATAACAGCACAAAAGGATTGCTCACTTTGCTCAATGTTATTTTATTGATCGTGCCCCTGGTATCGGTGGTGTTCTCAGCAATTTATATTTACAATAGCTCGGAGTTTATCGAATTGCTCCTAAGCCAGCCTATTAAGCGGGCTAAAATCTGGCGAAGTTTATTTTTAGGGTTGAGCCTTTCTTTACTTCTTTCTTTTTTCATTGGCTGTGGCATTCCCATTTTATTCTACGCACCAATAAATGTGGGTATTATGATGTTAATGGTAGGCCTGTTCACCACACTAGTTTTTGTATCCATTGCTTTTTTCAGTTCAATTATGACGCGTGACAAAGCTAAAGGAATTGGCATTGCTATCATGTTGTGGCTTTTTTTCGGATTACTTTTCGATGGGTTGGTTTTGTTTTTATTATTTCAACTTTCAGATTATCCCATCGAAAAAATGATGGTGGCAATAACGGCGTTTAACCCAATTGATCTTGCACGAATTTTAATTTTATTACACTTGGATGTTTCAGCGATGATGGGATATACCGGAGCAATTTTTAAGGATTTTTTTGGCACCACGCTGGGAATTTCAGTAGCTTTCTTTATTCTTTTTCTTTGGGTACTAATACCTTTCTGGATTTCGCTCATAAAATTCAAAAAGAAGGATTTATAGTAGAAGCTCACTTGAATGGCAATTTTAAATTAACAAGCCAATTATGAATGCAGCCTTTACGTTATCCCTAATTCCCGCCTGCCTGCTGCAGTAAGAAATTCCCTTGTCCATTTTGGTTCCCAAACCATGTTGATCGTAATTTTAAAACCCGGGAAGTGTGCTTGCAGACAATTTTCCACTCCATTTATGATCACATCGCCCATCGGACAATTTTTACTGGAAAGCGTAAGGTTGATCGTGATTTCGCCAGCGGCATCGTAGTTTACCTTATAAACTAATCCCATGTCGATGATGTTTATTTCAAGTTCTGGGTCTATGACCTCTTTTAGAAATTGCAGAATTTCTATTTCCCGCATATCTTTTTCAGAATATAAATTCATGGTGTTGTAATGTTTCGTTTATGAAATGCAATTTTAAATACATTGATATTGTATAGAATGGCTGTAAGTATCAATATTCCTGAACCAACCTGAATCAGTGTTTTAGCGGAAAGGATGATGCCGGTTAATATTATTGAAAAACTGGCAAGAAAGCCATAGAACTGTGCCCTGGTTAATTTTTCGGAGTAAAGATCCTTTGGCAAGGGTGTTTTTGATTTTCCGCTGACTTCCTGATAGGCTTTCAACCACACAATGAACGCTAGGTTTTTAAAAGTTTGACCAAGGATAAGAAAGGTTATAAAGCCAAAGAGTATACTAAATGCAACGGCTGTTGTGAGCTGCAGGTTTAGGGCGGCATCTGTAACGAACCCTAATTTAAGAATCACCCAAATCAGTATGGGAATCATGAAAAAGATAAACGCCGCGTAACTGTGCTTTAAATTTATATCCAATTTTTTTCTTGCACTGGTTTTAAATGCTTTAGCAATAAACACCAGGAAGGATACAATTCCTGATACCACTACAAGGATATAAATTTCGCTTCTTGTTATCCCTCCGAAAAACAGTGCGTCGATCAAAAATAATAGTAATCCAATATTTATTGAGAAGTAGCTATATCGTATAAACCGTAAATCAGGTTTAGAGGAAAGCAGGAACATGGGTAATAGCTTTGAGGCGACACCAATGATAAGGCAAATAAACCAACCAATAATTCCTATGTGTGCATGAAGTCTGAGATAGAACAGATGTTCTTTCGGCAGGAACACGAACTCGAAATTAAAAGCCAGCAGTGTGCCAATAAACGCTGTTAGCCAAAACCATAAAAGGGAAGACAGGATTAAATCCATTTCCGGATTTTTTTCTTCCGTATCTTTTAGCGTAAGAAGCATGTTTATTAAAAGTACCGTAACTCCGGCAAGCAGGATTCCGGCTGCAACCTGGATGGCCCTTCCTGTGTTGAATGTCCAGAATGCATACGCGAGCAGGCCAGTTCCAACAATGATTAGTATAAAAGATAGCAAAGCCATCTGCGGACTATGGATCTTTTTATTGGAGATTACAGGAACCAGTTGGTAGAGTGAACCGATAATAATAGTGCTGATCCATCCAAGTGTTGTGATATGGGTAATGGCGAGAACTTTTGGATGAAAATAATGTCCGACTAATGCGTCACCGGCGAGCCAGAGAAGTACGGATATGGCGAAGAAGAATATCGCCGCTGTTAAATAGTTCGCGACTATATTCATGTAAATGAAATTATCTTTTAAATCGGGCTTAAGCATGTTTGAATATAAGAAGTTTTACTTCACCTGAGGCTTCTTCAAGTATGCGCCACAGGTAACCCTTTTCAGATAGTTGTGGGAATAAAAATTGAGGAACTTTCTTATGGTGGACAAAGAGCAGGTGATCTTCAGGGAGCGTTTCAAGTTCACTTAAAATGGTAACCATAGGCTGTGGCATTTCCAGATGAGTAAGGGTTATTTCTTTCACCTTGTTTTTATATAAATTAAGCAAGACTGTAATATCATCATCTTTTGGATTTGTTTCAATTATAACCGGCACACTATTTCCTGTAGGTTTAAAAAAATAAGTATGTACCAGCTGATTCTCAATCATTACAGTGTGGTGTGTGTATCCTTTTTTGGAAAGAATAGTAATCAAAGGAGTGGGTTCAAACGTGTTTACAATTTTCAGTGCACTGTTCTCATCCAGTGTTTTCAGGGCATCCATAATGGGATGAAACGGATCCTTTCCTGATTTCAACATTTGCCTCACATCCAGTTCTTCAATTGATTTGAAATCAAGTGATACATCTTTTTTTTCTGTAATGCCTGCGTCTGCATCCCCTTTGAGTGCATGTGTTATTTTCACTTCGAACCCTAAGGGCACAAGTTTCTCAAAAAATATTTCCACAGTAGAGTCGCCTATTTTTGCAGCCTGTTGTATGGTAACCCGCGAAGCAAGAATTTTTCTCAATATGGGATTTTTAAACTTTTCAAAGTTTTTTGAGATCGACGCAATGGCATCAATTACGTTCGGATTGTGTTTTATCAAAGCGGATATTTTGGTAGTTTCATCTATTTTCATACGATAGGAAAGAAAACAGACCCTTGAAAAGGGCCTGTTAATTAAGAATTATTTTTGTTTTTCAAGCTTTATACTTTTTGGAAAAAGTATATTGTTTTCAAGGTGAATGTGCTGGTGAAGATCTTCTTCAAACTCTTTTAATTTTAAAAATGATACTTTATATGTTGCACAACCGTCTTCGGGCGGTGTATAATTATCCGACAATTCACGAATACTTTCAAACAGTCGTCCTACAACATCATGCTCGTGTTCCATCATGTCTATAGGATTTTGGATCGTATCAAACGCGGCGTGGGCATGGCTCTGATTGTTCAATTTTGCCTGTGAAAGCTGTTTGATGTAGGGGAAGAGAATTTGTTCCTCTTTACACATGTGCCCGCTTAACTCTTCAGCGGCTTCGTTAAATTTATTGGCAATTTCAACCACTTCGGGATGACTTCCGCCATGGACGCGCGCCACTTTAGCGTTGAATTCCAGAAGGATAGGAATCGATTTTTTTACATAGGAATGGTGTGTATTGATGATATAGTCAACCAGGAATCCTGGTTCCCATTCATCAAAGTTCTGCGTTGGTGTTGAAGAGAGTGTATCCAGTTTGCTAAGTTCGTTTTCTAATGCCATAGGGTCAACCTTCTTTTCCTGGCAAGCCTGAGCAATTGTTTTTTTTCCGCCACAACAAAAATCAAGATTGTATTTTTTAAAAATTTCTGCTTTCCTGAAATCTTTTGCTACAAGTTCTCCGATGGTGGGTTCAGTTGAAGCGTCATTCTTTTTTATTTTTACTTCCCAATATTCAGGACCTGATAGAATGTATTCCCATGAAAAAATATTTCCCCGTTCACCCAACAATTGGTAATAGAGTGGTTTTGGATCATGGTCGTTGTGAATGATAAAAGCGTCGCCCGCGTTTAACAGGTCAAATTTCTGGAAAATGGTTGGATGTTTAAATTTTGGCTCTATGACTGTAACGTCAAGTGTTTCTAGTGTTTCCATGTTTATAAATTGTTTTGATTTTTACATCACAAAATTAAAACATACACACCTGCAATTTGATGATTTGAATCATAAAAACGGAAACGCTGATTTTATTTTAGTTATTTAACAAAGCGATGAATTCGTCCTGTATGGATGCGGTTTTATCACGTGCATACCATAAGTGGATGTTCTTAACTAATTCATCATGCGAAGCCTGGGGGAAAGCTTGCTTAAATTCAAACACTTTTTGCTGGATTTTTTTTGGACGAGGCCCCCAGATAAAAAGAATGTCCTGTGTGGCTTCGTCGATACAGATTAATTTGGGAATGGCACGCGCACCATTTGTTAGAAAGTGATCCATAATTGTTGGATTTTCGTCGCGAAAAATAATTTCAAGTTTAATGAGTGGATTGAGAGAAGCTATTTTAGATATCACAGGAACGCATTGGGCTGCATCGCCGCACCAGGTTTCAGCAATAACGAGCCATTTACATCGCCTTGAAAAAGCGATTGCAGCTGTCTGGAGTTGGGTATTAAGTAAGCATTGTTTGCCGATCCGGTGCATCCGTTGGGAGTTTAAGGCCGTGGCCGAGATCTTTTCCGGTAATTGTTCTCCGGATGTTTTACCCTGCTCGGCGAATTCTGTAACAAGTTGAAGGTACTCACTATACGATATCGTGCGCATGATGGATGAAACGAGTGAACTTATATTCATAATCAAAGTGTTTATTTAAATTATCTTTTTATAAAAAAGGCTGCCAAGAGAATTGGCAGCCTTCAAATTAATCAAAATACCGAAACCTAAATTGAAAAAAGTGTATTTATCCGGCTTTTTCAACTCTTAAAGATCATGTTTGTTGCGGAACAAAATCGTTAAAAGTTTTCATCTTTTGATTAAGTGTGTGATTATTGTGGTAATAATACTTCGTCTATTACGTGGATTACACCGTTAGATGCTTTTATGGATGCGAGTACGTGTGCTTTACCATTAATAACCGGTTTTCCGTCAACTACGGATATCTGGATATTTCCTCCATTCACTTGACCTAAGCTTCTGCCGTCTGTTAATCCCTCTGCTTCAATCACACCCACGTAGACATGATATTCTAAGATATCGGTTAAAGCCTCTTTCTTTTCAGGTTTTAAAAGTCCTTCCACTGTTCCGGCAGGTAATTTGTCGAATGCTGAGTTAACCGGTGCAAAAACTGTAAATGGTCCTGCGTTGCTTAACACGTCTACTAGTTCAGCTGTTTTTACCGCAGTAACAAGTGTAGTGTGATCTTTGCTTCCCACAGCTACCTGAACCACATTCGGGTTCGATGTAGCGTCTTGAACTGCAGATTGACCGGCTCCCACGTCTTCCGTGTTTGCGTTTGCATTCGTTGCATTATCCTGGTTTTCAGCGTTTCCGGAACTGCAGGAAAATAGAGCTGCAGTACCTGCAATGAGTAAAAATTTGAATGTTGTTTTCATGAGTGTAGTTTTTAGCAAAAGTATACTTCCCGCCGGAGGCAGTTTATGATCCAGGTCATATTTCGTAATGATTACTATCATTGTCAGTAAATCGGACAAAATTGTCTTAATTCGGAAAATATGGAATATATTTGCCGGAAAATAATTTTAAATGGAACACCAACGGCCTCATACCTTTCATATTCCTGTCATGGGTTTAGCTTACACAATTGATACTCCTTTGAAGGTAGCCCCGTATGGGATTGACTCAGTTGTATCGATTATTGAAGATCACCTGATAGAACAAATGCGGGAAGTAATTTGTAATAACGAATCGCTGGCATACCATCGGATTGATCTTTCTGAGCCCGATTTTCGCGCAAGGAGGATTACGGCGTATCTTAATCTGCTTTCTTCGGTCGTAGCAAAGAAAGTTAAAGCCCTGAAAGCAGAAGATTTTGACCGTGGATTGAATATCCGGCAGTATTTTGAAATGTTGCCTGATAATTCTGCTCTCCGAAAGATGTATCATTTAATGCTGGTTAGCGAAGGCGAAACACGTTTGGAGTATGAAAATATTTTAAGAAATAAGATTACTGCTGGAAGGATTGATGTTAACATAATGACCAAGCTTGACAAAATCAATTATGATCATGATGGAAATGAACTTCCTGTGGAGTATTCTGATGCGTTATCAGCCTTGCGTGGCTTTGCTCATAGTGATTTGGATTCATCCATAGTATTTTCTGCCGGCCTTAATCCTCGACTTTTCTCATATTGTGAATCGTTTACCGATTTTTTTCCAGATTCAACCGGATATATAAAGAAGAAGATTATTTTAAAGGTGAGTGATTATCGCTCTGCCTTAATACAAGGAAAATACCTTGCCAAGAAAGGGTTGTGGATTTCAGAGTTCAGAATTGAATCCGGAATAAATTGCGGTGGGCATGCCTTTATTTCAAATGGTATTCCAATGGGACCCATTCTCGAAGAGTTTAAACTCAAGCGCAACGAGTTATACGAACAGTTGTTTACGGAATGCAAAGATGGATTACATCAAGCAGGAAGATTACCTTTTCTTTATGAGCCAGATATTAAAATATCGGCGCAAGGCGGAATTGGAACCAGCGAAGAAAATGATTTCCTGAGAGATTATTACCAGTTGGACGCAACCGGGTGGGGGAGTCCATTTTTATTGGTTCCGGAAGCAACGAATGTGGATAGAGATACACTTGAAAAACTTATCGCAGCACGAAAGGAAGATTATTACTTAAGTCATGCGTCGCCGTTAGGAGTGCCTTTTAGCAATCTTCGTACCAGCTCATCGGAAGAGCAGCGCAAGAACAGAATCACCAAAGGTCGGCCGGGAAGCCCCTGTTATAAAGGTTTTTTATCAATGGATAAAGAATTTACTGCTAAACCTATTTGTACAGCGTCACGTGAGTATCAGAAAATGAAAATTGATCAGTTGAAATCAACTATTCAAAGTCAGGAGCGATTGGATTATGAAATAGCACGGGTTACTGAAAAAGATTGTTTATGTGAAGGTCTTGGTGCTTCTGCGCTTCTTAAAAATAATGCAAAGCTCTCTCATAAATTAAGTGCGGTAACAATTTGCCCAGGACCCAACCTCGCTTATTTCACCGGGACATTTTCACTAAAGCAAATGGTTGATCATATTTATGGACGGCTGGACATTTTGAACGGACTAATTCGTCCTAACATTTTTATTAACGAATTACATCTTTATATTGATTATCTAAAAAAGGAACTTGAAGACAAATTTATTGAGCTCAATACAAAAAAGATTTCCCACTTTGAATTATTCAAAAGTAACTTATTAAAGGGAATTGAGTATTATGAGGGACTGTTCTTAAAGATGAAATATGGTGGGATGCGCCATAATTTTGAAATTCAGTTAAAAGAGTTGAGAAGATCTCTGGACATTTTACCAATTCCCAAACAACCCTTCTTGCAGTCCTAAACAATGAGCAGTTTATTTTATAGCTTACAAAAAATTATATTTCGTTTCATGTTAAACATTTCTGAAACGATTCATATATCCCAATAAAGAATGCTGTTGCAAGTTAAACCAAGACATATTTTTTTCGCATTAAGTGCTTTTTTTGTAGCCTACTCTGTCAGTATTTATATGAGGCCATATTCTATTGCAGAGAATATTAATTTTAATAAAGCAAAGGCAGGTGAGGGAAAACTTGTTTGGCAAAAATATAACTGCCAATCGTGCCATCAGTTGTATAGCCTCGGTGGGTACCTGGGGCCCGACCTCACCAATGTAATCTCTCATCCCGGCAAAGGTGAGTTGTTCGTAAAGGCTATGATAGCTTCAGGCACTAAACAGATGCCGCCCTTTAAATTATCTGATAAGGAATTATCTGCACTCCTGGAATTTCTAAAGGCAGCAGACAAAAGTGGTAAAGCAGATTTAAGGAATTTTAAAACCGATTATTTCGGGATGATTGAAGCAAAATGAGAATTTCTGGGTTACATATCGGAAAAGTGTTTTTGACTACTGCAATTTGCATGTTGTTATTGGCCTTAGTGTTCGGAGTAGTATCTGCATCAATCTATATTTTTCCTGATTTTCTTAAAGATAATCTGGGCTTTATTTCCTTAAGGCCAATGCATGTAAGTGCTGCCATGTTCTGGATTATACTTGGTGCTACAGGCTGTATTTATTGTGTGCTCGAACAAGGAAGTACCGATAAACGCATCAAACGAACGGGGTTGATTCAATGGGTTTTATGGGTCATTTCTATTATTGGTATAATGGTATCTTATTGTATAAAAGATTTTGGAGGACGGGAGTATTGGGAATTTAATCCCATTTGGGCCTTACCCATCTCAACTGCGTGGGTTTTATTTTTGATAAATTTTTACCGATTGGTAAAAAAAATTAGTACATGGCCTGTTTATATCTGGATGTGGTTGACAGGTGTAGTCTTTTTCCTTTTTACATTTTTGGAAAACTATTTGTGGTTAATCCCGTATTTCCGGGAGCATTTTATCACCGATATGACGATCCAATGGAAAGTAAATGGTTCACTTGTCGGTTCATGGAACCAGATCATTTATGGAACCGCTATTTTTTTAATGGATCGGATTTTAAATAATAAAAGCACCGGGAGTAGTAAATTGGCATTCGGGTTATACTTCCTAGGGTTATTTAACCTTATGTTTAACTGGGGCCATCACATATATACATTGCCTACTGAACCGTATATCCGATATATTGGTTACGCCGTTAGTATGACAGAGTGGGTCTTTTTTGTGAAGATCGTGATGACCTGGAGAGCGAGTTTAAGTATTGTTCAACGTAACTACCATTATTTTCCTTACCGGTTTATCATGGCAGCCGATATCTGGATATTCATCAATATGGGACAAGCCATTCTCATGTCCATTCCAGCTATTAACATGTACACACACGGAACGCATATCACTGTTGCCCATGCAATGGGAACAACGATAGGCATTAATACTATGATTTTATTGGCTGCCTGTTTCACGTTTTTCAATATAGAAGAAAAATCTAAATACTTAAACAAAATTTTTTGGGCACTGCAGATCAGCCTTGTTATTTTCTGGACGTCATTAAACCTGGCGGGTGTGAAAAAAGGAATATGGCAATTGAGCGCGCATCAGGAAAGTTATTCAAAGATGATGGATTCTTTAGCCCCATATTTCGTAACGTTCGGACTCGCAGGCATAGGCCTTCTTTTAACACTTGGTACTTTGGGAATCGTCTTGCTTAAAAGCACTTCGGCATCAACATCAAACGTATAAAACACACTAATATGATCAACAGTTTAAATTTAAGTGACACCGCAACTGGATACCGGTATAAATCAAACACGGAACTGAAATTTACATACTGGATGTACCGAATATTGCAAAGTAAAAGGATGGCTAACGCATTGATTTTTTGCACCAGAATTATTTTAAAATACAATTTGCCGTTTCAGTATCTTATTAAGAAGACAGTATTTAATGTTTTTTGTGCTGGTGAAAATATTGACGACGCATTCAAAAAGATTATGTTCCTGAATGAATTTAAGGTAAAGTCGGTTTTGGATTATGTTTCGGAAGGTGAAAATGATGATAGGTCTTTTGATAAAAACGCGAAAATCATCGTTTCGAATATTGTCCGGCTCGGAAAGGAAAGTCCCGGAAACTATGTGAGCGTTAAACTTTCCGGGCTTGAGAATCCTGGATTCTTAACGTATTGCAACGGGTTGGAATTTCTTAATGACCTGATTATTTCGCCAAGGTTTGACCGCCTCATGGCGCGCGTGGATCTTATTTGTAAATCGGCGCGTGACTCAAATGTTATCGTCTTTATTGACGCTGAAGATCGGTGCATGCAAGACCTCTTTGATCGGATCACTGAAACGATGATGGAGAAATATAACAGCAACCATGCAGTTGTATTCAATACCCTGCAAATGTATTTAAAAGACAGGTTGCCCTATGTGAGGCGGTTAATTGACCTTGCAGAGAAACAGCAGTATGTACCTGGGATAAAATTGGTGAGGGGCGCATATGTTGAAAAAGAGCGTGAACTGGCTCGAAAAGAAGGACGTGAATCACCAGTATTTGATACGAAGAAGGAGACAGATGACGCCTTTAATGAAGCCGTAGAATTGTGTTTGCGTTCCCACAACTTTGTGGACACGTGCATTGCTACTCACAACAGAGAAAGCACACTTCATGCTGTTGCCTGTATTAAAAAATACCGTATAGAAAACCATTTTAATAAGGTCAGGTTCTCCCAGTTGTACGGGATGAGCGATTGCCTTACGTTTAATCTATGCCTGAACGGATACAATTCTTCCAAATACCTTCCGTATGGTGAGGTTAAAAAAGCCATTCCGTATTTGATACGCCGTTCCGAAGAAAATTCTTCTATTGATGGTCAAATTGTTAATGAGGCAAACTTTTTAAAGGACGAGTTAGAGCGTCGTGCCGGAAAACAGGAGTTATGAATTACATTTTACTAGGCTTATTATGGGTTGCTGCCTGTCTTGGCTTAGGAGCATATATCCGTGCAGGACATTTTAGTTCCAGAAATTACACGATGATTGGCTTGTCATCAATTTTTGTGTTTTACCTGATTGGTGTGATCTTGTTGTTTGTTATCATTATCATGTCGTGATTAAACGCTCTGCCAAGTGGTTTTGTTACCGAAACCGAGAGTGTTGTCGGTTAATTTTGCTGAAATTATTTGAACCGCCCAAACGTATCCGGGAATGGCGAAACTCATTGGATACTTTTTCAAGTACGCTGTACTCAAACTAAACCTGGATAGAAGCTCATCCTCCAGGACGTTGCCCCAAAACTGTAATCCTTTAAGTTTTACAACGTCAATAGATTTTGGCAAAATGGTTCCCGAAACCGACGCTTGTGCGTTTGTAAATTCGTGATGGGTTGTGCCTGGGGAGGATTTAAAAATTAAAAGGTTTTGGTTCGGCTCATAAAGGTAGAAGCAATTGATACAGTACGGCTTCGTATGATGATCAACGAAACAGACGGTTGATATAGAGTTTTCAAGGAGAAAAGTTTTAATTGCTTCTGGTATTGGATTCATCAATATTGGTTTTTATAAGGTTAGTTTTTCTTTTTAAAGCATTGATATATTCTTTCTTCTCGGTATCTGTTCCTGGCTTAATTGCAGGGACAGAAGTTGTGTTTGCATTATCGTCGAGCGCTACAAAAGTAAAATAGGCTTCATTTATTAAATAAGCTTTCTGACTTAATATTTTTTTTGCCCAAGCTTGTACAAATATTTCCATGGATGAATTAAACGAACGCGTCATTTTTGCTTTTATCGTAATAATATCACCCACTTTGGCAGGGGTTTTAAAAGTTACACGATCTATTGAGGCGGTAACACAAATTCGTTCAGCGTGTGTTTGTGCGCAAATGGCGGACGCTATATCCATCCACTGAACCAATTTTCCTCCCTGGAGTATGCCCATAGGATTGGTATCGTTTGGGCACACAATTTCTGACATGATTGTTTCCGATTTTTTTGGAGATTTAATTTTATTCATTACTTGAGTTTTTAAATATATACGTTTGAAGCAATCCCTTCCGCTTTTACAAGGTTACAAATGGCATCGAGTTGTTTAAGGGGGATTTTTTCAATATGTTTTGCAGGTGTTTCTCTGTCAATCGTATAAATCATAACGGACTTTGGTTTAATTTGTTTTAGTGCGTTTATCCAGGCACTTACTTCTTCCGGAGTTGTATTGTCAATATACTGTCCGTCGTGATAACCTTTTAAAAAGATTGTTTGAATAGTTACTTTTTCTCCTAATTCACTTAGTTTTTCAATGTACCAGTCAATTTTTCTTGACGCGAGTGGCTTATCGATCTTTTTCAACATATCTGTAGTTCCAGCATCTAACTTCATAACCATTGCATCAATTTTTTGAAGGCTTTCAAATACGGATTGTACACCTAGTAGAGTTGAATTAGAAAGTACAGTTATTTTTACGTTTGGCAGGAATTGATTTCGCAGAGCAATTACCTTATCAATTATTTGTGAAAATTGGGGGTGCATTGTCGGTTCCCCATTTCCGGCGAAAGTGATACTGTCCAGATGGGTTTTATGCTCGTTCAGTTCCTTGAATTTTTTTTCGATCGCTTGTATGATATGTTCAGGATTGAAATAGTTTATTTTAAAGCTCTTAAGTTCCGTCCAGCCGCATTCGCAATAAATGCAGTTGAAGTTGCAAACTTTATTGTCCAACGGCAATAGATTTATACCTAAAGACACACCAAAGCGGCGGCTTTTTACCGGCCCAAAAACGATATCGTTAAATAGAAGTGCCATCCCTTTAAAAGTTTGCTTGTCCGGCTTTTACCAACAATTTATGGTTTCTGTACGAACTAATATTTATAATTTTCATGAGTAGGATGTTGTCTGCAACTAGAATTGATGTTGGTTAAGTACAGGAATACCATAATACAAATGTGATTCATGCAATTTTTTATAAAGTTATACTATTCAATTCTAGTTTGAAATGACCATAATCATGGAAACGAAATCCTTTTAACCTGCTATTTACAATAATGTGTTTATAACTATTCGGATAAAATTGTCCGAGATAAAGTTTAATAAATTATTTTTGTTTTCAAGATTATAGGATATGATTTTTTCGAAAGCATGCGAATACGGGATAAAGGCTGCAATTTATATTGCCGAGCAATCGATTCATGGTTACAGGGCCAGCCTAAAAGATATTTCACGGGAAATTGAATCGCCAGAGGCATTTACAGCCAAGATTCTACAGACCCTTGTTCGAGGTAACATAATAACTTCAGTGAAAGGATCTGCCGGAGGATTTGAGGTGGATTTGAAAAAAGTAAGAAAAATCCGGTTAATGGAAATTGTTTTAGCAATTGATGGATCATTACATGAGGGAAGGTGCGTACTCGGTTTGAATAAATGTTCTGAAGTTAAACCTTGCCCGGTTCATGATAAGTATAAGCACATAAAAAGAGACATTATTTCCATGCTTGAAAAATCAACGCTGGCTGAAATGTCGAACAGCGTCCTTGAAGGGATGGCTTGTTTGCGAAATTAGTTTGTGTTACGTGACAAAAAATTTGCTACCTGGATACCGGGGTGGATATGTATTACCTAATTAAAAAAATAAATATACTATGGAAAAATATGTAATCAAACGAAACGGTGAATACAAGCCACTCGAACTTTTCAAAATTCAGGAAGCAATCATTAAAGGATTTGAAAGTGTAAATCAGCCGATGGATGATGAAGTTTTTAATGAAGTTGTTCTGAATTTAAAGAGCAAGGATACATGGGGCGTAGAAGAAATACAGGACTGTATTGAAAAGAAGTTATATGATAGAAAGCATTTTGATGTCATGCGCTCTTTCATGTTATATCGCCATACCCGAAAGTTGCAGCGTGAATCTGTTAGAGATGTCGATGCACACACCACTTACGTAAACAGTACTCAAACAATTGAAGAATACATTGGACAGACGGATTGGAGGATCAATGCTAATGCCAATACAGCATATTCGAATGCAGGTTTAGTAAATAATGTCGCAGGAAAGATCATTGCCAATTACTGGTTGGATAAAGTCTATTCGCCAGAAGAGGGCGCAACCCATCGCAATGGCGATATTCACATTCATGATTTGGATTGCTTAACAGGATATTGTGCAGGTTGGAGTTTGAGGGCTTTGTTAAACGAAGGATTTAACGGTATAAGAGGACGTGTGGAGAGTAAAGCGCCCTCCCATTTCCGGGAAGCGCTAGGACAGATGGCTAATTTTCTTGGCATTCTGCAAAGTGAATGGGCGGGCGCTCAGGCCTTTAGTTCATTCGACACTTACCTTGCGCCCTATGTTTTTAAAGACAAACTGGGTTTTGATGACGTGCTGAAAGCTGTCAGAAGTTTTGTATACAATTTAAATGTTCCGGCCCGATGGGGGCAATCTCCTTTTACCAACATTACGCTTGATTGGGTAGTTCCTTCCGACTTAAAAGAGCAAATTCCTACAACGTATGATCACCATTTATTCAAGAATGTGAATGATACCGGTTTATTAGAGCGCGCCAAGAGCAGAGGCGTGGACTCTCTGGTGGATTTACGGTATGAACATTTCCAGGAAGAGATGGATATGATCAATAAGGCGTATTACACCGTAATGACGGAAGGCGATTCGGGAAGCCAACCGTTTACATTTCCAATTCCTACAGTTAATATTACTGAAGACTTCGACTGGTACGGTGAAAACACAGATCTTTTGTTTGAAAATACAGCGAAGATCGGTTCCTCTTATTTTCAGAATTTTATTGGTAGTCAGTATATACTGGATGAAAACGGTAACCGTATAGAAAATGAAAAGGCCTATAAACCAAATGCTGTTCGGAGTATGTGCTGCAGGTTACAGTTGGATTTACGAGAATTACTGAAAAGGGGGAATGGCTTATTTGGAAGTGCTGAAATGACCGGGAGCATAGGAGTTGTTACGATTAATATGGCGCGACTAGGTTATTTATACAGGGGCAACCTTGAGGCGCTTTATCAGCGGTTAGATTTCCTGCTGGAGGTGTCAAAATCTACACTTGAAAAAAAGCGGGTATTTATTCAGGAAATGTACGACAGAGGATTGTACCCTTACACAAAAAGGTACCTAAAGCATTTCCGAAATCACTTTTCTACAATAGGTGTAAATGGTATCAATGAAATGATTTTAAACTTTACAAATCAGAAGGATAATATCACAACAGATTCAGGTATTGAGTTCGCCGGTAAAATACTCGAACACATCCGCGAGAAGATGAAGCGGTATCAGGAAGAAACCGGTAACCTTTACAACCTGGAAGCTACTCCAGCAGAAGGCACAACATACAGGTTCGCAAAAGAGGACAGGAAGCGCTTTCCCGACATCATACAGGCAGGGAATGATGAGAATATATACTACACCAACAGTTCACAGGTTCCGGTAAACCATACGGATGATCCTTTTGAAGCCTTGTTATTGCAGGACGAACTTCAATGCAAATACACTGGAGGTACTGTTTTACACCTTTATATGCGTGAAAAACTAAGTTCAGCAGAGGCCTGTCGCAATCTGGTAAAAAAGGTGTTGTCCAATTTCAGGCTCCCATACATCACTGTAACGCCGGTATTCAGCATCTGTCCCACACACGGGTACCTTTCAGGTGAGCATGAATACTGCCCACACTGCGATGAGCATTTATTAGAAAAATTAACCCTTAATTATATACCATATGAACACACAAATCAAAACTCAGTTGTTGCAGACGCATAGTTCTCAACGCACAAAATGCCTCGTATATACCCGCGTTATGGGATATCACAGGCCGGTAGAAAGCTTTAATATCGGAAAAAAAGGAGAACACAAACAACGAACCCAGTTTAATGAAAGCAGGTGTAGCTAAACCTATTTACAGCATCTCGCCATTTACACTGTTGGATTACCCCGACAAGACAGCCTGCATCCTTTGGTTTGCAGGCTGTAATATGAGGTGCCTGTATTGCTATAATCCCAGTATTGTATTAGGTAAAGGGAAAATTCGCTTTGAGGAAGCATTAACATTTTTAAGATCGCGTATGAAACTCCTTGATGGCGTTGTATTAAGCGGAGGCGAATGTACGATGCATAAAAACTTAATTGATTTTATAATTGAAATAAAGAAACTGGGATTGTTGGTTAAGATAGATACCAATGGGTCTAACCCTGATTTCCTAAAGCACGTAATTAATGAGGATTTAATCGATTATGTGGCATTGGACTTTAAGGCGCCGAAAGCAAAATTTCAAAACATCACCCATTCCGATTTATACAAAGATTTTACCTCAAGCCTTAACCTGCTTACTCATTGCCATCTCCCTTTTGAAGTACGGACGACTTTCCATTCCTCCCTTCTTGATTCAAAAGACCTTCAGGAAATGGTTCATGTGCTGGAAAACTTGAATTACACCGGCTCTTATTTCATACAACATTACATGAATGATACGGAAACGCTTACTAAACTGGAAAATTCAGAACGGGCGCAATTCAACGCGTCTGCCTTAAGCACTAAACTAAAAGTTGTAGTAAGAAATTAGCCACAGATAGATTTCTATTAAATTTTCATTATTCAGATTCAACGATTTTTTTTCGCTGGGCAATTACCATTAAACCCGCCCCTATTAATAGAATCAGTGCTGCGGCAAACAGAATTTCATTTGCGAATTTCACGGGAACATATCCGAATGCGGCTATACCCTGCACGGCCAGTACCAATTCGTTTAGGAAAACACCAACTACAAATAGAGTCAATGCCTGTTGTGCGAGTTTATTGACGTGAAGAAAACCAAAGGTGTAGAAATAGGTAAGAATAAACACCGAAATCACGGCAAGTAAAACCAAATGCAGGTAGGCAATTACAATTGGTCTGAATCCAAATGCCAGATCGCTTAATGCAGGAATTGTGGACCCAAGTTGCAATAACAGTTTAATAGAGAATGCAAGGCTCACAAATATGAACATATTTCGTTGAAATGTAGTTAGGGTAGATCCTAAGTTTGCAGCGCGTTTAATGGCCCAGATAAATTTGATCCAGGCATACAACTGCATGAATGCAGCAATTGCAACAGCGATGTTTAACCAGAGGGGTAAGTCGGCCCATAGTACGGACAAAAAATAAGCGGGAATTACTGAGACAAAGCTCAATGTGAACACGGTTCGGTCATACTTAAACATGGGAAGAAAATGTGCGCATTGGCTAATTAGTAAACCGAAACACGCGAAAATGAAAAACCCGTTATACTGAAAATGAAGGTAATAATAAATAGATGCTAAATACCAGTGTTCGTTAAAGTTTCGGGATGCCATCATGTAGGCAAGGTAAAATGTGCCCAGGCAGGAAACGATGTTAAACCATAACGCCGCTTTAAACCAAGGGCGTGATGGATCGAGTGAATCCATCTTTTGCAGATCCTGGAAAAAGGAGTAAGCAAAGAAACACGCTATTACAATGGTTAATGTGGAGAAGAAAATGGACGACGCGTTGTATCCAAAAATGAAAAATGAGATCAGCATTCCATAGGAACACACTAAGTTTACTAGAATGATGCGCGTATAATTTTGGGTTGAAAGCGAAGGGATTTTTTTGGTCAGGAAAGCAATCATCAGCACATACAAACTGTGTGTTACCCAGCCCGAAAATGCAAAATGGGAGTGAGCATGCTGAATGTGTTTCTGGCTAAAGAAAGGAAAATCAAATCCTATTTTATAGCGCATCAGCACACCCAGAGTTGCTACAAGTAATAAATTAACCAGTGAAAATTTTAACCAAAAGTTTGTTCGAAAGGCCACCATTAATAGATCAGTTTGCGTTCAATAATCTGTACTAATTTTTTTGATTTCATTTTAGATAAGGTACGGATAACCGTTTCTACTCTTAGGCCAATATAATTAGCAATTTCCTGGCGCGTATAAGGAATCTCAATTTTTTCGTTTTCACGGTTGTTTTTTTTCTTATAGTCGTTTAAAAACCCCATGATCCTTATTTCAGGTGTATTATTGATTATTTCCCTGGCGGTCTTGGATTTACTATAGATGCGCTTCGCAAAAAGGGAAAGCATCTTTTTTAAAAGTGCCGGGTTTTTATCAAGTAGCTCAAGGAACTTTTCCTTTTGTAATTTTATAATAACCGTATCCTGGCAAGCAACTGCCGTTGAGGGATAGGCTTCCTCAATAAACAGTGGCGGCTCTCCGAAGCTTCTTCCCGCTTTGAATTCAGATTGTGTAAATTCTTTTCCGTCTACGTTTGTATTGTACATCTTAACAGTCCCATCCAGTATCTGGTAATAAAACCGTGGGTAATCGCCTTCATGAAAAATAATTTCGTTTTTCATGAATTTTTTTATTACCGCTCCCCAGCTTAATAATAGCTCCCGGTCAATTTCCATCTTCTTTTTTGATGCAAAATTACGCAAAGCGATTGATTTCGGTTCGATTTACCAGCACTTCCTGATCAGCTTTTCATATGATTACAATCATATTTTTGATTTGCCGATTGTATTCCAAACAATTAGATATAGGATGGGGCTGTTGAAATTGAATGTACTTATTCTGGATTATTTTTCATTTGTGGCTCCATATTTTCCAGGTTTTTAATACTGTCTCCAGCTTCCTGGTTTTGGTTAATGATATCATTCAGTTTTTGTTCATTGTTTGCAGTATCGGCAACGGTTGATTCCTGGTTTGAAGTCTCATTTTCATCACTGATAACGTTATTACAGCTTACCAGCGCAACAGATAAAATAATAAATAGTTTTTTCATAATGGTTTGTTTTTGAGAAGTAAAAGTATTGTGACATATCAGAGGTGTTATTACATAAATCGCAATTTAAATTATGTAAATCGTTGGTTTGTAGGATAATTGTATTGAAGGATGCAGATGCATACAAACGCTGTTTTTGAGCGATGTTAATGGGATGGCAAAAACACAGTCAACCACATTAAGCGATTTTATCAGAAGGAAGCTTTTGTTTGGATGTACCTTTGAAGTAATAAAAACGTACGATTATGAAACCATTAAAAAACAAGTTTTGGACATTGATAATGATCTCATCAGTGACCTTTTTTAGCTGTAAAAAGCCAGATCCGATTAACCCTACTAAACCAGAAACGGTAACTGTAACTACTGACAATCCTAACTTTACCAGAGGACAATGGAAAGTTAAAAGCTTTGAAATGGCAGGTATTGATGAATCCGCAAATTTAAGGGGTTATTTATTTATGTTTAATCCTGACAAAAGCGTGTCAGTAACCAAGTCAAACACTACTTTAATCGGTAGCTGGGGAGTAACAAAGGTAGGGGATGATAAACAGTTCATATTGAGTTTTCCTTCAGGAGGACCGATGGAGAAGCTTGCCGGTGATTGGAAAATCAAGTTTGAAACGGACATTAACCTCGGGTTAGAACGAATGAACGCTGACAGTTCTATGGATAACCTGGTTTTTGACAGATATTTTGCCCAATAAGAATTGGGATATTTATTAAAGAAAGCTCCTGGTAAATGACCGGGAGTTTTTTTATTTTCTAAATGCTAAAAAACGACAGCACTGTTTATAGTAACCAGGAGTGGAAGAATTTAATTATATTCGCATAATGCCCGGATGGTGGAATTGGTATACACGTACGTCTCAGAAGCGTATGCCTCACAGCTTGCGAGTTCGAGTCTCGCTTCGGGCACAAAGCCTTCCTGAACAGGAAGGCTTTTTAGTTTACGAATTTTTAAGGTTCGATGGGTTTATTAGAGCGTATAGGAAGTTTTTTTAAGACCTCGGTAACTTTAGAATCTACGGAGATACCGTATCCTGTAACCAGTAATCCTTTTTCTCCTGATTTCGATTCCAGGGCGTATACCACCGCCTCATCGCCTGGATCAGAGTCGCCTTCGTAACGGTACACTTCAACAATTTCAAATTCTGTTTCGAATTTTGCAGGATTTTGATCCAGGCTATTCTCTTTTAAGTTGAAGTCAATAGAATAGCCTTTTTTTTGCAGTTCGTTGATGGCTTGAGATACCGTTTCATAGTGATTTTCGCGTTCCATATTCTTGATAGTTTTAGTGGGGGATTAAATACAATTCCAGGGGTTCATCGTCTTTTTGTAAACGAATTTCATCGCCTTTTAACTTTGCGATAGTGAACACTGCATCAGATTCATTATTTTTAAAATCGAGGAGAAGTTTCTTTTGATTATTTAGAAAAAACCATTGGCCGGTAGATTGAACACTCTGCATGATCCTGGCTTTGCGGAATTTTGCCGACAGGCTAACTGTTCCCTCTGCAGTAAATGCTAAAAAATAGTGGTCATAATCTGAGGTTACATCATTTCCATCCGACACTGCTCGTGCGATCATCCATTTTTTGCTGATTATTTCTGTAGGACTAATATTTCCAAAAAAGAAATGACGAGTGTTGGGTTCGCGTGCCAGCAAAACACCTAACGATACAAGCATGAAGGTAAAAACCAAAAGTTTTTTAAGGTGCGTCTTTTGTTTTGGCTGGTTTCGTGATTGTTTAAGCATTCAACGTATTTTTATTTTCGGAAAGGCGAACCTGGTTTCTATTTTTTTATCGTATGGCAGAAATAGTCGTTTACAAAATTTTCCTGCTCCGATTCCGACATTTTTTCTGCGGATTGAACTTCAATTTTGATATTCTCGAAATGGTGATTGGCCTTTAGTATGTTGAAGAGTTCCAGTCTTGCGTCAGATGGACCGAACAACAAAACCTCATTATAGTTTTTTATCACCTCACCAATTGCTTTGTAAAATTCAGACTGCTTTTGCTGCTCTTTACTATTCATCGTATGTTCGCCTCTTTTTAACGCTTCCTGTTTTGCTTCACGTGTAAATTCAGATTCGATAACGTGGTGATTGGAATTACCATTAGGAAACTCAATGAAGTGAGCTCTTGAGTGATCAAGCCAAATGCCGAGTTTTTTACCTGTTGCCATATTTAAAAAATTTAGATTAATTCAAAGATGGTTTAGGATATGGATTTTTTTATTGTACCCTTTGTTTTAAATATTGCATGTTTTTATTTCGATGTTTTCTTCTCGCTCTCCTTTTCTTTTTCCTTGTCCTTATCTTTCTTTTTTTTCTTGAAAAACCCTCTCAGTAATACGTTATTACTCGCTGCATCCATATTCTTCTTAAATCCTCCTGCCCCTTGTTTAATGTTAACAAGGGTTTTATCCAGGTTATCTGCAAAAACCGTATCCATGAACAATTTCCCAACAGCTCCTTTTCCTGATCTCATACTATGCAACATTGCGGCAAGGTCATCTGTTATGGTAGCGGCATTGGTACTTGTTGTCTTTAAATTCGCAAGAATTTCGTCCATACTCACCGGAACCGTTGTAACCAGAAAATCTTTGTCCTGAACTTCTCTATGGCCTATGGTTCCCGGAATAATGATCGCTACTTTATTTCCCATTAATCCGTCAGATCCGATGGTAAGTTTTGCATTTTTCTTAATGAATTTTTTGGTATGCTCGTCGATGCTAAAGTCTACCCTTACAGCCGTATCAGAAACAATCTCAATATTTTCAACAACGCCTACGGTTATACCTGAGAACCGCACGTTATTTCCCACCTGAAGACCACTCACATCTTTAAATATTCCACTTAACGTGAAGGTTTTGCTAAACATTTTTTGTCTGTCGCCAATGAGGTAGATACCAAGTATAAAGAGTCCAACTCCAAGAGTTACAAATACTCCAAGTCTTATTTTATTCCGATTATTTTGTTTCATACTTTCTTCTTTTATTCGAAATATGCGCGAACTTCCAGATTATCAGAATTTTCAAGTTCTTCATAAGTTCCTTCAGTTAGGCACACACCATCTTTTAATACGATTATTCTGTCAGCAATAATTTTTGCACATGCAATGTCATGGGTGATAATAATGGATGATGTATGGTATTTTTCTTTTACATCATTAATGAGGTTTCCGATTTCTTTTGAGGTTATTGGGTCAAGCCCGTTGGTTGGTTCATCATACAACATGATTTGTGGCTTAAGGATAAGGGTTCGTGCTAATCCTACACGCTTTCGCATACCGCCCGAAAGTTCTGACGGCATTTTATCAATGGCGTCGAGTAATCCAACATTCTCAAGGGCTTCTCTTACAAGTTCCTCTTTCTCATCTTCACTTAGGGATTTATTTGTTCGCAGCGGAAAGTTTAAATTTTCCCGTACCGTCATCGAATCATATAACGCGGCACTTTGAAAGAGAAAGCCAATTTTTTTTCGAAGTTCATTCAGTTCTTTGTCTTTTAAACGGAGAATATTTTTTCCCAGGACGGTTATGTTGCCTTCATCCGGAATAATTAATCCAACAATGCATTTAATAGTTACCGATTTGCCCGTACCCGATTTTCCCAATACAACAAGATTTTCTCCTCGTCCGAGTGTAATGTTCAGGCCTTTTAAAATGGAATTGTGTTTGAAGCTTTTATGGATGTTCACGATCTGCAGCGCAGGTTCGTCCTTGCCAGGTTTCTCAATTACGTTGCTATTTGAACTATTTTTGTCCATTTAATAGAGAAGGTCGGTTATTTGAACAGCAATCATGTCCATAATAAAAATTAATAACGAGCTTAATACAACAGCCGAGTTTGCGGCCAGTCCCACGCCTTCTGTTCCTTTATCCGTATAATAGCCTTTGAAACAACCAATGAGTCCGATGGCAAAGCCAAAAAAGAATGTTTTAACGAAAGCAGGAAATACATCGGAGAAGGCGAGTGAATCGATTACCTGAGAAAAGTACAACGTGAAGGTAACATCTCCATTGATGTTCACAGCAAGAAAGGAACCCAAGAGTGCAATTACATCCGAAAACACTACAAGGATTGGCAACATAAGGGTGCATGCTAATATGCGTGTAACAACAATGTATTTAAACGGGTTTATTCCTGACACTTCCATGGCGTCAATCTGTTCGGTTACACGCATCGAGGCCAGTTCCGCACCTATTCCCGAGCCCACTTTGCCGGCACAAATCAATGCAGTAATTACGGGTCCGATTTCACGAATGATTGATACCGCCACCATTGCCGGAAGCCAGGATTCTGCACCAAACTCTGCAAGTGTTGGCCGTGATTGAATGGTTAACACGAGGCCCATGATAAAACCGGTGATGCCAACTAATGGAAATGACTTGTAGCCAATGAGGAAACTTTGTCGTACTAATTCATTGAATTCAAATGGAGGTAATAATACGCTTTTGAAATACCTTCCTGTAAACAGAGTAAGCGCCGTAATCGCTGAAAAGAAATTATAAAGGGAGGGGAACAATGGTTCGGATTCTTCCTGCGGGGATGGCCTTTTATTTTTCGCTAGGTCCATGATGAATTATATGAGGTACCGTCTAAGTGTCCAGGCTATGGTTTCGTGTTTGGTAAATTCTGCCATCGTTCCAATTGTTTTTGCTCCAAGCTTACTGATGCGTTCAGCAGTTTCATCAATAGAGGATTCAAGCAGGGTATACTGGTGTTTAAAAAGTTTGTGTAACTCCATAAGGTTTTCACCACAAACGTTCCAGTGAAATTTCAGCGTTTTGGTATAAAGGGTTACCTGGTTAGCAAATACAACTGAAAGTAGATCTGTGATATACTGTAGTTTTTTCTCAGGAATTCCTATTCGTGGCTTCATGGTTTTAAGTGGTTAGGTTCGGGGTGGTACCTGAAAACGCAACCTCTTTGTTTAAGTTATCGAGTGTTTCATTTTCTGAAACATCAATTTTTCGCCATCCGTTTTTTTTAACTTTTTGAAAAAGTTCAATTGTTAATCCGAAGGTATCCCGGAAACATTGTTTAAGGTCGCCAGATGTCATATTGGGCGTTATGGTAAGATGGCCTGACATATGTGTGTTGCGGCATTCGGCGAGAGTTTTTCCACCGCTTTTCACGATTTTTTCCGATGCCGGACCTCCATTGGTATGAGGTTTTTCGTGAAATTCAATTTTAAGGAACGGAAATAAGCCGCTAAATTCTTTCTGGATAGCGTATATTTTGCGGTGGTTGTTTATTTCTATTTTCATAATAAGGGACTAGCTGTACAAAATAAAAATCAGGTAGCAGAATCTCTGCCCCTGATTAGTCTGATTATAAGTGCAAGTACGGCCAACCCGAGAAAAATATGTATTTTATTGCCTGAGTTGTAGATGAAAAACCCTACCGCCCAAATTCCTCCTAACAGTATCGCCAGATAATACAGGAGATTGCTAATACTATACATACGTTTCCTTTTTAGGCGTTTATGCTAATGTGCTGATTTTGTCACGCATTTTGAAAGCCTCTTTTTTAAGGGATTCAAACCGTTCCGTAGCAGAATGGATAATGTCATCCACTTTGTGTTTAACATCATCCGCTGATTGGGATTTCAGGCGGGCAATTTTTTTTCTGGTTTTTGAACCTTTTTCAGGAGCTAAAATTAACCCCAGGATTGCCCCGGCAGCTACGCCGGCCAGGGCTCCTATTACAATATTTCCTTTGCTCATTTGTGATTATTTGGAATGTAACTTTATAGCGGCTTTCTGCCTTGGATAATTCTTAGGATAATTGCAATTAATGCGATTACCAATAAGATATGAATAATACCTCCGGCGCTATAACCGATGAATCCAATTGCCCATACTATAATGAGCACGACCGCGATGATGTAAAGCAAGTTTCCCATAGTCTGTGTTTTAATTTACGTGAATGATTTATAAGATGGTGTTCTGGTAGCTTAACGCTGATCTTCTGATCAGCGTTGGCACCTTCCCAATGTTTTATTTAGCGTTATTTTTTCCTAAGTCCTTAAAAGAGTTTCCTAATTCATCCATATCATGGTTAAATTCACGTTTGAAGTTTTCCCATTTCGTATTATCATGGTCATCATGCTGGTAGTCCCTTAACTTTGCTTTTAATTCTGCATTCTTAGTTTCGAGGTCAGTTACACGCTTATCATAATCCGCGCGTGCTTCCTTTTTCATTTCAGCACTTCTTGCTCTTAACTCAGTTATTTGTCTTTCGTTTTCAGTCATTCGAACATCCTGATCAGCTTTAAATTTTTCATACTCTTCAGTATATTCTAATTTAGCTTTTTCGACATCTTTTTGTTCTTCAGCGATGTTCTCTTTCGCGTCTTCAACTTTTTCTGCACCATCTTTACAGCTTGAAATTAATCCCATTGATAATGTAGAAATTGCCAGGATAAAAATTGTTTTTTTCATAGTTCGTTGTTTTTGATTTTTGATTTTTAGGTTTATATGGTTTTTATAATTCTGAAATAAATTTTTGAATTTCTTCTTTTGTTTTTCCGAGTTTAGTTTGCAGCCTTCCCCAGAGCTCGTCTTCTTTGCCTTCTTCAAGCAGTAAGTCGTTGTCAGTTAAGACAGCAAATTTTTGTTTTAACTTTCCTTTTGTCTCATTCCAGTTTCCTTTTAATTCAGTTGTATTTTTCATAGATTTAAATTGTTTAAAGGTGAAGTAGGTTTCACATTGCAAAGATGAGTTGTGATATGCGGCAGGATATTACATTACTCCACTGATATTTTGTATCATTTACAGATTAATTAGTCTTCATTTCATTTTTAGGACCATGGTTGCGTGGCACGATGTTTCATGTCCTCCAACTTATATAGGGATTAAAAACAGACGGGTCAATGTATATTACATTGACCCGTCTTAGTGTGATAAAATTTTTAGTTATTGATTTAGGAGCTTGAACAATTCGTTCAGGTTTGGCGCGAGGATAATTTCCGTACGTCGGTTTTTTGATCTTCCCTCGGGCGTGCTGTTTGATGTTATCGGATAAAATTCACCACGACCCGCTGCTGTTACACGGTGTGCATCTACCTTATACGTGTCGGTTAAAATCCGCACAATGGACGTAGCACGTGCCGTACTTAATGCCCAGTTATCTGCAAAGCGGCTTTTGATTGGAATTGAGTCGGTGTGACCTTCAATGAGTACGCTGATATCCGTATTTTTATTTAATACATCCGCTACTGATTTTAAAGCTTCTTTTCCCATAGGATCTACTACATCGCTTCCTGATTTGAAAAGTAACTTCTCTTGTAATGATACATAGATTTTACCATCTTTTATAGAAACGGTTAATTCATCAGGTTTAAAGTTAACCAATGCATCGGCAATGGTTTTCTTCAATTTGTTCATTACATCCTTTTGTCCTTGTATCAACTCCTGAAGATCCTTCAGCCGTTTTGCCTGTTCAGCTATGGTCATTTGGGATTTTGCAATGGAATCCTTGGAACTGGACGAAAGTGCCTGTAAATCTTTTTGAACGGATTCTTTTTCCTTTTGCAACGCGGCAACGGTAGAATAGCACTCGTTTAATTTGTTATGCGTTCCGGCACTGTCCACGCGTAAATCTTTTACCCGTGCCATTTCTTTTAAGTATTTCTTTTTTGAAACGCATGAGGTAAAACAGACTCCTACAGTGAGAATAAGGATAACTAAAGATTTCATAGGTTATTTCTTTTTAACCAATAATATCACGATGCCACTTGCCAGAATAATTCCACCGATTATTGGAGACCATTTCACAGGATGATCCTGTTCTTTATTAATTTCGAGCGGGCCTACATCCACAACTTTTTTTTCTGTTGTGAAATTGAATCCGGTAATAATCATTAATGCTATTCCGATGACAATAAGTCCAATTCCTAATCCTTTCATGGTATTTTTTGTTTAGTGCAAAGTTGAATCCGGTAAAGTCGTTGTTACTTACACTCATCTTACATTTTGGTTGTATACTTATTCCTTTTCTTTGGATACGTATAATTTATTCGTTTTCGATCGGTGTTGCGCGTTTCTTATGCTTACGAAGTTCCCGTACTTTCCCAATGGGCATCATAAAATTCTGAGACACAGTAAACAAATCAATTCTTCCACCTAATCCGATTGATGGAGACCTGCTCATAAAATCATACCCAGTAAATAACGAGAAGTTACCAAAGCCAATAAATCCACCGGCAAATATCCCTGTAAGTTCTTTAAAGCTAAAGTCATTTTGCAATCCAACATCAGCAATGAGCCCAAAAAACAGTTTTGGGTCAATGGTAATTTTATCATTCTCATTAAAGATGAAATTTCCGGTGAACCATGTATATCCTAAACCCAGACTTATTGTTGGACTAACCTGGTATTTGCCATCAACAAACTCGATCCTGCTGAAGGAGATTGGTATTGTAGGTGATCCCAGAAGGTTAGATACGTATACAGTGTTGTAGTACAGGGTGTCCGGCCATTTTTCCATTGGTTTTGATACCCGGGAACTCGAGTCCTGGAATATATATCCTCGTTTTTCCAGGAACTGTACCGTTGGACTTTTATCGCTTTTCTTAAACTGAGCGAAATGAGAAAGAAATGTACTTAGTAATAATACGATTAAAGGAAATTTCATGTTAATAGAGGCATTGGAATTCTACTGAGTTAAGATCGTTTGATGGACGTTAAGAAATGTTACATTTTACAACGTCAGTTCTTATAATCCTTTATTGTCTTTAAAGCGGATTTGTACAAATTTTTTTACAAAGTTATGTAAGTGTAAAAGAGTCTTATAGAGCCATTTTTGTAAGTAATCTTAAATCAACACACATGAGGCCCATCTGGACAGGTTCAATTGGATTTGGATTAGTAAATATCCCTGTTAAAATTTACAGTGCAACCGAAAGCAGCAATCTGGATCTGGATATGCTGGATAAGAAAGATCATTCTAACATTCGCTTTAAACGTGTAAATGAAAAAACCGGTAAGGAAGTTACCTGGGAAAATATTGTGAAGGGATACAAATTACCAAACGATGATTACGTGGTGCTCGATAATAAAGATTTTGAACGAGCCAGTGCTAAGAAGACCAAAACTATTGAGGTAGCTGAATTTGTGAATGAAGCAGATATAGAGAGTGTGTATTATGAAACTCCTTATTATCTGGAGCCAGATAAATCCGGTACCCGCGCATATGCTCTGTTTCGTGAAGCGTTACTGAAAAGTAAGAAAGTGGGAATTGCCACGTTTGTGATGCGCAGTAAAGAAACCCTTGCGATCCTGAAAGCAAGCGAAAAGGTAATCATACTGAACCGGATACGTTTTGAAGAGGAAATCAGAAAGCCCGACGAACTTACTTTACCCGCAAAATCCGAAGTCAAGGCACCGGAATTAAAAATGGCAATGCTATTGATCGATCAACTATCCGGTAAATTTGACATCAAAAAGTATAAAGACACATATAGTTCAGAACTGTTGAAGGTTATTAAAGCCAAAGCGAAAGGCGTAAAAGTAAAAGAACCAAAGCTGAAAGTAGTGTACAGTAAATCAAAGGATTTAATGGATCAGTTGAAAGCCAGTTTATCACCTCAAAAAAAGAAAGCGTCATAAGGGATGGGGCTACTGGCGTATAAAAAGAAACGTAACTTTAAGAATACACCCGAACCCGTATCAGGTGTATCAGAAAAATCGAAATCAAAATTATCATTTGTTGTTCAGAGGCATAAAGCGTCGCACCTGCACTACGATTTTCGTTTAGAAATTGATGGTGTATTAAAAAGCTGGGCTGTGCCAAAAGGGCCGTCACTTTACCCTAAAGATAAACGTTTGGCGATGATGGTTGAAGACCATCCTTATAGTTACCGTACGTTTACCGGAATTATCCCTGAAGGCAACTACGGTGCCGGAATTGTTGAAATTTGGGATAATGGGGAATTTTCGGATATCGATAATTCTGATAAATCCACGGCTGAAAAAAAACTACGTGCCGGATTGCACGCAGGAAACCTGAAATTTAGGTTACATGGTAAAAAATTGAGGGGTGAGTTTGCACTGGTAAAATTAAAAGGAAAGCAAGAAAATGCCTGGTTACTGATTAAACACAAGGATGAATTTGCGGTAACGGAAAGCTATGACAGTGAAAAATACACCCCAAAAAATTCCCCTATCAATAAATGGCTTCAAAAAAACGGCAAGCTGACTTCTCAGGTTAAAAAGAACAATTCAAAAATTACCACTGAAAGGACGGACAGACATTCTCAAAAGGTGAACCGTTTTGTCGAAGAAAAAGATCGGAAGCTTAATGAATACATTGAACCGATGCTTGCCAAAGAAACAGACAAACCATTTAATGATGCCGATTGGATTTATGAGATGAAATGGGATGGCTACCGTGCCTTGGCAGAAATTAACGACGGAGAAGTGCAGTTGTATTCACGAAATGGTAATAGTTTTAATGCAACTTATCCTATCATTGTAAGCCAGTTAAAAAAATGGAAAGGTAATGCCGTGATTGACGGTGAAATTGTGATCGTGGATGAGAATGGTAAATCCAGTTTTCAATCGCTACAGGATTACAAGAATAATGAAAATGCATCATTAGAATACCGGGTGTTTGATTTGTTACAGTTAAACGGAAAAAACCTTTGTGAGTTGCCACTATTAGAAAGAAAAAAGTATTTGAAGAAAACCTTGCCTAAAAATCCAGTGGTTAAATATTCTGATCATATTGAGGGAAAAGGCATTGAATTTTTCAAAATGATTGTGGAAAATGATCTTGAAGGGATCATGGCTAAAGAAGCCGGCTCTGCGTATCATACAGGTGCAAGATCTTCTAGCTGGCTCAAGATTAAAAACCATAAATCAATGGAGGCAGTAATTGCAGGTTTTACTAAGCCAACCGGAAGTCGTAAACATTTCGGTGCATTGATCCTCGGCATTTGGGAGGGCGAAAAACTCAAGTATATAGGACATACCGGTACTGGGTTTGACGCGAAAGGTTTGGGGATGCTAAAGAAAACACTAGACCGAATTGTATCAAAAAAATCGCCATTTAAGAGCGCGGTAAAAACCAATACAACAGTTACATGGGTTAAGCCTGAGCTTGTTTGTGAAGTAAAATATACTGAACGAACCAGGGACGGACTTCTTCGTCATCCCGTATTTCTCAGGTTAAGAGATGATAAATCCTCAGTTGATGTTAATGATGCATCCATTAACGTGGTTAAGAAGCCAGGCAAACGTAGTGAATCCGCTAATGGTGTAAAAACAACAACTGCAAATACTAAGGGTAAAGAAGAATTCCTGAAATTTGGAAGGACTAATGTTAAAGTCACGAACCTTCATAAGGTTTTTTGGCCTGAAGAGGGAATTACAAAGGGTGATGTCATCCAATATTATCAAAGCATTTCTAAATTCATTCTTCCTTACTTGAAGAACAGACCCGAATCATTGAAGCGTAATCCCAATGGCATTAAGGATAAAGGTTTTTTCCATAAGGATGCCGGCGATGAAGCACCATCCTGGGTGAAAAGCCAGCCGATATTTTCTGATTCGACAGGTAAGGATGTAGATTACCTTATTTGCAATAATGCGGCAACCCTTGCGTATATGAATAACCTGGGATGCATAGAGATAAATCCCTGGCACTCTACAGTTCAAAATTTAGATAAACCTGACTACCTTGTCATTGATATTGATCCTTCGGAAAAGAATACATTTGAACACGTCATTGAAACAGCAAACGTTGTTCGTGATGTGTTTAAAAGGGCTGGCGTCGAATCTTTCTGTAAAACTTCGGGGGCAACCGGATTGCACATTTATGTCCCTACTCAGAAAAAGTATGCCTATGATCAGTTAAAGGATTTTGCCCATCTGGTGTGTATCATGGTTCAGGAACAATTACCCGAATTCACAAGCCTCGAGCGCAATTTGAAAAAGCGCGGGAGTAAAATGATTTACCTCGATCATTTGCAAAATAGAAGAGGACAAACCATTTCATCTGTTTATAGTTTGCGTCCTAAGGAAGGAGCTACTGTGTCAATGCCGCTGAAATGGAATGAGGTCAAGCCCGGCTTGACACCCGCTGATTTTACCATTTTCAATGCTTTAAAGCGTATGGAAAAAACGGGAGATTTGTTTGCACCAGTTTTAGGAAAAGGGATTGATCTCACCAAGTGCCTTAAGAAGCTTGGAGGGTGAACATTTAGCTTAATATATTTTCTGGCAGTTTTCGCAGTAACAGGTAAGACGTTTGGTTTTTCCACAATAAGCGCGGGTTACTTTGGATTTGCATTTAAGGCAATTTAGTTTTTTATAAATAACCCAATTCTTTTTTAAAACAAATGCTTTTTTCCAGATATAGAACTGAAGGCTATAGTCGCGCGCATCTTTAACCAGCGCATTAAGCCTTGTACGTGGGAGGTTTCCGATAACACTTTCCGGATGGATCCGTGTCCTGAACAGCACTTCGTTTTTTATAATATTTCCAACTCCGGCAAAAATATCCTGATTAAGTAATACATCGCAAACCTGTTCATTTGCAAAGGAGTTAATTTTTTTTACAGCCTTTTTATGGCTCCAGGTTTCCGACATGATATCTGCATCCCAATCATACGATTCGGCGGGGTTTCCTTTTATCAATTTGATACTGCAGGTATAAAAACTGAATTCTGAATTCTTAAATTTCAAAAGCAGTCTTGGATCTGCTTCTTTTCGTTCATTGATCCGATAAGTGCCAAACATCAGTAAATGGATTCGAAGATAAAATGTATCAAAACAAATAAGGAAGTGTTTCCCCCAGCTTTTAAAATCTTTTATTTTCTTATTCTCCATTAACGCGAGTTCAATTTTCGCATTGCCTTCAACTTGAAGAATTTTTTTTCCTTTAAAGGATTGCAGTTCTTCTTTGATAATTACGATGGATGGTCCTTCGGGCATAAGTTTTTCTATTATAATTAATCAAATAAGTTTAACTGACCATTGTTTTTTGGCGGTGCCGCTTTTCCGTATATGGAACGTCCTCCGTATTTGTGAGATTCATTCCTTTCGCGTTCCAGGAGTTTATTGAAGTTTTCATTTGGTATGAAATCTTTTTCCATCATCTGGCTAATAAGGGTTAAATTTTTAACCGCCATAAGCTTATCACTATTTCCAAGTTTGGCTTTGTTGATGGATTCTCTTAGTATCTCGATTGTAAGATCATAAGTTTTTGTGGGAACGGGAAACGGATGGGCGTCTTTTCCGCCATGCGCAAATGAAAATCTGGCGGGATCTGTGAAGCGGGAAGGTGTTCCGTAAATAACTTCGCTCACAAGTGCCAGTGACTGTATTGTCCTTGGACCTGCACCTTCCAGTAAGAGAAGCGATTCAAAATCTTTGGTGTTAGTTTCGTTGGCTAACGCCAGAACACTCCCTAGTCGTTTCAAATCCACATTTTCGGTGCGAACATCATGATGAGAAGGCATAACAATTTTCCGAATTTCAGGCAGAATGAGTTCCGGTTTTTCCTGAGCAAGCTTCATTATACCGGCTTTTGCATCATCTGCTGATTTATCAGTGAGGTTTAATATTGAACCGCGGTTTTGTCCATAGATATATGCATGAGGTTCTTTAACGAACGATTTGAGGATTGTTGATTGCCAATGGTATCGGCGTGCCATGCCCGTTTCTGTATTCATACCCTGTTGAATAACGTTCCATTCCCCTTCTTTTGAAACGATAAAAGTATGTAGGTAAATCTGAAAACCGTCCTGTACAGCGCTCGTGTCAACTTTCGCTGTAAGCCTGCTGGTTCTAACCAATTGTTGTCCGTCTAGTCCCGTTTTATCTGCGAGGGCAATTAGTTCAGCTGGTGTTTGTCGTGAATATTTTCCTTTTCCACCGCATATATAAATTCCAAGCTCATTAAACTTTGGGTTGAGAGCTTTTTTTAATGCCCCCATCACAGAGGTCGTGATGCCTGAAGAATGCCAGTCCATTCCCATTACGCAACCTAGCGACTGAAACCATAGCGGGTCGCTTAATCGCGAAAGGACTTCAGCCCGCCCATACTCCATAATAATGGCTTCGATGATAGCCCCACCTAATTTCGCCATTCTGTCTGCTAGCCAGTATGGAACTTTCCCGTTGTGTAATGGTAGGTCGGCGTAACGAGAATTATTAAAGTATAGCTTTGGCATTCATAACTTTTTCCAGAGTTTTAGTATTCCCTCAGCTTTTCCGAAGACAGGATCTTTTTTAGGTAATTTTACTTTCTTGATATTTTTAAGAGCGGTTGCGCGTTCTTTTTTCTCGCCATATTTCATATCATATTTTTTCCCATTAGGATAAGCACCCACGCACTTTACTGCATTTTCTTTTTTCATATTTTGGTGAGCAACGCCCGCCGGTAGAATCAAGACGTCTCCTTTTTCAACTTTAATTTTTACTCCTTTTTTCCCGCCAATTCTTAGAGTAGTCTTACCTTTATAAAAACCCATTACTTCGTGGGTGTTGCTATGGTAATGCTCATATTCATATATGCCGCTTTTCCAGCTGTTTTTCCAATTGTTTTTTTTAAATAATGAAACCAGGTAACTGGCCGGAAAGAAAAAAGGCAGATCGATGATGCGTTTATAATGGATAACGGGTAGCGAGTTATTCGGAATGGTAGCATCACCCTTCAAACGGTAGGTTTTTATTGAATATGGCAGACTACGGTTTTTGGGCATAATTATTAATTGTTCAGAATTAGTTCTTTAACTATATCACTGAGTTCATTTTTTGGATTTATGCCGGAAATCAAAATATTTCTTGCGTGGTGGTTCACTGTCAATTTCAAGAAGTTTATCATAAGACTCCTTGAGATCTTCCGGTATATCTCCTTTGTAGCTGATTTTATAGTAAGTAAAGCCGTTTTTTGGAATCACCGATTTTTTTTCCAAAAAGTGAACCTGCTTCTCTACGTATAGTTTTTTAAAGTATGACAGGATTGATTCCTTTCGGGCAGTTTCCAATTGTTTTAAACGGGCATTAATAATAGAATTTCCGACAAGGTGATAACACTTTTCCTGCATTGTAAATATCATCTTGTCTTTCACCCTTTCATTGACATACAAAATGAATGCTGAATCTTTCACGGATATCCTTTCAATATTTATTGAATCTTCTTCTGAAATCACTTTTCCTTTTTTACCATCATTGGCCAGGTAAAATTTTTTCTTCGCTTCAAAAAATAGTATGTACTCTTTTTCTTTGTCTGTAAATTCGTACGGCTGAAAATTGAGATGAGCAACCGGGCTCTTTCCTAAAAAGAGTGCGAGTTTGTTGAGAAATTTATCCTGGTCGTCGTCTGGTTTTGCCTGCCGAAGCGGCCAGGTTACAGCCATTAATTTCTCGACCTGCGATTCCGTATTGCGAATTTCCATCCCATAACCAGTTGTAGGAGGTTTAACAAAGATGTTTTTAAGGATATCCAGAATAACGTCCTTCAGATGAAATTTGGGATCTTTCAGGTTACCGGTAATGGGGATTTTATAGTCAATTACGTTTCCGCGCTCACGCACGATTGCCATAATTAATGGAAGTGGAATCCACTTAGCACCGTTTTTTCTAACCTTGTCGGCCAACCGGGGATCAACCATAATGAAATGATTATTACTTTGAATAATGTCATTTCTGATATTCCATGTCCCAAATAATTCTATGAGTCCTCTGTCTAAAGGGAAAGATGTGAACGTTATCAGGTATGGATTCAACAGGGGCGCGGGAACCTTATGGAGCTTGTAATTGAGATCAAAATCTTTATTATTTTTTGGGTTCATACTCACCGCAATATTAAGGGAACCATACGGCTTTATGCCTGTATTCATTGTAAGTTTCACCCATTTGTTGTCATCATCCACCGAATCGGCCCGAATGTTTAAAGGATTTAAGGACGCAGTAAATTTTTCATTGATGGAGTAATCGTTATATAAAATATTTCCGTCTTCAATTGAAAGGTTATTAATCTTGTAGTCGCTTTGAAGAAAGTTTTTAAATAGGACGCGGATGTATTTTGATAATTCGATAATTAAGTTGAACTTTTCAGGATTACTTTTTGCTTCTTTCACTTTTGATCCGGATTTACCAAACATGCGTTGGATATTATCCAGGTAATCATACCGTTCATATTTTACGTATGGCTTTTCAAGCCTAACCGTATCAAAAAAGTATTTTCGTTTCGCGGGAGCGAGTTCAGTGATAGCAAGGGTTAGTTTTTCGTATGCAACATAGTCTTCCGTTGAGTCTTTTCCGAAATGGAAATCACTGATCACAAGCCTGCCTTTCCCGTCAATTGCTTCTTTGTCCTTGAAGTTCCCTTTACCTTCTAAATCAGCGTCCAATACCGACGATATATTTCCATAATTTGAAAGGTCTCTCAGGTATTGCTTCATAATTTTCATATCAAATTTTTTGACCAGGACATCAAACGCATAGTCCATTGATTTAGTGTTAATCATGAATTTTGCGTCTACATCGCCACGGCCAATTCCCGAGCTGAATTTAAGTTTCCCCTTAATGGTGTCGTTGTCCCATCGTTTGCCTTCACTTTCAAAGTTTACTTTTATGATTGAATAGTTGATGGGAGTGGAAGGCTCACTGAAATGAAAAACACCATCATTTATTTCGGCATTGAGCAGGTTGAAGTGAACAGGGCCTTTGTCGGTTTTGGGTTTGTCTTTGTCATTAAAGAGATCGATGATATCCTGAAAGTTAAACACCTTTTTCTTTTGAATAATTTTGGCGACCGGTTGATCAAGCACTAATGAATTAATTTCATAGGTTTTGCGGAATAACTTACGCATTGAAACGCGTGCGGTAATCCCATCAATTTCTAAAAACACCGAATCACTTTTCTGTTCAAATATTTTTAAGTCGTCAAAGTGAATATAGCCCGTAAAGGGATTTACATAGGCCCAATCCATCTTTACCTCGCGACCGATATATTTTGTGTCATACTTTTCAACCATGTATTTAGTAATGGGTGAAATAAAAATGATAACCAGGGCAACGAGCGCTACGATGACAATTGTTAGGATGATTAGCGTTTTCTTTAATTTGGGACTGATGAATTTCATAGTTTTGGTTCTGTTTTTAAACAAATAAACCCGAAGTGTTCTTGCGAAAATTCCGGGTTTAAAGAAATATAAATTAAAGAGGTGTGTTCGGACATAAACTCTAATTTTGCATAAAGTACAGCGCAACCGCCACAACTACCCCAATTGTGGTAAATGTGAGAAGGAAAATGGCCATGAATTTTGATATGCCAAATTCTTTCACAAGGATCCGTATTGGTTCAGTTACAATTTTATAAATCAATTTTGAGATTTTGCGAACTGCACCCTGCCCTTTTATCACGTATTCGGTCGCTCCGTTTTTGAACGCTTGTACAGCTAGGGCGACGTCTTCGTTGCTTGAAAGCATAATGACTTCAGTCTTAGGATTTTTTTGTTTGATCTCTTTTAGGATCTCTACACCGTTTCTTCCGCCGAGAAAATAATCAAGGATAACAATGTTTGTATTCTTGTTTACTTTTTCAAGACACCCTTCTCCTGTGGTGAATGTTGAGATGTTCAATTCTTTTCCAAACCGGTTTTGCAGATAGAATTTAAGATCTGTGAGAACCAATTTATTATCATCTACAATAAATAAGTTTATTCCTTGCGATTGCTGCATGTGACCCTCCGCTTTTAATTGTTAATTTTAATATACAAAGTAGGTTCAATCAATACGCGAATCCGTTGCACTTCTCCCGAAATTTTTTGTACATATTACATATTGTAATCAATTAGTTTCATCTTTCGAAGGATTTTTTCTCCGTTTTGTTTTATGTTGAACCGATAGCCAACAAATAGTACAATTTTACCCTGATAAGTTTCCGAGTGAAAACTAACTGCGAAAGGAGTATAGTTAGTGTCGTAAGTTCCCAAAGCGCCGGTAAAGAAGCGGAGGTTGTCATAACGGATAGCGGTTTTGGCACTTAAATGAAGGGTTGCATTAATCGGAACATTTTGTGAAGTGCCGTTATTTCTTGAAAAATCGGTTTTTTGCCCACCTACCCCGAGATTCAACGCAGCACTTATCAGAATTTTCTTTCGTACATGCGTGTATCCGTAGCCAGCACTAAAACCTGCGCCAATCACTGAAAAGTTTGTTATGTTGTGCAGGTTTTCAGGAAAATAAGGGGTAAGTGGATACCGTAAGAACGATGAGTCGTTTGAAGTTTGATCAACGTGTGAATGATAGAAACCTGTCATAAATGATCCTGAGCTTTTTCGTTGAACATCCGTAAACGAGAACGCGCCTCGCAGCGAATATTTACGGTAGTTGAAAACGTACATAGTGTTTACGCTGTATGAGATTATTTTGATGTCGCTTCTCACATCAATGAGTTCTTCATTTTCTCCACTTTCCAGGAATTTGTTTGAGTGAACATACATTCCTCGATAGTTTTGATAGTTGATGTCCGTGATAACGCGTTTCCCAATAATTGTAATTTGAATATCGGTGCTTTTGGTGTTTCCTCTTCCGGGTTTAGCCCCAAATTTTAAGGGAGGAACGAATGCGAATGTGAGGTATATATTACTAAAGTTAAAGCCAATATTATAGTAATTGTTGGGTGATATTTTTAATTTCTTTTTTGAATCTGGATCAATAAGGTTAACACCGTAATATTTTTTGCTTGCGGGAATGGTGATGGTTAGCTTTCGCTTGTTACTCATCATGTAACTGGTATCGAAATCAGAAATCCGTCGTTTCCGAAGTTGTTTGATGTACCACCTGTGGGGATACATAAACTTGTCTTTGAAAGTTTTTTTTGGGATATCATCTACGATGAGTTTTTTAATAACCGTGTCAGAGAGAGCTTTTACCAAACTGTCAACCTGCGCAGTTCCATTGTGATGAATTAAGCAAGACAGAATGGCTGCAAAAATTAGATATCGGATATTTCGAGGATTCAAATGTCAATAACAAAGCAACTTAGGGTTACAATGTATTAAGTTTGATACGAAATGGTTTTATATTCTTCGAATAGAAACTTACAAAATACACATGTCACAGCTTACGGATGAATAATTCATTTGAAGCAATAACGTGGAGAATCTTGTTTTTCGATTCCATGCGGATAGTAAATGTTTTAATAACAAAACCTTCTTTATCCAATTTTGTCACAATCTCTTCAATCTCCTCATCAGGAATGTGTATGTTATAATATAGACTGGATTGGGCAGGTTTTATAAATTGAATTTTTGCACTCCGTACCCAAATGCTAATTTTTAAATGTCTTCGCAAAAGGATCTGGCCCAGCAACATTGCATAAAATGGGTCAGTGGCAGCATATAATGTCCCCCCAAAAACTGCTTTACCAAAATTCATCGTAAAAACACTCCGAATTACTTTCACTTTTGCTTGCTTAAAGTTATCGTTGATGTTCTGAATCCAAATTCTCTGCATAAGCAAAGGCGGATATAAACGCATACACCATTTAAGAATGAATTCTGAAACTTTCATTATTTATAATTTCCCTGAAATGATTGAGGCGTTTTACCGGTGTGTTTTTTAAAAAACCTTGAGAAATAAGAGTAGTCTTCGTAGCCAAGCTCAATAGCGATTTGTTTAATAGAAAGTGGTGAATGAATCAATAAGCGTTTCGCCTCCAAAATTATTCTTTCTGCAATCAACACGCTGGTTGTTTTATTCAGTGTTTCTTTTATAATTCGGTTCAAATGTTTTTCACTCATGTTCAAGAGACTTGCATATTCATGAGGATATTTTTTTGATTTGTAATATAGGTCAATCATCGACTCCATAGTACGGAGTTTTTGCAGATAATTGACGTTTTCAATTCGCCGTACCGGAGCATAAGCTCTTGCTGCTTCTATATAAATCAGGGTGATCAGCGCGTGTATTTTTTCAAATTTTAATAGGTTGTCTTTTGGATATTCTAAAATTAGACTTTTAAAAAAGGGCGTTAAGTAGTGAATGTTTTTTTTTGTGAGTTGATGTGCTGATGCTGAATAGGTCGAATCAAAAAAGGGAAAGTTTTTTAGTCCCGACACCGCTTCACCTTTTTCATAAAAATCTTTACTATGAAAGAAGACGAATCCATCGGCGTCGGGTGAGCACGACCAGTTATGCATTTGACCCGGTGACATGATGTAGAGTTGACCCGGTTTAATTGAGTATTCAACAAAATCGATTTCATGTTTACCAGTTCCGGTTGTGAAAAGTGCCACGACGTAAAAATCGTGCTTATGAGGTGCGGCTGTCATAGGATGTTGCAATAAATGCCGCTTTAAAGTATTGGCATAAAAATCAACTTCATGTAGATTGATTTCAAAGTCCCGGATAGAATAAACTGGCATCGCGCTCATTCAATAAAAATAGTAATTGTGTCCTTATTGTCCTATTTCTGGTGTATTTTATGTACACGTTGTTTTTCTCTTTCTATTTACCTTTGGTGTATGAAATTTACAGCCATGATGACCTCCTCTAAAACACGTAAACCAAATCTCTTCATAAGGATTTTAAAAGAAAAATGCCCAAATTGTGGATTAGGTGAGGTTTATGAAAAAAAGAAACATTTTTGGCAGTTGCCTGTGATGAACGACAAATGCGGACATTGCCACTATTATTTTGACAGGGAGCCTGGATATTTTTTAGGAGCAATGTATATCAGTTACGGATTAGCAGTATTTCAGGGGATTGTAACTTTCCTTGTTCTATACGCGTTTTTTCCCACTCTTCCAACGTTAAATGTAGTATTAATAATCCTTGCGGTCATTTGTGTTTTTTCATTAAAGAACTATAAGCTTTCCCGCATTATTTACATGCATATTTTTCCGGAGTAAGATCATTTATGGAATTTCCTTCCCGCCCGCATCTCTATACAAAATATACGGAGATGGAAATTTCAATTAAAAAGCCTTGTAATGAAAACTGGGCAACAATGACACCGAATGAACAAGGGGCTTTCTGCAGCAGCTGCGCTAAAACGGTTGTAGATTTCAGTAAAATGTCGCTCGATGAAATTCAACTGTTTTTTACTTTACGAAGCAAAGAACGTATTTGTGGGAGATTTGAAGATCATCAGCTTTCTTCACTGAGTTTTGAGAGTTATTTCAATTCATTTAAAAGTTTTCACCTTACTAAACGGATTGCAGTGATTGTATTTTTTACATTTGGAAGCTGGCTTTTTAATTCCTCTTCTGCTTTTGCACAGCATTCTCCGGTTTTAAAAGGTGATGAGGAAGTGAATTCGTCGCCAATTATGGGCGGTGTTCGTGTAATGCCACAGATCAATGACTCTTTACGCAGGAGCCCTAAGGTAGTAAAGGGAAAGGTAAGTGTCCGTCAGAAGCCACGTGAAAACTATAAATTAGGTGAAGTGATTGCGCAACCACCGCCTCAATCTACTTCTCCTTCCAAGTTAGATTCTACTAAGCCTAGAAAATAATGGGTCCATTTTTTGGTATTAAATTGTGGAATAGTTAAAAGGCAAAATCGTTCCGCTCGTGTTACCTTTGCCCGGTAATTATTTTGATCCAATTTAAGCCCATACAACAATTAAATGCCGTTTTAAAGCAGGAGTATTATGAGTCAACTCTAAGTTGGGCGTTGAGAGTTGTATTTGCATTAAATGTGCCGTTAATTGTCATTCCGTTTTTTGTTGGATTTTCCAATGAACTGGTATGGATGGCGTTTGGTGGTTATATGGTTTCTCTCATTGATTACCGCGGGCCTCATTACAAAAAAATACTTATCCAGAGCATGGAAGGAATTCTGATTTTCCTCGCTGCTCTATTAGGAATGAATGTCGCCACATCCGTTTTAGCATGTATTTTTTGCATGTTTGTGATTGGTGTGTTTGTTGCCCTCATCAGAAATTGGAGCACGTATGGGGCAAGTATTGGCGTTTCTACCGCTTTTTTTTATTTATTTGGTATAGCCAGCCCCGCATCGTTTGTGAATTCATTGCATTATGGCTATTACGTTTTAGCAGGCGCTATCTGGGCAATTTTTTTAACCATCATATCCTTCCCATTCAAACCCTCCAACCCCTTGCGAAGGTCTGTGGCTAAAATCTGGAAAACCAATACGGATTTCTTAGATATCTTGATTTTAAAGTATTGCGTGGCAAAGCCGGTTAACGGCATTAAAGTGATAGAAAAAGAGATCGAGATCCGTGAGGCAATCAACCAATCAATGAAACTTTTTTCGAGGCGGGGAACAGATAGCCGGCTGAAGGCTCAGCATTATGATTTGATGATGGACATGAGGCGGGCCACATCTTTATTTTCTGCCACACTTAATAGTTTAAATGAGGAATTGGATTTTCTGACTCATTCGGAATTCGGCAAAATTAAGGATGCTGTGTTGTATAAAACGCTTTCCGCGTTTGCCCAGGCTAGTGCGAGGTTGTCTATTGTAATGTTTACCTTTCGCGCTGAAGATTTAACACTTGCTAAAATCAGAATCAAGCGTTGTGATATTGCCATTGATCTTTTAATGGAAGCAGGTGAAGAACTGGAACTAGATGAAAAAGGAAAACTTGCGTTGAGCCATTTAAAAGAGACTCTTCGTAAATCCTATAGCTATTTAAACGAAACTGCAACCCTATTTGAGAAAAAATTACATCTCAAGAAAAGCGACTACCTCGAAAATTATAGGCTAACTTTTAATAATTTTTTATTGGGTTTAAAGGCCCGCGCACTCAGCGAGTTAGTTGAGGAAGCATTTAATTTTAACTCGCAACATTTCACGTATGCCCTTCGCGTAGCTATTGGATTATGCATTGGCGTATTTATTTATAAATTTTTTAACATCGATCATGGCCACTGGATTTCGTTAACACTCCTTATAGTTATTCAGCCATATTTCGGTGCAACCAGGAAAAAAGGATTGGAACGCATTATCGGTACAGTAACCGGTATTGTAGTTGGAGGTCTTATAATGTTGCTTCCCTTGGCGCACGATGTGTTTGTGGGCATGCTGATAATTGTTTCTTTTTTTGTGGCTTATTATTTAAGAAATAATTATAAAGTCGGTGTTTTTTTTGCAACCGTGATGATGGTCATCCTAATGCAATTGTCTGAACAGGCTTCGTGGGAACTGATTGGGTGGCGTGTGCTATCAACCTTAGTTGGCGCGGTGCTCGCAGTATTTATAAGTTATGTATTTTGGCCGGTTTGGGAAAGTGAGCGGTTTCCAATATTAATGGTAAAAGCAGTAAATCAAAATAAGGATTACCTGCAACAGGTGATTCTATTTTATAAAGAATCTGAAAAAGATAGTTGGAATAAATGGCGGAGAATAGCGGAGGGTTGCAATAACCAGGTTTTTGCCAGTGTCCAACGAATGGTTCAGGAGCCCGAACGTGTTCAAAAGGATATGGATATTTCGTTGGCTATGTCGGGAGTAAATATCCGTATTGCACGGGAAATAACTTCGATAGCGCTTGTTATGAACGACAGTGTGCAGCAACTTTCAGCGGATGAACTAAAAAACTACTTTACTCTTACGGAGGATATTTTTGATTGGATTGCACTGCATGTGAGTGAGCCATTGGTTTTAAAGCCTGCGCCGGATTTTTCAAAAGTAAGGAAGGTTACAACTTCACCCGTTTTTGCACAAACAGAACCCCTGAAATTTATTAAGATCGAGTTAGAAAAAATCGTGTTCGAAATGGAAACCATGTGTGCGCTGATTCGTCAGCAGCAGATTAGCGCTGAGACAGCTTAATCCAATCTTAAATTACTACCACCGATAACAGCACCGTCGCACGAAATTTCAATAATATAATTTCCTGGAACTAATTCGCCCTGACCCTCGCAGTATGCAACTCCGCTAATTTCGGTATTTGCATAATTGAGGCTTTGCTTACCTGCAAAGTAACCACTTGATTTATCAAACGTGAAACGGTAATTATCGTCATAATTTTTTGCCATTTCTTTTCCGTCCGGTGTTACAATCCGAATGAAAACTGTTTTTTCACCCGCCCTAGCAATCTTATTTTCACCCAATGTAAATGAAATCTTTATTTTTTCTACGCGTGAGGCTTTGCTGGTTTCGCTTTCTTTTCTGCCACCATTCTTAAATTTAACACCTTTGGCCACAATATTGGAGACTGACAAAATTGAACCTTTTTGTATGGTTGCCTTCAGGTCGTCCTTTTCTTTATTTAAGGTGGTCGTTTTTCCTTTCTCGTTATCCAGTTCTTTTAGTACATTGTCTTTTTCAACAATTAAATTTTTGTTCAAAGTTCCCAACGAATCAATCGTTCGCACATAACCTCTCATAATCATTCGGAGTGTTTCCGATTCTTTTTTAAGCTTTGATATGATGTAGGCATCACCCTTATGTTTTTCCGCGTCTTCCAGTAACTGTTCAATTTCTGCTTTTTTTGCCTCGATCTCTGCTTGCAATGCCTTATCGTTTGTTTCGAGATTACTGAAGTCTTTTTGTAACTGCAATAATTCACTCTTCACATTATCGCGTTCTACAATAACCTGTTCTTTAACAACAATTTCATTAGCTGCTTTGTTTTTTTCCTGCCAGTACATCCAAAAAGTAACACCATTTGTAATCGCTAACAATGCTATTAAAATCCAGAGTAAACCTGATTTTTTACGATTTTCATTTGATGTATTCTCCTCCATGTGCGATTTATATTTCTCAAAAATACTATAAATTTAAGATCACCTAGCGATATTTTTTTCACTAATGGTTCTTAATTAATTTAATTTAACTACCTACTGGTTGATGTTTAATTTTTTTGCGATGGCTGCAGGAATCGCTTTTTTATGGAGCATGATACTCGTAGTTTTGTAAAGCATATAGCTCTCAGAAGCATAGAAATACCCATCGCATTCGTTTCGATCTTTACCCCAGGAATTTTTTACGATATAGTAGTTGGTGTTGTTTTGATCTTTCACAAGACCTACTACATGCATCCCGTGGTCGTCCTGTGTTTCGTAATTATCAAATGCACGCTGACGGTTATCCTGCGTCACTTTTAATTGAGGATGTGGCTTCTTTAATAGTTCTGCTTTTTCTTCATCTGTCATGTCCGTAAACGGAACCTCAGGAACAATTGCTAAACCTTCTTTAAAACGAAAACCTTTTTCACTTACGTCGGCTGCCCAGGCAAACGTGTACCCATTTTTAATGGAGTTCTGCATTACTTCCTGGAATTCATTCAAAGGGAGGTTATACATTTGATCCCAATTCCAGTTATCCGGTACTTCAAGGGTAAATTTGCTGTAAAAAGGATGATGGGAAAACGAGGTGAGAAATACATAATCATCCGGATTAATTCCCGTTGCTTCGGCATAGCTTTTCGGAGTATATTCTTTTCCTTTGTAAGTAAATTTTTCAGGCGCTTTTCCTAAAAAAGCATCACATGTACTTTCTACGGCCTGATGCACTGCTTCAAAATCTATCTTATTGTTTTTATCATCGGCAGATGCTGCTACAATGCCTTTTAAAGTTGCTTCAAGTACCGAGTGGTTGTGAATGTCGTTTTGGTTTTTCTTTCCCGAATATACTTCTTCGGGAACCAAACCATAGTTTCTGATTACGTTTACTACATCTGAAAAACCGCCACCTTCAGCCATGTTTGTTCTACCGTGCATGCGCAGGTAATTGTCGGCTTTTAAAGGGTATGCTTTGCGGGCAATATACATTTCAGCGAGGTTAAATTCCTTTCCTTTTCCCATCCGGATTAATTCACTTTCAAAAAAGGATAACGAAGAGAACGACCAGCAGGTTCCAGTTTGCCCTTGATTTTGAACTGCATTTGCATCCAGTGTTTTTACGACAGTAAATTTATAGTCACTCCCTTTCATATTAGTTAACGGTCCCTGGAATGGAGCCTGGGTTTGTGCAATTAGCGAAAAAGAAATTGCTGTAAGAGCTGTTACGATAAAATGTTTCATTGGTGAGAATTCAATAGGTGAAGCACAAAAATAGCTATAATCGAGGAATTAGCCTGTTTAAAAGTGTTAATTGGCTGCAAGCGATTTTAGCTGGTTCCTTTTATATATTTCAATAAAAACGAAATTTCAAAAACTGTGAAAATCAGGTAATGAATCATAAAGTGACATGTAAATGCTAACGCTTGATTTTTGAATATGAGAGAATAAATAAAAACGACGATCATACATACTAATAGTCTGGCCATGCTCAAAGCAAGGGTTTTAAAAACGAATTCTTTTGATGTTTTATCGGAGTTAGTAAGCAGTGCGTTTGTTCCTACTGTGGTTAAGGCAAAAAATAGTGTAGCAACCCAAAAATGATTGGTGTGGAAGTATTTATTTGTTAACTGCGCTAGCCCATAAGAAAACAGGAGCGTGCCAACGCAAACAACACTTAACTGCAGGTAGTATTTTTTTTTATCTTCCATTAAGGTTCGGGTTTGATAAATCTTTTAAGACAATGTAAATAGCAATGGCTATTGACAGTAAACTTAGGATGATTGTAAAAACAGGTGTTGTGTTGTTATATCGGGCGTCTAATTTATATCCGCCAAAGCAGCCTGCACCTATAATAACAGCCATTTGAATTCCAAGAGCGCTGTATTTTGCGTAAGCATTAAGCGGTTTGCGGGGCTTTTTCTCGGGATTCTGTTGCATTTGAAATGGTTTTCACTACTGCGCCCATATTACAAGTTCCGGTGAACGTGGCATTAGGTTCAATAGAAATTTTTGTAGTAACAATATCCCCTAATAGTTTGGAGCTGGCTTTAAGTGAGAGTAATTCACTGACATTAATCTTGCCGTTTATTTCACCTGAAATGTCAGCATTTTGACAAATGACATTTCCTTCAATGTTTCCTGACGGACCTACGACCAATTTTCCGGAAATCGAAATATTTCCTTTTAAAGTTCCGTCTATTCGAACATCACCATTGGAATTGATGTCGCCCGTAATAAAGGTTCCATTTCCTATTAAATTAATAGAGGAACTGTCAACGGAAGTAGATTTGTTTGGTTTTTGAAACATGGCACTAGTATTTTGATATACGAATATAGTGAAATTCATTGATTTTCCATTACAATTACTTTAGGCATTGGTTTTATAATTGGTTAAATCAGGTGATTAAAAAGGCGGTTTGAATGAGTTAATAATAGGGAATCGACCTTAATTTAGTTTAATTTTGATCTTTTTAGCGATAAAATGAAGGTATTTTCCGAAGTTTTCAGGTACAACTTTTTACCAGTTTTTTTGTTAGTAATAACAAAACTCTCCTTTGGCCAGCCGTCCGGGAACTGCGACCCTGTAACTCCTTTTTTCAACGTTAATTTATCGTCAAGTCCGAATGGTACATGGACTTCCACCGCCCTACCAAGAGTGGGGAACTGTTGTGGAACTGTTGCGCCGGATAAATGCGTTGAATTTAAAATCTTGCTATCACCTCAGGCTGTAGCCATTAATTTCCAGATTGCATCCGGAGCGGTGCCTCCTGGCGCCCTTTTTTATCAAATAAATTGCGGACCACAAGTAGCAGTAGGTTCGCCAATATGTTTAAACGGGCCGGGACCTTATTCACTAACTTTTTGTAAGCCCGGCAACAACATCAACACCTATGCCATCACCTCCATAGCGGCGCCGGGAGTATCTCCGGATGATACGATTGGAAACGGATGCTCTACAACAATGTATGCATCTGGCCTCCTTGTAAATTCATCCATTTCCTGGACTTCTGTTTACCCGGGAACGCAGGGAGCTTATAACTCCTATTTAAGTTGTACTACCGGATGTGACTCAACGGTTGTAACAGCCCAGGCAGGAGCCCCGCCTTTTGTTGATTATATGGTTTGCGGTCAGCCAGCCGCTGGCGCGTGTGTTTCATCCGGTCTCTTCTGTGATACTGTACGCATACATTTTTCTCCGCCCATTATCAATACTATTTCACCTAATCCGGCAATATTTTGCGCGAATAATCCTGCAGGAATTGTTTTAACCGGAAATGTTAATGGCGGCGTACCACCTTATACATATACGTGGACAAACGGTACGAACGGCTCTGGCACAGTAGTTGGCACCTCATTAAGTTATACAGCAACTACGGGCGGAAATTATTCATTAATCGTGTATGATAAAAATTATCCGGCCTGTCCCCCTCAAATTTCAAATATTACAGTTACCGTAAGTCCGACGCCTTCAATAAATGCGGGGCCAGATCAAACATTATGCGGAACAAGTGTAAATTTAGCTGGGAGTGTTTCTGGTGCAACCGGTGGTGTCTGGAGCGGAGGCAACGGGCAATTTTCTCCTGATAACACCTCTCCAACCGCAATTTATACACCCACGCAATCAGAATTATTATCGGGAACTATCATTCTAACATTCAGTTCAACTGGAAACGGCTCCTGCATTGGTGTTTCCGATCAAATGGTTATTAAAATTGCACCTCCTTTAACTGTTCAATTAAACGCACCTTCTGTTGTATGCTTCGGCCAAAGTGCCAATATTACTACAAGTGTTTCGGGAGGGTTTGCCCCTTACAGCTATTCCTGGAGCAACGGGCAGAATACACCATCCATTTATAATTTAAATGCCGGCACCTACAGTGTTACAATAAACAGTAACTCTGGTATAGGATGTTCAACATCCTCAGTAATCACCATTGCGTCAAATCCTCAGGTTAGTGTTGTAACTTCTCCAAATAATTCGATCTCCTGCGGAACCTTTGCTACTATTAGCGCAACTGCATCGGGAGGGTCAGGAGCGTTGACGTATCTTTGGAGTAACGGTGCGCAATCCAGTTCTACAAATGTTTATTCTGGGACGTATGTTGTTACAGTAACTGATGCCTTAGGTTGTACCGGAACCAATTCGGTAACAGTTTTAGCTTCAAACAGCGCCCTGGTTTCTTCTGTTAACCAACCTACAGTGCTATGTAACGGAGGAACTACGACGCTTAATGTATCTGCATCGGGCGGATTTGGCGGATATTCCTTTCTTTGGAGCAATAATTCAACATCAAATAGCATTGTAGTTGGGGCTGGCAATTATTGTGCAACTGTGACAGACGGTGGGGGATGCATTTCAGTATCTTGCGTTTCGGTAGTCCAAAATACTGCCTTAAATATTGTAATGCCAGTTCCTCAAACAGTTTGTAATGGAGCAACAGCAACGGTAAATCCTTTTGTGTCCGGCGGACAGTTACCATATACTTATTCATGGAGTAATGGCCAAAACGGACCCACATTGTCTGCGGTAGCGGGCAATTATGTATTAATAATTACAGATGCTATAGGTTGTACTGCTTCAGCATCAGTTGCAATAAATCAGGCCCCACCTATTAATGCCGTAGTAAATACCACTGCAACAAGTTGTTTTGGAAGCAGTGATGGAAAAGCCACTGTAGTAGCTGCAGGAGGAACTCAACCTTATTATTATTCATGGGCGCCTTACGGGGGATCTACCGCGACAGCTACGGGGTTATTAGCGGGAAACTTCAGCGTAACTGTTACAGATGGCTTAGGGTGTGCATTAACAAGTTCAATCGCTGTAAATCAGCCGGCGCCTTTAACAGTTTCTGTAAGCGTTAATAACCATGTGAGCTGTTATGGAGGAACTAACGGTTCGGCTACTGCTATGCCTTCGGGAGGGACAGCAAACTACACCTATCTTTGGATGCCGGGAAACTACACTGCACAGAATCCCTCTACTTTGTCTGCCGGGAATTATATTGTTTCAGTCACTGATGCAAAAGGATGTTTCCAAACTTCGCAGGTATCCATTGTGCAACCCGGTGCCGCGTTAACATCAAGTCTAATTGGGGTATCAAATACTTCCTGTTTTGGAAGCAGTACTGGTTCAGCTACTATTACAGGAGTAGGCGGGTCGCCACCCTATTCTTATCAATGGTTGCCAAGCGGTGCAACGTCTGCAATAGCAAATGGTTTATCGGCGGGGCAACATACCGTAAACACAACCGATAATAATTTTTGTACCACTCAGCAACTAGTAATGGTAGGCCAACCGGCACCTTTAACCGCTACCCTATCGTTGGTAAACAACGTGAGTTGCAACGGCGGCAACAATGGTTCTGCTAGTGTAAATGTATCAGGCGGAACGACACCTTATTTTTATTCATGGAATACCGCTCCAACACAAACCACACAGGTAGCGGGTAATTTAACTGCCGGTAATTACTCTGTTATTGTAACTGATTTCAGAAATTGTGTTGTAACTACTTCTGCAATTACTATTGCACAACCTACGCCATTAACTGTTACGGCAACGCCTGCAGCGTTAATCTCGTGTAGTGCAGCAATAGCCGTGTCTTCTTCGGCATCCGGAGGTAACGGTTCCTATACTTACTCCTGGAGTAATGGAAGTAACTCTCAAAATATAAGTGTGTATTCAGGAAATTATACTGTAACCGTTGTTGATTATCTGGGTTGCACCGCATTTAATACAGTCGCGGTGCAAGCAGCCAACAATGCCCTTACTGCCACTATAACACAGCCAGGAAATATATGTTATGGGTCTTCTACTTCAGTGTCAGTATCAGCGAGCGGAGGGTTTGGAGGCTTTTCGTATGCGTGGGACAATAATGCAACAGGTTCAACTCAAATTGTTCAGGCTGGCACGCATTGCGTAAATGTGACCGACGCCGGGGGATGCATTGCTTCTGCATGTGTGAACGTTGTTCAAAATCCTCCTATAATAGCAAGTATCACTACTCCCGCAATGGTGTGCCCTTTAGGTACAACAACCGTTACGGGATCTGCGTCGGGTGGCCAGGCCCCTTATTCCTTTTTATGGAGTAACGGCGCCACAACGCCAACAATTTCTGTTGGAGCAGGAACCTATACATTGACAGTTTTTGATAATGTAGGAGCGTTATGTTCAAATTCAGCTACAGTTGCGGTGATTACTGAGACACCGATAACCCTGTACACAGGAACGACTGCTGTAGGTTGTTTTGGAGGGACAAACGGCACAGCGTCAGTTTATGCAAGTGGTGGAGTGCCAGGTTATAAATATTTATGGTCTGTTAATAGCACAACTACATCTATATTAGGAAACTTAGCAGCTGGCACCTATTCTGTACTAGTAACAGATAATTTAGGGTGCACGAAATCGGCGAACGTTAACATCAGCCAACCCGCCACTGCTGTAACAGCTACTACTTCCCACACTAACATTACGTGTAATTCAACATCCACAGGGGCAGTTTCGGCCGCAGGGTCGGGAGGTGTGCCGCCCTATTACTTCTATTGGGATCCAACAGGATCCAGTATACAAACCTTGACAGGATTAACAGCGGGAACCTACTCGGTAATCGTGGCAGATAGTACTGGTTGTGTTGCGTCTTCCACGGTTGTAGTTACCGAACCTTCGCCAATTACAATTCTAACTCAAACCATTGCATCAACATGCGGTTACAGCAATGCCAGTGCAACTGTAACTCCCAGTGGGGGCGGAGGTGTTTACAATTATACATGGAGTCCTTCAGGAGGAAATAATTCAACAATTTCCAATGTGATGGCTGGTAACTACACTTTATCGGTGATGGATAACCTCGGATGCTTGAAATCATTCCCGGTAGTTTTACCATCGCTTATTTCGACCGCAGTTCCCGGATTCAGTGTAAATACGGTTTGTTTAAACACTCCAACTTCCTTTACAGATCTTTCAGTTAAAGGAAATGATTCAATTATTTCCTGGAGTTGGGATTTTAACGATCCTCTTTCAGGCAGCAGCAATTTCTCCCTTCTTCAAAATCCAACCCATGTTTATTCAGCGGCAGGAAGCTTCACGCCTGTTTTAACTATTCAAACTGCTTTGGGATGTATCAAATCTCATTCATTGTCTGTTCCTTTTTACCCAAGCCCTAATACTGATTTTTTATTGAAGTCAATCTGCGCTAATTCAAGCATCAGTTTTACTAACACTTCGCAAATTTCACCTGGCTCGATTACCAGTTACACCTGGAATTTTGGTGATCCTTCTTCTGGCCTTAATAATTCTTCTGGTGTATTGAACCCGGTGCATTTTTATTCTTCTCCAGGCGTTTTTACAATTACTTTAACCGCTACAAGCAATAATAATTGCATTTCATCCGTTACGCATTCGCTAAATGTCTTTTCATTACCGTCGGCATCATTCACCGCTGCTAATGGATGCGTTAACAGTAGTACTCAATTTACTAATTTGTCAGGTTCAAATTTTGTGAAATGGTATTGGAATTTTGGCGATTCATCCCCGTTAGATTCCGTAACAATCAGCCCTGCTCATAATTACCTAAACAGTGGAACATACACCGTTATCCTTACAACGGTTTCTGCAAATAAATGTTCCAATTCGGATACGATGGATATTAACGTTTTTCATGCTCCGATCGCTAATTTTAATGCGCCAAATGTTTGCAGTAATAAACTTGTAACCTTTACGGATTTGTCGTCCGTGGTTTCGGGAAGTCTAACCTCCTGGGAATGGGATTTTGGCGATTTTTCTCCTAATAGTACCGTACAAAATCCCACCCATTTGTTTATGTCGCCAGGTATATTCAATGTTAATTTAGCTGTAACTAGCTCGAATGGTTGCCTGGCGTACGCAACAAAAACTGTAGGCGTATTTCCCTTACCTGTAGCGAATTTTTCTGTTTCTAATGCATGTTTAAACTTGCCATCCCAGTTTACCGATACATCTGTTCCGGGACTTGGTGCAACCGTTCAGTCGTGGTTGTGGGCATTTGGAGACGGATCGCCAATCAATAACAGTCAGGGACCAAGTCATATTTACAACCAAACTGGTGTTTACCATCCCATATTGGTGGTAACGAATAACTTCGGCTGCAAGGATACAATTTCTAAAGAGGTTACGATCTATCCGGATCCAACAGTGAGTTTTGTGATTGATGACACCAGTGGATGCGCGTTATTCTGTCCTCGTTTTACTGATACGAGTACGCCAACAGGGTTACTGACTCAGTGGGAATGGAATTTTGGAGATAATACCGGAACTGTTGGAACTCAGAGTCCAATCCACTGCTTCACGACTACAGGCACCTATTCCATTTCATTAAAAGGAACTACAGTAAACGGCTGCACCAGCATTAGCACTCAGAACACAGCTATTTCCATTCAGCCTGTACCCGAAGCTAGTTTTACATTTACCCCGAATGAAGCTTCAACTTCTAATCCGGAAATCAGCTTTACAAATACATCAACAAATGCCGTGTCATGGTCGTGGTATTTTGGAGATGGTAAAGAATTATTGAATTCAACTGTGAATCCGGTTCATGCGTACGAAAGCGGTGGAGATTACTGTGTCAATCTGGTAGTATTTAACCAACACGGTTGCTCAGATCTTGCAACTGCCTGTTTAAAAATTGAACAGGATTTCACCTTCTATGTGCCAAACGCTTTTACACCTGGTTCAACCCGAGGCGTAAACGATTTCTTTACAGGTTACGGAACCAGCATTGATAAATTTGAAATGTGGATTTTTGACAGATGGGGAGAGAAGATTTTTTATACCAACGACATCTATGCGGGTTGGGATGGTAAGGCTAAAGGCGGCGCGAATATTGCCAAACAAGAAGTATATGTTTATAAAATCGAAGTAACTGATTTTAAAGGAAATTTACATAAATACGTTGGTCATGTTACCTTATTAAAATAAATCTTATTTAGGTAAGTAATGATCGTCGTAAAAAGGCTTATAGTAACTGACTTGTTTTTTACGGTAAAGCCTTGGTAAATTTTCAACGGATATTGCCATAATAGTGAATAGCTCACGTTTAATCCTGCCGGCAAAAACAGTTTGATCCTTGCTCAAATTTTCAATATACTGCAACGCTTCTTTTGAGTTGTCAAAGGTTTTGATGATGGTGATTTGGTCGGCGTTTCCAAAGAGGCTGCTTGATATGGTCAGATCAGCGTTGCTATAGAAATTCTCGTTATAATCGGCCACAGCTGTTTTAAATACATTTGCAATGGCCGCATCATCCGGGCAAATCGCAATTACAAAATGTTGTGAATTTAAGTTGAGGCTAAACGTATCTTTTTGCTGAATCGCACCATTTCCTGAAGCTTCACTCGGGTGCTTCATATTATATACAATTTCCAATATATCCTGCGCCTGTTTTGTTACAGGATCCTTTGGATAAAAAATCTGAACACGTTTAAGCGCAGCTTCAAGTGAATCAATACCTTTCAATTTCCCTATGCTCATTGCCTTAATAAAAGCAAATTTTGGCGAATAGTCGGTCTTCCCAAACTTGCTTTCCGATTCTTTGCTTTTCTCAAATGCAGTGTTGTAATTTCCGAGCGCAAACTCGTTATAGGTTTCTACATAAAACAATTCAACTTCCCCTTTTTGTGCATTTTTATCGGATATATAATTAGGGTTTTTAATAATTTGCGCGTATTCGCTATTTGGATATTCATTCAGAATTTTATTCTTATAGAAATCGGCCTGAGTTTTATTTTTCACATCGGTAAAAATCCGGTAGAGTTGAAAATAGGTGGCTAGCTTGTATTTGTGATCCGAATACCTGTTATTCAATTCTTCGAACGTACCGATTGCTTTCTTATTATTATTCAACTCATCTTTATAAGTACTTCCGAGATTATAAAAAGCATCAATTACAATCTTGTTAGATTTTGCCATTGAAGAATCAGCCAAGGGCAGATCAGTTAAATAATACTCGACGGTTTTTTTATCTTTCGGCGTAATCGAATTTGTAACAGCAACTGCCGGATTTAAAGAATCTTCAGGATTATCACCGGTATTTTGATTTTCGATGGTAATAGCTTTCTGACTTCGTCTCCAGTTATCTTCCAGCTTCCTGTTCCCCCATTTCTTAATGAAGTCGTTTATACCAAAACTGAGTGTGGTTTGATTGTAAAAATACCATTCTCCTTTAGCGCCGGTATTCATGTTAGGCATTCCGTTATTTGGAACCGGGGTTGCATTATAATTCGGGTTTTCGTTTTGAGCCTGTAAGGCCTCAAGTTCTTCTTTTTTACGTTCCTCTTCTTCTTCGAATCTTTTAATCAATTTTTCAATGAAGCGTGTTCTGTCGGTTTCCGACATTTTGGCAATGCGTTGCAAACTGTCTTCACGCTGTATCGTGCGTATGTATCCAATAAGCGTCTCCAGGGTTTCTTTACGTTTACTAATGGTTTGATAATCTTTGTAGTCTTTTGGAAGCGTAATCATCGTACTATCATAATATCCACCAGCGGATGTATAATCGGCCTGTTCAAAGCTCAGCTCGCCTAACTTTAAATATGAAAGAGCCTTTTGTTTTGGGTTTTGGATACTGTTTTTTACAGACAATTTATAGTTTGCAAACGCTTCGTTGAGATTGTTCTCTTTTTCGTAAATCTCCCCCAATGTATAATAAAGTACATCCAGGTATTCTGTGTTTTTAACGTCCCGCGCCATGTTAAGGAGATCGCGTTTTAAACGGGCAAGGTTTGCTGATTTAACATCAACCAAACGGGCTTGTTTCATTTTAGCGTGAAACAAGATTTCATACTCAGGTTTCAAATCAACAACCTTTTTATAATATTGAACCGCTTTTTTGTTGTCTTTCCGCTCTTCGTAAAGCTGAGCAAGAATAAATGAATATCGTGCACGCTTTTTCTTCGACGGACGTCCATTTATAATTTTAGTTAGTTTTCCAACAAAATTGTCTTTTTTTGGATCACCGCCTCCTTTAATTGCTGCCAGTAACGCCTTTTCCGCTTCCTTGTATAACCCGCGTTTGATGTAATAATCTGCCTGAACGGCAGGTAATTCTTTTTTGGCATATTTTGATATTTTTTTGTCCTCTTTTAACAAGCTTATGATTGGTTCAGCTTGCGATGGTGCGCCGATTTCGTTGTAGGACCGGGCTAACCAAATAAAGGCTTTATAACGGTCTTTGGACTTGTAACTTCTGATCACATATTCAAATGCTTCAATTCCGGAGAAAAATTCACGTTTATAAAAATGGGAAATGCCAATTACGTTCCAGTTATTGTCAATCCATTTTCCAGCTGTTGTAATCTCATTGTTCTTCTTATCCTTAATCGTATGGCGCTGAATGGCATTTGATGATTTCTTAATGGCCTTGTCAAAATCCGGAAAAGTAGTTTTCGCTGTTTCGTTATTGGGAACAAGAAATACCGGCAGAAGCCTGTCGTAATCGTATTTATAGCTGCTTACAATTTTTGCTTCGCCCTCTTTAATACTTTCAGTGGCGTAATAATAACCGTTGAAACGGGCCGTTAAATTATGATAGCCTCGGTGGATAAATGTATTCTTATTGGTTTTACATCCCGAAAGGAAGATGAAAAGGACCAAAAAAATAAACAGATATTTGTTTTTGGAATTCAAAAAAGGTTCAAAAATAAGCGGATAACGTCAAAATCGTAAATTTAGTATAATTTTGTGTCGATCGTATGCCAGAATCTAAAAATAGTCGTTGGAAAATATTTACCAACCAATTGCGGAATAAGTACCGTCTGGTTATACTAAACGACGATTCTTTTGCGGAAAAATTTTCATTACGTCTTTCACCTTTAGGGCTAATTATTTTACTGGGTTCAATCACCATAGTTATGACCACCCTTGTAATTAGTCTGGTTGCGTTTACGCCATTACGGGAATACATTCCGGGTTACGGAAATGTGAACGACCGTAAGGATATTATCCGCCTTACGGCCCGAGCAGATTCACTCGAAAGCACTCTGAGTTCGCGTGACTGGTATATTGCGAATCTATTAAATGTATTCTCGGGTAAAACGGAGGGGAAGCCTCCTAAACCACCGCGGGATACTACCGGTAAATATGCCAATATCCCTATTCATCCGAGTGAGCAAGATCAAAAATTGCGTACCGACATAGAAACCAACCAGTTAGCTTCAACCAGTGATAAGGTGTCGGCAAACAAAATTACCGCACTAAGCAGTTTTTTCTTTTTTACGCCAGTGAAAGGAATCATTACTAGCTCCTATAACCTCCGGGAAGAACATTTTGGGGTGGATATTGCCGCTAAAGAAAATGAAATGGTGAAGGCCACCCTGGACGGTACAGTAATTTTTGCGGGTTTTACCACCGACGACGGTTATGTGCTTCAGGTGCAGCACAATAGCAATGTTACAAGCGTGTATAAACATAATTCGTCCCTTAGCAAAAAAATAGGAGATTATGTAAAGGCCGGCGAGCCAATTGGCGTGGTTGGCAATACCGGTGAACTCAGTCGCGGTTACCACCTTCATTTTGAACTCTGGCATAATGGATTTGCCATAAATCCGCAGGATTATGTTGTGTTTTAAACTTGCCCTGAATTTTTGCCCATTGTTCGTCTAAAACCGGAAAAAAAATTTCGGGTTTATCATTTAATCCCTACATTTGCACCCGAATTTTAAAGCTTACAAATACTTTTTTGGTAATGACTAGTAAAATTAATACGAACAGCCGTTTTTTATATTTCTTTTTGGTGGTGTTTTCCCTGTTGATAGGGTTTTCGGCTCCTGTTTATTGCTCTGAACCGCATGAGGATTCTATTGACCAAACTCATGATGAAGTGGGGCATGGTCATGAATCTTCCGGACCTGTAGATATTACAGCAGTGGCATTCGAGCACATTCTTGATTCACATTCATGGCACTTCTGGGGCGAAGGGCATGATGCGGTTTCCGCACCATTACCTGTCATTTTAAAAGGTAATAACGGCATTACAGTTTTTATGTCTTCTGAGTTCCATCACGACACCAAAGGAACTGTGGTAGTTGAAAAAAATGGTGAGCGCTTCGTGAATTTTGAAGAGAAGATTTATTATGCTAACGAAACTCCAAATGAGTACGGTCAATATGTAACTCTTACAGCGGTTGACAAGGAAGTTTCAGTAGCTAATGAGGCACCGTTAGATTTTTCAATTACCAAGAATGTAACCCAGATGTTTATTTCCGTAGCTCTTTTGGTTTGGTTGTTTACATCCATTGCAAATGCGTATAAAACACACGGTGTTACATCTGCGCCAAAAGGCAAACAATCCTTCTTTGAGCCTTTAATTGTTTTTGTTCGCGATGATATTGCCAAAGGGAATATTGGTCATGGATCAGAGAAGTATGTGCCATACTTACTGACAGTTTTCTTTATGATTTTGGTGAATAATGTGTTTGGTTTAATTCCAATTGGAGCAAACCTAACCGGCAATATTGCTTTTACACTTGTGTTATCTGTAGCAACGTTAATCATTACAAACATTAATGGTAATAAAAATTACTGGTCACATATTTTCCTGCCTCATGCTCCTAAAGCAATCTGGCCAATTTTAATCCCGATTGAAATTGTGGGTATTTTAACCAAACCGTTTGCATTAATGATTCGTTTGTTCGCTAATATAACCGCAGGGCATATCATTGTAATCTCCTTAGTAGGTTTGATCTTTGTGTTCAAAACAATTTACATCGCGCCTGTATCGGTTGCCTTTGCATTATTCATTGATGTCCTAGAGTGTCTGGTAGCATTTTTACAGGCGTATATTTTCACGCAGCAATCGGAGCAGGCTTAGCAGTAATAGGCGCTGGTATCGGTATCGGACAAATTGGTGGACACGCAATGGATGCCATTGCACGTCAGCCAGAAGCTACTTCGAAAATTCAAACAGCTATGATCATCGCTGCAGCCCTTGTAGAAGGTGTTGCATTATTCGGTGTGGTAGTTGCTTTAATGTCGAAGTAATCTTCAACAAACAAACTAAAGCTTTAACGGTTGGTTAAAGCTTTAGTTTAATTTTATTTGGTAAAAAAGGAATACAACATAAAAACATCATACCATGAACTTATTTATTTTAGCAAGTTTAATTGAACCGGCGGTTGGTTTAATATTCTGGACGACAATTACTTTTATTTTATTATTGGTATTACTTGGAAAATTTGCCTGGAAGCCAATCTTAACCGCTATCAAAACCCGTGAAAAAGGAATTGAAGACGCATTGGCGAGTGCTGAAAGAGCCTTAAACGACATGCGCGAGTTGAAATCCAACAACGAAAAAAGTTTGGCAGAAGCGCGTGCTGCACGCGATATTTTAATGAAGGAAGCACGCGAAACCAAAGATGCTATTATTGCTGAAGCAAAAACCAAAGCACAGGCCGATGTGGAAAGAATTATGTCTTCTGCACGCGAACAAATTGCAAATGAAAAGAATGCTGCGGTTGCGGAATTGAAAAATCAGGTTGCTGCTTTATCAATTGAAATTGCTGAGAAAATTTTACGTTCTGAATTATCAAGCGACGAAAAGCAAAAAGCATTGGTAAATAACTTAATGAAAGACGTTAATCTAAACTAACCATGATAGTTGCATCACGATACGCCAAATCATTACTTGACCTTGCAGTTGAAAAAGGGCAGCTTGAGGCTGTTTTTAATGACATGCAGATGGTTAAGGAAGTGTGCGACGGTTCAAGGGAATTCACCTCATTTTTAAATAGCCCGATTATTAAATCGGACAAAAAGATTGAGGCTATAAAAGCCATTTTTCATGGCAAATTAAACGCCATTACTTCTGGATTTTTATCCATTGTTACTTCTAAGAGAAGAGAAGCTATTATTCCTGAAATGGCGGGAAGTTTTATTGAACAGTACAGAACACATAAAAATGTATTGACTGCGGTGATTACTTCTGCAAAAGGACTGGATGCTGATACAAGGCAGAAAGCCCTGGATTTGGTTAAATCACAGTTAAACGGTGAAATTGAATTGATTGAGAAAACAAATCCTGATTTGATCGGAGGATTTGTTTTGAAGATTGGTGATCAGCAATTGGACAAATCGGTTGCCCGCCAGTTAAGCAATATGAAAAAAGAATTAACAAACAAAGCATTAAACTAATCACAAAAACCATATACAAATGGCAGAAGTAAAACCGGCAGAAGTATCTGCAATTTTAAGACAACAATTATCAGGGTTCAAATCAGAAGCTGAGTTAGAAGAGGTTGGAACTGTATTACAAGTGGGCGATGGTATTGCTCGTATTTACGGCTTATCAAAAGTTCAATCAGGGGAGTTGATCGAATTTGAAACAGGTTTACAAGGAATTGTATTAAATCTTGAAGAAGATAACGTTGGTGCTGTATTACTAGGAGCTAGCACTGGAATCAGTGAAGGATCATCTGTTAAACGTACAGGACGTATTGCCTCTATTAATGTAGGTGAAGGTATGCTAGGTCGCGTGATCGATACATTAGGAAATCCTATCGATGGTAAGGGACCAATTCAGGGCACAACCTATGAATTGCCGTTGGAGCGTAAAGCCCCAGGTGTAATTTACCGTCAGCCGGTTACTGAGCCATTGCAAACCGGCATTAAGGCGGTTGACGCAATGATTCCAATTGGTCGTGGACAGCGTGAGTTAATCATTGGTGACCGTCAAACAGGTAAAACAACGGTTGCGTTGGATACCATCATTAACCAGAAAGAATTTTACGATGCAGGAAAGCCTGTATTTTGTATTTATGTAGCGATTGCCCAAAAAGGTTCTACGGTTGCGAACGTGGTTCGTACTTTAGAAGAAAATGGCGCGATGGCGTATACAGTTGTTGTTGCGGCTAACGCTTCAGATCCTGCTCCAATGCAATTCTACGCTCCATTCGCGGGCGCTGCTGTTGGTGAATTCTTTAGAGATACCGGTCGTCCGGCTTTAATTGTGTATGATGATTTATCTAAGCAGGCTGTGGCTTACCGTGAGGTATCATTATTATTACGTCGTCCTCCAGGACGTGAGGCATATCCTGGTGACGTATTCTACTTACACAGCCGTTTGTTAGAGCGTGCAGCTAAAATCAACGCTTCTGACGAGATTGCAAGAAATATGAATGATTTACCGGAATCATTAAAACCGATCGTGAAAGGTGGTGGTTCGTTAACAGCTTTACCATTAATTGAAACACAGGCGGGTGACGTTTCTGCGTATATTCCAACTAACGTAATTTCAATTACTGATGGTCAGATCTTCTTAGAGTCTAACTTGTTTAACTCCGGTGTTCGTCCTGCTATTAACGTAGGTATTTCGGTATCACGTGTGGGGGGTAATGCCCAGATTAAATCCATGAAAAAAGTAGCCGGTACTTTAAAATTAGACCAGGCGCAATACCGCGAATTAGAAGCGTTTGCAAAGTTTGGTTCTGATCTGGATGCTGCAACTAAATCTGTATTGGATAAAGGTGCTCGTAACGTGGAAATTTTAAAGCAAGCTAATGCATCGCCTTTACGTGTTGAACAGCAAATTGCAATCATTTATTTAGGAACTAAAAACTTATTACGTAATGTTCCTGTAAACAAGGTTAAAGAATTCGAAAAAGAATTTTTAGATGTTTGTGAACGTAAACATAAGGAGCAACTTGACGCTTTAAAAGCAGGAAAATTCGATGATTCCATTACAAGTGTTCTGGAGGCAGCTGCAAAAGAGTTAACTGCTAAGTATTAATTAGGAAATTAGAATTAAGAAATCGGATCTCGGTAAAACACCGTAAGCCTGATTTCTAAAATCTTGAGAAAATGCCAAATTTAAAAGAAGTAAGAAATAGAATTGTATCCGTTGGTTCAACCATGCAGATTACCAGCGCCATGAAAATGGTGAGTGCTGCAAAATTGAAGCGTGCACAGGATGCAATCACGCAGATGAGGCCTTACGCGAACAAATTGCAGGAAATCCTGCAAAATGTAAGTTCTAGTCTGGATACCTCTGAAAATATGTTTGCACGTGAATCTTCTGATAAAAATGTGCTATTAATTGTGGTTTCTTCGAACCGCGGTTTAGCAGGAGGATTTAATGCCAACGCCATAAAAAAAGCATGGAGCTTGATCAAGAATGAGTATGCCGGAAGTAACGTGTCGGTAATTAGCATTGGAAAGAAGGCGAATGACGCGTTTAAACGCACGGATCATAGCATTCACGGAACTGATTTACCGCACGGTTTAAATGAAGTATTTGATAATTTAAAATACGATACCGTTGCTCCGATTGCAGAAAAAATCATGGAGGCGTTTGTAGCAAAGCAGTTTGACAAGGTTATTTTGGTTTACAACCAGTTTAAAAATGCTGCGGTTCAAATTGTTCAGGCAGAACAGTTTCTTCCGGTTGTAGCTACGAAAGCTGAAGGTGGCGGAAGCGCGACCGATTACATTTTCGAACCGAACAAAGAATTCATTTTAGAAGATTTGATCCCTAGGTCACTTAAGACCCAATTTTACAAAGCATTATTGGATTCATTTGCTTCCGAACATGGCGCCCGTATGACAGCGATGCATAAAGCCACAGATAATGCAAAAGACATGCTCCGCGACCTTAAAATTTCTTACAATAAAGCGCGTCAGACAGCTATTACAACAGAAATTCTTGAAATTGTAGCCGGAGCGGAAGCGTTAAATGGTTAGTTGTAAAAATGTTTTTAATAAAAACCTTTACAGAAATGTGAAGGTTTTTTTTATGATCATAAAGCAAATCGCTATTTTACCTGATTATGATCAGATTTCGTCGAACGGATATAAAATAACCATATTTATTTCTGAAATTGCAGTTCTCTTAATTTAATACGCATGATTATTTTATTGTTTCTTATTTTACACTGGTACCTTTCTCTGTTCGGTCAAACATTTTTCCTTCACCGTTATGGTGCACATAAAATGTTTACCATGAACAAATTTTGGGAAAAGTTCTTTTATATTTTTGCCTGGGTAACCCAGGGTTCTTCTTATTTAAATCCCCGTGCTTACGCCATTTTACATCGCATGCACCATGCCTACAGCGACACTGAAAAAGATCCTCACACCCCACATTTTTTCAGGGAAGTTTTCACAATGATGATGCATACTAAAAAAATCTACAATGATGTGTTGAATAAACGGGTAGTCATTGAAGAAAAGTTTGACCGAAATTTTCCTGAATATCCCGCTATCGACAGGATTGCAGACAGTTGGTTTACGCGTATTGGTTTTGGCGCCGCCTACGTTGCGTTTTATGCGGCTTTTGCAACGCATTGGTGGATGTATTTATTATTGCCTATCCATTTTTTAATCGGGCCCATTCATGGCGCAATTGTGAACTGGGCAGGGCATAAATACGGCTACCGTAATTTTGAATCCGGAGATAAATCGAAAAATACCTTAGTACTTGACATTTTAATGATGGGTGAATTATTTCAGAATAATCACCATCATGCTGGTTCCAAACCAAATTTCGCTGCTAAATGGTACGAATTTGACCCAACATACCCGATTATCCTGTTATTGCACAAATTGCACATAATCCGTTTAGCAAAGGTGAAGGCCTAACTATTTTCGTTTTGAAAATGACAATTGAAGATTTGCAGTCGATTTGCAAAAATCTTAAAGGAGTTACTGAAGATATAAAATGGGGCGATCATTTATGTTTTAACATAGGTGGTAAAATGTTTTTGGTAACTACACCTGATACAGTTCCTCATTCAGCGTCCTTTAAAGTGTCGGATAATGATTTTGAAGAACTGATTCAACAACCCGGATTTATTCCCGCACCATATCTGGCTCGGTACAAATGGGTGCATGTTGATGATATTAACCGAATTTCAAAAAAGCAATGGAGTTACTACGCCGAGGAGTCCTACCATTTAATAGCAAGCAAACTGAGCTCGACAATCAGAAAACAGATTGGTTTTAGAGTATCCCAGTAAGAACCCTACTTGTCAGCTTTAGTTGTATCTAACGATATATCATTTAAAACGCACTAAAACCCGTTTAACGGTAGCGTGTAATTTAAACATATGATTTAGCTTTGTTTCCGTTAGGAGAGGTTAAAACCTTTAACGATATTAGCTGATAATGATGCTGTGTATTTATCAAAAAGTATATTTTTTTAAGTATGAAAACGTTAGTTTATATATTATTGATTAATATTTTCTTGATGGGTGGCGCTAGTTGTAAACGAAGTCCTGAACCTATTGATCATGGATTTAATCAACCCGTTAATCCCGACCTGTATGCGTATGCTTATTTTAAGCCTGGGACGTATTGGGTTTATCAGGACAGCGTTAGTGGCATTTTAGATAGTGTTTACATTACGTTTGCTAACAAGGGAACTTATACAAATGGGGATAAAGAAGTTGCTAAGGGTCTTTATCGCGGAACCTTTAGTTGGTTTACCTGTGACGCGATAAGCAGTTACGACCATTATAGATATCGCAACTGGATGGATCAAAGTTATGAGGTTAACGGGAGCGCTCCGACAGTTTATAGGGAAAGGTACATCATGCCTGGAAGCGGAAATATTAACGGTGAAACTATCCATATTTCTATTGTGGCTATCGGAGAACAATTAACTTCTTACCCCGGTTATATTTATTTCGAATCGTTTTATAATATCTTAAACATAAACAGTAACATTTTTCAAAATATTCAGAAATGGTTGAATAATAAAAGTATGATTGATGATAAACAGAATACCAAATATTTTATCTCAAAAAATATTGGCATAATTCGGCGCGAGCAATTAGATAGTAATCGCACATGGAATTTAATTCGATATCATATAATACAATAGGTAAAATGAAACAAATAACTATCATAAAATTGAAAAGTTTAATTGTTTTATTCTTTCTCTGCTTCTCTTTGTTAGCATGCCAAAAGAAATTAGGGTCAAATTGAATTGTATATTCAAAAAATTTAATTATCCGCCTGTTTAATGGCACAGTTATAAAATGCTAATTTGAAGAAACGTGAAGGTCGTATCTAGGAAAAAGTTAGAAGCATTTTGTATTATGGCTAGTAGTTTTTTCATCTCTTGCGTAAGATACAAAGCAGACTGAACCGAAAACTGATTATAATGTTTATTCCCAGCTATAGCATTGAGTGATTACTGCTTGATTAAAAATATATAGTTATTGGGTTAACGAGGATAGTGCAATTGGAAAAATTGTTTGCACTTATTTACCAGTGCGCAGGCTACTGCTTATGCCGTTAATGCAACTTCGGAGGAAGATTATGTAGGCACCTTTCATACTAGAATATGTATATTAAAGACGGTAGGTGACGATCGACAATGCGAAGTAGTGATGAAGATGCCATTTAAAAGTGCTAGTTGGTGGGTGGGGGGGAAGATACTATGGCGATGTGCATTTTAAAAGTCTCCAAGTGCTGTTAATGAGAGGTTTCACCACTGGCATCTATTTTGTCTCTTACACATTTATGTTTAATAGTTTAAAAGGTTGGACAACAGTGGGCAGTGGTTCCAGAGATTAATGTTGGCCAAGAGTGCTGTTAAGCGGTATAAATATTAATAATAATATTTCAAATCTTCCTGTATTTGAAAATAATAAAATATTGCTGATCAAAAATGGGCAGTACGTTCTTATAGGTTTAAAACTATATAGCGGAGCACAAGGGCGTTGTTAGCGGATTGGTTTGGACAATAGCCGCACTTGGCTAATTAAGGGCTACAGTTAATCAACAACTTTTGGTTGTGATCGAAATTCAATTTCTATAGAGTTTGTTTCAAACGCCAATTAATATTTTGGAAATGTGCTAAAAACCCGTTTAACGGTAGTGTGTAATTTAAACATATGATTTAGCTTTGCTTCCGTGTTAGATATTAAAGGCTTAAAAACAATAAAAGCTAATCATAATACTTTAATTTATAAAAAAATGTTTATTGAATGAAAACGTTAGGTTATATCTTATTGGTTAATGCCTTCATGGTGGGTTGCACTAGTTGTCACCGAAGTCCAGAACCTATAAACTATGGATATAATCAACCTGTTAATCTCGACCTTTACGCCTATGCTTATTTTAAACCTGGGACGTATTGGGTTTATCAGGACAGCATCAGCGGTATCTTAGATAGTGTATATATTACGTTTGCTAACAAGGGAATTTATACGAATGGTGATAAAGAGGTTGCTAAGGGTCTTTATCGTGGCACCTTTAGTTGGTTTACTTGTGAGGCGATAAGCAGTTACGATCATTATAAGTATAAAAATTGGATGGATCAGAGTTACGAGGTTAACAATAATATTCCAAGGGTTTTTAGAGAAAGATATATCATGCCTGGAAGTGGATCTAAAAATGGGATAAATATTTATTTTGCAATAATAGATGTTGGTATGACATTATTTATATCCTTAGATCGTTTAGAATATAAGGAATATTTTAATTCATTTACTATAAAAGCGCAATCTTTTTCTGCTACCCAAAGGTGGTTGAACTACGATAGTGATTGCGATAACGACCAAAATACAAATTATTACATTAGCAAAAACATTGGCATAATTCGTCGCGAGCAATTAGATAGTAATCGAACTTGGAATTTAATTCGATATAATATAATCCAATAATTTAAAACAACTCATTTATGAATTTACAGTTATTAAAAAAAGTAACTATTGGCATCGCTATGATAATTAATCAGGTTCCTAGTAATGCGCAAGATAGCGAAACAACGTTAAACCAAAAGTACTGGAATATGCGTGAACGATTCCGTAAATACTATGTAAGTTTAGGTGAAGGACAGGGTCAGGGTATTCCAGCTTCTAAAAGGCAAGCTGGGGGAGGTCGTTGCGGGACTTTACAGCCTACTTCCTTTGGTTGATGAGTTGGGGTGATGCAACTAGTTATATCGGCGATTATATGTGCACTTTGGCAACGGAATATGCGCTTTTAAATCAGGATGGAAAAAGTACAAAGGCGACTTTAAGCGAGTTATATTATGCGCTTAATGCCATTGATAGATTAGATGGAGTTGCGGAAAACGCATTTGATCCATCCAAACCGATTGATCATAATGGGTTTTTTTTACGTGATGATGCAATACAGTCCACTATCGGCAAATGGAATCATGAATTTGATGTCGAGGGGGTTCAGGACCCTTTACTCAATTACAGATGTATTAATTCTGATCATTTTACTAACCTAGATTTGAACTTAAGTCAAGGTGGGCAACCAGCAGGCAATAGTTCAACAAATGAGCCTAGCCTGGATCAAATTTCTAATATTTTAACTGGCTTCAGTTTTATAAAAAAATATGTGCCCAATTTATATGTTAAACCAACGTCAACAGATGTGGGCTTCAACATTATTGATAAAATGCAGTCTATTACTTCTAATATTATGGATTATATGTCAGGAGTTGATAGACAGTTACTCCGGGAAGATCACGGAACCGAATTAATGTATAATATAGCGGCTCACCCAACACCAGCTATATTTGGACCTGGCACTCCGTTTGCCTTTGCGATGAATACGGCATTAGGATATTTGGTCGCAGATTCCGATTGTGGCAACTACGACATTAGAGGGAATTGGATTTTAATAAACCCGGTAACAGGCCGCAAAGTGGGAGTTAGTTCAACAGATACCGAGGGACAAGACATTAGGTTATTTTCGTATGCTTTCGCTAAAATCGCTCTAAATTTGACCGGGAGTCCACAGTATTTGCTCAGAGGTATTCATCATCAATCAATTGATCATTCAGGAGATAGTTATTTTTGTTTAAGTAAGCATGACTACTTTATCCCATTAACAAAAGTGTCAACTGCTTGGAGTTTATTGGAAAATATGCCATCAGTGCCTGAGGATTTAGTGTTTACATTTGGCCCCTCTTTTATTGGAGGGCAGTTATCGAAACCATTGGGAGTAAAATTAAGCAGCTTCCCTCGAAATTTTTATATATTCGAATATTTAGGTTCTACCAGTGCAACATGGACTCACGCAAACGTAAATAAATTTGCTGATTTTTATGGTCATGAAAATATAGATTTAATTTATTCATGTCTAAACAATGAATCTCCTCTTAAATCAAAACAGCATTATATTGATTTATTAAGCAAAATGCCATGTGATGGTCCGCGTAATTATGGCCCCACTGATTTTACATCATTTTGGAATAGTGCTAATAATTTTGAGGAACCTCATTATGATGATATAAGTACTGAATCTTATAACTATGGAGAATACAATGCAAATGATTGGATGTGGTTATATAACATGTATCGCTTGAAGTTTGGTGATAGTACGTTTCCGAAATACGAGGACTTAAGTTGTAACTGTAAAAAAAGTCCAATGCTTGAATTAAATACTAACCCACAAACGGGTGTTTTAAATACAAGTATTACACTGAAAAGAGTTTTTAAGGATTATTTAGCGTTGGGGATAAGTTTTAAAGAATTCAATCAAGGTACTTTTTATATTCAGAACAATAAAACATTGACAAATGAAACGGAGTTTACTGTGTGTGGCCAAGTGAATGTTTCAGGTAATGGTTCACTTATAAATGCAGGGAAGCCAACAAACGCAGATTCAATTAAAGTAATTGTACGAAATAATGCTGGTTTATTCATTCAAAATAGCGGTACTTTGGATATTGGAAATAACACAAAGGCTATTATACAAAAGGGTGGCCAACTTTTTTCAACTGGAATTAATTCAAAAATAATAGTTCGAGATGGTGGTAAACTAATCATTGAACCGGGCGCTTTTTTTGAATTAAATAACGGGAGTAAATTAATTGTTGAAAATGGCGGCCATGTAATTATCCAAACTAAAATATTTTCAGATGGTTCTACTAGTGATAACGCCATATTAACTTATAATCAAGGTGCGGAAATTCAATTAAAAGGCGATGATGCTGTATTAGAATTGAATGGAAGACTTCATATTGGGGATAACGCTACCTTCAAAATTACTTATCCGGGGAGCAATAGTGGTTACATTAAATTCAACAGAGGCCAAGGCGTTTGGTGGGATAACTGGGCACCTAATAATGCGCACATAACATGTGGTACTAACGCGAGAATAAATTTACAAGGCCAAAGTAAAACAGATAAATTGATTGATATTAGCCAAGTAAATGTTGCAATTCCAAAAAATTTAACGCAGATCTTGTTAAATAACTGCCAGATCGAGTACAATGTTGAGCGTGCGAGACTGGAAACTGATCGGCCAACTATTATTACAAATAGTACGTTAAAAAGTAATTACTTTCCCACTTCAGGTAATGGTGGTGAACTTCCAAGAGGCTTGTTAGTGTTTGGGCAACCCAATTGTATCATTTCAGGTTGTGATTTTAAGAATTTCGGCTCTGGCATTATAGGGGCATTATTTTATGGTGGTACAAAGTTATCCGGCGTAAAAAATTGTAATTTTTATAGAAGTGGAATTACGACATATGGAGGGGGCGCGGCCATTTCAAACAATAATTTTTACGGAGGGGCGATACAAGTTTTAGATGCAACTCTTAATAGCTTTATATCCAAAAATATTTTAACTAGTTATCTAAATAATAATCCGGATTATCAAGAAGGGTTTGCAATGGTTATCGATGGCTCAAATGTAGAATTTGATGTAAAAGAAAATACTATTAACAATATGGAATATGGTATCGGGACTAGTTATTGTAATTTAAAATTACGTTGTAATGATATGCAAAACAATCAACTAGCATTGTTTGCTATTGCAAATAGTAAAATTAACATGAGTAATGATTTGGGTGGTGGATATAACAATGCAAATAATTGTGAGGAGTTCGCAAAGTTTCGTGAGACAAGTTCTTTTGAAGCGAATAATGGCTACAACAACTTTAACATTAAAAATGGGGGTCCATGTCAATGGATTCCGCCATCCGGTCATGGTCCGTCTTTTACACCTGGATATTGGAAATGTCCTACTATTACCGAAGGAAGTCTGATGCAGTTTACAAGTCAAAACCCTGTGTCTGGTGATTACGAAATTTTCGCTGAGAATAACTTTTGGCGCTCACTGGTATCAGCATCAGACGTGGTCGAAGACAATCAAAATAAAATAAGGAAAATCGATTTAACAGATCCCTATTATCCGATTTATGATTCGGCTTCACTGTTAACAGGTAACGTTTTGGCCAGTGTAGGGCCAATTGTATGTCCTCCGGTTGCTGCTGGATGTGTTGGTCCTGCATGTCGGACTAATAACATGGTTCATCCGCTCAATGATAATAGTAATTCGTCTGTTATTACAACCTCATCGTTTTATAATAAGAAGCTTCAAAAAGCATTACAGTTCTCTCTTTCCAAAATGGATGCTATGCATAATGTAGCCAAAGTAAATGAGGTAACAGATTTGTTTACCGAAATTTTGAAGTATAATTACTCCTCACCTGTAAACAACCCTGTAGATAAATACTTGCTGGAGTTAGCTTATCAAAAATTATTCATTTGCGTTGCTCATTTAGCAGAGCTTCATAGAGATACAGCAGTTAAATTCAATCCAATGCCTATTTCCTTGCAATCGCGATTCAATGACTTGCATCTGATCTGTGCGTTGAGGACTGGACGAAAGGACATAACAGAAAGAGACTTTAAAGAGGTTAGCGATCTAATATTATTAGACAAAGCTATGATTTATCGCATTTCAGATCATCATCAAAATGCATTAACAATAGTGAACGCTATAATTGCAAATAATCCCAAGGCATCCCATTTAGATATGTATCAAAATTTTCAATGTCTATGGAATGTTGAAATGGAGGCCATCAATGGAAATATTAGTATTGATGAAGCTATTGAACGATTAGATAAATGTAAAATGAACTTCAATAGTATAAAAACTAATGTGAATGCATCGCGATCAATTTCTTTAAAACCAGAAAGTGAAATTTTTTACGCTGAGGGATATGCTATAGCTGTTTATCCAAATCCAACCACAGGCATGCTATCAATATCATATAGTTTAAAAGAATTTAAGAAAGCAAAAATTGAAATTTTTAATGTTCAAGGTAAAAAAGTTTCTTCTTATAATTTAAACGTTGAAGAAAATATAAATAATATCGAAAATTTAAATTTAGACAACGGTGTTTACTTTTACAATATCACGGGTGATGCCAAGACGCTAATGTCAAAAAAGCTAGTCATTGTTAGGTAAAACAAATCGCTATTCGAAATCAAAAAAACCACGATAAAACATTATCGTATCAAAATGTCCCATGCTTAGAATATTTAAGCAAAGGCATCCTGACTAAAAGATTTAAGACAAAGGCTGATGCACCCAGATTTTATAGAATATTTAAAATTACAAGGTAAACTCATGGGACCATAATGTAATAGCGCTCCCCGATGATAGTACCGTGAAGCAGTGCTGATTGAATATTTAGGAGAATACTTCGTGATATAAGAAATGTTGGAAAATTATCATGAGGAAGTTAAATTTTATGATGAAGAACAATACCATACCGAATATCTCGAAAGGCAATGCTATAATTACTAAATTTTAAGCTTAACGAATAATAATGCTTAATATACATAAGATGGAAAGTGAAGAACAAAGATTTGGTTTTAGTTTTAATTACCGGAAAGAATTCTAGACGAGATTCTGTGAGTTAAAAGGATATAATATTGTATCCTTTTTCATAGATGACCAGTCTGGTAAAGACTTTAAACGGCCAGAATGTGAGGACCTAGAGACCTTCTCTAGAGCAAATGAGAAATTCATCCACTTGATATTGTTTTCTAAGTGGGATAGGTTCGCCCGAAATATTAGAGAAGATCTTAATATTATTCATCAGTTTGACAACTTCGGAAAGAAATTAACGCTGCGGAACAATGATTGGAAAAGAAAATCCAGACAGGATTGTGTTGTTAAACTTTTATTTGGCTATTGGGGAAGCCGAAAGGATAAAAATTTCTGGTCGAACGAAAGATGGAACTTACCAAGCGAAAAGAGAAGTTTACTTCTAAAGCACCTTATGGATAGGATAGTAATCGAAACGGAAAGAAATCAAAAAGAGGCATTTCTAAAGGTAAGAGAGCTATTTTGATTCAAAATGATAAAACTCACTTGATTTAAGGCGCTAAATAAAGTTATTTTTTTTAAGATTAATGGCTTAAGATAAATTATGTCCTATAGAGTATTAACTTTGTTGGAATGAAGGCCAGTTTACTTATTATTTCGGCATGTCTTTTTTTTGCTTGTCATCCTGAAAGCGAAAGCGATCAGCCTGTTCCTGATAATATACTTAGCGAGGAACAATTCATTCAAGTGCTAACAGACAGTTACCTGGCCGAAAGCGCAGCGGGGATTAATGTAAAAGTTGTATCAGGTGATAAAATAGATTCTACCTATATGTTTAATCCGTTAAAGGATAATAACATCAGTAAAGAAAAATACGATTCCACAGTAAATTATTATACGCGCCATCCAAAGAAATTCAAGATTATTTACGACAAAGTCCTGGCGAAGATGAGTATGATGCAGGCAAAAGGAAAAATTGAATAAGGTGATTACTGCAGATTATATTAAAAAACTCGCCAAACACTATTTTAATGAAGTAGTGAGTTATAGAAGGCATCTGCATTCCCATCCTGAATTGTCATTTAAGGAGTTTGAAACAAGTTCATATGTTAGTTCCGTACTTACTAGATATAAAATACCTCATACGACAGGCCTCGTAGGTACAGGAATTATTGCAATTATACAGGGAAGGAACCCACAATCAAGAACCGTCATGTTGCGTGCAGACATGGACGCATTGCCCATTCAGGAAGAAAACAATGTTGTGTACAAATCTAAAAATCCAGGTGTAATGCATGCGTGCGGACATGATGTGCATACTGCATCGGTGTTAGGAACAGCGGTTATTTTAAATGACATCAAAGCAGAGTTTGAAGGAACTATTAAAATCATGTTTCAACCAGGCGAAGAGGTTTTGCCCGGCGGTTCTTCTTTAATGATTAAAGCGGGAGCATTAACTGATCCACAGGTTGATATTGCCCTTGCACAACATGTGTTTCCCAGTATGGAAACCGGCAAGGTTGGGTTTAGAAGCGGAATGTACATGGCAAGTACAGATGAACTGCATATAACGATCAAAGGAAAAGGTGGACACGCAGCTATGGCCGATGATTATCTAAATCCATTAGTTGTTGCCGCTCATGTAATTACCTCTATTGAGGAACAGTTTCCTTTTTCAACCGATGATGAAGGTGTTGCCAGAAACATACATAACCAGATTCCAACCCTCATCGCATTTGGAAAAATTGAAGGAAAGGGAGCTACAAATGTAATCCCCGATACCGTTTACCTTGCCGGAACATTTCGTACAATGGACGAAGCGTGGCGTTTGGAGGTAAAGCAGAAAATTAAAACGATCATCCTTACAGTGTGCGAAAAGTATGGTGTCGAAGCAGAAATAAATATCATTGACGGCTATCCTTGCCTTGTAAATAACGAAGCATTGACACAATCATGTAGAGCTGCCGCTATAGAATTCTTGGGAGAAGCATGCGTTGATGAATTACCACTAAGAATGACCGCAGAGGACTTCGCTTATGTTAGCCAGGTAGTTCCGAGTTGCTTTTATCGACTTGGAACCGGTAACAGACAAAAGGGAATCGTTTCAGGCGTACATACTTCTACTTTTGATATTGATGAAAACTCGTTAGAAATTTCGACCGGTTTAATGGCCTGGTTAACCTTGAAAAATCTTAAAAGCTGAAACCTGTATGATTTTGTTATCTCATACGTTTAAATCTATGGTAAAGGTAGGCACTGGCCACACAGGCCACAAAGAAAGCAATCAACAGAAGGACATATGGATATATTTCGCTGATCCCAGAGCTTCTTACGAAAATGCCGTAAAAAGCTTCCAGGCCCCAGTTTAACGGTGATATCACAGAAAATTGCCTCATCATATCCGGCATAACAAAAGTAGGAACCCATATTCCACCAATTGCCGCTAAAATGATTATAAATACCGATCCGAATAGGGATGATTGATCGTGGGTTGTAGCCATCGTACCTACTAATAAACCAAATCCCGTTGCTGCCAAACCAGAAGCGAATGCAACCAGGAATAGTAAAGGAAGACTGTTTCCTATATTCAATTGCGGTAAACCCAATAATGGCAAGAGAAAAACCCCAACGCCCAGCATCAGTGCAAATTGGATAAGATTAACGATTACATAGGTGAGCATTTTTCCTAAGATAACAATCATGTAAGATCCAGGCATCGTCAATAACCGGAAAGCGCTGCCGTCTTCCCGTTCCCTGATAATATTACCTGCGAGTGGAATGCAAATAAAGAACATCGCAAATAAAGTCCATGCGGGAACATTATGTTGCACAGAGTTTGGAATAATGGTAGAATCATTGAAAGAAGCATACTCTTCTTTAATATTCACAATAGGGCCGAGTTCGGGTGTAGTAGGTGATGCGAGTGGAAAATCTTCCTTCATTTTTTCGGTTAAAGCATTTACCATACTAAGCAACTCAATTTGGGAAATAATACGTTCAATGGAATTTGTAAGGGTCGTTTTAAAAGACTTTTTCGTAATGGGGTCAAAAAATATGTGGACCTGGAGCTTAATGGTATCTTTTCTCGTTGTTGCAACAGAATCGCCACTAAAACTATCTAATAGGCGAGAGATGCGCGCCGATGATTTCTCACGAAGGGTTGTACTTGTATTTTCAGGAACAATAATTCCAATGAAGTAATGACCCTTGGCTACTTCGGATTTTGTTTCTTCATCTGACAGTTCTTTTCTCGTAATGGAAAAAAATTTAGATGAGGCCAGCGATTTTTCTAAGATAAGTGATAACGAGTCATGGTCGCGATCAACAAGTAGAAGTGGTACCGAAGCTTCGTTCACCGACTTGAATGTTGAATCCTGAATAAGGGTAATAATTAAAATTAAAACGGTAGGCATAATAAAAGTAATGGCAAGTCCTGCCCGGTCTCGGGTTAGTACTTTATACTCTTTGTATATGCTATAAATTAATTTCATTTATTTGTCCCTGAAATTCACTCCGGTAAGTTTGAGATAAACTTCTTCAATGCTGTTACAATTATTGCTTTTAATTAACTCCTCTGTTTTCCCTTCAGTAATAATTTTCCCCTCATCAATAATGGCTATGTGTGTGCAAAAATCCTGAGCTTCATCCAGGTGATGCGAAGTATATAAAATGGTCATGCCTTTTTCACTGTTCAACCTTTTAAGGTATTCGATGATGGCTTGTTTCGACTGAATATCCACACCAACAGTGGGTTCATCCAGTATTAGAAGTTGTGGGTCATGCAATAAGCCTGCAACTAAATTCACCCTTCTTTTCATTCCTCCTGAAAATGAATTTATTTGTTGGTGCCTATTGGCTTCAAGGCCGAGTATGTTTAAATTTTCTTTTATTTTTTCTTTCAATACGACAGTGCTTAAACCGTACATGTGTCCCAGAAACATAAGATTTTCCCAGAGGGTTAATTTAGGGTACAAGGCAATTTCCTGAGGCACAACGCCAATTAGTTGTTTACACGCTCTGCTGTTAGATTGATGGGTAAAACCATTGATTAAGATTAATCCTTCCGGCGGAGGAAATAGTCCGCACAGCATACTGATAAAAGTAGTTTTACCCGCGCCATTAGGGCCAAGCAACCCAAACACTTCGCCTTGCTGGATTGAAAATGAAAGTGAATCAACGGCAGCACGGGATGCTTCTTTATATTTTTTAGAAACGTTTTTTATGTCAACCAGGATTGGCATCTTAAGCATTTTCCTGAAGAAATATTTTCATTTCACAGGTAGCAACTAATTTGTTTTGACAGTAAGAACTTGCTTCAATAATGGAGACGTTCATAACCTGAGTCTTGGTTTTAACTTCGGTAAGAATTTCGTTGCACGCCTCTGGAAGAAAGTGAATGACAAGATTTTTTATGTTCGCGATAAATCCCACCCTTGGAGGGGAGTTTTTTACAACCGCTTCAAACCCTGCCATGCAGGCTGCAGTTTGAGCCATGTTTTCAATAACGCCGGACTCGGTAAGTTTTCCGTTCTGTGTGAGGAAGTGATCGTTAGAAATATCAAATCCAGTAATTACAGAGTTTTCGTTGCATTGGTAAATTCTACTGATAAGAACAATAGGAGGTCTTTGTGGGATATATTTCAGAATGGATTCTGAATCAACGATTGGCGCATTTACCTTGATCATCTTTGTAAGTGTGGTGAAGTGCAAAAATACAGTAATATCCGAATCAGGCAATTACAAAAAGCATGGTTTTTAATGCGGGCATGGCAAACGATACTTAAGGAAACGAAAAAGCCGCTGGAAGGATCCAGCGGCTTTCAAAATTAATGGATGGTTTATTTTTGTTCAAACTTTTTATACTCTGCCGGGATAGCCAGTTTGGAAGCATCGATGGAGCCTTTGCTCATTTTTGAAACTTCAAGCTTGCTTACAAGTTTCCCATCAGAAATCGTTTTTTCCTCAGACAATAAAGGCATTGAACCTTTAGGTAAATCTTTCAACTGATTAAAATAAATACTTTGTTTATCTTTTCTGTTCCAGATTTTAACGAGGGGGATAAAAAAATCGTATTTATTAGTAGAGATCCAGTATGTAATTTGTGTATTCTCGTCAGCATTTTTCACAGTATATTCCGTACACTTCTGACCTTGAATCATTTTGGTAGTTGAGCCTTTTGTTGTAACACAAGTGCCTTTAATAGAGGGAGCAATTTCACTTTTGTGTTCACCCCAAACTTTTCTAACAGGATTTACAAATTTAATTTCATTTGAAGCCAGATCAAAAACAAAACTTCCTTCCACTTTACCAGATTTCCGTCCAATTTGATCTAATTTTACATCATTTCCTTTTACGTAATAGATGTTGGTGGTAGTATCTTTTGAGGTTTCCATTTTAAATTCAATGGTCCCTTCATACGATTGAGCCACAGCCATCAGGGATAATGAAAAACTCGCTACTAATAATTTAATTTTATTCATTTAATTTAAGATTTAAATTTTATACTAAAATAATATAATTTAGTTATATATAAAAATTATGCCAAATAATACGCAAAAGGGTACAACAGGAGAAGAAATCGCGGTTGCCCACCTTTTAAAATCCGGTTATGAGATTCTGGAACGAAACTGGAGGCATAATCACCTGGAGGTTGATATTATTGCTACAATTAATAGCACACTGGTAATTGTTGAGGTGAAGATGCGGGCTAACTCATATTACGGAAGACCAGAAGAATTTGTGACACGCATCAAACAAAAGAAAGTAATTAAAGCTGCGGATCATTATATTAAAGAAAATAACGTTAACCTTGAAACCCGTTTTGATGTGGTATCAATTGTTGAAGATCCTAAAGGACTTAGTGTAGAACATTTCGTAAGCGCATTCAGCCCAACCTTATAAATTCGCCGGTTTGTGAGTGATACAGATTCCGCCCAGTGTTAAAACATACCCGTTTTTATTTTTAGCTTCACTTTCTTCTCCGTCCACCGATTTAACACCTGCCTGGTTGAGGTTTTTGAGTGCGCGGCTGGCGACTGCCCACAAGCCTTTTTTTGGTACGGTTGAAGTACCTTCAGCGTCATCATCAGATTCGGTTAACACTTCAACGACGGTTGTGGTTTCTGGAGTATGGAAAACCAGCTGATTTTGTGCAATTAGCGGTGTTCTGGCAGCTGAATCCGGATTTAATATACCAGACGAGGCAGTATTGGTTTCTGGCACAACTGTTACTTGCGTCGTAGGTTGTAAACGTTTGCCTTTGGCTAAGGATGGATGAATGCCGTTTTTTGAAGCTAAAGATATGCCGGCAGAAAATGAATTGTTGGTTTGGTTTTGAGATGAGGTCTTGGTTTGTTGAACTGATCCTTTAAAGGGAATTGGAGAAACCGCAGTAATTTTTGAGACGGATTCATCTTTAATTTGGTGTGTCCAGAAAATCCAGGCTCCAAATAAGAGTATAACACAAGCCGCCGCCGCGTAATATTTTACCGCGAAATCGAACCAAATAATTTTTGGTTTTCGTTTAAGTTGATTTTTGTGAGCATACCGTATGGATAGATCAGGTTTTAAAAGCGTTGAGCGATAAAGTTTTAACTGGTGCGAAAGCCCCGAATTCATAGAACAACTTTTCTCAAGATGCAAGCATTCTTTAACCGGCATTTGTTCCTCAATGTAAGCTACAAACATCGTGTCGGTAATTAAATCGTTCTCTGATTTTTTTAAAGAATTTTTTTCATTGTATGTATAAACTTCGTTTTTAAGAAATAAACCGGGATCATCAGGGAGCGAAGTATGTAATTCCGGATGGCGAATCAAAAATACTTCCAGTTCAACCACTAATTCTTCCTTTAAGTTTCCTTCCGAAAAATCAAGTAGATAGGATTCATAATTATGTAGGTTGATTTCCATTAAATAACCACTTCTAATTTTCCGATGTAATTTTTTAAAAAAGTCCTGGCTCTGAAAATATATACTTTCACCTGGCTTTCTGTGAGATTAGTGATTTTTCCAATTTCAGCGTAATCATATCCTTCATAATCCCGTAATAGAACCACACTTTTTTGAATTTCCGGTAATCGCTCGAGCGCTTCGTTTAATACCTGTTTCAAATCGGAATAATGCCTTTCGTGCATTAGGGAATTTTCAATCACGTCGTTATATTCGCCTTGCTTTTTAGCTTTTCTCGTGTAATCAATAAGCGTGTTGTGCGCAGCGGTGAACATGTATGACTTAGCATTTGTGCATTCTATATCGTTTACCCTTCGCCATACTTTTTCATACGTGTCCTGCACGATGTCACTTGCCGCATCTTCATCTTTAATATGCTTTAATATAAAGCGATATAATGAATCCGAATACAAGTCTACACACTGATTATATTCTGCAACTGTCAAAATTAATTACTCATAAGACGGTGGTGTGTGGAGAAAAGTTACAGAGCCAAACAAAATAAAACCCCCTGAAAATCAGAGGGTTTAAAAAAATTAAGAAACTAACTTTAGTTGTTGCCCCATCAGTAATTGTGGATTTTTTTTGAGGCCGTTAATCTCAATGAGTTTATCTACACTGATATTATATTTTTTGGAAATTCCGTAAAGGGTTTCACCTTTTTTTACTTTATGGATCTTAGAAGTGCCGGAAGATGTTTTGTCTGCGAGCTTTTGTGAACTGGTGCTGTCTTTCGTAGCAACATGTGTTTGTGGTGCTTTAGGCGAATCTGATTTTGCTACTTGCCCGGTATTTGGAACGGCCACATCCTGTTTCACATAAACAATAAGTTTTTTTCCCGCTCGAATTCCTTTTTTTCCAATGTAATTCCATGATTTGAGATCGGCCACGGTAACACCGTATTTTCTGGCTATGGTTCCAAGCTTTTCACCGTTGCGGACCGTATGTGTTTTTTGCACTTCTTTCACAACAAGTGTGTTTTCAGAGGCAACCATGCGTTGTGATTTTATTGCCGCATAGATTTCAGTTTCATTGGAAAGAAATGTGCCAATTTTTGCTTTTGGTAACGTTAAAAAGTTACCGCCAGCCGGAATTTCACTTTTTCGGTATTGCGGATTAAAATACGCGATCTCCTCAACCGAAATATCCAATGCAGTCGCAATCTGGTTAAAGGTCATGGATTCTTTTACCACTGCAGTGTCTACTTCAAAATAGGTTTTACGAGGAGTAGCTGCATAAATGTTATGCTCAGTTGGGTAGTTCATCACATAGTTGGCTGCAATAAACGCAGGAACATACGATTGTGTTTCTAAAGGTAAATACGGCCTGATTTCCCAGTAGGTTTTTTTTCCGCCACTTCTGCGGATGGCTTTGCTAATGGTTCCTGGCCCGGCATTATAGGCAGCCAATACCATTTGCCAGTCGCCAAACATTCCGTAAAGGCTTTTCAGGTATTCCGCAGCAGCTTCCGTTGCTTTATACACGTCCGAGCGCTCATCAATGTAAGAGTTTACGTTAAGGCCGTACATTTTCCCGGTAGGATACATAAACTGCCATAACCCGGTTGCTCCGCAGCGTGAACGTGCATTAGGATTTAGGGCAGATTCAATTACAGCTAAATGTTTAAGTTCGAGGGGAATGTTATGTTTATCAAAAACCTCTTCAAACATCGGATAATACAATTGGGAAAGACCCATGACGCGGCTAACCAGTTCGCGTTTACGAACAGCGTACAACTCAATAAATCCTTTTACATGCGGGTTAAACACAAGGTCGAAAGGAGAATTGGCGTCCAGTTTTGCCAAACGGTTTTCGTACACAAAATCTTCGAATCGTGGAACACTGTCAACCGCGTATTTGTATTTGTTGGTTTTTGGGTAAACAGGTTTTGATAACGCCTTCTCCAGCACCTTTTGATTCGCAAGACTATCAAGCATAGCCGCCACGGGATTATCCGTCATGGTTAATGTGTTCTGGGCAAATAAACTGCCGGAAGCCAATCCAGACACCAGAAGTGCCTTTTTGAAGCTATGTTTTAGTTTAGTAGTAGTGGACATCGCAACAGGTTTTCTTATGTAACGTAATTAAACGGAAAACGTTACAAAAATTTCACAATTCGTTATACACAAGTATAAAAAATATATTCAATAAACAAAAGTTAAAGTACTTTAATTTTTAACTTTGCGCTGTGAAAAACGAGAAAGAAGAACCCAAGGAGTATTTCGAACGGAGCATTGTTTTAGTAATATTTATTTCAGCCGCTGCACTCGCATTAGATTGGCTCAGCATTAAGTTATTGATGGATGTTAATCCCTGGGGAACCGCTACAGCAATACCGGGTTTGATGTTAACTTTACAGGCACTATGGTTCATTGTTCATCCTTACGCAATTGTTTATGATAATCGTTTTGAAATTAAGCAGTCGTTAATTTATAATAAACAATTTTATTATCTGGATGCCAGGGCAGTTGATCAATCTAAACCTCAGGCAATTCAGTTGGTTTACAATGATGGTGATTTAGAACACATTCCTTTGCAGGGTATGCGCGCTTCACATCGTCCGATGTTTAAACAGGCGCTTCAAACAAAAATTGACGCAAGCCTGAAGCACAGAGATTTTTAAATGATAATGATTCGTATGATTATAATGGACCCTTACTACGATGAAAAATAAAAAGCTGCTGTTTTTCGTTATCCTTTTATTTCCGGCTCTGTTGAAGCTTGTTTTAGAATTCACTACGATTAATTCTCGTAAACTGCCGTATTACGGACCGAAAACTTTAGTTCAAAACGACACGCTCTATTATAAGGTCGCCTCTGCTTTTAAAACCGTGAGCAATGAGTCGGATGATTTAAAGCACATTGAATTAGATACTGTAAATTTTCCTTTGTACGCTGTTTGTTTTATTAAACAAAGTTATCAGAAAGATGATTACAGGATGGCTGGTTTGGCTGAGTATGCTCAGTACAAGAAGGACAAAATTAAATTTATTCCGTTTATTATCGTTACTCCTTGTGATGGAAGGAATGACTCCACCTGTTTAAGTGAGATGAATAAGTTATCTGTAGGGAATGAGAATATCCACAACCTTTATTGGAATAGCCGGTCATTCGACAGCTTAAACCACAGTTACTTTAAAGAAAAACCAATTTATATTGATTATAGTTTTTTTGTGTTGATTGATAAACAACGCCATATCCGTGGATATTATGATGCGCGTTATATTGCCGAGATAAAGCGTTTAACAGAAGAGTACCAGCACCTAAGATTAAAGGAAGAAAAGGAGCAAATGGTTAAGGTAAATAAAATTGAAAGTAAAGCACATGATTAAAAAACTAATTGGTTTAAGTTTTATTGTATTAGTGGGATGTACTAAAACCTATCCGGATGAAAACGCTCCCCTGCTGCCCATCATCGGCGAAAAAGTACTTTCCCGGGATGGAAAAGACACTATTTACCATACGGTTAAACCATTTGCTTTCGTAAACCAATACAATGAAGTAGTTAATGATAAAACAGTAAATGGTAAAATCTATGTTGCCGACTTCTTTTTTGTTACCTGCCAGAGCATTTGCCCGAAAATGAGTTCACAATTGGTTCATCTACAAAGGGCATTTCAAAATGATAGTTCTGTTTTAATTTTATCACACACAGTTAACCCACACCATGACACGGTGGAAGTTCTTAATGGATACGCGCAAAGTTATGGAGCAATAAAGAATAAATGGCATTTTTTAACCGGAGAAAAGAAATCAATTTACGACATGGCTCGTTATAGTTACCTGGTAAATGCTTTTGAAGATGATGGAAGTGAGGAAGGATTTTTACATAGTGAATTATTTGTGCTCATTGATGCGAAAAAACGAATTCGTGGCATGTATGACGGTACCGACAGCGTAGCAGTGGTTAAGTTAATCTCAGACATTAAGCTTTTAAAACAGGAGTGAGAATGCGCGCGTTGCTCGTTTTGATAGTTGTTTTGTTTTCACTAACGGTGTGGTCAAGCCCTGCCAGCTGTGAAGTTTATTACCTGGATGGTCTGGGCCATATTGTTGCTTCGGAGCAAGTTCATCTAAATTCACAAAATCCTAATCCTGTTTTTCAGTTGTTTCGCAAGAAACACAAACTCAATAAAAAAATTACGGCTGCTGTTTTGGCTTTCCCCTTCCCGTTTGGAATGGTTGGACTGCACCGGATATACCTGGGCACTAAACCACATGTGCCTGTTGTTTACATAGCAAGTTTGGGAGGAGTGTTTGGTGTGCTGCCATTTATAGATTTTTGCGCCATTACGTTTGATAAAAATTTTGACCAGTATCGCGATAATCAAAAAATTTTTATGTGGTTAAAAGAATAGCATTACCTTTATTTGATTATTAAAACTTGTGTAAACTTTATTTAAATAATAAACTATAAAACACTGCTTATGAAAAAAACATTTCTGGCATTTGCTTCGGCCGCCCTGTTTATCGGATCTGCTTCCGCGCAAAATTTTGAAAAACTATTTTATAAAGACCAGGTTAAGGAGTCTGATGACATTACAGTTTCTGTAGACAATGCGGTTTCAACCGCAGGCGAAACGAAGTTTAAATTAAAAATAACAAATAAAACAAACGATTACATTTTATATAAACCCACTGAAAGCAGTTTTAATATAGAAGGGAAAGACTTAAAGCCTTCTGAAAAGATGGCGATCATTAAACCGAACGGATCCGATGTTATTATAGTCAACCTGAAAGGAAGCGGATATAACAAAGTTAAGAATTATTCTTTTGTCATTGATGGATTATACAGGGTAGCAGCCGATGGCAAAACAATTGAAGCAGAAAACTTTAAATTGCCGGCTTCTCAAAATGAATTTAAAGCAGGCGCTTTTACGTGCGACCTCTCTAATTTGGTAAAAACTAGTGGCAAAACAGAAGCGAAGTTTAAATGCTCATATAACGGAGATAACGTTGGAATCATACATTATAATCGCCCGGCAGTTAAAATGCCTGACGGGAAAGAATATGCTAATGAGAAAAAACCAGGTTTATTGGAATCCAAAAACAAGGATATTATAATCATGAAAGGTGGAGAAGAAACCTTGACCTTACTTTGGGAAAAGATGGAGGGAGGAAAGGCGATGGACATGCAAAAAGTTCCCATGGAAGTGATCTGGCATGCTACTTTTACCGAAGCGCCGGCAGTTAAAATGAAATCAGAAACCTTGAATTTTGAATTTGACGAAGCTTTAACAACAGCCAAAAATAAATAACCCTTTTGGAAGATTTAAAAAGTCCATCCATTTTATGTTGGATGGACTTTTTTTATTCCTCTTCAAATTTGTACGAATATTTTCTCCACTTTTCAATCACCTGTTGCATCTCATCGGGTAGCTCACTTTCAAAAAACATGGGTTCTTTTGTGATAGGGTGAGTGATGCCGAGCGTTTTAGCATGCAAGGCCTGACGAGGTAATATCTGGAAACAATTTTCTATAAACTGTTTGTATTTGTTGCTCGACAATCCTTTTAAAATGCGGTCGCCACCGTATTCGTTATCATTAAACAACGGATGGCCTAAATGCTTCATGTGTACACGTATCTGATGAGTGCGCCCTGTTTCCAGTTTGCATTCAACAACGGTAACATAACCGAAACGTTCGATCACCTTATAATGTGTTATGGCGTGTTTGCCATGGTCGCTATCGGGGAAACACGCCATGACTTTTCTGTTTCTTAAATCCCGAGCGACATTACAGGTGATGGTTCCTGCATCCTCTTTTACATCGCCCCAAACAATAGCAACGTATTTTCTGTCTAAGTTACGGTCGAAGAAATCCTTTGCCAGGCGTGTCATTGCCAGTTCTGTTTTAGCAACAATGATAATTCCCGAAGTATTTTTATCAATGCGGTGAACAAGGCCCGGCCTGTCAATCGACAGATTTTCGGTGAGTTGGGTTTTTGATGTTGGAAGATTTTTGAAGCGGTAGGCAAGTGCATTTACCAGTGTTCCGCTATAGTGGCCATAAGCCGGGTGAACAACCATACCAGGTTCTTTATTGACCACACAAATGTAATCGTCTTCATAGACCACATTAATTGGAATGTTTTCTGCCACTACTTCAACGTCTCTTGGTGGTGTTGTCATCAAGATGGAAATCTCATCAAGTGGCTTTATTTTGTAGCTCGACTTAACAGGTTTGCCGTTCACTAAAATACATTCGGCATCGCAGGCCTGTTGAAGTTTGGTACGTGTGGCGTTTTGAACACGGATCATCAAAAACTTGTCGATCCGCATCATTACCTGACCTTTCTCTACTTTTATATTATGGTGTTCATAAAGTTCCTTGTCTTCTTCACCGGATTCCACTTCTTCTATATCATCTTTCATAATTGTGTACTAAAGTCATTTTTTAGAGGCAAAGGATTGCTGATTACGTTTGTTACCGGTCACGCAAAAAAGTCTACCTCGAGATAAGTATTTTTTGTGAATTAAATGTTTCTTCTCTGCTTATCACTTGAAGGAAATAGAGGCCATCCGGTAAAGTGCTGATGTCAATCTTTTTGTTGGAGTCAAGGGTATGTTGAAGAACTTCCTGACCGAGCGCATTTAAAATCATCAGGCGTGCTCCATTAAGAGTATGATCAGTATCCCTTATATAAATAAAATTTTGCGCCGGGTTAGGATAAACATCAATGGTACTCTTTTTGGTATATTCTGCTACGCTAACAGTAGGCGTGTTACAATCTACAATAACAGTATTAAGTGCACAACCCATCACTGGGTTAATCATCAATGATCCCGCAATTTCAGACTGTACCCAGTTGCCGCTAATGTCGTAAAATAATGCATCCTTATGGTTGGTGTTTTTATCGAAGCCAATGTTCAGTGCCTGGTTAGTGGTTTGTTGAATTCCAATGTAATACGTTCCTGCAGGAAGGGGAAGACATGATGTCAGTTCAAACCGTGGCATTAAATTATGGCACCCAGAAATGTAGGAAGGGTACATTAGGCTGTCTTTATAAATGACACTTCCCGGGCCGGCACCGCCATTATCCCACACCATAATCCGAAATGACGAGGACTGAATCGCGCCGCCATTAATTACAGGATCAAAATAAATCCGCACAGCCTTTAGTGTATCTGGAACATTGAGTTCGAATTTTAATGCTGTTTTCGCACCATAGGTATTGAGGTAATAGCCAAGTTCTGCCGACCCATCGTCGTAGGCATAATAGTTAGTAAACCGTTGAACATGAATAACTGTATCATTCGATTTTTTAGTGTCTCCGGCAACAGATGTAGAAAGCACATGCCTGATGGTATACACTGCAGAATCGCTTAATAAGGATGGGAAAGGTTGTAACGTAAAAACAGGCATCGCCGCGTTACCCGAATAATACCCGTTTGTTCTAAAGGGCAAAATTCCAGGATTGTCAAAAGTTCCATACACATCGGTAGGTACGATTCCGTTTTTATCTGTAATGAAATAATTATATTCACATGCTTTAGCTACATTGAAATTACTGCGAATGAAATTTCTGAATTTTGGCGCCCGCTCAAGCGAATCGTACTGGCGATAAGGCATTACTGAATAATTCTTTAAAAAAGAACCTGGTTTATACGCGAAAGCAATATCATCTGGAATGGTATCTGAATAGAAATAAGACATTTTAACCTGTACATAATCCAGGTTCCAGTGATCGAGGCTTCCGCTTGCCGTTCCTTTATTTCTAAACCTGAACTGAAACATGCCGTTAAAATAAGAAGTGTCGGCAATGGGTACTCTCACGCGGTAAAAATTAGTATCTGTTGCGCTTGGGTTATAGCCTTTCACGCCCCAAACCTTCTTCCAGATTTTTTGTTTGGATTTATAAAAATCAAGACAGAGAGAATCATTTGGTTCAGGAGCTTCTCCATTGCCTGCAGCCTGATAATAAAAACTAAGATAAACCGTGTCTGCAGGGCTGTAGGTGTGGGTGCCGGTAGCAAATAGGTTAATTGGACGGGAAATTAAATAATCTGAAGGCCCTGAATAACTCACCGGGTTATTGATAAAATAAGGGTAACCCTGCCGGTTAAGCCCATCAAATGTAGCAACACCAAGGGTGATAGGTGCAATTCCAAAACCGGTATTAATGTAAACGCTTGAAGAATCTATCCAATGTGTTGACGATGCGTAAGGTGATTTATAGGCGTAAGAAAAATCATCGAAAAATGGTAATTCAATGGGCGTTACGGTGGTGGTTTTGTTAGCTACCTGGTGTGCAGATTTAGAGATCTGCATGTTGCTGCTCAATGGCACCAATTGTTCCTGCGCGCTACAATAAACGCTGATGAAAAAAACTACTTGTATATAAATAAAAACTTTGAATCGCATTTTTTTAATTTTCTTCTTCAGTCACACCGTCAGACAATGAATCAACAGGCGTACTGTAATCATCTTTCCTTCCTACTTCCAGGTCTATTTTACTTCCTTTTTTTATTGCAGCTCCAGGTTCAATTTCTTTTCCATTAAAGTACTGTTTTAAAACACATCCTTTGCAATCGCCGGAAATTTCTGTGATTTTTCCAACTTTTAATCCATAACTTTCAATCATAAATACGGCCTGGCGGGTACTCCTGTCAACCAACTTAGGCATAGCCATTTGCGGGGGCTGCGTACTAGTAACGTATAGATAGATAATTCTATTGTGTTTTACGAGTGATTTTGCCTCCGGATCCTGCTTAATAACAATACCTGGTTTTTCTTTGGGGTCATAAATGCTATCGATGATCAGGTAGCCCACATTTTTTCCAGTGACAAACGCTCGCAAATCAGAAATAGATTTTCCTTTGAAATCGGGTACTTCCGCTGTTTCACCATGATGCGTATACGTTCCCAATAATTTAAACAGGATCCATAGTACAATTCCCACTGAGAGGATGGCTAAAGCGAAATGGGTTAAGAAAGTTCTGGAAATAATATAAGTGAAAAAGTATTTCATAATGATACAGTCTGCTAATATACTCAAATTACGAAAATGCTACATGTAAATGAAAAGCTGTGAAACCGAGCGCTGCGATGAGCGATTTTTAGTTAAAAAACGCAGAATGGGGCAAAAAAACTCAAAAAGTAGCTTGTAAATTTTTGATTTACAATAAAAAGCATATCTTTGCAGCCCGATTTTTATTTTTAAATCGTTGATTGTAAATATTTTGTATAAATGACGAAAGCAGATATCGTAAACGAAATTTCAGAAAAAACAGGTATAGAAAAAATCGTAGTGCAAACCACCGTGGAGGCATTCATGAAATCGATCCGTACCTCTATGACTGAAGGAAAAAATGTGTATTTACGCGGTTTTGGAACATTTGTGGTTAAAAAGCGCGCGGAAAAGGTGGGGCGAAACATTTCAAAAAATACGACTGTAGTTATTCCCGCTCATTTCATACCAGCTTTTAAACCTGCCAAAACTTTTAGTGAAAGAGTAAAACGCAATGTAAAAGTGGCTGAACCACTTGATAATAAGCAAATTGAATAATGACACTGGCTCGTAAAACACAGATTGGTTTAGTAATAACAGCTGTTGTTTTATTCGTTCTTTTATTTCTTGCACCAAAAACCCACACCGTGAAGCGGGAAGGTAAAACTGCCTTACCGGTAAAAACAGAAAATGGGAATGTGGAGTCGTTTATAGTAACGGCTTCTAAAACCATGAAGGCGGAAGATAAAACTCATTATGATGGGCTGTTATCTGCTGCAAATGCATCGCAGTCGGATAGTGCTTTTATTCCGGTGGCTCAGTTTTGGGATAAACAAAAGAGGCCCGACTTTGCTGCCTACTTCGTAGAAAAAACGGCTCAGAGAACTAAAACCTCGGACGCATTTAGTAAGGCGGGCGACCGTTACTATTATTCTGTACGTTTTACCAAGGATGAAACTGAAATTCCTGTTTTATACCAGAGCGCGGTTCGTTGTTATGAGAAAGCCATTGAAATGGACCCAAAAAACACTGATGCAAAAATTCAACTTGCAGCATGTTTTGTGGAAAATGGCCAGGATCCGATGAAGGGCATCGCTTTATTGCGTGAGGTAGAAAAAACGGATAGTAATAATGTAAAACTTCAGTTGAGTTTTGCTTTTTTCTCAGTTAAATCGCAACAATGGGATAAAGCCATTAAACGCTTTGAAAAAGTATTAACAATTGATCCCTTATACATTGAAGCGTATTTGCATTTGGCCGATGCTTATGAACAACAGGGGCAGATCAATAAAACGATTGAAATGCTTGAAAAATATGCCGGTATTACAGATGATGCGATGGCCAAGCAGGAAATACGAAAATACATTGAACAACTTAAAACAAATAATTAACCTAATATAAATTTTTTAAAACCAAAGGATTATGCCAAGCGGAAAGAAAAGAAAAAGACATAAGATGGCGACTCACAAACGTAAAAAACGTTTGAGGAAGAACCGTCATAAGAAAAAATAATCAGTTTGCTGAGTATTTTTTAAAGTGATTTACACGAACGGAAGAGCAATAGTTCTATCCGTTTGTGTTATTCGTGTATGTTGTTGTTTGCTGAAGCTTTTTGTTTTCGCATCAAAAACATGATAATATATAAATTAGGCCGTCTTTGAATTGTGATGGCAGTGTTGTGTGTAAAGTTAATTCAGAACTAGTAGAATGATTTTTACATCGAGCAATGCAACTCTTAAAAGCGACCATTAAAACTATTTTAAAGTGAACGTAGAACTCGTAATAAATTCTACGCCTAACGAAGTTGTTATAGGGCTGTTAAACGATAAACGTTTAATAGAACTTCATAAAGAAAAAAATAACATTAGATTTTCGGTAGGCGATATCTACCTGGGCAAAGTAAAGAAGGTAATGACCGGATTGAATGCTGCCTTTGTGGATGTGGGATACGAAAAGGATGCATTTTTGCATTACCTTGATTTAGGCCCACAGGCTAATTCATTATTCAAATACGTCGATGCGGTACGTTCGGGTAAACAGAACGTAAGCAATCTGATGTATTTTAAGAATGAAGGAAATATTAATAAAGACGGTAAAATCAATGAGGCAGTTAAGCCTGGACAGTATGTATTGGTTCAGGTTGCAAAAGAACCTATTTCTTCTAAAGGTCCGCGCATTACAACAGAAATTTCGATTGCCGGGAGATACATTGTACTGATTCCTTTTTCAGATAAAGTTTCCGTTTCTTCAAAGATCAGAAGCAGTGAAGAAAAGACGCGCTTGAAGGCATTAATTCAGAGCATTAAACCTAAGAATTTTGGTGTGATTGTGCGAACAGTGGCGGAAGGGAAATCGGTTTCGGATATTGAGGGCGATGTGGCGGATTTAGTTTCGAAATGGGATGAATGTTTTAAAGCTTTGCAAACGTCCGAACCACCTTTTCGTCTTTTAGGTGAAGTTGACAGGACAAATGCCATACTCCGGGATTTTTTAAATGCATCCTTTAATGCCATTCACGTGAACAGTGAACGCGTTTACGATGATCTTAAAACCTATATCAGAACCATTTCGCCTGACAAGGTGGATATCCTGAAGCATTATACAGGCAAGGTTCCAATTTTTGATAATTTTGGAATTGACCGTCAAATTAAATCACTGTTTGGAAAGACGGTGTTTATGAAAAGCGGTGCTTATCTGGTAGTTGAACATACGGAAGCACTTCATGTGTTTGATGTGAACAGTGGGAACCGTGCCAAGAGTGATAAATCCCAGGAAGAAAATGCCCTGGAGGTTAACCTGGAAGCAGCTGTTGAGGTTGCCCGCCAGTTACGTCTTCGGGATATGGGCGGAATTATCGTCATTGACTTTATAGACCTTCACAACCCGGAGAACAGAAAATTACTGTTCGACAAGTTAAAGGAGGAAATGAAGTCGGATAGGGCCCGCCATAATATTTTACCGCCTAGTAAGTTTGGTTTGATTCAAATTACGCGCCAGCGACTTCGTCCGGAGGTAAATGTGGAAGTGTTAGAATCCTGCCCGAGCTGTAACGGTACCGGTAAAGTTCAGCCAAGTATTTTATTTGTTGAACAAATTGAAAATGCCCTACGCTTTATTATAAAAGAACAAGCTGCAAAAGACATTACGCTTTGTGTTCACCCATACATTGAAGGGTATTTGAAACAAGGTGGCCTTTTCAGAAGTAAGCAGTGGAAATGGTATTTTGAATACAAACAATGGATTAAAGTAATTAAGTCTGACAGTTATTCATTCATGGAGTACCATTTTTTGAATAAGGATCTGGATGAAATCGTGATCTAATTTTTTTGAAATCACATATTGCAGCGGTTGTTTCTCAGGAGGCAACCGCTTTTTTTTGATCTGTAGAGCAAAATAAATTCTCACTACTTTTTTCTTCTAGTATCCTGCTCATTTCTTTTATATTTCAATACTTATTTGGGCGTGTCCCTGCGGGCCGGGCTATCACTCCAATCTTTTTGTAAAGGAACACAAAAAGGATTTCCGTTCTATCCCTCACGCAGGTGATCGTTAAAAATTTAGTGTTGCTCAACTGAAAAACCAAAAATTACTGCCCATCTCCGCCGCGTTTTGGCAGGCCTGCGCGCATTTTCTAAAGTGACCGGCGTTGTTTCCCAAATATTTTCCAGCTCATTCTTTTTCAATTTCAATACTTATTTTGGCGTGTCCCTGCGGGCCGGGCTATCACTCCAATCTTTTTGAAAGGAACACAAAAAGGATTTGCGCTCTATCACTCACGCAGGTGATCATAAAAATTTAGTGCGCATTTGCATATATGAATTCACTTAGAAAAGATCATTTGGGCAAGGGATGCAAGCGAAAATACTCTGTGTTTGCGGCGCAGAGATTGCAGCGACAGCCCGGTGCGGCCTCCGCCGCATGACCCCAATTTATTCCTGGAAAAACTATTGTATAAAACAAAATCCTCTTCCGAACTAGCCGAAAGAGGATTGTAAAGGAGTTGAATTAAACTTATTTTTTAGCCGGAGCAGCATTCTCAGCTGCAGCAACCGCACGTGTAGTAGTAACTGAAACTACAGATACGTTTTTAGCGTTCAATAACGTTGTGTCTTTTACATTGATGTCACCAACAGCAATTGAATCACCGATGTCTAATTTAGAGATATCGATTTCGATGGTATCAGGTAATTTGTCAGCGATACCACGAACTTTTAATTTACGCAATTTCACTACTAACTTACCACCTTTTTTCACACCTTCTGACTGTCCGACGATAACGATTGGAATATTAGCCGTTACCGGTTTACCTTCAACGATTTCTAAGAAATCGGCGTGGATTAACTGGTCGTTAATTTTGTGGTATTGTGCTTCCTGTAATACGGTTTTGTATACTTTACCATCAAGGTCGATTTCTACGATGTGTGCATTTGGAGTAAAGATTACCGGTTTAAATGCACGGATATCTGCATGAAAATGGATCTGCTCTTTTCCACCATAAATTACGCATGGCACGTGACCTTTTTCACGAATTGCTTTTGCGTCTACTTTTCCTACGTTCGCTCTCGGCGAACCGCTCAATTTTACTGATTTCATTTGTTTTAACTTTGTAGTGTTTTTAAAATGCCCGTTTCATTTCATTCACACCGTTTATATATATAGTTTACGGGTTTAATTACATAATAAAATTGCTGCTGATGGATTCATAGTTTTGAACGCTATGGATCACTTTTGCGAACAGTTCAGCAACACTTAATACTTTTATTTTTTCACTTTGTTGTTTTAATGGAACAGTATCCGTTACGATCAATTCTGTTAACTTGGATTGAGCTATGTTATCGTATGCTTTTCCGGATAAGATTGCGTGTGTACAAACTGCCCTCACACTTAATGCACCGCGTTCCATCATCATATCAGCCGCTTTGCAAAGTGTACCACCGGTATCTACTAAGTCATCTACCAATACAATATTACGCCCTTCAATTTCCCCTATAGCTGTCATGTGATCTACCACATTGGCTTTAGTGCGTTGTTTGTAACAAATTACGATATCAGATTTAAGGTGTTTGGCGTAAGCATTAGCACGCTTGCTACCACCCATATCCGGGGCAGCAATGGTTAGGTTTGGTAAATTTAACCCCTGTATGTATGGTAAAAAAATAGAAGAAGCGTACAGGTGATCTACCGGGATATCAAAGAAACCCTGAATCTGATCGGCGTGCAGATCCATCGTCATTACACGGGTTGCACCGGCCAGGGCCAGCATATCTGCTACCAGTTTAGCGCCAATGGCCACACGCGGCTGATCTTTCCGATCCTGACGTGCGTAACCAAAATATGGCAACACTGCAATGATTTCGTTGGCAGACGCACGTTTAGCGGCATCCAGCATTAATAACAATTCCATTAAATTATCGGCAGGCGGCATGGTTGACTGAATTGCAAACACGCTTTGTCCGCGGATGCTTTCGTCGTAGGATACCTGAATCTCACCGTCGCTGAAGCGGTAGTGCGACATTTTACCCAAGTCTTTCCCATAAGACTTTGCAATTTGTTCTGCTAAGGCATGGGTAGCACTTCCTGAAAATAATCTAACGTCTGTTTCCATTTTGTGTTAAGGGATGCAAATGTAGTAAAATTAGCGGCTTTCACAAATTATCGGTTCATTTTTTGAAGTGTTTCTGAGGTTCCATTTTCTGTCCCTCAATAAAGCCAGAACCTTGTTTTAACGCCCCCTACGGGTTGCGCATCCCGAATTTCCGGATGATTTACAGCCTGGCAGAATCCCGGTGAATTTCTGTCCACCCACGGCAGGATTTCGTCCTTTTAGCACATGCTCAACTTTTTCTAGGATTGTTTTTGTATTTAATTGTTAGGCCAAAGGTGATGGCACTAATACACAGTGACACGCAGTTGGATATGATGATAATAAGGTCTTGTTTTAAGCTGCCGTAAATGATCCATCCGATAAGGCCGGCAAACATTACGAATAGCATTCCTAAAGAGACACTTTCCGCCTTTTTTTCTTTTATCAGTTTGATTAATTGAGGCAAAAGGGCCAAAGCTGTAAAAATACTCGCAATGATACCAATAACGTTAGGTGACATGATGATTTCGATCTTTAAAGTGCGGAATAAATATAACAAGGTTAGGACCGCAGGCGGTTACATTTTAATGCCGGGTTGTTATAATATTAGCTGGCGGGCCTGAACATCTATGGCCTTTTCAGAAGAAGGAACTTAGACCTTTTCAAACGGGGTTTCGTTGCCATTCTTTCGTTATCAGTAAAAAAAATTGTTTTATGAACCTTGTGCAAACTTTTGAAAGCTAACAGAAGGTAAAATTCTGTGTGGTATTGAAGGGCGTTGGGTGGTCGACATTTACACACGTTAGTCTTTTAAAGCCATTTTCAAATGTTTTTGAAAGGTCTTCCTCAGAATACTGCTTTATATTTATTCCGCTACATTTTTTCGGGCCACTTTCTGAAAACGTTCCGATTACCACTATTCCTCGCTCATTCAGTGCATTGTTAGCTGTAACTGTATAGTTTCTCACATCACTGGGATCTGTAAGAAAGTGGAATGCAGCCCTATCATGCCAAAGATCATACTTAACTGGAGGAGTAAAAATGGCCGCATCTCCTACGACCCATGTGACCTGATTGGCCTTTTTTCCGAGTCGTTGTTTTGCTCTATCAAGTGCAGCTTCGGAAATATCCATCACGGTAATGTCTGTATACCCTTTTTCTAATAGACTCTCTGCTAGAAAACTATCTCCGCCACCAATATCGATGATTTTGGAGGACTTTGAAATTCCGGATTGCTCAATAAACTCCAAA
>JAQZBQ010000006.1 GCA_029237825.1 Bacteroidota bacterium | reverse complement strand
AAAAGAGCGTGGTATCACGATCAATACTTCTCACGTAGAATATCAAACAGCTAACCGTCACTACGCTCACGTAGATTGTCCAGGTCACGCGGATTATGTTAAGAACATGATTACCGGTGCTGCACAGATGGATGGCGCAATTTTAGTAGTAGCTTCAACTGATGGTCCTATGCCTCAAACTCGTGAGCATATCCTTTTAGCTCGTCAGGTAGGTGTACCTCGTATCGTAGTATTCATGAATAAAGTGGATATGGTTGAGGACAAAGAATTATTGGAATTAGTTGAAATGGAAATCCGCGAATTATTATCTTTCTATAAATTCGATGGTGACAATACTCCAATCATCCAGGGTTCTGCTTTAGGTGGTTTAAATAAAGATCCAAAATGGGTTGATAAAATTATGGAATTAATGGATGCTGTAGATTCTTACATTCCATTACCTCCACGTGAGAAAGATAAGCCATTCTTGATGCCGGTTGAAGACGTGTTTACAATTACTGGTCGTGGAACTGTTGCTACAGGTCGTATCGAAACAGGTGTAATCAACTCTAACGATCCGGTTGAAATCATTGGTATGGGTGATGTTAAATTAACTTCAACTGTTACTGGTGTTGAAATGTTCCGTAAAATCTTAGATTACGGTGAGGCTGGAGATAACGTAGGTTTATTGTTACGTGGTATTGATAAAGCTGATATCCGTCGTGGTATGGTTATCGTTAAGCCGGGTTCAATCAAAGCTCACAAAAAATTCAAAGCTGAGGTGTATATTCTGAAAAAAGAAGAAGGTGGACGTCACACTCCATTCCATAACAAATACCGTCCTCAATTCTACTTACGTACAACTGACGTAACTGGAGAGATCACTTTAGAGGCAGGACGTGAAATGGTTATGCCAGGTGATAACGTTACTATTACGGTTGAATTACATTCAGCTGTAGCAATGGACAAAGGTTTACGTTTCGCGATGCGTGAAGGTGGCCGTACTGTAGGTGCAGGTCAGGTAACTGAAATCCTTGAGTAATTATAAAACTCAATGCTTAACAAAATGGCTTGCCGAAAGGCTCAGCCATTTTGTTATTTAATATAAATGGCTTTACGGGCGTAGTTCAAGGGTAGAATTACGGTCTCCAAAACCGCAGATGGGAGTTCGAATCTCTCCGCCCGTGCAATAAAAAAATTGAATTATGAGCAAATTTGGAACATACATAGAAGAAACGAAGGACGAGTTATTTAACAAAGTAACCTGGCCTACCTGGCCTGAGCTTCAAAGTAGCGCAATCCTGGTTATGGTGGCATCTACAATAATCGGTTTGGTAGTTTGGGGAATGGATTTAGGTTTTAGTAAGTTAATGGAGTTGGCTTACCAGATGGTAAATAATTTATAATTTTTCGCAATACAAAATGGCTGAAACAGTAAATAAAGATTCTTCTTCGATTGTAAAAAAGTGGTACGTAGTACGTGCTATCAGCGGGCAGGAAAAGAAGGTTAAACAATATATTGAAGTAGAGATTAATCGTTTAAAATTAAATGATTATGTATCGCAGGTTTTAATTCCGACTGAAAAATTTATTCAGATTCGTAATGGAAAGAAAATTCAGAAGGAGCGTTCTTTTTACCCTGGCTATGTTTTAATTGAGGCTGCTTTAGTGGGTGAAATAACACACATCATTAAAAATATTACCGGCGTTATCGGTTTCCTCGGAGAAACAAAGCGTGGAGAGGCTGTTCCAATGCGTTTATCTGAAGTTAACCGTATTTTAGGAAAAGTGGATGAGTTAACTGAAGCAGCAAGTACCGTAACCAGCAATTACGTGGTTGGTGAATCTGTTAAAGTAATTAATGGGCCATTCAACGGATTTAATGGAACGATTGAGGAAATTAACGACGAGAAGAAGAAAATTAAAGTTACGGTTAAAATTTTTGGACGTAAAACACCTGTTGAATTAAGCTTCGGGGAAGTAGAAAGAGAATAAAAGGGAATTGACGGTTAGTAATCAGGGAATATGAGACGCTTTGCTGCTTCCAACTCAAAGTAATCTCCCGAAATGAAAGCCCCAATATAAATGAAAAGCAAAAGATGATGAGCCATTGATTGCTTTTCGGATAAACAAATAAATAAAAACAAAAAAATGGCAAAAGAGTTATCAGCAATTGTAAAGCTTCAAATTAAAGGTGGAGCTGCTAACCCGTCGCCTCCGATTGGTCCTGCATTAGGTGCAAAAGGTGTAAACATTATGGAGTTCTGCAAGCAGTTCAATGCAAGAACCCAGGAACAAGCAGGTAAGGTATTACCTGTATTGATCAATGTTTACGTTGACAAAACGTTTGATTTCATTATCAAGCGTACACCTGTAGCAGTTCAGATTTTAGAGGCAACCAAAGTTAAGCAAGGTTCAGGGGAAAGCAACCGTAAAAAAGTTGGTTCCATTTCCTGGGATCAGATTCGTACCATCGCACAGGATAAAATTGTAGACATGAACTGTTTTACAATTGAATCTGCTATGTCAATGGTTGCGGGTACTGCCCGTAGTATGGGAATTACCACCACAGGCGAGGCACCTGTAAAGCCTTAATTAAATTAATTATTAATCAATAACAAGCTTTAAAAAATGGCAACGTTAACTAAAAAAAGAAAAGCAGCAGACGCTAAGTTCGATGCGAGCAAAGCATACACTGTTGCTGAAGCTTCAAAAGTGGTGAAAGATATTACCACTACTAAATTTGATGCGTCCGTGGATCTTGCGATCCGTTTAGGAGTTGATCCTCGTAAAGCTAATCAAATGGTACGTGGCACCGTTACCTTACCTCACGGTACAGGTAAAACTTTGCGCGTTTTGGCAATCGTTACCCCTGATAAGGAAGCGGAAGCTAAAGCAGCAGGTGCTGACTACGTTGGATTAGACGAATACATCGAAAAAATCAAAGGTGGATGGACAGACGTAGACGTAATCATCACTATGCCTTCAGTAATGGGTAAAGTTGGTGCTTTAGGTCGTGTTTTAGGTCCTCGCGGATTAATGCCTAACCCAAAAACAGGAACAGTTACCATGGATGTTGGTAAAGCCGTTTCTGACTCAAAAGGTGGTAAAATTGATTTCAAAGTAGATAAAGCTGGTATCGTTCACACAGGAATTGGCCGTGCATCATTCGATGCTCAGAAATTAACTGAGAACGCAATGGAAGTTTTAAATGCGATCGTGAAATTAAAACCGTCTTCTGCGAGAGGTACATATGTTAGATCAGTGTACATGAGCAGCACAATGAGTGCAGGTATTCAAATCGACACCAAATCATTTAATTAATTTAAACAAATTCTATCAGTATGAACAAACAAGAAAAAACACAGGAAATAGATAGACTAGTTGCCATTTTAAATGACAATAACAAGATCTATTTAGCTGATTGTTCTTCTTTGTCAGTAGAAAAGGTTAATCAATTACGCCGTTCTTGCTATGATAAGAAAGTAAGCATGTCCGTTGTTAAAAACACTTTATTAGCGAAAGCTTTAGAGCGTGCAAACGACAGCAAACTAGCTGAACTTATCCCTGCATTAAAAGGCCAGACTGCTTTAATTTTAACAGACACATCAAATGTACCTGCTAAATTAATTAAAGAGTTCCGCAAAGGTGGTGATAAACCTCAATTAAAAGCAGCTTATGTTGAAGAGATGATTTTTATCGGTGACGATAAATTGGAAGCTTTAGCAGGATTAAAATCGAAAAACGAATTAATCGGAGACATCATTGGCTTGTTACAAGCTCCTATCCAACGCGTGATGGGTGCAAAATTAAACTAATAATAAAATGGCAGACGTAAAAGCAATCGCTGAAACATTAGTAAACCTGACAGTTAAAGAAGTTCAGGAATTAGCAACAGTATTAAAAGACGAGTATGGTATCGAGCCAGCAGCAGCAGTAGTTGTAGCAGGTGGTGGTGCAGCAGGCGGAGACGCAGCAGCAGCTAAAACATCTTTCGATGTAATTTTAGTTGAAGCTGGTGCAGCAAAATTAGGTGTAGTTAAAGTTGTAAAAGACTTAACTGGTTTAGGTTTGAAAGAAGCTAAAGACTTAGTTGATGGTGCTCCAAAAGCGGTTAAAGAATGGCGTAACTCTTTTAGAATACTAACTAATAAACTTCATTACATTGGCTACAGCAATTAAAAAATCACAGAGAATTAATTTCTCTTCAAACAAATTTCCGATTGAGTATCCTGATTTTCTGGATATACAAGTGAAATCCTTCCAGGATTTCTTTCAATTAGAAACCACACCGGATAACCGTAAGAACGAAGGCTTATTCCGTGTATTTGCCGAAAACTTTCCTATCTCTGATGCGAGAAATAATTTCGTGTTGGAATTTTTGGATTATTTCGTTGATCCGCCACGCTACGCACTTGAAGAGTGTATCAGCCGTGGTTTAACTTATTCGGTGCCGTTAAAAGCTAAGTTAAAGCTTTACTGTACCGATCCTGAACATGAAGATTTTGAAACCATCGTGCAGGACGTTTACCTGGGAACAATCCCGTACATGACACCTAAAGGATCATTTGTGATCAATGGTGCTGAACGTGTTATTGTTTCCCAGTTACACCGTTCGCCGGGCGTGTTCTTCGGCCAAAGCCGTCACGCCAATGGTACTAAATTATATAGTGCTCGTGTTATTCCTTTCAAAGGTTCCTGGATTGAATTTGCTACCGACATCAACAACGTGATGTACGCCTATATCGATCGTAAGAAAAAATTGCCAGTTACCACGTTATTACGTGCTATTGGTTTTGAAAGCGATAAACAAATTTTAGAAATTTTTGGTTTAGCTGATGAAGTGAAAGTTTCAAAAGCTGGTTTAAAACGTGAAGTTGGTCGCAGGCTGGCTGCACGTGTTTTAAAAACATGGATCGAGGATTTCGTGGATGAAGATACCGGAGAGGTAGTTTCAATCGAGCGTAACGAAGTTATTTTAGACCGTGAAACAATTTTAGATGACAACCACATTGACTTAATTGCTGATGCCGGTGTTAAATCTATTATCTTGCATAAAGAAGACGTTAATACTGCGGACTTTGCCATTATCTACAATACTTTACAAAAAGATTCTACTAACTCAGAAAAAGAAGCGATTGAGTATATCTACCGTTTGCTTCGTAATGCTGAGCCACCAGATGAAGAAACAGCGCGTGGTGTAATCGACAAGTTGTTCTTCTCGGATAAACGTTATGATTTAGGTGAAGTAGGCCGTTTCCGTATCAACAAGAAGTTAGGCATTGATATTCCTATGAATATCCGTGTATTAACCAAAGAAGATATTATTTTGATCATGAAATATTTGATCGAATTAATTAACTCAAAAACGGATGTGGATGATATCGATCACTTATCTAACCGTCGTGTACGTACAGTTGGTGAGCAATTGTTCTCTCAGTTTGGTGTTGGTTTAGCGCGTATGGCGCGTACTATCCGTGAGCGTATGAACGTACGTGACAACGAGGTATTTACTCCAACCGATTTGATCAATGCTAAAACATTATCATCTGTAATTAATTCTTTCTTTGGAACTAACCAGTTATCACAGTTCATGGATCAAACCAACCCGTTATCGGAGATTACGCACAAGCGTCGTCTTTCGGCATTGGGGCCAGGAGGTTTATCCCGTGAGCGTGCAGGTTTCGAGGTGCGTGACGTTCACTACACTCATTACGGTCGTCTTTGTACTATTGAAACTCCGGAAGGACCAAACATTGGTTTGATTTCATCTTTATGCGTTTTCGCGAAAGTGAACAAATTAGGATTCATTGAAACGCCTTTCCGTACAGTAAATAACGGAAAAGTGGATGTAAATAAAGGAATTACTTATTTAACCGCTGAAGAAGAAGATCAGAAAAATATTGCTCAGACAAGTGCTGAATTAGATGAAAAAGGGAACTTTATTCATGATAAAGTTACTGCCCGTTATGAAGGTGATTTCCCGGTTTTAGAGCCAAACAAAATCCATTTAATGGATGTTGCGCCAAACCAGATTGCATCCATTGCGGCATCTTTAATTCCGTTCCTTGAGCATGACGATGCTAACCGTGCCCTGATGGGATCGAACATGCAACGTCAGGCAGTTCCATTAATGCGTCCTGAAGCACCAATTGTTGGTACAGGTATTGAAGCCCGTGTGGCAGAAGATAGCCGTGTATTGATCAATGCGGAAGGTGATGGTGTTGTTGAATATGTTGACGCAAGAGAAATTGTTATCCGTTACAACAGAAGCAACGATGAGAAGCTGGTATCATTTGAGGGTGATGTTAGAACTTATAAATTAACTAAATTCCAGAAAACTAACCAGAGTACCTGTATGAACTTAAAACCAATCGTTAAGAAAGGTGATAAAGTGGTAAAAGGTCAGGTATTATGTGATGGTTATGCTACCGACAAAGGTGAATTAGCTTTAGGGCGTAACTTAAAAGTAGCGTTCATGCCTTGGAAAGGTTATAACTTTGAGGATGCGATCGTAATTTCTGAACGAATCATTCGTGACGATATTTTTACATCGATCCACATTGATGAATATTCTTTAGAAGTGCGTGACACAAAACGTGGAATGGAAGAATTAACTCCGGATATTCCTAACGTAAGTGAAGAAGCAACCAAAGACCTGGATGAAAAAGGTATTATCCGTGTTGGTGCTGAGGTTAAGGAAGGTGATATCTTAATTGGAAAAATTACTCCAAAAGGTGAAACAGATCCGTCTCCTGAAGAAAAATTATTACGCGCCATCTTTGGTGATAAAGCCGGTGATGTGAAAGACGCTTCTTTACGCGTGTCTCCATCAATTAAAGGCGTTATCGTTGATAAAAAATTATTCTCACGTGCTATAAAAGATAAAAAGCAAAAAGCGGATGAAAAACCATTAGTTGAAAAACTGGATGCTGATCATCACAAAGCGGTTGCTAATATCAAATACCAATTAATTGAAAAATTATTTGAATTGGTAAATGGCCGTACATCTCAGGGTGTTCATAATATCTTAGGTGAAGAAGTTATTACTAAAGGAACTAAGTTTACTCAAAAATTATTAGAGAAAATTGATTTCTCTGAGGTGAATCCTGGAAACTGGACAACCGATAAAGATAAGAATGAGCAAATTGAGCGTTTGTTACACAACTTCATGATCAAGTATAATGATTTCTTAGGTCAGTACAAGCGTGAGAAATTCCAAATTACTGTAGGTGATGAGTTACCAAATGGTATTGTTCAATTAGCTAAAGTTTACATCGCTCAGAAACGTAAGTTAAGAGTAGGTGATAAGATGGCTGGTCGTCATGGAAATAAAGGTATTGTAGCTCGTATTGTAAAAGACGAAGACATGCCATTCCTTGATGATGGAACTCCGGTTGATATTGTTTTAAATCCATTAGGTGTACCATCCCGTATGAACATCGGACAGATTTATGAAACAGTATTGGCATGGGCTGGTAAAGAATTAGGTTTGAAGTTCTCCACACCTATTTTCGATGGTGCGTCTATGGAACAAATTGATGAGTACACTACAAAAGCAGGTATTCCTCAGTATGGCCGTACATACTTAATTGATGGTGGCACTGGCGAACGTTTTGACCAACCGGCAACTGTAGGTATCATCTACATGTTAAAATTAGGTCACATGGTTGATGATAAGATGCACGCACGTTCTATCGGACCTTATTCATTGATTACGCAGCAACCTCTTGGTGGTAAAGCACAGTTTGGTGGTCAGCGTTTTGGTGAGATGGAGGTTTGGGCATTAGAAGCTTATGGTGCTGCAAACGTGTTACAGGAATTATTAACTATCAAGTCGGATGACGTGATGGGCCGTGCAAAAGCTTACGAGGCAATTGTAAAAGGCGAAAACATTCCTGCTCCGGGTATCCCTGAATCATTTAATGTATTGATGCACGAATTACGTGGATTGGCATTGGATGTAACACTTGACTAAGAAACACTTTAATCCTTTGTTGGCTGAGAAACTCGAAGTCAACAAAGGAAATAAGTAAAAGAATTTTTATTATCACTAAAACCAAAAAGCAAAAAAATGGCTTTAAGAAAAGATAACAAAGTAAAATCGAACTTCTCCAAGATCACGATTAGTTTAGCTTCTCCCGAAACTATTCTTCAGCGTAGTTCTGGCGAGGTTCTAAAACCAGAGACCATCAATTACCGTACTTACAAACCAGAGAGAGATGGTTTGTTTTGTGAGCGTATTTTTGGGCCGGTTAAAGATTACGAATGCCACTGCGGGAAATACAAGCGTATTCGTTACAAGGGAATTATCTGCGACCGTTGTGGAGTTGAAGTAACTGAGAAAAAAGTGCGTCGTGAGCGCATGGGCCATATTAATTTAGTGGTGCCAGTTGCACATATCTGGTATTTCCGTTCATTACCAAATAAAATTGGTTACTTATTGGGCTTACCTACCAAAAAACTGGATATGATCATTTACTACGAACGTTACGTAGTAATTAATGCCGGTACAGCCGCTCAAAACGGAACACAGTACTTAGACTTCTTAACGGAAGAAGAGTACCTGAACCTGGTTGAGACTTTACCAAAAGATAACCATTTATTGGATGATAACGATCCTAATAAATTCATCGCTAAAATGGGTGCTGAGGCACTTCAGGATTTATTATCCCGTTTACAGTTAGATGATTTATCTTACGAATTACGTCACAAAGCAAATACCGAAACTTCTCAGCAACGTAAAAACGAAGCCTTGAAACGTTTGCAGGTAATTGAAGCGTTCCGTTCAGCACAAGGACATATTGAAAATCGTCCTGAATGGATGATCATTAAAACAGTACCGGTTATTCCACCGGAATTGCGTCCGTTAGTTCCATTGGATGGTGGCCGTTTTGCGACATCCGATTTAAATGATTTATACCGTCGTGTAATAATCCGTAACAACCGTTTAAAGCGTTTGATCGAGATCAAAGCACCGGATGTAATTTTACGTAACGAAAAGCGTATGTTACAGGAGTCGGTTGATTCATTATTCGACAACTCCCGTAAATCAAACGCAGTTAAAACTGAATCAAACAGGGCGTTAAAATCGTTATCAGATTCATTAAAAGGTAAGCAAGGACGTTTCCGTCAGAACTTATTAGGTAAGCGTGTGGATTACTCGGCTCGTTCGGTAATTGTTGTTGGGCCTGAAATGAAATTACACGAATGTGGTTTACCAAAAGAAATGGCTGCAGAGCTTTTCAAACCATTTATCATTCGTAAAATGATTGAGCGTGGTATCGTGAAAACGGTTAAGTCTGCAAAGAAAATTGTAGATAAGAAAGAGCCAATCGTTTGGGATATTTTAGAGAACGTTTTGAAAGGACACCCTGTGATGTTAAACCGTGCACCAACATTGCACAGGTTAGGTATCCAGGCTTTCCAGCCAAAATTAATCGAAGGAAAAGCGATCCAGTTACACCCATTAGTTTGTTCGGCATTCAACGCCGATTTCGACGGGGATCAAATGGCGGTACACGTTCCATTGGGACATGCCGCAGTTTTGGAAGCTCAGATCTTAATGCTTGCATCTCATAACATTTTAAATCCATCTAACGGTGCACCGGTTGCGGTTCCATCTCAGGACATGGTTTTAGGTTTATACTATTTAACTAAATCTAAAAAGAACCTGCCTAATGATGCGGTAAGAGGTGAAGGAAAAGTTTTCTATAGCGCTGAAGAAGTAAACATTGCTTTAAATGAAAAGCAGGTGGATATTCACGCGCAAATCAAAATCCGCGTAACAAACGCGCTGGATGGCGATAAATTGGTGACAAAAATCATCGACACAACCGTTGGTCGTGTTATGTTTAACCAGGTTGTTCCGCATGAAGTAGGTTACATCAACGAATTGTTGACCAAGAAATCGCTTCGTGATATTATCGGGATGGTGGTTAAGAAAACAGGTATGGCTAAAACTGCCAAGTTCCTGGATGATATCAAAGATTTAGGATTTAAAACAGCTTTCCGTGGAGGATTATCATTTAACTTAGGTGATATTGAAACTCCGGATGAGAAATTCAAAATCATCAAAGATGCACGTGCGCAGGTTGAAGAAGTAATGAATAACTATGCAATGGGATTCATTACTAACAACGAGCGTTACAATCAGGTAATTGACATCTGGACACATGCTAACTCAAAAGTTACCAAGAAGGTAATGGACGTGTTAAGCACAGATAAGCAAGGTTTCAACTCAGTATACATGATGTTGGATTCTGGTGCCCGTGGATCTAAAGAACAGATTAAGCAGTTAAGTGGTATGCGTGGTTTGATGGCTAAGCCACAGAAAGCAGGTGATACAACGGCTTCCATTATTGAGAACCCTGTATTATCTAATTTCCGTGAAGGTTTATCCATTTTAGAATACTTTATTTCAACCCACGGTGCCCGTAAAGGTTTAGCGGATACGGCGTTGAAAACAGCGGATGCTGGTTACTTAACCCGTCGTTTGGTTGACGTTGCTCAAGACGTGATTATCAACGAAGAAGATTGTGGTACATTACGTGGATTAACGGCTATGGCATTGAAAAACAATGACGATATCGTTGAATCATTATCTGACAGAATTTTAGGACGTATTTCATTAAATGATTTATATCATCCAACAACTGGTGACTTAATTGTAACCGGTGGTGAAATGATTGATGAAGATGTTGCAAGCGTAATTGAAAAGTCACCAATTGAATCTGTTGAAATCCGTTCGGTATTAACCTGTGAATCAAGATTAGGTGTTTGTGCAAAATGTTACGGACGTAACTTATCTAATGGCCGTCAGGTTCAGTTAGGTGAGGCAGTTGGTGTAATTGCTGCACAGTCCATCGGTGAACCAGGTACACAGTTAACATTACGTACATTCCACGTTGGGGGTACTGCATCAAATACGGCTGCATCGTCTAGTTATGTAGCGAAATACGATGGTATCGCTGAAATTGATGAATTACGTACTGTTGAACGTACAAACCCGGATGGTACTAAAGCCAATGTTGTAATCGGCCGTTCTACTGAGGTTCGTATCGTTGATGCAAACACAGGAATTACATTAACCACTGGAAATATTCCTTACGGTTCGCAGTTATACATCAAACCAAGCGCGAAAGTGAAAAAAGGTGATGTAATTTGTGACTGGGATCCATATAACGCGGTTATCGTTTCTGAATTCGCAGGCGCTGTAGAGTACGAAGGAATTAAAGAAAACGTTACTTACCGTGAAGAATCGGATGAACAAACCGGTTTCCGTGAGAAAGTAATTATCGAGAGCAGGGACAAAACGTTATCTCCGTTAATCAGAATTGTTGACAAGAAAGGCGAAGCTTTAAAAACCTATAACTTACCTATCAGCGCGCACATCGTTGTAAACGAAGGTGCAAAAGTAGAGTTAGGTCAGATTTTAGTGAAGATCCCGCGTGTTACTGGTAAAACAGGAGATATCACCGGTGGTTTACCTCGTGTAACGGAATTATTCGAAGCACGTAACCCATCTAATCCAGCTGTGGTTTCTGAAATTGACGGTATCGTTACTTTTGGTAAAATCAAGCGTGGTAACCGTGAAGTGATTGTAGAAGCTAAAACTGGTGAGCAACACCGTTACTTAGTGTCTTTATCTAAACATATCCTTGTGCAGGAAAATGATTTTGTGAAAGCAGGTGAGCAATTATCTGATGGCGCGACTTCTCCTGGAGATATCTTAGCAATCAAAGGCCCTACAGCAGTTCAGGAATATTTAGTGAATGAGATCCAGGAGGTTTACCGCTTACAAGGTCAGAAACTGAATGATAAGCACTTCGAAACGATCGTTCGTCAGATGATGCGTAAAGTTCAAATCGAAGATCCGGGTGACACGTCTTTCTTGGAGTTACAGTTGATCAACAAAATCCATTTCATGGAAGAAAATGACAACTTATATGGTAAGAAGGTTATTGTTGAGCCAGGTGATTCAGAAAACCTGAAACGTGGACAAATTGTTACAGCTCGTAAATTGCGTGATGAAAACTCCGTATTACGTCGTAAAGACTTAAAACTGGTTGAAGCACGTGATGCAGTTCCTGCAACGGCAACTCCGATCTTACAAGGTATTACAAGAGCATCGTTACAAACTAACAGTTGGATCTCTGCGGCATCGTTCCAGGAAACAACCAAAGTATTAAACGAAGCAGCAGTAAACGGAAAAGTAGATACATTACAAGGATTAAAAGAAAACGTAATTGTTGGACATTTAATTCCGGCTGGTACAGGTTTACGTCAATACGAGAAAATCGTTGTTGGAAGTAAAGAAGAGTACGAACGCTTAATGGCATCAAAAGAAGAGATCGAAGAAGAAGCTTAATCAATTTTGTCACACTGAGCGAAGTCGAAGTGTAAACAATAATCTCAATAATAAAATTAAAACCCCGGTAGAAATATCGGGGTTTTTTGTTTCATGGAAATGTGCTAAAAATCCGTTTAATGGTAGATTGCCTGAGAATAATTGGGGTATATTTGTTATATAATTTATTGCATGAAAAAAATCGTCTTATTCTGTTTTTATTGTACTTTTTCCATACTTGGTATTTCTCAACCTGTAAATTTGGATTTTGGTTCAGGCAACTTAAATGGCTGGACTTTACAGGAGGGAGGAAATGCGGACTCTCAGTTCCACACAGTGTATTCTTATGCTGCATCTACTGAGTACTCTGTAATGTTGCCGGGATCGACAGAAAAGAACACTGTTCCCATATCTATGACATCACCTTTAGGTGGAAATTTCTTAAGATTTGGCCGTACTTCTTTTGGGGGGTACACCTATAAATTAAACCAAACCTATCTTGTTAATTCGGCATCCTCATTGGCGTTTAGTTACGCTTTGGTTATGGAAAATGGTGGTCATCCCTGCAATGAGCAGCCTTATTTCAATTTTACTCTCAAAGATAATTCAGGAAATGTTATTCCGGGAGCCTATATTAATACAATTGTTGGCAGTGCATCCTGCAGCAGCGGAGACCCAAGCTTTTTAACATTCAATCAATATGAATATAAAAACTGGAATACAGTTTCATATGATCTTTCAACCTTTGTAGGGACAAATATTACTATTGAAGTTCTTGTATCTGGTTGTGACTTAAGTCAGGGGGCGCACACCGGGTATGCATATATTGACGCTTCTTTGTGCAATAATGTATTCACGCCGTCTAATGTTACTGTAAATGGAAATCTTTATAATTTAATTCAGGCGCAGTCTTCTATAAGTATATGCAATATAGATACGGTCAGAATAACTGCACCATTAGTTGGCGCAACCAGTTTTTCCTGGTCGGGAGGTGCAATTAACGGACTCACTACCCAAAGTGTATCTGTAACTCAGCCGGGAGTTTATAATTTAATGATGAATAAATCGGCAGCCTGTTCCAATACATCGGCCGTCACATTCAGTATTGGAACCAGCCCTACTATAACAGCTACTGCTTCGCCCGCTATTGTTTGTTCGGGATCCGAAATTAATTTGTCTGCGACCGGAGCTTCCAATTATACCTGGACAGCTATAGGTCCAGGCACACCTACTGTAGTAAGCTACAATCCAAATTTTAAATCGTATCCCACTGTGGCAACTGTTTATAAATTAACGGGAGTAAATGCGTATGGCTGTTTAGCAACAACTAACTATACCGCTAATCTTTATCCCGTTCCAACGTTAAGTATAACAACTGGTAACAATCAGTTTTGTATTGGTAATTCTGCCACTCTTACTGCTTCCGGAGCCCCATCCTACACCTGGAATACCGGAGCAACAACCAGTTCAATTGTGGTCACACCTTCTGTAAGTGCAAATTACATAGTGAGTCATGCAACTGCTAATGGCTGCGTAGTAAATACCTCAGATAGTGTGAAAGTATTGGGTAATATTAAAATCACTCATAACAAGCCTGGTTTAAAATACTGTTTGGGAGATAGCATCACCGTTACCGGGACAGGAGCCACAAGTTACACCTGGAGTACAGGCTCATTAACAAATTCCGTTACTTTAAAACCTTCGGTGACTACTACTTATACATTGACTGCTTCAACAGCCAGTTGTGGAATAAAACAAGTTGTATTTACGGTTACAGTTAATCCAGTTCCCGTGGTTACGGCAAATTGTAGTCAGCCCAGTGGAACAATTTGTGCCGGAAGCTCTGTTTACTTATATGGTGGTGGCGCAACAAGTTATACCTGGACAGGAGGAATTACAAATAACGTAAGCTTTGTTCCTACTGTAGGTAATACCTATACCGTTATCGGTGCTGATGGAAATGGGTGCAAGAATACAGCGTCTCAATCGATTTCGGTAATTTCTAATCCTGTATCAGTATCTGTAAATCCGTCTTATCCAATTTGTACAGGTCAGTCCGCAACGCTTACTGTAGTTGGGGCCTCTTCGAACACCTGGTTTAATTCTTCAGCAAGTCAAAGCGTGGTAGTTTCACCTACTGTAACGACAACTTACAGTGTTAACGCCTTATGGAGCGGGAGTAGCTGTTCGTCAAATTTTAATAAGCAAGTTATAGTTGCCAGTGTTTTACCAAATTTCACAATGCCAGCCAGCTCTTATACGGCTTGTTCCGACGCCAATCCTTCTTTGAATCTGAATGGAAATAATTGTGTTTTTTCTTCTCCGCAACCGGAAGTAATTACAACAAGTGGTGTTGGCCCCGGTTATTTTTATGTAAATCCTTTCCCTGCATCTCAAACGGTTTATACTATTAATGCCACAAATGGTTGCGGTGTAATAAGTAATACAGTACAGATAACTCCTATAGTATCACCGACATTGACTGTTGCCGGCCCAACGATTACATGTGCTAATGTACCAATAACATTTACTGTCAGCGGAGCAGATACATATCAATGGGCCGTCGGTGTTTATACAACTACTTATACAGTTAATCCTTCAAGTAATCAAACATATGTAGTTTATGGCACAAATCAGGGACAGTGTTCATCCTCAAAAACTTTTTCCGTTACGGTACTTCCCATTCCTCTATTAACCGTAAATAGTGTTACGGCATGTCCCGGTATTCCTGCCACACTTACAGCTGTAGGTGCAACTACGTATACATGGAATACAGGTGCAAATGCAAATAGCATAACTGTGCCTGCCACCAGTACTACATATACTGTTTCAGGTGAAATATCACCTGGTAATGGCTGCGTAGATTCAAAAACTGCTGCGGTAGTGTTGTCAACTCCAACTAGTTCAATGATAACGGTTAATAGCGGGACGATATGTACTGGCAATATTTTTATGATGGAACCATCCGGCGCTAATGTTTATGCTTACAGCAATGGTTCGACTATGGTTGTGCCAACGGTGACTTCAACCTATACGGTTACAGGATTCGATTTGAATGGATGTGTCATTGATACAGCGATCAGTTCGGTAACAGTGCGTCCTTTGCCAACTATTTCAGTAAATAGTGAAAATGTTTGCATAGGAGGCGCATATACCATGACGCCTACGGGAGGAGTGACTTATGTGTATAGTACCGGAAGTAATACGGTAGCACCAACCGTCAATTCTTCGTATACGGTTACCGGGGCCGATTCATTTGGTTGTATAAATACTGCTATCAGTAATGCGTCTGTAAGCGCTTCATTTCCAACAACTGTTGCCGTTAATAGTGGAACTATATGTAACGGAACCAGCTTTACGATCACTCCTTCAGGGGCATCGACATATTCTTATAGCGGTGGTAGCGCTGTAGTTTCTCCATCGGTTACAACAAGTTATACAATTACTGCTTTAGGTTCACTAACGTGTGCGGTTACAGGCACATCAATCTGCTCTGTTGTTGTGAATCCAACACCAACGATTACAGTTAATAGTGGAACCATTTGCAGTACTGAAAGTTTTACAATAAGCCCGGTGGGCGCCAGTACTTATACGTTTAGTAGTGGAAGTAATATTATTACGAATCCTATGAGTAATACAACTGTGACAGTGACAGGAACAGATGCAAACGCTTGCGAAGATAATGTTGGAGCAGTTAGTATAATTGTGGTTAATTTGACGCCTACAATTACTGCTTCATCAAGTGCTACTATATGTGAAGGAAGTAGCATACAATTAAGTTCGGGAGGTGCCAATACATATACCTGGAGTACAGGAGTTACAGGCTCAAGTATTTCAATTACTCCTACAGTAACAAGTACCTACACAGTAACTGGAGAGGATATTAACAACTGTAGCAATACACAAACTGTTAGTGTAGTAATGGACAGCTCCTGCCAGGATGTGTGGCCAGGAGATGCAAATAGTGATGGCTGGGCCGATTACCTGGATATATTAGAATTAGGCTTGCATTATTTACAATCCGGGCCTGTGCGGCCAACAGGTTTAAGTAATACATGGCAATCGTTTTATTCTAATAATTGGGCAGGAACTATCACCAATGGGAAAAATGTAAACCACAGCGATTGTAATGGAGATGGGACAATCAATGATGATGATACATTGGCTATTTTTAATAATTATGGATTAACCCACTCATTCAGGCCAAACGCACAGGTAGCTACGGTAGCTGAATTAAGTGTTATTCCGGACCAGCCATTCGTTGCTAAAGGAAATTGGGGAACTGCATCGGTTTATTTAGGGGAAACTGCAACGCCGGTTAATGATATTAATGGTATAGCATTTACTGTAAGCTTTGATCATACATTAATTGAGTCTAATTCAATTTGGATAGAGTATCCGGCTTCATTTATTAATAATGCAAATCAAAATTTGCATTTCAGGAAACTGGATTTCCTGGGTAACTATTTATTTACTGCAACTACACATACCGTAAATAATAATGTGAGTGGAAGCGGATTAATTGCTGTGTTACATTATAGAATCTTATCGAGTTTAACAACAGACGAAGTATTAAATGTGGGTTTAGTACAGGCGTATAAGTCAGAAACGTCAGGCTTAATTTCTCCTTTAACCTCCGGTAGTGGAACCTTATTAGCCATTGGTGCAAGTGTTGATGTCTTTGAATTAAATGGCAATATAATTTCAATTAGCCCAAATCCAACAAACGGCTCATTAACAATTAAATCAAAAGCAGGCTTACAAAAAATTGAGGTAATTTCTGTTGATGGGAAAATATTATTAGGCGAAGTTCCAACTAACTTTACTCATACATTGCATTTAGATGATTTTGCTAATGGTATTTACTTTGTCAATGTATATCAGAATGATCGGATTGTGAAACGTGAGAAGATTGTTTTGAATAAATAGGTAAGTACTTTTGTCGCATTTCGACTCCGTGTTGTGTAACAGATTGAACTAAGAAGTTGGATTTATCAACGGAACTTCTTAACTTTTGTAATTCTAACTAAGTTATTTTGGATTTGGCATGCTGAACTCGACTCAGCATCTCGAAACCCTGAATCAATTTCAGGTTAGGGATTAAATACCTTTAATCTTCCGCAACTCTTTAAATGCAGCCCGTTCAATTTCTGCAATTTCATCCAGCATGTTGGCGCTCTCGTTAAAATCTTTTTGATCGTTTAGGCGACCTTTATAAATCCTACCCATATTAACAGCGCTGGCTCTCCATAAATCTCCTGCTTTCGTAAATTCATCAGAGATTTTCAAAAGTTTGGTGTTACCTGTTATTTCACTAGCTTGTTCTAAAAATGCGGCATATAAAAACCTGAATCCACCACCCCCGGTTCCAATTTCTTCCTGCATTCGAACAATCTGGCCCAGGTATAATCCTGCTTTACGCGGGCCCAATTTTTCACGCCATTTTCTCACTTGTCTTGCTGTGTAACGAATACCGTCTACACCTACAATCGGACCAGGAATACTCAACATGTCAAATGCTGAACGGCGAATGGATTTATAGATAACCTTCTGCAAATGTTCCTTGGATACCGGCTTCACATTTTCGGGATAATATACGTGTCCTTTCGGCGCCAAAGGTCCTTTCGCAAAACGCACCTTCAGCATGTCGTCTTCCGATAAACTAGTCACTGTTTCCATTACAGGATCACTTACCAGGTAATTACCATTTTCTTTGCCGTACACCACTAAATTATGGGCATTGAAATGAAAGCGGTATTCAGAGGGAAAATACGGTAAATTAAACACACCAACCTGGCATCCAACCGGGTTGCCAAGTTTAATTTGTTTGTTCAGGTATTCGTATGCTTCTTTTTCGCTGCTGAATTTTTTGCGATTCACTTTAATTCCTAAAAGTTTACTGGCCCTGCTAAAAATCCAGCCCGGCATACTTCGGTACGAAACCGCAGGCCCGCCGTTTACCATCAGGTAGGGAATATGAATGTAAAAAATGCCAGATCCAAGCCCAAACATGAGCGGTTCGGTCATAAATTCCAGTCCATGGTGCCGTAAAAGTCCTGTAGCTACGCCGTTTTCACAATGCGCGGTTTGAATGTGGTTATAAGGAAGAATTAGTTTTTCCATTAAAGTTTTTCAGTTCTTCTATACTAATGTCAAAAACTTTAGCGTAGATTTTTAATTTGGAATCACTCAGGGTTTTGAAGACAGAGGGCTTGAAATGACGTTTGATGGTCCATTTCCAGAAACCGGTATAACCTGATAATACAGAAAGATCCATTAATTTAAGTTCCATAAAGTAAAAGACGGGGCTTACTTCGCCATTCCTTACTTTTAACGAGGCTTCTTCTACGCGCTCTTTAATATCGTCCCAGGCATTATCAAGCGCTTGTTTTTTAACTTCCCATCCTGTGCTCAGGTCAGAAACGTATTTACCATTGGCGTCTTTTACATAACAAACTTCGCGGGTTACACCGCTCAGTGCAGAATGATCCTGTGGTAATTCTTCTTTTTTCATTTCAATTGGGAAAATCAGCAAACTGTTAGTAAACAGTAGGCATAGGTAAACCGCGCGCTTTCAGGAACCATGAGAAGGATTTTCTGGCCTTTTTTTAATTTCCCTGAATTCATTAATTCTTCTACCATCATAAAGATAGAAGCCGAACCAATGTTTCCTGTTGACGTCAAATTTGTAAACCACTTTTCCTGAGGAATCTGAATGTCATATTTTAAAATTTCATCAGCGATTTTAGACCTGAAAAATTCAGATGACAGGTGCGGAAGAAAATAGTCGATGGTAGTAACATCGAATCCGCGCTTATCTAATATTTCCTTGAGGTATTTGGTGCCGGTTGGAACGATCTCTCGTCCCAATAATTTAGTGTCCTGCTTAAACGAAAAAATGGATTTTTCAAGCCATTCGTCAGGCGTAAACTCTTTCCATCCTTTGATGCTACCATCTTCATTTTTTTCGGAGCCAACATACATACATGTTTCCAATTGATTAGCATATGAACGAATTTCAAGCCATTCAATTTTTAAACTCAAAGAATCTGGTCGGGGTTTGTTTTCAAGCAACAAAGCAGCTGCTCCATCCGATAGCATCCAGCGTAAGAAATCTTTTTCAAACGCAATCATTGGATTTTGTTCAAACTCTGCTAAGCGTTCGGTTTCTTTTTCGAAATGAGACGCCAGCATGAACGAAGAAAGTTTTTCCGAACCACTCACTACCGCGTTCGAGGTGTTACCCGCTAATATAGATAAGTAACCGGCTTTAAGTGATTGCATGCTTGCGCAGCAGGATCCCGCCGGAGAAATTAATTCCAATGGTTTGCTGTTTTTAAGCTCTCCGTGCACCATTACCGCATGCGAAGGCATGTGGTTATCAGGAGAAGCCGTTCCGCAGGCAAGCATTTCAATATCATCAATTTTAAAATGCTCATCCGTGAGTTTTTCAATTGCTCGGGCAGCCATTTCTGCATTGGTATGTGTAGACTTCCCTGTTTTGTCAATGGAATAATAACGGGTTTTAATTCCATTGTTACGCAGTGTTAATCGTTTCCCTTTAGAAGGTACACCATCAATCATACCTAAATAGTCTTCCATCTCCTCATTAGAAATGGGTTCGTTAGGTAAATACTTTGCTGCCTTGGTGATATAAACTCCCTGCATTTTTTATTTTGGCTTTATCCGGATTTGTTTAAAACAATATCTTTTACTCGTTAATACCGAAAAACTCGTTATAACTTACTTCTTTTGTATCTAATTTACAGGATGTTTTTAAAACATCCAATACTTTTTTGCTATACAAACCTTCAAAAATCTTCTGAGCTTCTTGTTCTTTGCTTAAGATGCCATCAACAATTTTTGCCACCTCTTTCTCTTCAGGAACCTGTCCGTAACGTGCAAATTGCGAACGAACGTATTGTCCAGCTTCTTCCTTAGCTTCTTCTGCGGTTACTGCAATGTTATTGTTCTTAATGATTTTGTTTTCGATGAGTTTCCACTGCATTGACTTAGCATAGGAAGGATATTCAGCTTCGAGTTGTTCTTTAGTTAACGGTTTTTCATTTACAGCCATTAACCAGCGTTTTAAGAAATCATCCGGTAAAGAAATGTTTAATTTTTCAACCAATGTTTTTTCAACACCTTCCACAAATTTACGGTCAGTATCCTGCGCAAACATAAGTGCTAATTCACCTTTAATTTTTTCTTTAAATTCTTCTAAAGAATTCACAGTACCGGCACCGTATAATTTATCAAATAGTTCCTGGTTCAATTCGGCATCTTCCATACGGGCAATATTGCGTACCGTTAACTGTAAGTTCGAATTAAAGCTTTCCGCTAATTCTTTATCAATACCTAATGAAATCGATTTATCGACTGCTGAATCGTAAAGTTCGTTTGCGTTAATAATGATTTTATCTTCTTTTTTAGCACCTGTTAATTTTGCTTTTGCCGATTCATTTTTGAGACGGTCAATTCCAATGCTGGTTGATTTGAAAATTCCACCCGGAACAATGTTGTTTTCAGCATCTAATTCAACAATATCAATGTAAAGAACATCTTTAGCTTCTGCCACTTCAGGATTCGATGGTTTACCGTAGTTACGTTTTACGTCTTTCAGATACTTCTCCACTAATTCATCATCAATCTTTACAGTGTTGTAAACAAAGGTTTGCGAATTATCCAATTTGACGTCAAACTGAGGACTTAATCCTAATTCATAGTTAAATGTCCACTCAGTTTGATTTTCAAAATCAATTTTATTATCTTCTTTAGGCATTGGATTTCCTAAAATTTCAATCTTATTCTCGTTGATGTAATTATAAAGCGTTTCATTCAGAATTTTATTAATCTCATCCACTAAAATCGATTTTCCATGCTGCTTTTTAATTAATCCAACGGGTACCTTTCCTGGTCTGAATCCTGGCATAGCTGCCTGTTTTTGCACTTTTTTAATGGCATTTTCTACTTTTGATTCGTAATCTGCTGGAGCTAAAGTGATACTTAATTCGGCAGTTAATGCGTTGATGTCTTTTTTAGATATGTTCATGTTATTTTTCTTACGTGTTAAAGGGGTTGCAAAAATACGGGATTTTCCCTAAAAATCAATGATTTAAAGTGTTTTTTTAGCCTATACCCGCTCTTACTTATATGATTTTAAGATATTTTATGTCTTTGGTCAAGAATGTTCTTTTGGATTAAGTTATTTAATGAAAGTTCATGTACCATGGGTTTTTACACATTTTTTGTGAAAAACTAATTATTGCCTTGGGAACAGTGTACAAACAATTTAGCATCTTGCTAATTCAAAAATTACCACAGTGCATAAGCCGTTTCATACTTTGCTGTTTTTGTTCTTTACATTTACGATGTTGGGCCTCATTAGCCTGGTGTTTCCCGAGAAAGGCATTTATCTGGGCGAAAGGTTGTTTATTCAATACCCGACTTTTACTTCTTTATTCTTTGAGAAGAAACCAGAAAAAACGGATATATCAAAAATTGTTGCCCTTGCCGATGCGGAAGATAAAGCAAGTGAAACTGCGACTGATTCGTTACCACCAATTCCACTTAGTACCAAAGACTCTACAGTTAAACTTAATACCAGTATTCAGTACAAAAATGCGACGAAGAGCGCGATGGCTAATTTTTTTAATTCACTTGCAAACATAGGAAAAGAAGAAAAGAGCATTCGTATTTTACATTATGGCGATTCGCAAATTGAAGGAGACCGCATCAGTGATTACCTTCGCTTAAAATTACAAAGTCAGTTTGGAGGTGAAGGCCCCGGCTTAATTTCATTTATGCCAGTGGCACCAAGCGTTGTAAATAAAATTTCATGGAGTCCCGGGTGGGACCGTTATCCGGTTTTCGCGGGAAAAGATAAGCGCGTTAAACATAATAATTTTGGCGCGTTGGCACACATTACGCGGTTTTATAATTACGCGCCGGTTACCGATACAACACAGGTTAAGTCGGCTTGGGTAAAAGTAGTGACCAGTAAAAACGGAGGACCAAAAGCAGCAGCCTACAAAAAAATAAAGTTATTTTATGGTGGCGCTCAAACCAAAACCTATGTGGAGCTGTATGAAAACGGTACACTCAATGCCGCGGATTCACTTCTCACGGGCGGGAATTTTAACATTAAAGAATTTAACCTTAACCAGGGAGCTCTGTTACAGGAGTTCAAATTCAGAGGTAAAGATAGCCCCGATTTTTACGGTGTGTCGCTGGAAGGAAATAAAGGGGTAATGGTAGACAATTTCGGGTTGCGTGGAAGCTCCGGGACATTTTTTAATCAGATCAATTTCGGGCAATTAAAACAATTTTATGATTATCTCAATGCCCGTTTAATCATTTTGCAGTTTGGAGGGAATTCACTGCCATATATCACCAGCAAAGAACAGGCGGATGGTTTTGGCAATTACCTGAAGTCACAAATTGTGACTATTAAAAAGCTGGCGCCACAAGCTTCCATTTTAGTGATTGGGCCTGCTGATATGAGTATTAAGGTTGGAGCAGATTACCAAACCCACCCACAATTAGAGAATTTACGTGACGCAATAAAACGGTCGGCCTTTGACACGGATTGCGCTTTTTTTGATATGTATAATTGCATGGGAGGCCGAAACAGTATGCTTGCCTGGGTAGAGCAGGGAATTGGAGCAAAGGATTATATTCATTTCAGTTCAGGGGGAGCGAGAAAAATCGCGGTGTTATTGTATTCTTCATTGATGAATGACTATAATGAGTTTGCGAGAAAGAAGTAAAAATTAGATCCAGGATAAATAAATGATAAAATACGGCACTATAGCAAAAGCATTAATTCAGAAGTTCGCAGGTTTTTTATTTGTGGTCTTTTTCCTTTCATCCTTCAGTGTAAATGCCCAGCAATACACCTTCATCAATTACGATCAGAGCAGAATTTTCATGGCAAAGGACAGTTCCCAAATCATGAAATTTTATAAAAAGATTGACGAGCTTCGCGAAGGCAAACGAAATAAAGTGACTGTTGTTCATTTTGGAGGTTCACACATTCAGGCAGGATTTTGGACAGAAGTACTGATGGACGGATTTCAAAGCCTGGGAAATTTTAAAGGCGGGGGAACATTTATTTTCCCCTTTAGAATTGTAAAAACAAACAGCCCTAATTTTTTCAAATCATTTACAACCGGGAAGTGGGTTCGAAAACGTAGCGCCCTTGCCAAGGAAATGTGCGACAACCTTGGTTTAGCCGGGATGGCTGGGATTACCAATGACAGCGCGAATACGTTCGGTTTTAAAATTTTAAAAAATAATCATCATCAAACCTTCAATTCTTTAAGGCTTTACCATAATTTCAATCCAAGTTTTGAATTTTCTCTTCCGGTTCAGGAAGACCTCCATTACGTAAGAACGGACAATCCAAAATTGGGATACACTGAATTTCACTTTGAAACCTTTATTGATTCTGTCAATTTTAACCTGTTACGGAAGGATACAATCATTAAAGATTTCATGTTACGGGGGTTTAGTATTGATAATACAAACCCGGGATTTTATTATGCAGCCATTGGTGTGAATGGCGCAAGTACGTCATCGTATTTACGGTGCCAGGAATTTGTAAACGAGCTGGCTACAATTCCTCCAGACCTGGTAATTTTTTCACTTGGAGTAAATGATACGCACGATGCTAATTTTTCAAAAGAGCGGTTTATAGCTAATTATGACAGTCTTATTACCCTGATAAAAATAGCGTCGCCCCGGTGTGCGTTTTTATTTACAACCGTAACCGATAATTACATGAGCAGAAAAGTCTCTAATAAACGGCCCATAAAAGGCCAGGAGGCTATGTACGAATTGATGGAAAGGCACGGCGCGGCCGTATATGATTTATATGCAGTTATGGGAGGATATAAGTCCATTTATAAATGGCAAAAAGCGGGCCTGGCAGCAAAAGACAAAGTACATTTTAATGGCAGAGGATACCGCATACTTGCTGATCTCATGTTTGACGCTATCAACAGGAGTTATCGGTATAACACAACAGTGAGAAAGTGATTAACGATATTCTTACATACCTGAAGCCTTTATTTCTCTATGTAAAAGGCCAACCCGTTATTTTCACCCAATTGTATTTCTGGGGTTTTTTTGCAGTGGTGCTCGCGGTATATTCCTTGCTTTACAAAAAAAATAATGCCAGAACGTTTTATTTATTACTGGTTAGTTTTTTCTTTTATTATAAAACCAGTGGTATCTTTCTCTTATTATTGATTTTTACGATCATCAGCGATTATAACTGGGGGCGTTTAATTTATAAAACGGAATCTGTGAGGAAAAAGAAAGTATTTCTCGCCATCAGCATGATATTGAATTTATCACTGCTGTGTTACTTTAAGTATGCGTATTTTTTTGTGGATAGCGTGAATCAGTTGGCCGGGACAGACATTCATTTCTTTAACTATTTCACACAGTTCAGTAATACCTATTTCGGAACAAACGATCCTTTGGAAAAACTGATATTACCGGTTGGGGTCTCTTTCTTTACGTTTCAATCCATTTCCTATACAATTGACATGTATCGGGCAAAGGTAACACCCGTTAAATCGATTGTTGATTATGGTTTTTTTGTATGTTTTTTTCCGCACTTAGTGGCCGGGCCAATTGTTAAGGCCAATGAGTTTCTGTATCAGATTTACCAGCCTTATAACTTAACAAGGAAAGAATTTGGATACGCGATTTTCTGGATTATAAACGGACTTGGGAAAAAGATCATGGCCGACTATATTGCCGTGAACTACATCGACCGCATTTTCGACAATCCTAATTATTATTCGGGAGTGGAAACGGTGTTTGGCATTTTCGGTTATTCCTTGCAAATCTATGCCGATTTTAGCGGCTACACAGATATTGCCATAGGCATAGCCTTACTGTTAGGCTACCGTTTAAAAACAAATTTTAAATCGCCCTATAAAGCGCAGGATGTAAGCGAATTCTGGAAACGCTGGCACATTTCACTTTCTACCTGGTTAAAAGATTATTTGTATATCCCTTTAGGAGGAAATAAAAAAGGAACAATTGGTTCTTATATTTGTATCGCGTTTTTGTCTTTTGTATTGATTCTCCTTACCGGAAAAATCTGGTTGTTGCTGGTGTTACTTTTTCTTGCCATTATGCTTGTTATGCTAGCATACTTTTTCCCGAGAGTTAAACAAAGCGTCAATACCAATATCAATTTGTTAGTAACCATGCTGCTAGGTGGTTTCTGGCACGGGAGCTCATGGCTGTTTATTATTTGGGGAGGATTAAACGGATTAGGGCTTATCATTCATAAACTGTGGTGTAAAATTTCGCCGTTCAAAGAATCCAATTCTTTATTTGTAAAAGGATTATTGGTTTTATTTACTTTAACGTTTATCAGTTTCACAAGGATTTTTTTCAGGAGCGATAGCCTCGAAACCGTTAGTTTAATTTTCGATCGCATCACCAATCATTTTGGAGCAGCTTTGACCTTTGATATCATAAGGGGGTATGCCGTTGTATTTGCTGTAATGTTACTTGGATACCTGATTCATTGGATCCCTGAATCTGTAAAAGAAAAGTATCGATCTCGCTTTGCTGAATTACCTTTACCTGCTATGAGCGTGGCCGTAGTTGTTTTTGCGTTTTGCATCTACCAGATGGTGAGTGGGGAAATGCAGCCCTTTATCTATTTCCAGTTTTAAAAACCGATTGCCAATGATGATGTGATTGCGTAATTTTCGCGTGATATTTTCTTGTGCTGAATAAAAATAGGATCTATGCTGTGCAAACTACGGCCTTCAATTCTCCACAAAACATTATCGCTCACCACATAATCGAAGTTAAGTGAGTAACCAATTGTTTGAAATCCATTTGAAGTTCCTGTTGCAACAATAACTCCGTTCTCATCTGAGTAATACTCACCCCGGGCAGCTATTCTTATTTTTTCAGTTGGTTTAAACTGAACGATGAGAACTGGTGAGTGCCAATTATGGAAAGCGTTTGCATCATTTTTAATTTGTTGAAATCCGATGTCAAAACCGGCAGTGAGGCCAATATTTTCTGTGACTTGCAACTGGGTATAAAAATTATTGAAGATTCTATATTGTGAAACATTGTCTGGTACGTCATTCCCTACATAAGTACTCCAGTTAAATGTAAATTTTGAGTTCGATTTATAGGTTAGTTGTGTTCCAATAGCCGGACTTTGGTTACCACTCCTTTTTTGAATTCTCTGCCAGCCATTCAAATAAAGTAACGCTAAATACAGTTTCTCATTTTTTGTGGTATAGCTTAAACGCGCACCTGCTTCATAATAAGGCGAATTTTCAGCCAGGAGACTGCGCGTTAAGTTCCAGCAATCTTTACCAATGGCACTCTCAAAACCAATGTGAGATGGGAAAATTCCTGCATCAAGCCATAGGTTTTTATTTTTCAACAGTTTGAAACCCGCGTTAGCTTCAAAAATATTTTTCAGTAAGCCTTGCTCGTTACTCATGTTGTATTGAGCATAAGTTCCTGCCATTAGTGCAAAGTTTCCTCTCGCGTTTGTTGTAAGGTAGTTTGTCTAAATATATCCGAGGTTTAAATTGACTTCGTTATGTCGGTTGAAATTATAAAGAAAAGGCGGCTTAACATGGTTATTGGGATTACTGAAGTCGTAACTATAAAAAGCCTCCAGGTAGAAGGAAACCGTTATTGGACTTTTGTCAACTGAATCCTGGGCATTAGCGAGGCCATTAATTAAAACTAACATTATGAGGGTAAGCCAATTTCTCACTATGCAATTATTTCTTTAAACAACTTTATAGTTCTTATACTCTCCAACTTTCCAACCCGTAGTTTTTTCAATAAACAAAAGAACCTTGTCTTTCAGACTCAGCTTGATTTGCGAAGAATCAAAGTGAAATGTCCAGTCAGCTTTAGCTACCCGGTTTTGGAAAACTTTTGGATGCGAGCCTTTAAATTTCTCCAGGCTATCAATCTCGGAATAATCAAATTCAGCAACCTGTGCAATGTTCTTTTTCATCCATTCATCATCATGCCACATTTTGTGAAAGTTTTCCTGCTTGGCCTGTTGCGCTTTGGGTGGTTTTACCCAACCATAATGATAAATTTCGGCACTTATAGGCTTGGCATTTAACTTGGAATTATCTGTTTTACGAAAGCCTTGCGCATCTTTGTAAGAGCGAATGTTTTTATCATTTTTGATAATACGGATTTCCTTTCGGTACCAGCGTCGCGAATTACCGACATATTGATATGATCCATAAAAATGTACGTAATTAAACAGCAAGCCGTCCACCTCATTATCATCCTTAAATTTTAACATAGCGTCTTTGATGGTTGCTAAATGTTTTTCATGAACGCATTCGTCGCTTTGAATGTAAAAGCACCAATCTGTGTCTGTACTAATAGCATCAAGAGCTTTGTTGGTTTCAATCGCTAATACCTGTCCTCCTTGCCTTAACGAATCATTCCAGGTGGTTTCAATGATTTTTATTTTACTTGAATCAATGCTTCTGATTAATTGCAAGGTTTCATCTTCAGAATTACCGACGGCTACTACAAACTCATCACATAGAGGAAGTATAGAAGTAATTGCTTCTACCACCGGATAGTCGAATTTAATCGCGTTGCGTATGATGGTAAAACCGGTTACTTTCATGTTATCTGTTCTTCAATTTCACTCCAATTGATAAATACGCCACTTTAATTGGACTCGAAGAGTTAAAACTCAGGATTTTGCCCAACAAAATTTTGCGGGGTTATCTGCAATAGTTCGTTTTTCACCTCATCGTTTACATCCAATCCTTTAATAAAAATATGCATCGAATCTTTTGTTATAACGGAATTTGTACGCGTCAGGTCTTTCAGCGCTTCATACGGTTTTGGGTAACCTTCACGACGTAAAATGGTTTGAACAGCTTCAGCCACAACGGCCCAATTGTTTTCAAGGTCGCGGTTAAAGACCTCTTCATTTAAAATCAATTTATCAAGTCCTTTTAAAATGCTTTTGTAGGAAATTAAAACATGAGCAATCGGAACACCAAGATTTCTCAAAACTGTACTATCCGTTAAATCTCTTTGCAGACGAGAAACCGGAAGTTTTGCCGAGAGATGTTCCAAAATTGCATTGGCGATTCCTAAGTTTCCTTCTGCATTTTCAAAATCAATCGGGTTTACTTTATGCGGCATCGCCGACGAACCAATCTCACCGGCCTTAAGTTTTTGTTTGAAATAATCCATGCTAACGTAAGTCCAGATATCGCGGCAAAGATCCAGTAAAATTGTATTGATGCGTTTTAATGCGTCGCAGTAAGCGGCAATGTTATCATAGTGTTCTATCTGAGTGGTAAACTGACTTCTGCTCAAGCCTAAGATGTCATTGACAAATTCATTTCCAAATTTCATCCAGTCATTTTTGGGATAAGCTACGTAATGTGCATTGAAATTGCCGGTAGCGCCTCCGAATTTAGCTGAGAATGGAATGTTTTTTAATTGATTGATTTGTACCTGTAAGCGATCAACAAATACATATATTTCCTTCCCTAAACGGGTAGGGGAAGCCGGTTGGCCATGTGTCCTGGCAAGTAAAGAAACGTGCTTCCAATCTTTCGCCAAACCAGCCAACTTAGCATTAACTTTATCTAAGGTTGGTAAAACCACATCATTATTCGCCTGTTTAAGTGATAGAGGAATTGAGGTATTATTTATGTCCTGCGAAGTCAATCCAAAATGTACAAATTCCAAATAGTTTTCTAATCCCTGAGCTTTTAATTTTTCTTTGATAAAATATTCTACTGCTTTAACATCATGATTGGTGGTCTTCTCTGTTTCCTTGATGATTTCGGCATCAGCAAAAGAGAAATTTTTGTAAACGGATTTCAGGTTCTCTACTTGATTCCCATTCAGTTTTGGTAACTGAGGCAAGCCTTGTTGCGATAGCAGAATAAAATAATCTATTTCTACTTGTACACGGTAACGAATTAATCCGAATTCAGAAAAATAAGAAGCCAGTTCCTCGGTGACTTTGCGATAGCGCCCGTCAACCGGGGAAATAGCAGTTAAAGTATTTAATTCCATAATTTAAAAATAAAGGGTAAATATAGGGAAAATTTGAGGAAAGGTATTTTCCGTAATCCTTGAAACATATTTAATCCTAATGGATAACTATAAATTTTTTATAGTCTGTATTATGATCTCCCACCAGTTTCAACACGTACATGCCCTCAGAAAATCCGGAAAGGTCTATATGGTGATGAAGCGATTGAACACGATTAGTCATAAGGGATTTCCCGTTCAGGTCAAAAACTTCAAGTTGGTTAAACATGTAATCAGTTTGCGAAAATGTGAGGTTGTTTTTTGCCGGGTTAGGAAAAATTGTACAGCTATTGGCGCCCGTGTTTAAACTCTGTACGCCCGTTGGCGTTCCGTTATACTTGATTTGCGCCTGCTGTGCGCCCGCAATCAGGTGCGATAAACTATCTGCGCCAAGCAAAGCAAAAGCAACTTTTACTGAATCCCCTGGAGCAATGACGAAGGGCCCGCTACTCATAACATTAATAACGTCTACGCCATTCCCAGACATGCCTGCAGCTAAACGCTGGGTCGACAAACTCAGGTATTTTTCTTTAGTGTCAAATCCATTAGCTAGATCCAGGCCTCCATTTCCGCCACTCACATGGTCAACGGCATAAAAGTTTGGCGGCGCAGAGGAAGTAAGCAATTTAATTCCACCATATTTACCACCGTTTGCCGTATAAAAGCTATACCCCATTTTAGTGGAGATATCGTAGCCACTTCTATTCTGTGCAAATGTTCCACCGTCAATATCCCAATCGGCAAAAATTCCTGCATAAAGTTTTTTTAGGGTATCGGTGGAGTGACTGTTTTTAATTATATATTCCCAGATCACAAATTGCTTATTTGGCACCGTTGCCCAGGCATAAGTATTTTGTTGAATTGTCACAGGTAAGGATAAAACCGAAGCGTTGTCATTCATTCTTGATCTCGTATCAAAATCTGAAAACATAGATGGTATCTGACGTACAATTCTACTCAACGTACTAAAATCGGCATCCCCCGCACTCGTATTAATCCCGCGGACGCAGTCCGACACTTTCGTTGTATCACAGCCCACCATTAATCCACCCTCATATAAAAGGTCAACGTTTTTATAGGTAAAACCCATTCCTTGTGTTTGAGCATTTTGGTTATATCCTATTTTCCCCTTGCTTGTAGCGGTCGTCGTAACATCGTTAATATCTATGTTTATATAATCAACATTCACGAAGAGTGTAAAATACTGGCGCGCCTCGTAACTCCCATCTTTCATCAATACTTCAAAGTCAATCGATTGGTTAATCGGTATTACTCCTGTTAATTTAAAGGTGAAAGGGTCAGAAGTGTTGGTCGCAGTCACTAAAGTATTTATCGACCCCAATGCCGTAGTATGATCAATTGGCGTTGCATTAGGAGATAAAGGTGTTACCGTCACATTTAATGCAGTCGTAGGATCAAGGTAATTAATGAAGTTACCGGTAATAAATAATGTATCCCCACTGATAAAGGCGAGGTCATTTTTGTCGGTTACGCTCTTGTCAGTCATTACCACACCTGGGGTGGCCGGGTCAGTTAAAGCCCGGAAGAGGTTAATCCTCCCTTTCCCCAGTTTATTTAAATATGCGGGGTTTGATGGATAAATATTATCCGAGGTTACTTTTAAGCGCTCGGCAACCTGCAAACCGTTATATGACGGGAAATGATGTTTAACGATTCCCGCAGCGCCGGCAACAATAGGCGACGACATAGAGGTTCCTGATTGGGTGATATAGAAACTTCCCGGCCATGTTGCATTCACATTGTCGCCAGGTGCGCACACATCTACCATGTAACCATAGTTGGACGATCCTTGTTTAGTGTCATTCATTGTTGTGTTAGCCACAGATAATACATAATTGTACGCAGCCGGATAAAAATCACCATCTGTATTATTGTTTCCGGCGGCGCAAACCACAAGGCAATTTTTGTTAATGGTGGCGTAATCAATAATATCTTGCCCGAACTGGCTGGATCCACCGCCGCCCCAAGAGCAGTTAATGATCTGGCAGCCGTGATCTGCCGCGTATTTAATTCCTTCATAAGCCGCAGTTAATGCACCTGAAGCATTTGAAATTTTTACAGGCAAGAACTTACAGTGGAATCCTACACCTGCACCACCTAAATTATTATCTGTGCCGGCCGATGCCAGCCCACTCACATGAACGCCATGCGCATTGGCATCCCATGATGCATCCTGATCATTCATTCCTACATCCCAGCCCATGTAATTATCGGTGTAAGTGTCTCCATCATTATCAATTCCATCCGGAATATCCGCGTAATTACGTTTAACGTTATTATACAGATCGGCGTGTGTGAAATCAGTTCCCGTATCTGTAATTCCAATCACAATTGCCGAATCCCCTTTATTGATGTTCCAGGCATTATATGCATTAATGGTTTGTAAATGGTATTGACTTCCTGGTGTAGCAAGGGGGTCATTAGGAACATAAGAAGCTTTTGGTAAATAATGCGGCTCGGCATAAACAAACAGTTTCGTTGCAAGGAGCTTATTGATTACTTTTTCAATAGGAATATTCAGAGCATAGTTTAACTCATAGATCAATGACAAATCTGCATACATCTGTCCTAAACTATTCTTCTGGCGAACCGGACTTTTATCATGGGGAAATTTCTTGTGAATCTGAGTTATCTCGAGTACCTGGGATAACAATGCAAAATCAGGAAGCTGGATGCGTTCATTAGAACAGGACTCTGAATATTGCGGCTTAACCTTCACAATCACCGTTTGAGGAAGGTAATCGGCTGCCGTTATATTTTCTGGCAGTTGAAATAATTTTTGCCCCGGACAAACACAATAAGCCAGGATGAAAAAAATGAGTGTAAAATAGGTTTTCATGACGTAACGTGTTTAATCCAATAGATAGCTCTGGTGTTTGTTGTATTTCTCAAGCGTACGAATTCCCGAAGAGCTGATGTGTTCAAATTCCTTATCGCAAAAAATATTGATGATTCTGATATCAGGTTTCAGTTCCTGGATATAGCGATACTGGTTTTGTTCGTATTGGAAATCTGTAGAATTTCTCAGGCCCCTGATTACAGTTACGTCGTATCCAAAAGACTCTATATGGTCTGTCAATAATCCATGGTATTCGGTGAGTTGCCTGTTAGCGATAGTCTTTGGTACTGGCCAGCTCCTGTCATTCTTTTCAGGGTTTTTTCCAAAAGCGATGATGACTTTGTCAAATAATTTTTCTGCTTTTTTCAGAACATTATAATGTCCTTTATGAAAAGGATTGAAACTTCCCGCAAATACTCCAATTTTAGGCTGGTTAGATTTTACAAAATCGTAAAGTGTTTTCGCATTTGGGTTTTTTTGGGTGTCAAGAAAAGCCAGTCGCTGTTTTTTGTATTCCCTAAAATCAATTTCCTGGTGCGTGGCAAACTCCCGGCGTTCTACTTCAAGTAACTCAGCAAAACTAAGTTTAGGGTCTATGGAAGAAAATACAATCATTAATGTGATCTCTGATTTTTTAGGTAGCCAAACTGCTGTGTTAACTATTTATGTGATAATTTATCTCGGTTCTGATTCGTTTGCGATTATTGTTGTGACACCTGTCGCTTTTTTAAATAATATAAAGTACTGCAATTAGTCTTCTTGAAGAGTTTGGTTGCCTCATCTCTGATTTGTTCCGCAGTCACTTTCTGGTAATTTTCTATTTCAAGGTTAATCAGGTTCGCGTCTCCCAGTAACTCAGAAATAGCTAGATTAGTGGCCTTGTTCAGCACATCAGTTTCACTGTATGTTACGGTTGACTCCACTTTATTTTTGCATTTCTGAAGTTCATCCGCTCCAACCAGTTCGGTTTCAAGTTTTAGAAGTTCCGTATCAAGACCTGCTTCGGCCTGTTCCATACTTACCCCATCATTCAATTTTCCAGAAATCACAAATAAACCTTTATCAAAATCGCCCATCACATATGCATTCAGGTCAGAGAACAATTGTTTGTCTTTAATAAGCGTTTTATATAAACGGGATGAATTTCCCCGCGACAAAATATCGGAGATCAAATCAATGGTGTGGTATTCCGGATCAACGCGGGCACACATCCTGTATGCGCGATAAAGTGAACTAATGGGCACATCCCTTTCAACGGTAAGGCTTCTGTATTCAGTTTGAGGCGGTTCTGCCGGTATATTTCGTTTTGGCTTGACCCCAGCGTCAATAGGTTCAAACCACTTTTCAGCAAGCTGTTTAACCTCGTTCACATCAACATTTCCTGCAACAACCAAAACTGCATTACTCGGATTATAATGTTCCTTGAAAAAGTTTTTGACATCGTCCATTGTTGCTTCTTCAATGTGTTTTATCTCCTTGCCTATCGTGGCCCATTTATAAGGATGAACTTTATAAATGAGGGGTCGTAACAACAACCAAACGTCCCCATAAGGCTGATTGAGGTACCGTTGTTTAAATTCTTCAATAACAACATTCCGTTGCACTTCAAGGCTTTTTTTATCAAAAGCAAGGCTCAACATGCGGTCACTTTCCAGCCAAAAAGCAGTTTCCAGGTTTTCAGCAGGTACGGTACAATAGTAATTGGTAATATCATTTGTAGTAAATGCGTTGTTTTCACCCCCAACTAATTGCAATGGTTCATCGTAGTTAGGAATGTTAACGCTTCCTCCAAACATTAAATGTTCAAATAAATGTGCGAAACCGGTCTTGTTTTCATTTTCATCCCTTGCACCAACATCAAAGATAATGTTCAGGCAGGCCATGGGTGTACTTTTGTCCTGATGAACAATTACAGTGAGGTTATTTTTAAGTTTAAATTTTTCGAATTGAATCATAAATGTTTGGTACTATTTTGAACTTAAAGATACTAAAAAGCCGGTTATCCAAGTGCGTAAAATGAAATTCGCAACATTCCATTCATGGTGTTGTCGATGGTAAAAAACTCCTATTTTTACCAGCGGTTATGGATCTGATAAACAGAATAAAGCAATTCGAGAACCTGCACATTGTTCTATGGTTGTTAAAGGACACCTGCTGGATGATGGAGTACAAAATTCTAGGAACACTTATGATTTTACCTACCGTTTGTTTAGCGGTAGTAATTGTACACCATACATGGAAGACGTCGGATGTGTTCATTAACATGGCCATTTTGTTTTGGATCTCTGCCAATAGTTTCTGGATGTTACTCGAATTTTTTGATTACACTTACCTGCGGGGTTTCGTTATCATTCCTTTTCTGCTCGGGTTTCTTTTCGTTGGTATTTTTTATTACACCCGGTGGAAGGGGAATGCCAAAGCAGGTATTTAATCATCGGTCAGGACTCATACGCTCAAAATCGACTAAATTTTATCCCCGCAGGTTAAAAAACTTTATATTAGTCAACTCTTTTTAAAATTTAATTTCCCCATGGAAACTACACCTTACCAAACTAAACACAAAGTTCGAATAGTTACAGCTGCTGCGCTTTTTGACGGGCACGACGCGGCTATCAATATCATGCGCCGTATTATTCAATCCAGTGGAGCCGAGGTGATACACCTGGGCCACGATCGGAGTGCTCAGGAAGTTGTAAATTGTGCCATCCAGGAAGATGCTAATGCCATTGCTGTTACAAGTTATCAGGGCGGACATGTCGAGTATTTTAAATACATGTACGACCTGTTGAAAGAACAGGGTTGCGAGCACATAAAGTTGTTTGGTGGCGGTGGCGGTGTGATTCTTCCTACTGAAATTGAAGAACTGCACGCTTATGGAATTACCAGGATCTATTCTCCTGATGATGGACGGGAATTGGGCCTTCAGGGAATGATTAACGATTTGTTAAGGAAATGTGATTTCGCTACGGGTAAAGATATTAAGTCTGATATTGAAAAATTAACAGGAAAAGACCATAAATCACTGGCCAGAATCATTTCAGCCGCAGAAAATTTCAATGATGAAAACGCTGCTTTGTTAGCGGAATTAAAAACAAAAGCCGCATCGTCGGAAACCCCTGTTTTGGGAATTACCGGAACAGGTGGTTCGGGAAAATCAAGTTTAGTGGACGAATTAGTACGACGATTTTTAATTGATTTTAAAGACAAACAAATTGCAATTATTTCGGTAGATCCTTCTAAAAGGAAAACGGGTGGCGCTTTATTAGGAGATCGTATCCGGATGAACGCCATTAAAAACGAACGTGTTTACATGCGATCCCTGGCTACCCGCCAAAGCAATTTAGCGTTAAGTAAATATGTACAGGATGCTGTTAACATTTGCAAGGCCGCAAATTTCGATTTAATTATTCTTGAAACTTCCGGAATCGGACAATCCGACACCGAGATCATCGAACATTCCAACATGAGTTTGTACGTAATGACCCCTGAATATGGTGCTGCAACACAATTGGAAAAGATTGACATGCTGGATTTTGCCGACATCATTGCATTGAACAAATTTGATAAACGCGGCGCATTGGATGCTATTCGCGATGTCAAGAAACAGTACAAGCGCAACCATAATCTCTGGGAAATTGCCGATGAGGAAATTCCGGTTTTCGGAACCATCGCATCCCAATTCAACGATCCGGGCATGAACCGTTTATATAAAGCGGTTATGAATAAAATGGTTGATAAAACCGGGAATAAGAACCTCGTTTCGCACTTTGAAATCACGGAGGAAATGAGTGAAAAAATTTATATCATTCCGCCAGCCAAAACACGATACCTTTCCGAGATCTCTGAGAATAACCGCAGTTACGACAAAAGAGCGAATCAACAGGCAGAAGTAGCTCAGAAATTGTATGGTATCCAGAAAACGATCGAAACCATTTCGGAGTCTAAAATGGATGACAAGGATCGCCTGGTTAAAAGCCTAAGGGAAGCATTTGAGAAAACAAAGTTGGATCTGGACCCATACAATTTATTGATAATTGAAAATTGGGAAACTAAAAAGAAATTATACAGTAATGAGTTTTATGAATTTAAAGTGCGCGATAAAGTTTTAAAAATCGCCACGCATTATGAATCCCTTTCCCATACTCAAGTACCAAAAATTGCCTCGCCAAAATATACGGCATGGGGCGATATTTTAAAATGGAATTTGCAGGAAAATTTTCCCGGTGATTTCCCATACACGGCAGGTATTTATCCTTTTAAGCGAGAGGGCGAAGATCCGACGCGTATGTTTGCCGGTGAAGGTGGTCCGGAACGCACCAATAAACGCTTTCATTATGTAAGTAAAGGTTTGCCAGCGGCCCGTCTGAGCACGGCATTCGACAGTGTTACGCTGTATGGAAACGATCCTGATTATCGCCCGGATATTTACGGAAAAGTTGGTAATTCAGGAGTGAGTATTTGTTGCCTGGATGATGCCAAGAAATTGTATAGTGGGTTTAATCTAGCAGATCCGAAAACTTCTGTCTCCATGACGATTAATGGACCTGCACCAACCATTGCGGCTTTTTTCATGAATGCGGCCATCGATCAGCAATGTGAATTGTACATTAAGGAAAATGGACTGGAAAAAGAAGTTGAAGAAAAAATCGCGGCGATCTATAAAGCCAAAGGAACGGTTAGACCAACATATCAGGGAGCGTTACCTGATGGAAACAATGGTTTAGGATTGATGTTGTTGGGCGTTACCGGCGACATGGTGTTGCCAAAAGAAGTTTATGAAAACATAAAAGCAAAAACCTTAACCCAGGTTAGAGGAACTGTTCAGGCAGATATTTTAAAGGAGGACCAGGCTCAAAATACATGTATTTTCAGTACGGAATTCAGTTTACGCGTGATGGGGGATGTGCAGCAGTACTTTATCGATAACAAAGTGCGTAATTTTTACTCCGTATCCATTAGCGGTTACCACATCGCCGAGGCAGGCGCTAATCCAATTTCGCAATTGGCTTTTACCCTGGCTAACGGTTTCACGTTTGTTGAGTACTATTTAAGCCGCGGAATGCATATTGATGATTTTGCACCGAATTTGTCTTTCTTTTTCAGTAACGGAATCGATCCTGAATACAGTGTTATTGGCCGTGTGAGCCGGCGTATCTGGTCAAAAGCGATGAAACTCCGTTATGGCGGAAACGAAAGAAGCCAGATGCTGAAATACCACATTCAAACTTCCGGTCGTTCACTGCACGCCCAGGAAATTGATTTTAATGATATCCGTACTACGCTTCAGGCACTATACGCGATTTATGATAATTGCAATTCGTTGCATACAAATGCCTATGACGAAGCAATTACAACCCCTACTGAGGAATCCGTTCGCAGGGCAATGGCTATTCAATTAATCATTAACCGGGAATTAGGCCTGGCAAAAAACGAAAATCCGTTACAGGGTTCTTTCATTATTGAAGAACTGACAGACCTTGTGGAAGAAGCGGTTCTAACAGAGTTTGATCGCATTTCTGAACGTGGAGGTGTGTTGGGCGCCATGGAAACCATGTATCAACGCGGACAAATCCAGGAAGAAAGCCTTTACTATGAAACTTTAAAGCATAATGGCGAATACCCGATCATTGGTGTAAATACGTTCCTGTCAAGTAAAGGAAGCCCGACAATAATTCCTCAGGAAGTAATTCGTTCTACTAAAGAAGAGAAAGAATACCAGATAGCGATGCTAAATGAGTTGCACGCAACACATAAAGCAGAACATGATGACTATGTGAAGAGACTTCAGCATGCCGCCATTCAGAACAAGAATATTTTTACTGAATTAATGGATGCTGTAAAGTATATGTCGCTGGGACAAATCACCCGAGCATTGTTTGAAGTTGGCGGACAGTACAGGAGGAATATGTAGTTTGTTAAACCAAACTGTTGAAGAACTTTGGAGAAGAAAAACAGCAACTCTTGCATAGCCGCTAAAATAGTAATTTGTCTTTGCTGTATTTTTTCTGGTGCTTTTGTTTACTCCCAGGATACAGTCAACGTACAGTTAAAAATTGACGAAGCCAGGTCATTATTTACGTTACATCCTAAAAAGTCGTTGGCTACTGCTTTCGAGTCACGTGTATTGGCAGAACAAGCGGGCAATGCTCGACTTCTGGCGTATGCCTTAAATACAATTGGATCAGGATATAATTATGCAGGTAACAATGATTCTGCAGTGTATTACCATCAGCAGGCACTGGCGATTCAGCGTTCCATTCTGGATGATTTAGGGATAGGCCGCTCGCTTACAAACATCGGAATAGCCTATACCAGCAGTGGTTTAAATGATAAAGCGATTAAATGCTTTTTAGAGGCTGAAGAAAAATTCACCAAGGCAGATTTTGAAATCGGTTTGTCCAAACTATATAATAGTATGGGGTCTTTGTTTTACAGTATCAGCGATTTCAGGAATAGTGTTATATATTATAAGAAGGGGATCGCCCTGTCCGAAAAAATGGACGATACCCCGCTGAATTATTCTTTGAAGATAAATTTGGCAAATGTGTACGGTTCCATGAATAAGCCACGTGAGGCCCTCGCTTTGTATCATCAAAGTTACGCAGCGGTTAAATCCGATAGTAATTATTCCGACTTGATCCTGGTGTGTAACAATATTTGCCATGAATACATTGATTTAAAGAACTTCACTATGGCTAAAAAATTCAGTGACGAATCGTTGTTTTTAATTCGTAATTACGAGATAGAGGATTATCTTAAAACAACGTCGTTTAGCAATCAGGCAGAGATATTAGCCCACCACGGCCATTATAAAGAGGCAGTTAATTTCGTAGACTCTGCTTTGAAAATGCTTAAAGATTCGCCGGATTTTGGGAAAGAGATTGGCCTTAAATACCAACTCGGTAAGATGCTTCACAAAAGTGGAGACTTTGAACGATCGTATGTCGTATTGATGGATGCGTTAAACCTGAAGGATTCTTTATACAGTAAAAATTTAAAGGAGAAGTTGTCTGAGATAAACACGGTACATGAAGTTGAGAAAAAAGAAAGTCAGATCCAGCTTTTAAGCGACGCGCAGCAAAAGCAGAAGACCATCAACTATCTGTTGATTGGGGCTTCTTTTATTTCTCTCATCACCATTATGATTTTAATAACGGGGTACAGAAGAAAAAAACGGGACCATGAAATTATACGTATACAAAAAAATGAAGTGATTGTGAAGAGTAAGCTCGCTGAGGAAAAACAACAGGAAATTCTGGACAGCATCAATTACGCTAGGCGCATCCAATATTCCTTATTAGCAAGTACAAAATTATTGGATGAAAACTTAAAGGATTATTTTTTATTCTTTAAACCAAAAGATGTAGTAAGCGGTGATTTTTACTGGGGAACAAAGCTAAGTAACAATAATTTCGTTTTAGTAACAGCTGATAGTACCGGGCATGGAGTGCCCGGCGCTATTATGAGTATGCTCAATATCAGTTGTTTGAATGAAGCCATTAATGCGGATAAATTAACGCAACCTGCAGAAATTCTCAATGCAACCAGAAGAAAAGTCATTGAGCATTTATCAAACGACGGTAGCGACGGAGGTGGTAAAGACGGAATGGATTGTAGTTTGATTAGCTTTGATTTTCAAAACAAAAAATTAAGCTATGCGGCTGCAAATAATCCGGTTTGGGTGGTCAGAAATAAAAAATTCATTCCCTTAACTGCCGAGCGCATGCCGGTAGGAAAGCATGATAAGGATGCGATTCCCTTCACTCAGAACGAATTTAATTTGCAATCGGGTGACATGGTGTATACCTTAACGGATGGTTTTCCCGATCAATTCGGCGGCCCAAATGGAAAGAAATTCAAGTACAAACAGTTAGAAGAATTACTAATGTCAATTGCAGATGAAACCCTGGAATCACAAAAACAAAAACTTGATGAAGTTTTTGAAAACTGGAAAGGTGGTTTAGAGCAGGTGGATGACGTGTGTGTGATTGGAATACGGGTATAAATCTATTTTGATACACGACACAACCGGTTTATTATCAACTGTCATAACTATATCATTTTTACTTACTTTTACGCAAACATTCAAAAAAACAAAAACTATGAAAAAAATTCTTTATGTATTAATTGGTTTAGTTGTGGTATATCTGATACTATGCCTGGTGGGTAGTTCTCATGTAAAAGTGGAACGCTCCACTGAGGTTAACGCTCCGGCCGATATGGTACGCACTAAAATGACCGATCTTAAATTCTTTCAGGAAAAATGGTCTCCATGGACAGAGAAAGATCCTGGAATGAAAGTAACCTACAGTGGCGAAACTGGTAAAGAGGGCAGCTCTATGGCGTGGGAAAGCGATCATAAAGAGGTTGGCAAGGGGTCGATGACCTATAAATACACACACGGAGACACCATCATGGAGTCGCTATATTTCGACGGTCAGGGTGAAGCTCAGATTTATCATATTGTAACTTCTACCGGAGCTTCCACTTCAAAAGTCAGCTGGGTAATGGAAAACGACATTCCTTTTGCATTTCGTCCAATGACGTTGTTCATGAACATGGATAAAATGGTTGGTCCTGATTTTGAAAAAGGTTTAGCAAAATTGAAGTCCGAACTGGAAGCAATGCCTGCATCAGAACCTGTTGCGAATTATAACATAGAAGAAACGCAATGGGATGCAAAAACATTTTATGGAAAAAAAGAGACCCTTTCTTTTGAAAAAATCGCAGCATTCTTTGGCACCACCTATGGTAAAATTGGTGAAGCTTTAGGAAAGGCAAAAGCTCAACCGATAGGAATGCCAAAAGCAATTTATTTTTCATTCGATGAGAAAACCATGGTCACAGAAGTAGCGGCTGTTATGGAAGTTGCCAATGGTATTAAGCTTGAAGGGGTTGATAAATTTGAAACTCCTGCCGGGAAAGTGTTGAAGATTGAATATTTTGGAGCATATGATAAATCTGCTAACGCGCATTATGCGATGGATGCTTATATGAAAGAAAAAGGCCTTAGCCAAACGTTTGTAATTGAAGAATATGTGACTGATCCGGGAACGGAAAAGGATACGGCCAAATGGCAAACAGATATATTCTATCTTGTAAAGTAATTTAAAAAGCCTTTTAAAAAAGCCCCGGCCAGCCGGGGCTTTTTTATGACCTTACATTTTTTTTTAATTCACAATTTATTTTACCTTAGTATAGGTTTTAATCTTTTATTAAATCATTACTCTACATATTTTTTTTAGTTGCTGGGTTTTCTGGTTTTTCTCAGAATATCGACAGTCTTTACCAGGTTTATTTAAGCGCAAAAGATCCTAAATCCAAAACGGCAGCTCTGCTGGTTTATGGCGACAGGGTTCTGCATCACAATATTGATTCAGCCATGGCATGTGGAAATTCAGCCTTAGCGGAATCAAAAAAAATCAATGATGAAGCGCTCATTGCCGAAGCCAATATGCTTATTGGTTATGCGCATGAAGCCAACGGAAGATACAAGGAGGCGTTGAATTGTTTTCTCATCGCATCCGATCTAAGCAAAAAAAATAAAGTAAAACCTAAACTGGCCCAATGTTATACGGCAATGGGTGTGATATATTGGTATCAGGGCTTTTTCGATAAAGCAGAAGAATATTATAAAAAGAATATTGAAATCTGTCTGGAGTTAAATGACATGAATGGACTCGGAGCAAGTTATGGGAATCTCGCCATTCTGCACGATGAGAATAAAGAAATTGATAAAGCCCTGGTGTATTACAAGAAAGCCCTGGCTATCTTTGAAAACGCCAAACGCCCGGCGCAAACAGCGGCTTGTTTAGACAACATGTCGTTAATATTTAAGCAAAAAGACGATTTTTCGCAAGCACGTTCATACAATTTAAGGAGTTATAAAATCAGGGAATCTCTGCACGACTCCATTGGTATGCTCGCTAGTATGGGGAACCTTGGCAGTATTTTCATCGCACAAAAAGACCCCGACCAGGCAATTCCTTTATCGTTAAAAGTATTATCCATTGCCAGCCGTTTAGGGGCAAAAGAAGACATGAAGTCAGCGTACTATAATTTAAAAGACGCGTATGAGTTAAAGCAGGATTATAAAAGTGCCAACGCTATTATTAATAAATTAATGGACCTGAAAGATAGTTTGCGAAATCTCGACAATGCCAGTGAGATAGCAGAGCTCGAAGCCAAGTTTAAAAATAAAGAAAAAGAAGTGGAACTTGCTGAGGTAAAACTTACACAGGAATTAAAGGAAGCTGAGAATGCTGAGAAGTTAAAGAGAAAAAATTATTCCATTTTAATTCTTTCCATTGTAGGTGTATTTATATTGTTGCTTGCCATTTTATTATTAAAGCGTTTCAAAGAAAAGAAACAGGTGGCGGAAGAATTTAGCGAGAAAAATAAAGCCATCGAGATACAAAAGAAAATTATTGACACGGCCTACCATGAGCTCTCTGAAAAAAATAAGGATATCACCGATAGTATCAAGTACGCGAAACGCATACAGGAAGCCATCTTCCCTTCGCAGGCCTATTTTTCAAAATTGCTACCTCAGGCCTTCGCCTATTTTCGTCCAAAAGATATTGTCAGTGGCGATTTTTATTGGGTTGATGAAGGCCTGGATGGTTCTGTGCTGGTAGCAGTGGTGGATTGCACCGGGCATGGTGTGCCAGGCGCTTTTATGAGTATCGTGGGTTTTAACTTACTGAATAAAGCTATACATGAGAATAAGTGTACCGATCCGGCTGACATTCTCAATCAGGTAAACATCGACTTGAATGAAACCCTTAAACAAACCCTCGAAGAAAGTGCCGTAAAAGACGGGATGGAAATCTCCCTGTGTAAATGGGATCCACGCATTAATAAACTTGAATTTGCCGGTGCTAATACCATTGTTTATCATATTTCTGGTACACAAATTAACATTGTTAAGGGCAATAAACATCCTATTGGAAGTTTTTATGGGGAAGCACTTAAGAAATTTCAAACCATAGATATACATATCAACCCGGGTGATTGTGTGTATTTGTTTTCCGATGGTTTTGCAGATCAGTTTGGAGGTGAAAAAGGTAAGAAATACAAGTATAAGCAATTGGAAGAGTTTTTGTTGGCAAACTCCGCAAAATCTATTCAGGAACAGGAACACTTATTGAATGCGGAATTTGAACGGTGGAAAGGACCTCTTGAACAAGTGGATGACGTGTGCGTTATCGGGATCAGATTTTAGAAACTACCGGTCGGGGGTGATTCAAACAACAGGATACAAATGTGGGTAATCCAAGCCGTTATAACTGCTGATAATTTTCAAGGGTTTTCTTTACAAGAAGTGGTTCTATGCCACACACCAATTCAAAGGTTCCAATCCCTTTTGGTAATGCAAAACAAAGTTCTGATCCTTCATTTTTTTTATCGTGAATGATGTAGTTCATTAGCAGCTTTTCCGTGTCTTTCGAAATTTTGATTTTGGTATAAATCGAATTAATGTAGTTGGATAGCATTTTAAATTCCTTCGATGAAATAGTTTGGAGGCTTAAGCCGATCGCCCCTTCCATTAGCATTCCTGCCGCAATAGCTTCTCCATGTAAAATATCTTTCTTTTGCTCCAGCAGCGCGCTTTCCAATGCGTGGCCAATACTGTGGCCAAAGTTTAACGATTTACGGATGTTCCGTTCACGCAGGTCTTTTTTTACAATATCATTTTTTAATTCAATTGCCCGTTTAATAACAAGTTCCGAACTGAACTCTGCCGCAGATTTTAATTTCGTTAGTTTTTTCCAAAACATAAAATCAGCAATCAGAGCTATTTTTATAATCTCAGCATAACCGTTTCTGATCTGCCTCTCAGATAAAGTTTCTAAAAAACCGGGATTCACAAAAATTCCCTTTGGTTCATAGGTGGTGCCAATATGATTTTTAATGCCTTCAAAATCCACTCCGGTTTTGCCACCAACACTGGCGTCAACCATACTCAACAAAGTAGTTGGTATATTGATAAAGTCAATACCTCTCTTAAAAGTTGAGGCCACAAATCCTCCGAGGTCAGAGATCACACCGCCTCCTAAATTAATGATCAGGCTTTTTTTATCAGCTCCGGTATCTGTTAGCGCACCCCAAACCTGTAAACACGTTTCAAGCGTTTTTTTATCCTCGCCGCTTTCCAGTTCTATGATTTCGGCATCATTTAATAAAGGCACATGAAATAAAAGGGTTGGCAGGCAGTGACTGAAACTATTCTCGTCGCAGATAATGAAGTATCCGCTACACTTTGATTTTTTTAAAAAAGCATTAAGCGCGTCAAAACAACCGTTGCCAATATGAATGTTGTAGCTAGTAGATTTTATAATAGACATTCTATAAAAAATAAATTAGTTGATGCTTATGTTGATAACAGCTCGGTCGAAGTGCAAGAACGTTGCTAGCTGGGCAGCTTGTTGCGCAGGCTGTGCATGTCCAGACTTGAAGTTGGCGTTCGTGCTTAATTTTTTTTGTTTCTTTTTTTATCAAGAAAAAAAGAAAATATAGAAGTATTAAATTCAAATCTGTCATTTGATTTGCTTAATTTGTTGTAAAGCCTGATTGGCTTTTTGATGTTTAGGGTTTCGTTTTAAAATACGTTTCAGGTAAAGTTCAGATTGTATAAAATCTTTTTTGTACGCGTACAATCCGGCAATATTTAGCAGCAAAGCTTCGTAATCCGGATCGAGCGCAAGTGCTTTAAAATACAGCTGTTCAGCATCACGCAGTTTGTTCTGTCTTAACTTCACAAAACCAAGGTTAGTTAACGCCGAAACATGTTTTGGGTTTTCCTTGATAATTTCTCTCAGCTCTTTTTCAGCATTTGGTAATAATCCGTTCGCAGCAAGGGCCGTTGCAAACTTATTTCTAAAATCTAATTCATAAGGTGCTAAGTCAACTGCATTTTTATAATAGGTGATTGCACGTTGTAAATTTCCGGAATTATAAAAGGCTTCACCAATTCGATAGCTCGCCCATGCATGATCATTTGAATAAGATTGTTTAACTAAGTGTTCACTTAACACAAACGCATCCGTTAAATGGTTCACAATATCAATAATTTTATTAAAATCATTTTTTATAAAGTAAAGCTGCACTAATAACAAAAAATTGGTTTTAACATCAGCGGTCGATTGTTCTTTTAAATAAATCTTGGCACTATCCAAATAGTAAGATGTGTTTTCAAACTTCTCATATTGGTTAATGTACGCTTTCGCTTTTATATATGAATTTGGCGCTCGGTCATTAATCGCGTACAAACCAATAAATTGTTTGATAGCATTTTTATTTTTTTTTGTAATGGGCTTCCGAATATAATGGTCGTGTACTGTTACATGAGGAATGTCTATAGAGCCCGACTTCGGCATATGGCAACTCACACAGTTATCTTTTTTGGTAATCCCTTTTTTACTGCAAAATATGTTCGATGCAATGGTTGAATTCTCTTTACCCTTTAAATCTTGATCTATAGTTCGGTCTCCATGGCACTTCAAACAAGCATCGTTAAATACATTGGTATTGGTTTCTTTAACGCTTACATGTGGGTTATGACAGGTAACACAGGTCATAGCGTTTTTGTAGGGCTTTAATTTGTTAGGCCCGGTTTTTTTTGAGGCGCTTAAGGAGGCAATAAAACATGGACTTTGTTTTAAACGATCTGCATGAGAGGCCATGATAAATTCATCATCAGCGTTTTTATATTTAGGTAAAAACACGGTCATAAAATCATTTAGTTTCATGCCGGGTTTAAAATCATAAAACGATTTTCCTTCTTTTAGTACAGTGTTTCCCTGAAGGTGACAGCGTTGGCAAATATCAAATTGCGCATCAATGCTTAATTTTGCAGGATTTACAATGCTGTAATCAATATATTTGGATGTATCAATCCTGCTTCCGGTTTGGCGTTGAGTAACATGAATGCTTCCTGGCCCATGGCACCGTTCACAGTTGATTCCTTCTGGAACGGATGCAAACTTATTTTCTGACCCTAATACAAACTCCGGGTAAGTATTGTGACAGCTCATGCATTCAAGACCGATTTTTCTCATAAAGCGGCTATTGTGCCCCTCTTCAAATCCTGGGGGTAAATCCCACTTTTTTTTCTGTGTATAAAACGTCATGGGCATTTGGTTTAAATAACCATTTACCGATTGAATATGCGAATTGGTATGTTGCCCCGATCCAATAATAAAATCAACGGTTTCCTGACGTTTATAGATGGTGTCTTTACCCTTAAGCCGGTATTCTAAAATTTGGAGACTGTCATTCATCCAAAACGCCTTGTAATAGTAATCCCCCATTTTGTCATAAATGACAGAATGTTCAAAGTTGGCGGAAGATTTTCCTTTGTTTGCAACGTCAAACGATTGACCCATTCCGGTTTTAATATAGCTGTTGTAAATGTCCTGATGGCACGATCTACAGGTGTTAATACCAACATATTTAGCCGTGTCCGAATGATTCAGGTATTGTAAAGTATCGGTTTTTATAATTTCTGGTGTCGTTTTCCCTTCCGGAGTTTGACAGGAATACATAATTAAACCAATAGTCAATATCAGAAGAAAAATTAAATATGTGATTCCAACTCTCAACGTGAAGTTTATAGCTTCAAATTTAACATAACAAATTGAAAAGAGTTTTTTATTACTCACACATAAGTAAATGCACACCGCCTGTCAAGACAAGACTAGACAGGTTTGTTTTGCCAATGAATTCATAATAGAACGGTGAGCGTGAGGGATAGAACGGAAATCCCCCGCATTTTCCATGCGGGAATTGGAGAGATAGCCCGACCCGCAGGGGCACGCCCAAATAGAAATAGAATATTCTTAACGTTACCTATTGCTTCCGACCCTTTAGGGCACGCCCAAATACGAAAAGAAATGCGAATGCCTAAAATCCATCCCTTAAGAAGAACGCCCAAATGCGTCCTAGTAACACCCTGCTATGTCTTTAGCCTATTATTCATTACCCTATCATCCCTATACATTAAACATTAATTAACGCCAATTGCAAGATTTTCAACCAGATATAATTGCTTTCTCGTTAAAAAGCCGTACTTTTGCGCCCTTATTAAATAAAACATGTCAGAAATTAGAAACATTGCCATCATTGCCCATGTCGATCACGGGAAAACAACATTAGTAGACAAAATTTTACACCAGTGTAATTTATTTCGTGAAAACCAGGCTTCAGGGGAATTGATCCTTGATAACAACGACTTAGAGCGTGAACGTGGTATTACCATTTTAGCGAAAAACGTATCTGTTACGTATAAAGGAACCAAGATCAATATCATTGACACACCGGGCCACGCCGACTTCGGTGGTGAGGTAGAGCGTACCTTAAACATGGCGGATGGGGTAATTTTATTAGTGGATGCTTTCGAAGGCCCTATGCCTCAAACACGTTTCGTTACACAAAAAGCTATTGCGGCTGGTAAAAAAGCCATCGTGGTAATCAATAAAGTGGATAAACCAAACTGTCGTCCTGAAGAAGTTCATGATAACGTGTTTGATTTATTCTTTAACCTCGAAGCAACTGAAGACCAGCTGGATTTCCCAACAGTGTATGGCTCAAGTAAAAATGGTTGGATGGGCCCGGATTACAAAACGCCTACAACGGATGTTACTTACCTGCTTGATACAATCTTAGAAAAAATACCAACAGCGCCTGAACGTGAAGGAACTTTACAGATTCAGATTACCTCTTTGGATTATTCTTCATTCATTGGTCGTATTGCAGTAGGCCGTGTGTACAGAGGAATCATCAAGGAAAACATGCCTGTAAGCGTTGTAAAACGTGATGGCAGCATTCAGAAATCCCGTATTAAGGAATTATTCGTTTTCGAAGGTTTAGGGAAAGTAAAAGTTACTCAGGTTCAAACCGGCGACATTTGTGCATTTACAGGTATTGAAGGTTTTGAAATTGGTGATACCGTTGCTGATTTTGAAAACCCGGAGGCAATGCCAACGATGAAAATTGATGAGCCAACCATGAGTATGTTGTTTACCATCAACAACTCTCCTTTCTTTGGTAAGGACGGTAAGTTCGTAACGTCTCGTCACTTACGCGATCGTTTATACAAAGAGTTGGAAAAAAACTTAGCAATGCGTGTCGAAGAAACTTCTTCACCTGATTCGTATTTGGTTTTCGGCCGTGGTATCCTTCACTTATCGGTTTTAATTGAAACCATGCGTCGCGAAGGATATGAATTACAATTAGGTCAGCCTCAGGTAATCGTTAAAGAAATTGATGGAGTGAAATGCGAGCCAATTGAGGTGTTAACAGTGGATGTTCCTCAGGAATCAGCATCTAAGGTTATCGATTTGGTTACGCAACGTAAAGGTAATTTATTGATCATGGAAGCAAAAGGTGATTTAACGCACATTGAGTTCGAAATTCCTTCCCGTGGTATTATTGGATTACGTAATAACGTTTTAACTGCTACCGCTGGTGAAGCCATCATGGCACACCGTTTCAAGGACTATGAGCCTTGGAAAGGGCCAATCCCAAGCCGTATCGCAGGCGTATTAATTTCTAAAGATAAAGGAACAGCTGTTGCGTATTCTATTGATAAATTACAGGATCGTGGTAAGTTCTTTGTTGAAGCCGGTGATGAAATTTATCCTGGAATGGTAATCGGAGAACATATCCGTCCGGATGATTTAGTAGTAAACATTTGTACTGAAAAACAATTAACGAACATGCGTGCTTCGGGTACGGATGATAAAATGAGAATTGTACCGAAGATCAACTTCAGTTTGGAAGAAGCCATGGAATACATCCAGGGAGATGAATACGTTGAAATTACGCCTAACCACATCCGTTTACGTAAAATCTATTTAGATGAAAACGAGCGTAAACGCATGGGTAAAACATTGGTATCTAAGTAACAAGTTTATATTATTGAGTTAAAGGCAGAGAGACATTGTTTTTCTGCCTTTTTATTTTTACGAACTCAGTTAGATTAATATTTTGTGGGCGTGCCGGCGCAAAAGACACGGCGCCGTCAGGCTATCACTCCAATCTCTGCGTCGCTGAAGCTTTGCAGAGGATTTCCGTTCTATCCTTCACGCAGGCTAATCGTCAATTTAAAATTTAAAGTGAAAAAAGAATGAGAATTGTGTTAGGGACTGCAATGGAAATCCTTTTTGCCTGCAAAAAGATTGCAATGGATAGCCCGGCCCGGCTCCCGTCGGGAACATCCTAAATATCAATCAATTGTAAATCCTTGATCAGAATATTAAAGTATAAATCATAACATACTTCGTAGATACTTCGTAGATACTCCGTAGATACTCCGTAGATAGTGCGTGTTTAGCTCGACTTTCTGTAGAAAATCTACCTCCCGATGCTAAACCATTCATCTTATTGAAAATCAGCATGGTCTAAATGACCTTTTTATTAAGGATTGGCCATAGGTGAAATAAACTGGAACATTAAAGAAATGAAACTTATTATTCCCCTAAAATTTAGATATTTACAACCAAAATGAAACCGCGTTACGAAGAAATATACATGGAGCTGGCTGAAAAGCTGGCCCTCCGGTCACACTGCGTTAAAGCGCAGGTGGGGGCGGTGTTGACAAAAGATACACGCATAGTGTCGATTGGCTACAACGGACCACCAGCTGGAACACATAACTGTGATGAAGAGTGGCCGGAACATGGTTGCGCCCGCGATAGTAAAGGAAGCTGCTCCCTGGCCCTGCATGCCGAACAAAATGCCATCCTGTATGCAGTGAAAAACAACATGTCCATCGAAGGAACAACGCTGTATGTCACTTTATCGCCCTGCATTGCCTGCGCGCGGGTTATTTTTACAACTGGAATAAAAAAAGTATACTATAAACACAGTTATGCCGAATTTAAAAAAATACCGAGTGATGAAGGGGTGGATTTTTTAAGAAAATTTGGTGTGGAAGTGGTGCATTATAAATAATGAGGTAGCTGGTAACCGTTATCGAAAAATAAAAAAAATAATTATGATTTTAAGAATCTGCTTTTTTATATTCTTTGTTATTTCCCTGCAAACTGTGGGTATTGCTCAGGAGAGCGGCGGAAAATCAGACCCGCCAAAAAAAGACCAGTCGATTAAAAGCAAAAGAAAGCAGCGCCAGGCCGACAAAAAAAAGTGGAAAGAGGATCGGAAAAATAAACGCCTTGAAGAAAAAAAAATCCGCGACCACCACAAGCGTATCCAAACTAAAGAAGTGCGTAAGCGGATGAAAAAAAGTAAGGGTAAGGCCATCCGGAATAATACCCATCAGCGTGAGCCTTTTTTTCAACGCATGTTTCAAAAGAAAAGAGGCAAAGGCTCCCGACAGTCTAAAGAAAAAGCGCCCAAGGTTCAGCAATAATCATTTTGGCAAACAGGTCAAAATTTTAAGAGGAAGAGGATTTTTTACCACTTATTTCGAAAATCCCGCCACTTATCAAGTTGTTACGTCCATTTATTAGTTTGTAAAATTTATCACCCACCCTATTTGTAATTTCGTGTTAATTCTTGTTAAGTTTTAATACCCTTTAACGAAAAAAAGTTGGAAAATAACGGTCACATAATCAGAATATTACAAAATTCTAATAGAAATATTTGCACCAGTTACCTATCATTTATATATTTATCCGCTCGTACAATTCGAACGTAATTAAAAAACTATCAATATGTTAAGAAAAATTTACTTTTCAATCGTAACACTTTTAGTAGCTGGTACCTCGTTAATGGCCCAAAACAATGGGGGAGCCATTAAAGTTTTATTAAAAGACAAGACTAACGGGGAAACTATACCGTTTGCTAACGTGGTTGCCTATCAAAACGGCGTTCAGGTAGGTGTAGGTACTACGGATATGGATGGTTACGCCATGATCAAGCCTCTGGCTCCCGGAAAGTACGATGTAAAAGGAGTTTACGTTGGTTACCAGGCTCAGGAAATTAAAGGTATTGTGGTTGGTGAGGCTAAAACAGCGTATGTTACAATTGAATTGTCTAACGGTGAGGGTGTTCGGTTAGACGAGGTTGTGGTTGTGGATTACCAGGAACCATTGATTGATAGCGATATGAAATCTGGTGGAACCGTAACCCGTGAGGAATACCAGAACATGGCAACAAAAAATATTAACTCGGTTGCGGCTACTACAGCAGGTGTTTATCAGGCTGATGAAGGTTCTGCACTTAACGTTCGCGGGGGCCGTTCTTCATCCACTATTTATTTCGTAGATGGTGTAAAAGTTTTAGGTGGAGCCACTGGAGTTCCTCAGCAGGGTGTTGAACAAATTAACGTAATTACCGGTGGAGTTCCTGCTCAATACGGGGATGCAACCTCTGGGATCATTTCAGTAACAACACGCGGGCCACAAAGTAAATTCAGCGGCGGGGTAGAATTAATTTCTTCTCAGTTAACGGATAAATATGGTTACAACTCATTAGGCTTCTCTTTAGGTGGTCCTATATTGCAAAAGCGTGATTCAACCGGCCAAAAAAAGCCAATTATCGGCTTCTTCCTTTCTGGTCAGGGAACTTATGAAAAAGATCCTGATCCGGCGTATATTAAAATGTGGAAATTGAATGATGATAAATTAGCGCAATTAGAGAAAACCCCTTTACGTTTAGTTACCATTGGTGCAGAAGATGTATTCTTCCGTGAATTGGATTATATTACTAAAGACGATATGACTGAAACACCGGTTCGTCAGAATGTCGCAAGCCGCTCCATTCAGTTAAACGGAAATATCAAAATCAAAGTAGCTCCAAATACCGATTTACAAATCGGGGGTGCATTTGATTACGGAAACAGACATGATTTCGTTTATGATTATTCACTGTTCAACGCGCAAAACAATCCACAGGTAATTAACACAACCTGGAGAACATATGCCAGAATTAACCAAAAGTTCGGTGCTAATCTTACTAGTAGCGAAAAAGAAAAGACGCAGTCTGCGATCTCTAACGCTTATTTCTCATTTCTCGGAAGTTACGAAAAAGCAAAAGGGGTTACGCAGGACGATACCCACAAAGACAAAGTATTCCGCTATGGTTTCCAGGGTAAATATAACTGGACGCCTGATACCGTTTCAAATTATGAAATGGAAACCAATCCTTCAACATTATACCAGTGGATGGATTACAAAGGGCCAAAAAGAGGTCCGGTTACCTTTGAAAGAAGTGAGCTAAATCCTACAACTGCAAACTATTCAACTCAGGTGTTTGATTTCAGGGGATCTCTTCCAACTATTCAGGATGCTCAGTCTAACAATGCCTTCGTTAACGGCGACCGTCCACAAAGCATTAACAGTTTATTTTTCCCAACTGGCCGTCAGTATGGAGGTTATAATATTGCTGAATCTACACAATTGCGTTTTGCTTCGAGCTTCTCAGCCGATTTTAAAAATCATGCTATTTCGGTAGGTGTTGAATACGATCAACGTAACCAAAGCGGCTATTTCGTTAGTGCCATCGGCTTATGGGAGCGTATGAGGAACTTAACCAATACACATTTAACAACATTAGATACAGAAAATCCCATCATTATTCCAGGGCAAAATGGTGAGTTAGATAAATACTATTACCGTTATAAATATGATGCAGCAAGCCAGAACCAAATTGATAAATCTTTAAGACAAGCTCTTGGTTTAGGCGCGGATAATCAAACTTTAATTAACTCAGATGCATTTTCACCAGATGATTTGCGTTTGGATATGTTCAGTGCTCAGGATTTATTACAAAGTGGTGTGGGATCATTGGTTGATTATTACGGGTATGATTACCTTGGTAATAAAGACAAAAATGCTACAAACCTTGATAAGTTTGTGAATGACAAAGATGCTAACGGAAATCAATTATTGCCTGTAGGTGGCTACAAACCAATTTATGTTGCCGGGTACATCCAGGATAAATTTGACTTCCGTGACATTAAATTCAACGTGGGTGTGCGTGTCGATCGTTTCGATGCCAATCAAAAAGTATTAAAAGATCAGTATTTATTCCACGAAGCGTATACCGCAAAAGACAAGCCTGAAGGTAAGCCGGATAACATTAAAGATGATTATGTTGTGTATGTTGACAATTTAAGCAGTTTAAATGTTGTGGGGTACAGACATACCGACGAAAAAACAGGTGCAACTACCTGGTATAATTCCGAAGGTAAAGAAACATCCGATCCAAAATTACTGGTAAGTGATGGTAAATTATCACCTTGGTTAAAGGATGCAGATTTTGCTAGCAAAAATGCTTTTAGTACGGCTGCTTTTAAAGACTATAAGCCACAAATTAATGTCATGCCACGTGTGGCTTTCTCGTTCCCGATTTCTGACGTAGCTAACTTCTTCGCGCATTATGACGTGTTAACACAACGTCCTTCTGACGGATTAATGCGTTTTGATCCAAAGAATTATTATTTCATCAATTCAACGGCAAACCCATTCATCACAAATTCAAACTTAAGACCTGAAAAAACCATTGATTATGAAATTGGGTACCAACAGGTGTTAAATCAAAAGAAAAATGCGGCATTAAAAATTACGGCATTCTATCGTGAGTTAAGAGATCAGATTACACAGGTTTCTTTATCAAATGCTTATCCTAGAACCTACAGAACTTACGCCAACAAAGATTTTGGTACAGTGAAAGGATTAACTGCTGAATTTGACTTACGCCGTACAGGTGGTATTTCAGTAACTGCAAACTACATGTTGCAGTTTGCTGAAGGTTCTGGATCAAATGCCAATTCAGGTGCAAACCTGGCTTCTTCAGATCAACCGAACCTTCGTATCACTTTACCTTTAGACTATGACCAGCGACACACAATTACACTTCTTTTAGATTACCGTTTTGGCGAAGGAAAAGATTACAAAGGCCCGCAGTTTAATCGAAAAAAGAAGGATGCCGTGCAAACCGTACAGGTTTTACAAAATGTTGGTGCTAACTTGAAGTTTAGTATCGGTTCTGGTTCTCCTTATACCCGTAATATTGCGGCATACCCGATTGGTGGAAGATCAAATATTGCCGGATCAGTAAACGGCTCATCTAAACCTTGGCAGTTCAGAACAGACTTACGGATTGATAAAAATATCGAGTTAACATGGGGCAAAAAAGATGGCGATTCTCAAAAGAGAGCTAATTTGAATATTTACTTACAGGTTTTAAATTTGTTAAATACACGTAATATCCTTGGTGTTTATGGTTACACAGGTAACCCTGAGGATGATGCTTACCTGGCTTCCGCTCAGGGTCAGTTATACGTGAACAGCAACCCGGCAACAGCAACGTCTTTTACAGATCAGTATAACATTTACATCAATAACCCATACAACTATGGTCGTCCTCGCACCATTAGAATTGGGGTATTATTAGATTTTTAATTATAAAACGCACTTACAATGGAAATTATGAATAAGTTAAACAAACATCTTTTAGTTGCAGCAGTTGCGCTCGGTGCTCTGTCTGGAAATGCTAGGGAGAAATATGGCAACGTTTTTAGAAGCGCGGCCCCTGAAAGAGTGATGGCCGGCTGTAGCCCTGCCCAATCTTCCGCAGAATTGGCGGTAAATAACGTTAGAACCGTTATTTTCTCTGGTTCCGATATGTGGTGGGATTTGTTTGGAACACAAAACGCATGGTACCTGGTACCAAAAGTGGAAGACCGTTCAAAAGGGGCAAACTCCAACTTTGCAGGTAACGTTTGGTTTGGAGGGTTAGACGTGGGCGGGCAGTTGAAAATTGCAGCTCAAACTTACAGACAAGGGGGAGTCGACTTCTGGACAGGTCCTTTAAGTACAGTGGATGCATCTGTTTCTTCTGATGTATGTAATAAGTATGATAAAATCTACCGTTTGAAACGATCGGATGTAGACGCTTTTGTATTATCAGGCGGACCTATTACACAAGGAATTAAGGAATGGCCGGGAAATGGTGACATTTCACTGGATCAGGCTGAAATTCTGGCTCCTTTTGTGGATGTGAACGGCGACAATCGTTACGTGCCTGAAGAAGGGGATTATCCGTATTATGATGTGTATAACACTGGTTTAAAAGATAATTTGGGTGTTTGTAAAGCCCGCGTTTTTGGGGATGAAACCTTATGGTGGGTTTATAATGACAACGGAAATAATCACGTGGCAACAGGTGGAAAGTCAATAGGTATGGAAATCCGCGCCCAGGCTTTTGCCTTTAAAACGACAGATGAAATCAACAACATGACGTTTTACAATTACCAATTGGTAAACCGTTCTTCCTTCGCACTTCAAAATACATACATGACAGTGTGGACAGATGCCGACATGGGGTATTATGGAGACGATTATATTGGTTGTGATGTTAAAAGAGGTTTAGGGTATATTTATAACGCGGATTCTTATGATGAAACAGTTTCCGGTGTTATTGGTTACGGTAATTATATTCCGGCTTTAGGCTGCGACTTTTTTCAAGGACCTTTGGCTGATGCCAATAATGGGGTTGACGATGATAATGATGGTAGCCTCGATGAACCAGGCGAGCAAATGGGAATGACAAAATTCCTGTATTTCAATAACTCTTTTGCAGGTGTACCAATTCAAACTACCGACCCTCAGAATGCAACCCAGTATTACCAATATATGACCGGTTACTGGAGAGACGGAACCCCTTTCACCTGTGGTGGAAATGGATATGGTGGAAGTATTCCAACGGATTTCGTTTATCCGGCAGCTACTTATACCAATGGTCCTTGTGGTGCAACTCCATGGTCAGAATCAGGCGTTGCTGGTGACCGACGCTTTATGCAATCTTCAGGTCCGTTTACGTTATTGCCTGGTGCTGTAAACTACATCACAGTTGGTTTACCTTGGGCCCGTACTACATCTACTGATCCTGCAGCTTCAATTCCTTTGTTAAAAATTGCGGATGACAAGGCTCAGGCATTATTTGACAACTGTTTCCGTGTATTAAGTGGTCCTGAAGCCCCGGATTTAACTATCCAGGAATTAGAGAACGAATTAATTATTTATTTTTCTAACAAACCTTCTTCCAACAACTATTTAAATCAGTATAAAGAATTAGACGTGTCAATTATCGTCGATCCAACGCATTTTCCTAATGCAGATAACTTCTACCGTTTTGAAGGATACAAATTATACCAGTTAAAAAACAACCAAATTACGCAGGAAGAATTAACAGATCCTTCTAAAGCTAAATTGATATTTAACTGTGATGTTCAGAATGGCATTACCCGTTTAATTAACTATGAATATGATGCTACTACCGGCGGTGATGTACCAAAAGTAAAAGTGGATCAAAACGAATACAGTGATAAAGGGATTAAATCATCCTTCCATTTTACAAGAGATGAATTTTCCACTTCACAAAGTAAGAAGGTAGTAAACAATAAAGAATACTATTTCTTTTGTGTTGCCTATGCGTATAATGAATATGGGGTTTATAAAGAGGATCAGGTTTTCACATCTGTGGGAGTACCAAGTAGTGAAGGACAAAAGAGACCATACCTGGAAGGAAGAAAGTCTAAGAAAGCATTTGGTATTCCTCATAACCCTGCCCCTGAAAAATCGGGTTCAGTAATGAATTCAGCTTACGGTTACGGACCAAAAGTAACACGGTTAGAAGGACAAGGTAATGGTGGGAATTACCTGGATCTTACAGACGAATCTGTCAACGCTATTTTAAACAGCCCTACTGGTAAACAAACAGCAATTACTTACCAGAATGGCCGTGGTCCTGTTGGTATTAAAGTTGTAGATCCATTAAATGTTCCTAATTCTACATTTTCTTTGAAATTAATCAGCAGAAATTATTTCTTTAGAAATGATACGCTTACCGGTCCAACGAACGCCGCAGCATTAAATGCTTATATCAATAGCGTAATTGATGCAGATCCTTGTAAGGCGGTTGGTTCTCACACGGCAATGGCCTATCCTAAGCTTACATCAAACAGTAACATATATGGTAGAGTAAACCAGGACACTGCAACATGGGTATTAACGGATTTAACAACTCAGAAAAAATATTACTCATGTAAATCAATTCGTGTGGGCGAAGAGTTTTACTTCAGTGAGTTAGGTCTTTCTGTGGGTATAGGTGGCGCAAGTGATTTAGCGAATATCAGTACACCATTTAATTCAGCTACAGACCGTTTGTTAAAAGAAGACGACATTATTGGTGCAAGTATCAGCTTTGCTAATGCCAATGAAACTTGGTTAAGTGGCGTTCCTGACGTGGATGGCGACAACCCTTTTAACTGGATCCGTTCAGGAACTTATAAACAGAATGATAAAGAATCCGCAAGCGATTATCAAATGAGTAACAGTTCTGCAGGTACCAATTTAGTTTTTGTGGATGAAAACCAGTATTTTGAAAAAGTATTAGGCGGTACCTGGGCACCTTATCCGTTAGTTGCAGCCACAAAAACTGTTGCCGGTAACAGTACGGAAGCGGCTCCAGGTTTTGGTGGATTAACGAGTGCATCAGCTGTACTCCCTGCCGTATTCGATTTACGGTCAATGGCCAGCGTTGACATTGTATTTACAAAAGATAAGAGTAAATGGACACGTTGTTTAGTATTGGAAGAATGTGATGAACCTTCTGCTATTCCTACACAAGCGACCAAACTTGAACCAAGGAGACATAAATCTGTTGATAAACAGGGAATTGCTTTAGGTGAGCCGGGATGTAACACGGCGGAGGCATCATTCGACTCTGTTCCGGGTGTGCCATTCCAGACTGGTTTAAGCTGGTTCCCGGGCTATGCAATCAATCTTGAGACCGGTGAACGTTTAAACATTGCTTTTGGAGAGGATTCTTACCAGATTAATAATAACGGAAATGACATGATGTGGAATCCAAACCATGTGGTATACGATCCACTTTATAATTGGTCGTTCGGTGGAAGACACTACATCTATGTATTTGGAAACAACCGCAGCGGTACTAAATATGAAAAAAATCCTGCCGTTACCTCAGGATATGTTCCTGCTGAATTGGATGGTAAAATCATAGGTGCCGGAAATTATGGAGACTTCAGGGATTTTGCATACACTTACAAATGGGGTGCTGGTAAGTCCTTGAATTCAAATGCTGTGCTTCGTGCGAGCGGTGGTGTTGTATTAACAAATACATGGGCTGATGCAATGTGGGTGAATATTCCTATCACGATTAATCAAAGATATAATTTTAAAAACCCAGCCGATATGCCGGGTGATGCTAAAGTTTCTTTAAGAGTTAAAAAGGCTTATAGACCAAGTTTGGCCGGACACGTAAAAACTTTGCCATCTACTTATACACAAGCAGGATATGTGAACCCTACACTGGCATTGAATTCGAATAACTATGCGCCTGTAACTATGCCTATTTTCCCAATCAGTAATGCAGCAAATACAAATAGTCGTCAAAGTACTGATACAGTTTCAAATTCAGCTAACAATAATTACAACTTGTATACATTTAATACGGCTGATATTTTTACTGAGGTAAACAATGCGGATAAAATGAAATCAGCATTGGATTTAATAAACATAGTCCCTAATCCATATTATGCATATTCTTCTTATGAAAGAAGCAGAATTGATAATGTGGTAAGGATCACAAACCTGCCGAGTAAATGCAAAATCAAAATATTTACTTTGAATGGTACATTAATAAGAACTTTCGATCGTGATGTGAGCGGTCAGGAAGACATCAATGTGAGTGAATCCGAGTTTGTTCGATCGAAGCGTTTACCATTCCAGGATTGGGATTTGAAAAATCAAAGTGGTATTACAGTAGCAAGTGGTTTATATATCATTCATATTGATGTGCCGGGAGTTGGAGAAAAAATCCTGAAGTGGTTCGGTGTAATGAGACCTTTAGATTTACAAAGTTACTAGTCTTTAATACGTATTAATATAGAAAACATGAAGTCATTTTTAAATTTATCCCTTGGTGTTGTTTTAACCGGCAGTTTAATGGTTTCAGGTTACACGGCAACTGCAGGTAACCCGGAAAGAGCTGGTCAGGCAGGAGCTTCGCAATTACTGATCAACCCGTATGGCCGTTCAGCCGGTTGGGCAGGAGCTAATGGCGCAAGATCCAAAGGCCTTGAATCCCAATACACAAACGTTGCTGGTGTTTCTGCTACAAAAAAAACAGAGTTGATGTTCATGCGTTCAGCTTGGTTAGTTGGAACAGGTATCAACATTAATACCTTCGGGTTGTCACAACGTGTTGGTGAAACCGGTGCGATCGCGTTAGGGATTATGTCCATTAATGCAGGAAAAATTGAAAGAACAACGGAAGACCTTCCTGAAGGTGGTTTAGGTACATTCACGCCGCGGTTTACAAACATTGGTTTGTCTTATGCAAAGAGCTTCTCTGATAATATTGCCGGGGGTATTACCTTACGTGTAATTTCTGAAGGTATCGACAACGTGAAAGCGCAAGGTGTTTCTATTGATGCAGGTATCCAGTACCACACAGGAAAATACGAGCAGATTCATTTGGGTGTTGCTTTGAAAAACGTAGGACCTAAAATGCAATATAAAGGTGACGGTTTGTCTACTCAACGCATGGTTGAAAATGCATACGGTACAGAATATGAGTTAACGATAGATAATAAATCCGCAGCGTTTGAATTACCTGCATTATTAAATATTTCTGGTGCCTATGATATTTATTTATTGAAAGATACAACCGGAAGATCAAAAACCCACAGAGTTACACTTGCTGGAAATTTCACGTCTAATTCATTTACTAAAGACAATTTCTTAGTTGGTTTAGAATATGGATGGAAAGATATCGTGATGGTGCGCGCAGGCATGGCAACTGAGAAAGGAATTTTCAAAGGAGAAGGAAACCGTACCACGGCATTTACAGGACCATCCTGCGGTGCAACCATTGAAGTTCCATTTGGTGAGAAAAAATCAACGTTTGGAGTAGATTATTCATACCGGTTTACGAACCCGTTCGGTGGCGTACATTCATTTGGTGTGAGAGTTAATTTATAATTACTATATTTGTTTAACGCAAATTTTTAAGAGTCCCGAATTTATTCGGGATTCTTTTATTTTAAAAAGGATAAGATGGCTACAGTTGCTTACTACACAGAGGAAGGATTGCAAAAACTGAAAGACGAGTTGCAACAATTAAAAACGGTTGAAAGAAAAAACGTAATCAGGCAGATTGCTGAGGCCCGGGATAAAGGTGATTTATCAGAAAATGCCGAATACGATGCGGCGAAAGATGCGCAGGGTTTATTGGAAATTAAAATTGCCAAACTCGAAGAAATTGTTTCAAACGCCAGAGTGGTTGATAGTTCGAAGCTTGACATTACCAAGGTGAGTATCTTAACTACGGTTAAGATTAAAAACCTGAAAAATAACATGGAGATGAAATACACACTTGTTGCTGAGAACGAAGCGGATTTAAAAGCAGGCAAGATTTCCATCGATTCTCCAATTGGAAAAGGCCTTGTAGGCAAGAAAGTAGGAGATAAAGTGGATGTAACTGTACCCGCCGGCGTTATTCCATTTCAGGTAATTGAGATTTCTTTATAGAAAATGCCCTCAATTTTTTCCAGAATCGTAAATGGTGAGATTCCCTGTTATAAGATAGCAGAGAATGATCATTACTTTGCTTTTCTTGATGCATTCCCGCTAAAAAAAGGTCACGTGCTGGTAATACCAAAAGTTGAAGTGGATTATATCTTCGATTTGGATGATAATGTTTACTGCGGCTTAATGGAATTTGCAAAAGTGGTGGCAATAGCAATGAAAAAAGCTATTTCCTGCGAACGAATTGCAATATCCGTTATGGGCCTCGAAGTGCCTCACGCGCATGTTCACTTGATTCCTATGAATACCACAAGTGACGTAAATTTTTCGAATTCCAAACTTAAGCTCGAACCAGAGGAATTTCTCACTAATGCCGCTCAAATCAGAGCTCATATTCCACAGGTTTAAATACCGGTTACCCGTTATTATTTATCGTTTTTTCGGGAATTAGCCTTAATAAAAACAGTTATATTTGCAGCCTAAAAATTGTTCCCATCATGGATAAAAAATCGCTTATTGGTTTAGGATTAATTGCTGCTATTTTAATTGGATGGCTGGCAATGACCGGACCAACTAAAGAACAAATTGCACGCAACAAACAAATTAGAGATTCGATCGAACTTGCCACTAAAGTAGAACTGGTTAAAGAAGAGGCAAAAGCTGCTGCAAAAAAGATAGCATCAATTGCAGATTCTGCTGCAAATCCAATGGTTTCAGATTCATTAAAGCAATTGGAAAATGTGTCCCTGTATAAGGATTTTGCCGTATCTGCTAAAGGCAAATCAGAAGTAGTAACATTGGAAAACGAGAACATTAAAGTATTTATTTCTACTAAAGGTGCGCGGGTTGAGAAGGTTATCCTTAAAAATTATAAACGATACGCACACACACAGCCGCTTATTTTATTCGACAAAGATTCCACTTCACAATTCCTTGAGTTTAATGCGTATGCAAACAATATGCGTTTAACAACCGATAGCTTTTATTTCAAACCTTCATCGGTGGCTGAAGTATCAAAAGGTAGTGCTTCAAAAAGTATCGTATTCAAACTAGAAACTTCAAATCCTAACGCATACATTGAATTTATTTACACCTTGAAGGGATCAGAATACCTATTGGATTACGATGTGAATTTCGTTGGAATGCAAAACATCATTTCCGCACGTGATAAGAAAGTTACTTTACATTGGTCCCAGGCCCTTCCATCTCAGGAAAAACACATTGAAAAAGAGCGAGAAGCAGCTACGGTTTATTACAATGAAGTAAATGAAGGTGTTGATTATATTAACGCGAGAAAAAATGAAGAAAAGATTTTCGCCGAAAACAATCTTAAATGGATCTGCTTTAAACAACAGTTTTTTAATTCTACTTTAATTGCTGACACAGAATTTTTAAAAGAAGGAAGTTATGTGAAGACTTCTGAAAATCCGGCGTCTAAAGATTTCGTGAAAACAATTACTGCGGAAGTTTCAATTCCTTTTAATCATTCACAATCCGAACGTTTTGGCATGGCTTTCTATTTTGGGCCAACTCAATACCAGCTATTGAAAACATATGATCTTAACCTTGAAAAGATAATTCCGCTTGGATGGAGCGTTTTCAGTTATATCAACAAATGGATGGTAATTCCTTTGTTTACTTTATTCTCTGGGCTAAACAGCGGAATTATCATATTAATTTTAACCTTAGTTTTAAAAGCTTTATTATTCCCAATTGCTTATAAAACGTATATGAGCAGTTCAAAGATGCGTGTTCTTAAACCGGAAATTGATGAGATCAACGCGAAATATGAAAAGAATGATGATCCTATGAAAAAGCAACAGGAAACCATGGCTTTATACCGTCGTGCGGGAGCCAATCCACTTTCGGGTTGCTTACCTATGTTGCTGCAGTTTCCAATTTTAATCGCACTCTTTGGTTTTTTCCCGGCAGCTATCGAATTGAGGCAAAAGGGATTTCTTTGGACAGACGACTTATCTACTTATGACTCAATTTATGATTTTGGTTTTGAAGTGTGGGGATTCGGTGACCACGTGAGTTTGTTTGCCCTGTTAATGTTTGCTTCTACTATTATTTATACATGGATGAACCAGGCCATGCTTCAGCCACAGCAAGCGCAAATGCCGGGCATGAAATACATGATGTACCTTATGCCTGTTATTTTCCTTGCGGTAATGAACAGTTATGCTGCCGGATTAAGTTGGTATTACTTCCTTGCAAACATAATTACGTTCCTCCAAACATGGTTGATGAAGAAATTCATTGATGATGGAAAAATCAGGGAGCAACTGTTAGCAAATATGAAAAAACCTGAAAAAAAATCGAGTTTTCAGGCAAAATTAGAAGAAATGGCTAAGCAACGACAGCAATTGCCACAAAAAAAGAAATAATTGAGAGTCTGCTGAAAAGCAGACTTTTTTTTATAGCAAATTTAGTATAGTCAGCTAAGAATCACACTGTAAATAAAGCGGTGTGAAATTGGATATGACAGATTATTCCGTTAAATTAGTACATTAAAATTAATTCACACCTCATGAAACCATTCCTGAAACCCTTCCTGATCTTATTTCTATTTATACAATTTAATGCGAAGGCGCAAAGTTGGGTCGATAAGATGCAGGATTCGTCTCAAAATTTTTACACGATCCAGCAGGAATTCAATACTTATTGGAAAAACAAGCCTTATGAACGTGGTAAAGGATATAAAGCTTTCCGACGTTGGGAATGGTTTACAGAGCCAAGAGTATTTCCTTCAGGTGATTTAAAATATGGATCTCGTTCAAAGGCGTTTGAAGAATTTCAGAATTATCTTGAACAAAATCCAACGGTTGCTCAGAAATTAAAGCCCGGTAGCGTTTCTTCAACAACGGGGAACTGGACGCCAATGGGACCTTTTGGATCTCCTATTAACGGTGATGCCGGTAGAATAACATTTATTCGCTTTATGCCAGGCAATACAAATACGATATTTGTTGGTACCGGCGCCGGCGGTTTATGGGTTTCAACCGATGGAGGAGGCAACTGGAGCACAAATACAAATTCATTAGCCGTATTAGGCTGCTCTGACCTGGCAATTGACCCAGTAAATACTAACATTATGTACCTTGCTACAGGTGATATTGATGCCGGCGATACCTATGCAGTGGGTATTCTTAAATCAACAGATGGTGGCACTTCCTGGAATTCAACTGGCCTGACATGGCCGGTGTCTAGCGGACGAAGAATTGGGAGAATGTTAATTAACCCATTAAATCCTAATATTTTATTTGCAGCCACATCTCTGGGAATATATAGAACAAATAATGCGGGAGCAACGTGGGCTCTTATTCGTTCCGGTAATTTTAAAGATATGGAGTATCGTCCGGGAGATACAAGCACAGTCTACGCGGTAACGTCGAGCCAATTCTTTAAATCGGTAACTGGTGGAAATACGTCAGCATCGTTTATGCAAATTTCAAGCGGAATTCCAACTAGTGGTTCAAGACAGGTTATATCTGTTACACCTGCTGATCCGGATTATGTATATATTTTAAGAAGTGCCTCCGATAATTCCTTTGGTGGTGTTTACCGCTCTGTCAATGCAGGTACAAGTTTTACATTAATGTCAAATTCACCCAATATTTTCGGATGGAATACAAGTGGGACTGACAGTGGCGGACAAGGTTGGTATGATATTGCCTGCGGCGTTTCCCCAACCAACAAAAATGAGATTATTTGTGGAGGTGTAAATACATGGAAATCTATCGATGGCGGCGCTACCTGGAGCCTAAATACACACTGGTATGGCGGAGGAGGAGCTCCATATGTACACGCTGATCTTCACGCTGTAGAATATGTTAGCGGGTCGGTATGCTACCTCGGCACAGACGGAGGTGTTGCAGTTACTACTGATGGCGGTAATTCATGGCTTACGATTAATGGGCAGATGGATATCTCGCAATCATACCGCATCGGTCAATCATCCACTACTGCTAATTATGTCCTTTCAGGACATCAGGACAATGGAACAAATTTATTAAATGGAACCACGTGGAAAGAAGTATATGGAGGAGATGGTGCAGATTGTTTTGTTGACTGGAGTAATAATAACATCATGGTGGAAAGCTACGTATATGGTGATTTTAACCTTTCTACCAACGGCGGCAATAGCTGGACGGGAATTGTTTCTGGTTTAACAGGTTCTGCCGCCTGGGTTGCACCAATCATTCAGTCGCCACATGTAGCAAATACGTACTATTGTGGATACGAGCAGGTATTTAAGACAACTAACCGTGGCTCTTCATGGACACAGATAGGGAATATCAGTGCCGGAGGAGAAATTCTTTACCTCGCTGCCGCGCCTTCCAATTCGTTGGTTCTTTTTGCAGCTACTGGTTCAGGACTTTTTAAAACAACAAATGGCGGGTCAACCTGGACATCTATAACAGCAGGTTTACCTGTGGCTAGCGCGGTAATTACAAGGGTGGCTGTTGATAACACTGACGCCAACAATATTTTCGTAACTTTTTCGGGTTATTCTTCTGCAAATAAAGTATTCACAAGCACAGATGGAGGCGCAACGTGGACGAACATTTCAGCCGGATTACCGAATCTGCCTGTAAATTGCGTTACTTACCAAAACAATTCAAATGATGCGATATATGTGGGAACCGATGTAGGTGTGTATTATAGAGATGGAAGTATGAGTTCATGGATTCCTTTCATGACCGGACTGCCAAATGTAATTGTAAACGATTTCGAAATATTTTATCCAACGGGTAAAATCAGGGCGGCAACCTACGGCAGGGGCGTTTGGGAATCGAATTTGTATTCTGATCCCACCGCTGCACCGGTTGCGAATTATTCCACTACGTTTTCGTCTGCTTGCATAAACATTCCCATTGTTTTTTCGGATCAGTCTTCAGGAACTCCTACAGCCTGGAGTTGGACACTTACAGGCTCATCCTCAGCAACATCTTCCGTAAAGAATCCAACGGTTACCTACACTGCGGCGGGAGTTTACACTGTTTCTTTGGTTTCAACCAATGCAAATGGTTCCAGTTCTGTATTCACGAACACCATTAGTGTTACACTGCCACCGGTTTTAAGTGTTACCTCAGTAACCGTTTGCCAGGTTCAATCTAAAGCTTTAACAGCAAGCGGCGCGTCTACCTATTCATGGTCAACCGGTTCTTCTGCCGCAACCATAATTGTTTCGCCATCCACAACTACCGTATATACCGTTACGGGTTTTAACGGAGCATGTTCATCTGTTGCAACGTCTACAGTTTCCGTAGGAAGCTATCCGGCTATACCAACCATTTCGCAAAATGGTATTGTGCTGATTTCCAGTTCTGCGACCAATAACCAGTGGTACCTTAATGGGGTAGCTATTAGCGGGGCTACGGCTCAATCTTATACAGTTACACAGGATGGGTCGTATAGCGTGGTTGTAACATCAACTTATGGCTGTTCCAAAAGTTCAGGGACAATCAACGTCGTTATGACTGATCTGAAGGATGCGGCCTCCGTTTCCGCACTTCAATTAAGCCCTAATCCTGTAAAAGACGTGATTTACCTTTCTTCATCAGTGGTTAAAAGCCAAATTATTGCTTATGAGATTTACTCGGTTACAGGCCAATTGGTAAAAAATGGAACTTTAACATTAAATAATAGAGAAAATATTTCTGTGTCAGATCTTACGAATGGCGTGTATGAAATTAAAGTTACGTCAAACGATTTTTCACATGGATTTAAGTTCGTGAAAGAATAGATTTTTTAGAAATCAAAAAGAAACCGACAGCTGATTTACTGTCGGTTTTTTTGTGTTTTTTAAACAGTTCAATTGTTGAAAAATTAGACTGAATATTTGATGTTTTCCGTAAAAATGGTTAACCTTACATTCACTTTTCAAACTATCATTTATGAGCGCTGCATCATCTCCATTAGATTATTTACCGATACTATTAATGTTTATTGTCGCCTTGGGATTTGTAGTAACCACAATGCTTGCCTCACATTGGCTCGGTCCAAAACGTAAAACAAAAATTAAACTCGAGTCATTTGAATGCGGTATAGAGTCGGAAGGAAATGCACGAATGCCGTTCGCAATTAAATACTTCCTGGTAGCTATTTTATTTGTGCTTTTCGACATAGAAGTTATTTTCATGTACCCTTGGGCTGTGAACTTTAAACATTTAGGCATGCTTGGAGTTATTGAAGTTTTCACATTTATTATTTTATTGTTAGTTGGATTTTACTATATGCTTTCTAAAAAAGCATTAAAATGGGAAGAATAAATAAAAAACACAGGATGGGTTTTTAATGAAAGTGTTAACTATTCATCATTCAAAAATTAAAAAATGGCAAAAGAAATTATAAAGCGTACAAAACCTGAAATTGCTAAAAGTCCGGACGGACTTGAAGGACCAGGTTTTTTTGCTACAAAACTTGAAGATGTTGTTGGCTTGGCTCGTAAGAATTCTCTTTGGCCTTTGCCATTTGCCACCTCTTGTTGTGGTATAGAATTTATGGCCACAATGGCATCTCATTATGATTTAGGGCGTTTTGGTTCAGAGCGATTAAGTTTTTCACCTCGCCAGGCAGATATGTTAATGGTGATGGGAACTATCGCGAAGAAAATGGGACCGACTTTGCGACAAGTGTATGAACAAATGGCCGAGCCGCGATGGGTGTTATCGGTTGGTGCATGCGCCAGTAGCGGAGGTATTTTTGATACATATTCAGTGCTACAGGGAATTGATAAGATCATCCCGGTTGATGTGTATGTACCTGGTTGTCCGCCACGTCCTGAACAAATATTAGAAGGTGTTTTAAAGATCCAGGAAATGGCTCAGAATGAATCTTTCCGTAGAAGGGAATCTGAAGAATACAAACGCATGTTGAACTCATACGGAATAGAATAATTCAAACTATGGAGCTTTTAGACAGGGTCAGTGCAAAATTAAATGAGCGGTTTCCGGGTGAAATTGAATCAGCGGCGCTACTATATGATTATCCCGTATTTACTGTAAATAAAGACAGTATACACGATGTTCTTAAATTTCTTAAAGAAGATGAGGAATTGAATTTTCACTTTCTAACTACTTTATGCGGAGTTCAAACAGCTGATGAGAAACAGTTAGGAGTTGTCTACCATTTACACAACATGCCAAAGAATTACCGAATTCGTTTAAAAACGTTTTTTGATATTAATAAACCTGAAATCCCAACAGTTACAGACCTCTATCCTACTGCAAACTGGATGGAACGGGAAACCTATGATTTTTTCGGCGTAAGGTTTAAAGGGCATCCGAATTTAAAAAGGATATTAAATGTTGACGAAATGGATATTTTCCCAATGAGAAAAGAATATCCTTTGGAAGATCAAACCAGAACGGATAAGAAGGACGACATGTTCGGAAGATAGATTTGAAAACAGGTTGAAGATGGTGAATAAATTTCAGAATCTTAATCTAAACATTTAAATGAAAATGAGTAAAAAAGAAACTGTATACTCCGTTAACCAGGAAGTAATTGAAGAAAAAGAATATTCGACCTTAAATCTTGGGCCAACACATCCTGCAACACATGGTATATTTCAAAATGTACTTAAAATGGATGGTGAGATTATTCATGAAGCTACGCCAACAATCGGATACATTCACCGTGCTTTTGAAAAACTGGCGGAACGCCGTCCGTATGCACAGATTACACCAATTACCGACCGAATGAATTATTGTTCATCACCAATTAATAACATGGGTTGGTATATGACGGTTGAAAAACTAATTGGTGCGGAAATTCCAAAACGTGCGCAATACCACCGTGTGATAATCATGGAATTAGCGCGAATTGCTGATCATATTATTTGTAATTCTGTAATTGGAGTTGATACAGGGGCCATGACAGGTTTCCTCTACATCTTTCAATGGCGGGAAAAAATTTATGAAATTTTTGAAGAAATATGCGGAGCTAGGTTAACAACCAACATTGGCAGAATTGGCGGGTTTGACAAAGAATGGAATAAAAAAACCTGGGACCTTATTGATGCATTTTTAAAAGGTTTTCCCGCAGGGTTAAAAGAGTTCTCTAATTTATTGGAGCGGAATAAAATCTTCATGGATCGTACTGTTAATTGCGGCCCAATCACTGCGGAAAAAGCTTTAGGTTATGGTTTTACCGGACCTAATTTGCGTGCTGCCGGAATTGATTATGATGTGCGCGTGATGAATCCTTACTCTTCCTATGAGGACTTTACATTTACTATACCTGTGGGCACACAAGGCGATACGTATGATCGTTTTATGGTTCGCCAACATGAAATGTGGCAATCACTTAGTATTATAGAACAAGCAATTAAGAAAATGCCGGAAGGTCCGATGCATGCAAATCTCCCGGACTTTTATTTGCCGCCAAAAGAAGAGGTGTATAATAACATGGAAGCTCTGATTTACCATTTTAAAATTGTGATGGGCGAAACAGATGTGCCGGTTGGCGAAGTATACCATTGTGTGGAAGGCGGCAACGGTGAATTAGGTTTTTATCTGATTAGTGATGGAGGCCGAACACCTTATCGTTTACATTTCCGTAGACCATGCTTTATTTACTATCAGGCCTACTCTGAAATGGTAAAAGGAATCATGTTGTCAGACGCAATTTTAACGATGAGTAGCATGAACGTCATAGCTGGCGAACTCGATTCTTAAAAAAAAGATTTAAAAGATTGAAATAAATATGGGTTCACAAGTACACGGTGCACAAAAATTTGATGAGGCAAAACGCGCAGCAACCGTATTCAGCGACGAAGCGATGAAGACCGTTCAAACCATCATTTCGCATTATCCACCAGAAAGAATTAAATCGGCAATGCTTCCGGTATTGCATGTTGCGCAGGCGGAGTTCGGTGGATGGTTAAGTCCGGAAACGATGGATTATGTTGCATCTATTTTAAAAGTCAAGCCTGTTGAAGTATTCGAAGTTGCATCGTTTTATACGATGTATAATTTGAAACCAATGGGAAAATGTGTTTTGGAAGTATGCCAAACAAGTTCATGCTGGCTCAATGGGGCAGAGGATATCGTAAAGTACATCGAGAAGAAACTAAACATTAAAGTTGGAGAAACTACCAAAGACGGCATGTTTTCTTTAAAAGTAGCTGAGTGTTTAGGATCATGCGGAACAGCACCAATGTTGCAATGCGGTGCCAGTTACCATGAAAATTTAACCTATGAAAAGGTCGATAAAATTCTTGACGATTACAGAGCGGAAGGCAAACTCAGAAGTTACACAGATCTGGATTATAAAAACACACTTTAATAATTTGACCACTTGTTTCAATGCGTTAGCTGAAGCAGGTAGCAAAAGTAAATCAGAATGGGAAGAAAATTATTAATACATAATGACAAAGTGCCTGGGATCAATACACTTGAGGTGTATCGTGCACATGGCGGTTATGCGTCTGTAGAAAAAGCATTGAAATCGATGCAGCCTGATCAAATTACTGATGAAGTTAAGAAATCAGGTTTGCGCGGCCGTGGCGGTGCGGGTTTCCCTACCGGAATGAAGTGGAGCTTTTTAGCTAAACCTGAGGGCGTTCCGCGTTACTTAGTTTGCAACGCCGACGAATCAGAGCCTGGCACATTTAAAGACAGGTATTTGATGGAAAAGATTCCGCATGCGTTAATCGAAGGAATGATCACTTCGTCTTATGCATTGGGCGCTAAGACTTCCTATATATACATCCGAGGAGAATATTTTTATGTTGCCCGTATTCTTGAAGCTGCAATCGCCGAAGCTTACGCCGCAGGTTGGTTAGGAAAAAATATCTTAGGAACAGATTTCTCACACGACTGTTATGTGCAGGTTGGTGGCGGTGCTTATATCTGCGGAGAAGAAACAGCCTTATTAGAATCACTGGAAGGAAAGCGTGGTAATCCGCGCATTAAACCACCATTTCCCGCAGTAGCTGGTTTATGGGGTTGCCCAACAGTTGTAAATAACGTTGAGACTATTGCTGCAGTTGTTCCTATTGTGAACATGGGCGGAGAGGAATATGCAAAAATTGGCGTCGGAAAATCTACCGGTACTAAATTAATCTCTGCTTCAGGGCATATCAATAAACCTGGCGTGTATGAAATTGAATTAGGTATTACGGTTGAGGATTTTATTTACAGCGATGAATATTGTGGTGGAATCCGTAACGGTAAAAAATTAAAAGCTGTTGTTGCGGGCGGATCATCTGTGCCGATTTTGCCAACCGAATTAATTTTAAAAACTGCAAAAGGAGAACCAAGGTTAATGACTTATGAGAGTTTGTCAGATGGAGGTTTTCAAACCGGAACGATGCTTGGCTCGGGAGGTTTTATTGCTATGGATGAAGATACAAGCATCGTAAAAAACTTATTTACGTTTGCCCGTTTTTATCATCACGAGTCTTGCGGTCAATGCTCTCCTTGCCGTGAAGGAACAGGATGGATGGAAAAAATCCTTAAGAAGTTTTTAAATGGTACGGCAACAGAAAGTGATGTAGAATTGCTTTGGGACATACAAAGTAAAATTGAGGGAAAAACAATTTGCCCATTGGGTGAAGCAGCTGCATGGCCTGTAGCGGCGGCTATCCGACATTTTAAACATGAATTTTTGGAGATTGCACGAAATAAAAAGTTTGTTGACATCTCGCATTACGATAGATTGAATTTAATTCGTGCATAATTGAAATTAAACTTTTGAGTTAATAATGAAAGTAACAATAGATGGAATAACAATTGACGTACCAAAAGGTACAACAATTCTGGAAGCAGCACGTATGATTGGACCGGAGGTTGCTCCGCCAACCATGTGTTACTATTCTAAATTAAAAACCAGTGGCGGTTACTGTCGTACTTGTATTGTTAAAGTAACACAGGGAAGTGCTGCAAACCCTACACCGATGCCCAAACCGGTAGCGAGCTGCCGTACTGAGGTCATGGACGGAATGGTTGTTGAGAACACGATTAACAATGATGTTTTGGAGGCGCGTAAAGGGGTAGTAGAATTTTTATTGATTAACCATCCGTTAGATTGCCCGGTATGTGATCAGGCTGGTGAATGCAGTTTGCAGGATCTTAGTTACGAACACGGGGCAGCAAAAACACGGTATGAATTTCCTCGTCGTGAATTCGAACGCATCGATATTGGAAAATACGTGCAGTTACACATGAACCGTTGTATCATGTGCTTCCGTTGCGTAAAAGTTGCAGAACAGCTAACGGATAATCGTGTTCATGGAGTGATGCACCGGGGCGATGCTGCCGAAATTTCCACGTACATTGAGAATGTAATCGAAAACGAATTTTCAGGAAATGTAATTGATGTGTGCCCAGTAGGTGCATTAACCGATAAAACATTCCGTTTCAAATCCAGGGTTTGGTTTACAAAGCCTGTAGATGCGTCTTGCGATTGTAAGAAGTGTTCGGGAAAAGTGCGGTTATGGATGAAAGGTCCGGATGTATTACGGGTTACTGCCCGAAAAAATATGTGGGCGGAAGTGGAGGAGTTTATTTGCAATACCTGCCGTTTTGATAGAAAAAGTGTTTCTGACTGGAAAATTGAAGGACCTTCGCCAATCCACAGAGGAAGTGTGATATCTCAAAACCACTACAATCATTTAAATGAACTAAAAGTGCAGGTTATGAAACAGCAAAAAGCACTTGGTTTTATGGATATTAATAAAAGACCTTAATATAACTTATGACAGCATTTATTATTTACAAAGCGCTCATGTGTATTGGAGTGTTTGTGTTATGCCTTGCAGCGGCAGCTTACTCAACGTTATGGGAAAGAAAGTTTGCAGCTTTTTTGCAAGACCGGAAAGGCCCTAGTCGCGCTGGTTGGGGAGGTATTTTGCAGCCACTGGCAGATGGTGTAAAAATGTTCATGAAAGAGGAGATTATTCCCAATGTTTCAAATAGGTCCCTTTTTATTTTAGGACCGTGCTTGTTTATGGTAACCGCCGTTATTACAAGTTCCGTAATTCCATGGGCAAAACCGGTAATGATCAATGGACAGGTTTACGATCTTCAGATTACCGACATTAACATTGGTGTGATTTACCTTTTAGGCGTGGCCTCAATTGGAGTTTATGGTATTATGATCGGAGGCTGGGCATCTAACAATAAATTTGCTTTATTAGGAGCGGTCCGGGCTTCTTCTCAAATGATTAGTTACGAAATCCCGATGGGAATTGCTCTGATTGCGTTAATCATTTCTTCCGGTGGATCTTTAAGTTTAAAAGAGATTGTTGAAGGTCAGGATGCCGGTTTTGCTAATTTCATCTGGCAGCCATTAGGCTTTTTAATTTTCTTTATTTGCGCGTTAGCTGAAACAAACCGCGCTCCCTTTGATTTACCGGAATGTGAAACGGAACTTGTTGGTGGTTATCACACCGAGTATTCCTCAATGAAATTAGGTTTGTATTTGTTCGCGGAATACATAAACATGTTTATTTCTTCGGCAATCATCGCTACAATGTACTTTGGTGGGTATAATTTTCCGTTTGCGGCTGAATTGTATGACAAGCTTGGTTTAGCGGATGGGTCGGTTTGGATTTCATTAATAGGGTTTGGGGTTTTAATTGCCAAGATTTTTGGCTTCGTTTGTTTATTTATGTGGATTCGCTGGACGTTACCACGTTTCCGTTACGATCAATTAATGAACCTTGGTTGGAAAACGTTATTGCCTCTTTCTTTATTTAATCTGGCATTAACAATTGTGATAGAATATTTCAGAGGGAACATCCATTTTTAAAAAGGAGTAAAAATGCAATTAACAAATAGAAAAGTAGTAGTTTCAAAAAAAGAGCAGAGTTTTGCTGAAAAGCTTTATTTGCCGGCTATTGCTAAAGGAATGATGATCACGGCGAGTCATTTATTCAAAAAATCGCCAACAATCAACTATCCGGAACAAAAGAGGCCAATTGCACCTGTGTTCCGCGGTCAGCATGTTTTAAAGCGTGACGAAAATGGGGCAGAGCGATGTACATCATGCGGGATGTGTGCGGTGGCATGCCCTGCGGAAGCAATTACGATGACAAGTGGCGAACGTAAAAAAGGGGAAGAACATTTATATCGTGAAGAAAAGTACGCTGCGACTTATGAAATTGATATGCTGCGTTGCATCTTCTGTGGTTTATGCGAAGAAGCCTGTCCAAAGGAAGCAATCTTCTTAACGGATCGTTTAGTAGATACCGAATTTGAACGCAGGGATTTTATTTACGGAAAAGATAAACTGGTAGAGAAAATAGATCAGCGCATTGACGTAACGAAACGCCAGACTCCTGAGGTATTAGCTTTCAAGAAAATCCCTGGATTAAAGCATAATGAGTTATTTGATAAAAAATTAGATAAAGGAAACAAACATTAATATGTAGTCAGGTTTAGGGATAATCTCTTGACCATAACAAAACAAAAGAATTATATGTTAGGATACACAATCACACAATGGCTCTTCGGAATACTATCATTCCTTGCTATTATGTTCGCGCTTATGGTGGTTTTTACCCGTAACCCGGTTAATTCGGTGTTATATTTGGTACTTACGTTTTTCTGTATTGCAGGGCATTATTTATTGCTGAACGCGCAATTCCTTGCAATCGTTCATATTGTGGTTTATGCCGGCGCCATCATGGTTCTGTTTTTATTTATTATCATGTTAATGAATTTAAACGCGGATACAGAACCTCAAAAACACATTGGAACACGGTTTATCGCCGGAATAGTTGGTGGTGTATTACTGTTTGTTATGGTGGGCGCCTTACGTGGTGCCGAGCAACTGCAACTGGTTCAAAGCGGAGCTTCACAGATTGGTATGGTTAAAAGCCTCGGGCAGGTACTTTTCACTGAATTCCTATTTCCGTTTGAAATTGTTTCCATCTTATTATTGGCCGCTTTAGTGGGTGCCATTATGATTGGAAAACGCGATACAAACATCAACGCAAAAGAAACTTCTAATTCTTAATCTATAAACGTAAAAAGTATATGTTAAACGGAATTCCAATTAATTTCTACATCATGTTAAGTGCCGTGCTGTTCATCATTGGTGTTATTGGTGTTATGGCCCGCAGAAATGCAATTATTATTTTCATGTGCATTGAATTGATGCTAAATGCAGTTAATCTTCTATTGGTTGCTTTTTCAACATTACACAATGACGCATCAGGCCAGGTATTTGTTTTTTTTATTATGGCTGTTGCAGCTGCTGAAGTTGCTGTTGGATTGGCCATCTTATCGATGGTGTACCGCAATTTCAAAAGTATTGACATTGATTTATTAAGCAGATTAAAGAACTAGTATATGATCAAATTAGTAGCACTAATACCACTCTTCCCTTTATTAGGATTTATAATTAACGGATTTTTCGGAAAGAAAATCAGTAAGAATGCGTCTGGCTGGATTGCCAGTTTTTCAGTTTTCGCATCCTTTGTTGTTTCTGTATTGATATTCATTGAACTTAAAGGAAATCATGATATGAACTCACATATCGTTCCTTTGTTTTCCTGGATTAATTCCGACACATTAAAAATACCGTTTGAGTTTTTGGTTGATCCGTTATCATCGTGGTTTTTGTTGATCATAACAGGGATTGGATTTTTAATCCATATTTATTCTATGGGCTACATGCACGATGATGAGGGTTTTGCGCGGTTCTTTACATACCTCAATTTGTTTGTATTTTTCATGTTACTTCTGGTGCTTGGAAATAATTACCTGATTATGTTTGTTGGCTGGGAAGGTGTTGGTTTATGTTCTTATTTATTGATCGGTTTCTGGTTTAAAAATACGGCCTACAACAACGCTGCCAAGAAAGCTTTTATCATGAACCGGGTAGGGGATTTGGGTTTTCTTCTTGGAATAATTTTAATTTTTATCACTTTCGGAAGCGTATCCTTCAATGATGTATTTGCAATTGCATCAAGTGGCAATAATGCTACAGTAACTGCAATTGCATTGTTATTGTTTATCGGCGCCATGGGCAAATCAGCACAACTTCCATTGTATACCTGGTTGCCCGACGCGATGGCTGGCCCAACACCGGTATCGGCATTAATTCACGCCGCTACCATGGTCACTGCCGGGATATATATGATTGTTCGTTCAAATGTTTTTTACTCCATGTCTGAAGAAGCATCACAGGTTGTTGCAATTGTAGGGGTTGCTACGGCCTTATTTGCAGCCACGATTGGGTTATTTCAAAACGACATAAAGAAAGTGCTTGCTTATTCAACGGTATCACAGTTGGGTTTAATGTTCCTTGGTTTGGGTGTTGGTGCTTATAGTTCATCAGTGTTTCATGTAACAACACATGCATTTTTCAAAGCTTTATTATTCCTTGGGGCAGGTTCTGTAATTCATGCCATGGGCGGTGAACAGGATATGCGTAAAATGGGCGGATTGTGGAAGCATTTGCCTATAACCGGAAAGGTAATGGCAATCGGAACGCTTGCCATAAGCGGGTTCCCATTATTGTCCGGATTCTTCTCCAAAGATGAAATCCTGGCTCATACATATGAGCATAGCCAAACACTTTGGTTCTTTGGCCAAATTGCATCGATTTTAACAGCATTTTATATGTTCCGGTTATTTTTCCTGACATTCTTTGGAAAATTCAGAGGCACACATGAACAGGAACACCATTTACACGAGTCGCCCGCTTCAATGACCATTCCACTAATTGTATTAGCGATTTTGTCGGTTTTCGGCGGTTTGTTGGGACTTCCTGAATTCTGGGGAACATCAAACTGGTTTCATCATCACCTTGACCCAATTATTGCCCACAAAAACCCCATTATACTTAGTCACACTAAAGAGTGGACTTTGATGATCATTGCAACCTTAGCCGCGCTTGCAACTATTTTCTTTGCTTACATGGTTTATATAAAGAATAAAGTGCTTCCTGAAGCTAACGATGCAAAACTTACCGGTGTTAAAAAATTGATCTATAATAAATATTACGTTGATGAAATTTATGATGCTTTAATTCGTAAACCGTTAGACGTCATCGCAATTGCGTTTTATAAATTCATGGATTTACAGTTTGTAGATGGAATTGTTAACGGGGTGGGAAGTGCTGTAAATGGGGTAAGTTCTGTCGTTAAAAAAGGTCAGACAGGCCATATTGGTTTTTACATTTTCGGTATGGTATTGGGAATTATTGCCATTTTATTTTTCACATTCATAAAATAATTAAATAATAAAAAGAATATATGTTAGTTGGCTTATTAATAATTATACCACTCATTGCAGCTTTCCTGGTTTTCTTTTCAAAAGGAAACACAAGCAGAACTCTGGCCTTAGGGTTATCAGCGGTTGAATTTATAGTATCATTAGTGGCATTGTTCCAGTACAAACACAACCCTGATAGTTCCAATCTTCTTTTAAATTGTTCGTGGGTAGAATCTCTTGGGATACATTTTGCGGTAAGTATTGATGCCTTATCACTATTAATGGTGTTACTTACTACGTTTTTGGTTCCGTTAATTATTTTATCCTCTTTTAATACCACTTATGAAAAACCCAATTCATTTTATGGTTTGGTATTGCTCATGCAAATGGCATTGATCGGGGTTTTTACCGCCAACGACGGTTTTTTATTTTATGTATTCTGGGAACTGGCATTGATACCCATCTATTTCATTTGTTTGGTTTGGGGTGGCGAGAACCGGGCTAAAATCACCTTTAAGTTTTTTGTATATACCTTATTGGGTTCTCTTTTTATGCTTATTGGATTAATCTATGTTTATAATCACACGGGTTATGATACAGGTATAAAATCATGGGCACTTACTGATTTATATTCTGCAGGTAAGACATTAAATTTAAACCAACAATCTTTTGTTTTTTGGTGCATTTTTCTCGCATTCGGAATTAAGATGCCTGTTTTCCCTCTACACACATGGCAGCCAGATACCTATGTAACTGCTCCTACGCAGGGAACGATGTTGTTATCGGGAATCATGTTGAAGATGGGTACTTTTGGTTTGATCAAATGGCTGTTGCCTTTAGCGCCGCTCGCATTGAATAAATGGGGAGGTTTGGTAATTGGCCTGTCGGTCTTTGGAATTCTTTACGCATCCTGCATTGCCATTGTTCAAAAAGACTATAAACGGTTAATCGCATACTCTTCCATTGCTCACGTAGGATTAATTGCAGCAGGGATATTGAGTGTTAATCAGCAGGGAATCCAGGGCGGTGTTATGCAGATGCTTGCTCATGGAGTAAATGTTGTTGGGTTGTTTTTAGTGGCGGATATTCTGATGCGTCATACTGGTACAAGAGAGCTTGATAAATTGGGCGGTATTAGAAACATGAACGGGAACTTTGCTGTATTGTTTTTGATCATTATGCTTGGTTCTGTTGCTTTGCCTTTAACAAATGGTTTTGTTGGGGAGTTTTTATTAATTAATGGAGTTTATCAGTTCGGACAATGGGTCGCGGCTTTTGCGGGCTTAACGATCATTTTGGGTGCTGTTTATATGTTGAGAAGTTACCAGGCAATTATGCTGGGTGAACGTAAAGATTCGACAATGGCATTTGGTTCATTAGCCTCTTCAGATAAATGGGTATTATACATCGTTTGTTTCACGATCATCGCTTTTGGTGTTTACCCAAAACCGCTTAATGATCTGGCAGAGGAAGGCACGAAAGTAATTTTAACGTATATCAAATAATTTTTTTAAAAGGGCATAATCTCTTTATACCAACAACTCACAAATTAAAATATGAAAGGTCTTTTTATCATTAGTGGATTAGGAATTTTAGCGATGCTGGCTGAGATTTTTAAATTCAAAAAAATATTGTATCCTTTAGTCCTGGTTGGAATTCTGGCCGCATACCTGGTAAATTTTACCGAATGGAATAACAACATTACCATTCCAATGTTTAGCAATATGATCCGTTTTGATAATGTTGCGTTGGCATTTAGTGGCGTAATATTGATTACCGCTTTTTTTTGGTTTATCTTAGCAAATGACTATTTCGAACAGGATCATGTAACAGATCATTTCGCATTGGTATTATTTGCTTTAGTTGGAGCAATCATGTTGACATCATTCAGCAACATGACCACATTATTTTTGGGAGTTGAGATTCTTTCTATCCCAATGTATGTTTTGGCGGCTAGTAAAAAACGTGATTTGGCATCTAATGAAGCGGGATTTAAGTATCTGATCATGGGCTCATTTGCTTCCGGGTTTCTTTTATTTGGAATTGCGTTAATATATGGAGCCACCGGTAGTTTTGATTTGATGGCAATCCGTTCATTTATTTCCCAGGCCCAGGGCAGCTTACCTGTATTTTTTTATGCGGGTGTACTGATGGTGCTTGTGGCCATGTTGTTTAAAGTGAGTGCGGCACCATTCCACTTTTGGGCACCGGATGTTTATGAAGGTTCGCCAACTGTTATCACGGCATTAATGAGTACAATTGTTAAAACTGCCGCCTTTGCCGCCTTTATGCACCTTTTCCTGGTAGTATTTGGCGGTGTAAGTGAAGTCTGGAGTAATGTATTGGCAGTCGTAATTGCACTGTCTTTGATCGTTTCAAATATTACAGCTGCTACGCAACAAAGCGTAAAGCGAATGCTTGCCTATTCCAGCATCAGCCACGCCGCTTTCATGTTAATGGCTATTCTTGCAAATAACAGAGGTTGGGCAAGTATTAACGCGATTTTGTATTATTCATTAGCTTATTCTATCGGTTCTATTTTAGCCTTTACTGTTTTATACAATGTCAGCAAATCACGTAAGAGTTCAGGAATTGAAGCTTTTAATGGCTTAGGCAAGCGTCATCCATTTCTTGCAGCGTGTATGGTTATCGCCATGCTCTCATTAGCTGGTATTCCGGTAACAGCTGGTTTTTTTGCGAAGTATTTTGTTTTCACTGTATTGATCGGAACGTCCTTTAAATGGTTACTTATTCTTGCGGTTATTACTTCTGCGGTGGGGGTTTACTATTATTTTAAAGTGATCATCGCCATGTATTTTAAACAAGATGATTCACAGGAAGATGTTCGTATGGAAACTTCTCATGCGCTTTTGTTAGCTGTTTCGTCCTTAATAACCATTGCACTTGGACTTGTTCCAAATTTTGTGATTGAGATTTTTAGTTAGGTTTAATCAAAGTGAAAAATCATCGGGTAATTCATCGGCCTTCATTTGACTTTCATCGAATTAATTCTATCTTTGTTAAAACACCTATATGCTTTTAAAGGAAAATAGTTCAATTTTAATTCCGGTTGACTTTTCAAAACAATCGTTAATTGCCATTGAGCAGTCCTACAACCTTGCTAAATTTTTAAAAGCAAAAATGATCATTATGCACGCGTCTCCCGCAAGCAATCATAAACATGAAAAAGAGCTTGAAGAAATTGTTGCTAAAGTGATCAAAGAGAGCGGCCAACCGGCAGAATATCTTAACCTGAAAGGTGATATTTATGAATTAATTGATAAAAAAGCTGAAGAGCTGGGTTGTGCCTTGATAGTTATAGGTTTGGATACACAGGTGCGTTTCCGAAGTTTTTTAGGAGGGACAAATGTGAGCAAGTTTATTAAAAACGCGCCTTGCCCTGTTATCACAATGCGTTCGAAAGATCAGAGAAATAGTTGTTCCAATATTTTAATGCCAATTGATTTAAGTGCAGAAAGCCGCGAAAAAGTAGGCATTGCAGTACAGTTAGCAAAATATTACAAAGCTACTATTCGTATTGTTTCTGTTTTTAATCCAAGTGATGAGAAGTATGAGAACAACCTTCTTCCATATTTAAATCAGGTAAAAAAGTTTATAAAAGAAAGGGGTGTCGACTGTACCAACCGGTCTATTCCTTCAACTAACCCTGCCGAAGCGATAGTAACCTATGCAAACAATAACGACATCGATCTTATTGTTCTCATGAATAAAAAGGATACGAGTTTTGGCGAATTAATGGGTGGTGCATCAACATCGATTAAGATTGTTGAATCAAGTAACGTTCCTGTTCTTTCCATTCATCCTATGAAACGCGAAAGTATAAGCAGCGGAATTCACTAGTCCGACTTTCTTTCATGTAAAATGTATAAATTTTATATTTCTTCATGCAACAGATTTTATAAAAAAGTTTAGTTCTTTATACTGTAACTTTTGAGAAATGAAATTTGTAAAGAGAATTATAGGAATTCTTTTTCTGTTAGTATGTATAGTGATAGGAACAGTCTTTGTTACTGTTACGTTTTATAAGAAGGAACTCACCAATCTGCTAATCTCAGGCTTGAAGGACAATTACGGGTTAACGCTAAAATCAGAATCTATTCGTGTTTCATTATTTGCGAATTGGCCAAACACCTCTTTGCAGTTTCGCAATATAATTGTTGCCAATGATTTGCAACCCAATGAAATCCTTCTACAAGCAGAGTCCCTTTCGCTTTCCTTTAATATTGAAAAATTGTTTCACAAAGAGTTCATTGTTAATTCCATTTCCATTAAACATGGCAATATTAACCTTGTAAAGGGTGTGGACGGGATTAAGAATTATGAATTTGTCAGAAAAGATTCTGTGTTGGACAGTCAATCTTCAATTCTGTTTGAACTTAAACGGGTAAACATTTCCGAAACAAATTTTTGTTTTTTCAATAAACGGTATCGCAAGAAGATTGACTTTTTGCTTAAAGACAACGAGATAAAATTCGAGAACTTTGCCGATGGTATGGATGCACATCTTACCGGGCAAGTTCTGATTAAGGGTTTATTGTTTCGGGAAGAAAAAGGAGCGTTTTTAAGCAATACTCCTGCCGATCTTAACCTTAAAGCTAGAATCTGTTTTCCACGCAAGGAAATTTTTATCCATGAACCGTCTTACGCGGAAATTGGGAAACACCGGTACGCATTATCCGCTTTTGTTGAATTAAAGGATCGGAAGCACTTAACATTGAGTATTGCAAACCCTATCGCAAATTATTTAGATGTGATCTCACTGCTAAACCCGGGAGTAAAAAAGGGATTATCCAAAATAAAAGTTAAGAAACCGGTTGACGCCAGAGCACTTATCATGGTTGAAATTGGCGAGCAGCAGGATCCAATTGTCATTATCCATGCATCCAGTTCAAAAAACAATGTGGAAATTGGAACTTCAGGCGTTCCCTACACGAATATCGCTTTTCAGGCATCTGTTATCAGTTTGCACCCGTCGTTAAAAATGGGCGATGGTGATCACGCCAAGGTGATATTGAAACCGCTCTCAGGAAAAATTTATGATTTCGGGTTTAATGGAGCTTTAACAGTACATAACTTTACCGACCCATTCATTGTTGTAAATGCTCAACTGGATGTTGATGCAAAAAAGATTAAACTAAAGCCATCGCAGGCGCTTGATCTTAAGGGAATGGCGAATATAAGATTGAATTACCGGGGTCCTGTAAATAAACTTAATGATGAAGAATTTTTAGATAAGCCGATGAGCTTAAAAGCAAAGATAAAATTTTCAGATGTCTGTTACCAGGAGAAAGGAAAACCTTATCTATACTGTGTTAGCGGGAATGCTAGCGTCAATAATAACCTGCTTAAATTTGACAATCTTGCATTAAAAACGGATGGGGGTGATTTTACTTTAAAAGGATCAGTGAATAATTTCGTTAAATATACTCTTGGGTTTGCAAACGGATTTAAAGCTTCTCTAAACGCCAGCAGTAATTATTTTGATGTAACAGGTTACTTAAAAAAATCCGTGAAAGGGAGAGAAGTTGAAGAAAATGACACCACCAAAAATAAAATGCAGAATTTTCTTTCTGATGAAAGTAAATTTGAATTTGATGTGTCTATGGCGGTAAAAAAGTTAGTTATCCGCAAGGTTGAGGCATCCAATGCATCCATCAGTCTTTACTATAAAGATAAACTTCTGGATATTAAATCGCTGAACGCAAAAACGTGCAAGGGCAGTGTTTCGGCAACAGGAAGCATTTATGACTTAAAAAAAATTAAGGCGTCTATTCAAACGGAAAGTATCAGCGTAAACCAGATGTTCGAAGAGTTTGAGAATTTCGGACAAAAGGCAATTGAGGGAAAGAATTTGAGCGGGAATATTTCTTTAAGCGCAAATGTGAAGATGGAGTTGAACGATAATATGGAAGTGGACGGAAATACTATAAAAGGAAAGATTGATTTTAAAATCAGGGATGGACGTTTGATTAACTATGAGCCGCTTCAGAATATTTCCAATTTTATTTTTAAGAACAGGGATTTTGAAGATATTTCATTTACCGAACTTCATGAAACTTTGATTGTAGATGGTTTTAAAATGGACATTAAAGAAATGGAAATTGCATCTAGTGTTCTGAATTTATATATGAGCGGAATTTACCATTTTAAAGATAACTCCAACATCAACATTTTGTTGCCATGGAGTAATTTAAAGAAGCGGAGTAAAAATTATTTGCCGAAAAATTCAGGCAAGAGTCAGGAAGATTCTAAAGGTCTTAAACTTAATTATTCCGGTTATCCCGGAAAATTAAAGTTAGGTTTAGGACATAAAACGCTTTAACCATTAGATGCGTACACCCACTACACACACATCGTCAACCTGCTCAAGCGACCCTTTCCAATCATTGAAAGTGTTTTCCAAAATTTTCTTTTGATCCGCCATGGGTTTATCCGAAGCTGCTATAAGTGTTTCTTCAAATTGTTTACGCATTAACTTTTTTCCTTTTGGGCCGCCAAACTGGTCGGCGTAACCATCAGTAAACAAATAAATGCAGTCATTTGGCTCTAACTGGATAATAACATTATCATAAGGCAGTACCACATCATTCATATTGCCGATAGCTTGCTTATTTGCTTTTAGTGTTTGAAGCGTTTTATTTCTTACTATATACGCCGGGTTGTTTGCGCCAGAGTATGAAAGCTGTTTGGTTTCCAGATCAATTGCAATAAGGGAAATATCCATCCCGTCGCGGATTTCAACACCACCATATCCGTGGTTTAGTGTGGTAATAATTTTTTGATTCAGGAAGTCCAGCGCTTCAGCGGTTGTATTCACGCTTTTTTCCACAGCACTTTGATGTAAAAAATTTGAGCCTAATAAGCTCATAAACGCTCCAGGAACGCCATGGCCAGTACAATCGGCAACTGCAATTAAAAGGTAATCTTTTGATTTACCGCTCTCTGGCGTGGATTTTATTTTTCTTGCCCAGTAAAAATCACCGCAAACAATATCTCGCGGGTGATACAGGATAAAGTAATTGTCATCGAAAAAACTGTCTAATAAATTTTTAGGAGGCAACAGAGCTTCCTGCAAACGTTTTGCGTAACGCAAGCTGCTTACAATTTCCTGGTTCTTTTCTTCAACTTCTTCTTTTTGAAATTCAATCAGTTTTTTAGATTTTTCAAGTTCGAGCCGACTTTGAATTTCTTTATAGGTTAGCCGGTAACGGCTTCTGATTAAGAAGACACTGAAAATTACAACGGTTAGCACAAGAAGGCCACCGTTTGTTATGAACTCATCTACCGTTAACGGACTGTTTACCACATAAAAAATAATATTACTTAGGATTGTGGCGCCGAGCAACAGCCACGAAAGTTTCTGTTCCCATAACACAAGCATCCCAACGCCAATAAAGAGCACCATGTAAGCAAAAGCATGCTTTTGCAAATGCGGAATATCCATCAGGCTCCACATATAGGCGTTTTGAATGGAGATGCCCAGGACCAGAATAAATAAACAAGTGTAAATACTGACTTTTAAAACATCTTTAAGAAGTAATACGAAAAGGCTTGTTCCTGAAACACAAACCCTGAAAATGAGAAAGGGTACCCAGTGTTCGGGTATGCTTAAATAATCACCGATAAACCAAACAAGGTTTAAAGCAATGCCAATCCAACATGCCAGGGCGTGGAATTTTTCAGTTGATTTATCAAATTCAGCCTTGACAAGCCTTGGCGATACAGCGGTGTCTTCCATTAAGACTCTAATATACAAAAGTTTATGTACAGGCCTGCAATTAGGCCTAAACGGTAGCTTCCTTGAACTTCTCCATGAACTCCATTGAAGTTTTCATCATTTCCGTGGAACCTAAAAATAAAGGGGTACGTTGGTGTAATTCTGAAATATCGAGGTCCATAATGCGTTTAAACCCATTGGTAGCAACACCTCCAGCCTGTTCAATAATAAACGCTAAGGGATTGCATTCGTATAATAAACGCAATTTACCGTTAGGCGATTTGGTCGTTTTTGGGTAAATGTAAATTCCGCCTGTAATTAGGTTACGGTGAATATCAGCCACGCCCGAGCCGATGTATCGGCTTGAGTAAGGTCGGTTAGTTGCTTTGTCTTCTTCCTGGCAGTACTTAATATATTTTTTAACGCCTTCCGGAAAATGCAGATAGTTACCTTCGTTAATTGAATAGGTTTTACCGTCTTTTGGCATTTGCATATCGGGATGAGATAAACAAAATTCTCCGATACTCGGATCCAGCGTAAATCCGTTTACGCCTTTCCCTGTGGTATAAACCAACATCGCAGAAGAACCATAAATGATGTAGCCTGCAGCTACCTGCTCGGTCCCGCGTTGCATGAAATCTTCGTGCGTTCCTGGTCCGTTTAAACTAACGCGACGGTATATTGAAAAGATAGTACCAATGGAAACGTTAACATCAATATTTGACGACCCATCTAACGGATCCATAGCGACTACATAGCGCGCATTTTTCGAAATTTCTGTATCGATAGGAATAATGTCTTCATTTTCTTCACTTGCAATGGCACAACATTCGCCACCCGCGCGGAGTGCGGCAATGAACTGATCGTTGGCAAATACGTCAAGTTTTTTAACCCTTTCCCCCTGTACATTTGTGTCTCCGGTCTCACCCAAAATTTCAACCAGGCCCGCTTTGGTTACTTCTCTGTTTACGATTTTTGCAGCAATGGCAATATCGCGAAGCAAACGGGAAAGCTCACCTTTAGCAAATGGAAAATCGTTTTGTTTTTCAATGATGAACTGGCCTAAAGTTTTTACGTACATGGTTGGTTTGAGTTAAAGTTAGATCGTTTGTTGAAGCATGGTTTATGCATTCTTACAAAGATAAATGTATTAAATTAAATTAAGAATAAAAAAAGTGGATGAACAATCCTCCGCTTGTGTTAGGGAATTATTTGCTGTATTCGTCTTTCAGAAATTCGCGCCAGTCGCCCAGATTGGAAATGACCTGAATTTGACGGTAATTGATGTGAAACTGTTCTTCGTTTTCCTGTGAATTCAAAATGTTCAAACGATAGCGGTCAAAGTTAGCGAGAGCAAATTTTTCCTCTGCGGTAAGGGTTTTGCCACTAAATTCCTTATCACGCAGGTCGTTGATGCTTTCTGCACCACCAATTTCCTGTTTGGTAAAAAACCGCTTCGCTATATCGTTCTTAAAGTCCATCAACTTCAAAGATATAAAACAGATTGAGTATCTTCGCATTTAATGCTTTCCTATTGCTAACAAAAGGATGTTAAAATCGAAATACATAATTCTTATGTTGTTATATTTTTTTTGTGTTGGAAGCTTATCCGCACGAACCAAATTCAGCAAATACGAAATTTTTTGGGGGATCGGCCATCCTTTTGCTGTATGGAAAGTGAAGGTTCTATTGCCAGAGGTCCAAAAAATGTTGTCCAGCGTTAAAGGGGATCGGTTGTTGGATCTTAATGAAAGCGGGGGAAAATTAGACGCGTTTCGCCACATTTATACAATGGCTTACTTATCTCAAAAGATTAAAACAAGAAAGCTGAGAAAACTGGGAATTGCCCACGAAAAAGGAAACAAACGTTTATTTTTTAAAGGAGAGCAAGAGTTCGGAGAACGGGCAGATAGCCTGGCCTGCGTTATGGATTTGCGAAATAATGAGCTTGGTTTTCAGATAAACGCGGAAAATAAATGCCTGAAACCGGAAGAATTGAAGCTTTTGGTTTTGCAGCAAATCAGGGACGGGCAGGCGTGGTATCTCAAGCGGAATACGCAAGGTCAATACGTATCCTGTGACGAAACTCCTATAAACATGGCAGATTACATCGGAAAATGGTTTTTACCCAAATGCCTGATTCGAACAAACGAATGATTGATCGTTTGGCTTGGAAGGATTATTTTAGGAAAAATTGCTGTAAACTCACTTAAATTTGTTGATAATATTCAAAAAAAGCCTATATTTGCCGTCCATTTTGGGGTAAGCTATGGGTAAAAGTCAGTACAAAATTCAGTTTGGCGGTTTATCAATGGGTGAACACCAATTTGAATTTGATATTAAGAGTAAGTTCTTTGAACAATTTAGTGAAAGCGAAATCACCGAGGCTGATATTCAGGTTAAGGCAAGGTTAGTAAAACAAAATACGCTAATGCATATTTTATTTGCTTTTGAAGGCACTGTAAAGTTGAGTTGTGACCGGTGTTTGGTTGACTATAATTGCCCGATTAGTGGCCAGGAAAAGTTAGTCATCAAACATGGTAACCCTGAAGAAAGTAATGATGAAATTTTAGTACTGAAGGAAGGCTTGGATGAAGCAAACTTTGCGCAGTATTTATATGAATACATTGAGTTAGCAATCCCAAGCAGGAAAGTTCCCTGTGAAGAGGATGAAGTTGAAATAGATGTAGAATGTGACGAAGAGACGCTTGCTAAATACAATGAATTAAAAATTGACGAAGAACCCAGTGACAACCCTGAATGGGAAAAATTAAAGAATATAAAGTTTAACAATAATTAAAATTAAATACCATGCCTAATCCAAAACGAAAACTATCCAGATCCAGAAGAGACTCTCGTCGTGCAACATACAAAGCGCCTACCATGACGATTGCGAAAGATACAACCACAGGTGAAGCACATTTATTTCACCGTGCACACTGGTTTGAAGGAAAACTTTACTACAAAGGAAAAGTAGTAATGGAAAAAGCTGTAAAAGCTTAATTAGTTTGAATCATACGTTCAAAAACCTTCCCGTGAAATCGGGGAGGTTTTTTTGTTTGTCATTTAGCATTGACGATACATGGTGATGGATTCTTTAACGATTGAAAACGTGCGTTGTGAGCGGTGCAATCAGCCGCTTGAATGTAATTCCGCTAACATCGCGGAATGCTTCTGTTCAAAAATACACCTTACAAAAGAGGAACTACTATACATGTCCGGCCGTTATTCAAATTGTGTTTGTAGTTGCTGTTTGTTATTTTTAAAGAATGAATTTTTAAGTCAAAAATGATCTTTGCCTCCTATAACAATATTATAAGTCCGTTGGGATTTTCTACGGAGGAAAATTTCCATGCTGTTACCCATTCAAAAACCGGAGTCCGGAAAATAATTTTCCCTTTTGCAACTGAACCGTTTTGCGTAGCAAAGATCGACGACGAAAAAATCAAGGAACATGTTTCAGTTATCCAGGCGCCTGAATCATTTACAAAATTGGAACAGTTAAGTATCCTTTCCATTCAGGATGTTATTAGAAAAAGCGGGTTGGATCCGTCGGGTGAACGAACATTATTACTCTATTCTACTACCAAAGGGAATATTGATGTTCTTGAAAATAGTTATCCGCATATGAATCCAAATAGAGTTTACCTCTCTGAATTAGGCAAACAACTGCAATCTTATTTTAAATTTAAACACACACCACTCATTTTATCAAATGCCTGTATTTCAGGTATACTCGGAATTATTGTTGCAAAGCGGTTGATCGAAACCAAACAGTACGACAATGTTATTGTTTGCGGAGGAGATATCCTTTCTGAATTTACGATGAGTGGTTTTAAATCTTTCAATGCGTTAAGCGGTGATCCTTCAAAACCATTTGACGCTAACCGCACAGGGATTAACCTTGGTGAAGCGGTTGCCTCAATTCTGATTACAAACCAAAAAACGTACGCTGGCAAGTATGATGCCGAAGTTGTAGCAGGAGCGTCGGCCAATGATGCCAATCACATTTCCGGACCGTCAAGAACAGGCGAAGGGTTGTTCCAATGTCTGCAACAAATATTAAAAGACAATCACTCAGAAATTGGATTTATTTCAGCGCATGGAACGGCCACTCCGTACAATGATGAAATGGAATCCATTGCATTTGAGCGAAGCGGTTTGTCGGAAGTGCCTGTTAATAGTTTAAAAGGGTATTACGGACATACGCTTGGTGCCGCGGGGGTTTTGGAAACGATACTCTCACTAGAATCCATGAAGCATCAACGGTTGATTAAATCTGAAGGTTATGAGATAAAAGGAATAAGTGGCCATATCACGATGATTGACCGTCATAAGGAAAAAGCATTTAATTCGTTTATTAAAACTGCTTCCGGATTTGGTGGTTGCAATGCAGCCGCTTTATTTAAAAAAATTAACTGATAGGAAATTTGAACGCGATCACATCATACGCCCACATTAAGCACAATACGGTAACAGTTAACGGCACGGTTGTTTTTAAATCTGCTTCATCCGTTTCAATACATGAGTTTTTGTTGGAATCCTATAAATTCCTTGCAATGAATTACCCCAAATTTCATAAAATGGATGTGCAATGCAAATTAGCGATCATCGCTACGGAATTTGCATTAAGGGAAACAGCATTGTTGACCGAAAATGATTTGGCAAAAATTGCTATTGTTTTTTCAAACCATGCCTCGAGTCTCGATACTGATAAGGCCTACCAGAATTCAATTAGCGACAAATCCAATTATTTTCCGTCGCCGGCCATTTTCGTTTATACACTTCCCAATATCACAATCGGAGAGCTGGCCATTCGTCATAAAATAACAGGGGAAAATGCGTTTTTTGTTTGTGAAAAATTTGACCCTGCATTACTCATTAATTATTGCGAATCCCTTTACCTTAATGGCATAGATGCTGTTATTGCTGGATGGGTAGAGGCAGAGACAAACAATGATGAAGCCTTTATTTTTTTAAGTGAATCTCAAAGAAATACAAATAAAAACGCTATTTTTAAACCTCTTAACCAAACAACACTAACCGAATTATATAATCTAACATAAATGGACGCATTAATCGAAAAATTAAAAGGACAAATAATTGAACAGTTAAATTTAGCTGAAGTTAAGCCCGAAGAAATTAACCCGGATTCTCCTTTGTTCGGCGAAGGCTTAGGCCTTGATTCAATTGATGCTTTGGAATTAATTGTACTGCTCGAAAAGCATTATGGGATTAAAATTCAGGATCCTAAAGATGGTAAAACTATTTTTCAGTCGTTAAGAACGATGGCTGAATACATCAAATCACAGGGGAAATCGTAATTCGCTTTGTCGCAAAAAGTTTATATTACCGGGTTAGGAATGATTTCGGCTATTGGAAACAATGTGCCTGAATGTTTTTTATCCCTTTCTCAATCAAAAACCGGTATTGGTAAAATTCAATATTTAACAACTCGTTACAAGGATGAGTTTCTTGCCGGTGAAATAAAATTATCAAATGCTGAATTGGCGGATCTTGTAGGGGATCAGAATCCGGCATTGAACCGTAATTCCTATATCGCCATGTTGGCTGCCAAGGAAGCAGTTTTGAATTCAGGTATAGATACTAAAGACGGTTTACGTACCGGTGTTATCTCGTCAACAACTGTGGCAGGAATGAGTAAAACCGAGTTGTATTACAAAGACCTTTTTAAAAACGATGAACACCTGGATGTTTTAGATACTCACGATTGCGGTGACAGTACGGAGCGCATTGCGGATTACATCGGGAATGTGGATTATGTTACAACGATTTCAACAGCATGTTCTTCTGCTGCAAATGCAATTATGTTGGGATGCAGAATGATTAAGCATGGCCATTTAGACAGGGTTGTTGTTGGGGGTGTGGACGCATTATCAAAGTTTACGTTCAATGGTTTTAATACACTCATGATACTGGATCGTGAATGGTGCAGGCCTTTTGATGAAAACCGGAAAGGACTAAATTTAGGGGAAGGAGCTGCCTTTGTGGTTATTGAAGGAGAAAACGCATTAAACCACCGCAAAGGAAAAGCGCTCGCAGAGCTGATTGGCTATGCCAATACAAACGACGCTTATCATCTAACAGCTTCATCACCCGAAGGTTTCGGCGCAACTTTAGCCATCCAGCAGGCTCTGGCATTAAGTGGATTAAAACCTACAGATATTGATTACATTAACATGCATGGCACCGGCACGCCTAATAATGATTTGTCCGAAAGCAAAGCAACCGTTGCTGTGTTTGGTAACCAGGTCCCAAAATTCAGTTCAACAAAAGCTTTTACCGGACATACACTAGCGGCGGCAGCTAGCATCGAAGCAGTGATTTCAGTATTATCGCTTCAAAATAGCATGATTTTTCCGAACCTGAATTTCAATACACCAATTGCAGAAACCGGATTGATACCTGAAACAACCTTGGTGCATACACCATTAAATGTTATTCTCTCTAACTCTTTTGGATTTGGGGGAAACTGCTCGTCATTACTATTTAAGAAAGCATAATTTGGCTAAAGCTTATATAAACGGAACTGGTTGCATTTCACCGCAAAACTCAATCGATAGTGATTGGTTTTTTGACGAGGTTCATAGCCCTAAAGGTGATTACTTTGAGGCGATTGAACCTTCCTATAAGGATTTTATTGCCCCCAATCTTTTACGTCGCATGGGTCGCGCCATTAAAATGGGTGTGGCGGCAGGTAATATTGCAATTCAACAGGCTGGCGTCAAGAATGTAGATGCTATTGTAACGGGTACAGGTCTTGGATGTTTTGAAGACAGTGAGCGTTTTTTATTGGCGATCTTGGATAACGATGAACAATTTTTAACCCCAACATCTTTCATTCAATCTACTCATAATACCGTAGGGTCACAAATCGCACTTATTATGAAGTGCCATGATTATAATTTCACTTATGTACATCGTGGATTTTCATTTGAAAGTACGGTGCAGGATGCATTGATGCTTTTTGACGAAGGAAAAGATACCATATTGGTCGGTGGCATCGAAGAGCATACCCCAAATTATATTTTACTTAACCGTAAGGCGAATAAATTTCAGGTACGGGAGCCGGATATGCCGATCTGGATGAGTGAAAAAAGAGGGATTCAAATGAGCGAAGGAGCTGCCTTTTTCGTGTTGAGTAGGAACAAAACCCAAAGCAGCCTTGCTTGCATTAACGGCATTCAAACGTTGTACAAGCCTAAAAATTCCGAAGATATTTTAAAGAAGCTTCACATGTTTTTAAGTTCTCATAGGTTGACACTTTCAGATATGGATGTTGCTTTAATGGGTTTTAGCGGTGATTTGATTTTCGATGAAAAACTTAAGTCACTCTTGCCTGAGATTGAAAAAGAAACTACTGCAGGGGCTTTTAAAAATGTCTGCGGTGAATATCATACGGCAACTGCTTTTGCAATGTGGACGGCAACCAAAATCATCGAGCGGCAACAATTGCCAAAGGTACTGGCTATTTCGGCTAAGTTACCTTCGAAAATTAAATACGTTCTGATTATTAATCAATACCTTGACATTAATTATTCGTTCACCTTAGTTAGTCAGTGTTAAGAATCTTATGGTGTATTTAGACATTAATACTTATACTGATTTTTGAGCTATATGATGGTTTATTTTGAAGACTTAAATAGTAGTCGAGGGAGTAATGTCTAAGCCAGACAGTCAATTCATGAAATTTTGGAACGTTACCATAATCTTCTTTATCGGGTTAATATCCTTATTAGTATTTTATTTTAGTATGCAGTTAAGTGTGTGGTACCTGGTATTCTGGATCGCCATATTTGCCGCCATTCAATTTTGCGGCGCTTACTTCATAGGTTTAAATTTTCATTTACCATCCGTTAAATCCATTAATACAAACCAAAGACAAATAGTTTTAACCTTTGATGATGGCCCTCATACACATACACTTAAAGTGTTGGAAGTCCTTAAACGATATCAGGTAAAAGCTCTTTTTTTTATTATTGGGAAAAATATAAAAGGAAAAGAATGGATTATGCAGCAGATAGTTTCTGAAGGCCACAAAATAGGGAACCATAGTTTTTCACACCACAATTGGATTGATGTTTGGCCAACTAAAAAGGTTACCGAAGATTTTAACAAGTGCAATCTTTTACTTCAGAAGTATCAAAGCACCAATCTGTTTCGTCCACCTTACGGAGTTACAAACCCTAATATCGCAAGGGCTGTAAAAAGATTAGATTTGCAATCCATTGGATGGACAATCAGAAGTTACGATACGCAGATTAAAGACATTGAAAAAATAAAAGACCGCGTTCTTTCACGCCTAAAACCTGGCGCAATTATTCTCTTGCACGATCGCCTGGCTTTTATGCCAGATCTGTTAGAAGCGCTTATCCCCGCTATTCGTGAAAGAGGATATGAGATGGTGCTTCCTGAAAAATTTTAAAACGTTTTTTCTAAACGGATGCTACCGGCGTGATACGCGTTACTCTAGTACGGACTTTGTTTTCGGATAATCTTCGAGAAAAGGGAAGGTAGAAATCGTTTAATCTTTACAATTAATAATTCTTTACCGCCTATAAAAATTTCTTCTTTATCGGAAAGAATTCCTTTGAGAATTTGTTGAGCGCAGGCCTCAGGGCCCATTGCCGTTTCATGGCTTTCATCCATTTGGTTGTGAGACATACCAGAAGCTAAAATCGCATTTATGGAAACATTGGTTTTAATTTTCCCCGGACAAACCATTAAAACACTCACCCCTTGTTTTTCAACTTCCAGTCGTAAACTCTCAAAATACCCGTGTAACGCATGTTTAGCAGCAGAATAGCTTGAGCGCAAATAAAATCCGAATTTTCCCGCTATGCTGCTAACTACAACAATTTTTCCCTTCCCTTTTTCAAGCATAAAGGGTAAAACCGCTTTTGAAAGGTTTACACCGCTAAAGTAATTTATTTCGAAAAGCCTGCGCTCAGTATCTGTTGAGGTTTCCATAACCGTTGAGCGCTGGCTTTGACCACCATTATTAATGAGTATATCAATGCTTGAGAATTTATTAATAACCTGAAGTACAAGTTCACCTGCTCTGGAAGTATCAGCCAGGTCAAAGGGAACAATTAAGAAATTATTTTCCTGAAGTTTGGCCTCGTTTGCTACCCTCAATAACTCAGCCTCTCGTCGGGCCGATAAAATAATCTTTGCGCCTTGTTTAGCACATTCATGAACCAATGATTCACCTATGCCCGAAGAAGCGCCAGTAATCCAAACCACTTTATTTTTAAGAGCACTCATCTTTTTCTATTATTTTTTTAACAGCAGCAGCTTTTATTTCTCTTATGCAGTGGCAATCCATCGATTTCCGGCAGTCTCCGCAATCTTTTTCCTGCACCAGATAATGGGCGTTCACTCCTATTGGTTTCCATCTTCCCGGGTGAATAGGTCGCATTGGAGCAAATATACCGATCGCTTTTTTTCCTAAAGCGGCGGCGATATGCAACGGACCGGTGCTTGCCGCTACCATCACGTCACAGCAATTGATAAAGGCAATAAATTGTTGAAGTGATAAGGTGCCGGTTAGATTTACTATATGCGGATGTTGCGAAATGAGTGGCTGAATGAGTTCGCCTTCGGCCGCTGTGCCGCTGATAAAAATCTGATAGGTGTTTGTATCTAACTCTTTTATTAGGTCAGAGTAATTTGCCAATCCCCACTCGCGAGCGCTCCCTTTTGATTTAGGATGCAGGATGATTCGCGTTTTCGTTTGATCAATCAGTGTATTGTAACGGGCGTCTAACGCTGGAGTTCGTTTTAAACCATAGAACCCGGTTAAGTCGGTTAATGAAAAATCTTCAGTTATCTGCATTGCTTTTAAAAGCTTGGTGTTTAACTGCGCCTCATGTAGGTCCGAATTTTTACGCGATAATTTTACGAAACGGTTACATGTAAACCAGTGCCATACGCGGTTTGTAGTTCCAATACGGTTTTGAATTTTGGCCCGCCTGGCAAGGAATGCTATTTCTTTAACAGGAAATACATGGAGGATATGCGTGGCATTTAATTCCTGAAAACGTCGGAGTTGTTTTCCCAAATCCAGTTTTAAAAGATCATCGTAACTCATTATTTCATCTACGTGTTCCGATAATCTAATCACATCCCGCGTGTAATCCCGGCCAAGAAAAATAATTCTGCATGTAGGGAACTTTTTCTTTAAAATTCCCGCCAACGGAAGCGTCAATACAACATCGCCAATGCTGTCTGTACGACTAATTATGATGGTTGGATTATTTTGCAAGTGCTTTTTGTTTATAAAGATCTCTGATTTTTTTATACTTTAAATAAGTAGCAAAGGCCGAAATTTTAGAAATTGAATAACCTGCCTTACCATCTAAAAATCCTAAATGCAAAATGTAATGATCAATAAACTTGGCAATGGGGTTGGCCAACAATTTAAACAGGGGTGCTTTTTTTCCGGCGTCTACATAAGCTTTCGAAGCAATGTTGGTAAAGTATTCTACTTGCTTATAATGGTCCTCTATGGTGTAATAGCTGTAATGGAGAATATCACCTTTAAGATGAGTAGTGTTTGTGTCGCCATCCGTTAATTCATATTTATCATGAGGATTGATCCCCGTCCAGGATCCTTTTCGGCAATCCCATAACCGTAGTTTTTTATCGGGATACCAGTTGCAATGTTTAACCCAATGACCGCAGTAATTGGTGAGCCGGTTCATGTAATAGCCATCATGGGTCCAGTTTAGTTTTACTTCCAGAATCGATTTTTTCAGAGTATCATCAAGGGCTTCGTCTGCGTCTAATGAAAGTACGTGGTGATAGGTAGCATAGGTAATCGCTCGGTTCTTTTGTTGTATGTGGCCATCAAACACATGTTGATAGAATTTGACACCATGGGATTTACAAATCTCCTCTGTTTTATCCTTACTAAACGAATCCAGAACTACGATTTCATCTGCAACATCCTTGACGGAATCCAAACAGCGGCCAATGTTCTTTTCTTCATTGAACGTAATGATGACAACGGATAAATGGAGCATGTGTAAATTTAAGATTTGTATAGAAACAAATGCAGGAAATAGTAAATTTGTTTCCCTGAACGCTAGCATTCAACATATTGTACCAAGAACAAAAATTTATTTTGTAGTCATACTTGTTTTGGCTGCAGTAGCAATATATGCTAAGCTTTTTTCAGCACAATTTATCAGCTGGGATGATGGCGATGTATTATTGAATAATAAAGATGTACATCAGTTCAGCCTGAAAGCATTTTTTACGAGTTATTATGTAGGGAATTATGCACCAGTCAGTATGATTGGATTTGCGGTGGATTGGTTATTATTCAGGGGGAACGCTATGGGCCATCATGCCATGAGCTTGTTATTTCATGTCATGAATACATTACTGGTTTACCATTTAATAAATATCATTTTAAAGGATAACTGGAAGGCGGTGGTATGTGCCCTCATTTTTTGTTTCCATCCGCTACAGGTTGAAACTGTGGCATGGGTTTCGGCCAAGAATAACCTTACCTATAGTTTCTTTTTTTTGCTGGGTTTAATTTACTACACAAAATATATTACAGCACGAATTTCAAAATTTTACATTTTTACTCTTTTGTTTTTTGCGCTCTCTGTTTTGAGTAAACCTTCCGCTATATGCTTTCCCTTGGTAATGGTTCTTTTTGATTACCTGATGAAAAGACAAACAAGCCTGAAGTCACTTATTTTAAATAAAGTGCCGTTTTTTATTGTTGCGCTTATTCTTGGACTCGCTACAATTTACACACGTACAGAAGATAAATTCATCAACCAGAACCACGCCTTCGCAATTCATGAACGGGTTGGATATGCAGGTTTTGCACTGCTTCAGTACATTTATAAATTTCTGGTCCCTGTTAATTTGTCGGTCATTTATCCTTATCCACAAAATAAAATGCAAAGTATAATCCTGGGTTATGGGGTTCTTCTATTTTTGATTTTTGTTTTATACCGGCTTTTTAAAAAATCAAAGTTGGTTTTTTTTGCTTTGGGCTTTTTTATAGCCAATCTTATTTTAGTGCTTCAATTTTTACCATTTGGAGAAGTTTTAACTGCCGACCGGTATATGTACCTTCCCATAATAGGATTATCCATTGTTCTGGTCTCGGTATTTCCGCCTAATGCCAAGGCCTTAAAAATTATTGCGGTGTCTTTGACGCTTATTTTTGGTTCACTCACGTTTATAAGGGCTGGGGTATGGAAGAACAGTATTTCCCTGTATTCTGATATTCTGAAGAAATATCCACATTCTTTTGTGGCGTTAAATAGCTTGGGCGCTGAGTATATGCTGAATAAAAATTATGATTTGGGGCTTCGGTACTTCAATGCTGCAATTGCTGAAAACACAGAGTATTATAAGGGATATTATAACAGGGGATTGTTGTATGCCCAAACTAACCGTATGACCAATGCTTTGGAAGACTTTAATATGGCCATCAAGTTAAAGCAATATCCTAAGGCCTATGTGGCTCGTGCAAATGTATACTATACCTTAAAGGATTATCCAAAAGCAATTCAGGATGCAGAATTTGTGTTGAATAATGAGCCACAGAACCTGAGAGCATTGTACGTGATCGCAAATTGTTACGATGATTTAAATCAACTCAGCGAAGCATTAACATTCTATAATAAACTGATTTATTTTTCTTCTGATACCCCTCTGTACCTTTTGCGCAGAGCAATTGTTTATGGAAAAATGCGAAATTTTGATGCCTGTTTGAATGACCTGAACGAAGCCATCCGGCTAGATCCCGAGTTTGCGGAGCCGTATTATTGGAAAGGTGTAGCCAAAGTGAATTTAAAGCAAAACCCTTGCCCGGATTTCCATACAGCGATGAGGCTTGGATTTGAAGCGGCGGGTCAGGCACAGGCCACCTACTGTAAGTGATTTATGATAGTTTAATTGTTGGGATTGCTTCGATTTTTGTTTTCTTTGTAGTATTAAATTTTGACAATTCACGCATTACATACCTGGATTGGCGTTGCCAATGAGCCCTTGATTATTTCTGGTCCATGCGGAGCTGAAACCGAAACTCAGGTTTTAAAAACTGCAGAAGAACTATCGCGTATAAAAGAGGTAAAAATTTTTCGTGCGGGTATTTGGAAACCGCGTACGCGGCCTAATGCATTTGAAGGGGTTGGAGAAGTAGGATTAAAATGGCTTTCTAAAGTTCAAAGCAGATTTAAATTAAAGACAGCCGTGGAGGTGGCAAATGCCAACCATACCGAACTGGCACTCAAGCATGGCGTGGATGTATTATGGATTGGGGCGAGAACAACGGGTAACCCGTTTAGCGTTCAGGAAATTGCCGACGTTTTAAAGGGCGTGGATATTCCTGTCTTTGTCAAGAATCCCATTCACCCCGATGTGCAATTGTGGTTAGGAGCCATTGAAAGGGTTGCGAATTCGGGAGTGACAAAATTAGCAGCGATTCATCGTGGCTTTCATTATCCAACTAAAAACAAGTACAGGAACAAACCTTTATGGGAAATTGCCATTGAGCTTAAAACCATGTTGCCTAGCCTTCCCGTTATTTGTGACCCAAGCCATATTTGCGGTAACAGGCAATTAATTCCTTCGGTTGCACAGACAGCACTTGATTTGGGAATGAATGGATTGATGATAGAATCTCACATCAATCCTGAGAGCGCATTAAGTGATGCTCAGCAACAGTTAACGCCGGAGGCTTTGAAATTATTACTAAGTGGGCTAATTTACCGCCAGTCGTCTTCCCCTAATCCTGAATGCCACAACAAATTGCAGCATTTCCGAAATAGGATAGATGAAGTTGACGAAGAATTGATGCATGTTTTAAAGGAGCGTATACAGATTATTGAACAAATAGGGCAATACAAGAAAGAACATGGGATTACCATTTTTCAACTGGAACGTTGGCAGGAAATTTTGCGCACGCGTTCACAGTGGTCGGAGAAATTAGGTCTTTCGAGGGAACATATCGAAAAACTTTGCCAATTACTGCACGAGGAATCGATACGAATTCAGACGGAGGTAATGAACAAAAAACATTCTTAATTTAATCTCTTCTGTTTCCCATAAATTTCCAGATGTAGTAGGCAAGGGTTGCAATGGACCCAAGCGCAGAAATAAAATAAGTATAGGCCGCCCATTTTAACGCGTCCCTGGCATCAGCGTTTTCCTGCCCTCTTGTTATCCCCGATTGGTCGAGCCAAACCAGAGCCCTTTTACTTGCATCCACTTCAACAGGTAATGTGACGATACTGAACAGGGTGATGATACTTTGTAAGATGATGAAAATGAGTAGCATTGTATTGGTGAGGGTAGGTATCATAAAGGCGACCAGGGCAATTCCAAAGGTTAAGAAATTCATTAGGGTTGAACTTAACTGAACAGCTGGAACGAGTGTGCTTCTAAGTGTTAACCATTGATAGGCTGTAGCATGCTGTACGGCATGTCCGCATTCATGGGCTGCAACGGCGGCTGAAGCAACATGTCTGCCATGATAAACATCACGACTTAAATTAACAGTTTTATTAGCAGGATTATAATGGTCTGACAAACTACCATCCACGGATATAACATTTACGTCATAAATCCCATGGGCGTTCAGCATTTTTACAGCAATATCTTTTCCGGATAAACCGCTGCTCAGTGGCTCCTGCGAATAATGGGCAAATTTAGTTTTAAGGCGGTTGCTTACAACCATACCGATACCGATAAAAACAACACTGATGATTAGGAGAATTGGATCAAACATTTTTCTTTTTTAATCCATAACTCTCAATTTAAATACCAGATTGGTTTTTAATGACAAAATATCATTAATATGTCAGGAAGTTTATTCCAAAATGCGTTTACCAACGATAATGAGGCCCCTTTCAGCTTCTACCATATCGGCTATCCTTGGTAAGTGTGCCCATTTTTCAAAACCCATGTTGTAAAATAATTTTAAACTCGGTTCATTGTGATCGAAAATAAAGCCCAGCAGTGTTTTTATGTTCAAATGTTCACAGGCTTCAAATGCTTTTTGTAAACATTTTCTTCCCAGGCCCTTCCCACGTGCGTCTTCTTCCAAGTAAATACTCACTTCCACGGTTCCGTTATATGCAGGGCGACCATAAAATGAATTGAAACTCATCCAACCCACGTAGGTAGCATCCACTTCAATGATCCATAAAGGACGACTGTCTGGATTGTGAGCTTCAAACCATGCTTCTTTACTTTTAACGGAAACCGGCTCCAGATCTGCGGTTACAAGCCTTGAACTTATGGTAGAATTATAAGTCGCGACAATTTTTTCTAAATCAGTTTTACGGGCATTAGTAAAGACAATATTCATTTAAATATTATGGATAAATCGTTTTATTAGCTGTTTGCGGGAAGCGCATTAATTAATTTATTTAAAACAAACTCTTAAAAATTTCTTTAGTGCCTGATTGCTTCTCAGTGGACTTTCTAAAAACCCCATATGTCCGTCATGCTCTAGGTACAGAATATGTTTATTTTTAATCAATTCGCTCTGCTCAATTAACTGTTGATGAGGAAGCACATTGTCCAGTTCACCAATCACCATCATGATGGGATAATGTGCCATACCTAAAATCATATCACGGTTGGGTCTGTCCTTCATCCCTTCCAGTGATGCAATAATGGATTGTTTGGAAGTTTTGGCCGCAATTTTTTGCGCAAAGGCAATTTCTTCTTTTAAATATTTAAAATTCTTTTTAGCAAATAAATTTTTTATGACCTCCGTTGTGTAAATTTTATGATTGGCTTTCACGACTTTAACCGAACGGGTTCTGTCTCTCTTTTTTTCATCGCTATCAGCGTATGCGGTGGAATGGTATAAGCACAAGCCCTTAAGATAGTCAGGAAAGAGATCTGCAAATGCAAGCGCTGCATATCCTCCCATACTGTGCCCAACGATCACATATTTTTTTAACCGCAAACTGTCCATCACTGCCTTCACGCTTTTAGCAATTAGTTCAGAAGTATGTACATAACCAAAACATTCAGAAGCACCATGCCCGGGCAAATCAATTGCTATCACACGGTACGAAGATGACAGACTTTCAATGGTACTTTTCCAAACCTCATGCGACCCCAGGAATCCGTGTAATAAAACAACTGCTCTACCTTTTCCGGTGTCGGAGAACGTGATCTTGCCTTTTTTAAATAAGATCGTTTTTAGCATTACTTTTTAAAAAAATCGTGTTCGTTACTGATAAAGTTTTTTTGTGGCGATGAAGGATCAATCACATACAAGAGGTATACTTCTTCCTGGTTTTTTGGAAAAAGTACTGGCGCTTTTTCGTAGCTTTGGTACTGCACGAGGTTATTGAAGGAACCTGTCACGCGGTCCTCATTGACGGGTTTTGTGTTACTCCAGTTTGTGCCAATTACGCTTTTCCAATACACACCCGTTTCAGGGAGGCCCGTGAACTCAGCAGAAAAGCCGTTCTTCAGGTAAGTGTGCTGAATATGCTTTTGGGTTAGCTTGTCATAAACCACAATTACAGCATCATTGGAACTCGAGTTATTTATTTTCAGGCTGTGAGGAGTGTCAAATAATTTATTGCTCCCAAAATATTTCGTATAAGGTTTATCACCATTTGTAAGTTCCACGATGGGTTCGGCAACTGCATGAATTGGAGTATTGGTTTGAGGTGACAGAGTGGCGCCGGGTTTTGACCCAAAGATTGATACAATCAGCATGAGGAGGCCAACAGCAATGGGCGTGGCAAATAATACGTATTTGTAATCAGTATGCCTGGTTTTTGCATTCTCAATTTGCGAAGTGGCAGTTTTGGTTTTTACTTGCTGGTAATGTTTCCGGTAATATTCCCTTCGCCTGATGTCTTCATCTGTTGTCGACCATTCTTTTTGACCTTTTTGTTTTGGTTGATGGGTACGGGAGTTGAACAATGGCTCCGCTGTTTGTGAAAGGTCGTACCGCCTCCGGGAATGCGGATTGATGAGTGTGTTATAAGCTTTTAAAATTACTTCAAAAAGATCCTTTGCCCGGGGATCATTAGGATTTTTATCGGGATGGTATACTTTGGCAAGTTTCCGAAACGCAGTTTTTATTTCAATCTCGGTCGCATTTTTTGGGAGTCCGAGTATTGAATAGTAATCTGCCATTAAAAATAACGTTTAACTGTTTTGAAAGAATAGCGGCCCTTTGTACCTATTTAACTTTATAGGCTTTCGTAAAGTCGTAATAGCGCATGGCGTTAAGGTATAAGCCTTTCACATTATTGGTAAGTAAACGGTAAGACCCTTCATACCAAAGTGGAATAATAACGGCATCATCCATCAACACTTGTTCCGCTTTCATAAAGTAGGCATAGCTTGTGTCTTTATTGTTCGCGTCACGCCCTTTTTTAAAGTTTATATCATAAGTCGCGTTTTGGTACCGTGATGTGTTAGGAAAACTTGCCGTCTCAAAATCTACCGGAACTCCATCACCCGAAAATAAACTTAAAAAAGATTCCGGACTTGAAAAATCTGCTACCCAGGCATCCCTATATAAATCGCTTTTACCATGCATTTGTAATTCATACTTCTGCACATTTGGAAGGGATTCGAAATTCACATTGATATTCAGGTTTTCTTTCAGTTGCTTTTGTAATTCAACTGCAACGGTGCTGTTTCTCGAATTACCAGAATTCACGAGGATGCGAACTTCCGGAAATCCTTTTCCATTTGGATACCCTGCCTCAGCTAAAAGTTTTTTTGCCTTTTCAACATCTAAATCATAACCTTTAATTTTCTTTATATCATAACCTGAAAACGTATTTGGGGTAATACCGTGAACAGCTGCTCCAATTGCTTGTCCCTGCAACACGTTATCTACCAGTTTTTCCCTGTCAATTGCATAATTAATTGCTTGCCTTACTTGCGGGTTATCAAAGGGTTTTTGTTTGGTGTTGAATACGTAAAACTGGGTAAACATCTCCGGCTCTCTCTGTAGCAACGATTTTGGAGGATGACTAACAAATTCTTTGATGTTTTTTTCAACGACATCTTTTACGCGAAGGGATGGCAGTGTATTGATCAAATCAATTTTTTCGTTTTCAAACAACGATAAGCCGTCTTCAATGGAAGGTGTAATTAATACGATAAGGGTATCTAAATACGGTAATGCATTACCGGCGCTATCTTTTAAAAAGTAATCAGGATTTTTTACAAGAATAATTTTTTCTTTTGTCGACGAAGCATCATAAATGAACGGACCAGCACCGGTTTTCAAATTTTGTCCGTAAGCTTTATACGCAATTTCGTTGATAAGAGCTACAGCCGGATTTGCCAGAAGTTTCGTAAAACTAAGGCTTGGATTTTCCAGCTCAAGTGAAAATGTATAATCATCAATAATTTTAAGTCCGGAAATGAAAGAGGCTTTCTTATCGAAAAAGTCATTCACGCCAACAAGCCGGTCTTTAAGAATGGTATTGAACTGGTAATTATTTTCTGTTTTGGTAGCCATATTTTCCAGGGTGAATTTCACATCCCTGGTAGTAATTTCAGGACCTTTTCCATCAGGGTAACAAGGATCATTTTGAAAATGCGCGCCTTTTACCAAATGAAACGTGATGAGCTTCCCGTTTGATGAAATTTCCCACTTCTCTGCTAAACCCGGTATAACTTCCAGAGTTTTAGCGTCTAATCGCACAAGACACTCAAAAATTTGAGAAGCAACAAGACCTTCAACCTGCGACGTAATAGATAGCGGATATAAGGTTGCAATATGATTGTCTTCTGCCATTACAAAAGTACCACCGTTTTTATCCGATTGCTTGCTTTTTGAACCTTCATTTTTACATCCAAAAATTAAAAAAGAAAAAGCGAAGGCGATGATGGATATGTTAAATTTCATATTTTATCAAGAAGGGTTAAAACTGCCTAAATATAGCAATTTATCGACCGTTTTTGAAAATCTACAGACTATTTACACTTTTTAAATAAAAAACCCGTTTTTATTTTGTTTTTCTCAAATATCGTTTTAATATTGCAAGACTTTTTGCAGACGTGCTAAAACAACAGACTATGAAACAAATTTATTCGATATTAATACTCTCTTTATTCCTTTCAACAAGGGGATTTTCACAAGGAGGTGTTATTATTTTAGAAGGAAATTACCAAGGTAAAAACTTATATGTACAAAATCCGTTTGGAAGTGGTGGAGTTGGTTTTTGTGTTACAGAAGTATTAGTAAACGGTAATATTACAACAGATGAAACAAACTCAAGTGCATTTGAAATCGATTTTAAGCCCCATAAATTAGCAGTAGGAGAAAAAGTTGAAATTAAAATTAAACATAAAGAAGATTGCAAGCCAAAAGTTTTAAATCCTGAAGTTCTTAAACCAAAAAGTACATTTGAAGTTATATCAATGACGGTTGATAAAGACGGAACTGTAAAATGGTCTACTAAATCTGAAACAGGAAAATTAGCGTACGCAGTTGAACAATTCCGTTGGAACAAATGGGTAAAAGTAGGTGAAGTAGATGGAATCGGTACCCCAACAACGAATAACTATACTTTTAAAGTAACTCCACACTCAGGTAAAAATCAGATCCGTGTAAGGCAAACAGATTATAGCGGTCAGCCTCGGTTATCCAAACCAGTTGAGTTTGTTTCTGACGAACCTGAAATTACATTTGCGCCAATCAAAGTGTCAAAGGATATTAACTTCGTAGCTGGTGATAAGCCTCGTGATACGATGTATGAAATTTATGACCAGTACGGAAATGTTGTGAAAAGAGGTTTCGGTTCTACAATCGACGCGTCTAATTTGGCAAAAGGCGGTTATTTCCTTAATTTTGACAATAAGATGGGCGAGTTCATCAAAAAATAATATTGTATAAATATCCTTTAAAGCCCCGAATTTCCTTCGGGGCTTTTTATTTCCGCTAAATTTTCTACTTTTGCTATATGTACACAATTACTGTAAATGGCACTAAAGAGTTCAAAACCGAACTCGAAAAAAAGGGTAACGATAGCATTTCGGGAACATTAAACGGTCAGCAATTTTCTGCCAGCATCATAAAAATAAGGGAGGGTGTTTTCCATGTTTTGAAAGATAATATTTCATATAACCTGGAAGTAGTCAAGCACATTCCTGATGAGAAAAAGCTGGTAGTGAAGGTTAATAATACTTCCTATTCACTCGACATAAAGGATAAATATGATGATTTACTTCATAGCCTGGGACTCGATAACCTCGCCACTAAAAAAGTAAATGAAATTAAAGCACCAATGCCAGGAATGGTTTTAAATATTTTAGTAGAAGAAGGCACCGAAGTAAGAAAAGGCGACCCGCTTATTGTACTGGAAGCAATGAAAATGGAGAATATTTTAAAATCGCCAACTGAAGGAACGATTAAGAAAATTGCGGTGACCAAAGGTGTGGCCGTTGAAAAAAACCAATTATTAATTCAGTTTTAAGATGAACGACCGGAGAGATTTCTTCAAGAAAATCGGATTGCTTGGTTTATCTGGGCTTGCTTTCAAACTAGTAAGTAATGAACAGCTGTCGGCGCTGGAGGCTTTAGGCCACCAGGCAGGGAATTCAACTCCCTTTACACTTTCCCCGTTGCCTTATACTTATAATGCACTTGAGCCATATATTGATGAACAAACCATGTTGATTCATCATACCAAGCATCATCAGGCCTACGTCACAAAAATGAACGAAACGCCATCTACTAATATTGATTTTCAGGTGGATGATATGACCAAGTGCAGGCACATCGATCAATACACATCTGCAGTTATTCGAAACAATTTGGGTGGGCATGTAAACCACACTTTATTCTGGACATTGCTTAAGCCAAACAAAGATGCTAAACCAAACTTGCCTTCCGGAAAGTTAGCGGAAGCAATCAATAGAGACTTTAAGTCGTTCGAAGAGTTTAAAAAGCAGTTTTCCGAGAAAGCATCAAAGCACTTTGGTAGTGGATGGTGCTGGTTGATAGAGAAAGACAACAAGCTTTTAATTACAACCACGCCCAATCAGGACAATCCCTTAATGAAAGTTGCAGAACATCAGGGGAAAATAGTATTGGCCTTGGATGTATGGGAACACGCCTATTATTTGAAGTATCAGAATAAGCGTGCGGATTATATTTCCAATTGGTGGAATGTTGCTAATTGGGAAAAGGCGGAAGAATTGTATCTTAAAAAGTAATAAGCCAACCCGAAGCCTTTAATCTTGAATATATCTGCTCCATTTTTTTATTCCCACTCATTTAGATAAATTAGAACTTTAAAATTTAAGTATGTTACGTACACACACCTGCGGCGAATTGCGATTATCAGACGTTAATAAAACAGTTACCTTAAGTGGTTGGGTTCAAAAGTCCCGCGATTTAGGGGGCATGACTTTTATTGACCTGAGAGATCGCTATGGAATTACCCAGTTGGCTTTTAATGAAGATGGCGATAAGGATTTGAATAGCAGGGCCAGGAACGTTAGTCGTGAGTATGTCATTCAGGTTACCGGTACAGTTATTGAACGTGAAAGCAAAAACAAAAATAATCCTACCGGTGAAATCGAGATCCTGGTTAAGGATTTCAAAATATTAAATGAATCGCAAACCCCTCCATTTACTATAGAGGATAATACAGATGGCGGGGATGAACTCCGCATGAAATACAGGTACCTCGATCTTCGTAGAAATGAAGTGAGAAAAAACCTTGAACTGCGTCACCGCATGGCAATTGAAACACGCAATTATCTTGATAAGCTGAATTTTCTAGAGGTGGAAACACCTGTTCTTATCAAATCCACGCCTGAAGGGGCTCGTGATTTTGTAGTGCCAAGCCGCATGAATGAAGGACAGTTTTATGCCTTGCCTCAATCCCCTCAAACCTTTAAGCAATTATTAATGGTTGGCGGCTTTGATCGGTATTACCAGATTGTAAAGTGTTTTCGTGATGAGGATTTAAGAGCCGACAGGCAGCCCGAGTTTACTCAAATCGACTGTGAAATGAGTTTTGTTGAGCAACAGGATATCCTGGATACATTTGAAGGACTGGTGCGGCATCTATTCAAGACAGTAAAGAAAATTGAGATGCCCGGGGTACCGCACATGACCTACGCCAATGCTATGAAGTATTACGGGAATGATAAACCTGATACACGTTTTGAAATGAAGTTTGTTGATTTTAAAGCTGTAACGGGGGGGAAAAATTTCAAGGTGTTTGACGATGCTGAAGCGGTTATAGCAATTTGTGCTGAAGGCGCCTCAGATTACACCCGTAAACAGTTAGACGAATTAACCGAATGGGTTAAACGTCCGCAGTTAGGTGCAACCGGTTTGATATACGCCCGACATAATGCAGATGGAACACTTAAATCAAGTGTAGATAAGTTTTATAATGAAGAGGATCTTAAAAAATGGTCGGAAGCATGCGCTTCAAAACCCGGCGATTTAATACTTGTGTTAGCGGGCCCGGAAGAAAAGACGCGGAAGGCGATGAGCGAGTTAAGATTAGAAATGGGAAATCGCCTTGGGTTGAGAGATAAAACAAAATTTTCAGCGCTTTGGGTTATTGATTTTCCTTTATTGGAATGGAATGATGGCGATCCAAATTTATTAGCATCGTTAGCAGGAAGGTGGCACGCAAAACACCATCCTTTCACATCGCCAAAACCTGAAGATTACAGTTTACTCAAAACAGACCCGGGAGCTGTGAGGGCTAACGCGTATGATCTAGTAATTAACGGTGTTGAAATTGGTGGTGGAAGCATCCGGATTCACGACAGGCAATTGCAGGCTCAAATGTTCGAGTTATTAGGGTTTACAAAAGAAGAAGCACAAAAACAGTTTGGATTTTTGATGAACGCGTTCGAGTTTGGTGCGCCACCGCATGGCGGTCTTGCCTTTGGGTTCGATCGCTTATGTTCCCTTTTTGGGGGCAGTGACAGTATCCGTGACTTTATTGCTTTCCCGAAAAATAATTCAGGGCGCGATGTGATGATTGATAGTCCTAGCGAGATCAGCGATGAGCAATTGAAGGAGCTTCATATAGCCTCGTTGATAAATCAAACTGCCGCAAAATAATCAAACAGGCCAATTGGGCATAACTAAAAGAAGGAAGGATGTTCATAGCAGGTCTCATAGCTTTTTTAATAATCGGGATGATTCTCGGTTTAATTGGTGGGGGTGGTTCACTTCTTGGAGTACCTGTGTTGGTATATATCATGTGCCTTGAGGCGGAAATTGCCACAACCTATTCACTTTTTATAGTTGGAATAACCGCCATGGTAGGTGCGCTTACGTATGTTAGAAAGGGAGAAGTCAGCGCCGAAGCCATTCTGAATTTCGCACTGGCATCTATCACTTCAGTGTTTTGCATGCGTAAATTTATCATGCCACGCATTCCCGATGTCATTACTTTAGGTTCATTCACACTAGAAAAGCAAACCCTGATCATGGTTATTTTTGCTTTACTCATTTTAACCGCGTCATATTCAATGATTATTAGCAGGAAGCCGAATCGCATAAATGATGTAAAATGGAATGAATTTACAAAGACGCCACTTGGAGTACCATTTGTGATTTTGTTGGGGGTTGTAATTGGCGTGATTACAGGTTTTGTAGGTGCAGGTGGCGGTTTCATCATTGTTCCCGTGTTGATGATTTTCGTGCGGTTAAATTTTAAAAAGGCAATTGGTACATCCCTTTGCATTGTCGCCCTGAATTCCATCATCGGTTTTTTAGGTAATCTTGGAAATCAGGATCTGGATTGGCAATTCTTACTGACGATTTCATCGGTTTGCGGGATCGGAATCCTGTTGGGTAGCGTCCTGTCAACTAAAATCCCAAGCCGTAAACTCAAGCCGGCTTTCGGCTGGTTTACCTTAGTGGTAGGAGTTTTTGTTTTAGTTAAAGAACTCTTTTTGTAATGGCGCGCAAGGGATCTGCTTTTAAGAAAGTCATAGTGTTTTTCGTCTTCGCTCTGCTTGCTTTTGCCGCTTACTGGTCCTACCAAAATTTATTCAGGAATAATGTTCACCTCGAGGGCAAAAAGTTTACCTACATCTATATTAAGTCGAATGCCGATTTTAATGATGTTTTAGATGAATTGTATTCGCAGAACATTATTAAAGATCAAAAGAGTTTTGAATGGATGGCAAAGGAAATGAATCTGCCAGAAAAAATAAACCCCGGTAAGTACCGCATTGATTCAAAGATGAGTAACCGCTCTATTGTGAAGATGCTTATAAACGGTAAGCAGGAAAAAGTAAAATTATACCTCAATTCGCAAATCCGAACGAAGGAAGAATTTATAAATTACATATCAGAGAAACTTGAAATAGAAGAATCGGACCTTGAAGAGTTTTGTTCCGCTGACGAACTTCTGCAAGAAAAATATGGCGTGAACAGTATTAATTTTATGGCGTTGGTTGTCCCAGAAACATATGAGGTGAACTGGACTATTCCTATCTCGGAATTATTTGAGTTGCTAAAACAAAAATTTGATTCGGTGTGGACAACAGTAAAAAAGGAGAAGGCCAGGGCGTTGCAATTATCCATACCAGAAGTTGTTACGCTTGCATCCATTGTTCAAAGTGAAAGCGGTATTCGAACAGAGCAACAAAAAATTGCAGGCGTATACCTGAACCGATTAAAACAAGATATGAGGTTACAGGCGGATCCCACCGTGGTATTCGCCAATGGTAAATTTGATGTGCAGCGTGTTCTGTCTGCAGATAAAGAGATCGACTCTCCGTATAATACCTACAGGTATAAAGGGTTGCCTCCGGGGCCAATTTGTCTCGTAAACCCCTCAGCCATTGATGCAGTATTAAATTACACACGGCACGATTTCATTTATTTTTGTGCGAAACCTGATTTTAGTGGATTATCATGCTTCACGAACGATTACTCAGTGCACCAGAAAAATGCAAAAGCGTACCAGGATGCACTCAATAAAAAGGGAATTAAACGGTAACGATGTTTAAAGAAAAATTACATAAAAATTTGGCAGCTGCTTTAGCCGCGAACGGATTCGATAGTCCCAAACCGTTGCAGTTGAAATGCATTCCAAAAATAAATGGCGGATCTGATTTAATTGGTATTGGGCCTGATAGCTCGGGAAAGAGTTCGACCGTTCTTATTTCTGCCATTCAAAAACTGGTTTCAGCGTTTGAAGATGCGCCCCGTGCATTGATCCTTGTGCCCGATGAGGAAAAAGCGTTACAGTTAATGGATCAATTCAAAAAACTGGCGTCCGGCACTGATTTGAGGGCCGAACTCGTTGTTGATAGTGGTAAAATTGATAAGCAAACGGAGGCCATCTACTTCGGAACAGATATAGTAATTGGTACTGCCAAACGAATTATGGAAATTTATATCCGTAAAAATTTCAACATCACAAAAATAAAAATATTGGCTTTCGACGACGCAGATGAGATTGCGAAGTTGAACGTATTTAGTTACCTCGAAAGGCTATCCTTAAGTTTACCAAAATGCCAGCACTTAGTCTTCGCTAAAGAGTTGAATGTTAAAGTTGAGAAGATTACCGATAAGTTTTTGATCAACCCTACAGTAGTAGAAGTAAACGAATAATCAGGACTTAATTACCTTTTTTCTGATTCGCCTGTGGTTCCCAGATTCCATTTCCAACAGGTAAATTCCATTACTGAATGATGAAAAGTCGATTGCTATTAACGCAGTATCGCAATTGTAGGTATGTACCAAATTCCCATACACATCGTAAACCGATATCTTATGAAGTAATTGGTTAGTGTTGGAAATAGTTAGTACATCTGTTACAGGATTGGGATACATGGAGTGGTTTAATAATTCATGATCTTCCATGAAAGTCGGACTACAGCTTAGCTTATTTATATAATCCCATAATACGTTATCAAATGCTGAAGCTGCTAAGTTGAAACCTCCTGCCGAACTGCCTTGCCTCACTACAACCATTTTGGAACTTGGAACAACATAAATTTTTTGGTCATTTTTTCCTAAGGCGCAATACATATCGCCTGGCGCGTTACTCATTAGCGTTCCTGGTATAACCAACTGGCTTCCGGGCGCCATAAAACTACTTTTGCCATTGAGCCACCACAAATAACCATAGGATTTGTTTAAGTTTTGAGACGAATTTGTCATTGCTGAAAAATAAGAAGAGTCTTTCATAATCGTATCCTGGCTCCATATTCCCTTATTTAAATTCAATAAGCCGAAGCGTGCCATATCCCGCGCCTTGCTATAATATACTTGCTGAAACCAAACTCCACTCATCCCTGTTTTTGATTCGATCCAATTATTAGTGATGGAGTTGTAGCTCTGTCCTGTCGCAATGCTTACAATGTCATGCAATTTGCGGTAAGGACCAGAATGATAAGCCCAGCGCGTACCCGCATCCGCAAAATAAGTTAAGCAGGATTTTGCAGTGTCTTCATTGTCACAGGGCGGGGTAGGTGAATCGTCGAGCCCGCTGGTCATGCTCAGGAGGTTTTTTATGGTTATTAAATCCTCTTTCAGCAACGGTGTGTTTGTCCAGCCTGTTCCAAGATACTGGGACGCTTTATGATTGAGTTGAATATATCCTTTCTGTTGTGTAATACCCGTGATGAAACTTGCGAGGCTTTTTCCTGCTGAGGCCCAATACCAGGCAGAATCGCGAGTATAGGTCCCAAAATATTTTTCAAGGACCCGCTTACCATCCTTTAGCAAAATGAATGACTTTGTGTTTTTTAATTCAAGGTAATAATAAAGTGAATCAATGCGTTCCTGGCAGTAATTTAGGTCAGATGGAACAATTGAATCCCATTGTGTCCCTGTAAGCGGCGGAAAATACAAAGACTGCCCGTTTGTAGGAAAGCTACCAAAAAAGGAAAAAAGAAATATGATAATAACGTGTTTCATACTAACGATTTAGATTCGTAACGCTGTTGAAAGTACAAAAGTTTAGGTCTGTTCGGGAATATAAACTTATATTTATGCAGATGAATAATAGGAATGTAAATACCGTTAAGTGGTTTTTATTAATCGGAAAGATCGAAGGATACAGCTACCTGGCGCTGATATTTTTTGCCATGCCATTAAAGTACTTTTACCACACACCACAATTCGTCAGGCCCATTGGGTCGCTACATGGCGCATTGTTTGTAGCTTTTATGATTCTTCTGGCCATAATGTTTTTCCAAAAACACTTATCCTTCAAAAATTCCGTGATTGCATTTTTTCTATCCCTGGTTCCTTTTGGTACCTTTTTTTTAAAGAAATTGGTATAGCATTCGGTCGTTTTGATGGTGAGCTTATTTAAAAAAGGCGAAATATTTTCTTACTTCCCACTTCTTTCAGGCTTTTGAATTCCAAGTTTTATTCGCTAATTTTCAGTTCTTAAACAATGTTTTACTATGGGTAAATTACAAAATTACGCCTTAGGCCAATGGGTTGCCGGAGCGGATAATGGTCAGGAATTATATAACGCAATTACCGGTGAGGTGGTTGCCACAACAAGCAGTAAAGGGCTCGATTTTGCCAAAATGTGTGAGTATGCACGCACCGTTGGCGGTCCGCGTTTAAGAAGGTTAACCTTTCAGCAACGCGGTTTAATGTTAAAAGCCTTGGCCTTGCATCTTCAAAGTAAGAAAGAGGATTTTTATAAATTGAGCTGGGCTACAGGGGCAACCCGTTCAGATAGCTGGGTAGATATTGAAGGAGGTATTGGCAACCTGTTTACATACGCGTCTTTGCGCCGACAGTTTCCGGATGAAACGTATTGTTATGACGGGGATGTAGCAAGGTTGTCGAAAAATAATACATTCATAGGTCATCATATTTGTGTTCCAAAAGAAGGTGTCGCTATCCATATCAATGCATTTAATTTTCCTGTGTGGGGAATGCTTGAAAAGGTGGCAGTTAACTGGTTGGCAGGAGTTCCGGCAATTGTAAAACCTGCGGCATTAACTTCTTTTTTAACGGAAGCTGTTGTGCAGGAAATTATTGCCAGCAAGATTTTGCCCGAAGGAGCTTTGCAATTAATTTGTGGAAGTGCAAATGGAATACTCGACCATGTAGAGAGCCAGGATGTCGTAACATTTACCGGATCAGCGTCAACAGGGAAGATGCTCAAGTCTCATCCGCGTTTATTACAGGAGGCTGTTCATTTCAATATGGAGGCTGATTCCCTGAATTGCTGTGTATTAGGAACTGATGTAACTCCCTCTATGCCTGAATTTGATATTTTCATAAAAGAAGTGTCAAGGGAGATTACCACCAAAGCCGGACAAAAATGTACTGCCGTGCGGAGAATCATTGTTCCTGAGAATATGATTGAAGATGTACAAATTGCTTTAGGAAAACGCCTTGCTCAAAATGTAATTGGTGATCCAAATGTAGAAGGAGTACGGATGGGATCGTTAGCTGGTCATTCACAACTCATTGAAGTGAAAGAGAAAGTAGAATTACTTTCTAAAACCCAAAAAATCATCATCGGAAATTTTGAAAATTTTGAAGTAAAAGGTGCAGATAAGAAAAAAGGTGCTTTTATGCCACCGATCATTTTTCTCAACGATAAACCATTTACCAATACAGATTGCCATAACGTAGAAGCATTTGGGCCAGTAAGTACATTGATGCCTTACAAAACAATAGATGAGGCGATTGAACTTTCAAAAATGGGACGGGGTTCGCTGGTAAGTTCCATCATCACTGCAGATAATGCCATCGCAAGAAAATATACGATTGGCGCGGCTTGTATGCACGGAAGGATTTTGGTTTTAAATAATGAATGTGCCAAAGAAAGCACAGGTCACGGATCGCCAATGCCTATGCTGGTTCACGGCGGACCAGGTAGAGCCGGTGGTGGAGAAGAAATGGGAGGGAAGAGGGGAGTGTTCCATTATCTGCAACGCACAGCCATCCAGGGTTCTCCTTCAACCATTACCGCTATCTTGAATCAATACCAGCAAGGTGCCGCGCAAATTGAAAAGGATATTCATCCCTTCAGACAATACTTTGAAGATTTGGAAATTGGTGAAACATTGATCACAGCTAAACACACCATCACCGATGCGGATGTGGCGAATTTTGCCAACGTGAGTGGCGATCATTTTTATGCGCATACCGACGTCACTGCACTTGACGGCACCATGTTTACCGGGAGGGTTGCTCACGGTTATTACATTTTAAGTAAGGCTGCCGGTTTATTTGTAAATGCAAAGAAAGGGCCGGTTCTTTTAAATTATGGCATCGACGAATGCCGCTTCACCAAACCGGTTTATATGGGAAGCACAATTGGTGTGCGATTTACCTGTAAAGAAAAGATCCAGCAGGAAAAGAAAAACGCCGATGATATTGCAAAAGGTATTGTGAAATGGCTTGTTGACGTTTATGATGAAACAGGTGAAACGGTTGCAATAGCCACAATTTTAACGATGGTGAAAATGAGAAACCAGGACTAATTGGGAAAAGGTTTATAGCGGAAGATTCAACTATTGGGACAGTAACTTACAATTTGAAATTAATGAATCGAATTACGGTGCTTATTGATTTTTTTCCCTGTGGTCATTCGTTCTCTCAGAGCAAATCGATAGATTCGTTAATTGTCTGACCGGAAATTATTTCTGGAAAGGGAATGGCAGATGAAAAATAGGAAATCGGTGCTCTTCTACAAAGTTTTTGAAATAGGACAGGTTAAAATTCTAAAAAATAAGATTATGAATAATTTCCCTAGTAAGAGTAGACTGATTTTTGGTATGAGTTTAATCCTGTTCTTATGTAGTGGTTTGTTGCTGCACTCGCAGGATAAGGATTATGAAAAGCAGCTTTCAGATATCCTGAAGATGAATTCGAATACGTTAAAAATTGATTCACTCGAAAACTTTTCACGTTTTGTAGTATTTGAAGATTTTAATGTTGGCGAAAAAGCAGCGTATCACCTTATTGATTTAACGCGCCATAATCCGAAGAAACAGCGCGCTCATTTAACAGCTTATAACGTATTAGGGTTGGCATTGTATTACACAGGTAAAAACGATGTGGCGCTTCAGGTATATGATACATTGATTAAGAAAGCTATACGTGCGAAAGACACATTAATGGAGGCTAAAGGCCACGGAAATTTCGGATTGATTTACGAACGTTTGGGGAACTTTAAACAAGCATTTTCCGAATATGCTTTTTCTTTGAAATGTGCTGAAAAATTAGGTTTGGCGGGGATGAAGGCTTCCGCATACGGAAATCTTGGAAACGTTTCTATCAGGCTCGAAAAATATAAAGAGTCCATTCCTTATTTTGAAAATGCGGTAAAACTATTTTCGGAAATAAATAACCAAAAGGCCGTTGCAAATCAATACAACTCCATGTCTCAGGCTTACGACGGCATGAATGATCGTGCCAATCAGGTAACCTACCTCCGGAAAGCCGAAGAAATTTACAGGAACATTGGGGAAAAACGGGCGCTTGGCACCGTTTTGATTAACCTGGCGGAGATTGAACTTTCTTACTTCAAAAATCCAAAAAAGGCAACTGCAGTTCTTGAAGAAGCGCTGAAACTTAAACGGGCAGCGAATGATGAAAATGGCGTGGCTATCGCCTGTATTAATTTAACGGTGCAATATGCAAATGAAGGAAAGTTTGACAAAGCAAACGAGGTTTTAAATGAAGCACAAAAAATTACGGAGTCACAAGGTGATTTATTCAACTTGTCAAATGTTATCCAAAAAAGGGCAATGCTTTATCGCATGACAGGCGACTATAGAAAAGCGTATGACATGTACAAGGAATATGTGAAATTGAAGGATTCTATTTTGGGAGAAAAAACCCAGAAGGCCGTTGCGGAATACAAGGAAATGTATGAAGCTGAAAAAAAGCAGGCTGAAATAGATAAACTTCAAAAAGCCGAACAGATAAGCCGCCTTGAAATTACAAAGAATGAAGAACAACTCAAGCGCGAGAAAGCCCAGAGGTTTATGATATTTGGAATCCTTCTCTGCGTGATTTTAGTGTGCGTCATTTTAATTAGAGCATTTATCCAAAAGAGAAACAACGCCAATATTTTACAGAGCAAGAACGATCTGATTAATGCCAAGAATGAGGCGCTGCAACATGCCAATACCGAAATCGTTAACCAGAAGGAGATCATTGAAGAAAAACAAAAGGAAATTCTGGATTCGATTAATTACGCCAGGAAAATTCAGTATGCTTTGCTCGCACACGAATCATTTCTTTCAAAACATTTACTGGAACACTTTGTTCTTTTTAAACCTAAAGATATTGTGAGTGGTGATTTTTACTGGGCAACTGAACATGAAAATAAATTTTACCTGGCAGTTTGTGATAGTACCGGTCACGGCGTTCCCGGCGCGTTTATGAGTTTACTGAACATTGGGTTCCTAAGTGAAGCCATCAAAGAAAAGAATATCCTCCAGCCAAACGAAGTATTAAATTACGTACGCGCGCGGTTAATTCAAAACATTGGCAATGACGGCCAACAAGATGGTATGGATTCTATCCTGTTGTGCTATGATAAAGCAGAAAGTAAAATTTCTTATGCCGCTGCCAATAACGAGCCTGCGCTTATCAGAAATAAAGAACTTACTTTGTTGCCCAAAGATAAAATGCCTGTGGGTAAAGGCGAACGCATGGAAAGTTTTACGCTCCATACAGTAGATGTTTTAAAGGATGACGTGTTGTATTTATATACCGATGGCTATGCCGACCAGTTTGGCGGACCAAAAGGAAAAAAATTTAAATACAAAACGCTAAATGATTTACTTTTACAGAATAGTACCGAATCACTTGCAGCGCAAGGTAAATTACTTGGAAACGCTTTGGATACCTGGAAAGGTAGCTTGGAGCAGGTGGATGATATCTTGGTTGTTGGAATTAAGTTTTAAAGTTGATGGAACGATGTTCTAATTTTAATTAAAAGAAATTTGTGTTAGGAAAAGGAAATACCATCACCCTATTATTCGTCATTTTTTTTCTGGGCAAGAATAATTTGTGCGCGCAATCGCCCGTTCATGACACGATTTTATTGAATGAGTATAACAATTTGTGTCATAAATATGAAGATGAAAGTGCTGATTCCCTTTTTAAATATGCTAATCTGCAACTAGAGCTTGCAATCAGGGTAAATTCTACTCCGCATAAAGTTCGGGCGTATACCAACCTGGGTGTAGCCAATTCACGGCTTTTTAAGTTCAATGACGCTTTGGTGAATTACCTTAAGGCGAGGAAAATTTTGGAAACGACGTATAACGCCGGAGTATCTCCAATTTATGGGCAAATCGGATACATTTATTTACGATTGTATCGCAAGGAAGAAGCCTACAAATATTTTAAACTTCAGCAACAAGCTTCGCTATCAGAAAAAAACTACAAGTCTTACCTCGGGTCTATTGTAAACCTGGCTGATTATTTTAATACCCAGGGTCAGGTAGATTCAACTATCGCTATTCTTGATATCGGTCTGCGTGTCTCAAGGAAACATGGTATCCGCCATTTCGAGGTAATCATTTTGGATAACCTTGCTAACGCATATTATGCACTTGCCCAGGAAACAAACGATAGAAAGTTGTTTTCAAAAGTTCAGCAATATGCAGATACTGCACTCACGCTTCATTTCCAGGATAGCGACTCTACAGCTATTTATTATATATATGGTTTGTTAGGTGCGGTAAATAAAGATCTAGGCAATTATGGAAAAGCGGAATTATATTACCAACAATACATTTCTTATTCTGAGCGCACTTCAGATATCTTTAACCTCAAGATTGCCCTCGAAGAGTTTTCGGATTTATATGCTCTAAAAGGAAATTATAAAATGGCGTATCAACTCCGGTTACGATATGATTCAATTAATAAGTTGTACCTGGGTGAAGTTGCTAGTCAGCAGGTTGAAGAGTTAAATACGAAGTATGGAACGGAAAAGAAGGAACAGCAGAACGCACTTTTAAAAAAACAAAACGAACTTTCTGTTCGTACAATTAAGCAGCAAAAATTAATTTCCTATTTCATCATTTCTGCTTTTGTTTTGTCCCTTTTGTTTGCTTTTTTCATGTATCGTGTATACAAACAAAAAAAGATTGCTCATCATTTAATATACTTACAAAAGGAAGAGGTGGAAAAAAAGCAGATTGAGATTGAACGGCAGAAACATGTAATTGAAGGGAAGCAAAAAGAGATACTAGATTCCATAAATTATGCTAAACGAATCCAGTATGCATTGCTTGCGAGCGATGATCTGCTAAAAGGAAATTTGGAATTGGCCGATTCGACGGGAAGGTCAGAGTTTATGGTATATTTTAAACCTAAAGATATTGTTAGCGGAGATTTTTACTGGGCTGCTGAACAGGAGGGTGTGTTCTATCTTGCAGTATGTGATAGTACTGGGCACGGAGTACCAGGTGCTTTTATGAGTTTATTAAACATTGGGTTTTTAAATGAAGCTGTCCGCGAAAAGAAAATTAAATACCCGGATGCAATATTTAACTATGTTCGTGACCGGCTTACTAATTCCATAAGCGGCGAGGGACAGAAAGACGGTATGGATGGAGTTTTAATTGCCTATCATAAAAAGGAGAAACGGATAGAATATTCTGCAGCCAACAATACCGTGGTTTTGATACGGGATAATAAGATTTTTGAGTTGGAAAAAGATCGTATGCCTGTTGGAAAAGGTGAAAATGAGAAACCATTCCAGTCATTCGAACAACAATTAATGTCTGGAGACGTGTTGTATTTATACACAGATGGTTATGCCGATCAGTTTGGCGGACCTAAAGGAAAAAAATTTAAATACAAGCCTTTGAATGCGTTGCTTCTGGAAAACAGTCACAAAAGCATGGATAGCCAGAAAGACACACTTAACGAGGTATTGGTTCAATGGCAGGGCAATCTCGAACAGGTTGATGACATCCTTATTATTGGAATTCGTATCGCATGATTAATAAAATACTAAATATTGGCGTTTTGGCTTCGCAAGATGATAACCTGAACCGCCGCATGAGAATCAGTAACATGATTTCTCTTTTCACCATTGTTACCATGGTAGCGTACATACCTGTTACCATTTTATACAATATCCTGGGGATTGCAGTTTTAAATCTTTTATTTTTTATCTCTGCTCTGATATGCCTTTTTTTAAATGCCCGCGGTTTATTTAATGCCTCTGTGTTTCTTTCCAGTGCCTACGGTTTATTTTATTTTACTTTTGGCTCGGTTTTTTACGGGATACAATCCAACCTGCATTTTTTCATCATCATCATGTGCCTTATTGCAATCGCCTTGTTTAAAAGCAATGCGGCGCTACGGTTATTCATAGTCCTTGCAGTAATTTGTTTTTTTTCGTTGGTTATTTTCTTTGGTGGCAAACCTGGCCTTATTCCTTTTACTGAAGAAATGAAACGGACACAGGGAATAATCAGTATAGTAAACCTTTTTGTGTTGTTTGTAATTACCGTTTTATTCTTTGTGTTTTTCAGACGCGAAAATTTATTATTCCAGAAGGCCATCATTGGCCAGAAACAAGTCATCGAAGAGAAGCAAAAGGAGATAATGGATAGCATTAACTATGCAAAACGCATTCAGTTTGCATTATTGGCTTCTGAAAACTTGTTGAATGAATTCCTGCCTAACCGTTTTATATTTTTTAAACCCAAAGATGTGGTAAGCGGTGATTTTTATTGGGCAACACCAACACCAGATGGATGTTTTATTTATGTTACTGCGGATTGCACCGGTCATGGAGTTCCGGGCGCTTTTATGAGTTTGCTCAATATCAGCAAATTGAGCCAGTGCATCAACGAAAACAAAATTACCCGGCCCGATTGGATTTTAAATTACATCCGCACCGAAATCATCAAGGGATTAAACGCGGAAGGATCTTCCGGTGAAAGTAAGGATGGCATGGATGCGGTACTCTGCAAATTAAACATAGCGGGTTTGAAGCTGGAGTATTCCGCCGCTAATAATTCATTTTATATTATCAGGGACAATGCAATTTTAGTATGTAAAGCGGATAAAATGCCGGTGGGGATAGGGCACGACGATTCATTACCATTCACCTATAATCAGATTGCGCTTCAACCGGGCGATATGATTTATACATTTACAGATGGGTTCGCAGATCAGTTTGGAGGGCCAAAAGGAAAGAAATTTAAGTATAAGCAATTTGAAGAACTCCTACTGTCAGTGCATAGGCTTCCTCTCACCGAACAGAGTCTTATTCTCGAAGAAAAGTTCAATTCCTGGAAAGGCGCACACGAACAGGTAGACGACGTGTTGGTAATTGGTATAAAAGTATAACTGTTCTGTTTTTTTGAGACCAAAAATCTACTTAAAATTGCTTTAAAAGCCTATCTTTGGGGGAATGTTGACACTCCTCTACATATTTATTTCGTTCGGACTTGCAGACGCAATTGATATCTTATTAGTTGCCATTATGCTTTACCAGCTCTACAAAATGGTGCGGGGCACAGCGGCAGTAAATGTTTTTATGGGACTTGCCCTCATTTACGTTGTGTGGATTGTCGTTCGCGCCTTCGAGTTAACCTTGCTTGGGTCCATTTTGGGAAAATTCATCAACGTTGGATTCATCGCTGTTCTTGTAGTGTTCCAACAGGAAATACGAAAGTTCCTTTTATACATTGGCTCAAACGAATTTGTTAAAAACCGTAACTGGAAAACCATTTTATCGTTTTCTAACCATGAAGCAGTGGCGTCACGGTACACTCTGGATGATGAAGCTCTGATTAACGCCTGTTATAACATGAGTGAAAGTAAAACGGGTGCCCTCATCATTATTTCACGCAAATCCGATTTGAAGTTCTATGTCAATACAGGGGAAATCGTGGATTCTGTGTTAACTGAAAAAATGCTGGAAAACATATTTTATAAAAATAGTCCTCTTCACGATGGAGCGGTGATCATAAAAGATAATCGTATTATTGCTGCCCGTTGCGTATTACCGGTAACCGAAAGGGAAAATTTCCCCTCTCATTTTGGGATGCGCCACCGAGCTGCCGTTGGTCTTACAGAAACAACCGACGCCCTGGCAATAACCGTGTCGGAACAAACCGGTCATGTATCTTTAACTGTTAATGGCGAAATCAGTATTAACATCAGTAAAGACAAGCTCCGTTACCTCATCGAAAAAAATTTAAAGAATTAATCTAATCCTAATCCCCTGCGCTCTTTCGTAAAGCACGCTTTCTGCGGTTAAAATCTAAATAAATAAATGAACCTTCTTTCAGTTAATCAATTAAGTAAAAGTTTTGGCGACAAAGTCCTTTTTAAAAATATAAACTTCGGAATTAATTATGGCGATAAAGTTGCCTTGATCGCAAAAAACGGTTCTGGTAAATCCACATTATTCAAAATCCTTCAGGGAATAGAGATCCCGGACAGCGGTGAGGTTACATTCAGAAAAGAATTAAGAATTTCGTTTTTAAGTCAGGAACCGCAGCTGGATGAAACGCATACGATTGAGCAGGCCATTTATGCTGGTGACAGTGAGATGGTGAAAACCGCCATTGATTATACCCGCCTGGTTGAAACGCATTACGCAAATCCAACTGAGAAAACGGAGAATCAATTAGATGTACTTACCAATAAGATGAACGACCTTGAAGCATGGAATGTGGAAACCCAAATCACCTTGGTGTGCGCCAACCTGGGATTAAATGATCTTAAGCAAAAGGTAAGCACACTAAGTGGCGGACAAAAAAAACGTTTGGCACTCGCGCAGGTAATTTTAAATGAGCCCGATCTGCTCATCATGGATGAACCTACCAATCACCTTGATGTATCTGTAATTGAATGGCTGGAGGATTATTTAAGGAGTTATAAAAAGAGTATTTTGCTTGTAACCCACGACCGCTATTTTTTAGATGAGGTGTGTGACCGGATTATTGAAATTGATAACCATTCACTCTATGAGTACAAAGGAAAGTTCGCCTATTATATGGAAAAAAAAGCGGAACGCGAGTTTATGGAAGCTTCCGAACTCGAGAAAGCCAAAAACTTATACCGCCGGGAGTTGGAATGGGTAAGGAAACAACCCCGTGCAAGGACAACAAAATCCAAATCCCGCGTGGATGCGTTTTACGATGTAGAGGCCAAAGCGCGTAAAAAGAAAATTGACAAGAAAATTGAATTAAGTGTAAAAGTTGAACGCATTGGCAGTAAGATTATTGAAGTACGGAATCTTAAAAAAGCGTTTGGCGATAAAAAAATCCTTGAACCCTTTACCTATACATTCGTTAAAGGCGAAAAAATTGGAATTGTTGGTCCGAATGGGATTGGAAAAAGTACATTTATTAATATGTTGCAGGGCATTGAACCGCCGGATAGCGGAACAGTTACTGTAGGCGATACCATTGTTTTTGGTTATTATTCGCAAAAAGGAATCCAGGTTGCCGACGATAAGCGGGTAATAGAAGTTGTTAAAGATATTGCTGAATTCATCCCATTAGCCAATGGTACGTCATTAAGCGCATCAGGTTTGTTGACACGGTTTAATTTTGCACCCGAAGTGCAATACGGCCATGTGAGTAAATTAAGTGGAGGTGAAAAACGCCGCTTGTACCTGCTTACGGTATTGGTAAGAAATCCAAATTTCTTGATTCTGGATGAGCCAACCAACGATTTGGATATCATTACCCTGCAAACACTCGAGCAGTTTTTGCTCGATTTCCAGGGTTGTGTTTTAATTGTATCACACGACAGGTATTTCCTCGATCGTTTGGTAGATCACGTTTTTGCCTTTGAAGGAAATGGTATCGTAAAAGATTTCCCAGGAAATTATACCGAATACAGGCAATGGAAATACGACTCAGAGGCGGAAGAGGAAGAGTTAGCGAAGGAGCAAAAAGCAAGCATTGAGTCGATGCCTGCAGAGAGCATTAAAACCGAACCGATCGCAACCCCACAAAGCAAGACCATAGAGAAAAAGAAATTATCATTTAAAGAGCAGAAGGAACTTGAAAATCTCGATGCAGAACTGCCAAAACTTGAATTAAGAAAATCGGAAATTGAAAAGTTACTGGCTAGTGGTATCGCGGATATGCAGGAAATCGAGAAGCTGTCAAACGAGTTTACACAACTAACGGCGGAGATTGATGAAAAGACGATGCGCTGGCTTGAATTACAGGAATAAAAACAAGGAATTGTTTTTGTTGTTGGAGGTTGATAATTTCTCATCATTTCCTTGAATCACCAGTTTACCTGATTTCTTAAAAGGTGTATCTTTATTATAATAAACACCCTTTTTTCATGGAAATATTTTTGTTGTTGGTAGTTATTTTACTGCTTATTATTTTTCACTCAGTAAAAAACTCCAGGCTTAAAAGTTTAGAAAGTAAATTGTCTCATATTGAGAAATACCTGCAGTCACTTAATTTTCAACAAAACCAATTTGCGGTAAAGAAAGAAACCCACACGGAATTTCCAAAACAAACGGTAAAGCCGGTCTCAGATATTCCTCCCATTATTACTCAACCTGTAAAAGAGGAGGTTAAGCAACCTGTTGAGGAAAAGCAAAAGACTGTTGAGCCGGTCCCAGTTTTAAATATTCAACCTGTACAAAACCCCACCATAAATAACACTGCTCAAAAACAGGCCGCAAATACGCATGTTCCGAAAAAGGAAAGTTGGTACGCCTCTTTTAGAAAGAACAACCCCGATCTTGAAAAATTTATTGGGGAAAATATTTTAAGCAAGGTGGCAATTTCTGTTCTTGTTATCGGCATCGCATTTTTTGTGAAATACGCGATTGATAAGGAATGGATCAATGAAGTAGCCAGAGTGGGCATTGGAATCCTCTGTGGAGGAATTGTCATTGGCTTTGCGCATAGCCTTCACAAACGGTTTAAAGCCTTTAGCTCTGTTCTTGTAGCTGGCGGCATCGTGATTTTTTATTTTACCATCGGTATTGCCTTTCATCAGTATCACCTATTTAATCAAACAACAGCTTTTATCCTTATGCTCGTAATTACGGCATTCTCAGTGTTCATCTCTGTGTTATATGACAGGATTGAACTCGCTGCCTTATCGCTCATCGGAGGCTTTGCAACGCCATTTATGGTGAGTACCGGACAAGGAAATTATGTAGCGCTATTTGTTTATGTCTTGGTTCTCGACACTGGTATGCTGGTGCTGGCGTATTTGCGTAAATGGAATCTCATCAACGTCCTTTCGTATTGTTTTACCATGTTGTTATATTTTGCATGGCTCGAATCAAAAGTGATCGGGCAGGAGCAAGCGCCTTACTTAGGCGCCTTCGTTTTTGGGTCAGTTTTTTATGTTGTGTTCGTATTAATGAATGTGATCAATAATATTAAAGAGAAACGCCGTTTTGGTTCACTGGATTTATCTATTCTCATCAGTAACACCTTTTTGTTTTATGGAGGTGGCATGCAAATCCTATCCTATTACCATTTGGATATGCAGGGTTTATTTAGCATCTGCATGGCAGTTTTTAATTTGGTGTGTTCCTGGTTATTGTATAAAAAGTTCCGTGCTGATGAAAAACTGGTTTACCTTATGATTGGGTTAACCTTAACGTTCATCACCCTAACGGCTCCCGTACAACTTCAAGGAAACTATATTACCATTTTCTGGGCCATTGAAGCTGTGCTGTTGGTTTGGCTCGCACAAAAATCGGGTATCGTGTTATACCGCTTTGCTTCCGTCATTATAACCTTCTTAATGACAATTAGCCTGATTATAGACTGGGCAAATGTGTATACTGCTTCTTACGACGTTTCTTTACCAATCATCCTTAATAAAGGATTTATTACCTCATTTGTTTCTTCACTTTCTTTTCTGGCTTTGGTTTTATTACTCAGAAAGGAATCGAATGTAGTAAAATACCTGGGTATTTCTTTCAACCCTCAAACATACACTACACTCATGAGTATAGCATTTATTGCGGTTCTATACTTCACGGGATTGTTTGAATTGTCTTACCAATTAAAAGAACGGCTCTACTATGGAACGTCAATCGCTATCATTATAGGTGCATACCACCTGATGTATTTTTCCCTCTTAAATATAGTGGTAAATCAAATGGGAAACATACGCGCTGGTAATACGTTGTACGTGTTTAATTTTATTAATACAGTAATCTTTGCGATCTTTTTCACCATCATTCCAATCGTTGATTTGAAAGAAAGCTTATTTGATGGCTATGTCAACAACATAGGCTTTATATTTCATTATATTTCTCTTGCTTGTTTTGTCTTCACCATACGGCAGATGTATTTAACGGTTACGTCTGCTAGCAGTCAGATCCCTGATAGTAAAATTTTAAATTCCGTGTTATTGGCAATATCCATTGTTTACATCAGCAGTCTCGAGTTGATCCTTCATGTAGGTAAAATAACCCTTCCTTCGCAATTCCGTAATCTCAGCGATAACTATCTTGTAAAGACCACGATTTACGAGGCAACCCAAACACATGTTGTAAAGATAGGTTTTCCCATATTGTGGGGCATATTGGCATTTTTGTTCCTTTTCATTGGCATGAAAAAATCGAGCAAAACGTTTCGCGTAGTTGCACTGGCCTTGGTAGGCATTACGCTTTTAAAATTATTTACGTACGATATCAAAGACGCTTCCGAAGCAGGAAAAATTGTAGCCTTCATCATACTTGGCGTGGTCCTGCTTATTATTTCCTTCATGTACCAAAAGATTAAGGCATTGCTTCTTGACGATGAAAAACCATTAGACACGGCAATTAACCCTGAAGAAACCATTTAAATGAAAAAGATCAGATTCAGTGTCATTTTTACGCTATGCACATTCCTGCTTGCAGCACAAAAGTTTACTCACCAGGCGGCGGTTGTTAAAGTAAACAAAGATTCCCTTTACAAAATCGCCGTTAGTCCCGAACTCAGACAAAACATGACTAAGGATTTTCATGATGTGCGTATTTACGATTCAAAGCAAAACGAGATACCTTATGTAGTATTAAGCGAGCCTTTATTAAAATCGAAATCAGATTTCGTTGCTTATGAAATTTTGTCTCAAAAGCATTTTAATTCGTATTCGGAGATCATCATCTATAATGCCCGTCAGGATAAAATAGGCAACATAGCGTTTAACATTAATAATTCAGATGCTTATAAGTACTGCTCCATCGAGGGTAGTGATGATTTGAACCAATGGTACAGTGTGAGCGAATTGCAGGAACTGAGCCTGGCCTATAACGAAACCTATACCAACCAGTATAAGTGTATTTATTTTCCAGCAAACAATTATAGGTATTTCAGATTATCAGTTGATGACTGGTTTGCTCAACCGTTGAAAATCAATTCGGCCGGATATTTTAAAAACTCGGTTATAGCTGGAAAATTAAATGAGGTAGCCTTTTCCAAAAGTATTACAGAAGTTGAGAAAAACAAAACCACTATACTAAAGCTTTCTTTTAAGGGTGAGCAAACCATTCATCGCCTTGATTTTAAAATTGCTTCGCCCCGGTTGTTCATGCGTCACGCACGGGTATACGCTATCCGGGAGCAAAAACTGAAACATAAATCAGAACAGATTCAGGAAACGCTTTATGAATTTGATCTGAAATCAGATGAGGCTTTGTGGTTTGATTTGCCTGAGATTACTGAAAAGGAACTGTTTGTTGAAATCCAGAATAAAGATAATCCCCCGCTTCAAATTGAATCCCTCAGCTGTAAGCAACTGGCCAGTTACTTCGTTGCAGATCTTAGACATAACGAAAGCTATATGCTGAAATGCGGTAATAAAACATTGAAGTTACCGGAGTATGATCTGGTGAATTTCGTTTCACAATCTCCACAACTGCTTCCCGAAGCATCTATCGGCGAATTAAAACTGCTTCCCGACCAGAATATTTCTCTCTCCCCTGCACAAGAAAAATCTTTCCTCGAAACGCCTCCGTTTTTATGGATGTGTTTGTCCATTGGGGGCTTAATTATCATTTTATTTTCCAGAAGCCTGTTAAAAGATATGGGTAAAAAGGAACAATAATCGAGGCCTCAAATAAAAAGCCCATCTGTAATTTCAGATGGGCTTTTTTATGATTAATGAATTCTAAAGACTATTCAGCGATAACTTCAAAGTTAACAGTTGCCGAAATTTCTTTGAATAAACGAACTTTAGCACTGTAAGTCCCTAAAGATTTGATCGCTTCTTCATTCATTTCAATGTTCTTACGTTCAACATCGTAACCTGCTTTTTTCAATGCTTCAGCTAATTGAATATTAGTTACAGAACCAAATATTTTTCCTGATTCTCCTGCTTTAGCACCAACCTTAACGGTTACGTCTGCAAACTTAGCAGCCATTGCGGTTGCCTCGTTACGTAATTTTTCTTCTTTAAATGAGCTTTGTTTAATTTCTTCCGCCTGCATCTTTTTGTTACTGTCAGTAGCTAAAACTGCAATGCGTTGAGGAATTAAAAAGTTACGACCATATCCGTTTTTTACTTTAACGATGTCGTTTTTATATCCTAACCCTTTAAGGTCTTGTTTTAATATAACTTCCATGTTCTTTTTCCTCTTTAAATTATTTTAAACCATCTGCTAAATAAGGCATTAAAGCAATGTGACGCGCACGTTTAACTGCCTGAGACACCTTACGTTGAAATTTCAATGAAGTTCCGGTTAAACGGCGAGGTAATAATTTACCTTGCTCATTTACGAACTTTAATAAAAAGTCAGCGTCTTTGTAATCAATATATTTAATACCCAGCTTCTTAAAGCGGCAGTATTTTTTCTTTTTAACCTCAGCACTTGGAGGATTTAAAAAGCGTACTTCATTTTTTGCCATTTTGTAATTCTTTTTTGGAGTTAATAATTAAGCTTCTGCTTTTTTAGTTGCTTTAGCAGTTTTTGCTTCAGATAATTTACCGCGTCTCTTGTCTGCCCATGTAGCGGCATGTTTTTCCAAGGCAATCGTTAAGAAACGTAAGATACGTTCGTCACGTTTGAATTGTAATTCAAGTTCTGCGATTTCTGTACCTTTTCCCGAGAAATCAAGCAGGTGATAAAAACCAGTTGTTTTCTTTTGAATCGGGTAAGCCAATTTCTTTAGGCCCCAGTTTTCTCTGTGATTAATTTTTGCTCCCAAATCCGTAAGGATTTTTTCAAACTTTTTTGCGGCCTCCTTTGCCTGATCTTCAGACAAAACGGGAGTTAAAATGAAGACCGTCTCATAGCGTTTTTCCATTATTATT
>JAQZBQ010000031.1 GCA_029237825.1 Bacteroidota bacterium | reverse complement strand
TACTGAACTATACGTCGACCCACCCTGTGGCGAACCACCGTTCAAACTATACGTATACGCTCCTGTACCGCCTCCTGAAAACAAATTAATCGTACCTGTAGAGGTTCCAAAGCAGCGAACAGCAACTGAAGTAGCGGAAAAGGTAAGCGGTGCAGGATTAGTCAGTGTGGCTGATGCCACTGTTGAACATCCCGATGCATCTTTCAAATTCACATTGTAAACTCCAGCAGACAAGCCAGAAAAAACGCCGTTGGTGTTAGTCTGAAAGGGAGTTGTAAGAGTATAAGAAAACGGCGCCCCACTTCCTCCGCTGGCAGAAACGCTAAAGCTTCCGGTGCTCCCACCCGCACATAACGGATTTGTCACTCCAGTCACAGTTGCCGTAGGGCTTCCATTATTTAACACATTATAGGTTAAAGTTAACGTACACGAATTTGCATCTTTTACAATAACAGTGTGAGTATTTGCAGCCAGTCCGCCAATATTATTTTGGGTGGTGAAAGCCCCCCCGTCAAAAGAAAAGCTATAGCCCGGTGTTCCTCCGGTAACAGTGGTTACTGTAGCCGTACCGTTTGCACTTCCGCACGTTGCAAGCCCCGCAGTAACATTTGCCGCAGTCGGCCCCGTTGTTTGAGTGATCGAAAATGGCGTACTAAATATACACCCGTTAACATCTTTCACAGAAACTGTATGTGTTCCTCCGCTAAGCGATCCTGTTAAACTTCCAGTTGAAACAGCGTCAACGCTAAATGTATATGGCGCAACACCGCCGGTTACACCGGTGATATTGTACGTACCATTCGACATACTGCATCCGGCCGGCGTTGCAGTTCCAGCAATTCCAGTGGGACCAGCAATATTAATCAAACTGAGAGTCTTGGTAAACACGCAGGCATTCGCATCTTTTACTGAAACAGAATAAATGCCTGGCGCTAAACCGGTAGATGGAGACACGGCTGTGAATGCTCCGCCATTGATTGCATACGTATAGGGCGCGGTTCCACCCGTAGGTGCGCCAAAGGTAAAGCTTCCGTTATTGTTACCACATGTGGGGTTGGTGACCGAAGTTGAAATTGCCGTTGGCCCTGGTTGATTCGTTAAGGTAGTTGAAACCGTAAATGTACATCCAAAGCTATTTGTTAGTGTGATAACCGGCGTGCCCGCTCCAAGTCCGCTCACTACCTGTCCGGATACAGCACCCATGCTGCTTGCATAACTTGAAATCGTTTGGGCACCTGACGTATTATTAATAACAACAATACCATTGGCATTACCACAGGTAGGATTTGTATACGATAAAGTTGCAGAAGGTGAAGGATTAACGGCAACTTGCACCGAGTTGGTCACTGAGCAACCGCTTGCATCCGTAGCTGTAACCGAATAAATTCCCGGAGCCAGTCCTGACGCCGTAGTTCCTGTGCCACCGCTCGGAGACCAGTTGTAAGTATATCCCGGTGTTCCACCCGAAGCCACCACATTGGCAGAATTAGATGTGCCGCACACCGGATTACTACTTACGACGGAAGTAGGAACCGGCCTGATGGTAACCACAGTTGTTGAAGTAGTTGTGCAACCCCCGTTACTTACGGTGTGGGTAACAGTATAGGTTCCAGGAACACTGTATACTATTCCGGTAGGATTATTTGCAGAGGACGTCGCAGGAGTTGCCCCGCCCCCACCAAAATTCCAGGAGTGGGTTCCTGTTACAACCGGTGCGTTGAAATTAAAACTGTTTGGCGTTAAACACTGAACTGAGGGAGAAGGATCAGATCCGCCACCCGGCGCACTGTTAACGACAGAGCTGATTGTTGAATTTGGTCCGCCGGTAACATTTACTACGGCAGTTTGTGTACCTACCATAGAGCCACAACCACCCGATCCTGTTACGGTATAAGTTGTTGTAGAAGTTGGACTAACACTGATGCTTGATCCTGTCATGCCCCCGGGTGACCAGGTATAGGTATTTCCTGCAGCTCCACTGGCTGTTAAATTCGCGGTTTGACCACTACAAATAGTTGCCGAAGCAACGGTAATTGGATTTGGAATAGGAACGCAACTAACTGCTGCTGAACCAAAGAAAGAAAGGGGCACTGTAGTAGCAGCCCCGCTATAATTCGAAAAACAAATAACAAACTTTTGACCACAGGTTACATTTAAAGGTGGTTCATAATTTCCCGCGGCGCCACCTGCGGGTAAAGGGCTAGCCAAACCGGTTCCTCCGGAACTCTGCGCATTCCAGTTACAACGAACAGGAGGAAGCGTATTTCCTTGTATACCGGCACATGACGTTGATGTATACGGCCACATTGCCCAATCGTAATAACCCGCCTGAGCTCCTCCGCCCCCAAATGAGAATTGAAGACTTCCCGAAGACTGTATATTCACGATCATCCAGGTGCTGTTTGATTCTCCGATTAATAAGCAACCTGAATTTGAACTTGCCGGATTGGTGGCGGGATTAGAAACTGAGTTGGTTCCGGGAAGCTCATTAACCGAACCTGCACCGTTGGGATCAATCTGAAAGGCAGCGTTACTACAAATGTTGATAGCCTGATTACAATTGGATGCTGTAACCGCCTGTGAAAAAGCAGTGTGACAGTTAAAAATAAAAATTCCTAATAATAAAAATGTAAAAAATTTCATCGTCTGATTTTAATATGTTTATCTGGTAATAAGACTTCTTAGAGATGGAAAGAGTTGATCTTTAGGTACATTTTGGAATTTAATTTCGCCTGACTTATCAAAAACTATATTTGATTGTGCATTTTTAATATTCCATTGAGAACTCAAAAGATTCTTCAACCCGGTTTCTGAAAAAACAACAGCAGAATCGATCCCATCTTTGTTTATTGCCAGGTCCCGTATTTGTTCATCAGAATTAAGGAGAACGCTAATAAATACAGTTCCTTTTTCACCATTTTTCAATTTAGCCCGCTCATAAATTTTATATACACGGTACGCTTCCTTATTTAATTCCCTGCTCTCAATATCCTCAACCGACCAAACACTCACAATAACAAGTTTATCCTTAAAATCAATTGTAGGATGTAGTGTTTCAATCAGGTTTTTAAAATTCCCCAGTTTCTCGGAGTTATTCTGACCAAACAAGCTGACGGAAAATAAAAAAAATAGGGCAGTAAGTATTCTCATAGAGGTTTAATTAGTATTTAACAAATATAAGATAACACGGAAGAAAAGCAAATCAGTTGCCTAACCAAATTCAAAGCTTCACTCATTAAAATTTGATAATTGGACGCTTCGCTGGAATGAAATTCTATAACTGAATTCCAATAATACAGACGTCGTCTACCTGCTCATGCTCGCCTAGCCATTCCATAAATGCTATTTCGAGCGCGGCTTTTTGATCGGCTGGTGTACAGTGCCTGGTTGTGAGGATAAGCTGCTCTAATTGCCGGTACATAAATTTCTTTCCTTTTGGCCCGCCAAACTGATCGGCATACCCGTCTGTAAACAGATATAACCTGTCGCCTTTGTGCAGGACGAATTGATGAGACTGGAAATTTTTACGCATATCAAACTTTCCAACAGGCTGCTTATCGGCTTTTATTTCCTCCATTGAATCTGCATCCGTTCTCAAAATCCATAAAGGATTGTTTGCTCCACTCCATTGAACAGAGAAATTTTCAGGTTCTGACACATTTTGGGGATGTACCTTCAAAAGGGAAATGTCCATGCCATCTTTTAATTCATTCTCGCTTTTTTCGAACGTTTCCTCAACCAAATCCGATAATTTATCCAATATGCGGCCTGTGTCGTGAATTCCAAATTCTTTAACACACCTGTTTAAGCCATTGTTTCCCACAACACTTACCAGTGCTCCCGGAACACCGTGGCCGGTACAATCTACAGCTGCAATAAAAACTTCATCTGATCGGGTTCCATGATCCGGATTCCTATGAACCCAGTAAAAATCGCCGCTTACAATGTCTTTAGGCTTAAACAAAATAAAGCAGTCAATTTTGAGTTCACCTATCACCTTCTCTGAGGGAAGCAAGGCGTTTTGTATGTATTTCGCATAGTTAATGGAATCAAGGATTTCCTTGTTCTTATGTTCTACAATCTCTTTCTGCTTTGAGATTATAAAATTGGCTTTTTTCTTTTGATTATAGCTCCTGAGAACAATTAAAACCAACCCAGATAAAATCATCAATGCAATTACGCCACCTGTCATTAACTTTCGCTGGCTTTTTATCTCTGCGTCAGAAATGGCCTGGCGGTTTTCAGCATCTTTCTTCTGTAACTCCTGTCTTTTGGCAAAGTCGTATTCAAGTTCCTTCTTTAATATTTCATTTTTACTCTCCTCGCTCTCTACATTTTCTTTCGAACTAAGGTATAAAGATTGGAATTGAAATGCTTTCCTAAAATCCTGCTTCTGTTCATACAACTTGCTCAGGTATTTATAAATCTCAACCTTTACGCCTTCAAGTTCACTGTTTTCGGAAATCCGTAATGAACTCAACAAGTAACGCTCAGCTTCATTTATGTTTCCTTTTTGAAGGAGGGTATTACCCAACTCGAGAAAATTATACGCGTGTCCAATGTTTTCACTCATATTGGCCAGGTAGTCCAGCGACATGTTAAAGTAAATAATTGCGGAATCATTATCCTGTGTTAACTGATGATTGATGCCGATGTTGTGGTAGGCCATAGCCATTCCAATGGTATCCGCTACTTCCTTCCTTAATAACAGCGATTTTTGAAGGTAAGTTTCTGCCGGTGAAAACTGTTTCAGTTTCTGGTAGCAAGTTGCAATGTTATTATAATTAATGGCAAGGCGTGACTTCTCATTTTTTGCTAGGTTTATTTTTTCTGCCTTGAAATAGTATGCTAGTGCCGTTCGGTATTCTTTAATTTCAGCATAAATCAACCCGATATTATTTTGAATCCCGGCAACTTTTACCGGCATTTTTAACTGTTCAAATAATTGCAAAGCATTCAGGTAATTATCTAACGCGTCTTTAAGGTTAGACTGGTCACGGTTAATTACGCCTTTTAAATTATAGGATTCCGCAATGCCTTCGGTATAATTAATGGATTGAGAAAGTACGTAAAGGCTATCTGTTTTTTTTCGAGCCAGGTCATAATTCCCATTATCGATCAAATCACTGATCTGATTGTTGTATGCGTTCAGGTACGTTACACTCACCTGGCTTTCCATTCCAAAACAGAAAGTAAGAATTACTCCGATAAGAATATAAGCGCTGGACTTCAAGATGATTAAAATTAAACTTTATTAGCTTAATTGCAAATTACCTGATCACGGTACGGCCAAGAATTTTATTTACTCGCTTTTTCTGGTTTTCCAACATAATTACAAACTCATACACATGTTTATGCTCAAAAGGATCAGCGGTTTTCACCAATTCCTTGGCTTCCTTGATGATCTGATTTAGGCGCTTTTCTTTTAAACTGAATAACTGATGTTCAATCCCTTTTTTAATCTGATGTACTTCCAATGGAACATTCACCCCGAATTTTTCCCACTTATAACTAACAGATTCTGAGAAAGACGCGATATCAATGGCAACCTGCGAAACAGCCGGGTTTGGATGATGAATAAAAGTTTGCATGGTTGGAATTACTCCACGTTCAAGTTCGTGTTGAAACTCATCCAAAACCATTTGATAAACCGGATTAATAAATTGCAAGCTGTCTCTCCATAATTCAAAAATAACAAACTCGCAAACCGTTAGCTGAAAAGACTGTTGGGTATTATCTGTATCTTCAGCCTCAACTTCAACCAATACATTGCCGTATTGCATCATCATACGCAATAATTCCCGTTCCTCGTTATCCAAAATCGGATCAACCGCTTTTTCTTCTTCAAGATAGGCTTCAGGAGGAATTTCATCGGGGTACCCAGACAGATTCGGTGATTGGCCATTACTTCTTTCCTGGTTAAAATCAGAGGGTTTTACGCCCTGAACTTGCTTACCGGTTTTTTTGCGAATGAGTTTATTTATTTCAATTTGCAGAACTTGTTCGCTGATGTCCATGATCCGGGAACATTCCTTCACATACACCGACCGATTAATCGCGTCAGGAATCACAGAAATGCTCTCTACAATATCTTTAATCAGTTCTGCCCTGCTTATTGGGTCGTGTTCAACCTCTTTATAAAGCAAACTAGTTTTAAAGGAAATAAAATCTTTACTGTTGCTTTTAATAAATTCTTTAAACTCTTCATTCGTTACCTTCTTACTGAACGAATCCGGATCGTCACCATCCGGAAACAGCAGCACGCGAACATTCATGCCTTCTTCAAGAATTAAATCAATCCCCCTGAAACTCGCCTTGATACCCGCTACATCGCCATCATATAAAATGGTAATATTTTTTGTAAACCGGTGAATCAATTTAATCTGATCAACCGTTAACGATGTTCCCGAAGAGGCTACCACATTCTCAATTCCCGACTGATGCATGGAAATCACATCGGTGTAACCTTCCACCAGATAACAGTTATCGTCCTGTATGATCATTTTCTTTGCCTGGAATAATCCATACAACGTTTTACTCTTATCGTAAATATCCGTTTGGGGCGAATTAATGTACTTCGCTAATTTCTTATCATTTCCAAGTATCCTTCCCCCGAAGCCAATAACCTTTCCCGAAATGTTATGAATAGGAAACATCACCCGCCCTGTGTAGCGGTCAAAAATATCATTAACAGTTATAGGGCTGCCTTCCACATGATTATTCGATAAAATAGACATCCCGGTTTTTACGAGGTACTCCGGCTTATAGCCATTCTTCACAGCAGTTTCAGTAAATTTACGGCGCTCTTCAGAACTATATCCTAAATGAAATTTGTCAATCGTTGCCTGCGTAAAGCCCCGTTCTTTAAAATAGCCCAAGCCAATGGACCGGCCCATATCGTCATTCAGTAAAAGATCGGTATAGTATTTTTGGGCATAAGCCATTACAATGTACAGACTCTCCTTTTCATTCTGCTGTGCCTTCTCCTCAACACTTACTTCCTTTTCAATTACCTCGATACCATATTTGTTTGCCAGATATCTGAGTGCTTCAGGATACGATAAACTTTCCAGGTCCATGATAAAATTAACCGCTGTGCCAGACTTTCCACATCCAAAACATTTGTAAATACCTTTGGCCGGTGACACTGTAAAAGACGGAGATTTCTCTCCATGAAAAGGACATAAACCCAAAAGGTTGGCTCCACGTTTTTTAAGTGTTATAAAATCACCGATCACATCCTCAACTCGGGCGGCATCAATAATTTTATCTATTGTAAATTTCGGGATCAAAGAAAAAGTTTTTGGGAGGATAAATATACAGTAAAATCAAGAGCTTATCACGCATTTTTGTTGGTTTTTAGACTCCGTGGGCGTTCCCGCAAAAAAACGCCCGGGCTTTTGCTGCAATCTTTTGCAGGAGGCAGGCAAAAGGATTTTCGCGACAATCCCTAACGCAAATTTTTCTATCTTTATCCTCTGAATCTGTCCGGGAAACTCCTCATGATTCAAAAATTTAACACTTAATAAACATGTCTGTTTACGATAAATATAAGGCAGTTATTGGTTTGGAATGCCATATACAGTTACTTACCAAAACAAAAATGTACAGCAACGATGTGTCAGAGTATGGCGCTATGCCTAATACCAATGTAAGTGTAATTACGTTAGGCCACCCTGGCACATTGCCAAAAGTTAATAAACGGGCAGTAGAATTTGCTGTAAAATTAGGGATAGCCCTTAACTGCAACATTCGCGAAGAAAACCAATTTGCGCGCAAAAACTATTTTTATGCCGATCTACCGAAAGGCTACCAGATCACTCAGGATAAAACTCCTATTTGCACCGGCGGTCATTTGGATATCAAATTAAAAAACGGAACTGAGAAACGCATCAACCTAACACGCATCCATATGGAGGAAGATGCCGGAAAAAGCATGCACGATATTGACCCATTCGAATCGTTGATTGATTTAAACCGCGCAGGGACGCCGCTTTTAGAAATTGTGACTGAGCCCGATTTTACTGGGGGTGATGATGCTTATGTGTATTTAACCGAAATAAAAAAATTAGTGCGTTACCTGGATATTTGCGATGGCAACATGGAAGAAGGTTCCTTACGCTGTGATGCTAATATTTCGGTGATGCTCAAAGATGCTAAAGAATACGGGAAGAAGGTAGAAGTAAAAAACATGAACTCTTTCCGCAACGTACAACGCGCCATTGATTTTGAAATCAAACGTCAGATAGATTTACTGGAATCCGGTGGTGAAATTGCAGGAGAAACACGAAGCTTCGATGCGGTGAATGGCTCCACTTTTTCGTTGCGTAGTAAAGAAAACGCCAATGATTACCGCTATTTTCCTGAACCTGATTTGCAACCCGTGTTTGTAACAGAGAAATACATTAACGCAATTAAAAGTCAGATGCCAGAACTACCAGGCGACTTATTTAAGAAGTTTACCAGAGAATTCGGCTTGTCGGAATATGATGCGTATAACCTAACGGATTTAAAAGGCCTGGCTTTATATTTCAACGAACTGGTGTCGTTTACAAAGAATTATAAGGCTGCTGCCAACTGGATGATGGGCAGCATTAAATCGTATTTGAATGAGAACGCCATTGATATTGAGCAATTTCATGTGAAACCGAAAATAATTGCTGATTTAATTGCATTGATCGATGAAGGAAAAATCAGTAACGCGGCAGCCACACAAAAATTGTTTTCGGAGTTAATGCAGCATCCTGACGAAGCGCCCATTAGTATTGCACAACGCCTGGATATTTTACAGAGTAATGACACAAATGCCTTACAGGAGCTGGTAAATCAGGCATTGGCAAAATACCCTGAAAAAATTACTGAATATAAGAATGGAAAAGTAAATCTTTTGGGACTGTTTGTTGGCGAAGTCATGAAATTAGGAAAAGGCAAAGCAGATCCTAAAATGGCCAATCAATTGGTTAAGGAGGCGCTTGAAAAATAAACGCACGGCTTACGCGGAACACATAAAAGGATGTTCTGATCTTAGCGTTGTGATTCGGTTCTTCCGGTTAATTGCTCAATTGTAAGCGGTTTTTGAAGCGTTTGAACCGTGTGGGTTTCTGATTTCAAATTCAATGTGCAATTCAGCGAAGACGATAAGGTATAAATTTTACCCTGAATTTTTTCAAGTTCCAGATTAAAAAACCGTTCAATAAATTCCTGTCCGTTTACATCAGCGGTATCCATATCAACAATGATGATCTGGTAAATAACCTTTGTTCCTTGCAGGTACTCTAAGGCACTATCAACGTTATGAAACGAAATAATGTGTGAGACTCCATGACTTTGCAACAATCGATGATTAATAAAATCATCAAAATCGTTGCAATCTACTAATAACGCAGTCTGAATATCGATCATATTTTGGGGCAGCCGACAGGATCTTGCTGTACGGGAATGTGACCAAATTAAAACAATTCTTTAACAGCCACCCTACCGCTTAACGGGTTTTTAGCACGTTTTGAAAAAACTTTAATGAAAGATTGGTCTGCTTTTTTTACAAATAAACTATTAGTTGACTCGTTATTTTTACTGAACAGCCTTTTTGCACTTCAATTAGGAATATATCTCTGGTCTGCCAGAGGTCTTAATTGTATTGAGTACGTGAGCTATGAGTATAGAAATATCTGTACTGATGAGCGTTTGGAACAGAGAATAAAAAGGTTTAGCGACTATACAAAATTATATTTTCAATAATTAAGAATTGCGTCCCAAATTCATTTCACTTAAATGATTATCTACATAGGAACTTCAAACAGTATTATAACCCTCAAAAACGCAACAACACTCAGAATATTCACAATGAGGCTCATAAACTTGGAATCAACGTACTCTGATTTTCCAATAATTATCGGGGTTAGGCTAAGTATCATCCGCCATACTGATCTTGCCGAAGCGTGCTCTGGTCCCGAAGGGTGATTATAACTTCTCAGATGGATACCGATAGCTATCTAAGAGAAAAGGAAGGATAATTTATAAAAACTCCTATAAACGCAAAAACCCCATGCATTTCTACACAGGGTTTTTGACTTTTAAAATTGGCATCGACATACTCTCCCAGGCTTTAGACCAAGTACCATCTGCGCTGGTGGGCTTAACTTCTCTGTTCGGAATGGGAAGAGGTGATCCCCA
>JAQZBQ010000020.1 GCA_029237825.1 Bacteroidota bacterium | reverse complement strand
CACCGCTTTATTCTGATCAATGGGTAATTAACGACTAATTTACAAAATTTCCGGATATGTTAACGGGATTTACCTCAAAATTACCAACCTGTTTGCATCTAGCTTAATAAAGATGAACAAAAGAATGGTAAACGACCATAACGAAGAGCCTCCATAACTAAAGAATGGTAATGGTATTCCAATAACAGGCATAAGGCCGATGGTCATGCCGATGTTCACAGCAACGTGAAAAAAGAGTACCGATGCAACACCATAACCATAAATACGGCTAAAAGGGGATCGTTGACGCTCGGCCATGAAAATAACGCGGATGATTAAGAACAGTTCAAGAATGATTACAACACTGGAGCCTAAAAAGCCCCATTCTTCACCTACAGTACAAAAAATAAAATCGGTGTCCTGTTCCGGCACAAAATCGTATTTGGTTTGAGTGCCTTGAAGATACCCTTTTCCAAAAAAGCCACCTGATCCAATCGCAATTTTCGCCTGGTTCACATTGTATCCTTCTTTTTTTAAATCAACATTTCCCCGGCCTAATAATACGTCAATTCTAACACGCTGGTGTTCTTCCAGGTGATTGTAAACGTAATTGGTTCCCAGCACCACGCTGCTCGCCGTACCGAAAATCAAAGCAACAATAACGATGTTTTTTCTGGATCGTTTAATAAACAAAAACGCTAAAAGGGAAACCACACTTAAAGAAATAATGAGTGATTGTGATTCCATAACCAGCGAAAGAACAAAGAGCAACGCAGATAAAAACCCGAAAATGATAAAGTTAACGGATAATCCTTCACGGTAAAGGGTAATAACAAATGCCATGAATACAATCGCGAGTCCCGTTTCATCCTGAAGCAATTTAATGATCACGAGCGGTAATCCTATAATAATAACGGCGATGATGGTATTTTTATAATTCTTTAAAAGGTCCATAAACCGGTTCCTCCTTGATGTGGATACTTCCAGATTTACATTACTTAAAAATTTAGCTAGGGCGAGGTTCGTAGCAAATTTCATGAATTCAGCAGGTTGAATACCGAACTTTCCAAATCTGAACCATGACCGGCTTCCTTTTACTTCCCGCCCCAGGTAAGGAACCGCGATACATGCGGCAAGCAGGAATGCGTAGAAAAAGTAAGCGAATACGGTATAAAAACCAGCATCAATGATTAAAATAAAAATGGCGATGAACGCGGCACTGCCGATCCATATTAGCTGCATTCCATATTTTTGAGAGGTATCAAAAATATTCTGATGTTCTTCGTTATAAACGGCAGCGTAAATATTTAGCCACCCCATTAGTACTAAAACCGAATACGTTAACACCGTGATTTTGTCAACTCCAAAAAATAGTCTATGCTCGTGTTGTCTCACCTTTTTTTAGCTGCTGCTTTTTTACCTAGTAAATTTTTGCCTCCAATCAAATCTGCTTCCATCATTCTTTTTTCCATTTCGGGCCTTGTAACTTTACCTGTTAAATACTTTTCAATCATTAAGCTAACAATCGGAGCGCTCCACGTTCCACCAAAACCGGCATTTTCAACGAAACATACCATGGCAATTTTGGGATTTTCCCTGGGTGCAAAGGCTAAAAAAACAGCATGATCTTTTCCATGCGGATTTTCGGCCGTACCTGTTTTTCCGCAAGCCACAATTCCTGGTATTTTTGAGGCGGTGGCAGTTCCTGCATCAAAACATTTTTGCATTCCATCGTGCACAATATCATAATACTTGCTTTCCTGAACATACGTATAATGTTTCTCCTTAAACTTGGGATCAAGGTGTTTTTCCATCCCAACACCTTTAATACAATGCGGTGTATAGAAAAAACCTTTGTTGGCAACAATAGCCACCACATTGGCCATCTGAAAGGGAACCAGTAAAAGCTCTGCCTGTCCAATTCCGAGAGAAACAACCGTATTACTCCGCCAGCGGTTTTTTCCAAAGACTTTATTATAATACTCCACAGATGGCACATTTCCCGGTTTGTCATAGGGTAGGTCGGTACCTAATTTTGTTCCCGGCCCGAATGAACGAACAGCGTCCCGCCAATGATTGTAACCATCTACAAAATTTGGAAAACTTTTTTGATCCACAATTCTGGAAAATACATAACTGTAATACGAATTGCAGGAGGTGGCAATAGATCCTGGTAAATCGGCCGCGGGGTGGGGATGACATTTTGGGCGGCCACCCATTGGTGGATAACCTCCGTGACAGGGGAACACAGTTGACCGGTCGATTAAGCCGTCGTGCTGAGCAATTAAGGCGTCAATCAATTTAAAGGTGGATCCCGGCGGATACATTGCTGTGAGCGCGCGGTTGAATAATGGAAGGTTAAGTGTATCTAAATATAACTTGGTAAAATTCCGGGATCGTTCTTTGCCGCCGACAAGCAAATTAGGGTCATATCCCGGGGCAGATACCAGGCAAAGAATTTCACCAGTGGAAGGTTCGATGGCCACAACGGCACCTTTTTTTCCACGCATAAGTTTTTCGCCGTATTCCTGTAAATCAATATCAATGCTGCTAAACAACGGCTTCCCGGCAACTGCGGCTGTGTCATACAAACCGTTCATGTAACTGCCTTTTGTTTTATTATGAACATCAACCATCACAATCTGGGTTCCTTTTTTTCCTCTCAGGGCCTCTTCGTATGAACGTTCGATACCGCTGATTCCAATATAATCTCCCTCTTTATAATAAGGGTCCTTTGCTGCTTTTTCCTTGCTTACCTCCCCAACATATCCTAATAAATGGGCGGCAATAGGTCGTGGATAACGCCTCACGGTTCTGGATTGTACGTCAAATCCCTTAAAGCGATAAAGTTTTTCCTGAAGGGCTGCGTAAATTTTCGGAGAAAGTTGTTTTTCGAAAATGCTTTCTTTTCGGGGTGAGTTTGGTGCCTGAACGGCTTTTTTCATCCGCTTTAAAAAATCTTCTTTCGTAATTTCCAGTACCTTGCAAAGTGCCATCGTATCGCAATCTTTAACCAGTTTAGGAGTTACTAGTAAATCATACGACAACACATTTTGTACCAGTAATTTTCCATTACGGTCAAAAATATAACCTCTTAAGGCATATTCCGTTCTTGATTTTAACGCGTTATTCCTTGCCTGAAGGGTATATTGATCATCAATGAGCTGTATATAAAACAACCGGGAAATATATATAATGGCGATTAGAATGAAAAAGCCACTGATGATAAATTTTCTATCGGCCAGATGTGCGTTATTATTCATTCCGTGTTTTTTTGTAGAAGAGGAATTGTACTACGTAAATGAAAACAAAGGTACCGATGGTACTCAATAACACCCTCAACATTGTCCTGAAAAATTCGTCAAAGCGAAACATTTCAAGATAAAAGAAAATCAAATGATGGATAAAGATCATTAATCCTCCATAAGTTAGAAACCAAACCTGTCCCATTGAATCCACTGTGGGTAACTGGCCGGGATCATACCCTTCCCGAGGTGCTAATAACTTTAAAATATAAAAACGAACAAATCCTATCATCGTGCAAGCTGCTGCGTGCAGTCCCGCGGTATCGTAAAACATGTCGATGGTAAGGCCGATTAAAAAGGAAGAAAAAAGGACAAGGAGCTTAGGAGTTTCAAAAGGAAGTAAAAGAATAAACAGGATATATGGTAATAAGATTATGTAAGATCCTAAACGGATATTTTGCACAATCACAACCTGTAACAATACCAGGAGGATAAAGCGTACACTATTTTTGATAAGGTTATTTATCACTCTGCACCTGGGATTTAAATTCAAGGCTATCACGTTCCCTTTTGTAATTGTATTTAATTACGGAAACATGGTTAATTTTCTTAAAATCAGCGCTCAGTTTCACCTTTACAGTGAAATAGGATTCGTTCGGGCGCTGTTCAAAACTGTCAACAAATCCAACAATAATTCCTTCAGGAAAAATACCAGATAAGGAACTTGTGATAACAGTATCGCCTTTCTTAATTTTTGCATGGGTCGGAATATCGGTCAAATTTGAAAATCGGTAATCAGAACCATCCCAGATCAACGGCCCATAGGACCCGTCTTTTTTCAACTGGCAATTTACACGCACATCTTTATGAAGGATCGACATTACAGAGGAAAAATTTTCGGAAACATCTTTCACGATTCCAACAATTCCATCACTGGTTATTACTGCCATGTCATGGGTTACTCCCTGTGACGCTCCAATATTTAGAGTTAAATAATTGTTCCGCTTATTAACGCTGTTGTTGATTGCTTTACCGCTTACAAATTCAAACATTTGTTTATAAAGCGTATCATTTACTTTATAGGTTTTTAACGGAATTGCAGCATAACCCAGTTTGATGCGGTTTAAGAGGAAGGTATTCATTTTGGCCAGCCTTTCATTTTCATCTTTTAATAGCAAATACTCCCTTGCATTTGCTTCTACTTCGTACACTTTTGCACTGACTTTATTTGATGAATTTAAAAGGCTGGACCCCTGATAGCCATGGTTCTTAATCAAAATGAGACAACAAATAAATTCCAGAAAAAGAAACACAAAAAAGAAGTTGTTTCTATATAGGAAATTTATAAGGTTTTTCATTTAAGATTAACGTTCCGAATCAGATAAATGATTAAAATTTAAGCGCTATTCCACCTTGCAGTGGTGTCGACATATCCCAACCTAATTCAGCATACACACCAAAATTTTTCGTAAAGTAATACCTGATACCGGCAGTAAAAGCAGTGTAAGCACTTGAGCTTCCGTATGCGTATCCATATCCTCCGTTTGGATCATTCGTAGTTCTTGAATACGTTCTGATGTTATATCCTAAACCTACGTTGGCATAGCAGTCAACTTTTTCTTTGGTAAAGAAGTGGTAAGAAGCACGTGCACCAACGGTAATTGTTTGGTGTTTGTCTTTTTGATTATAAGTGTAATAGGTATACCCGGTGTTATTATTCCAGCGATAGTCGGTGTAAGCAAAATTCACGGTGGTTGCGTTATACCCTAGAACAATTCCCGCCCCAAGTGTATGTCCCCAATTAAATTTAATAATTCCGTAATCCCCTTTAAAAATTAACGGACCAAAACCTTTTACAGATGTTGAATTGTATCCGCTGTTTCCTGTATACCTTGCCCGTTGATCAATCCGGTAAAAATCAGGAAACCCTACACCTGCTGTTACAACAACGGTACCTTTTTCAAAAGCTGATTCGTCCTGAGCGAGAGCCTTCGTGTTAAATAAAATAGCATTCACTAATGCAATCGATAATAAAGTTACTTTTTTCATGATGTTTTTTATTTTATTAAGAATGGAAATTTGTGAACATTTTTAAGTGCGATGCCTGTACCACGGGCAACGGCCCTTAACGGATCCTCACAAACATGGACCGGTAATTTTGTTTTTAACGAAATGCGTTTATCAAGCCCACGAAGCAGTGAACCACCACCTGCCATATAAATACCTGTACGGTAAATGTCGGCGGCTAGTTCTGGCGGGGTCATTTCCAGGGCGTTTAGAATAGCTTCTTCAATTTTGGAAATGGATTTATCAAGACAGTGTGCAATCTCCACATAACTTACAAACACTTCTTTAGGTATACCACTCATTAAATCCCTTCCCTGGACAGCAAAGTCTGCAGGCGGGTTTTCAATTTCGGTCATAGCTGCGCCCACTTCAATTTTAACCTGTTCGGCGCTTCTCTCTCCAATTAAAATGTTATGTTGTCTGCGCATGTATTCTTCAATGTTGGCATTAAAATCATCACCTGCAATACGGGTTGATTTATCGCACACAATACCACCAAGGGCTATAACGGCAATTTCGGATGTACCACCGCCAATATCAATGATCATATTTCCCATCGGTTCTTCTACATCAATACCCATTCCAATGGCAGCGGCCATAGGTTCGTGAATCATGTACACTTCTTTTGCGCCGGCATGTTCGGCACTGTCTCGCACCGCACGTTTTTCAACTTCAGTAATACCACTCGGAATGCAAATCACCATACGTAACGACGGTTTAAAAAAACGGTTTCCGGGATTGATCATTTTAATCATTCCTTTGATCATTTCTTCTGCAGCCTGGAAATCCGCAATTACGCCATCTCTTAAGGGACGAATGGTTTTAATGTTTTCGTGCGTCTTTCCATGCATCATTTGAGCTTGTTTCCCTACGGCAATAACTTTTCCCGTTGTTCTGTCCACCGCAACAATACTAGGCTGATCTACCACCACTTTTTCATTATGGATAATAATTGTATTCGCGGTTCCTAAATCGATTGCAATGTCTTGGGTTAAAAAATCGAATAATGCCATATAATTAATAAGTGGGATATAGGGTTAGTGAAGATATTGATTTAAATGAGTTTGTATGTTGTAAAATTCTTTTATCTATTTTAATGTTTTAATGATTTTCCGGTTATTATTATAACCCTTTGAGGTTTCTATTATTGCTGAGATTTAGGTTAATGTTTAAAATGTCGCGTTCCCGTAAACACCATGCTCATGCCTTTTGCATTGCAATATTCAATACTGTCTTTGTCCTTAATGGATCCACCTGGCTGAATTACTGTATTAATTCCAACTTTATGAGCAATTTCCACGCAATCAGCAAAAGGGAAAAATGCATCACTGGCCATTACTGCACCATTTAAATCAAATCCGAACGTGTTGGCTTTAGCAATAGCCTGGCGCAGTGCGTCTACTCGCGAAGTTTGACCTGTGCCGCTTGCCAGCAACTGGTTGTTCTTGGCAAGAACAACAGTATTAGACTTCGTATGTTTTGCCAATTTATTAGCAAACAACAAGTCTTTTATCTGGGCTTCAGTTGGCGCAACGTTAGTTACGGTTTGAAGGTTTTCGTGTATTTCTGAAACTGAATCGCGGTCTTGTTCAACAATACCATTGAGAAGTGTCCGAATTTGCTTTTGCGGAAGTTCAACTGGTTTTTGAACTAAGATGATCCGGTTATTTTTTGATTTTAAAATAGCAAGTGCATTTGGCTGGTAAGACGGGGCAATCACAACCTCACAAAAGAGTTTATTTATCTCTTCCGCAGTTTCAAAATCAATTTCGGTATTGGTGATTAAAATGCCTCCAAAAGCCGACACCGGATCTCCGGCAAGGGCATCTTTCCAGGCATCAATGAGTTTTGGCCTTGATGCAATGCCGCAGGCATTATTGTGCTTTAGAATAGCAAAGGTAGGTTCTCCTTTAAAATCAGCCATTAAATTTACGGCCGCATCCACATCAAGCAGATTATTGTATGAAAGTTCCTTGCCATTGAGCTTTTCAAACATGGCATCCATATCGCCGTAAAACACACCTTTTTGGTGTGGATTTTCACCGTAGCGTAAAACGGTACCGCTATTGATACTGTTTCTTAAAACCGGAAGCTGTTCAGAAGCATTAAAATAATTGAAAATCGCAGAATCATAATAACTGCTCATGGCAAAGGCTTTAGCAGCGAATGTTTTTCTGTCAGATATGTCTGTTGATCCCTTTTTTTCGTTTAAAAGTGACAGTAGTGAACCATAGTCGTTACGTGAAGCAACAATTACCACGTCGTTGAAATTTTTGGCAGCAGCACGAATCAACGAAATACCACCGATGTCAATTTTTTCGATGATGTCTTCTTCCGAGGCTCCACTTGCAAGCGTTTCCTCAAAGGGGTATAAATCCACTATCACCAGATCAATGGTAGGTATTTCATGTTGTTCCATTTGAGCAACATCTGTGTCTAATTCGCGTCTACCCAAAATTCCTCCAAAAATTTTCGGGTGTAACGTTTTAACCCTGCCTCCGAGAATTTCCGGAAACGACGTTAATCCTTCCACCGATTTTACGGGTGCACCAAGCTCTTCTATAAAAGTCTGGGTACCTCCAGTGCTATAGATAGTTACACCTAATTCGTTTAGTTTTTTAATAACAGGCTCTAAATTATCTTTATAATAAACTGAAATAAGGGCGCTGTTGATCTTCTTTGAACTGCTCATAAAATGGACTTAAAAGGCAAAGATAATTGTTCACACTGCATATCGTTACTTTGTTGAAAAATGTTGAAAAAACAGTAGTTCTCAAATAGTTAACAAGTTTTAAACACTCCTTTTTTAATGGAATTCCTGATGGAAATCCACCTCTTTTTTCTATTTTTAGATGATGTTTGATCAGCTCGAATTATTGGACAGGCAACTTTTCATGGCTATTAACGCCTGCCATAGCCCTTTGTGGGACACCATCATGTGGTACGTGTCCGAAACATGGGTATTTGTGCCGTTGTTTGCCTACTGGTTTATGATGGTATACAAACGGTATGGTTCCCGGAAACTCTTTATTTTACTGGGATTTTTAGGATTGATGATTATTTTAACCGATCAAACATCCAACCGGACCAAACATGCCATCAAAAGGTACCGCCCTACGCATAATCTGGAAATTAAGGATAAGGTTCACATTGTGAATGCCTATAAAGGTGGGAAATATGGTTTTTTCTCCGGACATTCTACCAATAGTTTTGGAATCGCAATGTTATTGTTCCTGATTTTTAGCAAGGAGCCAATGTGGTTCAGATATGCATTTTTTGGCTGGGCAGCAATAACTGCATATTCCCGCATTTATCTTGGCGTGCATTACCCCTCAGATATTTTTGTTGGTTTTGTCGTTGGGTTATTCTGGGGTTGGATGATTTATCTGTTAATTCAATTTACGTTTAAGAAAAGGTTTCACGAAACGGTTGAAGTGTGAGGGCTATTTTAATTTTAATATGGTTTTGGTATGCCCTTCAAGCTTCGGCCCAGTTGCCGGAAACCGACATTTGGTTGTTTAAGGTGGAGCAAAAGGAAAACCGGGTTTTGTTATCGAAGCCACTTAATATAACAAACCGCGAAGGGTACGATAATCAACCGTGCTTTACGCCAGATGGTAAAAGTTTGCTGTTTGTCAGTGTGGATTCTTCCGGGCAAGCCGATGTGTATCAGTATTCAATTTCGAAAAAGAAAATCATCAACCTTACCAGGTCGGAAGTCAGCGAATATTCCCCTTCCATAATACCTAACTGCGGCGGTTTTAGCGCGGTGGTTGTGGAAAAAGATTCTGCCCAAAGGCTGTGGCACTTTAATATGGATGGTTCTTTCAAACAGATTATTTCCGAAATTACCGATTCAGTTGGTTACTATACGTGGTTGAACCAGGATTCACTCTTATATTATAAACTTACCCAACCTCATTCGCTAAGGGCGTTGAATATCAAAAATCAATCGGATGTATGGATATGTGATAACCCGGGAAGAGCTTTTAAACAATTACCACAGGATTCAAAATTTGTGTACGCCATTAAAGATTCTTTATCGTTAATCTTCAGAATATATGACCCAACTTTGAAAGAAAGCCGTGTCTATGCTATGCTCGAAGGCATTCATGAGGATTTTATATGGCATGCAAGTTTTGGATTAACTGTTGCCAGAAATTCAGAGTTAATACATTACAATGACGTAACTAAACAGTGGGAAGTGTTATGTGATTTAGCTCCATCCGGAATAAAAAAAATAACACGGTTTGCTTTCGATCATAAATCCCGGCATCTTGCCATTGTAGGTAGTATATGAGTAGGAGGGAACATATCGGTGGTTTTGTTTTTTCTACTAGTAAAGAAGCTTTAGATATAGCCTATATTCACCAGTATTTAAGTACGGAAAGTTATTGGGCAAAAAATATACCTTTTGAAACGGTTAAAAAATCCATTGAAGGCAGTTTATGTTTTGGGGTTTACCATCTAAACGAACAGGTGGGATTTTGCCGTGTTATTACAGATCATTCAACATTCGCTTACCTGGCCGATGTATTTATTGATAAGCGTTTCCGGGGAAAGGGACTTTCAAAGAATTTAATGAAATTTGTATTGCAAACTGAGTCATTACAAAACGTACGCCGGTTCATGCTGGCAACTCTTGATGCTCACCGCTTATATGAAAAGTTTGGTTTTAATCCTTTAAAGGAACCAGAACGATTTATGGAGATTAAACCTTTTGAAACCTATTGATTTTAGCTGCCGTATATTTTATCCTTTTTAGTTTTTGGCTTAGCAAATCGTCTTTTTTTAAAGACGACCGCCTTTCATTGCGGTATATTTTCATATTTCTTTCGGTTAAGGTCGCGGCATGTTTTGCCTATTATTGGGTTTATTTTTGCTATTATCCTGCCGGTTTTAATGGAGACAGTGTTTCAACCCTTCATGATGCCGAAATAATGTTTAGCGCTTTGCCTGAGCACCCCATGGATTACATTCGGATGGTTTTTGGTTTACATTCAGAGTTGGATTCGGATCCATTATATGATCCTTATTTTAAGAATATCGAAAAATGGGGCCGCGCTGATGTCACTTCGAATTTTTTCTTAAATGATAACCGTACCCCCATTAGGTTTAACGCATTGATCCGTTTATTTTCATTTGGAAAATATGCGGTACATGGTTTTGTAATGCTCGCAATTTCATTTGTAGGACAATATGCTTTTTATAAGACGTTTAAGCCATATTTTCCTGGAAAGGAAATTTTCCTGGCCTTTATTTTATTTCTCACCCCTTCCGTCTTATTCTGGACTTCGGGCGTATTAAAAGAGCCTATTGCTATTTGCCTCTTAGGACTTTTCTCGTATGGCTTCTTTAAAACTGCTGTACACGCTCAGTTTAGGTGGAACTATATCCTTTTATTACTTTTTTCGGCAGCAATCTTTCTGATTATCAAGCCCTATATTTTAGTAGTCATATTAATTCCTTACACTTTGTTTGCTTTGGTTAATCATTTTAAAATTAAACGATTGTTGCTTTTTTATTTCGGGTGGATTACGCTGGCTTACCTTGGGACTGCGGTAGTCTTAAAAGTATTTTTTGATAAAGATGTGTTACATACCATTGTAGTGCGTCAAAACGATTTTGTGAGCTTAAGTAAAGGCGGAATTTTTTTCATCAATGGCGATAAGTACGTAAGGCTTGAGTATAAAGATTCTACGCATTATAAGGAAGTGGGCAAAAATGGAAATTTATTTCAGCTCGACCGGCATTCCGCTTTTATGTATTGGAATACCCATAACCTCCGGGATACTATATATGAAACCAACAACAAGGATACGTCGTATTTTGAAATGAGGGCAATATGCGCCCCATCAGGTTCTGCTATTAACATCGACCGTCTTCAATATTCTTTTCCTTCTTTTGCAAAATTGATCCCGCTTTCATTTTACAATGTGTTGTGCAAGCCATTCTTTTATGATTCTTGCTCGCTGCTCGAACATCTGGCATCCGTAGAAAACTTAGCTATTTTTTTATTTTTTATAATATGTTTTGTTTTAAGGAATCGTTCGATTAAAGACGTTAATTTATTATTTTGTTTTTGCTGTATTGTTATCGTATCCTATGTATTGATTGGAATTACTACTACAGTAATGGGAGCGATTGTCAGGTATAAAGTACCCTTCCTGCCTTTTTTATTAATGATTCCATTGCTATTTTTAGATTCGGCATTCTTTAAACGGATACCCTTTTTTAAACGTTTAGTTAAATAGTTATATTTGTTTTAAGCATTATAAAATATATGGGTTTTATTTTCAATAATTTACTTCGCCGCAAACCAGTAACCGCTATATCAGAGGTTGAAAGTCATCAAACCGGGCTTCACCGGGTTTTGAGTATTCGTGACCTAACGTTTTTTGGAATTGCGGCCATTATTGGTGCAGGAAGTTTCAGCAGTATTGGATCTGCATGTTTTTCTGCCGGCCCGGCCGTAGTGTTTCTTTTTGCAATTTGCGCGGTTGCGTGTGGATTTACTGCCATGTGTTACGCTGATTTCGCAACACGTGTTCCTGCATCCGGAAGTGCGTACACCTATGCATACGTGTCGTTCGGTGAACTTGCTGCCTGGATCATTGGTTGGGCATTGTTAATGGAATACTCAATTGGAAATATCTATGTGGCGTTTTCCTGGAGCGGTTATTTTGTAAATCTATTAGAAGGATTTGGAATGCATTTGCCGGTATGGCTTACAAATAATTATTCTGATTCCCATCAGGCTTTCATAGATGGTACTTCGGGTAAATTAATGACTGCGTGGACGGATGCACCTGAAATTTTTGGGATTAAATTTATCATTGATCTGCCGGCGGTGATGATCAATATTTTAGTAACCTGGTTGGTATATGTGGGCACCAAGGAATCGCGTAATGCCAGTAATTTGATGGTTATCATAAAGCTGGCAATCATCTTATTAGTTATAATTGTAGGGGCATCGTATGTAGATATTGATAATTGGACACCATTTATGCCCAACCAGTTTAGTGGTGTAATGGCAGGTGTATCCGGAGTGTTTTTTGCTTACATAGGATTTGATGCGGTGTCAACGCTTGCGGAGGAAAGTAAAAATCCCCAGCGAGATCTTCCACGCGGGATGATTTATTCACTGATCATCTGCACCGTTGTTTTCATCATCCTGGCCTTAGTGCTCACCGGGATGGTTTCATACACAGCATTAAACGTTTCTGATCCTTTGGCAGAAGTGTTTGCTTTAAAAGGGATTAAATGGATGTTATTTATTGTTTCCATTGCAGCAGTTGTTGCCATGACCAGTGTCATTTTGGTTTTTCAAATGGGCCAACCCCGAATTTGGATGGCCATGAGTCGTGATGGGTTGTTACCTAAAAAATTTGCTGAAATTCATCCAAAATATAAAACTCCGGCTTTTTCTACATTAGTTACCGGACTTGTGGTTGGGATCCCAATTTTTTTCACGACACCTAAATTCGTACTCGATTTTACAAGTATCGGCACTCTTTTCGCATTTGTTCTGGTTTGTGGCGGAGTTTTAATTCTTCCCAGAAACATGGAAGCGCGGGAGAAAGGCAAATTTAAGATGCCTTATATTAATTCAAAAATCATTGTTCCGGTATTAACCGTAATTGGTTTTACTTTAATAGCACTGTATTATCCCAATTCAATATACGCGTCAGAATCAAATGATACCTATCATTATCCAATGATTATTTTTTACGTAGTATGGATATTAATAGCGGTTTTCTCGTTCACTAAAAGTTATTCTCTGATCCCTGTTTTGGGTTTATTATCCTGCTGTTATTTGTTAACAGGAATGGGTTGGACAAACTGGGTGATGTTTTTTGTTTGGTTAGTGATTGGTTTAGTTGTGTATTTAATGTACGGTTATAGGAAAAGTAAATTGAATTACGCATCCTAGGCGGCTTAATTTTCTCCTCTTTTCGGGTAATCAAACAGAAATAGTTCTCCTGTCTTTTTTAAATCTTCCCACTTTGAGCACTCGAAGCGAATGCCTACAATGCAACAGGTTGGCATTTCCTGGGGAATGGATTTTACAAGTGATTCTGAAAAATTAGTAATGGTAGGATTGTGTGCAAAAATCATTGCTGATTCGTATTGGTTATCCAGTTGATGAATGACATTTAGATAATCCTTTACCGACGATTCATACAACTCTTTCCGAATTAATAATGTGTTTGGATTATGATTTAAGTTCCTTGCAAAGATCAGTGCGGTACTTATGGCACGTATAGCAGGACTAGTAACCATCACATCGGGGTGAACATTAAGTTGCTTGCTCATGGCGTTAGCGTTATTGTAGCCACGATCATTCAGTGGCCTCTCAATATCTTTGATTTCCGGGTTATTCCAATCAGATTTGGCGTGTCGAACTAAGAAAAGTGTCTTCATAAAATTCAGGATTGATATTGGGATGTTTAAACGGACTTACAATTTAAAATCTTCCATGGTAATAACGTGATCACAAAATGCATATTCCTCTTTGATGGAATTAGAACAAACGATAATGGTTTTATCCATTGCAAATTTTTCAATCATGTTTTTATACCATTCAATTACGGTTGCATCTAGGTTTGAGGTGGGTTCATCAAGAAACAAAACCGGTGCATCTGCAAGGATGGCGAGCGTGAGTTTAAGGCGTTGTTTCATGCCACTAGAAAAAAGCTTAACGTGTTTATTCTTGTGATTTTCAAGACCAGATAAACTTAATATCTCTGATTTCTTCAGGTGAGGAAGGAAGGGTTTGAAAATTTCTGCATGATTAATTTGTTCGAGAAGTGTAAAATCTTCAACCAATTCAAGATAAGGTGAAGCAAGGCTGATGTGTTTATAAAGTTCTTCATCGTTTATGGCTTTACCAGCGAGGTTGTAATGAATACTTCCTTCGTTTAACATTAAATATCCGGTTAGCGCTTGTAATAAGGTAGATTTTCCTGAACCGTTTAGTCCTAGAATGACCAGTTTTTCGCCGGGTTTAATTTCCAGGTTAACATGGCGGAAGATCCATTCTCTTCCGAATTTTTTTCCTGCGTTCCTAATATGTATGGTTACGTTGTTGTTCACTTTGCTTTCGCGTAAAAGTAGTATTTTTTAAGTTTAAAATAGGTAATCAATAAGGCAGTTGATTTTAACGGTCACAGTTGGAAATCCGCAGCATCCGTTGGTATAACGTTAAATTTAGTATCTTTGCAATGCTTGAAAACGATCAAATTTATATTCGCGCCAATCTGGAAAACCTGGTTTTTCCTTGAATTTCTTGTTACGTTAGTTATACTGTATCCGCTTTTCTTTTTCACAATTAGAACACAACGACTTGAAACTGCATTTAAAGTAAAGCGTTTCTGGTCTCGCTGTATTGCCTATTTATCCGGGATCATTCCGGTAGTCATTTATAAGACAAAATCAAAAAAGATGCCTCGGCCGTGTGTTTTTGTTGGAAATCATACGTCTTACCTTGATATAGTTCTGAGCACGTTTTATATCGACCATTTAGCAATTTATATGGGAAAAGCAGAGCTCATGAAAGCTCCTTTATTTAAAACGTTTTTTAAGGGAATGGATATTCCTGTCAACCGAAAGAGTAGGGTAGATCCTCATAAAGCTTTAGCCAGAGCGGCAGAGGAAATAGACAAAGGCCGTAGTATGGTAATTTTTCCGGAAGGTACAATTTCTAGTTCAGGGGTTTTAAAGCCTTTTAAGAACGGCGCATTTAAATTAGCAATTGATAAACAAGTGCCGATAGTGCCTATAGTAAACCTTAATAATTGGAAATTGTTACAGAATGGAGGATATTTTAAAAGCCATGGTTGTTTTGGAGTAGCCAGAACTGTTGTACTCCCGCCCATTGAAACCAAAGGCATGACTGAGGATAATTTAGTAGATTTGCGCGAACGCGTTCGTGATTTAATTTATAATACTTTAAAAGAATACCACAATGGCACAAAAAATTGATATTAAAACTGTTGATGAAGTTGCACACCTCGCCCGTTTGGAATTTACTGACGAAGGCAAAGCGGATATTTTAAACGATATGAATCGCATGTTGGCTTTTGTAGATAAATTAAATGAGATGGATACAGAAGGTGTGGAGCCCTTGATTTATATGACTGATGAAATCAATGTTTTACGTGAAGATGAGCCTAAACAAACAGTTTCTCAGAAAGAAGCATTAAAGAACGCTCCAAAAAAAGATTCTGATTATTTTAAAGTTCCAAAAGTAATTGACAATCATTAAACCGTATAGCGCTTTATACAAGGACCGTTTGCTTGAGATTTTTAGAAGCAACATGCCTTTGTATTTTGCGGATGAAGAGTTGCCTTTATTCTCTGCTTTCCTGGATAACGATGTGGTTAAAGGGAATTATGATATGATCTTTTCAAATCAAGAACCTGTAGCATGTGGTGGAATTGCATTAAATCAACCAAACGAATTTACAAAAGAAGAGCACGTTGTTTTAACGTGGGGAATGGTTCATTCCGCATTTCATAAACAGGGTTTCGGAAAGCAACTTCTTGAACATAGATTACATGAAGCGTATCGTATTTATCCAGGTGTAAAGGTTGCTCTTGGAACGACACAACACACTTTTCGTTTTTTTGAAAAGTACGGTTTTAAAACCGTGTTTTTTAAGTCAAACCATTGGGCAAAGGGATTAGATCTGTATCAAATGGAACTTAGTTTTACCAATTAATTTCTTTTATTTTCTAATTGTGTTTTAAATGCTTCCCAGTCAAAGTTCCATGGATCCGTTTTCCTTACCGGTGCAATGTCGCTATGTCTCAATACATACTTTATAGGGTATCTTTTTTGAATCGCCTGAATTAGGCTAACAAGCGCTTGATTTTGTGCCGGCGTAGGGCTTTCGGTGTAAGAAGTCATTATTTCAATTCCGATGGAACATGAGTTCACATTTGTGGTCCCATCCGGAAGACTGCTCTTTCCGGCATGGTAAGAGTTATCTTTTTCATCTACCAACTGATAGATTTTCCCTTCCCTTCCAATCACGTAATGTGCGGAAACGCCATAATTTGAAAATTGTTTGATAACGAGGTCAATGTCGTATTTATCGCCCCCTGAGTTATTGAATGTTGAATGAACAATAACGGAATTTATGTTTCGGTTGTTATTAGGGGAAAATCCAAAGCCCACTTTTTTTGAAATTACATTTAACGAATCGCTGGCCAATACTGTACTTGACATAATGGAATAAGAAACAGCAAATACTAAAAAACGTTTTATCATTGATAGGGCAGTAAATATTACAAAGCTAAGTAATTATTGAGTATAAGAAATGTAAAATAACGTTCTTTCACAATTCTACTCTAAAATAAACGGATATGTTCTTCACTTGCTTTAATGGCTTTTTCAAGGCGCGCTGTTCTGGTTTTTTCCTGTTTAGCACTAGTAATCCAATGGATCAAAACTTTTTTATAAGAAGGTGGTTGCGCCGTGAAAAACTTCCATGCCATTTTATTTTTTTTAAAGACCTTTTCCATTTCAGGCGTGAGCTTTTTTAATTCATTTTCATATGAATAAATTCCGGATTTATGGTCTTTTCTTAAAGCGAAGGCAGCCAGGCCCTCTTCTTTCATTAAACCGGATTCAGTAAGCCGAGCAACTTTTTTGATGTTGGTTTCACTCCAGATACTTGTTGGTCGTCGCGGCGTAAAGCGTATACAATAGCTTTCCTCATCAATGGATCGCCTCACGCCGTCGATCCAGCCAAAGCAAATTGCCTGATCCACTGATTCAGACCAGGTCATTGATGGCTTGCCGGTGTTAACCTTGTAATAGCCTACAATGAGTTCGGTTTCTTTCTTGTAATTTTTGGATAACCACTTCTTGAATTCAGCGGAAGATTGGAAAAACACAGGTTTCATTCAGCGATCGATTATAATTAGAGCTTTAAATAACCTCTGAATCCACGCGCAGCATAATAAGATTCTGCACCATTGTGGTATACAAAAACAGTATCATATCTATAATCGCAAAACAGTGCACCACCTAAATCCCTGATTTTTTTAGGGGTTAAAATCCAGCTCGACGTTTTTTTATCAAAATGGCCCAATGATTGTAACTTTCTGTATCGCGCTTCGTCCAGTATTTCAATTCCCATGCTTTCGGCAACCTCTATTGCACTGGCTTTGGGTTTATTTTCTTTACGTGAATCCAGGGCCTTCCTATCATAACATAAACTCCGTCGTCCGGTTGGTGATTCGGTGGAGCAGTCGTAGAAGATAAATTCCTTTGTTTTTTTGTCGTATTCTACAAGATCCGGCTCACCTCCAGTCTGCTCCATTTGGTGAAGCGACCAAAGTTTTTCGGGATGCGATTCAAGTTTGAGGATGACCGAATCCCATGAAATTCCCTGGTGCTCATATTTGTGCTGATTGAATCGTTGTTGTAACGTATCTAGCAGCATTTTCTTTTCATTCACCGATAATGCCTTTTGCTTGTTTTTCATATGCGATAATATAAAACTAAAAATCTTAATTAATCTTCAACATGAAACAAAATTAATTCCTTATTGCTATATAACAAGTGTTTGATTATCTCTTTTCTTTCTTTAAGTACTCTTCATATGACTGAATATATTTTTTGTTTCCGGGGACCACAAGATGACGTTTTGCATAAGATCGCCCACCGGCGTGGATAAAGCCTGTAACTATTTTATTGCCATTGATATGTGATTCTGCTATTTTTTTCTGGCCTTTTTTCTCAATTCGTGCCGGTTGAATTTTAGCTTTTTGGTATGCCTGTTCTAATTCAGCCTTAACCGCTACATCACCAAGACGGTAAAGATTGGCGATTGCCCACGATGCATGCCAGATATTAAAGCCGACTTTCATACTATCAATGTGGTTAAGGTAAAGATCCGAAATTGTTTTTGCCTGTGAGGGTGTGATAACCTGATCACGTAATACCCAAAGTCCTAATGACTGACTAATGTTTTCTTTTTTGATTTCATCCTTCGTAATTTTCAATGTTTCATCAATGTCTGCATTTTTAACCAGTGCCGGTTGCTGAGAATGGTGCATAGATGTGAAGCAAGAGTTCAACATAGGTATTAATAGTAGTACTAATAAATAAGCTTTGAATTGCATGATGCGGATATTATTCATTAAAATTACTGAGCTTGGCATAAAAACACTTATATAATTTAAGAAGAGTTTGATGAAAATAAATTCAACTCATCAAGCTCATCATAATAACAAACTCGGCCGTTTATGATTCTTGCAGGTTTTGTATAGGGATGTTCCTGACTTTTATTTTTTGACAGGATATGCATAATCTTCCAGCCGGAAGCCCGCATGTAATCTGAAACCAGCGACCGGTGACAACGCCACCAAACTGCCTCCGAACACATAATCGCTATGGGTTGATCCATTGCCATTTGCCCAAGCCGTTTTGCTGCGTTTTTAAATTGGAGGGTTTCCATGTAATCGGCGTAGCCGCGAAATGATGCATTGTTCCAGCGTGTATTTTTTGATTGTTCGTGGGGTTTGCGCCTTCCACCCAAATCTTCCAGATGGGCATAGGATATATTAATATCTTCCAATGCTCTTTCTAAATTTTCTTTGTTAAAATGCGGGTATTTTTTTGAGCCGGGAAAGCGCCTTATATCAACCAATCGCTGGATCCCGAAAGATTGCAGCATTTCTGAAAATGCCTCGATGCTGTGCGTGGAATGACCGATAGTATAAAGCAGAGGTTGACTCATAAGCCATTAAGTGTTAGAATATATTTATCGATATAGTTTTGTTTTTCTTTGGATTTGTATTGCTGAATATAGCGTGGGTGTTCGAGTGTTGTTAAAGTGCCAAAAAGCTTCGCTTCTTTATTTAATTTCTCAATGAATTGGGTGTTTTTTTTCCCAAGTACGAAAACCTGCGAGGTATCCAGTCCCATAGAAATATGTTTTTGTAAAGAAGTAATCATGAAATCTTTTACCGCTCTAAAAAGTGCGGGATCATCATAATAATTTGCGTTAATCCACTGTCCGTCTTTTGTTTGACGTACTATTGCCAGTGGAAAAGGCGAGTTGATATAAAACTCCTTAAAGAACTTCCCGGGTCCACCAAATTCGGCAATAAGATCGTACATGAAAACCGAGGAAATTTCGTGTGTATGGGCTGTATGCATTTTGATAGAGCAAACGCTTTCTAGTCGCTTGGTATCTGTGAATGGCACACCCGTGACTCCTGCTCCGTGACGGCTTGGATTTATCCCGACAATAAATTTCCGTTTATTTGAGTCGTTGTAGTATTTGAAGTAAAACTGTTGCATGACTTCCATAGTTTCAGGATTTTCAAGGAATGGATTGAGTACGTGAAACCCCCGGGGAAGAGGCCCGGAGTAATTTAGTGCTTTGTTAAAAGCAATTACTTTGTCAGCGAAGGTTTGTGCCATGTAAGGATTTATCACCGGTTTGCCGGCGGTACTTTTACAAAGATAAGCCCTGTTAAGAGGTTTGGTTTTAAAACTATTTAAGGTATTCTTGCACATTTCGCCCAAAAGGTATTGGGTTAGTGATGTTACTTAAAGCGAATTTTCTTGGATGGATTTAATAAAAAATCCCTTTCAAATTGCTCTGAAAGGGATTTAATATTCTAAGTAGCCAGAATTATTTTACTTCTTCATAATCAACATCGGTCACATTTTCACCTTTATTGTCTGAATTGTTTTGGTTCTGATCGCCCCCTGGGTTCTGGTTATTACCATCTCCTTTGTTTTCGTTCATGGCCGCATACATTTCCTGGGAAGCTGCTTCCCAGGCTGCGTTCAATGCTGTTGTCGCAGTATCAATTGCAGGGATGTCTTTAGTATCATGCGCCTTCTTTAAATCCGCTAAAGCGTTTTCAATGGTTGTTTTCTTTTCTGCAGGGATTTTTTCGCCGTATTCTTTCAATTGCTTTTCAGACTGGAAGATCAAGCCATCCGCAGCGTTTACTTTTTCAACCTCTTCTCTTGCTTTCTTATCAGCATCCGCATTCATTTCTGCTTCACGTTTCATACGGTCAATTTCTTCTTTGCTTAATCCGGAAGAAGCTTCGATACGGATGTTTTGTGCTTTACCTGTTGCTTTATCTTTTGCAGATACAGATAAGATACCATTGGCATCAATGTCAAAAGTTACTTCAATTTGTGGAACCCCACGTGGAGCGGGCATAATGCCATCCAGATTAAACTGACCGATCGTACGGTTATCTTTTGCCATCGGACGTTCACCTTGTAATACATGTAACTGTACACTTGGCTGGTTGTCGCTTGCTGTTGAGAACGTTTCTGTTTTCTTAGACGGAATGGTTGTATTAGATTCAATTAGTTTTGTAAACACGCCACCGTAAGTTTCGATACCTAAAGATAAAGGAGTTACGTCTAACAATAACACATCTTTTACTTCACCGGTTAATACACCACCTTGAATGGCTGCTCCTAAAGCTACAACTTCATCCGGGTTTACGCCTTTGCTTGGCGCTTTTCCGAAGAATTTTTCTACGGCTGCCTGGATTGCAGGAATACGCGTTGAACCACCTACTAAAATAATTTCATCAATATCTGAAGTAGATAAACCTGCATTTTTTAAAGCTGATTTGCACGGTTCAATGGTTCTTTTGATTAAACCATCTGCTAACTGTTCAAATTTAGAACGGGTTAACTGTTTCACCAAGTGTTTCGGAATTCCGTTTACCGGCATGATATACGGTAAGTTAATTTCTGAAGTTGTTGTGCTGGACAATTCAATTTTAGCCTTTTCCGCTGCTTCTTTCAAACGCTGTAAAGCCATTGGATCCTGACGCAAGTCTATGCCTTCGTCTTTTTTGAATTCATCGGCTAACCAGTCAATAATTAAGTGGTCAAAGTCATCACCACCTAAGTGCGTATCACCGTCGGTAGATTTTACCTCAAATACACCATCACCAAGTTCTAATACTGAAACGTCATGTGTACCACCACCGCAGTCAAACACAACAATTTTCATGTCTTTTCCTTTTTTGTCCATACCATAGGCAAGGGCAGCAGCAGTAGGTTCGTTGATGATACGTTTTACTTTTAACCCGGCAATTTCACCTGCTTCTTTCGTAGCCTGGCGCTGAGCATCGTTAAAGTATGCCGGAACTGTAATAACCGCTTCATCCACAGTAGTTCCTAAGAAATCTTCAGCAGTTTTCTTCATTTTTTGTAAAATGATAGCGGAAATTTCCTGTGCAGAGTAGTTTCTGTCTTCAATAGACACTCTTGGTGTCCCGTTGTCGCCTTTTACTACTTTATAAGACATACGCGGAATCTCCTTTTGCGCTTCATCAAAAGTCACGCCCATAAAACGTTTAATGGATGAAACCGTTTTTGTCGGATTTGTAATTGCTTGTCTTTTTGCAGGATCACCCACTTTTCTTTCTCCTCCTTCAACAAATGCTACAACAGAAGGTGTTGTTCTTTTTCCTTCATTGTTAGCGATAACAACAGCTTCATTTCCTTCCATAACCGCTACACAGCTATTGGTTGTTCCTAAATCTATTCCTATTATTTTTCCCATAATTCCTTTATTTTTTAGTTGTTTTGTTTTAAATACGCAGTTCTGTAGTCAATGTTTATGCCAATTGAAAAATTACCTGAAATTATGACAGGCTGGCACAAAGAATAAAAAACCACCTAAAATTTGTCATTTCAGATGGTTTTTAGAGTAATAAATGGCAGAAATTTAGGGACAGATAAATTTGTAACGTTTAATAAATCCCAGGGAAGTTGTTATAGGATTATTAGATAGTTCGTCAATAAATTCATCCTTTAATTCTTTACCTAAGGAGGTTTTTGAAGTAGACGCAAAAATTCCGGTACCACCCACGATGTTTGTATAGTTGGGTTTATCCTGAGCGATGGTGGTTGATGGCTCGTTCACCTGCAAAAAGGTGTTCATGTTCTCGCTACAGGCGTAAACAATGTACTCCATGAAATGGGCAGTCCTATGTCGGATACTGCCGGTGGTTTTTTTTGGAATTTCGGTAGCCAGCAGCGTATAGAAATCTTTCACTTCAAAGGAAACAGAAAGGTCTTCGTTGCCGGCAGTAGTATTAGACGTAAGCGATGGAAAGTTTAAGTCTACATAATTACGGATGCCGGTAACACCATCCATCAATGAATCGATGTAATGGAAACGCATGGTCACTTTATATAACTTCGCGTTAGCAACAGATTTGAAGCTTATTTTTTTAGACTGGGTAAGAACATTGTAGTTTATATAAGCGTTTGGTTGAGTTCCTGTTCCGGGAATGGTAGGCGCTACGTAACCTGCATTTCCCGCACCACAATGAACAGGATAAGTGATTGGAACAAAAATAAACGGCATCGTGTTGTATGATTTTACACTGTCAATCATTAAACTTTGAGCTGTAAACTCTTTACCCGAAATGATGTTTTTAATTACAAGTTTATATTCTCCACTTGTATAAAGTTTATCTGTGGTTTGCCAAAGACGTTGTTCCGTGCTGAAATTTCCGCTAGCTGTTGCTACCACAGTTTCAGTGAGTACGATCTCTTTTTTCGTACTATTTCCTACAGTAGTTAAAGTGGGCGTGGTGCTGCCATTCATAAAGCGCTGAAGGGTTACTTTCAATTCACCTGGTCCATAATTAATCTGGCTTGCATCCTGCGCTACTTCGAGGGCATCGCCATCTGTTAAATACACTTTATTAATTCTTATGTTCTGAACGGGTAAATTTGGGTTTAAGACACCGTAAACAGAAACAGATTCCTCACCGGGTGCTAAAACATCCAAGTCGTTTTTGCAGGATGTAAACGTAAGGACACTGATAAAAATGGGAAGGATATAAAATAATTTCGTTTTCATTTAATTTTTTGAATAAACACAAATTTACAATTTTTGGTGAACTAAAAGTATAATTAATTAGTTTTACCCTTTTAACCTAAGTTTCATGGAATAGCATGAACTATAATCAGATAATTAATACAACAGGTCATGTCAGTTCATAAAGAAGTAAAAAAGGTCACTACTCATCAATTGCAGGAAATGAAGCGGCGTGGTGAAAAAATTTCAATGCTCACAGCGTATGATTATACCATGGCAAAAATTATTGACCATGCCGGAATTGACGTGATTTTAGTGGGTGACAGTGCCAGTAATGTCATGGCTGGCCATGAAACCACGTTACCAATTACACTGGATCAGATGATTTATCACGCGTCTTCGGTTATAAGGGCAATCGACCGGGCCCTAGTTGTTGTTGATTTACCATTTGGGTCTTACCAAGGAAATTCAAAGGAAGCCCTCACGTCGGCTATTAAGATTATGAAAGAAAGCGGTGCTCATGCCGTAAAACTAGAAGGGGGCAGAGAAATAAAAGACTCCATTGAACGTATCTTATCTGCAGGAATTCCGGTTATGGGTCATTTGGGTTTAACGCCGCAGTCTATTTATAAATTTGGTACATATACTGTAAGGGCAAAAGAGGAAGAGGAAGCAAAGCGCTTACTGGAAGATGCGAAAATTCTGGAAGAATGTGGTTGTTTTGCCTTAGTTCTTGAGAAAATTCCTGCTAAGCTCGCGGGCGAAGTTGCCAGAAGTATTTCAATTCCTGTGATTGGCATTGGTGCCGGTAGCGGCGTTGACGGACAGGTATTGGTTACACACGATATGCTTGGGATGACACATGAATTTAGCCCCCGTTTTTTAAGGCGGTATCTGAGTTTATATGAAAGTATGACTGCTGCTTTTCAGCAATACATCAAAGATGTAAAGAGTAGGGATTTTCCAAACGAAGGGGAGCAGTATTAAGATTTAAGAACCTCGATTTAATTATTTTGTGAATGATCCAATACGGGAATCTACCTGTGATTAAGGATAAGACTGAAATCCTTGTGTGAGTAACGCACAAAAGATTGAAGGGTAAAGCCTCAGGGCCATCAGTGGACTCGCCCAAACAACAGAATGCAGCAATAAAAATTTAATACAAAAACCTAACCAATTGCCTCATTTAATTTAGGCATCTCCCCAAATTTAATGATGGCATTGCAGTGTGATTTCAGCGCATCCATAAAGGTTTCATTTTCCAGATATGGCACACCAAATTCTATGGCTGTCGCCTTAACAATTTCGGAAACCTGAGGATAATGCACGTGGCAAATTGTTGGGAACAAGTGGTGTTCTACCTGAAAGTTTAAACCACCTACATACCAGGAAATCCATTTATTTTTTCTTGAAAAGTTAACAGTGGTATTCATTTGATGAACTGCCCAGTTATTTTCAATCGTCATATCCGTATTAGGCAAGGGGTGGGTAGTACCCTCCACAGTATGTGCTAATTGAAAAACCACTGTCAGAACAATCCCAGAAATAAACTGCATCAATAAATAACCCCATAATATTTCCATAAAAGGAATATGGAATACAAAAACCGGTAAAGCAAAGATAACAGCCCAATAAATAACCTTACTTAAAAAAATCTTAAACCAGATGATTCTGTTCTGTTCTTTGGTGGCCGTATTAACGCCCTGTTTCGTATATTTATTGAACTGGATAAAATCTTTCAATAAAGCCCAATATAAAGTCAGGATCCCATAAAAAAAGAAAGCGTAAACCACTTGTAATTTGTGATACCACTTTACCTCGGTATGCGGATTAAATTTTAAAATTAATTTATCAGCAATATCATCATCATAACCATGTACGTTGGTGTATGTGTGGTGCATCACATTATGCTGCATTTTCCAGTTAAACACTGACCCGCCCAGTAAATTTAAGGTGTGTCCTAACCAGTAATTTACTTTATGACTGGTGGAGTAAGCTCCATGATTGGCATCGTGCATCACACTCATACCGATGCCCGACAATGCGAAACCCATGATAGTCCATAAAATTAAACTTATCTGAAATGAAGGCGTGAAGACAAGCAATGCAATAAACGGTAGGAGATAAGCGCTTATTAAAATGATAGTTTTAACCACCATCGTTGAATTAGCATGTTTTGAAATATTGTTTTCTTTGAAATAAGAATCGACGCGTTTGCGAAGGGTTGCAAAAAAAAGGGCTTTATCTTTGTCTTTATCAACAAAGCGAACAGGAATAAACATCATTTTTGTTTTTAGTTTTTAAATAAATACAAAGTGGTATTTACGTTTTTCAAATATAGGTAAAAAAGGCAAAATTTCAGAATCAAAATGACTAATATTGTTTATTATTAACATGGAAAAGACGTATTCGCCTATTGGGGTTTTTGATTCAGGCTATGGAGGATTGACCATTTTAAAGGAACTGGTTGATGCTTTACCCGAGTACGATTATCTGTATTTGGGTGATAATGCGAGGGCTCCTTACGGTTCACGTTCTTTTGATACGGTTTATGATTATACATTGGAGTGCGTCAAGCATTTATTTGATAAAGGATGTGAACTGGTAATTTTGGCATGTAATACAGCTTCTGCGAAAGCCCTTCGAAATATTCAACAAAGGGATCTTCCTTCGTTAGATCCTAAGAAAAGAGTTTTAGGTGTTATACGTCCTACTACTGAAGTAATTGGGAACTATACCAAAACCAATCACGTTGGAATTTTTGCAACACAGGGAACTGTTTCCTCAGGATCATATGTAATTGAAATTCAGAAATCATTCCCTGATTTAAATGTTTACCAGGAAGCCTGTCCAATGTGGGTTCCTTTAATTGAAGCAAATGAATTAAACAATGAGGGAACGGAATACTTTGTGAAGAAACACATCAACCAATTATTTACGCAATCTAAAAAAATCGATTCTGTTATTTTAGGATGTACCCATTATCCTTTGCTAAGACCTTTAATTGAGAAGCATTTGCCGGCTGATGTCTTGTTGCTGGCTCAGGGTTCTATTGTGGCACACGGACTTAAGGATTATTTATTCCGGCATCCCGAAATGGAAACAATGCTTTCTAAACACAGTAATCGTGATTTTTTAACTACAGATTCAGCGGAACAGTTCGATCAACAGGCGAGTTTATTTTTTGGACGAGAGGTAAATTCAAAACATTTAAGCCTCTAATATGAAATTTTTTTTTGCTGGTTATTTTCAGTGTTGTATATGAGGAATGTATTTACCAATGAAGGTTTACCCAATATCACCTGGATGGTTTGCTGCGCCATTAACGCACCAATGATACCAGGCACGGTACCTAGTACGCCATTTTCAGAACAACTCGGAACATCTTGTGGATTCGGTTCATCCGGGAAAATATCTCTCAGGTTCCTGCTTCCGTTATAATTAAAAACAGCCAGTTGCCCTTCATATGCTAAAATGCTACCGTAAACCAGCGGTTTATTCAACTTTATACACCAATCGTTAATTAAGTAACGTGTGGAGAAATTATCACAGCCATCAATAATTATATCATATTCGGATAGTATTGCCGCAGTTTCCTCATTGATTAAAATTTTATGTGGAACATGTTTGACATAAGGATTTTGAAAAGACAATTTTTGAACAGCAACATCAACCTTAGGCAGGCCCACATCATTCGCAGAATAAATTGTCTGCCGGTGCAAATTACTTTCTTCTACTGTATCAAAATCAATTACACCAATTGTACCAACACCAACGGATGTTAAATACTGGAGAACAGGACAACCAAGGCCACCTGCACCAACTACGGCCACCCTGGTTTGCTTAATTTTTATTTGCCCATTGATACCAATGTCATCGAGCATTATTTGTTTTTGGTAGCGTTTAAATTCTTCCTTCGACAACATCCTTAAAAAGTTTTTTCCCAATCTTTGTAAACCGGTTCGTAACCCGACCGCTTAATTAGCTGACTGATTTCCTCGACACTGCGCTCATCACTAATTTCAAACTGTTCCAGAGATTCTGGTTCAACCGCATATCCGCCCGGGTTTGTTTTTGAGCCTGCACTCATACTAGTTACACCCAATGGAATAATATTATTCCTTAAATGTTCTGATTCACGGGTAGAAACAGATAACTCAACGTCCTCACTGAATAAACGATAAGCGCATAATAATTGCACAAGTTCCTTGTCCGTTACAATCACATTGGGTTCAATAATGCCTTCTGCTGGCCGCATGCGTGGAAACGAAACGGAATATTTGGTTTGCCAATAGTTTTTTTGGAGATAATCGAGGTGCAATGCACAGAAAAAAGAATCTATCCGCCAGTCTTCCAGGCCTAACAATACGCCTAATCCAATTTTATGAATCCCTGATCGGCCGATGCGATCTGGTGTTTCCAGGCGGTAGTCAAAATTGGATTTTTTTCCTTTGGGATGGTATTGTTTATAAACTTCTTTATGATAAGTCTCCTGGTATACTAAAACAGAATAAACTCCTGCCTCATGCAATTCTTTGTATTCATTTGTCTCCAGAGGTTGTACTTCAATTGAAATGTTTGCGAAATGAGAGCGGATTAATTCAATGGCCCGTTTGAAATAGGGAAGGTGTACTGTATGATTGGCCTCGCCGGTGACCAACAAAATATGGTTGAAGCCCTGCTGTTTTATAAATTCAACCTCCTTTAAGATTTCTGTATCGGTGAGTGTTTTACGCTTCACTTTATTGTCCAGGCTAAAACCGCAATAGGTACAAATGTTATTACACTCATTGCTTAAGTACATGGGCGCGTACATCTGAATGGTTTTCCCAAACCTTTTTTTTGTGAGTTCATGACTGACCCTAGCCATTTCTTCAAGATAGGGAACTGCAGCAGGGGAGATAAGTGCTTTAAAATCTTCGGGGGTTCTTTTATGGGTGTTTAGTGCAGCCTCCACATCCCTCGTTGATTTGGAATAGATAGATGCTTTTTGCTCATCCCAGTTATATGTGTCGAATATGTTTTTAAAGTTCATGTTTTGCTTTCAGAGAATATTAAAAAATAGCTTTAGTGAACTTATTTAAACATTCAGAAATCCCGTTAACGGACTTGTCGCTTTCGCTTCTTTACTTGTTTTGGATAACCCAGCTTCGAAAGCCATTCTCCCTGCAACAACAGCGTTTTTAAATGCATTCCCCATTTTTAAAGTATCTTTTGACGATGCAATGGCTGTATTGACCAGGACCGCATCTGCACCCATTTCCATTGCTTTCGCAGCGTGGGAAGGAGCACCAATTCCTGCATCAACAATTACCGGTACTTTGCTTTGTTCGATTATAATTTCTAAAAAATCTTCGGTCTTCAAACCTTTATTGCTTCCAATAGGGGAGCCAAGCGGCATTACTGCTGCTGTACCAGCGTCTTCCAGGCGTTTACATAAAACGGGATCAGCATGGATATACGGTAAAACGATAAAACCCAGTTTTGCGAGTTCTTCTGTCGCTTTTAATGTTTCGATCGGATCGGGCATCAGGTAGCGCGGGTCAGGATGAATTTCCAGTTTCAGCCAGTTTGTTTCCAAAGCTTCCCTTGCCAGTTGAGCAGCAAAAACAGCTTCCTTCGCGTTACGCACCCCTGAGGTATTTGGCCATAGTTTTACGTTCGCTTTCTTAAGAGCCTCCAGTAATTCATCACCCGGTGTATCTGTGTCAATGCGTTTTAATGCCACAGTTACCATTTCTGTACCGGATGCTATAATTGAATCATACATCTCCTGGCTGGAACCATATTTACCGCTCCCTAAAAACAGGCGTGAAGAAAACGATTGGTATGCAATTTTAAGCATGATATATAATTTTATTTATTTCTTTTATAAGTTGTTCTTTATTCTTGGAATGGGTGATCAACCCGGATACAGCAATGCCGTAAACCCCGGTTTTCATAAGGGGGGCAATATCTTCGAATTCTATCCCTCCAATTGCGTACACAGGCGTTGTTAACTCCTGCTTTTTCATTTGTCCCATGATAGTATTATATCCTTCCAAGCCAAGCACGGGACTCAGTTTTTTTTTAGTTGTAGTAAAACGGTATGGCCCAAGTCCGATATAGTCTACCTGATCTGCGCATCGTTGTTGTACATGATCAAACGTATTTGCCGTTCCTCCAATGAGTGTAGAGGGAACAATATTTTTGGCGTCCGTGATACTCATATCTTCCAAGCCTAAATGCAGCACGCTGCTGTTGCTTAACTTCGAAACGAGTGCATTGTCATTAACTACAAGATGCGCGTTATACTGTTTACAAAGTTCTTGTGCTTTTAACGCGTATTCTGTATAGCGTTCGTCAGTAATATGTTTCAACCTTAACTGAACCAGCTTAATACCGGAATCCAATGCTGTACTGATGTTTAACACATGTGCGGCTGGGGTGTCTCCTTGTGATATATAATGAAGTTTATGCAACATGGTATGCTAATAAATTTGGGTTACTATTCAGGATCTTTTCAACATATTCTTTTGCATTTTTACAGGCAGATTCCAGATCATTACCAATGGCCAATTCTGCAGCGATCGCGGAAGATAGGATACAACCGGAGCCATGTTTTGGATATACAACGTGATTCGTGCGCTTCTCAATTTTAATTTTTTTCTTATCAGCGAACAGAAAATCAGTCCCTTCATTTTCGTGACTGTGTCCGCCTTTTAAAAGTACATGGCATAATGAAGCTAAAAATTCAGCGCCGGTCGTTTCGTTTGAATCGCCGCTTAAAGTTCTTGCTTCATTTACATTTGGTGTAACGAGGTAAATTTTTTGCAAAACAGAGTTTAATGTGTCCTGGTTCAATGCGTTCATTAGCTTAAATCCTGATGAAGCTGCAAGCACAGGATCCCAAACAATTTTTACGTTAGGATTTTGTAACTTGAGGAAGTTGACGACTGTTTGTATTGTATTGAGGTTTTCGATGATCCCAATTTTTACGATCTCAATGGTATATTTTTCAAAAAGAGGCCGGATGTCGTCAATAATTTTGTGTGGATCTACCCATTCAACTGAAATGAACCTATCCTCAACCTGCTTCGTTATTCCTGAAATCACAGCCATTCCCAGGCACTGATGTTGCTCAAACGTTTTGGTGTCAGCTAACACGCCCGCTCCTCCACAGGGATCAAAGCCTGCAATACTTAAAACTATGGGACGTGTATATTTCATTTTATAAATTCCGAATGGCTTCACAGTAACAGTATCTGCCTGCGTGCTTAATTAATTAGCCGGTGCATTCCTTTGCGCATAGGTTAGATATGAGCTTATAATTTGTTAATCCATTGTCATTATTCCAAATTGTCCCTAAAAGTGCTACACCATCAAAGCCCAATTCAAAGGCATCTATACAATTATCAATATTGATTCCACCCAGCGCAATTATTTTTGTGTTTTTGTTTGAATTGAGCGTACTTAAATCAAATGATGAGGATTTTGCTTCGGGTTTAGAAATACTATCAAACACAGGACTTAAAAAAGCATAATTAAAATGATTAGAAAGCACTGAAAAGTCTTGTACAGTATGCACTGATGTAGATAATGTATTTTCATTTTCAGAAAGATCCGTATCCAGTAATTGTTTGCGGCTTGCTTCTGTATAATGCAAACGGTTGATGCCGAAACTTTTTGCTAGATAATGATGACTGTGTAATGCAATTTTAGTATAGTGTAGCGGATTAATTTCCTGTAATAGTAAAACCAATTCCTGGGAAGAACTATCCGGCTTCCGTAAATGGAAAACCGATAACCCCTCGTCAAATAAGTGATTGATCAGGTGCGCTTCTTTCGAAACAGGTGTGGGACTAGAAATGACAATTACCATTATGAATATATCTGGCTCCCTTTTTGTTTAAACTCTTCCGATTTATCAAACATACCGCTTGCAGCTGAATCCCGGATTTCCTGTGTAATCTTCATTGAGCAGAATTTTGGTCCGCACATCGAACAGAAATGAGCTACTTTAGCTCCGTCAGCTGGCAATGTTTCGTCATGAAATTCGCGAGCTGTATCCGGATCCAATGACAAATTGAACTGATCTTCCCAACGGAATTCAAAACGTGCTTTACTCAACGCGTTGTCGCGGTATTGGGCACCAAAATGACCCTTCGCTAAATCGGCAGCATGAGCAGCTAATTTATAAGTGATCACACCGTCTTTCACATCTTTTTTGTTTGGTAGGCCTAAATGTTCTTTTGGTGTAACGTAACACAACATGGCTGTCCCAAACCACCCTATCATTGCAGCTCCAATGGCAGAAGTGATGTGATCATAACCGGGTGCGATGTCGGTTGTTAATGGACCTAACGTGTAAAAAGGCGCTTCGTGGCATTCTTTCAACTGTTTGTCCATATTTTCTTTGATCAAGTGCATAGGTACATGTCCCGGTCCTTCAATCATAGTTTGTATATCATGTTTCCACGCTATTTTAGTTAACTCGCCTAAAGTTTCTAATTCCGCAAACTGTGCAGCATCATTGGCATCGGCAATAGAGCCAGGACGTAAACCGTCTCCTAATGAGAATGCGACATCATACGCTTTCATGATTTCGCAAATTTCTTCAAAATGAGTATAAAGGAAATTCTCTTTATGATGTGCCAGACACCATTTAGCCATGATGGATCCGCCACGAGAGACAATCCCCGTCATACGCTTAGCGGTTAAAGGAATGTAGCGCAATAAAACTCCTGCATGGATTGTAAAATACGAAACACCCTGTTCTGCCTGTTCTATCAGGGTGTCGCGGAATATTTCCCACGTAAGGTCTTCCGCTTTACCATTTACTTTCTCTAAAGCCTGGTAAATTGGAACGGTTCCAATTGGCACCGGTGAATTTCTGATAATCCACTCTCTCGTTTCGTGAATGTTTTTTCCCGTCGATAAATCCATAATTGTATCCGCTCCCCAACGGCAAGCCCACACAGCCTTTTCAACTTCTTCTTCAATGCTGGAGGTTACGGCACTATTTCCGATGTTGGCGTTTATCTTTACTAAAAAATTACGGCCGATAATCATCGGTTCGCTTTCGGGATGATTGATATTATTAGGGATAATTGCCCTCCCTGCAGCGATTTCATCCCGGACAAATTCAGGGGTAATAAATCCTTTTGGAAGATTTGCACCAAAGCTTTCTCCGGAATGTTGCTGGGTTAAGTTTTCAAATTGGCCGTTTAACTGCGTTTTCAAAAGATCATTTTTTTGATTTTCACGAATCGCGATGTATTCCATCTCAGGAGTAATTAAGCCTTTTTTTGCATAATGTAGCTGGGAAACATTCATCCCGGGCTTTGCTTTTAATGGTTTTTTTATATGCTCAAACCGTAATGCATCCAATGATCTATCGTCGTGACGTTCTTTTCCAAACGATGAACTTACCTCCGTCAGCTGTTCAACATCATGTCTGTCTAAAATCCACTGTTGGCGAATTCTTGGTAGCCCTTTACGGATATCGATTGTAACATTATCGTCTGTATAGGCTCCACCGGTATCGTAAACAGTTACAGGCGCATTATGCTCAGTTTTACCGTTTGCCAATTTGGTTGGAGAAAGCGTAATCTCCCGCATGGCAACTTTAATGTTATGAAGTTTCCCTTCTACATATATTTTTTTGGATCCCGTAATCGCGCCGGTCGATATGGTTTGCTGTTCTGGTTTTTTTTCTGTTTTGCTCATGGTAGATTTTTTTGTTTTACTGAGTTTGATAATTCTCAGAGGGTGTTCTTTACCTATTGGATTTATAAATTATTTTTTACGTTTAGCCACCCTGTGTGGCCTTGATAATTAAAATAGTGTCGTTGGCACGAACGATATAACTTTCCCAGGACGTTTTAGGGATAACCGCATCATTAACAGCAACCGCGATTCCTTTTTGCTTTTCGCCAACATGAATGCATACTAAATCATAAAGAGATGAATTCTCCTTTACGCTGTGTAATTTATCATTTAAGGTAATTTCCATTCCGTTTCATTTATACTTTAGGAATGGCAAAAAGAGCCGAACACTTTTCCCTTCGTCAGTGCTAACTGTATCAGGTTCAACGGGTATAATCTCAGTCCATAAGGACACCCCTAAAGTTGAGTAAATGTAAAGAATTTTATTCAGAAAACCTCATAGAAACAGGGCCCTAAACGTTAAAAACGCATCTATAATTTTCTGGAAGCAGGCCAGATCTGGTCTTTAACAATCGCGTAAAAACAATCCGCAGCTTTTTTAATTTGATCTGAATCCGGTTTCGGAATGTTGAATTCAACTGTTTCATTAAAAACAATTTTTGATAATCCTAAATCTTTAATGTTATCAAGGTAATAGGAGTTGTTTAGTTCAATTATGAAATATGCAGACGTTTTATCAATGGGTTCAAGTTTTATCGACTTTATGTAGATTTGTTTTTTACCGGAAAGCAATTGGAGAGAACCTTTTTTGCCAAACCCCAAATCATCCCGCACAATAATTTTGAGGTAGTTAAGTTTCCCCTGTTTTATGAATTGAACCAGGTAATTATTTTTAATCTTTACTTCAATAACTTCGGTTACTTCCTTTAATTTTGGGTTGAGTAATATACAAGAGTCTGTTCGGAGGATATATGAGCATGGCGTTTGACTAAAACCCCAGGTGGGAATCAGAAACACACATAATAAGATGAACGTTCTCATAAATTATTGTGGTAAAAAAAAAGGATAAAGCCTGAAACCTTATCCTTTATATTTTACATGTACTCAGGTTTTATTTTTGTTTAAATCCTATTAAAATTACAGCACAACCTGATCCCGCATTTTTATTAGCGTCTAATTGCGCTTCAATTGTACATTCTAAAGTAGATTTCACTTTAAAATCCCAATACGGTGCGTTTGCATAATTCTTATTTGTAAACAATAAATGACGATCCTGATCATAAATATTGAATATTAAATTTCCATCTGTTTTTCCACTGCAGGCAGCTAGGCGATAGGTAGTTTCTCCGAAAAACGTGGTATGGAATTCTGCCATTTCTTCTGAATTCAGCAGGAGGGAGCGATAGGATTGTCCATCAGAAATAAATTGGGCGATGATGTGCTTTGAACATAAACTTGCTATGGAATCACATTGCGCAGCGGCAGAATTAATAATCCCGATGGAGGCGATGGTTAAAATGCTTTTAAATAAATTCTTCTTCATGAGTAGCAATATGATTAAGATTTAGTATTGATGATGGCGTCACGGATAGCTGTTACTTTAGCAGATATCTGTTCGATTTGTTCTTTGCTGATTGAAATTTCGGTCGTACTGTTTATGTACGTAATTTTTTTAGCCTCATCAGTCGTTGGTTCTACAAAATTGTATTTGGTTGTAATTCCCTGATAAATAACGGCCAGCTCATCCAGTTGCTTTGAAAGTTCTGCCGCATCCGGCAGGTTATGAGACTTGATTAATTCGATTATACTTAGCAATGCCTGTTTTTGTTCCGCAATACGGTATTTTATTTCATCCGTAGGTTTTTTATGATAAGCAAGAATTGAGAAGTTCATACTTTCAATCCATCCACCTGTTAAAATCAAACTGCTGATTTCTGTGCGTTTATTAGTTTTTAAATATGCATCGCTTGCTCTGTAGGCTAAACCCACCAATACTAACATACTATCTTTGTTAGAAATATTATCGCTGATACGTTTCATCGTTGACTGATCAAAAGCGGAAGAAACACCAATTTTATCCGCCAGGTTTTTTACGGCTCCTAGGTACCCGATAGCGTCCTGCGTTTGATTATACATACTCACGTACCCTAAGTCTGCTCCGTAAATTCCAAGGTTTAGTGAACGGGAATAATCAGATGCGTACTGCCCATTTTTATTTCCGGCGTTTAAAATGGATTTATCATAAGCAACACCCGATTTTTGAATTAATAATGCCGTTTGCATTGGCGAAGGAACGCTAAACAGTTTGCCTCCTACGTTTAAAGCAACCGCTTTAACAGTGTCGGTATCTGGCAAATCCTCATTCGTTTCTTCTGTAGTTTTAGAATCACCACATGAATAAATCAACACAGAAGCTAAACTTAATGCGATCAATTTTGTATTCAGCTTGAATTTTTTAATGTTCATCGTCATAATGTAATTGTTTGTTGCTAAAAAACCTATGCAAGTAAATAATTTTTAGCGACATAGCCAAATATTAATTTAATCTGATTTTCCACACTAGGCCTTTATACCAAGAGCTTCTTCAATGAATTGAAAGGTAGATAAAATTTCCGGCTTGCCATCTATTTGAGCCACGTCATGTTCGAAATGAGCTGATGGTTTACCGTCGGCAGTTAAGATTGTCCAGCCGTCTTTAAGTTGTTTAATATTGCGTGTGCCCATATTAATCATAGGTTCGATGGCCAGAACCATTCCGTCTTTAATTTTTGGGCCATCTCCGCGTTTCCCGTAATTAGGCACCTCCGGATCTTCATGTAATTTTTTCCCGAGTCCGTGACCCACAAGTTCTCTTACCACCCCATAGCCATTTTTTTCCGCATGTTGCTGAATGGCAAATCCAATGTCGCCAATACGGTTGCCGCTCTTGAACTGTTCAATTCCAATATAGAGGCATTCCTTCGTCACATCCAACAAACGTTGAACTTCAGGTTGAATTTTTCCAACAGCAAAGGTATAGGCATGATCTCCGAAATAACCATTTTTCACAACTCCGCAATCTACCGAAATGATATCGCCTTCTTCGAGAGGTTTATCATTAGGGATGCCATGTACAACAGATGCGTTTAAAGACATGCAAAGTGTATTTGGGAAACCGTACATGCCTTTAAAGGCAGGTACACCGCCGTTATCGCGAATAAATTCTTCGGCAATTTTGTCAAGGTACAATGTCGTTACACCAGGTTTAATTTCTTTGGCGATAATACCTAAGGTGCGCGAAACGCTTAACGCCGATTCACGCATCAGTTCTATTTCTTCTCTATTTTTTAATATGATCATTTACCGAAAAGTTTTTGGAAAAACGTTTTTTCCTTTTTGTAATTGTTATGCGCTTCCGGATTTTTAACCATGTGGTTGAAGTCGCCTCCTTCCGGGTGCAAAATTTGCCAAACAGTACTCCATCCCAGGAATCCTCCCACGTTTCGGTCATCAATAAAAATATCGACATTCAGTTTTCGTGGTGTATCTTCCGTTATGACTTCTTCCGGATAGTTTTTATTTACCGCATAGAATTCAACGCCATTTTTCTTGCAATAGTCAACCGCTTCCTGCAATAATGAACCCGTGCGATAAGTATGTAAAATTAATTTGTGCCCTTTCTTTTGTAATTCTTTTATGGTAGCAAAAGCAAACAACATTTCTTTGCCGATTCGCGGATAGTCATGTTCCACAATTGTTCCATCAAAATCAATGGCAATTGTTTTACTACCGTTATTAATGAATTGTTGTTCCATTATGATAAATTCTCTGCTTTCAATACTTTTAGGTTTGCATCCAGTTCGTAATGTCGAGGCACGGCAGTACCAATTTCAAACTCCAGAATCTGCTCAGGAGTCATATTTTCGAGGTACATAATTAGCGCCCGTAAACTGTTCCCGTGAGCAGCTATAACTATATTTTTACCTTCTTTCAATTTAGGTTCAATCTCGCTCTTAAAATACGGAATTACCCTTGCTGCGGTATCCTTTAAACTTTCGCCATTTGGTGGTGCTATGTCATAACTTCTACGCCAGATCTTTACCTGTTCCTCTCCAAATTTTTTTGCCGTTTCCGTTTTATCGAGTCCTTGTAAGTCGCCATACATGCGTTCATTTAATGCTTTGTCAAAAGAAGTTGGAACATTAGCCTGTTCCGCTACTTCAAGCGCTAATTTCAACGTGTTTTGTGCACGTTTTAAGTCCGATGCATAGGCAAGATCAAAACGAAAAGGCTTCAATTTCTCACCCGCATTTTTGGCCTCCTGTATGCCTTTTTCTGTTAACTCTACATCTACCCAACCGGTAAACTTGTTTTCTAAATTCCAGGTGCTTTGCCCGTGACGAAAAATTATTAATGTTGCCATAATTAAAGTTCTATGTTTTCAGATTAATATGCTCTTGCAAAAAGTACCCTTTGTGTGCTTGGTTTACCGCTATAAACACAAACACCCGATTCAGGGGTATTATTTAATGGTATACAACGTATGGTAGCTTTCGTTTCCTCTTTTATTTTTTCTTCGGTTTCAGAAGTGCCATCCCAATGTGCTAAGATAAAACCTGATTTTTCATCCAGCACTTTTTTAAATTCATCAAACGTTTCTACTTTGGTAGTAAGGTTTTCGGTTCTTGCCTTAGCTTTTTCGAATAGGCTTGCTTGTATTTCCGTTAACAGATTTTCAATCAGGTTATCAATTCCTTCAATCGCTACAGTTTCTTTGGTTAATGTGTCGCGTCGGGCTACTTCAACCGTACCATTTGCAAGATCTCTTTCTCCAATTGCAATTCTTACCGGAATTCCTTTGAGTTCATATTCGGCGAACTTCCAACCCGGCCGCTGTGAATCACGATCGTCATATTTTACCGAAATTCCTTTCGCCTGTAATTTCTTTTTAATTTCATTGGCGACAATTGAAACTTTTGCCAACCCTTCATCTCCTTTGTATATTGGAACAATGACCACTTGTGTTGAGGCTAGTTTTGGAGGTAAAACTAAACCGTTATCGTCACTGTGACTCATGATGAGAGCTCCCATTAATCTGGTTGAAACGCCCCATGATGTTGCCCATACATACTCCTGTTTATTGTCTTTTGTTACATATTTTACGTCGAAGGCTTTTGCGAAATTCTGACCCAAAAAGTGGGAGGTTCCAGCCTGTAAGGCTTTACCATCCTGCATCAACGCTTCAATACAATAGGTGTCATCTGCTCCTGCAAAACGTTCATTGGCTGTTTTAACGCCTTTTACTACAGGAACCGCCATCCAGTTCTCTACAAAATCAGCATATACTTCAAGCATTTGCCTGGTTTCAGCAATCGCTTCATCTTTAGTTGCATGCGCCGTATGACCTTCCTGCCAAAGAAATTCGGCTGTTCTTAGAAATAGTCGTGTTCGCATTTCCCAACGTACTACGTTCGCCCACTGATTTACAAGAATTGGTAAATCGCGATAAGATTCAATCCAGCCTTTATAAGTATTCCAAATAATGGCTTCGCTCGTTGGCCGAACGATTAATTCTTCTTCCAGCTTAGCTTCAGGATCTACGATTAATTTTCCTTTATTATTTGGATCTGTTTTTAAACGGTAATGTGTAACAATTGCACATTCTTTTGCAAAGCCTTCTGCATTTTTTTCTTCCGCCTCGAATAAGCTTTTTGGTATGAATAATGGGAAGTAAGCGTTTTGGTGACCAGTATCTTTAAACATTTTATCTAAGGCCTTCTGCATGTTTTCCCAAATGCTGTAGCCATAAGGTTTTATCACCATACAACCCCTCACTGCGGAATGATCGGCAAGATCAGCTTTCACAACTAAATCGTTATACCACTTACTGTAATCTTCTCCACGTTTTGTAAGCTCTTTGCTCATCGTATTAACAAATGTTAAAATATATTTATTATAAATTATCTGGCACTTAATTTGGTAACTTTGCTAGTGCATTCCCCGTGCAAATTTAAACTTTTATTGGACGTTTGTCCGATTTTAAAAACTAATAAAATGAAAAAGTTAGTTATCGTATTTAACCTGGCAGTATTATTATTCGCGTCTTGTGCGTCTCAAAAACAGGGGATTGCTTATGTTGACGACGTGTACGCTAATCCTAAAGAAGTTCGTGAAGTAGAGGCAAGAATAGCTGCTGAAAAAAAACAGGCTCAAGAGCAGGCAGATAAACGCTATAATGACTCGTTAGCCCTTGCTAAGAAAGCAGAGAAAGATAAAGAAGAGTCCAACCCTTATTATAAAGACAGGGAGTTCAAGTACGATGATTATTATGATTACGAATACGCTACCCGTGTAAAACGATTCAACAATCAAATTTACGGATTGAGTTATTATGATAATTATTACACCAATTCTTATTGGTATAGCCAAAACCCTTATAACTATGGTATAAGTGTATATAATGGCTATAGCTGGTGGGGCCCAACTTACAATACATATAGTTATAGCCCATCCATACATTTTTATAGCAGCTGGGGATGGAACAGTTTTCCGGGATATGGATATGGTGGATATAATCCCTATATGGCAGGTTATATGAATGGGTATAATCAGGGTTTTTCTAATGGTTATTACGGGAACTATTACGGTTATGGCTATCCTTATGGAAGTCCTTTCGGATATGGTTATCCTTACGGCAGTTACGGTTATATGAATCCGTACGGTTACGGTTTTGGAAATGGTAGTAATTGGGGATATTATAATAGCTACGATGGAAACAGCGGATTTTACTATGGGTTCCGGTCATCTCATGGTGGTGGAAACAGCAGGAGAACATCCGAAGCCGGAATGCCTGTGAAGCGCGAATATGTTGAAAAATACGTGCAAAAAGTTGCCGAAGACCGTGATCGGGCCCCGAAATTTGAACCGATTCCCGCTCCAAGAGGAACTAACCCGGATAGAAATACAATTCCAACTAAGGCTGGAGACGTTAAGTCGCCACGTTCAACAACGTTTGACGAGCCTGTGAAAACTTCACCGACAAGAAATGCCGAACCGGTTCGTGCAAATCCTCGAATCGATCCTACTGACAATCCAATAAAAACGCAACCTACACGGCAGCCGGTTAAAGATGCGCCAATCAGGCAAAATCCAATTAAGACTGTTGACCCTGCGCCTTCTAATCCTAAGCCAAGAAATGAAGCACCAAAATATGAGTCTCCTGTGAGACAGAATCCGATCTTTACAACTCCAAGTAATAATGGAGGCAGCACACCACCGCCCCGGTCTAATAGTGGCGGGCATCGTCCGCGTTAATTCTCAACTTTATTTAACCTAATTCAACCGATATGAAATTTACTTTTATCGTAGCATCATCCTGTTTGTTAACCGGAAGTCTTTTCTCCCAAAATGATATTGATGCAATCCGCTATTCACAAACTTTTTTTGGCGGAACATCCCGCAGCAAGGCCATGGCAGGATCGTTCGGTGCCCTGGGCGCTGATGGGTCTGCAATGGGCATAAATCCTGCCGGTATTGGCCTTTACAGGAAAGGCGATGTTAATTTATCGCTCGGGCTCAAGTTTTTTTCCGTCGAGGCAACGCATAATGGCACGTCCAATAAAAATTTTAAAGCAAGTGTGCCGTTTGACGGGTTAACACTGGTTGGCGCGTGGGACAGTAAACAACAGCCGGATAATCATCATGCCCTGGGGTTATCCTGTAATCAAATCGCAAACTTTAACAGTAATATTACTATTGAAGGAATGGCCAATTACAAAAGCATTGCTAACGATTTTCTGTATTCCGCAAACGGTAAAGCGCTAAAGAACCTGGACAATACTTATTCGGGTATGGCTTACGATAATTATATTATCGATCGCTTTGATACAACGACTAATCTCTATACAAGCTTAATTAATACAAAGTATGACTTATTGCAGACCAAGCAAATAGAATTGCGCGGGAAAATTAATGAATGGAATTTTAATTATGCTTATGGATATAAAGACAAACTTTATCTCGGCGCCTCTTTGGGGATTCCGGTAATTTCGTTTAGCCACAATTCCGTATATTCTGAAAACGATATTAATGATTCGATGCGGTTGAGTACTAATAATTCGCAGGCCTATTATTACCCGTCTGAAGGTGTTGGTGGATTTAGCAATATGTCATATCAGGAAACTTATAAAACTACCGGTACAGGATACAATCTGAAAGTTGGTGCTATTTACCGTGCTGCAGATTTTATCCGTCTTGGGGCGAGTTTTCATTCACCTACGATTTATAATCTAACAGATGGTTATGTATATAAGATGAGTGCTAATTATGACGAAGGTGGATCCTTTACAACTCAATATCCTCCTGATAACGGCGGGAAATATAACTACCAGGTTATTACACCTATGAAATTTATCGGAAGCGTGGCGTTCCTTTATAAAAAGCTCGGGGCTGTAAATATTGATTACGATATCATTAACTATAAACAGGCTTCTCTGCAAAGTTCTCCCCAGGAATTTACAGGAGTCAACGCGGTCATACGGAACAAATACAGTCAAACATCTAATTTAAGAGTAGGGGCTGAGGCTAACCTTGAACCCATGTTTGTAAGGTTAGGATATGCCATGTATGGAAGTCCGTTTGGAGAAACGTTTACCGGCGATTTTGTTAGGACATTTATCACGGGAGGGCTTGGTTTTAGAAGGGAAAAGCTATATTTAGATGTCTCCTTTACACGCTCTATGCAAAACGAAAACTATTATATGTATAATCCAAAATTTGTAGACCGTTCTACGTTAAAGAACTCTGGCACGACAATTGCAGTTACCGTAGGTAGTAAGTTTTAGTGTAGTTTTGTTCTAGATTAATTAGTTTGAAAGTCCCGGGGTAGTGGCCGTCATTGGACCTACACCGCCTGGAACAGGAGTTATAAATCCAGCTTTTTTAGAAACTTCATCAAATTTAACATCACCAACGAGTTTAAAACCTTTTGGAGCCGTGTCATCGTCGATTCTGTTAATTCCGACGTCAATAACCACTGCGCCTTCTTTTATCATGTCAGCAGTAACAAAGTTTGGCCTGCCAATGGCCGCGATGACAATATCCGCCTGTAAGGTGTGGTATTTTAAATCTTTGGTTTTGCTATGGCATAAAGTAACCGTACAATTAGCCAGGTTGGTATTTTTTGCCATTAAAATACTCATGGGTGAGCCAACAATGTTGCTTCGACCTATTACCACGCAATGTTTACCTTCAGTGGGGATGTTATAACGCTTAAGAAGTTCTACGATCCCATAGGGCGTTGCGCTAACATAGGTTGGTAAATTCAAAACCAGGCGGCCAACGTTTATAGGGTGAAATCCATCTACATCCTTCGCCGGACTAATAGATTCAATAATTTTTTGTTCTGAAATATGACGCGGTAAGGGCAGCTGCACAATGTAACCGTCGATATCCGGGTCGGCATTTAATTCCGCTATTTTGGAAAGTAATTTTTGTTCTGAAATGTTTGCTTCAAATTGTACCAGAGTGGATTTAAATCCTACGTTTAGGCAGGCTTTTACTTTATTGTTAACATAACTTTGGGAAGCCGGGTCATCACCAACAAGAATTGCAGCAAGGTGGGGTTGCTTTTTACCATTCGCAACCAGCGTTTTTACTTCTGCCGCAATTTCAGCCTGTAGTTCGAGTGAAATTTTTTTTCCATCGATTAAAACCATGTTATTAAAAAATTTAATGATTTTGAAAATTTAGTTGAAGTTTTGAATCATTTCGTTCCCAAATTTTCGAACATTTAATACGTACTTACATTTTAGGCATGCCGCCAGGCATATTTTTCATCAGTTTCGCCATTTGATTTTTGTCACCCATCATGCGCATCATTTTACGTGTATCTTCGAACTGCTTGAGTAGTTTGTTCACCTCCTGAATGGACTGACCGCTCCCTTTTGAAATACGCTGCCGACGCGATCCATTTATTAATTCAGGATTTGTACGTTCTTTAGGAGTCATCGATCCAATAATTGCTTCAATTCCTTTAAAGGCATCGTCATTAATTTCCGCGTCCTTCATCGCTTTTCCAACGCCCGGAATCATGCCTACCAAATCCTTAATGTTCCCCATTTTTTTGATTTGTTGAAGTTGGCTTAAGAAGTCATTAAAATCAAATTGATTCTTAGCGATTTTCTTAGATAATTTCCTGGCTTCTTCTTCATTAAATTGTTCCTGAGCCCGTTCTACCAAGGTAACAACGTCGCCCATGCCCAAAATACGATCGGCCATACGTTCCGGATAAAAAATATCCAGGGCTTCCATTTTTTCACCTGTACCAATAAATTTAATCGGTTTGTTCACTACCGATTTGATGGAAAGCGCCGCTCCACCTCTGGTATCACCGTCTAATTTTGTTAAAACAACTCCATCAAAATCCAAACGGTCGTTGAACGCTTTGGCTGTATTTACGGCATCCTGACCGGTCATTGCATCAACAACAAACAAAATTTCGTTTGGCTTAATCGCTTTTTTTAATTCAGCAATTTCAGTCATCATTTGTTCATCTACCGCTAAACGTCCGGCAGTATCAATCAAAACAATACTATTCCCGTTTTGCTTCGCTTGTTGTATCGCAGCTTCAGCAATCTTAATCGGGTTTTTTTCTTCCTTGTTTGAAAAAACATCCACTCCAATTTGCTCCCCTAACACATGGAGCTGGTCAATCGCAGCGGGACGGTAAACGTCACACGCTACTAACAACGGCTTTTTTCCTTTTTTGGTTTTTAAAAAGTTAGCTAGTTTTCCGGTAAAGGTTGTTTTACCTGAACCCTGCAAACCACTCATCAAAATAATGGTTGGATTGCCGCCCAGGAAAATTTCTTCCATTTGACCGCCCATGAGTTGAGTTAATTCATCATGGGTTATTTTAACTAATAACTGGCTTGGAGAAACAGCTGTTAAAACGTTTTGTCCTAAGGCTTTTTCTTTAACGGTATCCGTAAACGATTTTGCAACTTTGTAGTTAACATCGGCATCCAAAAGCGCTTTCCGCACTTCTTTTAATGTTTCAGCCACATTAATTTCCGTGATTTTTCCTTGTCCCTTTAATGTTTTAAGAGCCCTTTCGAGCTTATCGGATAAACTATCAAACATATTTCTTCAATTTTTAAGTGTTCAAAGATAGCATATTGGGCTACTTAAACGCCAATTTTTTCATTTACAACTTTTAATATTTCTGATTCAAGTTGAATGGTGCTCTCTTCGATAGCCTTTCCTTTTCTGATGATTTCATCAACAAAAGGTTTATCTTCATATCCGCTTGCGTTGATTCTAACATTCATAAAAGCTCCCATCACTGCTGACCGGGCACATAATGCGCCCACTCCTGCATCCGAAACAGAATTAGGATTCCCGCTTTCTGCCATGGCTTTTATGATTTCAAGGCTTTGAAAAGATAACTGCATCACTTTAAAAGGCACTTCGATCGCAAATTTTGTAGCTTCTTGAATGGCGGCTTTCCGGTAAATTTTTTCTTCTTCAGAGGATTTTGGCAAGCCAAACGCCTCCATGATCTTATTGAATGCGGCTGTATCCTGGTCAACTAGCATCAATAAATCATCTTTTATTTTCTGACCTTTTTCTGCCCATACGCTAAACTCCTCCCAGCGGGAATCCCATCCTTTTTTATGAGATGATAAATTAGCAACCATGGTAGCAAGCGATATTCCTAAAGAACCAACATAGGCAGAAATAGAACCTCCGCCCGGGGCAGGACTTTCACTGGCTGTTTCATCTGCGAAGGACCAAAGGCTCATACTGATCAGTTTGGTTGAGGTTGAATCTTTTAGAAGGTATTCAATAATGCGTTCTTCCGGTTTAAAAGGAGCCAGTTCATCCAGACCCATGGTTTTTACCGCAATTTTGATAAGTTCTTTCTCCGATACTCCGGTAGAACGCTGTTGTTTTTTTAAAAAATATTTACCTGCATCCACAAGCGACTTCAGAGGAACTAAACCTACGAGTTCAGAACCGGTAACACGGATGCCGCGTTCTGTCGCTTTTTTGCAAGCTTCATCAAAAGCGATGTGAAGTGGAGTAACATTTATGTTTGTGAGGTTCATCGATATTTGGGCAACACCATATTCTTCAATGAACCAACCAATGGCTTTCACGCTTTTGAGGCTGCCAGGAATTGAAACCGGATTTCCTGACGCATCCGTTACTATTTTTCCATTTATAGGATCGCCTTCGCGTTTAACTCTGCCTGCTTCACGCACATCAAATGCAATGGAATTTGCCCGTCGGGTTGAGGTGGTATTTAAATTTACGTTATAGGCTACTAAGAAATCCCTCGCTCCGATAACCGTTGCCCCTCTTTTTTCATCAAATTCATGAGGACCAAAATCTGGCTTCCACTCTGGTAACTTAATTTTCTTAAAAAACCCTTCATATTCGCCGGCCCTGATGACAGAAAGATTACTTCTTTCTTTATTATCCTGGGCCGCTTCGTATAAATACACCGGAATCAACAATTCATTACCCACGCGTTCTCCAAGTTTTTTTGCCCACTGAGCTGTTTCTTCCATAGTGATATTAGCAATAGGAATCAGTGGACAAACATCGGTAGCTCCCATGCGTGGATGTTCACCCTTATGTTTGCTCATCTCAATCAATTCTCCTGCCTTTTTGATTGCCAAAAACGCAGCGTCAACAACTGCCTGCGGGCTTCCAACAAAGGTAACTACGGTACGGTTGGTTGCTTTCCCTGGGTCCACATTTAACAACCTTACACCTTCAATTTTTTCGATTTCATTTGTAATTTGTTTGATCACCGACAAGTCAATACCTTCAGAAAAGTTGGGAACGCACTCTATTAATTGCTGCATAAGAAAAGATTTAAAATAATTTTGAGCTTTAAAAATAAGTAAAATCCGGCAGGGCTTGTGAGATGAGCTAATCTCAATATCAAATTTAATTAACAAACCGGGTGCATAACAATTTGTTGCGTGTAAAGCCGTTTTATAACTATTGAGGTATATTTGTTTTGATAGTAACTAAGGAAATTTGAATCCAAATACTCATATTTTTATTTTCACCCATAAGATTACACCTCGGGTAAAGTATACCTTCAATTTGATATTGAAGGACTGTTTAGGACTTGAGTTTACGATAACAAACAATGTGGACGACTATAAAGCCTTTGAAGGGAATAAATTTTCGTACACCAACCAGGATCTGGAAAGCAACTTCCACATTGTTTCCCACCATTTGTTATTTGAATCCGGAATAAAGGAACAAACGATCGTGATGCAGAATCACGACCAATATTTTAAATATTTTTTTAAAACGTTTAACAGCATATTGCCTTTTGATTTGTTTGCGGCTTCATTTTATCTTGTTAGCCGTTATGAGGAATATCTGCCTTTCGTTCCTGATGCGTTTAACCGTTTTGAGGCGATGAACAGTTTAGCGTATCAATACGATTTTTTAAGAATACCATTGGTTAACCAGTGGATTGCGGAATTTGAAAAGTTGCTCCATAAAAAGTTTCCCAAACTTATTATCAAGCATCGCGAGTATAATTTTGTATCAACCCTCGATATTGATAATGCTTACAAATATCAGGAGAAAGGAGTAATGCGCTCTATTGGAGGGTACCTAAAGGCATTGTTTGAGTTTGATAAAGCCGATTTAAGACAGCGAACTGCTGTGTTGCTTAAGAAAGAAAAAGATCCATTCGATTCCTATGATTACCAATTGGAAATTCAAAAAAAATATAAATTAAAAGTCATTTATTTTTTTCTTCTGGGCGACTATGGGGTGAACGATAAAAATCATCCCTCAAACAATTATGGTTTTCAGCAATTGATCAAGCACCTGGATGATTACGCTGAAACCGGTATTCATCCTTCGTTTGGGTCAAATGGTAATCCTAATCAGTTAAAAGTTGAAATAAACCGTCTGGCAAAAATTACACATCGCGAAATTTTTCATTCAAGACAGCATTTTTCAATGTTAAAATTTCCGGATACCTACGCTACATTGCTTGAACTTGGTATTACTAACGATTATTCAATGGGTTATTCAATGTTTAACGGTTTTCGAGCAAGTTTCTGTATGCCATTTTACTGGTATGATTTGGATGACGAGTTAGAAACAGGATTGAAAATCCACCCATTTTGTTTGAGCGAAACGTCTTTGCGGTTTAAAGACAATGCTTTACCCGGGAATGTCGCTGAAATTGCCGCGCCAATTATTAACGAGGTAAAAAAATATAACGGAGAATTAGTCACTATATTCCACAACGATACCATGGGTACCGCATTGGGATGGGTTGATTGGAAAAATGTTTATGAAGAAATAGTGAAGATTGCCATTAAACAAAACTGACTTTGCTGCTTGTTTATTCACATACTTTTACAAACCGGTTACACTATGCACTTGAACTTGTTTTTAATAGGGTTTTAAAAACCCCGTTTAAATGTACTACTGAATTGGAAGAGTTTCAAAATAGTAACCTTCCAAAGTTAAGTTATTCAATGATTGAGTCCGCCGTTCATATCCATCCTCACACGCTATTATTTGAAAAGGGACTTACCGATCGAGTGCCCTTGGCAGAACGGAATTACCAAGCATTTCCAAAATTTTTTAAAAACAATAGCTCTGATTTTTTAGGATATGATTTGTTTGCGATGGTATTTTATTTTGCTACGAGGTATGAAGAATACCAGCCGAACGAAACTGATGAACACCAGCGCTACCGCGCTGAGAATTCTTTAGCTTACCAATACGAATGCCTTCATACGCCTTTTTTAAATATTGCAATCAGACAGTTTGGTGACAAATTGAAAAGTATATTTCCTACTATTCAGTATGGCGCAAGGGAATTCCAATTTCTTTCTACTATCGACATCGATAACGCTTTCGCGTTTGCCCATAAAGGCCCGTTGAGAAATGCCGCAGGTTTAGTTAAGGATCTGTTGTTGCTTAAGATTCCTGAAGTGAGGAAGCGTGTTAAAAGCAATTTGAATGAAAGTTATGATCCTTACAATACCTATGATCTCATTCATCGCCTTTCCAAAGAAACACAAACCGCCTTGCTTTATTTTATTTTAATTGGTGATTATTCGGCTTTTGACAAGAACCCGCGCTATACCAATAAAGGCTTTCAATCGTTGATCAAACGGCTGGCAAACCAATATGACATAGGGCTGCACCCCTCTTACGAATCCTATTCGAAACCTGAAAAAATAGGAATAGAAAAAAAAAGACTGGAAGAAATTATTGGCCGTAAAGTGACAGCGGCGCGATGCCATTTTTTAAGACTTAATAATCCAATTACTTACCGTACTTTTATAGAAAATGGTATTACAGATGATTATACGATGATTTACGCGTCGGAAGTTGGTTTCAGAACAGGTTTATGCACTCCTTTCCCCTGGTTTGATCTTGAAAAAGAATGTGCTACAAATTTAATGATTCATACTAGTGTAGTTATGGAAGGTACGCTGCGGGATTACAATAAATTAAGTATTGAAGCAGCTGAGTCACTTACTCTTGCAATGATAGACCAGGCGCATCGAAATGGCGGTAATTTTATTTCTGTATTTCATAATGATAGTTTTGCAATTGGACAGGAAAAATGGATTTCACTCTATCGAAACCTGTTGATGAACGCTCAGAAACTACTGACAAAACAAGTTCCATCATAAAAAGCTATGTGCGGGATAACTGGAATAATAACAAAAAGAAATTCTGATTTTATAAGGAATGCGGTGTTTAGCATGAACCAGGCTATTAAACACCGTGGCCCGGATGGAGAAGGATTTTGCTTTTTCACTGATTCCAAAGCTGTTCCAGTCTATTCACCTGATACACCAATTTTAAACCGTAACACTATTTCGTATGCATACAATGCCAGGACATCGCTGGAAGAAATAGGAAATGGTTATCATATCGCATTTGGCCACCGCCGCCTGTCTGTTATTGATTTATCGGAAGCCGGACATCAGCCCATGTGTGATCAAACATCGAACTATTGGATTACATTTAATGGGGAAATATACAATTATGTTGAATTGCGGGAAGAGTTGAAAGCCAAAGCTCATGTATTCTATACACAAACAGATACTGAGGTAATTATTGAAGCTTATAAAGAGTGGGGCATTCAATGCATTCAAAAATTTAACGGGATGTTTGCTTTTACTTTGCTTGATCGAATAAAGAACCAGATTTATTGTGTGAGGGATAGAGCGGGGGTAAAGCCCTTATATTTTATCGATACGCCTGAAAACTTTGCATTTGCCAGTGAATACAAAGCTTTTATTAAAGCCGGGTTGATTCCTTTTGAGATTAATAGAAATCAACAGTTTGATTTCATAGTAAATGGTAATCTCGAAAACGGTGAAGAAAGTTTGTTCAGAGGTATCAAGGAATTAAAGCCCGCTCATTATTTAAAGTACGATCTTGGTACACATGGTTTTACGATTTCGAAATATTATGATCTTCCGGGAATTGGGAGATATAATGAGGAGGAAGATGCTACAATTATTCAGAAAGTGGAGCATAAACTTGTTGAAGCTATTCGGTTGCGTTTGAGAAGTGATGTAGAAATAGGATCATGTTTAAGTGGCGGGTTAGACAGTTCGATTATTGCAGGCATCGTAAAAAGTCTGCAACCTCATAAGCAAATCAAATTGTTTACAGCCGTATTTCCAGGCGAACCATTTGATGAGTCACTTTATGCGCAACAGGTTTCTAAATTGGTTGGAGGAAGTTGGAATACGGTGAGCCCGTCGGCAGAAGAATTTTTCCGTGATATTGAACAGCTAAATTATTCACAGGATCTACCGGTTTGGAGCACGAGCACATATTCCCAATACAGGGTGATGAAACTGGCCGCCCACAATCACGTAAAAGTTGTGTTGGATGGACAGGGAGCGGATGAATTATTTGCGGGATATGCGCACCATTTCATGACGTTATGGAAGGAACATCCTGGGTTTCATACTTTGCAAAGAATTAAAGAAGCTGATGGTTCTGTACCCAGCGCGCTCATCTTATTTGGTAAGCAGTTGCTGAAAGACGCTTTTGGAATAAGCTATAATTATTCTCGGTATTTTAAGGAAGAGTTTAGAGATCAAGAAAAAGGCAGAAATGAAAAATTGGCCAATTCTTTAAATGAGCAATTGCAACAGGATTTTTCTGGTCGGCTTAAATCCTACTTAAAATGTGAGGATCGGTGCAGCATGGCTTTTGGAATTGAGAGCCGCGTTCCTTTTGCCGATGATACAGCGCTTTTAAATTATATTTTTTCTATTGAGGGGAATAAAAAAATTCAAAAAGGCATTTCAAAGTATTTGTTACGGGAGGCAACCAAAGCGTATATCCCAATCTCAATTTATAAACGTCGTGATAAAATCGGGTTTGAAACGCCGGTGCGTAAATGGTTTGCCCCAAATAAGCGTAACGTTCTTGAAACCATTCAACAACTCGATTTTGTAAATATGGACACTCTTAACGCACATTTCGACTCGCTTTTAATCAAAAAACCTGCTTTCATTCTTCGTTTATATTCGTTGGCCATTTGGACTAAGGTATTCCGTGCTGTATAAGAAACTCATTTGTTGAGTTTACGGACGAGAAGTAGTTTCCAAATTCCCTCCAAAAATCAATTGGGTGAAATCTGATTATCAGTTATTTAACAGTATCTTCTTTTTAGTTTAAAGTTTGATATTTCGTTAAAAAGTGTATATTATTGTATTTAACACGGTCACTCACTATTTAACTGTGTTACTAAGTAGGGTGTTACCCCTCTAGTGTACTGGTTGATTTTTATGATAAAATTGTATAACATAACTACACTCGAATGAAAAACTTTACGCTTGCAATTCTCATTTTCCTTTCATGGTTTGGCATTCCGTTCAACGGGATTTCGCAGTCGCATGATCATATTGATCGTCATCATGAACATCTTGGCGCCCATGGACAGGCGATAGATCGTTTTTATCTGCCATTGGATTTTGATGCAGATTCCTTAATTGGGTTTGATGAGGCTGCCGCCTGGGACCATGCCAGAGCCACAATTGAAGAAGAATGGCAACGGGCACGTTTTGTTGCGGTTTTAAAACGTAATTATATTGATTTTCATTACGCTCTTAAACCGGCAGCGCCTTCCGATCCTGGTGTCCAAGCGCCATGTACCAACCCTGGATTTGAAACCGGCACACTTGCCGGCTGGACTGCTGTGGAAGGCCCCAATAATAATTCGCAAACAATGGCGGGGTGTTGTGCCGCAGCTACTACACAAGCCGTAATAGTTGGTCCAGGTCCGGATCCTAATGTGCCTGCCGTGCAAATGGTTCCGCCAGGCGGAGGTAATTTTGCTTTACGATTAGGTCAAACAAATACAGGTGGAAAATCTTATCGAGTGAATCAAACGTTTACTGTAACAGCTGCTAACTCTGTTTTTGTTTTTAAGTACGCTGTTATTTTGCAGGACGGAACTCACAGTTGTTCGGAACAACCTTTCTTCAACGTTAAATTTGAAACATGTGACAACGTAGTTATTCCTTGTGCCCAGTTTCAGGCGTCTGCTTACGGTTCAGGATGTACCAGCGGAGACCCGAGCTTCGTGTCCAGCGGTAGCTGGTTATATAAAGACTGGGTTACGAGATCATTTGATTTGTCCTCATACATTGGACAGTGCGTAAACATTGAATTTACTGTTGGAGGTTGTGTTGCCTCGCAGGGTGCCCATCCAGGATACTGTTATATTGATGCCTCTTGTCAGCCGATGACATTAAACCTGAATGGTACAGATATCCCGGTTGGGCAAACCACCTCCAATATGTGTACCATAGGAACTAATACGTTATGTGCACCGCCTGGATTTACTTCTTATTTATGGAATGGCCCCGGTGGAGTCAATGGAGAAACCGGCCAGTGTATTGTCACAAACAACGCCGGAACGTTTTCTGTAACTCTGGGGATGCAGGGATCGAGCTGTCAGAGCCCCGTTTTGTATTCCAATTTTACATTGGTGCCAAAGCCATTGGCTGATTTTAATTTCACGACAACGCCTTGTTCTAACACGTTTACCGTTCCCTTTGTAAATGCCAGTTCTCAAAATGGTGGACCGGCGATTACTAATTATTACTGGGATTTTGAAAACAATGGTGTAGATGATGATTTTACAGCAAGTCCCGTTAAAACCTTTACGGCTCCCGGCAGCTATAGCGTTCAATTGCTGGTGTCAAATGGTGGTTGTACAGATAGCATAACTAAGGTTGTGAACGTGATACCTGCGCCAACTGCCAGTTTTACTTCTTCCAGTTCATGTCTGAATACTACTACCACCTTTACCAGTGCAGCAACACCTACGGTGGGCCTTGCTTCGCATGTGTGGAATTTTGGGGATAATTCTCCTAATGGCAGTGGCGCGAACCCAACCCACGTATATAGCACCCCAGGTACTAAAACCATAACCTATACAGTAACCAATTCAGATGGTTGTTCGGACGTATTCACTAATACCCTTGCCATATCTCCAAACCCGGTCACCGCAATAACTTCAAATACAGTATGTTTTAACACGCCCACCACCTTTGGCAATACATCGAGTGTCATTGCTCCGGCAAGTATAAATTCGTGGGCCTGGGATTTTAATAATGATGGCACGGTAGATAACACAACACAG
>JAQZBQ010000030.1 GCA_029237825.1 Bacteroidota bacterium | reverse complement strand
CGGTAAGGGAATTGGAATTGCCGAATACGAAATGTGGATCTTTGACCGCTGGGGTGAGCGGGTGTACTATACCAACGATATTGAAAAAGGTTGGGATGGCCGCGTGCAGGGCAAATCGGGAGAAGAGAAACAAGACGTATACATCTGGAAAGTAAAACTCAAAGACGTACTGGGCAAGAAACATGATTACATCGGCCATGTGACACTGCTGAGATAGAAATAAAAAACCTCCTGATTCCAGGAGGTTTTTTTATGAGGTATGAATCGATCGAGGAGTTATACCAGATAAACCGCTTCCTTACCCTTCTTTGAAAAGTCTGTATCAATACGTTCCTGTAATGTTGTGGAGAGCGAAAGACCAACAAAATCTGCTTTCACAGGGAAGCGTGTATGACTGCGGTCAACCAAAACCAGGGTGTTCAATTGTTTTACCGGCTTGTTTAAAAAAAGCTTAACGGCGTAGATCAAAGTTTTGCCACTGTTTAACACGTCATCCACCACAATAACGGATTTATTTTCAAAGTCCGTTTCTGTAAAATCAATTTTTGGCTCAAACGACCAGGGATTTTCTTTATCCAGTTTAATTTTACCAAGCTTTGTTTTAATGCCGGAAATATTATTAAGTAAATCGGCAATCCTCTCGGCAACCTTGAACCCGTTACCTTCTATGCCGACAATCAATAATTCTTTTTCGTTGAAATTGTTTTCATAAACCTGGTAGGCCATGCGGTTTAACTTCTGATTGATCTGAACGGAATCTAAGATTTTCGTTTTTTGCATACACAAATTTAATCCAATTGGATTGAAATTCAATCACTGTTCAATAAAATTGATAATCGCTTTATTGACTTTGCGTGCATCCCTGAAATGCACATCATGCCTGGCCTTCGGAAAAATAAGCAGCTGCGTTGTCTGTGGAAAGGCTTTGTGAAGAGCTTTGCCAACGCTTACAGGAACTGCTCCGTCTTTTTCTCCCCAAATTAGCAGGGTAGGTGTGTTATGAAGGTTGTAATTGTAGTTTTGATATCGTGTCTGATGCTCCATCAGGTAATTCATTTGTTTGTCGCGAATGGCTTTATGCGGGGCAAAAAAGTGCGTAAGAATTTTTTGTTTTAATTTTTTAGTTGCAGGGAACGACCTTGACATTACTGCTCGCGTCATGCCATTGAATTCAGTAAGAGTAGTGGGCACAATTACGTTATTGATGTTTGATACGCCCACCATCTGCGCTAAACTGTCGGCCATTTCTCCTGAGAAAAATTTAACAGGGCCATCGATAATTATCAGCTTTTTAATTTTATCCGGATACAGTTGGTTATAGGTAGCAGCCGTTAGTCCGCCATAACTGAAACCCATTACGTGTAATGAGTCGGTAATTCCAAGTTTTAAAAGACCCTGATGAATTTGTTCAACCTGAAATTCAACCGAATAGTCTTCTGAAGCGGAGTTGCTTTCACCGAAATAAATAAGATCGGGAAGGATAAGGTTAAATTTTCCGGAGAGTGTTTTTACCTGGCTGCTCCAGTTGGTTCTGGCGTTTGCACCCATTCCATGCAGCATAAGCAGATAAGGCTTTGACTGCTCGTTGCTATACGTAATATGCAAGGTAGATTCCTTCATTGCAAGAAGTGTGTCATGGTCAACAAACTTCAAAACATGCTTTTTAGAGGATTTATCCTGCCAGCGAAAAAGAAAAGGTTTTTTAATTTGGGAGTAACCTGAAATAACATAACAGGTCATTAAGCAAACCAACACTACTTTTTTCATATTAAAAGCTAAGCGTTTTAAGCCATGTTTCAGCATCTTCAACTTTACTAAACACTCTGTATGGCCGTTTGGGGCGATTAACTCTTAAATAGAAATTTGCAATGAGCCGATAGGCCAGGTTATCCACTACAACAGCAGATGCACCAACCATCGATTGGTCTTCAATGTAAATCGCGTTTTCTTTGGCTTCTTTAGTTACCGATACATTTTCTGCGGCGAGGAATATGAACGGCATGAGGTTGCCACCCGTAATGTCCTCATAGATATGAAGCAATTTTTTCTGAAGTTCAATATTAATCAGGCATTCATCTTTAAAAAGCACATACACAATCCCATTTGTTTTTAGGGTGACAGTAAATGATTTAAAATCAAGTTCTTTGACTATTTGTATGGATTCTTCAGGATTCATAAATTAGGTTTGAAGCACCCCGATGTTATATGCTTTGATAATTGGTGCATGGTTAGCAGCTTCAATTCCCATACTGATTACTTTACGTGTTTCTACCGGATCGATGATCGCGTCGAGCCACAAGCGCGAAGCTGCGTAATAAGGTGTGGTTTGCGTGTCGTAACGATCTTTGGTTTTATTATACAGTTCCGCTTCTTTTTCAGGAGTAATTTCTTCTCCTTTGGCTTTTAGTGAAGCAACTTCAATTTGTACCAGTACCTTTGCGGCTTGCGCTCCACCCATTACCGCGATTTGCGCCGTTGGCCATCCTACAATTAAGCGAGGATCGTAGGCTTTTCCGCACATGGCATAATTTGCTGCCCCGTAACTGTTCCCTAAAATTACGGTGAACTTTGGAACAACTGAATTGGCCATTGCGCCAACAAGTTTAGCGCCATCTTTAATAATTCCGCCGTGCTCGCTTCTGGAACCAACCATGAAACCCGTGGCGTCCTGTAAAAACACCAGGGGTATTTTTTTCTGGTTACAATTCATGATAAACCGCGCTGCTTTATCGGCACTGTCACTGTAAATCACACCACCAAATTGCATTTCGCCCTTTTTGCTTTTTACAACTTTACGCTGATTGGCTACAATACCTACTGCCCATCCATCAATTCGCGCATAGGTGCAAACAATGGATTGGCCATACAATTCTTTATATTCTTCGTGTTCACCATTGTCTACCAACCGTTCAATGATATCCCTTACTTCGTATTGCTTATCGTTAATGATGCCATACATTTCTTTTTGATCTTTTTTCGGAAGGGCAGGCGTTTCACGGTTAAATCCGGCTTTATCATAATCGCCAACTTTGCTCATGATGTTGCGAATGCGAGTCAGGCAGTCCGCGTCGTCTTTGCATTTATAGTCGGTTACGCCACTAATTTCACAATGGGTTGTGGCACCACCTAACGTCTCATTGTCGATGTTTTCGCCAATGGCCGCTTTTACGAGGTATGACCCTGCTAAAAAGATAGAACCTGTTTTATCCACGATCATAGCCTCATCGCTCATGATTGGCAAATAGGCGCCTCCGGCCACACAACTTCCCATAACGGCAGAGACCTGTAAAATTCCCATTCCGCTCATGATAGCATTATTGCGGAAAATGCGACCGAAGTGTTCCTTATCCGGAAAAATTTCATCCTGCATTGGTAGATAAACGCCGGCGCTATCAACCAAATAAATGATCGGCAAACGGTTTTCCATGGCTATTTCCTGTGCCCGCAGGTTTTTCTTTCCGGTAATGGGGAACCATGCGCCTGCTTTAACCGTAGCATCGTTAGCAACTACAATACATTGCTTGCCGCTCACGTAACCAATCATTATTACAACACCACCGCCAGGACAGCCGCCATGCTCTTCGTACATGCCATAACCGGCAAAGGCACCCATTTCAAAACGAGGAGTGTTTTTATCCAGTAAAAAATCAATGCGTTCGCGCGCACTCATTTTACCCTGCTCATGTAATTTTTCGATGCGTTTTTTACCACCACCTTCATATATTTTTGATAAGCGTTGCTCCATTTGGGAAATGAGTAAACGCATTTTATCGTCGTTCTTATTGAATTCTAAGTCCATGAAATTTTTTTAGATAACAAATATATAAGTATTGTAAACTTTTGCATGATTTTTTTAAGTAAAAAATATTTTAAAGGTTTGTACGAGCCACGAAAGCCGAGCTATCATTTCACTCTTTTGCTTACCTCCAGCCAACTGCAGTTTGGGAAGGCTTTTGATTTTATCCCCCAGCGGAATACGACACGGGATTTTATTAGCCCCGATTGAAGCGGCATCCTTTTTGGCACTTTGCCAAAAAGATATAGCGGAAAGCGGGAAACAGCTCCCGATAACAACCAAAGATCGGTAATGCAAAATGTTACTCCAATCCTATTTTTTGGATCTATCTTGATAAAACTGTACGGCGTGAATTAGGAAAATGAGTTCACCAGCCCCGATTGAAGCGGCATCCTTCATAAAATAGCGGAAAGCGGGAAACGGTTCCTGATAAAAATTGGAACATACTGTAATGTAGTATGGGAAAACAGCTTTTGAAAAAACAAAATGACTCCGCCGGTGATCATATATTCTTTGTTAGATTTGTAACCGTTACTATTAAATTTATACACCTTGTCGTCTATCATTGAAAAAGACCAGCAGTTTGTTTGGCACCCGTTTACGCACCTGAAGTATGCTGAAGCGCCCGTTCATTTAGTAAAAGGGGAGGGCGCTTATTTTTATGATGCTGATGGTAAAAAACTGCTCGATGGTATTTCGAGCTGGTGGGTAAACCTGCACGGCCATTGCCATCCCTATATCTCAAAAAAGGTGAGCGACCAGGTACATTCCCTTGAGCATGCCATTTTTAGTTCATTTACGCACACTGCGGCGGTTACATTGGCAGAACGCCTTATCGGGCATTTACCCGGAAATCAATCGAAGGTGTTTTACTCGGATAACGGATCAACGGCCGTTGAAGTAGGTTTGAAAATGGTTTTGCAATACTGGCATAATCAGGGCCAAAGCAAAAAAAAATTCATTGCATTTGAACATGCCTATCACGGCGACACTTTTGGTGGCATGAGCGTGGGGGCCCGGAATGTATTTAACAATGCGTTCGATAACCTCCTGTTTGACGTGATCCATATTCCGTTGCCGGATGCAAACACTATTGAACAGATAAAAGAAACTTTGCAGATGTGGTTCACAAACCACAATGACATTGCCGGGTTTATTTTTGAACCACTTGTTTTGGGTGCAGCCGGAATGCTAATGTACCAGGCGGACCTGTTGGATGAACTGATTGCACTTTGCCAGAAGAACCAGGTCATTTGTATTGCTGACGAAGTGATGACGGGCTTTGGCCGTACCGGAAAATTTTTCGCGAGCAATTACCTGGATCACCATCCCGATATCATCTGCTTATCTAAAGGTTTAACAGGAGGGTATATGCCTTTAGGCGTTACGTCATGCGCTCAATTTATTTACGATGCGTGTGTGAGCGACGATAAAACAAAAACTTTTTTTCACGGACACAGTTACACGGCCAATCCAACTGCCTGCGCCGCCGCGCTTGCGAGTCTGGATTTGATGGAGAATGAAGATACAGAAAGACAAATCAGACTCATTAGCGATTGCCATCAGCATTTTGTGCAAAAACTTGCGGAACACCCAGCATTGAAAGACATCAGAAGCTTAGGAACCATCCTGGCATTGGAAATTAACACACAGGAACATACGCATTATTTGAATCACGCTTCTGAAAGTATCGCAGCATATTTTCTTAAACAAGGGATCATTGTGAGGCCTCTTGGGAATATACTTTACCTCATCCCACCATACTGCATTACTGAAAAGGAATTGAACGAAGTGTACGATGTTATGGAAGGTTTTTTAGCACAGCTTTAAGGCCCGCTTGCTGCCAATTAATTTTATTAAAAATGTTTGCTTTTACAATAAAAATCCTATTTTTGGATGCAAATTTAGAACTAAACACGATCATATGAACATTCACGAGTATCAGGGAAAAAGTATATTAAAAAGTTTTGGTGTTGCAATACAGGAAGGTATTGTTGCTGAAACTCCGGAACAGGCAGTTGCTGCCGCCAAACAGGTTATGGAAACCTATAAGTGTGATGGTGTTGTAGTAAAAGCTCAGATTCACGCCGGTGGTCGTGGTAAAGGGGGCGGAGTAAAATTTGCGCCTAATTTGGATAAAGTGAAAGAAGTTGCTACCAACATTATTGGTATGCATTTAATTACGCCGCAAACCAGTGCGGAAGGTAAATTAGTTAGTAAGGTTTTGGTAGCGCAGGATGTGTATTATCCGGGAGCGAATCCAACCAAGGAATTTTATATGAGTATTCTGTTAAACCGTTCAACAGGTCGTAACATCATTATGTATAGTACAGAGGGTGGAATGGATATTGAGCAGGTTGCTGAAGCTACTCCTCATTTAATCTGGAAAGAAGAGATTGACCCTAAAGTTGGTTTACGTGATTTCCAATGCCGTAAGGTTGCATTCAACTTAGGATTAAGCGGTAATGCATTCAAAGAAATGACCAAGTTTGTGGCAGCATTGTATAAAGCATACGATTCAATTGATTCGTCTATGTTTGAAATTAATCCGGTTTTAAAAACATCAGATGATAAAATCATTGCGGTTGATGCGAAAGTTACTTTAGATGATAACGCGTTATACCGTCATAAGGATATTGAAGCGATGCGCGATGAAACGGAAGAAAATCCGATTGATGTAGAAGCACGTAAAGCTGACCTTAACTATGTGAAGCTCGACGGAAACGTGGGTTGCATGGTAAATGGTGCAGGTTTGGCAATGGCTACCATGGATATTATTAAATTATCAGGTGGTGAGCCTGCAAACTTCCTGGATGTGGGTGGTACTGCAAATGCTGAGCGTGTTGAAAAAGCATTCCACATTATCCTTGGCGATAAAAACGTTAAAGCTATTCTGGTAAATATTTTTGGTGGAATTGTTCGTTGCGACCGTGTGGCGCAGGGCGTTATTGATGCTTACAAAAACATGGGGAACATTAATGTGCCAATCATTGTTCGTTTACAGGGAACCAATGCCGAAGCTGCAAAAAAACTAATTGATGATTCAGGATTAAAAGTATATTCTGCAATTCAGTTACAGGAAGCTGCAGACCTTGTAGCAAAATTAATCGGTAAATAAAAAAACACAAACTATAAAATTATGATGCAACGTAAACATTTTTTAATTGCTCCTTTGGCAGCAAGTTTAATGCTTGTTTCCTGTGGTGGTGATAAAACGGAAGGTGGAGATGATATGTCGGGAGAGGATACCTTAAAAACAGAAACTCATACTGAACAGATTACTGAAACATTCTTCCAGGTGCCTTCTCCGGGCGAAATGTTGACGTTCATTAAAATGGTTGGTGGAAAGAACAATAAGAATGTATCGTTCTTAAACAGTCCTGAAAACCAGAAAAACTATACCGACACTAAATTAAAAGCATTGAACTTTGGTATTTACTCCTGTGACCTGAGTTACTGCAGTATTTTCGAAATTGGTTCGGAAGCGTTAAAATACTTTAAGGTAGTAAAACAACTTGGCGACCAGATCGGTGTTTCCTCTGCCATTCAACCAGAAGTATTGAAGCGCCTTGAAGGCAATCTTGGCAATCCGGATTCATTATCTGTGATTACCGACGATGTATATTTTACTTCTTTTGAAACGCTTGAGCAAGGAAAACAAGGACCAACCTTATCATTGGTTGTATCGGGTGGATGGATTGAAAGTTTATTCATCGCTACAAGTCTTGCAAAGTACGATGCTAAGAGCCCTGTTGTAGAACGTTTAGCTGATCAAAAGTATACTTTGGATAACCTTATTGAGTTCCTGAAAAAATATGAATCCGACGCGAACGTGGCTTCTGTATTAACGCAGTTTACGGAGTTGCAGGCAGAATTTAATAAAATAGGCGAGAAGGAAGTAGATGCTGCCAAGTCGGGAGACAAATCAAAAACTGTTTTAGGTGGTGGGAAAGAATTGGATATCACAGAAGCACAATACACTGCAATTGTTGATAAAATCAAAGCCATCAGAAATTCTTATACCTTAACTAAATAATTACGATTATGAAGAAAATATTTTTATCCTTATTTATTTTAAGTTCTGCAATGCTGTTTTCGCAAGCAAGTGTTTGCGGACAGTTTCATCGTAAATACTGTGGTGTGGAAACAAAACACGGTAAATCGGATTGGTTGTATAATGCACAATCCAAGAGCGGTTTATTTAACATGGGATCTACTTCAAAAATCCGTTGTGTGATTTATAAAGGTATGGATTACCGTATCAACGTTTGTTGCGAATCTGCTTTAGGTGAGAAATTGAACTACAAGATTTTTGATGCACGAACCAGCGAACTTTTATATGATAATGCTACTGCACAAAACGCATCGTTATTCGAATTTCAGAGCACTGCAAGTCGCCAGTTGATCATCGAAGTTTCTGTTCCAAACGGAGCAACATCGGCCGATAAACATAAGCCAATGGAAGCTGCCTGCGTGGGTTTATTGATTGAGCATAAAGTAACTGACCGGCAGGGATTCTCTCAGTATTAGTCTGCAGGTAGGAAGTCATTTATAGAAAGCCATCAGTTTAAAAGCTGGTGGTTTTTTTATGGACTGTAGTGGTTATAGCGTGGTAGATTTTTTCATGGGCGGGTTTGGCGGTGGCCAAACCGGGCTGTCGCTTCAATCTCCTCATCGCTCCTGCGATTCGGAGGATTTCCGCTTGCATCCCTCCCGCACTTTCAACTGAAAAGATTGTCTTTCCGCTTACCTGTTTGGGCGTGTCTGCGAAAAGCGGACCAGGCTGACCTTCGCTCGGTGCCTTTGTCAAAACTTCGTTTTCTCCCCTTTAATGTTGCAATCTTTCACATCCAATTTTGGATGTGAAAGGATTTCTACTGCAATCGTTCACGCGGAGTCCATGTGCAAAATGCTGGTTTTTTGAAGGAATGTTTTTTTACGTTTCATCAGGGTGAGGGATGTGAGCGCAAATCCTTTTGCTGCTGACTGAGGCTCTCGATTCCGGCAAAAGATTGGAGCGGGCAGCCCGACGGCTTTGCCGGAACCCCAAAATGCTTTAATCTATCATTCGAAGTGAAAGTGAATCGATTTCCACTACAACGGGCAAACCGAAATACTTAAAGTTAATTATAATAGAAATCCTTAGTGCGCTTATAGAGTGGGAGGATCCACCCAAAACGGAAACCCATCAGCATGTCAAAGCGTGGCTGATCGTCGATGAGGCCTGTGTCGTAATTAAAACCACGCAGACTTTTGGTTTGGGCTTCAAAAAATTCAAAGCCAAAATAAAAATTTGCCAGTCGGTTATTACTGATATATTGGTAACCTATGAATTGCGAAAGGCCAAAGCCTCCGCTTAAACGGTCGTAGCCTTTTTTAAGATCGCCATCCACGGCTGCAATTTTTTGATTGGCATCGTACAATTTAATCTTGTGTTGTGTCCAACCACCGCCTAAAGTAATGAATACGCCTGAATTAGGATTATGTCCAAGTTTTGAAATGACGTAACCAAGATTTGCGTAAATGTTCCAGCCACGCTCGGTTAAACGCAGGTCGGCCGGGTAACCCTCATTGTCGGTAATATTTCCGTCCGAATTTCTCATGTTGGCAACCACATCTTCCTTCACATTGCGCCCGAAAAAATAACTGCCTTCTGCGCTTATTAAAATATTGTGTTTGGTTTTCCAGCTAAAACTGGCGCCCGCATTCAGGTTCGGACCAAATCGTTTCTCCAGGTCATATTTAGGAAGCTGGCCACTGAAGTGAAATCCAACCATCAGGATGCGCACGCAGGAATCTTTCACCGATTGTGCTACAACCGAAAACTGAACAAATACACACAAGCATATGAGGCAAATTTTTTGTTTCATGACAGGCATCAACCGGGAATTGATCTTCAAAAATAGAGCATAAATATCAGATTACCTATAAAAACCAAAGGCTTCTGTTAGTAAAATTTATGATTGGTTAATTCATGAAAAAAGGCCGGATAAACCGGCCTTCCTTTATATTTTTTATGGTTAGTTAAGCATTAACCGCTTTCAATACTTCCGCCATGGTTTTACCAATTGCAGCAGGGCTATCCACTACATGCAATCCGCACTCGCGCATGATTTCCATTTTAGCCTGGGCCGTATCATCATGTCCGCCAACGATAGCACCCGCGTGGCCCATGGTGCGGCCTTTTGGAGCAGTTTGACCTGCGATGAAACCAACCACCGGTTTTTTATTTCCGTTAGCTTTAATCCAACGTGCAGCATCCGCTTCGTAGCTTCCGCCAATCTCACCAATCATAACAATAGCATCCGTTTCAGGATCGTTCATTAATAATTCAACAGCGTCGCGCGTTGGGGTGCCAATGATTGGATCGCCACCAATACCAATAGCTGTAGAAACTCCTAAGCCCGCTTTAGCAACCTGGTCGGCCGCTTCATAGGTTAAGGTTCCTGATTTGGAAACAATCCCTATGCGTCCTTTTTTGAAAACGAAGCCAGGCATAATACCAACTTTTGCTTCACCTGCTGTGATCACTCCCGGACAGTTTGGCCCGATTAAGCGGCAGGCTTTTCCTTTAATATATTCTTTTGTAGCAATCATATCTTTTACCGGAATACCTTCGGTAATGCAAATAATCACTTTAATTCCTGCGTCTGCTGCTTCCATAATAGCGTCGGCAGCAAAAGCAGCCGGTACAAAAATAATGGAGGTATCAGCACCCGCTTTATCAACCGCTTCTTTCACGGTATTAAAAACCGGCCTGTCTAAATGTGTTGTTCCGCCTTTGCCTGGTGTAACGCCACCAACGACATTGGTACCAAATTCGATCATTTGGGTTGCGTGAAATGTTCCCTCGCCACCGGTGAAACCCTGTACAATTACTTTTGAATTTTTTCCTACCAGAACGCCCATACTGTGTCTTTATTTTTTAATTAGAGAATTACTTTTTTGTTGCGCTAATTTAATCATAAATTGTTATTTCATACAATATTTTCGGTTTTTATTTGGATTGTGATGACCTATTGACTGGATTGTTTTTTCCGTTGTCATAGTTTGGGCGTGCCCCTAACGGGTCAGGCTTTCGCTTCAAGTCCTCGCTACTCGTACCTCGTAGCTGTGGGCTTTCCACTCAATCCTTCACGCGGGGTTTGATTTTAGTGTAGCCGTTCGCTTTTAGCACATTTATATCAGCTTCGAAAATTAATGTCTGTATGTTCAGATATGATTTTGTGCAGCAATAGCTGTAAAAG
>JAQZBQ010000001.1 GCA_029237825.1 Bacteroidota bacterium | reverse complement strand
ACAAAAATCTTAAAAACAAAAAACCATGGCAACAACAAAAAAAGCAGCACCTAAGAAAGCTGCAAAAAAAGCGGCTCCAAAAAAAGCAGCTAAAAAAGCGGTTAAAAAAGCAGCTCCAAAAAAAGCAGCTAAGAAAGCGGTTAAAAAAGCAGCTCCAAAAAAAGCAGCGAAAAAAGCAGCTCCAAAAAAAGCAGCAGCTAAGAAGAAGTAATAGAAACCCCCCGCTAAGCGGGGGGTTTTTTGTTTATACATGTTTAGCATTAAAGGCCACTATATCTAGTGGCTTTTATATTTTTGTAACACATACTTTTTTTGCATTATATTTGCTCAAACTATAAAAATTTAATATGAAAAAAATATTGACATTATTCTCAGCTTTAACGTTAGCCTTTGTTGTTCATTCGTGTGGAGATAAAAATGATGCTAAGAACATTGAAGCGCCGGCCGGAATGGTTGCCCTTGATTTAAGCAAATACGGAAAACAGTTTTCAATCTTCGTTCCAGATACAACCGCTGCAAAATTGGAAGTTGTTGAACAAACCTGGGGTGCATTAGAAATTAAAGTTGGAAAGAATTTTCAATTATCAATTACAGAAGATCCAGGTGATATGGAATTACGGAAGAGTGATATTAAATCGAATGATGTAAATATTTTCAAATCGTTTGTTGTGGATGAACCTACCACCATTATGTGGGAAAGTGAAATTACAAAACCTGAATACCACTTTTATTCTATACAAAAGGTAGGGGCTAACACTTATGTATTTGAAGATATTGTTCCTGCAGACGGAACGCCTTTGAGTAAAGAAGCAATTCAAAAAATGCTGGATTCTGCGAAATCGATTGTAGGTAAAGAAAAAGCGTAGTAAAATTCACATCCTAATAAAACCCCTAACTGATCTTCGTTAGGGGTTTTTTATTTATGCGTCATTTCAACTTAAAGGAAACAGGAATATTGAATCTGACTTTCACCGGATGCCCCGAATTCTTTCCCACTTTCTTCCACCTTGGCATATTGCTGACTACCCTTAACACTTCCTCGTCACACCCAGAGCCAATTCCACGCATTACCTTAGCATTTTCAACGTTACCGGTTTCATTTACTATAAATGACACATACACGGTTCCTTCTTTCCCAATTTCTCTTGCAACAGCCGGATAAATTATGTTTTGACTAACATAACGCATTAAGCCAGCAACACCACCTTCAAACTCTGGCATTTCCTCCGCTATGATTACGGTTTCAACTGGTTTAGGTGTCGGATGGAGGTTTCCTTCCATGGTAGTTATAGTCGACGTTTCAGAGCTGGTTGATGAAGTCCCTGTTGCTGTTTCCGTTCCAGCGCCAACAGAGGTTTGCTCAAGGCTTGTTGTATGCGTTTCAATGGCATTGTCTTTTATGATCACTCCCAATGATCCTTTCGGGGCAGCCGTCTCAACAATTTTTTCAGGTTTAATTGATGGTGGAGTTAGGTCTACAGGTGTTTCATAAACCAATGGTTTAATCAAATGATCATCTATGATCACAGGAAGATTATTTTGTTGAATGCTTGTCAAATGATTTTTGACAAGCACAGATCCAAATAACAGGGCAACTATTCCTGTTAGAAAGCCTAATGATTTTATTACCGATGCTGTGTATGCAGAGCGGATAGCATAAGCACCATACCTTTTGTTCCGGTTCTCAAAAATTACTTCGTCGAGTTGGCCGGCATTGTTTCCAAAAATATTCATGACAGTTTTTTTAATGGTTTATAATTAAGTCCGTCAAACTTTCTTTAGCGCTACAGATAGATTGCAATTGTAAAATTATAATTGGGCTTAATAAAAAACCACACCTGTTTGAGATGTGGTTTGATTTGTTTTGTAAGTGGTAGATATTATTCCATAATTGGTTACTGTTTGGTGTAAGTTGCCGAGCAACTATCACGACTTGTGCCGATTGTTGTGGTATAGGTCATTGTAATATTGGTGGCACTATTTAAAGTACCAGAGCCTTTGGTAAATCCAATACTTCCTATTTGCTGAAATGGAATGGTAATAGCATTATTATTAATAGATGCGCGGGCAGAAACGGATAATCCTGAAAAATTGTTGATCAATACCTCACTCGAACTTGTGCCAGACTTAATAATATTAACCGTATAGGAATTTGTCCCCGCGGTAGCACTGTTCTCACTTACGTTCCAATAGGCAATAAATTTGTCCCGTGCATCTGAGCTGGGCTCTTGCGCATTGGGATCATCTTTTTTATCGCTTGCGCAGGACGCGATAAATACAGTTAAGAAGATTAGCGATAGACGAAATAGAGTTTTCATGATTTATAATTTTGTATGATACTTAATCAAAAAGCATTCCTCATTTGGATGCCAACTATCCTCTTAACGAATTTTGAGAATAATAGGCTATTTCATTTTTAAATTTTTTTCTGGCCAATATGGGCGCCAGCCTGGAAATGATGGTTATTATGGGAGATAGAATCAGGATGGCTGTGGGAAGAACAATACCAAAAATGCGGACCCGTGTTTTTCGCTGAGCACTGCCCTGAGTTCCTTTTTTTGAAATGTAATTTGCATAAAGAGGAAACAAAACTCTTCCCCTTCCTTCCATTAATAACAGATTTCCTCTGATATTCAGGCCACCCGAGGCATTCAGTGTGGGTTGAATGTTTTCCAGATCACCTTTTTCAAAGTGCCTCATTATGATCTTTCCATATTCAGGCGCACGATCAACATCCTTTTGTGTCACACCGTATTTTGGGAAGATTCCCATAAACTTCTCTTTTTTTCCGTTCAAAACAAAAGCTAATACAGTAATAAGACTTATAAGATTTGAGGAATGATCCACAAAAGTGATATTGCCCACTAACTTCGCGTTCAAGGCATTTAAATGTTTTTTCATTTTTTCCTGTGCACCCAGCCACATGTTACGGCAGTTGATCACAGTCACTACAGGTTTTCCTTCCAGTAATTTTTTTGTTTGCGGTAGTTGTAAAAAACTGCTGATTGGAACACATACACTTAGAAACCAGGGCTGGTAAGCTATGAAAATGAGATCATATTGCATTGATAGGTCAATTTCCAAAGGATGAAGTTCGCAGGGAATACCCTGAACCGTTTCCGGAAATACGTCAAAAAATTGGGTATAACTCCACGGGAATGGAAAAGCGATTTTAGGTTGTATTAACACACGATGTACGTGGTAATTTTGATTTTCTTCAAATGGTCTAAGGACAGCATCCAGCGCCAGTTTTGCCTGTCCGGTTTGAGAATAATATATTACTAATACATTTTTCATATCCAAAGATAATTTTTTAATAGTTTTTGGCAATGTAAATCCTCGTTATTCGTTAAGTGCTTCTGGTGATGCTCGTTTTTGTTGTATTTTTGCAACATGATAGCGATTAACCACACCCTGATCTCGGAAGATATTTTTGATAGGAAATTCGTGTGTGATTTAAGTGCCTGCAAGGGTGAATGTTGTGTGTCGGGTGACAGCGGTGCACCGCTTGATAAAAGCGAACTCAAGATACTTGATAAAATTTATCCCGAGGTTAAACCTTACATGAACCAAAAAGGGATTGAAGCCGTTGAAAAGAACGGAAGCTACGTTTTGGATACTGACGGCGATTATACTACTACTTTAGTAAGTGAAGGCGAGGAATGCGCATTTGTATTCTTTGACGAAAAGAACATTGCTAAATGTGCAATTGAACAGGCATATCTTGAAGGGAAAATTGACTGGAAGAAACCAGTTTCATGTCACCTGTATCCTATCAGGATTCAGGAGTATAAAGAATATGACGCTGTGAATTACCATTCATGGCATATTTGTAAACCGGCTTGTGAATGCGGCAGCCAGTTAAATGTTCCGGTTTTTAAATTTTTGAAAGAGCCCTTGATACGAAAATACGGTCCCGAATGGTTTGAAGAATTGGATGCCGTTTATGAGGCTTATTCTTCGAAGAAAAGAAAATAGTAAAGGAGCTGACTTGATTTACAACTCCTTTCTAATCACCTAAATATTATTCCACAGTAACACTTTTAGCAAGATTCCTTGGTTGATCAACGTTACAACCGCGCATTACAGCAATATGGTATGATAATAACTGCCACGGGATAACTGATATCAGCGGAACCAATGATTCATCTGTTTCTGGAATTTCAATCACATGTTCTGCCATTTCCTTCACATCTCTATCACCAGCAGTAACTATTGCGATAATTCTACCTTTACGCGCCTTTACTTCCTGAATATTGCTCACTACTTTTTCATAGTTGGGCCCCTTGGTTGCTATTACAAATACTGGCATGGCATCATCGATTAAGGCAATCGGACCATGTTTCATTTCAGCCGCCGGATACCCTTCGGCATGAATGTATGAAATCTCCTTTAATTTCAATGCACCTTCCAGTGCAACCGGAAATGTATATCCGCGACCCAGGTAGAGCGCATTTGAAGCATCTTTGTATTCAAAAGCAATTTTCTTAATGAGTTCATTTAACTTTAAAACTTCTTCCACCTTTGCAGGAATAGTTTCCATTTCCGATAACAATTGGCGGTAGCGGCTTTCGGCAATTGCACCTTTCGCTTTCGCCACATGAAGTGCCATTAACGTTAAAACTGTAACCTGCGCGGTAAACGCTTTTGTAGAAGCCACTCCAATTTCAGGACCAGCGTGTGTGTAAGAACCGGCATGTGTGGCGCGCGCAATAGATGAGCCAACCACGTTACACACACCAAATATGGTGGCGCCTTTTGATTTTGCTAATTCAATTGCTGCGAGTGTATCAGCGGTTTCACCACTTTGCGAAATGGCAATTACTACATCATCAGGATAAATAATCGGATTACGGTACCTGAATTCCGATGCATATTCTACTTCCACGGGGATCCGGGCATACTCTTCGAATAAATATTCCGCGACCATACCCGCATGCCATGATGTTCCACAAGCAATAATGATGATGCGTTTTGCATTAATGAATTTGCCTTCGTGTTCTTCAATTCCGCCCATTTTTAAATGGCCGGTTTCCGAATTTAAGCGACCACGCATACTATCAAATATTGAACGCGGCTGTTCATAAATCTCTTTCATCATGAAATGGTCATATCCGCCTTTTTCAATAGCTTCAAGTTCCATTTCAAGCTCCTGTACATAAGGTGTAATTTCTTTATCCCGGATGGTTCTGATTCTTAACTCATCATTGCGGCGAATAATGGCAACGTGTTCGTCTTCAATATATACTACATTCTTAGTATACTCAACAATAGGCGAAGCATCAGAAGCGATAAAGTATTCATTTTCTCCGATGCCAATTACCATGGGACTTCCTTTTTTTGCTGCAATGAGCGTATCCGGGTCATTCTTATCCAGAATAACAATGGCGTAAGCACCATTAACCTGTTTTAGTGCAGCCATCACCGCGTAACTTAGTTTCATGCTGGGTTCATGCTGACGAATGTCCTCAATGAGATGAATAAGCACTTCAGTATCGGTTTGCGACATAAAATTATGACCACGTTTCTGCAAACCTTCTTTTATCGACGCATAATTTTCAATGATCCCGTTATGGATGATCACCAAATCACGGGTTTGAGAATAATGTGGATGGGAATTGATATCATTTGGTTCTCCATGAGTAGCCCAGCGCGTGTGCCCAATCCCTATATTTCCTGACTTATCTTTGTCTTTACTAAACTCAAGCAGATCTGAAACTTTCCCTTTTTTCTTGTAAACGTTCATGTTTCCTTCCGGAGAAATCATTGCCACTCCTGCACTGTCATATCCCCGGTATTCTAAACGTTGTAATCCCTTAATCAAAACAGGAAACGCATCACGGTTCCCAATATATCCTACAATTCCGCACATAGTAATTTTCTAAATTCTAATGGCTAAGATAACACTAATTTTGCAGAATTATTGTGTCCTGATGGAATAAAAATACTTGGATTAAGCTCCCTTTATAAGGTTATGGAAAGCACTTTCCAGAGAATCGTATTTAAATTTAAAACCTGCGTCCAGAAGTTTTTGATTACTTACCCGCGAACCATTTAACAGTAACCCGGCCATTTCTCCGAATATAATTTTTAAAATAAATCCCGGCACGGCCGGCATAAAGTATGGTTTACCAAGCTCCTTCGCAAGCGTTTGTGAAAACGTCTCGTTGGTAACCGTGTGGCTGGAAGCCGCATTATAAACTCCGTGATACTCCGGATCGAAAAGCGCTTTCATATAAATGGACACCAGATCATCAGGATGTATCCATGGCATGTATTGTCTTCCGTTCCCAATTGCTGAACCAAAACCTGCTTTAAATAATGGAATCAGTTTTTGAAGCGCCCCACCTTCACGGCTTAAAACCACAGAAGTTCGAATCACGCAGTGTTTATCGGAATAATTAATAAAAGGCTCATATGATTTTTCCCACTGCACGCAAACATCGCTTAAAAGGTCATTACCGCTGCCGTCAGTTTCCTTGTAAATTTTTTCTGAAGTACGCATCCCGTAAAATCCAACCGCGCTAGCACCCACGAATGATTTTAACCGGATGCCTTTTTTTATTATCCGCGATTCGATGAGTTGTATACTTTTTATCCGTGATTCAAAGATTTCTTTTTTTCGCGCTTCAGTCCAGCAAGAATCGGCGATTCCAGCACCTGCAAGATGAACAATGTGATCCACATTATGAAAGGCCTCACCATCGATTTCTTTTTTTTCGATATTCCAATAATAAGATGGAACAGGATAACCTTTAGATGGATTTCGAGAAAGGATCCTAACCTCATGTTTTTCATCAAGAAGTCGTGCAGTTAATGCTTTTCCCACTAAACCAGAACCACCGCTTATTAAAATTACAGCCATCTTGATTACAAATTAAATGTAACTTTGTTTAAATATAACGGATTATGAAATTAAAACCAATATACGACGTACATGTTTTAGTGTGCAACAATCAGCGAAGCGGTACTGAGAAGTTAAGTTGTGGTGATGCGCATGGATTAGAACTGGTGGCTGAATTTAAAAAGCAGCTGAAAGATCTCAATATTGGGTTAAAGACCCGGGCCAATAAAAGCGGCTGCCTTGGAATCTGTGATTTCGGTCCCACAATTGCGATTTATCCCGAAGGAATTTTTTATGTTGGTGTAAAAAAGGAAGATGTGAAAGAAATCATTGAATCCCATATCATAAACCATATTCCTGTTGAACGATTGTTATATAACAACCGTTAATGTTACCCGCGATATTAAGCAGCTTGCAGAAGCCCGGATTATTTGAAAAATTTAAACAACAGGTCTACCGTGATTTTGAACTGGCCGGGGTTTTGGAAGCTTTACCACTGATTGAGTCTAATGGTCTGGAACAGTTAAACGATGCATTTTTGAACGCCATTGTAAAACTTGAAATGGGTAATTCTCTCAAAAATTTATTATACCGTATTGATATTACGGAAGTACAAATTAAGAAGGCTTCGCAAAGTGACCCTGAGTCTTCTGTGCAGCAGGTGTTAGCAGAGTTGATGATCAAGCGCATACTGCAAAAGGTAGTTTTAAAAGAAATGTATTCGAAATAAGTATGATTTGTATTAGGAAAGGAACGAAGGCTGACATTTCAGCCGCTTTACAATTAGTAAAAGAACTTGCTGTATATGAAAAAGCCCCTGATGAAGTAGAAGTAACCGTTGATGAAATGACCAACTGGGGTTTTGGCAGCGATAAACAATTCGATTTTTTCGTGGCCCTTGAAAATGAGGTGATCGTGGGCCTGGCATTGTACTATTTTAAATACAGCACCTGGAAAGGAAAATGTTTGTTTCTTGAAGACATCATTGTCACGGAACCAAAACGGGGTAAAGGGATTGGCAAATTGCTTTTTGATCAGGTAGTTCAGGTAAGTAAGGAGCTTAAAGTGAGACGCATGGAGTGGCAGGTGCTCAATTGGAATACCCCTGCGATTGAGTTTTACAAAAAATATGATGCCACTTTAGATGAAGAATGGGTGAACTGCAAATTGACAGATCGCCAGTTGGAAACCATGTAATTAGTTTTATAGGAACGCGGATTGTTTTTCAAATGCAAGGCAAACCTCAGTTAACGGTTAATTAGAAAACCCACTTGTAATTAAGGAGTCGTTTTAAATACCCTACAGACCCTTCACGCAATCAATAAAAAATTTCACTTTATTTTTATCAAGATCCGGATACAAGCCATGTCCCAGATTAGCGATGTACCGTTGTTTGCCGAACGCTGAAACCATTTTACGGGCCGTTGCTTCAATGTGTTTTTCATCGGCATATAACATGCACGGATCTGCGTTTCCCTGTAAGGTTTTATTATGACCAATGATGATGCGTGCGTCCTGTGGATCGATGGTCCAGTCGAGACCAATGGTGTTGCAATTTAATTTAGCCATATCTGCGAGTGCAAAATGAGCGTCTTTGGCAAAAACGGTAACCGGCACCAATGGTTCAATGGCGTCACAGATTTTTGAAATGTATTTCAATGAAAACTCCAGGTACTGATCGCGGCCTAAAACTCCTGCCCAACTATCAAATAACTGAATCATGTCGGCGCCGGCAGCTACCTGACCTTTCAGATAGTTGATTGTGCTCTGTGTTATTTTTTCAAGAAGTTGATGAGCTAGTTCAGGCTGCTGGTAAAGGAATTTTTTTGCCTGACTAAAAGTTTTACTGCCACTACCTTCAACCATATAAGCCATGAGAGTCCATGGTGCTCCGCCAAAACCAATTAACGGTACGCGGTCATTCAGGTCTTTTTTAGTGAGTTTAATAGCCTGCATTACATAATCCAGGTCACCGGCTTCGGCTATTCTCAGCGAGTCAATATCTTTTTTTTCTTTGATTGTTTTCTCAAAATTGGGTCCTTTCGCTTCAATCATCTGATAGGGCAAACCCATCGCTTCCGGTATAACCAGAATGTCTGAAAAGATGATGGCGGCATCAACTCCAAGAATGTCTACTGGTTGAATGGTAACTTCCGCGGCAAGTTCCGGGTTTTTCACAAATTCAATAAAATTTTTTGCACGGGCGCGGGTAGCTTTATATTCGGGAAGAATTCTTCCTGCCTGACGCATCAACCAAATAGGGACACGTTCAACTTTTTCTCCTTTTGCTGCTCTTAATATTAAATCGTTCTTGTACATGTTAGTTTAAAATTTCGTCGAGGTTTGATTTTATTCGGTTGCATATATCATTCAACGGAAGGTCATTATCGTCCTCGCCAAATGGATCTTCAATTTCTTCTGCAATTAATTCGATGCTGGCAAATACATATAGTACGATCACCGCAATTACAACGGTTATATAACCGAACTCGGCCGAAAAAAATATGGGCAACGAAATGACGTATAAAAAAATCATTTTCTTTAAAAAGATATTATACGAATAAGGAATAGGTGTATTTTTAATACGCTCACAGGCGCCACAGTTATCGGTAAACGATTTTAATTCCTCATTCATAATAATAAGGTGATCATTATTTATCTGTTTAGCGCTGTAAAGCTGTTGTATCTTTGCGTATAATGCTTTAGCAACACGGTTTGGTTTATGGTTTGCTAACAAAAACGCTTCAGTGTTCAATGAATCTGTAGCTGTGAATTCATCAACAACCACTTTTCCCCTTAAATGATTTTTAAAGCAAAACACATGGTTCACTATCAGATGTTTTAATTCCTGTTGAGATTTTGTATCCGTAATAATTACGGAAAGTTTAAGCGCCAGGTTCCTGGAATTATTCACGGCACTTCCCCATATCTTTCTCCCTTCCCACCAGCGGTCATATGCAGAATTAGTGCGAAATACCAATAGCATGGATAATACAAAGCCTAAGATGGAATGCATTACTGTGGCATTTTTTGAAATAACGGGAAAATAATTAGTTTCTATAAAAACGACAATGGCTGAATAAATCCCCATACATACCAACGAAAAAAATAATTGTCGGAATGTATCACTTTTGTGAAATTGTATAATGAGGGTAAACCAGTCTTTTGGATTGTAAGTAATCATAATTGAAAGCGCAAAGTTAACAGCTTTCAGCAATTAACACTTTAAAATATGGCCAAGCCGTACAATAAACTTTTTGTTTTTGAGTGTACCGAAAATTTGTTTTGATAAAGAATTCTCAAACAATTTGACGAACTCCACATCTGAATTCAATACCCCGCATTTTTTTCCTTGCAGAAACCGAACCAAAGCGATTTTACCCTGCGCATCTATTTCAATGTATAAATCTGCATACAGGCTTCCGCAGCGTTTACAGCTAAGCCGTGGTATTTTAAGGCTTTTTTGAATATCACTATAATCAAAATAGTTCCAGTTATTTTCAAAGGAGGTCCATTCTGCTTTTTCGCTGTCTGAAAATCCGGGATATACCTGATGAAGTAGCATGGTATCGTTTTGTGCCTTCAAAGGTTGAGTGACTGAAAGATGAAAGGCAATTGTAACGCAGAAAATCCAGAAATAATTCATAATTGAATCAAAAGTTTATACAATTTTACGTATAAAGATAGCATGAATGGTAGATTTCGACAAAAGTCTTTGGCTTTAACATTTTAATAAGCTAGTTTAGGTTTTCAATTTTATTTGCTAAAAAAAATTATACTCTATGAAAAAATTTATACTCTTTGTGGTGCTTGTTTCTTTTGTCACGTCGCATGCACAGACGCATTTTTGTGCAGATCATAAAGCAAAACATTTCAATAAAACCTGGAATGCACAGCAAGCGGTTAACAAGCAGTCGGGAGTGAACACCATTCCAAAAGAAAACAGTTATGACCTGAAATTTTACCATTTAAACATTAATATCGAACGAAATTCACTTTTTATCAGTGGTAACGTACGGAGCCTTGCCAAAGTGGTGGCGCCGGCACTCGATTCGTTTGCTTTTGTGTTACATACCAATCATACCATTGATTCGGTTTATGTAAATGGCGCCAAACGAAATTATGTTCGTCGTGATAGTTTAGTGCTCGCAAGTGCAGGGATTCCCATTCCTCAAAATCAGTTATTTGATGCGGTGGTATATTATAAAGGAACCTGCACAACTGCCGGAGGTGCAGCTATTGGCAATGGTTATAACATGGGCGTTTCCGGAGCCTGGGGAAATGAAGTTACCTGGAGTTTAAGTGAAAGTTTAGTGGCGTACCATTGGTACCCATGTAAACAGGATTTGCGTGATAAAATTGACTCGTCATGGGTTTATGCTACCACCGACTCTTTGAACATGGTAGGCTCTAATGGTTTGCTAAAGCAGGTAGTAAAAGTGGGGAATAAAAAACGTTACGAGTGGCAGTCGCGTTACCCAATTGATTATTATTTAATTTCTGTAGCAACTGCCAAATACAAACCGTATAATTTATACGCCAAGCCGCAATATCTTGGAAACGACTCTATTTTCATTCAGAATTTTGTTTACGATAATGCCATTAATAACTCGGCATGGGCAACCCAAAAAGCAGCGCTTAATAAAATTGTTCCCACGCTTGAGTTGCAGTCTAAACTGTTTGGAATGTACCCTTTCCATAAAGAAAAGTACGGGCATTGTATGACACCATTCAGCGGAGGAATGGAACACCAAACTATGACTAGTCTTGGCTTTTTCGAATTTGAACTGGATGCTCATGAACTTGGCCATCAGTGGTGGGGTGATCATGTGACATGCGCAGCATGGAAAGATATTTTCATTAATGAAGGCTGGGCTAGTTATTCGGAATACCTTTGCCATCAGTATATGACAGGAACAGGAACTACAGCCGCACAAAAAATGCTGGATGTTCATACAAACGTTATGTCACAACCGGGAGGAAGCTCGTATTTTACAAATGCAGATACCATGAATGCCAACGTGATTTTTAGTTCACGTTTAACGTATGATAAAGGCAGCGCCATTGTACATTCACTGCGTTACGAAATCAATAATGATTCTGTTTTTTTTCCAGCTATCCGGGCTTTTCAAAACGTTTACGCATTCAGCACAGCAAGCGTGATTGATTTCAAAAATCACATGGAAGCTTTCACAGGCATGAACTTTACCCAGTTTTTTAATCAATGGTACTATGGTGAAGGTTATCCTACTTTTTCTGTGCAATGGAATCACTCCAACAATGTGTTTTACCTTAAGTCCACACAAACAACATCCAAACCTACTTCAATCCCGTTATTTATTACCCCGCTTGATTACCGTATTTCACGGACGGGAAAACCCGATACGATTGTAAGGTTATTCCACGGCCAATCTGTTGAAAATTATACCCTGGCAATTACTGGAACTGTTACCAGTATTGGCGTTGATCCCAATAACTGGATCCTGAACAAAACAGGGGCCATTACCAAAAACATTGCTTTAAGTACCGAAGAATTGGCAGATGAAGCAGCCTTGGTATTTGTAGGACCAAATCCAACATCAGATGCGTTGAACATCTTTCTTTATAATAATAAGGAGGGCAGCGTGGAAGTGTTAGATATTTCTGGTAAACTTATAATGAGCCAGAATTTTTATTTGCATGCAGAGTTTGATATTTCAAAATACACCAATGGCGTTTATTTGGTAAACGTGAAAAATAAGCATGGGGAGGTTTTGAAATCTGCAAAGGTTGTTAAGAACTAGCTTCTTTCAAAACTTATCTTTAGTCCCGGTCAGGCGATCGGGACTTTTTTTATTTTTTGGAGTAGGCTTGGGCGTGCCGGCGCAAAGGGCAGGCGCCGTCGTGCTTTTCGCTTCAAGTCCTCGCCTTCCGATAGCAATCGGAGGCTGTGGGCTTTCCCCTGCAATCACTCACGCGGCAAATTCGATAAATTATGGAGTTTACTGTTCTCACATTGATATTTGAAATTAAAATAATGTATTTGCATTTAACCCGCGCAAGGGATGCAAGCGAAAATCCTCAGCGACGCTTGCGGTGTTGAGATTGTAGCGACAGCCCGATGCGGCTCCCGCCGCATGCGCCCACAACATTACGTCAGTTTTCCTATCCAGTGCGGAAACGATGTTTCTATAACAGGCCTGTGTTCAAATAAACCAAAAACAGCACTGCCGCTGCCACTCATGCAAGCATACAGAGCCCCTAAATCATACAGGTCATTTTTTGTTTTCTCAACAACCGGATAAACACTGAAAATAGATTTCTCAAAGTCATTGACAAGTTCATGTTTCCAGGTAGAAACCGGCTGAGTCAAGATGTCCGGTAAAGAATGCGAGGGCCGTTGCGGTTTCACCAGACTATAAGCTTCTTTGGTATTGCTGTGAACGTTTGGGTAAATGATGGCGATGAACAGATGAGCTAAATTCAGATTGATTTCTTCAAACACATCACCTTTTTGAGTTGCCAGTACCGGTTTATTTTTAATAAAGAATGCACAGTCGCTTCCTAGCTGACGGGCTATTTGTAACCGTTCTTCTTCCGGGAAGTTCAAATCGAATTGTTCATTCACTAAATTAATGAAGAATGCCGCATCCGAACTCCCGCCACCGAGACCGGCACCCATTGGTAACACCTTATGCAGGTAAACATCCATAGCCGGAAGTGGCTTAATTTGGCGTATTAACGTGAATGCCTTATATAATAAATTATCAGTTGTATTTCCCGTAACGGGAAGTCCGCTTACATGCAAATTGAATTCCGGTTCCGGGGATTTCGCCTCTATTACCTCCAAGGCATCGTTCCAGCCTACAGGATAAAAAACCGTTTCAATGTTATGAAAACCATCCGCCCGCTTTTCTGTCACGTGCAATCCTAAATTTATTTTAGCATTCGGGAAACAAATCATCACACAAAACTATCATTTTTACGTAACGGTTTGTCTCGCGCCTACAGTTTTTAAATTGATTGGTTGCTGCTGGAATGCTTATTACATAAATGGCTTGAAAGTTCTATTGAATAAAAAATGAAATCAAAACCGCATTAACTTGGTAAAACATAGAAACTCTTTGATTTTGATCAGAACACCTATTGGCTATCAGTAACTTACGAGTGTCTGGTTTTTAATTTTTTAGTATCTTTGGCGCCTAACTAATTTACCAAGTACGATGATTTATCTTGATTTTGAAAAGCCTATCCAGGAGCTGGAGGAAGAATTAGAGAAGTTGAAAGGGATTGCTGAAAAAAGTAAAGTGGATATGAGTAAAGGGATCGCTGAACTGGAAACTAAAATCCATGCAAAGCGTGTCGAAATTTTTTCCAACTTAACAGCCTGGCAACGTGTACAGGTAAGCCGGCACCCCGAGCGTCCGTATACTTTGGCCTATATCGAACATATTTCTGAGAGTTCATTCATTGAATTGCATGGCGACCGGACGGTGGGTGATGACAAAGCAATGGTAGGAGGTTTTGGAGATATAGATGGACAAACTGTAATGTTTATCGGCCAGCAAAAAGGAGTAAATACCAAAATGCGTCAGATCCGTCGCTTTGGAATGGCCAATCCTGAGGGCTACCGCAAAGCCTTGCGATTGATGAAAATGGCAGAAAAATTTAATAAACCTATTGTAACGTTTATTGATACACCCGGTGCTTATCCCGGACTGGAAGCAGAAGAACGCGGGCAGGGGGAAGCCATAGCCAGGAATTTATTAGAAATGGCCCAGCTTAAGGTGCCAGTTATCTGTATCATTATTGGTGAGGGTGCCAGCGGTGGTGCGCTAGGAATCGGAATAGGTGATAAAGTATTAATGCTGGAAAACACCTGGTATTCGGTTATTTCGCCTGAATCCTGCTCCTCTATTTTATGGCGCAGCTGGAACTTCAAGGAAACAGCCGCTGAAGCTTTGAAATTAACAGCAGACGACATGAGTAAAAACGGGCTCATCGATGGTATCATTAAAGAGCCGTTAGGTGGAGCGCATAATGATCAACAGGCAATGTTTGCTACTGTGAAAGCCGAAATATTAAAACACCTTGCCACATTGAAACAGCAAACACCTGAACAACGCATTAACGCCAGAATTGAAAAATTCAGCAACATGGGCGTAGTTCATGAACTCGAACAAAATTAAAAAAGGTATAAACAACGATAAAAACATAAATAATGGCAGATACAGGCGATATCAACGTGGGATCAATCATCCGTTTCAATAACGAATTAGTTATAATTACAGAATGGCAACACCGTACTCCTGGTAACTTAAGGGCTTTTTACCAGGCCAAAATGCGCAACTTAATTAATGGGAAGCAAACCGAAAACCGCTTCAGAAGCGGCGAAGCGGTGGATGTGGTGCGTGTGGAGTTTAAGAACATGCAGTACATTTACCAGGAAGGCGAATTTGCAGTTTGCATGGACAAAGAAACTTTTGAGCAGGTATATGTTCCGGTAAAGTTATTCGGAGATAGTTTCCAGTTCTTAAAAGAGGAAATGGAAGTTAAGATTTCGTTTGAAGGCGACCAGGTTATTCTGGCGGAAGCACCAACTTTTGTGGTATGTGAGATTGCTTATGCTGAGCCCGGAATTAAAGGGGACACTGCAACTAACACGTTAAAACCAGCTACCCTGGATTCAGGTGCAAAAGTGAATGTGCCGTTGTTTTGCAATGAAGGTGATTTAGTAAAAGTGGATACACGCACCGCTACTTATGTAGAGCGTGTGAAGAAATAGTTTTTATATATTTTATATTAAAGTCCAACCGGTTATTCGGTTGGACTTTTTTATTTTAAGGTATGACGTTTTAGGCATGTCACTTCGGGTGATTTTACGGTAGAGATTGTCCTGGGAAGGGAAGATGGATCAGAACATACGGGCGTTGCCCGCAAAGAGGCAGCGGGCCGGGCTTTTCACTTCAATCTTTGCAAGTCACAGGCAAAGGATTTCCGCTGAAATCCCTTGTGCGGTTTACTTGGGCGTGCCCCTAACGGGTCGGGCTTTTCGTTGCAAGTCCTCGCTACTCGTGCCTCGTAGCTGTGGGCTTTTCACTGCAATCCCTCACGCAGGCATAACTGAGAAAGATTCAGATCGTATGTAAGGATGATAGAGTGAAGTAAAAATATTACGAAGCGTTAAAAATAAAACATAATCAGAATTACATGAGTAAATGTGCGGCAGGTATTTGGCAAAAGAGTGTGAACCACCATTCGGGGAAGCCTGATGCGGGGCAAATGGGGGTTGGTCTTTTGCCTTGTCTTTTTTGGTTACTCCTCCGACAAACCTGGCTCAATTGTGTACCACACAATTGCCCTTGACTAAGAAAAAAAGTAACATACGAATATTGCCTATCACAAAATCAAAAGCTTTTGGATACTTTTGGCTGCAAAAGTATCGGAAGAAAAAATATTTATAAAGAAAGAACCCTCTGTTTTTTAGACAGAGGGTTCTTATCAGGAAAGAAAAAAAAGAAACACTACATTTTCTTTACATCCACGTTCACAATACTGCTGTACAAGCCAACCTGTGTATCCGCAATTACATAGATGGCTTTGTATTGCCACTCATCAAATACTTTTCCGGCTGCTACCGGAATGGTATCCATGTATTCGTTTTTCATCAGCCGTCCTACCAGCGCAAAGCCGTTTCCGTCATTGTGATCGGCGTAGAGGTCGATGGCGTCTGAATAACCTTTGACCCATTTCAGGTGCGGCCTTCCTACTTCCATTTTAACTGTAATCACGGGCTTCATGTTGTTGACGTCTATTGTAGGTGCAGCAGGCGCAATCACACCTAAGTCGGAACCGATGTTATCAGAATAGGTGAGGCTGGCTTTGATGCGGGTTACCAGTTTGGCAATCCTGTCGAAGATACCTTCTGCAACAGTTGCCGGAGCAGTGGCTAACACCGGGAGAGGAGGGAGGCCACCAATATGTTGTTGACCGACGGCGCGTTTCAGCATATTCTTGTAGCCGGTGAGGTTGGCCAGATATTGCCTGTACGATTCGATCATGTTAATGACGTACTGATACATAGCATTATCTTTTTGTACTGAACTGAGTTCAGCGGTTGTGACGCCTAATATGGTGGCGTGCACAGCTAACTTCGACGTGAAGTTGTTCAACCAGATCACCTTATCGGCATCGGTGGTTGGTAAATAATTTGAATTTTTCATAATGGTTTTTTTTAAATGATTTTTAAATTGATGTTCATGCTTTACTTTTTTGTGAGAGGGAAAAGGCAGGAAGACCTCTGCGTTGTGAAACCAAACCTGGTTCTGTTCACGTATTTAAAAAGACGGTTCCATAATGGCATTCTTAGTAGGGTTAAACGGTTTTTTTGAATGTATTACTGTGTCAATCCATTGTTTTTTGGCGAAGTCGAAAAAGAATTTTCATTTATGCCTTTGTTTTCGCTTGCTACCAGTACCTTTCCAAGGCCTGTGCCACAAATCGATTTTAACATCCACCAAAAAAAGTTAAAGACAGTTTGAATTCATAAGTGGTTGTAACCCTGCCATAAGTGGCGGAAATAATTTCACATTCGGTCGATAAAAACTTTAGGAGAACAGGTCAACACGACCCGATATTTTAACAATTGATGAATGAAAAATATCATTTTACACGCCGGTAACAGGGTATCTATCCGGGGTAATATCCTATCCACCTGAGGTAAGATGCCTACCTAACCGGGGTAATATGCCAACCCACCTAAGGTAATATGCCAACCCACCTGAGGTAAGATGCCTACCTACCTGAGGTAATATGCCTACCTAACCGGGGTAATATGCCAACCCACCTGAGGTAATATGCCAACCCACCTGAGGTAAGATGCCTACCTAACTGAGGCAAGATGCCTACCTACTTGAGGCAATATGCCAACTCTGCCGGGCTAAAGTGCATAGTTATTCAAGGATAGATGAGTACTTCCCGAGGTTAAAGGGCATACCTATGCGTGGGTAACAGTGTATTTAGCCAAGTGTTGATGCCTACTCATCCAAAGGTAAATAGGCATTCCCATTAGAGTAAGAGGGTATGTGTATTTGGGTGGAGAGTCATGAAGGCTTTGTAGCGAGGAGGTATTTAACAGTAAAACTATTACCTTTCCCATTATGAAAGAAGGACAAAAACTTTGGACAAGGGAAGAGTTGATTTTAGCAATGAATTTGTATTGCAAGCTTCCTTTTGGAAAATTGCATAGTGGTACTCCTGAAATTACTAAACTGGCTGAATTGATAGGTAGAACATCAAGTTCCGTAGCTTATAAACTCGTTAATTTAGCATCTTTAGATCCTAGTTTACATGCTCGAGGAATCAAGGGGGCTACAAACGCAAGTAAATTAGATAAAGAAATTTGGGATGAATTCTATACCCATTGGGATATTTTACCTTATGAAAGTGAAAAATTATTAGCACGATTCAAACATACGTCTGTTGAAGTGCTAAATGAAATAATTGAGGAAGAGCTGCCAAAAGAAGGGAAGACAAGAGAAGCTGTTGTTAAAGTAAGGGTCAATCAAAGTTTTTTCCGGAAATCAGTATTAGCGGCTTATAATTGTACTTGTTGTATTACAGGATTGCAAAACCCAGAATTTTTAATAGCAGGGCATATTAGGCCTTGGGGCTTAGATGATGCGAACAGATTGAATCCAAGGAATGGACTTGCAATAAATTCACTGCACGATAAAGCATTTGAATCGGGATTAATCACAATTACTCCTGAATATAAAATTAAAATATCTTCAATTCTTAAGAAGCAAAATAAAACTCAATCTGTAAGGGAATATTTTTTGGCCTATGAAGACAAGGACATCATTTTACCAACGAAGTTTTTGCCAGACGTAGAATTCCTTAAATATCATAATCAGCAAAGATTTAAAGTATAACACTAAAAAGAGAAGTCTTTAACATATTGTAGAATAAATTCATATCTGCAATATGAATTAGGGCATTCATGTATTTGCGTTTTGTTTCTTGTATGAGATAAATCAGAAATGATAAATGATCTAGCGCCACAAATTAAGCAAGTTGTCGGTTGGTCGGAATAAATATAAACTTCAGAATAATTAATCATAATGTAAAATTAGGATTAGTTTCCTGATATGCATTTGCTGTTAGGTCACATAGTATTTTTCAAATGAATTATATTTTTCTACAAAACCTCCAATTGATTTCCCTCTGCCATGGTTACTGAACGGGTGATGTAGCTTTTCATCAGTTCCAGGTCGTGTGAAGAGACGATGATGAGTTTTCCCTGTTCGGTGCAGAGTTGTTTCAATACATTAAACAAATGGTGGCGCGAGGTATGATCCAAAAACGCCGTGGGTTCATCCAACACAATTACCGGGGTTTGCTGCGCCAGTGATTTGGCGATCATTACTTTCTGGCGCTGGCCGTCGCTGAGTTCATCGATCAGTTTATCTTTTAAGGGCAACAGGTTCAATTGTTTCAACGCTTTTATAACAATCGCTTCATCGTCTTCACTGAGTTTCCCAAAAATATTGATATAAGGTGTACGTCCGCTTGCCACTACATCCCACACGGTTAAATTGAAACCGCCAATTTTTTCGGTTACAACCACCGAGAGTTGTTGCGCCAGTTGCTGTGCACTGTATTGCCTTAGGTTGATGCCATTCAAAATGATGTCGCCTGATAAGGGTTCCAGGTTTCCCGTGATGGTTTTGAGGAAAGTAGATTTACCAATACCGTTATCGCCCATCAGGCCAACCAGGTCGCCGGCATTTAAATTCATGTTCATGTTGCTGAACACGCTCACCGGATGCTTTCCCTTTTTATAACCTATTTCAAGTTGCTTTACTTCAATCATCCCGCATTAAGTTTGGATTTAAACAATAGCCAAATGACTACCGGCGAGCCAATAAGAGTTGTTACCGTGTTAATGGGAAGCATCAGTTGATTGCTCACTAACTGGCAAATGACGTCGGCTATTAGCACAACGCAGGCGCCAAGCAATAAGCAAAATACAATTTGGTGCAAATGGTGCGAAGTTTTAAAAAACAAACGGGAGGCAATCGGAACAGAAATTCCCACAAAGGCGATCGGTCCGCAATAAGCAGTGATGATTCCCACCAGTACCGCACTAATCACGATGATGATCAGGCGCAAACGGCCAACATCAATGCCAAGGTTTTGCGCGTACTGATCATTAAGTAAAATGGCGTTGAGCGATCTCACTAAAAAGAACGAAGCAATAATGGCTGAAAGGTAAACCGGAAGCATGAACCATATGTCGTTGCGCGTTGTGCTGCCAACGCTGCCCATTCCCCATAAAATAAATGTTTTTAAATTATCGGCGCTGCTGATGAATTCAATAACACCCTGCAACGCACCCAGTACCTGCCCAAGCATTAAACCAACCAGCAAAAGTGTGACGTTATTTTTGTTTTTTCGCGCTACCATTAAAATAACAAGGGTCACAAAAAATGCACCGCCAATTGAAAATAAGGTGACTACGCTTTTCCCCATAAAATAATGACCTGAAATATTTACCGAGCTGATTAGCATGGTTGCAATGGCAACAAATAAACTTGCACCGCTGCTTACCCCCAGTACATAAGGGCCAGCTAGGGGATTACGAAAAAGGCTTTGCATGAGTAAGCCGCATAAAGCAAGGCCTGACCCTGCTATAACAGCTGTCAGGGTTTTGGGTAAGCGGATGTCGTACAGGATCGTCCGGAATAATGGATCGGATGAATCCAGCGAAAATAAATTTACACTTCCAAAACACAGGTCGCAGGCAATAAGTGCCAGCGCGAAGAGCAGTAAGCCAACAGTGATGGTTATGAAATGTTTTTTAGTCAAGCATTCAAATTTAATGTTTTCTACTTACTTTTTTTTTGATGAATCTCTCTGGCACTTTTTGCAGCCAAAAAGTGCTCAAAAAGCTTATGTCCCGATGTTTCGGGATTGTGATAGGCAATTTTTGGATTTCTTTATCACTTCACCCAGACCGCTAATAGAAGTAACCCGCGTGCGCTAACTTTTTTTATTAAGAAAAAAAGTAAGAAGAAATAACGCTTTTGGATACTTTTCGCAAAAGTATCGTCAAAAAAAAGCATCATGGAGAATAAAAAGTTCCTATCCTATTCTATCTTCTTATAGTAAACAAATTCATGCTCCGGCATCAAACCGGGAGCAAAAATTTTAATCAAATCCGCTAACACATCATCCGGGTGGTTAATGCCTGTTTCCCAGAAGTTGCTATAACCACCACTATTTTGAATGCGGTTATTATTATAAAGGTTTCCGTTTTGAAACGCTTTAAATAAGCCATAACGCTCATCATAACTTAAAAGTTCTTTTTTAGTGTTGACATTATATTGATTGATCCAGAAATCGCAGTCCTTCGCCCTGGCATAAACCGTTTCAAAGGTTAGTGCGGTGCTTCCCACCTTTTCATCATCTTTCCAAAAATAAATTCCGCCCGCGTCTTTTATCAGGTTTGCTACATAACTTTTCCCCGAAGGAACATACCAGGCATCGCCGTATTTAATTTCGGTGAGTACAGTTGGTTTGACTGTATTGCGTTGTGCAATTTCTTTCAAGGCCCTATAACGTTTTTCAATGACAGAAAACAGAGAATCTCCCAAGCGCTCTTTATTAAAAAAACACGCAAAAAACTTGATCCACTCGGCTCTTGCTAACGGGGTTTCCTCCAGGTGGTCAATGCTGATAGCTATCGGAATGTTCGATTGCAACAGTTTTTCATCAACGTCGGTTTTTGGATTTCCCATTCCGAAAGTCAAAAACAGGTCAGGATTTAAGGCGAGTGTTTTTTCGATTTCAACGCGGGGTCCTCTGCTCAGTTCAAGGACCTGGTTTTCTTTTACCCGTTTTCTTATTTCAGGATTGTTGTAGTAATCAACATTGTCAATGGCTACAATGGTGTATTCGCAGTGCAGTTTCTGAAGCATGGTTGTATAAATGGAACTCATGGATGCCACGCGTCTTACAGGCGTTTTAATGTACCAAGCTTCTTTATGGTATACAGGTTTAATTTTGTTGTAAAGCACAAAACTGGCAGTTACTTCAGCATTATTCTTGTTTCCAAGAAGCTCCAGCACCGTGTAATCGGTAAACTTTTTAATTGCAAACCGTTTGGCATACGATAAAGGAATAGTGGAGAAAGTGTTGTTTAGCTTTTTTTTCTCAACACTAGTGTTGCAGGCAAAGAAAAATAATGACCATGAAATAAAGAGTAGCCTGAACATATAATGAATTTGAAGCGATTAAAAATACATATTTTTTTGGGCGTGCCCGCGAAAATGCGGTCAGGCTTTCCGTTACAATCTTTTTGCCGCACTTCGACTCCGCTCGTGTCAGGCAAAAAGGATTTTCACTTCAATCCTTCACGCAAATTAATCACAGAATGGTAATCTTGTTTTTAAATAAGAACTGCGCCAGGGATTGAGGTGGAAGCTAACAGTCACGAGTTACGAGAGGCGAGGACTTGCAACATTGCCGAGGTAAAAACGAAGTTTTGACGAAGGCACCGAGCGTAGCTCTGCCCGGTCGGCGGGAGGCGAAGGCGACCGAAAAACCTAAAACCTTAACTGAAAAATACTGCCCTTCGGAGAATGGTCAAGCACCTTAATGTGAATTCCGTGCAGGTCACAAATGTTCTTTACAATATGCAACCCTATTCCGGTTCCTTTCGTTTTGCGTGTATGTTCGCTGCCACTGCGATAAAATTTATGAAAGATATTTTCTTTTTCATCATCCGGAATGCCGCAGCCGTTATCTTTAATTTCCAGGAAAGGTTTTTGTTGCTGAGTTTTTAAAACCACGTCGATACAAACGGTTTCAAAAGAATATTTAATAGCATTTTCAATCAGGTTAATCACAATGGAGGGAATTAATTCTTTATCTCCGGAATAATGTATGTTAGGTTCGATTTTGGTTGTGATGATGTGTTCCTCCAATTGTTTTGAAAAATAGCGACTAAGTGTTTCCTCAATCAGCTTACTTAAGTTCAGGTCTTCTTTCTGAATGGTAAGGTTGTTATTTTCGATTTGATTGGCCATTAACACATTATCGACCAGTTTATGTAAGCGGCTTGTTTCATTCAATGCATTTTGTAAAAGTTCTTTTTGTTTTTCGCGTTCCAGTTCGTGTTTTAAAAGTGTTTGGAGTTGAAGTTTTGTTGCGGCGATTGGTGTTTTTAATTCGTGCGAAACGCTGAGGATAAAGTTACTTTTCTGTGAAGCGAGTTCTTTTTCCCGACGCATGGATTTTCTTACCTGGAAAACGCCGTAAAGTAGAATGAGCAGAAAAACCGTTCCTTCTCCCACAATCATATACAGACGTGTGGTTTTCTTTTTCTGGAGATCCGCAATGTCGCGTAAAATAATTTCGTCATCACTCGTTGTGAGCGCTGCAATATTCTGTTTCAGTGAGATGATCGTATCCGACTGTTTCACCAGCAGGATTTCCCACCATAAAAATTGCAAAACCACATACGCTACTAAAACAGTGAATATGAACGTGGTCCTTTTAAACACAAACTTGGCCGTTTCCTATTTGGTAAATATCTGTAAAAAGCCTTTCAGATCTCTCGGCACAATACCGGTCACCCGAATTTCGTTAACGGTACAGACGTAAAAATAAGTGCCTTCTGTAGCTGGTTGTTTCATTTGCAGGGTTTTTCCATCCCACATAATTGCCGGATCCGTTGTTTCGAAAACCAGATTTCCCCAACGGTTATACACTTTTAGATCAATATCTTTTACGAACCTGTTTTTTATTGGCTTAAAAAAGTCATTAATGCCATCACCGTTTATGGTAATGACATTCGGTAATTCATATTCCGGGCAATTATCAACACATATTTTGGCGCTTCGCGCGCTTTCGTTACCAAATGAATCTACAGCGGTTATCGCATAGCAACCCGCAATCGAAGTAAGGTTGTCAAAAGCGAGCAGGGTATCGCTCATGATCTTGATGGAGTCCTGGAGGAATAAATCTTCGGTTTCTGTTTCAGCAAAATAGATGTTGTATTTCACTGCATCGTCGCTGCAAACATGGTTAGGATTATTCCATTGCAAAATCAATGACGGAACCTTACAATCCGAAACAATTTCAAGTTTTGGAGCGCATGGAGGTGTAGAATCTTTTGGTTTTCCGCAAATTTCCTGCGAGAAGTTAAGCAGCGGACGAATGATGTTGGTATCGGAATATTCACCGCGCGACTGAACTTTATAACAATACAAGGCGCCATTCACTAAACTATCATCTGTGTAAATTTTAAGCAGCGTGCTGTCACGCAATGTGAAACTTACCTCTGAAGGCGCTTTTCTGTAAATATAATATTTGTAGTTAGTCCAGGGTGTTTGATGTTGCCAGGATAAAGTCAGTTTGTTATCGCTTGGCGCGATAGAAAGAAAAACGGATGATGCTTTTTGTCCGTTACCAATAAACTGTCCGTTTGCATAAAACTCGATTTTATATGTATGTGCAACCGTTTCAGTGTTAAGTGGCGAAGCGCCAGTGCCGGTATGGGTAAAACTGGTATCACTCAGTTGATTAAAGCCAAGAAAATACGGTTTAGTAACGGAATATACGGTTGAGAATGTACCGGTAAAACCATTATGGTGAACCAGCCTGAATTCGTACGGGCCAGGAACCGCACTTGTATCGAGTGCATCAGTTTTCAATGAAGGTTTAATCCAACGCACAAACACAGAACCTGTTGTTGAGTTCGTTGCGGTTACATCCACGTTAATCAACATGGGCACATCACGTTTTAGTGACATACAATCGGTTTGATTGGAAGCATAGCTTTCGCTGCCATCGGTATATACTGCCACCACAACATAATTGTATTTCGTACCGTGAATTAGACCATTGCCGTTATTGGAATCGGTGAATGTTGTGTCGTTAAGATTCGTAGTGCAGCCAATGCGAACATATCCGGAGGAGGGAGGAACACCTACTTCGCAATTTGAGGGCGACCATGCGGAGCAATTTTCTTTTCGGTATACACAATACCGTTCAATCTTATTCCCGGTTGTAGGATGGCATGCGGGTTTACGCCAGGTTAATTTAAAACTTGTTCCTAAAGGCACAGCGGTTAATGACAGTGGTGGAGGAGGAACAACACGTATGTTAAACGTTTCGAAATCCACCAGTTTGATCGGTGAACCGTTATCTTTCACTTTTACGGTTACCTGATAGGGTGCTTTACGAATGTGCGCACAGGACGTTTGCCAGTTGAAGACGCCGGAAACCGGCGTAATGGAGGAAACGGTAGGAAAGGTAGCTACAGGTGACGCCACACCAAACGGGGCGCCGTCGGCTTCAAGTGTAAGCACTTCGAAGTTGGAGTCCGTGGCACTGATGGTTTTAGTAATTACTCCTCCGGCCAGTATACAGGTATCGGTTAATGGTTTAATATCCGGTTGTGTATTCGAGCACATCCCAACATCAACCTGGAGGTCACGTAAGATATAACCTATTAAAAAATATTCTCCGTCGTCGTTTTTCCGCCACTCTTTAATGAGCATTGCAAGATTGTATTCTCCCTGTAGCTGCGGACTACACCAGGTTAATGTACCTGTGACGGGATTCACGTTATACGTTCCGCCTCCGCCCGTAGCCGGGTAACTATAGCCCGGACAGGTAACTCCAAGATGGCCACGGCTCGTAGTAAGCTCGTACGAGATACTATCACCGTCTACATCATAAGCACCTGGGTTATGTTCAAAGCACTGAAACACACAGGCATCGTCAATCGGCGGGAACGTGAGGGTAGGTGACGTATTTACTCCGCTCCCAAAAAATGGAATTACTAAATACGATTCAATGTAAAATACCTGTTGTACCGAATTGGGGATATTGATGACACCAGCATTACGGTTCGGGTCTTCCATGCTTATCTTGTAATTTCCCGGTCCAGGATAAGTGTGTACCACTACATACTCATTTAATTTGATGCTTCCGCCCGGCAAAGGCTGCCCTTCACAGGCGGGGCTACAGGATCCGGTGCAAAGTCCATTACTGCGTAATACCACAGCGCGGGTTCCGTCGCCAAAATAAACCGTGTCTTCGCAGCGATCGGCCAGATTAGAACCCTGTATATTAGTGTAAGTCGTTACTTTAATCTGGTATGTTAAACCATACAGCCATTTATAGGTAATTTCGCCGGCCCGGTTATGGGTTGCATTTGCCTGCGTGAACATCAGCACGCAAAACAGAGCAAAGAGGTAGTTACGATTTGAAAGCATACAAATATGTTAGTGTTTGATAAGTTTTTTGATAACGGATAGATTATTCAGGTCGGTAATTTTCAGAAAATAAATTCCATGGTTTATGTTTTCTAAATTTAACCGATAGCTTAAAGAGGTAAGATTGTTTTCAGAAACTATTATTTTACCATAAACATCGGTTAACAGAATAGAAAGGTTTTCACTTGGTAATGTTAGCAGAGCGTAATCCTGCACAGGGTTAGGGGAAACTGTGATTTGTTTTTCAAAATCATCCTGTTCTTTCAATCCGGTACAGGTAGAAATAGTAAACTGTGTATCTCTTTCAACATAGCCAATCAGGTAATAATCGCCATCATCATTTTTTCTCCATTCTTTTATAAGGATCACAACGTTATCATCGCCATTGTATTGAGGGTTACACCAGTTTATAGTTCCGGTTCCCGGATCAATACTGAAAGTGCCGCCTGCGCCTGGGTTAGGATAACTGTATCCCGGAGCTGTTACGGAATACCCCTTGCACATTGCTAATTCATAAGACAAACTATCTCCATCCATATCTGTTGCTGATGGGTTATAGGTAAAACAACCATTATTGAAACAGCCGCTGGAGATTGGATGGTTACCAAATAATGGCGAATTGTTTTTGCCTGTGTCGAACATGGGTATTACCAGCAAGCTGCTCATATGCATTATTTGCTGTACAGAATTTGGGATGTTATTGATGCCGGCATTTCGGTTAGCAACATCGACAGAGATTATATAAGTTCCTGGTCCTGGATAAGTATGAGTGGCTACATACTCATTCTGTTTTATTGTTCCACCTGGTAAAATTACCCCTTCACAGGCAGGACTACATGGCCCTGTACAGGAACCATTAATTCTTGGGAATCCGCCAGAGGTACCATTGCCAAAGGTAATCATGTTAAGTGTACATAAATTATCAGTGAGGGTATTCGTAGAATAAATAGTGCATTTTATCTGATAAGTGTAAGCTCCTGGTCCAATCCAGCTATACGTAATGTTACCAGCATGAATGGCAGCAGGCGCTTTCATGAACGCTAAAACGCATACCAGTAGAAGTATAAATTTTCCCGTTTTCAATTTATTGTTTCACAATTTTTTTTGTAAGGTTTGTCCGCTTGCCGGTAATTTTAAGAAAGTAAATTCCTCCAGTTAAATCCTTTAAACTGAAGTGAAACGTATTTTCTTTCGTTTTTACCCAATCCCTTAAAAGCACATCAATCAATTTACCGTGTACATCGAATAATTCAAAGCTTAAATATTCAGGTTGAGCTAGGTAAAGATCAACCGAGAATTGATCTTTAGCAGGATTAGGAAATAACAGAACGGGAAGGTTATTTTCGGTCACATTTTCAACAGAAGTAATGAGAGGCGGTTCATTGGTAAGCTGAGCCACCCACGCAGCATGTTTATTTTTGTTTAAGGTAGTGTTGCTTACATTATAGCCATAGTAACCGCTCATCCAGACTTCACCAGGTTTATTATATCGCCGTTGAGAACCTGAATAATCTCCCCAGCGCTCCAAATTACCGCTTAGTACATTCACATAATTGGAGCCGTTTTTAATTCTCAATACATTCGAAATATTCCCGTTCCCGTCCGCTTTTATGGCGGATATTCCCGGAAACAATTTATTGGATGAATGGTCAAACGAAATAATAGCTGTTTGATCTGAAGCAGTTAAGCCTGAATACGAAATGTTGGGATAAGCAAAATCAACCGTATCGTTTGGGATGATGTACCCGGTTAATACCGGGCTGGAACTTTGAGGATTGTCAATTACACCGTAATATACCGTTACATGGTTATTTAACGGGTTGTTGGTATTATGAACGTACTGAATTTTGTTGTTTTCATAAAACGCACCTAATGTTCTTGCATCATTGGTAGCAAGGCTCTGAGATAAAACCGTTTGCCGGCCGGATGGTGGAAAGTAATAAGGTTGATTAGTTACAAATGCTCTGGTCGTAACAGTATTGGTAAGAGCTCCTATAGTGTCCGTCACTTCAACTAAAAACACACTATCATTTTGCGAGGCCAGGTTTCGGTTAGACACGAAATACATGTTGGGACTGTACAGTTTGCTTCCTCCTTTTGCAGGGCATAAATTTCTAATCGCTTTTCCATTGAATTGGATGTTATGATGCAGATAGGATCCGAGCGGAAGTCCGGCGTAACCACTGTCTTTTTTCATTTGCCAAATAACGGTTTCAACAAATCCGGTTTGCCAGGAACTATCGTTATACAATAAGTTGATGCTTAAAAATAATTCCTTTTCAGTCATCGCGATCATCGGGTAATCTGACCATAAATTATTATTTAACGGATTCCCCGGAAGGGTATATAAATTCCAGTTACCATTTGGATCATTGGTTTGCGAAAATCCGACAATAATTTTACTGGTCGAATCAACGAACCCCACCGGACAAATGATCACAAATTTATCAGCTTTCGGATCATACATCACCTTTGGATCAAACTCCTGATGCCTGCTGTTAACGGGAGTTGTAAACGCGGCCAGAGATTTAGGCGGAGTTGCTATGCCCGTTCGGGTATCATACACCACTATATTTGTATTAATAACCGAGACAATTATTCCTGAATCGGAAATCGCAATGTCGTTATCAGTTGGTGTACTATTGGAATAGGGATTTGCAAAGAAATTAGTACCCAGGTGAAGGTTGGATAGGGTAGCGGAGGTTTTGCCCGTCGATCCGAGAGGGGACTTTTCGGGATAATGGTAGTATTCTATTTTTTTCGTGCCTGGGTTCGGCATCTCGCGAACCAACAAAGTAGGACTAAAATCCTGTGTAATGTTTCCCAAATTTACCACCGCCTTACGGTTGTAACTGAAATAACGTTGCACTGCTTTCTGTTGCGAAAACAATGATTGTGCTGCAAACAATAAACTGATGAAAAAGGATACGTGCTTCACTGATAAAATTTAAAAAAACAGTAAATAAAGATAATCAATATATTTAAAAGCGCTTGCCAAAATCGCCTTTTTGCAACTAAACCATTTATAAGTGAAAGCACAAATTTTTATTCATCTTTATTTCCGGAAAATATTTTATTAAAACCTGTTAAACGTACGGAATAGTAGTAATTTTATGCGCGCTCATCTAAGCTGTTTCACAAAATGAAAAGTCACCATCACGGACAAATTACTAAAGTTACCGCTGCCGGTTTATTGGTTACACTCGGAATTATTTACGGTGATATCGGAACGTCTCCCCTGTACGTGATGAATGCCATTGTAGGAACAAAGGTAATAGAGGCAGATGTAATTATTGGAGCTATGTCATTGGTAGTTTGGACAATCACGCTTCAAACTACCATTAAGTACGTGGTCTTTACCCTTCGTGCGGATAATAAAGGGGAAGGAGGAATTTTTTCACTTTATACACTTGTTAAAAAAGCCAAGGTGAAATGGCTCGTGTTTCCGGCAATTATTGGAGGCTGCTGCATTTTAGGTGAAGGAATTATTACCCCTCCCATTTCTGTGGCATCCGCCGTTGAGGGTTTGCGATTGATTCCTCGTTTTGCAGATTTGCATACGATTCCAATTGTCATAGCCATTATCACATTTTTGTTTTTCATCCAGCAGTTTGGAACCAAATTTATTGGGAAATTTTTCGGCCCGGTCATGTTAACCTGGTTTTTAACTCTCGGCGTAGTTGGGTTTATGGGCTTATGCCATGACTTTACAGTATTAAAAGCTTTGAATCCATACTATGGAATCAGTTTATTGATTAACCACCCTGGCGCATTCTGGTTGCTGGGTTCTGTTTTTTTATGTACAACGGGTGCCGAAGCTTTATATTCCGATATGGGACATTGTGGCAGAAGCAATATCCGGATTTCCTGGATTTTCGTGAAGTCAATGCTGATATTGAATTACATGGGACAAACCGCCTGGCTTATGACTATGGATGGAAAAACCCTTGATGGAAAAAATCCATTTTATGCCATTATGCCTGAATGGTTTCTTCCCATTGGAATTGGAATTGCAACCGTGGCAACAGTTGTTGCTTCCCAAGCTTTGATCAGCGGTTCGTTTACCTTGATTAATGAAGCGATGCGTTTGAATTTCTGGCCAAAGGTTGGCATCAAATATCCTTCAGATGCCAAAGGTCAGATGTATATTCCCTCCATCAACTGGCTCTTGTATGCCGGATGTGTAGCTGTTGTACTGTTTTTTAAAGAAGCAAAAAATATGGAGGCGGCCTATGGTCTTACGATCATTCTGGGAATGATCATGTCTTCAAGGCTTTTAGGTTTTTTTATGCGGATAAAGAAATACCCGAAGCTCTTTATCTATTCATTCATTGTACTTTATATTATAATTGAGACAGCGTTCTTAATCGCTCTTTTGGAAAAATTCCCTAAAGGCGGTTACATTACCTTATTAATTGCTGTATTGCTCGCCGGGGTGATGGCTTGCTGGTACATTGCCAAGTTAATTCGTCAGCGTTATACGGATGTAGTTCCATTAACCACGTATACACAAATGCTGAGTGATTTGAGTGTAGATCCGTCTATTCAGAAATACGCCACGCATCTCGTGTATATGACTAGTGCCAACGACCCTTTAACCATAGAGTCGAAAGTGATCTATTCCATTTTACAAAAGCGCCCCAAAAAGGCAGACATTTATTGGTTTGTGCATGTTGACGTAATGGATGAGCCTTACCGAATGGATTATAAGGTTACCCACATCGTAGCAGAAGACATCATTCGGGTAGACTTCAAATTAGGATTTAAAGTGGCGCCGAGAGTCAACCTGATGTTCAGGCGCGTTGTGGAAGATTTGGTAAAAGCAAAAGAAGTGGATATAACAAGTCGATACGAATCCCTGAATAAAAATAACATCATTGGCGACTTTAAATTTGTTGTGCTTGAAAAATTCCTTTCCTATGAAAATGATCTTCCTTTCTTTGAAAAAATGGTGTTAAATGTATATTTCTTTTTAAAGAAATACAGTTTAAGTGAAGCGAAAGCATTTGGCTTGGATAGCAGTTCGGTTAAGATTGAAAAATTCCCTATGATAATTAAACCACCGAAAGGATTAAATCTTCATCGTATTCAATAAGATTTTAGAGGTTGAACGGTTATATTAATTTTTTAAAAAGTAGGTGATTCGTGAAAAATGGTTTTACATTTGGTAAAACCATTTTTTTATGCAGTTAATTATTTCTAATGTTTCTAAGACATACGCTAACGGTTTAAAGGCACTCACAAATGTCAATTTAACCATTGCACCCGGTATGTTCGGTTTGCTCGGCCCAAACGGAGCCGGTAAATCAACCCTCATGCGAACCATTTCAACGCTTCAGGATCCGGATACAGGAACCATTCATCTGGGAGATATTGATGTGATCAGGCAAAAGGAAGAGCTGCGGAAAGTTCTGGGTTATCTTCCCCAGGACTTTGGCTTTTATCCGAAGGTGAATGCGGAAGATATGCTGCATCATTTCGCTGTTTTAAAAGGAATTAACAACAAAGCCGAACGAAAGGAAATATGTGATGCCTTGCTGCACCAAACTAATTTGTACGATGCGCGAAAACGAAACTTAAGTGAATATTCGGGAGGAATGCGGCAACGTTTTGGTATTGCGCAGGCTTTACTTGGCGATCCTAAATTGATTATTGTTGATGAGCCAACAGCTGGACTTGATCCTGCGGAGAGAAACCGCTTTCATAATATACTGAGCGATTTGGGAGAAAACATTATTGTAATTCTTTCTACGCATATCGTAGAAGATATTAAGAACCTGTGCTCGCGTATGGTTATTATGAATCGCGGTCAGGTGTTGCTTGACGGGAAACCTTCCGATGCCATTGAGCAAATGAGAAATACTATTTGGAAAAGGTTGATTGAGAAGAACGAACTAAACGCTTATAAAGATAAGTATAAAGTGATCTCGGCAAAAGTAGTGGAAGGAAAGGTCTTGATTCATGTGAAGAATGCCGGTGTGCCTGATCCGGAGTTTTCAGCAGTTGAGCCTGACCTGGAAGATGTGTATTTTTCGAATATTTTGTAGCGTTTTTACCATGTGCTTGCAATGTTTATTTTGTTGTAATCAGACTTTTGTATTGCTCTCACTATTAATTAAATAACTAATATATGTTTTTTGAAATTCTTCGTTTCGAATTAAGATATGCCCTCAAAAAGCCTTCTACTTATGTGTTTTTTGCTATCTATTTTTCATTTTATTTGTTCCTCTCCCTCGCGGCATCAGGAGTTATACCATTAGGTTCCAGCGATAGCAACACCTATTTGAATAGTGCGGTGGCTAACGCAGGCTTATACCTTGCCTTTAATCAGAACATTCTGGCACTCATTCATAATATGATCATCATAGCGATTATGGCAACTGCAATACAGCGTGACTTTGAATACAATTCCCATTCTCTTTTTTTCACCAAGCCCATTTCAAAATCTGCCTATTTTTTCGGACGTTTTTTTGGTGTGTTGCTGATCGCACTGTTTGTATTCAGCGGGCAGTTTTTTGGCTTATTAATCGGTAGTTTCATCGGCGCAGCACAACCAACCGTAGGGCCAATTTCTTTATACAATTACCTTCAACCATTCCTTTATTTCGTGGTTCCAAATACTTTTCTTTTTGGTACCATCTACTTTTCACTGACAACCTTTTTGCGCAATACTACAATTGCCTATTTATTTACCGTGATTTTCTTTTTATTTGACCTGGCAGCAAGCTCCGTTCTTTCTGATATCGAATACCAGGATCTGGCAGCTATGCTCGATCCATATGGTAACAAAGCGCTTGGTAAAGTAACGCAATACTGGACACCTGCCGAACAAAATGAACGTTTATTGTCCCTCACAGATTATTTGTTGTATAACCGCATAGTGTGGTTGGGTCTGGCATTGCTTATCATGGCATACAGTTATGTTCGTTTTAATTTCTCTCAGTTTTTAAATCCTACCAAAGTTTTTTCATTTCGAAAAAAAATGAAAGAAACGTATTCACCACAAACCCAGGCCATTCAGCATGTTGGTGAATTACCTAAAGTAACAATCAGCAGCTCCGGCAAGGCATTTAGAAATCAGTTAACGTTTATCGCCAGATTTGAATACAAACGTATCATTCGCAGTTATTTTTTTATTATCATGCTGATATTGGGCGGCATTCTGGCCTATGTTACCAGTAGTTTCAGTTCGCTTATCTTTGGCACTGAAGTTTATCCTGTAACGTATAACATTGTCAGTCAAACAGGATCCATGTTTCAGTTTATGCTCTCGATTTTGATTATCTTTTATTCAGGTAATCTTATTTTTAATGAAAAGCAATTTAAGGTTGACGAGTTGGTTGGGGCTTCCCCGATTAAATCCTCCACACTGGTTATTGGCAAATACCTCGGATTGATGGCTTCTGTAGCTGTAGGTTTGGTTGGCGCCATTTTAACAGGAGTAATCATTCAATCGCTTAAAGGATATTATAAATTTGAGTTTGATCAGTACCTAGGCAGTTTGTATGGCAGAACGTTTTTCAACCTTGCTTTAGTTGCAGGCATTTGTTTTATCATTCAATTTATGGTAACTAACAAATATATTGGATTTGTAATTTCATTCATCGTCGCTTTTTTAACGCGGATCATTTTTTCGCAGGTCGAGTGGAATAACCCCTTGTATAACTTCAATTCAAGCGGACCAATGCTTCCATACAGTGATATGAATGGGTATGGTCATACCACACCTATTTTTTATTTATTCAAATTGTATTGGGCATCTTTTGTTGTATTGCTCTTTGTATTTGCGGTTCGGTTATACCTCAGGGGTAAGGAAAAAGGTCTTAAGGCGAGGTTCAGATTTTCAAAATATGATTCGAACCGCCAGTTAAGATGGACAGCAATAATTTCAGCTATCATTGTATTGGGTGTAGGTTCCGTAATTTACTATAATGTTAAAGTGGCTAACAAGCTTTTGTCCGGAAGAGAGATGGAGGCGCTTCAGGCAAAGTTTGAAAAGACATATAAGCACTTTCAAAAAACACCACAACCGCGCATCGTTTCCAGTTATGTAGAAGTAGACCTATTTCCTGATCAGCTTGGCGCAAAGTTTAAAGGATTTTTTTACCTAAAGAATAAGCACAAGTTATCGTTAGACACAATTTTTATAAATACGAATCAGAATGTAGAGGTAAAATCGATTCTGCTCTCTGTGCCAAACACCATTGTTGTTAACGATGATGATTTTTTTGTGAAGGTTTTTAAATTGGCGTCGCCTCTGCTTCCCGGAGATTCTATTAAAATGGATTTCACCATCGACTATTTCCAGAAATCATGGTTTAGCAATGATGAGAAATCAGACGTTGTTTACAACGGAAGTTTTATTAACAGCTCTCTTTTACCGGGCATTGGTTATAACGATGGATTTGAGTTAGGTGAAAATGAAGCGCGTAAAAAATATGATCTTCCTTCAAAAGAAAGAATGGCAAGTATTAATGATACGGCTTCGTATGCCAATACCTATATCAGTAAAGATGCCGACTGGATTAATTTCGAGTGTATTGTGAGTACCGTTCCCGATCAGATAGCAGTAGCTCCCGGTTACCTTATTAAAGAATATTTAAAAGATGGAAGACGGTACTTCCATTATAAAATGGATAGTCCAATCCTGAATTTCTATTCTTTCCTTTCAGCACGTTATGAAGTAAAGAGGGATAAATATAAGAATATCAATATTGAAGTGTATTACCACAAAGGTCATGAATACAATCTGGATCGCATGATAAATTCAGTTAAAAAATCGTTGGCCTATTATGAAAATGCTTTCAGTCCGTATCAGCACCGGCAGGTACGAATTCTTGAATTCCCCAGGTATGCCAGCTTTGCACAATCCTTCCCAAATACAATTCCTTATTCAGAAAGCATTGGTTTTATTGCCCATGTGGATGAAAATGATCCGTTGAGCATTGATTACCCGTTTTATGTAACCGCGCATGAGGTAGCACACCAATGGTGGGCCCACCAGGTAATTGGCGCAGATGTTCAGGGTTCAACACTCATGAGTGAGTCGATGGCAGAGTACAGTGCAATGATGGTAATGGAAAAAGAATACGGGAAGGAAGCAATGCATAAATTTTTAGCTGATGCGTTAAACAAGTACCTGATAGGGCGGGCAACTGAAAAGAAAAAGGAATTACCTATTATGCTTGCCGAGAATCAACAGTACATACATTATAACAAGGGTTGTCTCATCATGTATGCATTAAGGGATTTAATCGGGGAGGATTCAGTGAACTCTGCTTTAAAACGTTACATTCAAAAAACAGGCTTTCAAAGCGCACCTTATACAACAGCAAAAGAGTTTGTGGCAAACATGAAGCTGTCTACGCCCGATAGCATGCAATATGTTATTAAAGACCTGTTTGAAGACATAACCGTATATGAAAACTACGTTAAAGATTTACAGTCGGTAAAACAGCCGGATGGAAAATACAAAGTGACACTCACCGTAGGATCCACAAAATTTAAAGCCGACAGTATTGGAAAGAGCAGGGAAGTGGCTGTGAATGATTGGATGGACATTGGAATTTTTATTCATGAGCCCGGGAATGATAAGAAAAAGAAAGAATTGGTTTTCAAGAAAGTGAAAATGGATAAACCTGTCAAGACCTTTGAGTTTGTTGTTGATCAGGAGCCATCGTCTGCAGGACTGGATCCTTATAATAAATTGATTGACAGGGTGCCGGATAATAACCGTTGTAAGTTTGGCGTGAAGCCGGTTCCGCCGGATTTATCTGCGAACAGCGCGAATGTGAACATTACCATCAATTAGGAGAATTATGTCTTTTGTAATTCTTCCCAGAATTCAGCTCCCCGACGTGTATGAGGAATTACAATGGTGCCTCCAACAATGTTGGCCACGGCAAATACTTCATAGATTTCTTCAGTAGAGCAGCCTTGTTCAAAACACTTTTCAAGATGGTATTTAATACAATCGTCGCAGCGTAAAACCATACTTGCCACTAAGCCAAGCATCTCTTTAGTCTTAACATTTAACGCGCCTTCCGAGTACGTTTGTGTGTCTAAATTAAAAAGGCGTTTTATCACCAGGTTATCTTTCCCTAAAATAACTTCGTTCATTTTTGAGCGGTATTCGTTGAACTCCTTAACCTGGTTGGACATTTTAATTCAGTTTATTTTTTTTAATGACATAAGCGCTCACGAAAATACTAACTTCATAAAGCAGATACATAGGAACAGCAACCACCATCTGTGAAGTAACATCAGGAGACGGAGTAATAACAGCGGCAGCAATTAAAATAACAACCACTGCATATTTACGGTACTTGCGCATGAACTCCGGCGTTAGAATTCCTAAACGCGTTAAAAAGTAAACAAGCACAGGCAATTCAAAAACAATTCCTGAAACCAGAACCATGGTTGAAATCAATGATATGTAATCGTCCAGTGTGTTGTTAGTATGAACAATTCCGCTGTCAGAAAGTTGGTAATTGATCAGGAAATTATAGGACATTGGAAATAATAAAAAATAACCGAAAAATATTCCGATTAAAAACAACAGCGAGGCAATGATGACAAACCATTTAGCCGGCTGAGATTCCGAACTTTTTAAGGCAGGCTTAATAAATTTCCAGAGTTCATAAAGCACATACGGGAAAGCTAAAATAATTCCCCCTAACAGCGCAATCCACATGTGTGTAAAGAATTGCTCGGATGCAGAGAGCGTTTGCAAATGAGGATCCTTCACACTCATGCACATCACATCACCGGCACCAATACTATGGCCAAGTGAACAGAGAGCGCGGTAAGAAACAAAATCCTGCTTAAGCGGTCCGAAAATAACGGTATCAAACAGAAAATTATTAAAGAAGAAAAGTGTTACGGCAAAAAGAAAAATCGCAATTGCGCTACGAACCAAATGCCACCTTAACGCATCAAGGTGTTGCATAAAAGTCATCTGCAACGAAAGATCTTCAGAATTGTTTTCTGCCATCATAAGCGGCAAATTTAAGCATAATTGCCCGTTAAATGCATACTATACCATCGTGTATTTCGTAAACCGGAAACCCGAAAGCTCATTTACAGCAATTTAGTTAATATCTCGCCAAAGCGGTAAATGTCCTCAAAAGAATTATACATCGGCACAGGCGCGCATCTTATTACATTAGGCTCTCTCCAATCAGGAATAACTCCGTTTTCAATCAATTTGTTGTAGAGGGCTTTCCCTTGCCCATGCGCCACAATACTAATCTGACAGCCGCGATTAGCTTTAGGGGTAATAATTTCCAGACTGTTCTTTTTCTGCTTGTTTATTTCTTCTACTATAAATTCAAGGTAAGCTGTCAACACTTTGCTTTTTTCGTTAAGTTTTTCCATGCCAACTTCATCGAAGATGTCGAGCGATGCTTTGTATGCTGCCATTGACAAAATAGGGGCATTGCTCAATTGCCAGCGTTCCACATTTTCCATGGGAACAAATTCGCGATCCATTTTAAATCGTGTGGTTTTATCATGCCCCCACCATCCCGCAAATAAAGGAAGGTCTGTGTTTTTATGGTGTTTCTCATGAACAAATGCTCCTGCCACACTTCCCGGCCCTGCGTTTAAATATTTATAAGAACACCAAGCAGCGAAATCCACATTCCAGTCATGTAGTGCGAGTTTTAAATTTCCGGCCGCATGCGCTAAATCAAATCCTACCATTGCACCAACCTGGTGCCCTGCCTCGGCGATACCTTTCATATCAAACACCTGGCCGCTGAAATAATTTACACCGCCAATTAATATGAGGGCGAGCGTGTCTTTATTTTCCTGAATGGCTTTATAAATATCGTCATGGTGTATCTCATATTCGCCATCCCGCGGAACCACTTCTATAAGGGCATCCTCAACTTTAAAACCGTGAAATTTTATTTGCGATTGTAATGCATACTGGTCACTCGGGAATGCTTTGGCTTCGCACAAAATTTTAAAACGCTGTTTAGTGGGACGGTAAAATGAAACCATCAGTAAATGTAAGTTTACTGTTAACTGGTTCATCATTACCACTTCAGTTGGTTGAGCCCCAACGATTTTTGCTGTTTTATCGGTTAAAATTTCATGGTAGCTTAACCATGGGTTTTTTGCTAAAAAATGCCCTTCCACGCCGTATTTAGCCCAATCATTGAGTTCCTGCTGTAGATAATCTTTAGTGGTTTTAGGCTGAAGACCCAAGGAATTCCCTGTAAAATAAACCATATCCGAATTATTGTGCTGAGGAATATGAAATTTTTGGCGGTATGATTTCAAAGGATCCTTGGAATCAAGTTCCTTTGCGAAATCCAGAGTGTTTCGAAAGTTAATCATTGTAGAAGTGTTAAAGCTCCGCTAAAATTAATAATAAATTATAATCTTTATCTTTGATTACGTGTCTTTATCCAACCATATTCAGTTAGTCCGGAAGCTCACATTTCGTAAATTGTTGAATGCCTTTAATGTTTGGGGTAGTTTTCAAGTTTCTAAAATAAGAAAACGTTCTTTTAGCCGTGGTTTTCCAATCAGTATGGCTATTGAACCAACGACAAGCTGTAATCTCAGGTGTCCTGAATGCCCAAGCGGGTTAAGGCAGTTTACAAGACCTACCGGCATGCTTGAACCGGCATTCTTTAAAAAGACTATTGATGAGGTTTACAAAGACCTGGTTTATCTCACCTTTTATTTCCAAGGCGAACCTTTTTTAAATCCGAACTTTTTAGAGATGGTGAAATATGCATCCGAAAAGGGTGTGTATACTTCCACTTCTACAAACGCACATTATCTGAGTCGTGAACAGGCTATAAAAACAGTAAATAGTAAACTTGACCGCCTGATCATTTCAATTGACGGTACAACCCAGGAAACGTATGAACAATACAGGGTAGGCGGCAATCTCAATAAAGTGATTGAAGGAACACGAAACATCGTGAAGGCGAAAAAAGAATTGAAGAGCAGAACACCGCATGTCGTGTTCCAGTTTTTGGTGGTTAAACCAAACGAACATCAGCTGGATGATGTTAAAACATTGGCCAGCCAACTCGGAGTTGATGAAGTTCTATTTAAAACAGCGCAAGTTTATGATTTTAAAAACGGCAACCCGCTTATACCGAATAATGCAAGATATAGCCGTTACAGGAAGTATAATGATGGCACCTACGGAATAAAAAATGAATTCTTGGATGAATGCTGGCGAATGTGGAGCAGCTGTGTTGTTACATGGGATGGTTTGGTTGTTCCATGTTGTTTCGATAAAGATGCCAGCCACCCAATGGGAGATCTGAAGTGTGAATCCTTTAAAAACCTCTGGCGATCTTCGGTTTATCAAGGTTTCCGAAATAAAGTCTTGAACTCCCGCGACCAAATTGACATTTGTAAGAATTGTAGTGAGGGCTCAAAAGTGTGGCTTTAATATAAAATGTAGACGGATTATTCTGTAAAATCAGTTTATTACATCCTTCACAGCATATTTATTTATTTTTATAAGCTTATCAATTAATTTTATGAAAAGACTCATTTTACTCTTTTGCTTATTTTCTGTTGGGTTAACCGCGCAGAATCCCCACCCCGATGCTTTACAAATCGGATTAAATAAAAATAAAATCAAGTTAGACGGATATGTTGATTTTGTGGATGGCTCAAAAAAGATAAGTTTGGCTGAAGATGGTATGTTTATCTATAGCAGTTTAGATAACAACGGTGATGAGCAAACGGGATATGCCTCAAATGAAGATTATGTGGTTACCCTTACAAACCCGTCTCAGCAAAAGATAAGAATTCGTACAGATTATATTGCTTTAACTGCTGATGGGGATGTTTTGCGGTTTTTTGACGGGCCAGACACGTTGCATCCACTGATGGCTTCCTACACAGGTTTCCTGTTCAACAATGAGCTTATAGTTTCACATGGTAGTTCCATCACAATTGCATTTAAATCCAATAGTATCGGTGTGAGCCGTGGATTTCGCTTAAGGGCAGATCAGGCGAACCTGAAAGGCTATAATCTTTCCTCAGTACAATCCTGTTTGAACAGTACTCCCGCTGCCGATGCCTGCGTGAATGCTCCACTGATATGTAATCTCAACGGATATTGCGGAAATACCAGCGGCCAGTATACTGCAGACAATACCAATATTCCCGGGTTTTGCGGAAGTATTGAAAATAACTCATGGTTAAGTTTTATCGCCAGTTCCGCGTCGGCACAATTTGAATTTATTTCTGCAGGTTGTCAGTCCACCAGTTCGGGAATTCAGGCTTTGATTTATGCGTCAAGTAATTGCAGTAATTTCACGCAGGTTTCCAATTGTGTATCGCAGGGAAGTTCTTCGGGATCTTTCACCATTACTACAAATACTCCCTTGGTTATTGGTACTAAATATTACATCATGGTTGACGGCTACGGTGGTAACGTATGTAATTATTCCGTAACCGCACAAAGCGGCGTGGCAACTAATCCACAGATTACAGCCAACCCTACACAAATCTGCCCCGGGTCTTCAACTCAGCTCGGAAGTAGCATCGTAAGTACAAGTTATAGCTGGACGGCAAGCGACGGCACACCTTTGCCGAACACACAAACAATTACAGTTACTCCCGCGGTTACTACAACTTATACTTTAGAAGTTGGGCCGTCAGGCTGCTCACCGGCCGGAGGAACCGCGGTGCAAACCATCACTGTCACCAATGTTTTGCCACCGCCATCCATTTCAGCTCCGAGTGGCGGTTGTGCGGGAAATTCAGTTACGTTTTCCTCATTAACCAATGGTGGAACCTACAGCTGGTCAGGCCCCAACGGGTTTACGTCTAACTTACAAAATCCAACAATTAATAATTTCACAAACAGTAATGCGGGAACCTATACGCTCGAGATTTTTTACGGACCAGGATGCGCAACTTTACCCGCAACCGTTAATTTGAGTGTACTTCCTTCACCTACAGTGAATGTATCCGTTTCACCTTCTTCCGCTGTTTGCGCAGGAAATCCTGTGATTTTAACAGCATCCGGCGGAACAGGAGCAAACCCTTATAGCTGGAACTGGAATTCAGCGCAGGCAAGCGGCACTGTCCAGGCGTGTGTGGCGAACCCATTGTGGGTTCCGGGCTTTGAGTTTATTTTCGGGCCTCAGTTTTTCTGTACCGATAACCCATTCCCTGGAGCAAATGCCGGAGCAACAGCAACTGTTATTCCGAATCAAAACACGCAGGTTTGCGTTTCTACAACCGGCTCAAATGGTTGTATTGCAACTGCTTGCCAGAACCTGTATGTTTTATCAAATACGGCACTTACCACATCTCCTTCTGTTACTACCTGTCCTACCCAATCGGTTATGTTGTCCGGATTCGGTGCAAGCAGTTATACCTGGACCCCGGCAGCAACATTGAACTCTGCTAACGGAAGTACGGTGTCTGCGAATCCAATGGTAACCACCATTTATACTGTCACCGGCGAGGGATGCGGTGGAACTATTTTAAGCAATACGGTAGAAGTTTCTGTTAATAGCACGCCACCAGTAATAGGGGCAATTCAATCACCGACGATGGTTTGCCCGAACCAAACTGATGTGCATTTTACCGTTAATTCTTTAGCTGGCACGGCCTATAACTGGACATTGACTCCCGGTGCTGTAATCACATCCACAAACCCCGCCTCCCACGATGTTACAGCAAATTTAGGTTCCGCTACCGGTACATTTACGGTTGCGGTTACAGCAACTAATAGCTGTGGGTCTACAACTGAAACTGTAACAATCGATGTCACACAAATTATAGTAACAGCCACTGCCAGTCCTGCAGCGTATTGTGCTCCCGGTTCCTCTACCATCTCAGTATCTGGTGCGTATTGGTATGATATTCAACCCACCAATGGACTTGCAACTTCCAGCGGCACTATGACTACATTTGTAGCTTCACCAACGGTTACAACTTCATATACCATTACGGGAAACCAGGGAGCTTGCCTCAATAACACGGTGGTTACCATTAGTGTGGGCAATGGAGGATCAGTGTTAAACGTCTCTTCCTCCGGTGCCGGAATTTGTCCAACGGGTTCAGTTATTCTTACGGCGTCTGGAGCAGGAAGTTATACATGGTCACCTTCGCCTGATATTATAGGATCGCTCAATAGTTCATCGGTTACAGTAAATCCTTCGGTGACAACAACCTACTCTGTGTCAGGTGAAGGATGTTCCGGAGTAATAAGCAATACGATTGAAGTCGTTGTGGTGAATTCAATTTCTATTTCCTCTTCTGCTACCCAAACACTTTTATGTCCTGGCCAGACTTCAACACTTACAGCTTCAGGTGCAAACTCATACACCTGGTCCCCTGGTACAGGATTATCTTCAACAAATGGTTCAGTTACAGTGGCTTCACCTTTAACATCTCAGTCTTATACAGTAACGGGTTTAACGGGTACTTGTACCCATACTTCTGTGTTAAATATTAATGTTTCAGAAAGCCCTTCCTATACTGTAACGGCAAACCCTTTATCCATTTGCGCCGGCCAGTCCGCTGTATTAACGGCCACTGCAAATGGTGTGTCGTCTTATACATGGAATACAGGGGCAACGCAATATTCTTTAACAGTTAACCCGTCATTTACCACAACTTATACAGTGACCGGAAATTCGAATTGCCCTGGACAGGGAGTTGTTACCGTTACTGTAAATCAATTACCTATAATTAATCTTAATGCCGGAACAATTTGTGCCAATGAAACGTTTACTCTTTCAGCAACCGGAGCTAATTCCTACACCTGGAGTACCGGGGCTAATCAAAATTCAGTAACTGTTTCTCCAACATCTACCACAGTTTATTCTGTGACAGGGGTAAACACGGCTGGGTGCGTGAATTCTCAATCTACAACAATTACCGTAAATAATCCTGTTGCATCGTTTTCAGGAATGTCCAACGCTACAGAAATCGTAGGAACCACGCTCTCATTACAAAATACGAGCAGCGGTGCAGGTAGTATTGCTTGGGAAACTTGCTTTGGTTCGGTTTCAAGTTCGTCGGTTATTTCACTCCCATTGCCTGAATTGGGTTCATGTTGCGTTAAACTGTACGCTTTTGAAGGCCTTTGTATTGATTCAATTGAAAAATGTGTAACGATTGTTCCCTTAGCCAGGTTAATTATTCCAAATGTTTTCACACCAAATGGTGATGGCAACAATGATGTATTCACACTCGATGCGATTGGAATAGGTGATATTGCCATATCTATTTTTGACCGATGGGGATTAAAAATGTTTGAGACAACCGGATCAGGGAATATTATTTGGGATGGAAAAAATAAGGGAGGGTCTTTTGTTACCGATGGTACATATTTCTTTATGTTAAAGGCGACCGGATTGGATGGTGAAGTTTATGACAAAACCGGCACCATAAACGTGTTTAGGTAATAAAAATTAGCTGAGACAATTATTCTGAAAAGTCATCTGTAATACATACAGATGACTTTTTTAAGAAATAGGAAGTGCGTCGGCTACTGTAAAGGTACTGCCGCCGATAAAAATAAGATCGTGAGCTTTTGCCTGTTTACGAGCTTTTTCAAGTGCGAGTGGTACAGTAGCGAAACTTTTTCCGTGCAGCCCTTTTTTTTCAGCAAGACCTCGTAGTTCATTCTCATCAAGCGCCCTTGGAATATTGGCCTTGCAGAAATAATAAACGGCGTCTTTTGGAAGCAGTTTTAATATACTGCTGATGTCTTTATCGTTTACTACGCCGAGCACAAAGTGTAGGGTTTTGTAATTATACCGCTTAAGGTTTTGAAGAACTTCTTTTATACCATCTTCGTTGTGCCCGGTATCTGCGATTACAGTTGGCTTTGAATCCAACTCCTGCCACCTTCCCAGCAGGCCCGTCAACTTTTGTACATTTTTCAGAGCAGTTGTAATATCTTTTTCTTCAATGATAAAACCTTTATGTAAAAGAATTTCAATGGTATTGAGTACCCCCATCAGGTTTTTTACCTGGTAGTCACCCTGGAGATCGAGTTCATAAAGATGTCTGGTGTTCGTTTTTTTATGTAGCATTACTACACTAAAATTAGTATTGTGATTCGCTGTCAACACTTTGTAATTTTTATCGGCAAACTCAATTGGCGATTTCAAATTCTTCGCGGTTTCATTAAAAACAGCAATGACTTCAAGTTGGGTCTGACTTATCACTACGGGTACCTTTGGTTTGATGATGCCTGCCTTTTCTGAAGCAATTTTAGGTAATGTATCGCCCAAAAGGTTAACATGGTCAAGTCCGATGTTGGTAATCAGAGAACATACCGGAGTGATGACATTTGTAGAATCGAGACGTCCTCCAAGCCCCACTTCGATAATTGCCACATCTACTTCCTGTTCGTTAAAATAATTGAAGGCTAATCCAACGGTCCATTCAAAAAATGAAGGTTGGATAGAGTCGAATGTGGTCTTATGATCCTCAACAAATTTAACCACATTTGTCTTTGGGATCATTTTTCCATTTACTTTTATCCTTTCTCTGAAATCAACCAGATGGGGAGAAGTGTAGAGGCCGGTTTTATAGCCGGCTTGCTGAAGGATTGCAGCAAGCATGTGAGAAGACGATCCTTTTCCGTTTGTTCCCGCTACATGCACGCATTTTAATTTTTTTTCCGGATTTCCTAATGCCTGGCAAATAGCAATTGTATTATCCAGGTTGGCTTTGTATGCAGCGGTTCCAATACGCTGATACATGGGAAGTTTTGTAAATAGAAAATCCAGTGTTTGCGAATAGGTCATAACATTTGCTTTGAAAATTTTATGACCTGGAGGTTTCTCATATTCTAAAAACTGAAGATGATAGTAATAGTACCTCTTTGTTCTTCAAATTCACCGCTAACGTTAAACGTAGTTGCCAGAGCTGCCTGCCGTGCTTTTGCCTTTAACATCGGGCTACTGGTAGTGGTACCTCTTCCGTTAGGGTCGGCTTTAATTACTTTTCCGTTTTTATCCACGGTAATTTCCACTACAACTTTTCCTTCTTCCCTGGTATCCTTTGATAGCGGAGGTGGTGTTATGACTGCCCTTCCAGATAAGCTAAATCCATATCCTCCATTGCCTGGTCCTTTACCGGGACCTTTCCCGGGTCCGTCGCCGCCGCCTTCGCCCTCGCCAGTGCCGCCTGAGCCGTTGGTATTTGGATTTCCGTCAGGCCTCCCCTCGTTTCCTTCATGGCCACTGTTTCCATCTCCGCCACCGTTATTCCCTTTAGTTTTATTGAATTTTTCTGCAAGCAGCTCTGCGGCCGTTTTTTGTTTTGGCTTCACCGGTATCACAACAGTTTGGTTTTTGGAGGGAGTGTTGGAATCAGATTTTTTAATATCTATGTCTTCACCTTGTTCGGAAGTTACGAGTTCCTCTGAGGTACTTTTATTGGAAACAGACGGAGTTACTTCGGAACTTTCCACAACCTGAACGGCCTCCCCGATACCATTGTTTTCAACGTTGCCGGTTCCTTCTATTAAGTTACCGATGTTAAATTCAATACCTCCGCCGCCACCTTCAGATACAGGAAAGGGCGGGTTTGGGGTTACAACTATGTAGAACCATAAAAAAAGTAAAAGAATAATAAATACTGACACCGAAATGGCAGCTGAGATTATCTTGTTTTTATTTTCTTCTTCTCTGGATAGCACCATGGTTATTTGCCATTAGAAGGTTTTGTTGCCCAAACCATCTTACATTTTAATTTGTCAACAATGATCATCACATCTACTGCATCCTGAATACTTAAATCTTTATCCATTTGCAGAACAACAGTTGGTTCTGGGTTTCCGTTAATTTCTGCAACAAGTGCGCCTTCCAATGCTGAAAATTCAATTTCCTTCCCTTCAACAAAGTAATTCCGGTTATTAGAAACGTCTAAATGGATAGGTTTTTTATTATTGTCAACAGGCTTTGTTGGCTTAGAGCTAGGGAGGTTCACTTTTATGGCATTAGGACTCACCATTGTGGAAAGTATCAGGAAAAACAAGAGGAGAAAGAACATGATATCATTAAGCGATTCTGTACTTACTTCTGCATCCCTATGCGCTTTTTTACGTAATCCCATTGTAGCTTTTTTTATTAAAGATTCGAAATTTGGTACTAGACCCTAATTGAAAATCTTATTATTTACTCGGTTCATTTAAGATGTCAAGAAATGCAATTTGGGTTTCTTCCATTCTGTGGGCAAGTTTATCAATGCGTGCGTTTAACCAATGGTAACCTACAAAAGCGATAACTCCCACAACGAGCCCGCCGCACGACGTTATCATTTTCTGATATAATCCCGAAGAAATTACCTCAATTTCTACAGTCTTTGCTACCGAGATATCATAGAAAATTTTAATTACACCAATGATTGTTCCGATAAATCCAAACATAGGAGCAATACGCCCTGTAATATTTAACATGCTCATGTTTTTTTCAAGACGAGATAGTTCCGCTGACGCTGATTTATCCATTGCCTCGCGGATTTCTGTCATACTTTGGCCAATACGGGAAATTCCCTGCTCCAGCATCATCGCTTCTGGTGTATTCATGCTTTTACAAAGACTGCGGGCATTTGCAATATTCCCGTTGTTAATCATTTCACGAAGGGTGGATAAAAGTGATGCGTTTAGTTTGGATGCTTTGGAAATCATAAGCATCCTTTCAACCATAACGTAAATGCTCATTAACAGTAAAAGTGCCAGTGGCACCATAATAATTCCTCCTTTTGATACAATTTCAAATAAGGAAATTTCGTTGGGAGGCAATTCGGGTGCGGTTTGAATTCCTGTTACAGCGTCCTGAACAGTATCAGCAACAGCGGTTGCCACTGAATTAGTTATTTGAAGAATAAAAGAAATCATAATTACCTGAAGTTAAGAATTACACGAATTTACTTTAGAAAATGCCGGGTAAATTAACTCATAGGCGATGTTTTAAACAGAATTATGTTAGTATAACACCACTCGATAAAAAAAGTAACAAATAGTCATAAAAAAATCTTCCTGAAGAAGATTTTATGGGTTTAACTTAAATGGAATTTACCATGACTTTTATGGAGTTTCTGGTCGATAATGTCTTCAATCATTTCCCAGCTTTTACCAAAAGCAGATTTTGTTTTTGGGATAAATTCGTAAGCGCCCTCGAGGAGTGTGCAGATAGATGTTGTAATATTCTGGATCTGCGATAATACAATAACCTTACAGTCCACCCCCCTGTTTTTAATCATGTCAAGTAAATGCAAGGCAGAATAGCCATCGTTTAAATAATAATCTGTTAAAACAATGTCAGTTTCATTATTGAAATTCCGGGCGCAATCATTATACGATGTAAAAGATGTGATATCAAACGTAAACCGTTTAAGTAAAGCGCTTCGGGCAATATGGTTCTTAAGATGTTTTGTCATCAACCTGTTATAAAAGTCATTATCCTCAAGGATGACGATTTTGAAATGCGGGTAATGTTTCATGATTGCTGTTTTTAATGTTTAGTATTCTTATTTTTATAAAACCGGAGCTTAATTAGATAAACTAATAGCTCCAGTTTTTAAGTTGTGTTGAGGTTCTGTTTCTCCTGGTTATTTCACCTCTACCACCAGGAATTTTGAGTAACTCCAGAATCTCTCCGGATCCTTAATCGTTAATTGAGCAAGGTCGTTTTCTGTTGTACTCACTGTATAAGAACTTACAGGGTGTTTTGTAATCAATTTAGGTTTCTTACCATTTAAAACAATGGATGTTGTTTCTTTTTGACTTAACTCCTTAAACTGTGATTTGTCAAGATTTTGTTTTAAGGTTTCTACTCTACCAAGGCCTAATAAGCCGCCTTCTTTTATTACAATGTTCTTACCCCGCAGTTCTTTATATGTTCCTTCCGCAAAATATACGCGGTTTAAATCTTTATCAAGCGATGTGTTCTTTTCAGATAAATTTGCTAATTGATTGTTTTTATCATCAAGCTGTTTGTTTAATTCAGCGATTTTAAATTCGTTTTCCGCTAAAATGGATTTCAGCTCCGTAATTTCTTCTTCAAGTAGTACCATTCGTTCTTTGGCTAAATTCACAGAGCGTAATAATTCCTTTTTTCCTTTTTTGTACGATGCCAGGCTTTTCTCTAACTGAGATAATTTGGTTTTATTTTCTTCGATAAGCGTATTAATCATGCTGATATTTGTTACGATCCTTTCACGTTTGGAAGTACGTAAATCGGTAGCATTTTTCGGCCCCATAATAATGATCCCTTCTTTCTCCCTGATTTTATCAAGGTTGTTATCGATTTCATCTAGTGTGGCAATGTAAACGCCTTCAATCGAATCCCTCATTCGTTGGTCAGAACTGATGGTGCTATTTAATTGGGCAACCTCTTGTTCGTATTGCGTTTTCGGTATTGTATCCTCACAAGAAGTTAATACGGCAATTGTGGTTATACCTAAAATAAAGCTGTTGATTTTGTTACTGGATTTCATACGTGATTTGGTTGTTAAATTAATTTATCGGTTTTTTCAGACTCGGTAAAAGAATTCAATCTGGATGCCAAACACTATCCGGCTTAAAGTCAATAAGTTAATGATTTGAATACATCAGGTGTTTTCCCGATAAAGGAAAAATATTCTCAAAATAAGAAAATTCGTGTATTTATGAATTGTCTGCGTCTTCTTTTAATATCCGATATAGGGTAGATAAGCCGATATCTAATTTCTGAGCCACCAGCTTCATATTCCCATCGTATTTTAAAAGGTAATTTTTAATGATTTTCAACTCATATTCTTTCATAGTCATTTCCGTTGTCAGTGTTTCGGAAACTTCATCGGAAGGTGACAGGTTAAGATTTTCAGCACTGATTTCGTTGGAATTACTCATTACCACAGCTAATTCTATGAGGGATTTTAATTCCCGCACATTTCCAGGGAATTGATATGACATCAGTTTTTGCTGAGCCTCTTCGCTTAATGTTTTGTTAGGGATTTGATTCTCCTTGCAAAACGCATTCATAAAATACTTGGCAAGAATGATGATGTCTTTTCCACGTTCACGTAAGGGCGGAAGCGCTATCATTAAACCATAGAGTCTGAAGTACAAATCTTCCCTGAACCTTCCGTTTTTAACTTCTTCCTTCAAGTTACGATGCGTAGCCACAATAATACGACAGTCAATTTTAATTGGTGCATTATTACCTATTCGTGTAATCTCTTTCTCCTGAAGCACACGAAGTAATTTGGCCTGAAGGTTCAGGTCCATTTCGCCTATTTCATCCAGAAAAAGGGTGCCGCCGTTAGCTTCCTCAAATTTACCTATTCTTCGCGCTGTTGCACCAGTAAACGCCCCCTTCTCGTGGCCGAATAATTCGCTTTCAATCAGTTCAGTGGGAATGGCGGCTACATTTACGGCTACAAAAGGTTTATTTTTTCGATGGGAATTGTAGTGAATGATTTTTGCCACTACCTCTTTTCCGGTTCCTGTTTCGCCCGTAATGGTTACAGTGAGGTTTATTCCGAGCGCTTTCACAATCAGGCGCGAAACATTTTCCATGGCTTCACTGGAACCTATGAGTGATTGGGAAAAATCGTGTTTTTTTTGAAGTTCTTTTTCAAGCACCGATATGCGAGACTGCAGCTTGATATTTTTTTGAACGTTGTTTATAATAGCGAGCAACCGGTCTTTAATATTTTTTTCTTTAACCAGATAATCGTATGCTCCGCTTTTGAGTAGGTTTAACGCTGTGGCAATGTTATCCTGTTCAGATATTACAATTACTTCCGATTCGGGGCTCAACTGTTTTATTTTTTCTAAAACTTCTTCGCCCGTTGTATCCGGTAAGCGGTAATCCAACGTTATCACTTCCGGTTTTTCATGAATGCTCTTGAACAGGTCTTTCGCTGAAAAAAAACTTTTTACAAGGTAATCTGGGTTCAGGGAGATGGTATGAGCTAAAAGCTTGTTATACCACTCATCATCCTCCAGAACAAAAACTGTAAATGTTTTCAAAGACATAATTCAATTGTTAGTGTTTTTTACAAATATACCCGTAATTCTATATTAATTTCTTCAACTTCCTTTTCAAGTTGTTGTAATTTTTTTTGAACTTCCTCATAAACGGGAATGCTGGTTTTTAAGTTTTCAAAAAATTTAAAATGCGTATACAAGGCGTTTGCCTCAAAATGCTTACAGGATGGCAGCACTTTGTGAGCCGCCTCCGAAATTTCAGTCCATTTTTGATGCTTGCTATACTCTAAAATATTTTGCAGCGCATTATTGATTGAAGTGTGAAAAAGTTTAATCATATCCTTTTTAAAGGTTTCATCCCCGTTTGCAAGGGATGTCAATTCAGAAAGATTCAGTTTACTTTGTTGAGGAGATTCCTGATTAGGGCTTTTATCAAGGAACGAGTAGATCGTATTTAGGAGGTTTTTTTCAGTAAAGGGTTTAGTAACAACACCGTTGAAGCCCATCTGTTCACATTCGGCGGCTTGCTGTTGACCGAGAAGAGCGGTAGATGCCAAAATGTACACTGATTTATTAAAACGCCTTATTTCCTTGCACGCCTCGGTGCCTGTCTTTTCAGGCATTCGAAGATCCATTATTACAAGATCGAATTGCTGTGATTTGACAAACGCTACGGCTTCATTGCCATTTACCGCTTCAACGATTTCTGTCTCAAATTTTCCCAATATAGCCTTTAATAAAAGACGGTTGAACTGTTCATCATCTACAATTAAAATCCGTTTGCCCTTTAGCAGGTTAGCAAGTTCATTTTCACTAATAGTGTTTTTATCGCCAGCGTTAAGTTCGCTGGCAGGATAATACGGAAACAGAATTGCGACCTCTGTACCTTTTCCTTCTTCACTCGTTACCTGAATGCTGCCGCCCATTTGTTCGAGCAATTTTTTTGTGATTACTAAGCCTAATCCGGTCCCGCCAAATTTGTTATACGCGTCACTATGGAGCTGTTCATATTCATTAAATAATTTTGGGATTTTATTTTTAGGAATTCCTATGCCGGTATCTTTTACATGAATTGACAAAAAATTTTGTTCGTCAGATTTTTCTATTGCTACAGTGACCGTTACAGTTCCTTTTTCGGTAAATTTTATTGCGTTGCCAATGAGGTTGTACATTACCTGTTTAAGCTTTGTTAAGCTTGCGTTGATGTTTCCTGGAATTTCATTCTGTGTTCTGAAAATTAATTCTAAATTTCTGTTCGCACTTTGATGGACAAAAAGCGTGTGAATATTTTCGAGTTCTCTTTTTAAATTAAAATTTACGTATTCGATTTTAATTTTCCCTGACTGGATTTTAGAATAATCGAGTATGTCACTGATCAGACGAATTAAATGCTCCGACGATTCTTTCACAATATTTAATTGTTCATACTGTTCAGTCTCGAGCTTTCCTTTTAACACCTGTTCCGTAAAACCAAAAATAGCGTTGAGAGGGGTTTTTATTTCATGACTCATATTTGCAAGAAACGCCTCCTTTGTTTTGGCAAGTTCCTCTGCATGTTGCTTCGCATGAATTAAGGCTTCTTCATATTCCTTTTTCTTTCTAACATATTTAATGATTAAAACAATCACCAGCAGTAACAGGATAGTGATAATGGATGAAATGATAATGGCCAATGTCCTTATTGTATCTACATCCCTTTTGGCGGCTTGAATATTTTTAAGATCGTTTTTCTCTTCCAGCAATTCCATTTGCGAGGTGATGTCGCGCAGTTGAGTCATGAGGTTTTTTACCTCGGAAGATAACCGGAGTTCAGAGTTTTTTTGATAAGCCAGTTTATCCTGTTGTTTTATTTTAACGTGCTTAACGGCGCTCTGCAAATCGCCTTTTAGTTTTGATGCATTGATAGTGTTTGATTCTTTAAGTAGTGACGAACTATCAGTTTCGTTTGGAGTTACGGAGGGCCGAAGCCGCTTATTTTTCGTTTTAAAAATTCTATTGAATATACTTTCTTTCTTATCGGGAAGTTCAGGTTGAGAGGAAATGCCAACCGTTGCCTGGTTCTTCGGCGAAGCATAAGCTTCATCTATTTTAAGTGAGATCGCATCCAGTTCCTCAGTAATGTTTTTTTCGTCGCGATACAATTGACTTTTTAAAAGTGATAAACACTTTTCAGTAAGGGCAACCGTGCGGTTAATATGCTGCTGTTCTTCTTTCGAGAAATGTTTCCTGCCCTCGGAGATCGAATAGAATTTTTTTTCTATCGTAACAACAGAGGTGTAGAATGAAAACGCGTATTGATCATCATTGGTTAGGTTATAAGAGCGCACGTTGTTCCAGGAATCCTCAAGGTCAACTATAATGCTTCTTAATACAATGGAAATTCGATTATCGGTATTAACGGTAGTACTTACATTTTTTGCTATCGCCGATAATTTAAGGTAAGAGGATATTCCCGTAATTGAAATCAATGCTACTATCAGGAGAAGCACAATGATAACCCTGAGTTCGGATGGTTTTTTTTTAAGCCACATAAAAAAGATACCTGTTGGAGGCTTTTTTAAAAAGCGATCATCAGCTACTTAAAGTTACGCAATAATACGGATGCTTTTAAATCTCGTTTGTCTTTTTGAAACAAAATAGGTTACATCTTTTAAAGATTTCATTTGGTTACACACCCATTATTTTAGTTCAATAAACCTAAAATTAATTTCGTAAATGGTTCCATGGCTGTTTGTGCGGTGCATTGTCCCGTCTAACTGCGAAACAAAAGATTCTATGAGTTCCATGCCCAAACTGTTGGTTTTTTTTGTTTTCCCGGTAATTATTCCCGGTCCATCGTCACCAATAACCATTTTAAAACTATTTTTTCCGTTATGTTTAAAATGAAATGTAATGCACCCTTCATTTTTATTTTTAAAGGCATGCTTCATTGAGTTTAGAATAATTTCATTCACCAAAAGTCCAAGAGGAACAATCATTTTAGTTGGCATGTCAACCGGGTCTACATCTATGTCTTCTTTAATACGTTTCCCGATGTTCATGGATCCTATGATATCATGAATTAACTTCGGAAAATAGTCTTTTGCGTTTATCTTGGTTAGGTTTTCAGATTGATACATCTTTTCGTGTATCAATGACATGCTATAGATACGATTTTGACAATCGGTAAAAATCTCTTTCATATGCGCATCCACCACTTTATCAGATTGCAGCCTTAATAAACTGGTAATAATCTGGAGGTTATTTTTTACCCGGTGATGTAATTCCTTAATGATGTCTTCGATCCTGTTTTTTTGTTCCTTGATAATTCCGTTTTGATGTTCCAGTTCCGAGGTACGCTCTTTTACCTCTTGTTCCAGTTTAATATGGTAAGTGGCCAGTGCTTGTTCGGCTTTTTTCTTTTCTGTAATGTCTGTAAAATAAATTGTAAGTCCGTCCGGCGACGGATAGATGTGATTTTCAAACCATAATTTGTATGGAGGGTAATATTCCTGAATATATTCATACTTCTGGGTTTCCATAGCTTTATAATAAGCTTCATAGAAAGGTTGACCGATACCTTCCGGAAACTCTTCCCAAATATTTTTTCCTATGAGTTCTTCAGGAGTTTTTCCAAAAATTTCACCTGCTTTCCTGTTCACGTATGTATAAACCCAATTTTTATCCAGCGCCACAAACGCATCAGATACACGCTCCAGAATTATTTTAAACTCATCTTCTTTTTTGGCTAAATGTAGCTCAGCTTTTTTCGAATCTGTAATATCAAAGCATGCTCCGTACATTTTTACTGGTTGGTCAAGGTCATTCAAAACGACATAGGCCCACGACTTCAGGTAGCGGATTTCCCCATCGGGCCTTATAATCCTCTCTTCAAATGTTACCTGTTTTTTAGACTTCAGTGCATTTTCAATGGTTTGTTTTACTCTTAATGCATCTTCATGGTGAATGCGTTCAATGTATCCGCTAAACGACGCATTGAAGGTTTCCTGGTTTAAGCCATAGATTCTGAAAAGTTCTTCTGACCACGTGACTTTGTCGAGAAGAATATTCCATTGCCAGTTACCAATGTGTGCTAGTTTTAAAGATTCTTCAATCCAATGTTGATCATCGCTCAGATTATCGTTCATTAACTCCTTCATGGTAATTAAACATTAAATAACGGAATGAGGACAGTGCTGGGGAACTAGATCGAAGATCTATTAATTAAAGTTAAGTAATTTTTAATACCGTTTCGCGATTGTTTGCGGGTATGGTGTTTAAGTTGGTCAGAATCTTTGAAATCTGTAAACTTAAGCGTTAATTAAGAAATTGGTTTTGTGGTTTTTTGGGCCGGGTTGAGTTGGATGAAAAGATAAGTACCTGAATGGTTAATCCTATTACTATTAATAATGCCCAGTCAAACTGGTTGAGTAACGAGGAAAATGAAACGGTTTTTTGTGAGGTTTCGTTTAAGTCTTTCATGCGGTTTACCTGGATAAGTGACAGCTGATCGAGTTGTTTTAATGATTTTTTTTGAATTTCATTTTCGTTAAGCTTCAGAATTTCGCTCATCGCTTTTCTTTCTTTATTTGCAATTTTATATTCAAGTTGCATCATTACAAACATATTATTGCGAAAAGCACCGAATACCTTGCGTTCTTCGGCAGTAAGTTGCGTTTTTTCATACGCCAAAAGAAGGGCCTTCATCTGAAGGTGTTCATTTGATAGGTTCTTTCGGTGTAAGATGCCGGCCATTTTATAAATGTAATCCTGAGCAATGATGCGATCGGAATACGCTTCTTTAAATGATTCTCCAATTTTGGTTATGCTAGTGGTATAGGTGCTTGAGCAAAACAATTCCAAAAAAATCACCACCAGCAGCAAGAGTGCAATTTTCCCTTTATGTTGTATAGCGTTCAGGAAATCCATGTTCACATTATTCATTAATTACTTTTATAATTTGAAATTTTTTAGTCCCGTGGGGCATTTGCCGCGTGAATCGTTCACCTTCTTTGAAGCCGATGAGTGCAATACTGATAGGCGCTAAAATTGAAATTTTTCTTTTTTTAAGATCCATTTCTTCCGGTAATACAATTTGGATTTGGATTGGCTGACTTATCGATTCATCAATAAACTGAACGATAGAGTTTAAACTGACAATATCTTTTTTAAAAGCTTTGTCATCCACAACTACTCCATTTAATAGCTCTGCGCCTAATTGTTTTACATCAGTGGATTTTTGCTGTGTTACCAGAGTGTATAGTATTTTGTAGACGGATTCTGAGAATATTGGTTTCATAATAATGTGTTTAATGTGTTTTTTGTTTTAAAAGGCTGCGAGATGGTAATTCATTAAATACCTTTAGGATTGTTAAGTTCTTCATCCCCGATGGCATTAACCAGCTGTAAGAGTCTTTCTCTTTAGAGCCTAATAAAGCAAATGCAATCGGAGAAAGAATGGAAACTTTTTTTTGTTTAAGATCAGCTTCCTCAGGCAAAACGATGTGTACGCGCATTGGTCTCTTAAATGATGATGAAATGAATTCCACAATCGAGTTTAAACTCACTGTCTTTTTTTCCAAGGTTTCATCCGCAACAATTTCGGCACGCATTAGCCTTTCCTCCAAAGGATAATGTGAAATCTCCCTGTGCCTGGTCAATAGGTTTTTAATAATTCTAAAAACAGATTTGGAAATGATTGGTTTAACAATATTCATAATTCAGTAATTATTTTTAATTAATATATTTCAACGCATACATGCGTGATGTTTCATGTAAATCTTTAAGTACAATAATGTGATGTTTGTGAGAATGGCTTTTAGCAGCCGGGAAATGCAGGAGAGTGGTGTTCTCTTTTCCCGCGAATTAAATCCGCGGGATTAAATTAATAAAGGCTTTGTTATTTGATGAAAAAACAAGGCGCTTCCTCCGAAGGGATGAAAAATTGAAACCTGATTTTTGTATGTAAATAGAACAATTCATTGTCTGTGGTATAAAAATAATACATCTATGCGGTGGATCTTCTTTTTTAACGTTTAATAACGATCTGCAGCCGAACTAACTTTTTGTATCTTTGCGAGTCAAAAAAAAGTAGCTCATGAGATTGTCAGGCAAAACTATTTTTATTTCAAGAGAATTGGATGCAGATTCCTATTTTCGAACAATTTTGGAAAAGGAAAATTGTAATGTTCATGCAAAGTCCCTCATTAGCATCTCAAAGATCCGGTACACGTATACTCCACAAACAAATTGGATTTTCTTTACAAGCAAAAATGCCATAGATTTTTTTCTGGTCCAAAAGCCCGATTTGCCTAAGGAAGTTAAATTTGCTGTTATTAGTAAGGCATCTGGGAATCACCTCCAAAAGCACGGTTTAAAGCCAGACTTTGTAGGCGAAGGTGTAAGCCTTATGAATATTGCCAAAGATTTTAGGGAGACACTTAAGAATGACAGCGTTCTTTTTCCCCAAGCCATTGACTCATATCAAACCATTCAAAAGCAATTGGCCTTCACAAATACCTGCTATAATTTATATGTTTATAAAACGAACATTTGTTCCGGATTTGATATTCCTTTTTCGGATGTTTTAATTTTTACAAGTCCTTCCAATGCGACAGGGTATTATCAAAAATATAAACACGATGTTCGGCAGATTGTTATTGCAATGGGTACATCCACAAAGAATAAACTCAATGAGTATGGAGTAAACGGAGCTTTCATGCCTGATGCCTTTGATGAAAATGGCATCGTTGATCTGTTGATGAATCAGGTAAAAAGCTAAAAAATGTCAATTTTAATTTATGCGGGTGTTTATTAGAAAATAAAAAATAGCTTTGCCAGAATCATTCTTAAAATGAAAATAGCATTAAAGTTAAATCGATTCAAAAGGGCTCCATTATCTATGGTTGCTATTTTAATTTTTAGCTTTTCTTTTTTACTTGTTACCTCTTACTTTAATGGTATTTCAGGAAGTATTCAAATTTCCTGCATAGATTGTAATTCGCAACATGAATCAACTCACATGGATGAAGATGTTAGTCAGGAATCTTTAATTGTGATCATCTCAGACGAGTGGATCCTTTTAAGTTCGCCGGTTTTTCTTATCATTAACACGCGAAAACTCCATAATTTTGAGCTCCCAAAAAGGTTTTACGAAACACCCTTGCTTCCACCAGAAGTGCAATTAGGATAATCAATCTTTTTTTAGTTAAATCATTAATCCTGCAGCACGGTCGTGCTGTTAAAATATTTTAGTATAATGAAAAAGATCAGCTTGTTTTCCGGATGCATCATGTTACTTGGATCTTGTAATGCGCCAAAAAATGATCAGCAGTCATACGAACAGTTTCCGGTAACCTCTGCCATTAAAATGGATACTTCTTCTTACTCCGATTACGTAACGGAGATACATGCTTTGCAGAATGTTGAAATACGTGCCCGTGTTAAAGGTTACCTTGAACGGTTTCATGTAGATGAAGGAGCATACGTGAAAGAAGGGCAATTATTGTTTAGCATTAACAACAGGGAGTATGTGGAAGAACTTACTAAAGCTAAAGCGATGTATAAAAGCGCAGCGGCTCAGGTTCATGCGGCCGAACTTGAACTTAAGAATGCCATACTGTTAGCTGAAAAGCAGATTGTATCAATTACTGAGGTAGAAGTTGCAAAGAGTAAATTGGAAACGCAAAAAGCAAATTTAGAAGAGGCTTTGGCGCACCAGGCGCATGCAAAACTTAAACTCGAACAAACAGAGATTCGTGCGCCATTTAATGGAATCATCAACAGAATTCCTCATAAAATAGGTAGCTTAATTGATGAGGGAACCCTTCTTACTTCCATATCGGAAAATGACGAGGTGTATGCTTATTTTGACGTGTCTGAAAAAGAATACCTTCAATACGCGAGGAACATAAAAAAGGATAGTGTGGATTCAAGAGTCGTATCGCTCATTTTAGCGGATGGTTCGGAACATAATTATAAGGGAAGGATTGAAACCATTGAAGGTGAGATCGATGAAAGTACAGGTAATATTGCGTTCAGAGCACGCTTTAAAAATCCGGATAAAATTATCAAACATGGAGCGAGTGGGAAAATTCGGTTAAGAAAAAAGTATGAGGAAGTTATTGTCATTCCTCAAAAATCCACATTCGAAATTCAAGATAAACTTTACGTGTATGTTCTGGATAAGGATAATAAACTTTCAGTCAGAAATATTGAATCCAAACACCGGTTGCCGCATTTATTCATAGTCACAAAAGGATTGAAGGAGGGTGAAAAAATTATCTATGAAGGAATCCAGAATGTAAAAAATGGAATGAGCCTTAGGCCGGATTTCATTAGTATGCGAACCATCATTAGTCAGTTGAAAGCTAAATAGAAACCTCATGTTAAAAAAATTCATTCAACGGCCCGTGCTCTCCCTCGTAATTTCTTTGTTTATTACATTACTAGGGCTATTGGCTTTAAATCAGCTGCCAATTACCCAATATCCGGATATTGCTCCTCCGGCGGTTGCAGTAACCACAAAGTATACCGGAGCTAATGCGGAAGTTTGTGCCAAGGCAGTTGTTACGCCGCTCGAGCGTGCAATTAATGGTGTGCCAGGGATGGCTTACATGACTTCTGTTTCAGGCAATGATGGTACCAGTATTATTCAGGTATATTTTAAAGTCGGTACAGACCCCGATTTAGCTGCAGTGAATGTGCAGAATCGGGTAGCTACTGTTTTGGATGAACTTCCTGAAGAAGTTATTAAAGCCGGTGTTTCAACTGAAAAGGAAGTGAACAGTATGTTGATGTATTTAAACCTGGTGAGCAGCGACAGTACTCTGGATGAAAAGTTTATTTATAATTTTGCTGATATTAATGTTTTGGCGGAGCTGAAGCGAATCGATGGCGTTGGGTTTGCAGACATTATGGGACAGAGGGAATATGCCATGCGTGTTTGGCTTAAACCACAACGCATGGATGCGTACAAAATTTCTGCAGACGAGATTATTCAATCATTAAGGGCTCAGAATATCGAAGCGGCCCCTGGTAAGGTAGGAGAGAGTTCGGGGCGGAATTCACAGGCGTTACAGTACGTGCTACGTTATACCGGAAAGTTAACTCAGAAAGAGCAGTATGAGAATATTGTCATTAAAGTTTCTGAAGGAAGCGAGATGTTGAGGCTGAAAGATGTGGCCGACGTTGAATTTGGTTCATTAGACTATGATGTTTTATCGAAGGAGAATGGTCGACCATCTGCTGCTATTATTTTAAAACAACGGCCTGGTTCAAATGCAAGTGAAGTAATTTCCAACATAAAAGAGCGACTCGAGTTTATTAAAAGCTCTTCGTTTCCGCCAGGGATGGATTATACTATCAGTTATGACGTTTCCAGATTTTTGGATGCGTCTATTTATGAAGTTATTAAAACACTTATCGAAGCGTTTTTACTTGTCGCACTGATAGTTTTTCTGTTCCTTCAGGACTGGCGTTCAACTCTTATTCCGGTGCTGGCGGTTCCTGTGTCCTTAATTGGGACTTTTGCCTTTATGCAGTTGTTTGGATTTTCTATCAACTTATTAACGCTTTTCGCGTTGGTATTGGCTATCGGGATTGTGGTTGATAATGCGATTGTAGTGGTAGAGGCAGTTCATGCAAAAATGGAAGAAAATCATTCGGATCCTAAAACTGCGACTATGCAGGCAATGGGTGAGATTGGCGGTGCAATTGTAGCCATTACCCTTGTTATGTCGGCAGTGTTTATTCCTGTAGCGTTCCTCGACGGACCAGTTGGTGTTTTTTACCGACAGTTTTCCGTAACCATGGCTATATCCATTGTCATTTCAGGAATTAATGCTCTCACGCTCACTCCTGCGCTTTGCGCTATTATGCTTAAAAATCATCACCATCATCCAAAACCTAAAAATGGACTGAGCAGTTTCTTTGATGGGTTTAACCGGTATTATGATTCCATTGCACTTAAGTACCGTAGTTTTTTGAGTGTGATTGTGAATCGGAGAACTTTAACCGTGGGTGTTCTTGTTATTTTTTGTTTTGCTACCTGGGGTGTTGGAAAAGTTTTACCAACGGGATTTATTCCTACGGAAGATCAGGGAACGGTGTATGTAAATGTTACGACGCCAGTAGGAGCAACCTTGGAACGAACAGAAAAAGTGATGAGTGAGATTGATGAAGTAGCAAAGACAGTAAATGAAATTGAATCCGTATCAACGCTTGCAGGATTTAGTATGATGACGGATGGTTCAGGTGCGTCCTTTGGAATGAGTACGATAAGTTTAAAACCATGGAATGAAAGAACCCTTACGGCGGATGATATTATTTCTGTTCTCCAGGAAAAAACAAAGCACATAAAAGACGCGGAGATTCAGTTTTTTCCTCCGCCTGCAGTTCCTGGTTTTGGTAATGCCAGCGGTTATGAATTGCGTTTACTGGATAAAACCGGGTCAGGTAACCTTCAGGAAACATATAGGGTAACTCAAAATTTTATGGAGGAAGTAAGGAAGCGGAAAGAAGTGAAAAATATATTTACAAGTTTTAACCCAACGTTTCCTCAATATTTAATCCATGTAGATCAGGATGTAGCATCTAAAAAGGGTATTAGTGTTGATAATGCAATGAGTAATCTTCAAACCCTCATGGGAAGTTTTTATGCGACGAACTTTATTCGGTTTGGCCAAATGTATAAAGTAATGCTTCAGGCCGACCCCAAGTTCAGAGCTCAACCGGAAGATATTTTGAAATTGCGTGTGAAAAATAAAGATGGAGAGATGGTTCCTTATTCGCTGTTCAGCAAAATCGAACGTGTTTATGGACCCGAACAATTAACACGCTACAATATGTACATCTCTGCAATGCTAAATGGGGAAGCAGCGCCCGGGTATAGCAGTGGTGATGCCATCAATGCAATTGAAGAGGTTGCAAAGGAAAAATTACCACGAGGTTATTCCTATGAGTGGTCAGGGATGACGCGCGAGGAAATTCTTTCAGGAAACCAGGTTGTATTTATCTTCGCGATTTGTTTATTGTTCGTTTACCTTTTATTGTCAGCCCAATATGAAAGTTTCTTATTACCGTTACCTGTATTGTTATCGTTGCCGGTTGGAATTTTTGGTTCCCTTTTTACTTTGTATTTCTTTGGCTTAGAGAATAATATTTACGCCCAGGTTGCCATGGTAATGCTGATTGGTTTACTGGGAAAAAATGCGATTTTGATTGTGGAATTTGCGATACACAAACAGAAAGAAGGCAAAACCGTTTTGGAAGCGGCAATTGAAGGTGCCATGTCACGACTGCGTCCTATCTTAATGACATCTTTTGCCTTTATTGCAGGGTTAATTCCACTAATACTTGCTTCGGGTGCAGGCGCTATTGGAAATAAAACCATTGGTTCAGCGGCAGCGGGCGGAATGTTATTTGGGACTATTTTCGGAGTACTAGTTATTCCAGGGTTATATGTGCTTTTTGCGGGGGTAAATGAAAAGAAAAAACGTTCCACAGTTGATTTAAAGAACCAGAAACTAAGCATTGGCTTTTTTATCATTGCTTTGTCAGGCATCTTTGCAGGTTGTAAACCTGCCGAAATGTTAGTTGTAAAAAACACTAGCAAACTTCCATCCAATTATAATTTAGGGAATGACAGTTCCTTCTCCCGGATTAAGGACTGGCGGGAGCTCATTTTCGACAAGCAATTGGCTATACTAATAGATAGTTCGTTGAAACATAATTTCGATTTGCAACTGGCTTTGCAAAAAGTTGAAATGTCGCGAGCAGGTATTAGGTTTACAAAAGGCATTCGTTTACCGGATCTTTCATTGGCAGGAAGCGTTGGTCAAAGAAAATTTGGAGATTACACGATGGATGGTGTTGGAAATTATGATACACAATTTTCCACGAATATTAGCAAGGACCAACAAATTCCAAATCCACTTCCCGATTATTATGTAGGTGTACATTCATCGTGGGAGATTGATCTATACGGTAAATTAAAGGATAAGAAAAAGGCTGTCGCCGCACGATTCATCGCCAGTGAATATGGGAAGGATTTGATTGTCACAAATTTGATCGCTGAAGTTTCAGCAACTTATTTTGATTTATTAGCACTGGATGAGGAGATAGAAATATTAGAAAGTAATATAAAATTGCAACAGAACGCTCTTGACGTGATAATTATGCAAAAGCAAACAGCCAGGGCAAATGAACTTGCTGTTGAAATGATGCGAGCCCAATTATTAAATTCAAAAGCAAGTTTGTTAGAGGTAAGGCAACAACTCATTGAGTGTGAAAGTAAATTAAATTTCTTATGCGGAAGCTACCCGCGTGCTGTTAAGCGCGATTCTACGATTCATTCCAATCACATACAGACAGCAATTAAAACCAGTAACCCGGATGATCTGTTAATCAATCGTCCTGACATAAGGCAGGCTGAATTTGAATTAAAGGCAACCGGAGCTGATGTGGTTGCGGCAAGAAAGGCTTTTTTTCCAAGTATCAATATCAACGCGTTTTTAGGCCTGCAATCGTTTAGTGCTGCGTTACTATTTGATGCACCGGCTTCACTGGCTTATAGCGCTGCAGCGGGCTTAGCGGCTCCTTTATTAAACAGAAGACGTCTGAAAGCAGATTTAATGATGTCTAAAGCTGAACAAAGAACAGCTTATATTAATTATGAAAAACGTGTAGTGAATGGGTTTATGGAAGTTTCAAACGCGTTAAATGCAATTAAAAATATTACCGAGATGTATAAGACTAAAGCCGAGGAAGTAGAAGTCCTGAAGCAATCTGTAATTACTTCCTCGGAACTATTTAAGGCTGGCCGTGCGAATTACATGGAGGTGATTATGGCTCAGAAAAACGCCCTTCAATCACAACGGGAACTGGTGAATTATAATAAAAGACAAAACGTAACAGTGATTAATCTTTACAGGTCTTTAGGAGGAGGTTGGAAATGATTCCTTATTCCCGGATAGCGAGCAAGGGCACACATAGTTCATAACCAACGCGATCGGTTATGCTTCCGTAAATCAGGTTTCTGAAAAAACCTTTTTTTCGGGGAAGAAGAATAACCATGTCGTATTGATTTAATTCAACTGCTGTTAAAATCCCGTTGTACACATCATCATCGTGTATTTCAATGTATTCTGGGGTAGAAACGAATTCAGTTAATTCTGGCGGGAATAAAACAGATGGTGACTTTCCAGTAATGATTTGAAAAGCTTGTATTGTGACACCAGGTATGCTTTTTAGTAGCTTTAAAATTCTAAACTTTGATAAGTTATTTAATGGAAGACCGTCATAGGCAAATCCTGCTTTCTTCAAGTGTTTAAATGAAGCATTTCGTGGCACAGCTATCACTGGCACCGGCGCGTCGCGTATGATTCGTGCTGCGTTGCTTCCCATAAAGATTTTTTTTAATCCTGTAGCCCCTGTATTACCAATAATAATTAAGTCGGCGTTTTGGTTGTGAACTGCTTCTGTAAATTCGATTTGCCAATGAATTAACACCGCATTGATATGTAACTTCAGATTATGATGTTCTGAAACAGAAGCTTTTAATTTTTCGAGTTTTTCTGTTGCGTATTTTAAATCGGATTGTAGGACATCGTTTTCGGGTAAAATGGGAATGCCACGTGCCGTTAAAAGAGGTACCATAAAAACGTGAACGATTTCTATTTCGGCGTTTAAAGTTATGGCCATTGAACACGCATACATTAAAGCATTATCTGCTGTTTCCGAGAAATCAGTTGGAACCAATATTTTTTTGATCATCATTCTTTAATGGTTATTAGTTTCATTAAACCAAACGTTTATGGCTTTTTTTAAATTGCTTAATTTTTTTGATATTTCCTACTACCCAGATAACGTCACCAGTTTCAAACACGGTTGTAGAATCGGGATTCAGAATTCGGTTACCACTGCGTTCAATTCCAATGACAATTCCATGGGCTTGCTCTCTTATCCCTGATGTTCTTATTGTTTCCCCTTTGAGCCAATGGTTCTCTCCAATTATAAATTGATGGAGACCCACGTCTTCAATTTGGATATCCTGTATATCAGCAACTTCCTGTTCATCAAAATATGATTTTAATGAGGTGATTTGTTCGTCTGTAGCCAATAAACCGACTTTATCAAAAGGGATTAAAATGTTATCACGGGAGGGAATATGAATAATACCATTTCCCCGTCGGATGTAAACAATGTTGATTCCGTATTTTTCTCGCCAACCCAATTGCGAAAGGTCTTTTCCGATAAATGTTGCATGCGGTGGAATTTCGAGTTGCACAATGTGAGCATCATAAGGACTTAAATGAGTCTCTATTTCTGTGTTTTTTCGATTTACGGTTGCTTCCAGGGTGTTATAAGCTGCTTCATCACGTTCGGATAAGTTGGTAATAAATCGTCCCTCAATACGACTATAAAATTCTTCAATACGTTTCTTGAAAATCCGAAAAACAATGAGGGCGATCGGAAAAATTACGAGTAGAGCTATGAGTGGTTTGTAAAAATAGAGAGCCCATAAGCCGATGAGGACAATTCCCAGAATGACTCTTACAATTTCAATGAATAGTAGTGGTCCTCTCCGATAAATCTTTTTTCTTAGCCAGAATTCTTTATAAATAGCGTTATTAGGCTTTCTTGCCATAATTGCCCAAATGAATGGAGTAGCCAAAGCAAGTGCGATGAGCGATATGATTACATTCCGAAATGTTTCGTTTTCAATTATTGAATTAAGATATGGCGTGCCGAACCGGATCATCAGAGCAATAGAAATCAGCACAATTCCGTTGGTGAAGAGGATTTTTGCGTAAGATGCTAACAGAGTCTTCCAACCGCTTTCTGCCTGTATATGTTGAGTATCTGATGAATAACGGTTTAATCGGGTCACCAGTTTGTCTGGCAGAAGTTTTTCAATAAAATTATAAAGCGGATCGGAGTATTTGATTAAATAGGGTGTTGTAAAAGTTGTAATTGCAGAAGCCCCTACTGCTACAGGAAATAAAAAATCCGAGGTCACTTTTAGAGAAACTCCCAGCGCTGCTACAATGAATGCAAACTCTCCAATTTGAGCCATACTCAATCCTACACGAACAGATTGTTTCATTGGTTGTCCTGAAATGACCGCTCCGATTGTTGTACTGAAGATCTTTCCGAATAAAGTCAAAAGCGTCACAGCGATCACTGACCATTTATATTGCAAAATGGTTTGAGGGTCAATGAGCATCCCGACGGAAACAAAAAAAACAGCGCCAAATAAATCTTTGATTGGTTTGATTAAGTGCTCTACTTTTTCAGCAGAGGTTGTTTCCGCGATGATACTGCCCATAATAAATGCGCCTAGTTCAGCTGAGAATCCTGCTTTTACTGCGAGAACCACCATTCCAAGACAAAGTCCCAGTGAGAGAATGAGTAGATTTTCATCATCTAACCACTTTTTGGATTTTTTGAGAAAGGAAGGAAGAAGGAAGATCCCCATGATAAACCAAAGCGCAAGAAAAAATAACAATTTCAAAACCGTGAAGGCAATTTCCCCTCCTTGTATCTGTTGGGTAACAGCCATGGTGGATAGTAATACCATCAGGAGAATCACAACAATGTCTTCAACAATTAAAACTCCAAAAACGATGGTCGCAAATTGCTTCGTTTTCACTCCCAATTCGTCAAATGCACGAATAATAATTGTAGTTGAAGAACTTGCTAGCATACCACCGAGGAATAAGCTGTCTACTGTTGACCAACCCAACCATTTCCCCAAAAGGTATCCCGAGGTTGTTATAAAAATGATTTCGACAAATGCTGTAATGGAAGCAGAACCACCTACCCGCATTAATTTTTTAAAACTGAATTCAAGTCCTAAGCCAAATAAAAGAAATATAACACCAAGTTCAGCGATGATTTCTATATTGTCTAAATCAGCAATGGTGGGAAACAATTTAAAATATGGACCAACTAAAAAACCAGCAATGATATACCCAAGAACGAGTGGTTGTTTAATTCGTTTAAATAGCAACACAACCACCGAGCTGGCTATAAGGATGAGTGCAAGGTCTAATATTAAGTCCGGAATGTGTCCCATAATTTAATTTAGCATTCAATATAGGGATTTTCAGACGAAGTTCCTTTTGTTTATTTTTCCTATACATGTTTTAATTAGAAGATTGTGTGCTATGAATTTCTAACATAAAAAAGGCTGTTCAGTAATGAACAGCCTTCTTGAGTGTTCTTAGTTATACTAAGGCTGAGAGTTGGTGTTGTCTATAATGGTAGGTTCAGCGATCTCAGGATTGAAACCTTGATTTGGATTTTCACCTGCATCTACTGCACTGGAAAAATTAACGCTTATTTTTTCGCCTTCTTTATTTAGATGCTCCAGTGTGATCTTTTTTGGCGAAATGTTCACCACTTTCCACCGTTGATTTAATTTGGCTAAGTTAGCAGTATTTGAAAAGTTAATCGTCACACTGTCTTGTGCCAAAGCCCAGGTTCCTTTCTCAACAAGGTTATCCTTCCATGATTCAATTCCAGTATCTGTGATCTTGAATTTGTATTGATTTAAAGCATTCGTTTCTGAAACACGGCCTATATTATAGGAGCTTACTTTCCATTTATATTCCGCAGTATTTGGTTGGTTATTTACGGTAGTACTTGAATTGATTACCGGGGATAGTTGATCGTCTTTTTTACAGCTTAAAAAGGCTACTGGCGTGATCAAAAGCAGTGCCCAAAACTTGTTTCTTAATGTGTTCATGGTACAAATATTTTATTTTAATTCAAAGTTACGTCGGTGAACATTGTTTAACAGTTTAAAATCGTCAAACAACTTTTTACGTGTTTCTGCATCGTCTTTGAAATCGCTGAAATCAGGCATTTACAGAAATGCCTGTTCAGCAAAATAGTTTTACGCAATACTTTTTATCTTCTAAGTATTGTGTTAAAATCTCAAAAATAATAAATGAGAGATTTTGGTGTTAAAAACAAAAACCTCAGTTTTAAACTGAGGTTTTGCTTGTACCCAGGAGGAGACTCGAACTCCCACGTCTTGCGACATACGCACCTCAAGCGTACTTGTATACCATTCCAACACCTGGGCAAATTCAATGCTAAGCTTTTAAGCATTTACCACAACTGTTTGTATACTTTTCGAAAACATTCGAAACAAACGCAAGAGTAATAGAATACAAAAATGATAATTATTTTTGACTTATAAACTATATTCCAATATTAAATCCAACCTGAATAATTGGATTGGGGTAGGGCGATAAAGGGGTTTGATTAATGTTATAGAATACTGCAGCTATAAAACTGCCTTTATCCGAAAATGGTTGCCGTACTCCGCCACCCACTAATAAATTATGTATCCAAACTCGGCTGTTCGGAATCGGTGAGGTGTAATCGGAAACACTTAAGCGGTCCCATCCTACCTGCGCGAAAACATTTTCAAGGACTAAATAGCGGGCAAATACATTACTTCCATAAATTGTAGAAGTGTATTTCTGATTCATATAAGTTTGGCTAAAATAGTTATAAGTGCCCCCAACGCCTACCGAGAATTTTTTAGTGACTCTATATCCTACTAACGGAGAAATATTCAGGTATGTTGTAGATCCAAACCAAGCGCCTACATTTCCTCCAAAAAACAAACGTTCTTTAAAGCTGCTAAAATCTTTTGGTAAAAGTGTTGATTGATTGTTCTGGGCAGGGGGAACGTTTGTGGGTGGATTTTCCTGGCCAAATCCTACCGTCAAAATTAGGTTTAAGACAACAATATAAATTAGGCCGGCTCTCATTTTACTTCTTCATAATCTACATACTCCGCACAGTCAGGATTAAAACGGTTATTGGTTGAACCATTTTTATTCACTTTTAGTTCTCCTTCCTTATTAGGTTGAAAGTCTGGCCGATTATGATGGGATTTTTGCTTACCGGTAAAAGCGTTGAAAATTTTCCATACAATCCACAGGCCGATAATGGTCCAAATTAAGTCTCTCACGGTTATTCTTTTGTGCAGTAAAATTAAGGTTTTTAATACATTAACCTTGTAATTAACATTATTTGCGGGATTGATGTAAGAAAAAACCCCTCCAAATCTGAAGGGGTTTTTTAAATTTTTTTAAAGTGAATTATTCTACATCTTCAGAATTTTCTTCACCTTTTACCTGAGGTTTGTAAATAGGCTTATCCGATTTTGGTGCATTTGGATCAACATAGTCCCAGTTTACGATACGGAAAACTGTACGACGGTTTTTCTGGTGCAATGCTTCTTTTTCTTCTTTTGTTTTTGCTTTGTTAATTACAGCGTCTTTAATTAACAATTTCTCTTCACCCCAACCTTTAGATTTTAGACGCTCTAATGGAATCTTTTTTTCAACGTTTAAATAATCTACACAGGATTTTGCACGCGCTTCAGATAATTCCTGGTTTGCTTTATTGTTACCACGGCTATCCGTGTGTGCTTGTAATTCGATAACAATAGAAGGATTGTCGATTAATGTTTGGTATAAGAAATTCAAAGAATCTTTCGATTCAGGACGCAAAGTAGCTTTTCCTAAATCGTACTGAACTGCTGGGAAACGGATTTCAGCTTTCACCGGTGTAAGTGCGAAATCTTTTACGAAATCTTTTGATTCATTTTCATCCACGGTTGTAAGTTTGCCCATGTCTTTATTAGCAAGGAAACCCAATTTAAAAGTTTGTGACATTGTACTCTTATCGGTAGCAACTGTAACTTCATATGAGGTATTTTCTTTTAACTTAAAGTTGTATTTACCATCCGCAGTTGTCTTAAATTCATACATGTCACCACTTGAACCTTTTAAATGGATGAGCGCGTTCGATACTGGCTCATTGTTTTCGGCACTAACTACAGTACCGGTTAAGTTGAAATTTAATGGAGGTAAGATAAACGAATAAATATCATCACTTCCTTTTCCACCTTCACGGTTAGATGTGAAATATCCTTTCATTTTTTTACCTTCGAAAATGATCCCGAAATCATCTCCGGCAGAATTCATTGGGTATTTCAAATTTTCAGGAGCTTTAGTGAATTTTCCATCAGCGCCTTTTTCAGCTTTAAAAATATCCAAACCACCCATGCCTAAGTGGTAGTTTGATGAAAAGTAAAGTGTTTTATCGTCTTCAGCTATGTACGGGTACATTTCATCGCCCTGAGTGTTAATGGATGGGCCAGCATTTACCGGTTGACCCCAGGCTTTACCTTTATCATCGTAAACACTCATCCAAATGTCTTTTCCGCCATAACCACCAGGTAATTTTGATGTGAAGTACAATACTTTTCCATTTACAGAGATTGATGGGTGTGCAAATGGAATTGAATCAACGCAGAATGGCAATAACTCAGGTTCAGCCCATGATGGACCTTGTTTTTTACAAACGTACAATTGACATTTCAATTGTTTGTTTTTTCCTTCAGGACAACGGGTCATAAACATCACATCGCCTTTTTTAGAAACCGCTACTGATGCCTCGTTCATTTTAGATACGATTGTACTTGCTAACGGTGCCGGAGTGCTCCACTTTCCATTTTTATCTAATTTTGCCTCGTATAAGTCAGAGTGGTTTTGGCCTGTAGTCACGTCGATAGCGCCCTGACCTCCCGGACGGGTAGAAGTAAAAATAAGCGTAGTAAATTTCTTATCTGCATAAGCCGGACTGAAATCCGACTCTTTGGAATTCAATAACGCCATGTTGTCCACTTTCATGCGGGTTTCTGGCGTGTTCTTAGCATCTTTCCATTGTTTAGCTAGCTCAGAGGATTTAATCCCGTTCTCACCGCGAGGGTCAGACGGCATTTCTTTTTTATAGTTGTTATATTCTACAATCGCCTCTTCGTAACGCTGTTGAGTCTTTAAAACATCAGCAAGATTCAGGTAAACAATTGGGTCCGGGTATTTAGCCTTGATCGCTTTGCTGTAATATGTCTCAGCACCTTTTAAATCATTAATTTCATGATAGGAATTTCCTGTTCTATATAATATTTTCGCCTTAGCATCCGCCTTCTTAACCTTTGTATAAGCTTGCTTATAAAGCTCAATCGCATTAAAATACTGATGATTTTCATAGGCAACATCAGCATCTTTTAAATAATTTTTCTGAGCGCTTACAGAAAATACAAACGCTAACATAGCGAAAGTGGTTAGTGCTAGGTTTTTTAAGTTTTTCATAGGTAAATTAAACTTTGTAAGGTGCTAATATATATATTATTTTAAAACTTCAAAAATTTATTGAGAAAAAACGGGAAGTTCGTCGCTGTTTTACTGGGTTTTATCTTAAATATAGCATTTCGCGATATTTAGGTAAAGGCCATGTCGCGTCATCTACGATGCCTTCGAGTTTATCTACATTATAACGCATCGACTCAAAATAAGGCTTCACTTTCTCGCAATAAGCATGAGCTTGTTTCTTGGCATTATCCAGTTTATTGGCCTTTTTCCGCTCCTCTGTCATTAATTCCGCTTCTGTCTTAATGATGGTAACTTTTTCGGAAATTTCTTTGATGAGTTCCAATTGGCTTTTAGCAACGACTTTAAACTCAGCGGGAGAAAGTATCTCCTTCATCCCACGCACATTCTCTACCAGGGTTTTCTGGTAGTTGAGCGCTGCAGGAATTATCTGGTTGCTTACCATATCCGCAATGATACGCGACTCGATCTGGATTTTTTTGGTATAGGTTTCAAGTGCGATTTCATATCTTGCTTCCTGTTCACGATGGTTTAAAATCCCCTGTGATTCAAACATATTCAATGTTTTCTTTGAAATCATTGCTTCTAATGCACCCGGAGTAGTTGGAATATTATTTAAGCCGCGTTTTTTTGCTTCTGCTTTCCACGCATCGCCATAACCATTTCCTTCGAATCGGATTTTTTTGCTTTCAATTATATATTTTTTAAGTATTTGAAAAATGGCTTCATCTTTTTCTACTTTTTTATTGATCAACGCGTCAACCTCGTTTTTAAATGCTACAAGTTGATCCGCAACAATCGCATTCAATACAGTCATCGGCCCGCCACAGTTAGCGCTTGATCCAACCGCTCTGAATTCAAATTTATTTCCCGTAAACGCAAAAGGAGACGTTCGGTTACGATCGGTGTTATCCAATAATATATCAGGAATACGGCCGATGTTCATTTTTAGAGCGGTTTTTTCTTCAGGACTCATTTTACCTGAATGCACCGATTTTTCCAATTCATCGAGCACTTTAGAAAGCTGTTCTCCAAGAAATACGGACATGATTGCAGGAGGCGCTTCGTTCGCACCCAACCTGTGATCGTTATTTGCGGAGGCAATGGAAGCACGCAGTAAATCCGCATGCTCATAAACAGCACGAACCGTGGTAATGAAAAAAGTAAGGAACTGTAAATTTGTTTTCGGTGTTTTCCCCGGCGATAATAAGTTTTTTCCGGTATTGGTAGCCAAGCTCCAGTTATTGTGTTTGCCGCTTCCGTTTACGCCGGCATAGGGCTTTTCGTGCATTAGTACACGGAAGTTATGGCGGATAGCAACTTTTTCCATTACGTCCATCAGTAATAAATTATGGTCAACGGCCAGATTGGTTTCTTCAAATACCGGTGCGCATTCAAACTGAGCGGGGGCTACTTCGTTATGCCGTGTGCGAACGGGGATTCCCAATAGATGCGCCTCGTATTCAAAATCGCGCATGTAGGCGGAAACTCTCTCCGGAATAGAGCCCCAGTAGTGGTCTTCCAACTGCTGACCCTTGGCAGCCGCGTGGCCAAATAAAGTTCTGCCTGTTTGGTGAATATCGTACCGGATATTATACAAGGCAGAGTCAATTAAAAAATATTCCTGCTCCCAACCAAGTGTGGCTATAACTTTGGTTACATTTTTATCGAAGTACTGACACACATCCGTAGCCGCTCTATCCACAGCATGGAGGGCTTTTAATAGCGGGGTTTTAAAATCGAGTGATTCTCCTGTATAAGAAATAAAGATTGTTGGAATACATAATGTTTCGCCCCAGATGAATGCTGGCGATGTTGGGTCCCAGGCAGTGTAACCACGGGCTTCAAAAGTGTTTCTAATACCACCGTTAGGAAAAGAGGATGCATCGGGTTCTTGCTGAACTAACGCATTTCCGCTAAAACGTTCAATCGCACGTCCGCCTTCAATTGGTTCAAAAAAGCCATCATGTTTTTCAGCCGTTGCACCGGAAAGAGGCTGAAACCAATGCGTAAAATGAGTAACGCCTTTGCTCTGAGCCCAGGCTTTCATACAGGCTGCTACCTGGTCTGCCATTTTTCGTTCAACAATTGTTCCCTGATTCATGGAGTTTTGAATGCTGTTAAAGGCTTCTTCGGAAAGGAATTCACGCATGGCATCCAAACCAAATACATTGGATCCATAATATTGTGAGACTTGTTGGTTGTTGTTATTGAATTCAACCGGAGTTCTTTTTACAACATCCTGCATGGCTAAAACGCGTCTTGTGCTCATAATTTTATAATTTATTGGGGGGTGTTATTGAAAAATGTCATGTTTTTGGCAAAAGTATATTAAAAAATGGGGGGGTGCAAGAAAAAAAGTGAAGTTTTTGTAATAAGGTGAATAAACAAGAGTGGTGAAAATTGTTCGCATCGTTCGTTAAAAACCTCATATCTTAAAAAAATGTATTTTTACAGGTGATGAATTTCTTGTTTCCCACATTTTTATTTGGATTGTTCGCTATATCAATCCCTATAATTATTCATCTTTTCAACTTCAGAAAGTACAAGAAAATATATTTCACCAACGTTCATTTATTAAAAGAACTTAAACAGGAAAGCGATAGCAAATCAAAACTAAAGGAGCTTTTGATATTAGCCATGCGTGTTTTGGCAATCACTGCGCTTGTTTTCGCTTTTGCCCAACCATTCATTCCGGGGTCAACGAAAACTGAAGTAGGAGTCAGGTCGGTAAGTATTTACGTGGATAATTCTTACTCTATGGAATCCACAAACCGTAAAGGAAGTTTGTTGGAAAATGCAAAAGAATATGCCGCGCAAATTGCGGGTTCTCTTGATGCTGAAGATAAAATTCAATTAATTACCAACGATTTTGAAGGAAAGCATCAACGGTTTTTATCAAGAGATGAGTTTTTAGAACAGCTTAATGAAATTAAAATATCATCGGCTTCCCGTATGTTAAACGATATTTTAAAACGTCAGCAGGATTTTTTGCAAAATAGTTACCGCGGGAATAAGCGGATTTACCTATTAAGTGATTTTCAGAAAAATGCCGGATTCATGAAAAAAAGTGATTGTGATACCACAATCGCGGTAAACCTCGTTCCTGTTGAGGCTTCCGAGTCGAATAACGTGTTCATTGATAGCGTTTGGTTTGAATCTCCGGTACAGCAATTTGGGACGCATCAGATCCTTCATGCCTCAATTGTGAATAAAAGTGAAAAAGCGATTGTGAATGGGACATTAAAATTGTTTCTCAATGGATCCCAGGTGTCCCTCAGTTCTTATGATATTTCAGAGGGCGGGAAGAAGGACGTGAGCCTCTCTTTTACGATAAAAACAAATGGAATTAATAAAGGCGTTTTAAGAATTGAAGACGACCCAATTACCTACGATGATGATTTTTATTTTAGTTTTGATGCACACACCACGATAAAGAGCCTTGTAATCAATGGAAAGGATACCCGGACATCAGGGAATTTCCGATCATTAATGCAGGGTGATAGTTTGTTTGAATACGGAGAAAGTAATGAAACTGCGATTGACTATCGGCTGTTTCCGGAATCTCATATCATTGTTTTAAATGAGTTGACGAACCTAACTTCGGGTCTGGCTTCCGAACTTCAGAAATTTGTTTCAAACGGTGGTAGTCTGGTTGTTTTTCCATCGAAGAATGCGGATATATCTTCCTACAACAATGCATTTAAGCTGCTTCAACTGCCGCAAGTTCTGCGGTTGGATTCGTCCGATACAAGAACACAGGAAATAAACTTTGAGCAAGGCCTGTACGAAGGCGTGTTTGAGAGGGTTGACCAACGAATGGATCTTCCGAAAGTATTTGAACATTTTGAATTTGTGAAGGCAACCCGAAACAGTTCAGAATCTCTGGTAAGGTTACAAAACGGTGATTTTTTGATTTCTTTAAACCGGTTTGGTAATGGAAAAATATATCTGTTTTCGACACCATCGGATGAAACAGCTACTAATTTATTGAGACATGCATTGTTTGTTCCAACACTTATTAAGATGTCGATATTAAGTTTGAGGCCTACGCGAATTTATTACAATACCGGGGTAAATGAGCCTATAGTTTTAAATAACATTACTAATGAAACAGATAAGCCACTACATATTATCAAGGATGAAAACGAGACTACAGATAATAAACCAAAACTCGATATTATCCCCGAATCCCGCGTGATTGAAAATGCCACAACCCTGTTCACGCAAAGCCAGATCACACAAGCAGGACATTATAAAATTTTAAACGATACCCTAGTTCTTAAAATGCTCTCTTTCAATTTTGACCGTAGGGAATCTGATTTGACATTTCATACAATTGGCGAGATTCAACAACAGTTGGATGAAACGGGATTAAACAATATCAGAATTCTTTCACCAAGCGGCGATTCATTAGAACAGGTTTTAAAGGAAGTCGATGGGAATAAAAAATTATGGAAATTGTTTTTAATTTTAGCCTTATTGTTTTTACTCAGTGAAATTTTAATTATCAGACTATTTCGGAATTAACAACTTTGAATTTTTGTGATAAATACCCGAGAAAGGCCAACTTTATATACAAACCAAATTAATAACAAAGAGTGTTTTGCTCTTTTAAAATCTAAAGATGAATGCATTAATCAAGCAAGCTACCATTATCGATTCTGAAAGTCCTTATAATGGAAAGACGATGGATTTACTTATTGAGCGCGGTGTGATCACACAAATCCGAAAATCAATTCAGCCCGAAAAAGGTATGAAGGTAATCAGCAGTGAGAATTTACACGTGTCGGCAGGATGGTTCGACATGCAGGTTAATTTTTGCGATCCTGGATTTGAGCACAAAGAGACTTTGGAAAATGGTTTGAAGGCCGCCGCTAAGGGCGGATTTACCGGTGTAGCACTGATGAGTGGAACAAATCCGCCACTCCAAAATAAAGGGCAGATCGATTATGTCATTAATAAATCAAAGTTAAATCCAGTGGAAGTATTTCCGGTTGGGACACTTAGCGCGCTTCAGGAGGGGAGAGATTTGTCAGAAATGTATGATATGAAATTATCGGGCGCCGTTGCTTTTGGTGATTATAAAAAAGCAGTGAAAGATGCCGGTTTGATTTTACGCGCCCTTCAGTATGCCAAAAACATTGGCAGCTTTATTATCACCCATTGCGATGATAAAACGATATCACATGGTGGTTTAATGAATGAAGGTGCAGTTTCAACGCGATTGGGTTTAAAAGGAATGCCGGCCCTTGCTGAAGAAATCATGCTTCAGAGAAACCTTCAAGTTTTGGAATATGCGGGCGGAAAACTTCATATACCTACCATCAGCACAAAAGGAAGCGTAGAAATTTTAAGAAGAGCGAAAGCAAAAAAATTAAATGTTTCCTGCGGTGTAGCTGCTTATAATTTGTTGCTAGACGATTCAGAATTGGAAGGTTTTGATACAAACTTTAAACTTAATCCGCCTCTGAGAACCAAAGAAGATATTGAGGCTTTAAAAAAGGGCCTTGCTGACGGAACGATCGATGTTATTGTAAGTGATCATATACCTCAGGATGTGGAAAGCAAGGATCTGGAGTTTGATCATGCGGATGACGGAATGATAGGCTTGGAAAGTTGTTTTGGTGTTCTAAATAAAGCAATGGAGAAGAAGGTTGCACTCGAACTAACGGTTAATGTCCTTACCTCAAATCCCAGAAACATTCTAGGACTGCCTGAGGTTAAGGTAAAGGAAGGGGAGCGTGCCAACCTCACGTTGTTTAATCCTGAAAAAAGCAACGTATTTACCAAATCTCAAATTGTGTCGTCTAATAAAAACTCAGGATTTTTAGGAAAGGCATTGAAAGGTGAAGTTATTGGGATCATAAACAAAAACACGTTTATTGGTCAATAACATACACTAAAAGCTAAGGCCAAGGCAGAGTCCGGCCCAGAACTGGAAATAATTGCTGTGAAACCCGAGGGCATCCCTGCTAGTGATAACAGGTGTAATTGCCGCCCTGAAAAAGAAACCGTCATCCTGTTTTTGGTAGCGATATCCAGCCCTTCCAACCCCAAAAACAATGTTTTCCCAAACGTACCTGTCCGGTTTCCCAGGAAGTTCATTAAATCTGCGTTGCATGGTTCCACCTAAACCAATTTCCACATGATGCGGGTTTTTTAAAAAAATGAAATTGTTTTCTGTTATATAAATCTGCTCGATATAAATGCCATTGAAGTGCGGTGCAAAACCAATGCGAACGCTCAGTTTAATTTTTTCCCGATAATGATAAATTCTCTCAATGTTAAGCGAATATAATCCTGCATTACCCCCTAATTCCAAATACCCTGCCGTTTTCGCAGGATTTTTTACATAGTCGCGGGGTGAAAAAACCACATACTCGTCTTGCGCAAAACTCAAAAATGAAAGGAATGTAAAAATCCAGGAAACGATATGCGCACAACGAAACACATTTTAAACTTACAAATTAAAGTTACGTGACCTCTATTAATTAAATGTTAAAATCTTAATTCGAAAAAACCCATCAAAGCGCTATCTTTACCAAGTTTGTTTTTTCCAATGGTTTGAAGGATTTATAGTGAAATTTAATGGATTAGCCTTTTTTCTCCTATTAACTTCTCTTATCATTCCTAACCTGCAAACATTAAATTAATATGAAAGATACATCTATAAAATCCGTTTTAATTATTGGTTCAGGACCTATCATTATTGGCCAGGCTTGTGAGTTTGATTACTCAGGTTCGCAATCAGCCAAAAGTTTGCGTGAAGAAGGAATTGAAGTTACTTTAATAAATTCCAATCCCGCTACAATTATGACGGATAAAGTTACTGCCGATCATATATACCTCTTACCTCTAGAGGTAAAGTCCATTATGAAAATTTTGGAAGAACGCAAGATTGATGCTGTGTTACCCACCATGGGAGGTCAAACGGCGCTTAATCTCGCACTAAAATGTGATGACCTCGGGATTTGGAAGAAGTATAATGTAAGGATGATTGGCGTGGATATTAACGCCATTAAGGTTACGGAAGACCGGGACTTGTTTCGTGCGCGCATGGAAGAAATCGGAGTAGCAATGGCACCTTCTAAAATTGCGAAATCTTTTCTCGAAGGTAAATCCATTGCTCAGGAATTTGGTTTTCCATTAGTGATCAGGCCTTCGTTTACGCTAGGAGGGAGTGGAGGATCGGTTGTTTACAAAAAAGAAGATTACGATCATTTATTAAATCGCGGTTTGCAAACTTCACCAATTCATGAAGTGTTGATAGATAAAGCAGTTTTAGGATGGAAAGAATACGAATTAGAACTTCTTCGCGATAGAAATGACAATGTGGCGATAATTTGCTCGATTGAAAATTTTGATCCGATGGGGGTTCACACTGGCGACAGTATTACTGTTGCGCCGGCGCAAACATTGAGTGATAGCACCTATCAAAAGATGCGGACTATGGCTATCAAAATGATGCGTAGTATAGGGAATTTTTCAGGTGGTTGTAATGTGCAATTTGCAGTAAGTGATGATGAAAAAGAGGAAATCATCGCGATCGAAATTAATCCTCGTGTTTCGCGATCTTCAGCCCTGGCAAGTAAAGCAACGGGTTACCCCATCGCCCGTATTGCCAGTAAATTGGCAATTGGGTACACGCTTGATGAATTGATCAATCAGATTACTAAATCCACTTCAGCGTATTTTGAACCAACTTTGGATTATGTCATTGTGAAAATTCCTCGTTGGAACTTCGATAAATTCAAAGGTTGTAATCGTGAACTTGGTTTTCAGATGAAATCTGTAGGCGAAGTCATGGCTATAGGCAGATCGTTCCAGGAAGCCCTTCAAAAGGCCTGTCAGAGTTTAGAAATAAAACGTAACGGATTAGGTGCTGATGGTAAAGAAAACACCAACCAGTCCGAATTATTGGCTGGTCTTGAAAGACCAAGCTGGAATCGTTTGTTCATGATTTATGATGCAATGAAACTGGGGATTTCTATTAAAACCATCCAAAAACTCACTCGCATCGATATGTGGTTCCTGGAGCAAATTGAACAAATGATCGCCCTGGAAAACGAAATCAGCAAATACAGACTTTCAGATATCCCTAAAGATTTATTGTATGAGGCCAAGCAAATGGGATATGCTGACCGTCAGGTAGCGCATTTATTACGCTGTCTTGAAAGTGAAGTTTATAATAAACGAAAAGAGTTTAACATAAACAGAGTATTTAAATTAGTAGATACTTGCGCTGCCGAATTCGAAGCAAAAACTCCTTACTATTATTCCACTTTCGAGGATGAAAATGAAAGTATGCGTACGGATAAAAAGAAAGTGATTATTTTAGGCTCCGGGCCTAACCGGATTGGCCAGGGAATAGAGTTTGATTACAGTTGTGTGCATGGCGTATTAGCTGCAAAAGAAATGGGTTATGAAACTATCATGATCAACTGTAATCCTGAAACCGTTAGTACGGATTTTAGTACGGCAGATAAACTCTATTTTGAACCTGTCTTCTGGGAACATATTTATGACATTATTCTTCATGAAAGACCCGAGGGAGTGATCGTTCAGCTTGGCGGCCAAACGGCTTTAAAATTGGCAGAAAAACTTGAACGGTATGGTATTAAAATAATCGGCACCGATTTTAAATCATTGGATCTGGCCGAAGACAGGGGAAGTTTCTCTACGTTATTAAAAGAGAATAACATTCCCTATCCTAAATTTGGTGTAATTAATGATGCCGAAGAAGCAATCAACCTATCAAAAGAGTTAGGGTTTCCATTGCTTGTTCGTCCGAGTTATGTACTTGGCGGACAATCGATGAAGATTGTGATCAATGAAGAGGAACTGGAACAACATGTGGTAAAGTTGCTGAATGATTTGCCGGATAACAAGGTATTGTTAGATCATTTTTTGCAAGGTGCCATTGAAGCGGAAGCGGATGCCATCTGTGACGGGAAAGATGTTTATATAATTGGGATGATGGAACACATTGAGCCGGCTGGTATTCATAGTGGTGATAGTTATGCCGTGTTACCAACCTTTGATTTATCGGATGACGTATTACGTCAGATGGAAGAACATACTAAAACCATAGCGGTAGCTTTGAATACAGTAGGTTTGCTCAATATTCAATTTGCCATAAAGGATGGGATTGTGTATATTATTGAAGCGAACCCCAGAGCATCACGAACTGTACCATTTATCGCTAAAGCTTACGATGAGCCATACGTGAATTATGCTACAAAAGTTATGCTTGGTGCTAAAGTTAAAGACTTTAAGTTCGAGCCGAAGAAAAAGGGATATGCCATAAAAATACCAGTATTTAGTTATGAAAAATTTCCTGAAATACAGAAAGAATTAGGTCCTGAAATGAAGTCAACTGGTGAAGCCATTTATTTTATTGATAGTTTACAGGACGAATATTTTCAGAATATTTACAGTGAGCGAAATTTATATTTAAGTAAATAAAGCGTTCAACGTCAAATGAAGTAAAAAAAGCTGGTTCTATTAACCAGTTTTTTTTACGTAAAAGATTTTCACTAAATAGTTTTAGAACATTGCTTTACTCATTGAAACCTATTCTTCACTAAGCCAAAGTGGATATAGAAAAATTTTAACTTATTTTTGAGAGAACAGGTGTTTTGCAAAATTTTAACTCTGTAATAGTACTAATTCCTTATAATTTACATAATGAGATACTACACTTTATCCCTTCTTTTTTTATTAATTTCATTTGGTTCGTTCGGGCAATTTAAAAATACATACGCAGCAAATGGCAATCCTACTTCGCAAATTATAGATGCATCGGGAATGAAACAAGGAGCTTGGCTCTATTTTGAAGCGTCAGATGTTCTTTTCAGAAAAGAGATTTACTCTGATAATGTATTGGTAAAAAATGTGTATGTGTTCGAAGGTATGGAACGGGATCTGAATGGTTATACATTTCAGGACCTGCCAACTACTAATCAAAAAGTCAAGGATTTTATATTAAAGAACTTAGCGTCTCATGGCAACGGGGAACTCATTGTGTTTGACGATGGAACCGCTCATGTGCATTTCTATCTGAATAAGCTAAAATCAAAGCCGCAGCCCGTTTCAGATTTGAATGCAATAAATCAACTCGGGTTGAAAAAAACGATCATAAAATTTTAAGCCATGAAAAAAGTTTACTCGCTCCTTGCTGCAGCATGGTTAATTTCCGGTAGAGTTAATACTTCCATTGCACAAAACCTGGTGCTTAATCCAAGCTTTGAAACTGTTAACACAGGTAATTTGAAATGTTCATGGTATCTCTCAAATCCAGAGATGACCGCGGCTATTTCAAACTGGGATATGCCAACAGATGGAAGTACAGATATTTTCCATACAAGTTTGTCAACGACGTGTTTCTGTAGTCCGTTTTCAACGGACCCATCTGCGGTTGGTTCCCAGGCTCCACGTACAGGAAGTTCAATGACAGCTTTATTTACCTATGGATCCGGAGGCTGCACGCCCTATCGTGAATATATTCAGGGCCAGCTCTCTACTGCTCTAGTTGCTGGAACCACCTATAAAATAGAAATGTATGTATCCCTTGCCGATTATTCGAACAGGGCTGCAAATAATATTGGGGTAAAATTTCTAACTTCACGGGTTTACACAGGTAGTATGTGTGTTTGGAGCACTACACCTGACGTAAACTATACTGGCCCGTTTATTACAGATAAAGTTGGTTGGACTAAAATTTCATTTTGTTATACGCCAACGGCTTCAAACCTGTTGTATTTTGCGATTGGTAATTTTTACAATGATGCTTCGACACCAACAAGCGCAGTTGCCGGTTCATCGGGTGCAACCCGGTATTTTTTGGATGATGTATCCATTACACCAGCTAGCGGCTCCACTTCGGCAAGTGCATCCAATAACGTTACCTGCAGCAATAATTCGGTCAATCTATCAACTAATATTGCAGCGGCATCTTATACCTGGTCAGCACCGGCAGGAAGTTCTATTACCTCTGGTGTAAACTCACAAAACGCTACTGCACAGGGAGGAGGAACATATACAGTTACTGTTAATAATCCCAGTAGCTGCGGGTCAGCTATCAGTACAGCCGTTGTAACTGTAGCCGCTGATAATACCCCACCAACCATTGCCTCGGCATCAGGAGGAGCAATAAACTGTGCGTCGCCCAATGTTACGTTAAATGGAAATGCAGGGAGTGTTAATTATAGTTGGTCAGGTCCCGGCATTGTCTCGGGTGGCTCAACGGCAAGCCCTGTTGTGAATCAACCTGGAACTTATAACCTTACGGTTACCAATCCTTCTAATGGCTGTACCGCTAATACAAGCGTACTTGTTACCCAGAATGTAACAGCACCAGGAGCAAGTGCTACTGCGCCCAGCCAATTGAATTGCGCTACTACTAATGTAACATTGAATAGCAGTCCTTCGGGAATGAATTACAGTTGGTCCGGCCCAGGAGTTGTTTCCGGTGGAGGTTCAGCCAGTCCGGTAGTAAATCAGCCAGGCACCTATAACTTAACTGTAACCGACCCTTCGAACGGGTGTTCATCCAATACAAGTGTAGTAGTTTCACAAAACACAACTCCTCCGGGTGCTTCTGCAGCAGCCGGTGGTGTACTCAATTGTGTTACAACGAGTATCAATTTATCATCTAGTCCCGCAGGGATGAATTATAGCTGGTCGGGGCCCGGCATTACATCTGGAGGAAACACTTCTTCACCAAGTGTCAATCAGCCTGGGACATATAACCTTACCATTACAGATCCATCCAACGGATGTTCTTCTAATACGAGTGTCGTGGTTTCTCAAAACGGAACGCCTCCGGGAGCTTCGGCATCTGCAGGTGGTTCCTTAAATTGCACTACTACCAACGTAAATTTAAGTGCTGGTCCGGCAGGCATGAACTATTCATGGACGGGTCCGGGTATTGTTTCGGGAGGAAATACTTCAACTCCAAATGTTAACCAACCCGGTACTTATAATTTAACCGTATCAGATCCATCTAACGGTTGTTCATCAAATACGAGCGTTGTGGTTTCCCAGAACGTAACACCTCCTGCCGCGACAGCATCTGCCGCAAGCAACATCAATTGTATTTCTTCAAGCATTTCTTTAACCGGAGGACCTGCAGCTATGAATTACAGCTGGTCTGGACCTGGTATCGTATCAGGTGGGACTACCGCCAATCCTACTGTAAACCAGCCTGGAACATACAACTTAACGGTAACAGATCCTTCCAATGGATGTTCCGCAAATACCAGCGTGGCCGTTTCACAAAATACCACTCCTCCAGGCGCAAGTGCGGCAACTGGTGGTACGTTAACATGTGCTGTTACCAGTGTACCGGTGTCTGTCACTCCTGCGGGAATGAATTATAGCTGGACAGGGCCGGGAATTGTTTCGGGAGGCAATACCAGCAGTGCTACTGCAAATCAACCAGGAACTTACAATGTAACAGTTACTGATCCCTCAAACGGATGTACGTCAACATCAAGTGTGCCATTAACTCAGAATATCGCAGTGCCTGGTGCAACTGCCACAGCAAGCAGCATAATTACCTGTACTGCAACAAGTATTTCACTTAACGGAAATTCATCTTCCGGTGTGAGTTATAGTTGGACCGGTCCGGGAATTGTTTCAGGAGGAAGTACAGCGACCCCAACTGTGAACCAGGCTGGCACATACACTTTAACGGTGACTGGGTCGAATGGTTGTACCTCCGTGTCAACCGCAACGGTTTCACAGGATACATCCGTTCCAAACGTGTCTGCCAGTTCGACCAGCACGGTTACATGTATTTCATCAACGGTTTCACTAACTTCTCTACCGGCAGGGCTTACCTATACATGGACTGCAGCAGCAGGTAGTACGATAAACGGGACCCCCAATTCTCAAAACGTTAGTGCTGACGGACCGGGACCTTTTACCGTATTTGTGTATGATCCCTCCAATGGTTGTTCATCGAGCGTAGCCGTTTCTCCCGTAGTAGACAACACCCCGCCAACTGCCGTAATAAGCGCAGGCAATAGCGGTTTGTTAACCTGTGCTACGACAAGCCTTGTTTTAAATGCACCAAATGGTGGTTTGGGATATAATTGGACAGGTCCAGGTATTATTGCAGGATCTACAACTTCTTCTCCAACTGTTAATCAACCAGGGGCCTATAGCTTAACCTTAACAGATCTTAATAATGGATGTAGTTCAGGTGCGACGGTTACTGTTACTCAGGATATAGTTATTCCTACAGTTTCAATCGGCCCGGCAACGTTTACAACAACCTGTGCTTCACCAACCGTGCAACTAACGGCAACTACTTCAACGCCTTCTGTAATTTATACATGGCAATCTCCGTCATCGGGTTCTTTAAATAATAGTTCGATTGTAAATCCGGTAGCCTCAGGAACCGGAGTGTTCACCCTCGTTATTACAAACACAGGGAATGGATGTTCATCTTCATCTGCAACGGCTGAAGTATTTGCTGACGCAGCCGTTCCAAGTGTAAGTCTTTCTGCAAGTTCACTTGAACTTACTTGTTCTGCTACTACAATAAGTGTTTTAGCAACGGCGGTGGGATCAGACCTAACCTATAGTTGGACACCGGCTCCGCTTTCTGGAGGAAATACAAATAACCCGCAATTCAATGTTCCGGGGAATTACGGTGTGATGGTTACAAATACGGTTAACAGCTGCAGTACCATGGCGAACGTAAGTGTTTCAACAAATACCACAGCTCCCGCATTAACTGTGAGCCAGACTCAGACCCTTACATGCGTGGTTACATCTGTGCCATTGGGGGCTAGTAGCAGCGCCGCTTCATCAACTTATACCTGGACGGGCCCTGGAACTGCAGGTTCGTCTAATAGCCCTACAGTTACGGTAAGCCAGGATGGTTCTTATAATATTGGAGTTACAGATCCTGCAAACGGTTGTAGCAGTACCGCAGTGGTTACAGTAATTTCTGATACAGTTCTTCCAACAGCAACTGTTTCAGCAATAAGCAGCAACAGCACAATTTCGTGTACATCACCTACAGTAAGCCTGAATGTAAATGCTAATCCTGGAACTACTTCTTTTCTTTGGTCAACTGGAGATAATACCGCAGTTACAGAAGTTACGAACGCAGGAATTATAACGGTAACAGTAACAAATACAACTAATGGATGTGAAACTACAGTGCCTTATAATGTTACCGGTAACATTCTGCTCCCTCCATTACTAACGGCATCGGCTATATTGCCTTGTGCATCACAAACGGTTACACTCACCGCAAGTTCTACTAATACAAATGTATCGTATACATGGAGCGGACCCGGTCCATTAAGTATCATTGGTTCCAGTAATATTGCTTCGCCTGTTGCAGGAGAAGTGGGAACGTATTCGGTTATCGTTACTGACCTAACAACTTCATGCAGTTCATCGGCAGCCGTGTCAGTATCTCAAGGAAGTATTACAGCTGCATTTACAGCCAATCCTTTATCAGGCGTTTCTCCATTAAGTGTTGATTTCACAAATCAAAGTATAAGTGCAGTTGATTATAACTGGACTTTTGGAAATGGGAATACATCTGTGGATGTTAATCCTTCTCAGGTGTTCACAGGTAGCGCTACCTATACCGTTATGCTGGTAGCCACAGCCGGACCGTGCGCAGATACCGCGTATGCAACCGTTGTTGTTGATGATGATCTGATTATTGAAATTCCAAACGTGTTTACCCCTAATGGTGACGGTACTAATGATGTATTTTTTATAAAAACCAAAGGCATTAAGGACATTTCGTTGGAGATATTCAATCGTTGGGGTCAAAAGCTTTATACGTTTGCAGGAAGTAACGCTTCGTGGGATGGGGTTTCAACACAGGGAGAAGAAGTTCCTGATGGCACTTATTTCTTCTTCGTAAAAGCAACAGGACGAAATGAAAAAGTAATTGAAAAGCAGGGTAGCCTGAATTTGTTCAGGTAATGTACAAAGTGGTTTGAGAAAAAGGAAAAGGAGTAACTACTACTCCTTTTTTTATATAGGCTTTTTTAAAAAATATAGGTAAGCCCTATAAAAAGAATCAAAAGTCCAACAGTTGTGAAACCAAACATGATTGTTTGAAAAGGAGCATCATAATGGTAGCACGCGCAAGTCAAGATGAAGCCGATCAGAAGAATCACGCACCCAAAACCAATGATTTTAATACCGGTCTGGCGTTTCGAAAAGTTGTTGATACGCTTAAGTTCTGTTACGATGTTGTTGGCCAACTCCTGATCGCACCCCTTGCTAATTAAAATAGAAGTGAGTTTTTCATGATCCCTGTGTTGGTGCTGCAACGAAAATGCGAGTTCGTAGTAGCTTTGATAAAGTTCATCAGAAGTAGTCATGATGTTTTTATTAGTATAATCCAAGTTACAAAGTTTTCCGAACCTATAAAAATTAGAAGTTCAAATATTCACGTTGAAAGGAGGAGAAGTTAACTTCGATTTAGAATTTCTAAATTCACTAAAAAAAAGACGGGTACAAAAAAAGGGTAAGCTACTTTCATCGCACCGCTCAACCATCTACCCTTGCTATGTTCCCATCCTGGGGGATTTGACAGGAGCTGGTCGTGAAAGACTTACCCGCGGCAAAATTACCAAATTATTTCATTAATGGCCTAATTTTGATAAAAAATATAACTTAGTTATATTTAGACTTTCATTAATCATACTCTATGAATATCTCCATTGTCATTCCTTTGTTTAATGAAGAAGAATCTCTGCCTGAACTTCATGACTGGATAAAACGGGTGATGGATGAGAATAACTTTACTTACGAAATACTCTTTATCGACGACGGCAGTAAAGATCGGTCGTGGGAAGTTATTGAAGCAATTGCGGGTACAAATCACATGAACGTGCGGGCTATTAAATTTCGCCGTAATTACGGAAAATCGCCAGGCTTGCATGTAGGATTTGAACATGCGCAGGGCGACGTGGTAATTACAATGGATGCGGATTTGCAGGATTCTCCCGACGAAATTCCGGAACTATATGGTATGATTAGCTCAGGGAAGTACGATTTGGTAAGCGGATGGAAGCGAAAGCGATTCGATAACGCGCTCTCGAAAAACATACCGTCAAAACTCTATAACTGGACTAACAGAAAAATTTCCGGGATCAAGCTACATGACATGAATTGCGGGTTGAAAGCTTATAGAAAAGAGGTAGTGAAAAGTATTGAGGTGTATGGAGAAATGCATCGCTTTATCCCGGTTTTAGCAAAAAATGCGGGATTTTACCGTATTGGAGAAAAGGTTGTGCAACATCAGGCACGTAAATATGGCGTTAGTAAATTTGGGTGGGAGCGCTTTATTAATGGTTTTCTGGATTTACTGACAATTATGTTTCTTTCAAAATTCGGGAAGCGTCCTATGCATTTTTTCGGATTGATTGGAACACTGATGTTTATGATAGGTTTTTGCGCAGCGCTTTATCTTGGAGTTGACAAGCTTTACCATGTGTTAAACCATAATCCCGCAAGGCTTTTAACGCAGCGACCCTCTTTTTTTATTTCCTTAACTTGCATGGTATTAGGAACCATGTTATTTCTTGCCGGTTTTCTCGGTGAGTTGATTTTAAGAAATTCCCCAGATAGAAACAATTATTTATTGGAGAAGAAAATAAACCTGTAATCCACGATGCAAGGAATGCAGGAGGAAAAATCAGGCAGGCGACCGCGAATCCCCTTGACCCAGGAAGAGATTTTTTATGTCAAGAAAATCAGGGAATTAAAGGAAGTTAAACGCATAGCAGATTTAAAAGCGAGTTTTTTTTATAAATTTTTTAACCGTGCCAACATATTCCTGGCTGGTTTTTTATCCTATTGTGTGTTAAGTATTCTGGTATTTTGCCAATGGGAAACTACCTCCATTGATGCCATAAAATGTTCTTATGATAATTTTGACAAAGACGCAGCCCAACAATCCATTTCATCAATAGAGATCAACACCCGTTCAGGCGATGTGCTAACGGTTAAAACCAATCATTTATTCATTGAACCGAAGGTAGGGCAGCAAATCAGTATTGGGAGCGATTTTATAATGGGAAAAACACTTAAAGTGAAATTTTCCTATGATGAGCGAACCTTTTGGCATTTATATACCTATCCCGTTTTTATAATTTGTGTTTTTGCAATGGTTTTAGGGCTTTTTATGTATCAGGTAAATAAACATTTAACGGTAAACGGTCTCCTCACCGTTTTTGGTTTATTTTTTTTAGCCAGTATTTACTTTATCCTAATATAGTTTTAAGACGAATCAGGTTTCTAATTCTCAGCGACAACGCCACTGCTACAACGCCAAGTCCGATGCTTAATGCCAGCCATACTCCATACACACCGTACCCCATAGGAAATGCCAGTAGGTAGCACAGTGGTAATGCAATGATCCAATACCCAACAAAGGCAATGTATGTGGGATAGCGGTAATCTTCAAGGCCTCGTAACGCGCCAATGGCTACGACCTGGGTTCCGTCAAACAATTGGAATAATGCAGCAAACAATAATAGTCTGGATGCAATCAAAGTGATTTCTTCATCGGAACTAAAGATTTTTGGAAGCAGGGCATTAAAACAGATAAAAACAATTGCCATAAATCCCATTGTTACAACCACCGCCTTGTAAGACATAATAATTGACTGCTTCATATTATGTAAATCGTTTTTGGCGTAATAACTTCCAACGCGGATGGTTGTGGCGCTGGCAATTCCACTGGCGAACATATAGGTAAACGCGGCAAGGCTTAAAGCAATTCCATGCGCATCAATTTCTTCTTTACCAAAAACTCCGGCCAATAAACCGGCAATAGCAAATGCGGCTACTTCAAAGGTAAATTGCATGGCCGAGGCAAGCCCCGATTTAAGTAGTGTCCAAAAATGAAGTGCGTTTAATTTTGCTTCTCCAAAGTATTTGGCAAAAGAATTCACGGAAGGATGGTTAAAAACATAGAGAAGAAACGCAATTCCCATAACAAACCGCGAAATGAAGGTTGCCCAGCACGAGCCCATATAACCCATTTCGGGCAAGCCCCACTTCCCATATATCAGAAGGTAATTTAAAAGGATATTTAAAATATTTCCAGCGATACTGATGTACATGGCAGCTCTTGTATTACTTAAACCTTCGGTGTATTGCTTGCACACAAAAAATAGCGCGATTGGAATGATTGAGAATATCAGTACTTCAAAAAAAGGTATGGCTAGCTGAACCACGTCGTTGGGTTGTTGCATATAGCCCAGCAACGGAGAGGAGAAATACAGAATAATGAAAAGGAGTACCGCAACAATTATATTAATAAACAGCGAGTTTTTGAACAGGTTAGCTTTCTCTTTTTCATGATTTTTCACATGCGCGTCGGTAACGGCGGGCGTTAAAACGTAACTCATGCCTATGCTAAACACCAGTAAAATTACATACAGGTTGTTCGATAGAATTCCTGCGGCTTGTTCGGTGTTTCCAATACGTCCCAAAAAAATATTATCAACCATGCCGGTAATGATGTGGCCAATTTGGGTAAGGACCAACGGAATTGACAATGCTACTGTTTCCTTAAGGTGTAAATTTTTGACGAGAGTTTTCACAAGCCTGCAAATGTAAGTGAAATTTAATTTCAATGCTTATACCTATAGAGCCATTTCAACTTTAAAACATAGCCCAAACACTTTTTAAATCAAATTTCTGTTATATTTGTGCTTTACAAATCCCTCCTGATGCAGCGTGTTACTTTAAAAGACAAAACATTTGTGCCATACATTACGTCCGACAAGATTTCGGAAAGTGTAAGGAAAATGGCTTCCAAACTTAACACTGACCTTGCCGAAGACATGCCGTTGTTTTTAGTTGTGTTAAATGGCTCATTCATGTTTGCAGCAGATTTATTAAAAGAAGTTACAATTCCCTGCGAAATTTCATTTATCAAATTAGCCTCTTATCATGGAACCAGTAGTACAGGTACAGTTACCGAAATGATTGGTTTGACTGAAGAAATTAAAGGGCGTACTGTTGTAGTTGTGGAAGACATCGTTGATACAGGAATTACCCTGGAGAAATTAATTACACTCCTTACAAAAAAGGAGGTTAAGCAAATTAAAGTTGCCTCTTTTTTACTGAAACCCGATGCCTATAAAAAGACAATGCCGGTTGATTATGTAGGGCTCGAAATCCCGAATGATTTTGTTGTTGGATATGGTTTGGACTACGATGGGCTTGGCAGAAATATGAAAGAAATTTTTGTTTTAGAACAGAAGTAATTTTTAATCTGATAAATTATACACTTTAAATAACGTGCAATGAATAACATGCTAAACATCGTATTATTTGGACCTCCGGGAGCCGGTAAAGGCACCCAATCTGAAAAGCTTATCGAAAAATATGGCTTAGTGCATTTGTCAACAGGCGATATTTTGAGAAGTGAAATTGCTAAAGGCACTCCTCTTGGAATGGAGGCTAAGCAAATAATGGATCGTGGCGAACTAGTAAGCGATGATATTGTGATTGGTATGATTGAGTCAAAACTTGATTCAACGCCGAACGCCAATGGTTTTATATTTGATGGTTTTCCGCGAACTCAGGCGCAAGCAGTTGCGTTGGATGACCTTTTGCAAAAGAAAGGGACAGCTATTAGTGCAATGTTAGCCCTCGAAGTAGATAATGAAGAGTTAGTAAAGCGTTTGTTACTGCGTGGAAAAGAGTCTGGCCGACCTGATGATCAAAATGAGGACATCATTCGTAACCGTGTGAATGAATACAACACAAAGACACTTCCATTGAAAAAGTATTATTCTGAGCAGGCAAAGTTCCATTCTATTAACGGAATTGGGTCAGTTGAATCTATTTTTAAGCAGTTAACTGACCGTATCGTATTTGTTCAGGCTGAAATTGAACTTACCATGCTCGAGAATGATATTGAACATTTGGATTTAACAATCAATGATTTTGAGGTGGCTACTGAAATTTCGGAAGAACTCAAAAATGATATCAACGAAGTTCGTGCAGCGATACAATCGACGTTAAAAAAAGCCGATGTACCAGTTAAAAAGGTCACTCAGAAACCTTCTAAAAAGAACGATGTTAAAAAAGCTTCGAAAGCAGCCACAAGTTCAAAGCCAGATTTAAAGAAATCTGGAAAAAAGAAAACAGTAAAAAAATTATCAGCCGAAAAGAATAAAGTCAGAACTGCAGCATCAAAGAAAAAAGTAACTAAAGTAAGTGCTTCCAAAAAGGTTGTGAAAAAGGCCGCTAAAAAGATTGCACCTAAAAAAGCAGCGAAGAAAGTTGTTAAAAAGTCATCGCCTAAAAAAGTGGCAAAAAAAATTGTAAAGAAAGTATCTGCAAAAAAAGCAGTAAAACAACCGTCGCAAAAAAAGACCGTTAAGCGGGCAGTCAAGCCTGTAAAAAAAGCTGTACCTAAAAAAGCTGCACCTAAAAAGGTTGCAAAAAAGGTTGCAAAAAAAGTAAATAAAAAGAAATAATAAATCGAGATACAATAAAAGGATTTAGGGTGAACGGTTTCTTAAATCTTTTGTTTTTTAATACATAACACACGTGGATTCTAATTTTGTTGATTACGTAAGAATTTGTTGCCGGAGCGGTAAGGGTGGTAAAGGCTCTACCCATTTGCATCGTGATAAACTTACGGCTTTTGGTGGTCCTGACGGTGGAGATGGAGGCAGGGGGGGGCACATCATTCTGCGTGGAAATAAGCAATTTTGGACTTTGATCCATTTAAAATACCGCAAGCACATCATTGCTAAGCCAGGGGGCGACGGAGGTTCTTCCCATAAGTCTGGTAAAGAGGGTGAAGATGAAATATTAGATGTACCGCTGGGAACTATAGCGAGAGACATGGAAACCGGTGAGGTGCTTTGCGAAATCACCGAGGATGGACAGGAAGTTATTTTATTATCCGGCGGGATGGGAGGCAGGGGTAACGCGCACTTCAAGTCACCTACCAACCAAACTCCAAGGTATTCTCAGCCAGGTGAAGAAGGGAAGGAGGAATGGAAAATTCTGGAACTAAAAGTTTTGGCTGATGTTGGATTAGTTGGTTTTCCTAACGCGGGCAAATCTACATTGCTTTCCGTTGTATCTGCTGCAAAGCCTGAAATCGCTAATTATCCATTTACAACACTTACGCCCAATCTTGGCATTGTTCCTTACCGTGATTATAAAAGTTTCGTAATGGCTGATATACCAGGTATTATAGAAGGTGCCAGTGAAGGAAAGGGTTTAGGTGTGAGATTTTTAAGACATATTGAGCGAAACTCAACATTATTGTTTTTAGTGAGTTGCCAAAGCGATAACATTTACGAAGAATACAAAATACTTCTGAACGAATTGAAACAATACAACCCTGAACTGTTGGATAAACAAAGAATTCTCGGAATTTCTAAATGTGATACAATTGACGAAGAATTAATTGTTGAATTGGAGAAGGATTTGAATAAACGCATGAAAGGCAAATTTAAGATCCCTTATATTTTCTTTTCCTCGCAATCTGGCTATAACATCCAACAATTAAAAGACATGTTGTGGGAACAATTGAATTAAGCCAACCCCTTTTTTCTTAATCCAATTTAGAAAGGTATTGATCAAGCAGTAATCCAATCAATAATGTTCCGCTGGCAAGGAAAAGAACAAAAAGCCCTATTTTGGAATAAAATATGCCGCTTGTGATACATCCGATAAAAAAACAACTGATGATTGTAAAACGTAATCGGATGGATGATAAAAGTTTTTCCTTTTGATTTTTCTCCCTGTAAAATATTAATTGCGATAGTTCTATTCCCAGGTCGGTAAATAAGCCTGTTAAATGTGTAGTTCTGACAGTGGAATTTGAAATTTTTGTTACCAGAGAGTTTTGAAGGCCCATGGAGAATAATAATAGGAATGCTAATAAATCAGGATAGTTTGTCATTAAAAATGTACCTGAAAGCGTAGCAATAACTAAAATAAGACTTTCTAAAATTACGGGAAACATAAAGGCATTTTTGAACCTCCAGTTTTGCAATAATTCGATAAGAAAGTTGGATATAAATGAGCCCAGGAAAAAGAAGAAGATATAAAGAAAGTAAATGAAGGCCCTCCATAAATCCAATGCGAATATTTCTTCGGCAAAGTATGCAAAATGGCCTGTAACATTGGTAGTTAAACGCTGTACCGCAAGAAACCCTGCAACATTTACAATTCCAGCTACAAATGATAACAAGGATGCTGCACGTAAATTATGAGAAAGTGTTCGTGTATGGCCATGGTGTTGAAACATAAAAATATTTTAAATAACCAGTTTCTGTTCCATTAAAAAGTTTTAATATCACAATCAGGATTATGACCGGAGAATTTTCTCCATTGTCTTCCCTTTTGCAAGTTCGTCAATGAGTTTGTCAAGGTATCGGATTTTTTGCATAAGTGGTTCTTTGATGTCTTCAACGCGGTAACCGCAAATCACGCCGGTAATTTTGGATACATTAGGGTTTAAAGACGGAGCTTGTTCAAAGAAACACTCGAAATCGGATTTAGCGTCTAAATGGAACTTCAGTGTTTTTGAAGTATATCCTGTTAACCAGAAAATTATCTGGTCCACTTCTAGTTTTGAACGCCCTTTTTTTTCAGCCTTTTTAATATACAAGGGATATACACTTGCAAAAGGCATCTTATAAATCCGCGAATGGTCCATAAACAGTTCTGAAAAATATCTCCAGTAAATTTAAGGAAATCTCGGTGGAAAAAGTGATGGTAGATTAAAAGGAATCCGGTTAAATTATTTGTTACTTTTGTACCGAAATCTAGTTTGCATGTTGATCATTGGTATATGCGGAGGAACGGGGTCCGGAAAAACAACCGTAGTAAATAAAATTCTCGAGATTCTTCCTTCCGACCATGTAGTAATTCTTTCCCAAGACTCTTATTATAAAGACAATTCGCATATACCGCCTGAAGAGCGTAAGTTGATTAACTTTGATCATCCTAATTCCATTGAATTCGATTTGTTGTATGACCACATCGTTGAGTTGAAAAAAGGAAATTCCATTCGCAAACCTGTATATTCCTATATCACCTGCACAAGGGATTCAGTTACTATTCCTGTTCATAGTAAAGAAGTGATTTTGATTGAAGGTATTTTGTTATTTTCTGATGAGCGAATCAGAAACATATGCAATGTTAAAGTATTTGTAGATGCCCCTGCCGACGAACGTTTGTTGCGCGTTATAAGGCGCGACCATATTGAACGTGGAAGAACTGTTGAACAAACAATGGATCGTTATGTGGAGACCGTAAAGCCCATGCATGAACAATTCATTGAACCTACTAAGCGCTTCGCAGATATGATTGTTCCCCTTGGCGGGGAAAACACGGTTGCAATTAATATACTTGCCTCTACCATCCGTCAAAAGTTAGGTTTGAAAAAGGACCAGGATATTAATTCAATTTTTCATTGATACGCATCCGGTTATGATTTTAGGTTAGTTGCTCGGTAGGCTCTTCGCTCACTAAGTTAATAACATCCGCCTACGTTTTATCCATTTATAAATTTCAAACCAGGCTACGGAGATCACAGCAATGATAGCCGATAAAGAAAATTCCAATAGCGTGAGCGTTGTCACTTTAAAAAAATCTGAGAGAGGTTGAATATAGAGGATCCCTAATAGAAGTGCGACTGCTATTGCAGAAACCCCAAACAGTAATACATTTTTATTCTGGATGGTTTCAATGATACTGTAATGAAACGATCGGTTTACGAAGCTAAGTAAAATATTTGCCAGAATCAGGGTGGTAAATACAACCGCTCTTGTTTTTTGTCCACTACCGCCACTAAGGGTGGTTAAATGGTACACAAGAAACAACCCAAGCGTTATTATTAATCCCTGCAAAATACTTTCAGTTAATTCACTCGCGTTAATAAATGAATCGGTCATTTTCCTGGGTTTCAGATTCATGATGTTCTTTTCGCTTGGTTCGTTTTCATATACAATGGAGCAGGTCGGGCCCATAATGAGTTCTAGAAAAATGACATGTACCGGGGTTAAAATATGTGGAAATACCCAGCCCAGAAGGAGCGGAATAGATACTATAAGAATGATTGGAATATGAATGGAAATAATGTACCGTATGGCTTTTTTAATATTGGCATAAATCCGCCTTCCTGCCTCAATCCCAACAATGAGCTTTTGTAAATCGTCGTTAATGATAACCAGTGAAGCTGCAGCTTTGGCTATTTCCGTTCCTTTGGTGCCCATGGCAACGCCGATGTGTGCCGATTTTAACGCAGGTGCGTCATTCACGCCGTCGCCAAGCATTGCTACAATTTCTCCGTTTTGTTTTAAAGCATTTACCACAACAAGTTTTGCTTCAGGAAACATCCGCGTAAACAAATTTGTATTTGCAGATAACTTTAAACGTTCATCCTCAGCATACGTCATAAGTTTTTCCCCATTAAGGGGTGGTAAATTATTTATAATTCCAGCTTGTTTTGCTATGGCATTGGTGGTGTCAGCATTGTCACCGGTAATTACTTTCACTTTAATCCCGGCCGAGTAAATTTTACGAAATACCTCTTGAATATTTTGTTTAGGAGGATCGTAAAACGCCGTTAAGCCAAGGAACTCAAATTCAAAGTCCTGTTGTTTTATCGGAAAAACAGCTCCTTTAAATAACGATCTGGCTACACCCAATACCCGAAATCCTTGCTGGCCGAAATTTTGAATTTGCAGACGGACATTGTTTTTTTGATTTTCGGTTAAGTTACTTACCGTTAGGATTGCTTCGGGAGCCCCTTTGGCTGAAATAATTCTGTCACCAGATGCGTTCTTAAAAATATGGGTCATCATTGGCGGTTTGCCTTCTAACGGATATTCAAATTCCATTTGAAAATTGCGCCTTTCATCGGGTGCCTGAGTTTTTTGATAGGTAGCATGGAGAGCTTTTTCCATTGGATCAAAAGGTACAGGTTCGCTGCCCCACATGGAGTAGGAAATTAAATCGGTTAATAGATGATCGTTAAAGTTTTCTTCAGGATAAATCCGGTTTGTTTTAAAATCATATAAGTGTTTTAAATGCATTGAATTTTCAGTAATTGTGCCGGTTTTATCGGTGCATATTACGGATGTACTTCCCAGTGTTTCAACCACGCTGCTTTGTTTAATGATAATGCCTTCACGCATCAGTTTCCACGCCCCAATGGCCATAAACGTAGTAAACGCTACGGGAATTTCTTCAGGTAACACCGACATTGCCAGGGTTAGCCCCGTTAGAAGGCTATCTAAGGTATTCTTTGTATGCAGGTAACTAAAAATCCACACGGTAATAAAAATAGCCACACCAATAAATGCCATGACCCTAACTAACCTGGAAATTTGCTTATTCAGTGGTGACTTCTCTTCCCTGATATTTTTGATGGATTGACCTATTTTTCCTAGCCTCGTGGCCGTTCCAATTCCGGTGATTTTAAATACAGCCAGACCCGAAACAACAAGCGTACCGGCATATACATTTTTATCGCTGGTTTCGCTGCTCTTGAAAACAGAAAAGCTTTCTCCGGTTAATGACGCTTCATTTACAGAAAAATCGTTGCTATGAACTATCTGCCCGTCTGCATTAATAATTTTACCTTCTTCAATAATGCATAAGTCGCCCACAGCGAGTTCATGCGTAGGAATGGAATGGATTTTTCCGTTCCTTACAACGATGCTTGACGGCTCATTTAATTTTTCAAGTGCTACTAACGCTTTTTTACTTCTATTGTCCTGAAACAAAGAGATCATTGAAACAATGATTATAGCGCCGGACATAAATGCTGCTTCTGAATAGTTTCCTACGATAACGTAAATAACCGCTACACTTATAAGAAGAAGTAGCATGGGCTCTTTGAGGACATCAAAAAGTAATTTTAACCACGTAATTTGTTTATTTTTTTCGATTTGGTTATAGCCAAATTCTTCCCGTGAAATCTTTAATTCGTCTTCGGTTAGTCCTTTGAGATGATCAGGAATAGTGTAAACCATTGACTGTTTTTGTTAGGTGGCAAGATCACGGAATTTCACATGAAACGATAAGTAACGGAACGAATTAAACTTCAATAGAACTTAGCATGCGCGCACTCTCTATTCGGATTTTTCAACCCTCATACCAAAATCCAGAATTAATGGCAAGGGATTGCTGCGCATTCCTTGTTCAAAACTGAACGTGTATTTACCTGCCTTCGGAAACTTCAAATTCTTTTTTAAAGGAATTTTGTTATCCCATAAATCGCCTGCGCCATCTCCCACCCATTTTCCTTTTTTATCAGCGAAAATACATTCGAGCGTATCAACCGACATTTTTCCATCAGGGTAAGTAGTAGTTAAGAATACAAACAAATTAGCATAAGGGTAGGAATCAGCATGCCGAACATTTAAATACACATTGTAAAGGGGAGAATTATCTTCAATATTTACTTCGAATTTTAAATGATTTTCTGTTCTCCAGCCTTCATCCGGGAGTTTCGTGTAATCACTGAACACAACATTTTTGTTACAGCTTGAAAAAAGAAATGTGCATGCAGCAACAATACTGAACACTAAAAAGTTACGCTTTATCTGTTCCATCCGTTTTTGGTTTTGGTTTATGATGATGAGGTGCATGTTTCTTTTGGTCAGGATTCGCTTGGTTAGGGTTACGCTGCTTATTCTGATTTGTGTGCTGTGGTTTGTTTGGTCCGGCCTCTTTGTTTTGGTTTTGGCCTTTGTTTTGATTTGGATTGGGCTTGTGTTGTTTAGGCCCATTTTGTTTGTCAGGCTGTCCTGATCCTGTTTTTTGTGTTGGCTGAGGTTTATTAGTATTTAAAGATTTGTTGGGGTGCTGATGAACATGCTTGGGCGCCTGAACATTTTTCTCTGCTTTAGGAGCATTGTTATGGTGCGCTGGTTTCGGCCCATTTTGTGGCTTTCTGTTTTGGTGGTTTTTGTTGCGGTTTTGATTATTTTTCTTGCGGTCATCAAATCTGGTAAGCGAATCCTGCCCAACTACATTTTCATAATCCGGTTGTTTTACGACTTCAAGTTCTTTAAATTGTTTAGGCTCTAATAAATCAGCCGGTTTAATATTTTCAGCGTTGAGTTTAAATATCTCTTTCGTTCTTGCAATAGAGAGAGGGACAAACACATCCGGTTCACTGGTATAACTCCACCAGATAATACGTTTAAAAATGTCTGTTTTTTGGTGAAATGCAAAACCTTTTTCGGTAGCTAACCTTCTGTTATCAATTTCCGGAAACTCTTTTAGCGCATCCAGGTAACTATCCAGCTCATAATTTAAACAACATTTTAATTTACCACATTGCCCTGCAAGTTTTAATGGGTTGAGGGATAATTGCTGATAGCGCGCCGCAGACGTTGAAACTGTCCGGAAATCATTAAGCCAGGTTGAGCAGCATAATTCTCTTCCGCACGATCCGATGGCGCCTAATCGGGCAGCTTCCTGCCTCGCACCAATTTGTCGCATTTCAATCCTTACTTTAAATTCATCGGCCATCACTTTGATCAATTCTCTGAAGTCAACCCTTCCGTCTGCAGTATAATAAAACACAGCTTTGCTTTTGTCTCCTTGGTATTCAACGTCGCTGATTTTCATTTGCAACCCTAGTTTCAGTGCAAGTGTTCTGGCTTTAAACATCGTTTCTACCTCAAGCGATTGTGCTTCACGCCATTTATCAATGTCCTGCTGTTTTGCTTTGCGGTAAATTTTTTTAATTTCTTCGCTATCGTATTTTATGTTTTTCTTCTTCAATTGAAGCCTGACCAATTCACCGGTAATCGAAACCACGCCAATATCATGCCCAGGGGAAGCTTCCGTTGCTACAATATCCCCTACATTTAGGGTTAGTTTATTCACGTTTCTATAAAATTCTTTTCTAGAATTTTTAAATCTGATTTCCAGGACATCACATGGTGCCTGGCCTTCGGGCAAGCTCATGTTGCCGAGCCAGTCGAACACGTTTAACTTGTTGCAACTGCTCCCGGTCCCGCAGGATCCGTTGTTATTACATCCAGCGGGGATTCCGCCATTTTTATCTTGCCCGGTTGAGCAACTTCCACATGCCATAATATATATTTATTTACCACTCATCAGCCAAGATACTCCGGCTGATAAAGTGCAGATCATTATTAAGTTATCCCTAAAAAAGGTGCTATAAATATACTCTTTTTTTATAAGTTATTTTTGTGGATTGTAGTTTTATAAACGACGTTTGTTATATATTTAAATTTTTAAGAATTAAAATTATGGTAGCATTAATTACTGGAGCCACATCAGGTATCGGGCGTTCAACTGCAATTGAATTTGCAAGAAATGGATATGATGTAATCATCACTGGCAGAAGACAGGAACGCTTAATGGATTTAAAGGAACTCATATCCAAAGAATATCTGGTGCGGGTATTAGATCTGTGTTTTGATGTTCGTGACGAAAAGCAGGTTGAAAAAGCCATACATTCCATTCCGGGTGATTTCAGGCGAATTGACGTGTTAGTGAATAATGCGGGTTTGGCAGCCGGGTTATCTGGCATCCAGGATGGGCAACTCAACCATTGGGAACAAATGATTGATACAAATGTAAAGGGATTGTTGTACGTAACTAAACATGTATCCAGAATATTAATTGAAAACGGAAGTGGGCATATTATTAATGTTGGTTCCATAGCCGGGAAAGAAGTTTATGCCAATGGAAATGTTTACTGCGCAACTAAGCACGCTGTTGATGCTTTAAATAAGGGAATGCGGATTGATTTGCTTCCTTTCGGAATAAGAGTGTCGTCAGTAAATCCGGGAATGGTTGAAACTGAATTCAGTATCGTTCGTTTTGAGGGAGATGAAGAGCGCGCAAAGAAAGTGTATGATCAGATGATTCCACTTAAGCCCGAAGATGTCTCAGAGACTATTTATTGGATAGCATCGCGGCCGGCACATGTTAATATTAATGATGTTATCATCATGCCCAGTGTGCAGGCAAATGCCACAACAGTTATGCGGTAATTTTATAGATGTAAAGTTAAAAATTGCCTATTTCTTTTCGATCCAGGTAATAATTTTAGAGGTCATAGGACCTTTTAGAGAAGACACATTGCCAACTAGAAAACCGTTTTCATCGATCATATATTTCTGAAAATTCCATTTTACAGAACTGTTTTCAACGCCGTTTTCCGACTTAGAGGTCAGCCATTTATAAATCGGGGATATGCTGTCACCTTTTACATTTGTTTTTTCCATCATGGGAAAGGTGACGCCATAATTTCGTGAGCAAAAATCTTTAATTTCTTCATTTGAACCGGGTTCCTGTTCACCGAACTGATTGCAGGGAAATCCAATCACTACAAAATCCTTGTCCTTATATTTTTGATAGAGCTCTTCTAGCTCTTTGTATTGAGGCGTAAATCCGCACTTACTCGCCGTATTAACAATCAGAATTTTTTTTCCACGTAGGGTAGAAAAGTCAAATTCACTTCCTTCTAGTGTTTTCGCTTTAAATTGGTAAATGGTAGTTTTTACAGCAGGTTTTTTAAACCTGTAAAAAAGCAGGAAAAGCAGTACAAGTGCTGCAACGATATAGAGAGCTTTCATGGTAGGCTAAAAGTAGACAAACATTATTGATTTTAATTATATTTATCTCTATGTTTGAAAACACTCTTATCAAACTATAATGAAAAAATTGTTATTTTTTACTTTGTTGGGTTTGCCTTTATTATATAGCGCGCAAACAAGCAAGCAAAATTCCTCTTCAAAAAGTGCCTTAAAGTTAAAAGTTGAGCGTTCAGAAAAAATGCCTAAACCGGTTGTTACAGCCGGAACAGCAGCGTATTCAGCACTGAAAAAGCAAGGAAAATTATATCAGTACGATATCAACCCCGGAAAAACTCAAATGGCAGTTTTGCCACAAAACAATGTGCTGACTGCAAAAACTACTTCATTAACGTATTGTGATTATATCCCATATGTAGGCCCTACCGCCTATAACACGGAAGTAGACGATTCTCCGTTAGCGACGGTGCCGTTGCAATTTAGTTTCTGTTTTTACGGCGTAACGTATAATTCATTAAATATTTCAGCAAACGGGAACGTCCAATTTTCAACAAACTCAACAGCATTTTCTGCAACGGGGTTTCCATCAAATGCTGTAAATATGATTGCACCATTTTGGGCGGATGGGGAAACCATGGTTGTTTCCGGAGGATTTACATACGGCAAAATCAAAGTAGTTTCAAATCCTACTCATATGATCATTTCCTGGGATAGTATAGGTTACTTCAATAATCACGTCGATAAGTTAAACTCATTTCAATTAATTCTTACAGACGGAAATGATGTGATTCTTCCTCCGGGAAAAAACGTGGGGTTTAAATACAGAAAGATGGAATGGACAACCGGTGATGCATCCGGAGGAACCGGTGGGTTTCCGGCGACACAACCGGGAACACCAGCCACTATTGGTATGAACGCCGGTAATAATATTGATTATTTTCTCATCGGCCGTTTTGGAATTCCGGGAACTTCTTATGACGGGCCTTTAGGGAATAGTGACGGTATCAGCTGGCTCAATGGAAAAAGCTTCTATTTCGATGCCTGTCCGCCGATCGGTGCAAACGTTGCTCCGGTTTCATTATATGAAATTCAGGAATGTGATACTATGCGTGTGTGTGGAAATGATACATTGATTATTTCTAATACGTTTATAGGTCCGGAAGTAACTCAAACCGTGAGTATTGTCGTAACGTCGCCAACCCTTGGTTCAGCTTTAAGTTATTTTATAACTGCCAATAATAATTCGGCCGTTGCAAATATTATGATTGACGGCAGCGTCGCATCCGCTGGAAATCACATCATCACAATGACTGCAACAGATAATGGAAGTCCGATTGGAACATCAACCCAGCAATTTGTGGTAAATGTTAACCATGGATCACTAAGTAATTTAATGGGATCTGTAGCTATTACCCCAACAGTAGGCGCTTGTCCGGGAGGTGTTGTCAGTGCAAGCGTTAACGTTACCGGTGGTATGCCGGATTCCTATTTGTGGAGCAATGGATTTACAACACCAACAACTTCTTACACAACCGCTGTTGCTGCAGATTCTTTGATTTACGTTACCCTTACTTCAGGTTTATGCCAAAAGACAATCATAGGCGATATTAATATTAATCCGGTACCTGTAGCCAGTATCAGTGGAAACCTCAGTTACTGCAATGGTGATGCCGCGTCCACCGTGTTAACCGCTACAAATACATTGAACCCTTCATCTCAAGGACCACATACTTATTCATGGGCAGCTTCTTCGGGAACTTTAAGTTCAGCTAATACCGCGAGTACCTCTGCTACCGGCGGCGTGTATACTGTAACTGTCACAAATCAATTCGGGTGCGTTTCCGTTGCTACCACAACGGTTGTTATGAGGGAATCGCCAAGTTATACATTGAATAGCGCCAATGCCATTTCCAGTGGTTCGGTTTATTGTGTGGATCAGGATTCGGCGCGTATTGGAATCAGTTTTGGAGGTGGAGCTCCAACTTCTTGCGGCCTTGCAACCTCGCCTTGTGCTGTTTCAAGTACGGTTCAGATTGGTACGGCAACAACTCAGGGAAGCGGCGGTGCTTACACGCCGTATGAAGGATTGTACGAGAGCGCAAGGCATCAGTATTTGATACGTGCCAGTGAATTGCTTGCTGCCGGTGTAACTCCGGGGAAACTAAATAGCCTGGCATTCAGAGTTACAAACCTTAATGGTAATTCGACCGCCTTTGATAATTTTTCAATTAAATTGAAATGTGTGACTTATAATACTGTTCAGAGCACATTAGATAATTCAGGACTTTCACAGGTTTACGGACCAAATAACATAAATGCTTTTGTGGGTATTAATACCTATAATTTCGCCCAGGCTTATGAGTGGGACGGAACAAGTAACTTGCTAGTAGATGTGTGTTTTTTTAATCAGAGCTGGGACGGTAATATCAATGTTCAATATACAAACGTGGGATACATTGCTTCAAGGTATGTAGATGATGATGGTTCAGACCAGTGTCCTGTTACGGCATCACTTGGCTCATCTCAAAACCGTCCAAATATGATTTTTGGAAATTGCAATTCTCAGCAATCGGGTTCACAATTTAACGTTGTGGTAACGCCAACAACCGGTGTGGTTATTCCTGCTTCAAATGATTCCATTCAAATTGATTTACCATCAACTTCTGGAATCTCCTGTTATACCGTTACCCTAACCAGCAACCTGGGGAATTGTTCGAAAGACACTGTGATATGTGTTGAAACAGTTCAAGGACTCACTCAGGGTACTCTTGCTACTTCCAGCGCTTCTGTTTGCCCGGGTGGCACTGTAAGCCTTTCAGCTCAGGGCACTTTAACTTCCTACACCATTCAGTACACAGATAATGCAGGACTACAAACTACGACGGTGAGCCCTGTAACATTTAACGCTCCAACCATCACCGGCGCATACGTTTATAGCTTATCGGCAACGGGTCCGTGCGGCGGTCCTTTAACTATGTTTACCAACACTATCGAGGTAATTCAGGGGGTAACAGAAGGCACATTGTCTGTTTCATCTCCATCCGTTTGTCCGGGAAGTCCCGTTACATTGAGCGCATTGGGATCTCTTGCTTCATATACGATCGCGTATGTGGACGCTAATGGCAATAGCCAGGTTTCGGTCAATTCACCGATTACTTTTGTTCCGGCTTCAATCGCATCTCCCGTTTTTGGTACACATACCTATTCGCTTATTGCTGCAGGCCCTTGCAGCGGCCCGGTTACGACGTTCACGAATAGCGTTGAAGTTATGCAGGGGATCACAAATGCTGCGTTGGTTGCAACTCCAAGTGTGGTTTGTATTGGTTCTCCTATAACATTAACCGTTTCTCCGTTGGATCCTGTACAGAGTTACACCATTACCTATAATAACGGAGTAACACTGAATTCAATCAATAATGCCGCTTCTTTCAACACAACTGTGACGGGATTAAATGTCTTCACATTATCTGCTCAGGGATTCTGCAGCGCACCTGTAAATACTTATACAGTTAGCGCCATGGTAAATAGTTTGACCACACTTACCATCGCGCCAATAGCTGATGTAATTAAATGTATGAATGGTTCTGCAACGCTTACAGTAAACGTAGCAACTTCCTCTGCGGAACCCTATACGTATAACTGGACTCCCGCAGTTGGAACAAATACAAACACTACTTACATTACCTCAACGCCTGTAACAACTACATTTGTTGTAACGGTCAATGGGGTTTGCGCAAATACAGCAACGGCAAGCGTCATCGTAAGTAATTTTCCAACAAATGTGAATATAATTATTCCTGATTCGGCTGCAGTTTGTGCAACAACTGAATTTGAGTTAAATTCAGTTGTAACGGGTGGCAGGGCTCCCTATGTGTATAGCTGGGTAATGTTCCCTGGGCTGTCTGTTTTATCCACCTCTGCTGTATTAAGCACTGCGGGTCCTCAGGCTGATGGAACCTATTCGATTATGGTTACCGCAACCGACAGTTGTGGGTTTAGTGATAATGATATTCAGGTAATAACTGTATTGCCTGCCTGTGAAATTGTTATTGCCAATATCATAACACCAAATGGCGACGGTTCGAACGATTTCTTTAAAATCAAGAACATCGAATACCATCCTAACTCCTCTTTAACAATTTTTGACAGATGGGGTAAAAAGGTATTTTCGAGCGGGAATTATATGAATGAATGGAAAGCTGAGGGTTTAAACGATGGAACGTACTTTTACGTTTTGGATGTTCCTGAAGATAAGAAGTATAATGGGTTCGTTCAGGTACTAAGATAATATTGGAATTTCATGGATTTGGCCGTAAATTTGCCGGTCAAATGGCCACTCAACTATTATCCTCTCTTGTAAAAAAAGAATTTGTATTAGAATTCCGGCAAAAATCAACTCTTGCCGGAATTTTAGTTTACATCGTTGCCACGGTTTTTATTTCTGCCCTATGTTTTAAAAAGATTATTCACCCTATGGTTTGGAATGCGCTTTTTTGGACAATCTTCATGTTCATTGCGGTAAATGTCTCAGGGAAGAGTTTTATCCAGGAAACGAAAGGTAGAGGACTATATAATTATTTAAATTATAGTCCGCGGCAATTTATTTTAAGTAAAATCTTTTATAACATGATCTTAATGGTTGTGTTAAGTCTTTTGACCTTTTTTTTCTATTCATGGTTTGTAGGAAGTATGGTACAAGACCTTGGAATGTTCTTGCTAACACTTTTGTTTAGTTCTTCGGCTTTTTCAGGCGTATTAAGCTTAATGAGCGCCATAGCTTCCAAGGCAAACAATAATATTAGTTTAATGGCCATATTGAGTTTTCCGGTATTAATGCCGCTGTTACTCGTTTCTGTTAAAGTGAGTAAACATGCCATTGATGGTTTAGACTGGAGTGTTAGCTATAAATACCTGATTATTTTGGTGATGCTAAATTTTGTTGTAGTAGCATTGGCAACGCTTTTATTTAATTACCTTTGGAAAGAATAATCTCCGATGATTAAATGGTGGAAAATACTTGCGGCGTTACTCATATTCTATACATTAGTTTGGGGTATGTTAGGGTCTGTGCCCCGTTTAAACATTTTACATGAAACTATCCGTAACGTGTATTACCACGTTCCTATTTGGTTTGCAATGCTTTTTTTAATGGGTTATTCTGTGGTTCATGCCGTCAAATATTTATCAGGGAACAACTTTACTTCAGATATCATAAGTGATCAGGCTGCCCAAACCGGATTGTTTTTTGCGGTACCAGGATTATTAACCGGATCTATGTGGGCTAAGTTTACCTGGGGAACCTGGTGGACATTTCAGGATCCGAAATTGAATGGAGTAGCGATAGCCGTTTTAATTTACCTAGCCTATTTTATTCTCAGGAGTTCAATTGATGACGAACTTAAGCGCGCACGAATTTCCGCGGTGTATAATATTTTTGCTTTTGTAATGATGTTTGTTTTCATAATGATTTTACCCCGATTAACCGATTCACTTCATCCTGGAAATGGTGGAAACCCTGCATTTGGAAAATACGATTTGGATAGCAATATGCGCTTGGTATTTTATCCTGCTGTAATTGGTTGGGTATTGTTAAGTCTTTGGATTCTTGATATTAAAAAACGAATGGCACTATTAGCACACATACAAAATGAAAATTAAACTCAGCCTCATATTGTTTAGCCTCCTCATTCCTTTTCTTTCGAATGCTCAGGAGTTAGAGCCGGAGATGGCAGATGTATTTAGAAATGACGGAAAAATTTATGTGGTCATTTCGGTAATATCTATCATCTTCCTTTGCCTAATCGGTTACCTTGTTTATCTGGATATAAAATTGAGAAAACTCGAAAAGAGAAATTAAAAGGAAGAAGTTCGCGTTTTTCGCACAATAATTTAAAGAGAAAAAATAAATGAAAAAGATTCACATACTTGGCATCATCGTAATAGCAGTTGCAATTGGTGTTATTTTCACCTCACTTCAAAGCAGCGCTAAGTATTCCGATTTTATTGAAGCCTCCGCAAACCCTGAAACAGAATATCATGTTGTAGGAAAATTAAACAAAACATCTCCGGTTGAGTATAATCCTAAAATTAACGCCGATGAATGTTCATTTATGATGATCGATAACAAAGGTGTTGAAAAGAAAGTAGTGCTTCACAAAAGTGTTCCACAAGACTTTCAAAAATCTGAACAGATTGTTTTAATTGGTAAAATGCAGGGCGAAGAATTTCACGCCAACGAAATTTTGATGAAGTGCCCTAGTAAATATAACGACGGAAAACCACAAGTTTAATTTTATCAGCTGAACATGGCAAAAATAACAGGAATTGGCGGTGTTTTTTTTAAAACCCAAAACCCAAAAGAATTAGCGGAGTGGTATACTAAACATTTAGGATTAGATTTAGAATCCTGGGGAGGCGCTATCATTAAATGGCAAAACGATAAAGCAGACGATACCGGTTTAACGGTGTGGTCGGTTGCCGCTGAGGATACAAAATGGTTTCTCCCAAGCGAATCTCCCTTTATGATTAATTACCGGGTGGATAACATGGAAGAGATGCTCCATCAGCTCAAAGAAGCAGATGTCTTGATTCAAAAAGGCCCTGAATATCATGAAAATGGAGTTTTTGCATGGATCATGGACCCAGCTGGGAACAAACTCGAATTATGGCAGCCAATGGCCTGGGACGATAAAAATAAACGATGACAAAAAATGAGTAGCACCGGAGAGCATTTATGGGTAGGGCAGTTAGGGAATGGATTTATTATTTTGTCTCTTCTTGCGGCCGTTCTTTCCGCGATAGGATATTATTTTAATTCAAAAGCAGAAAACGGAACCGAATGGAAGCGTTTCGCCAGCACTGCATTTACCTTGCATTCTATTTCAATCATTGGGATAGCGGCTACCATTTTTTTCATGCTCTTCAATCATTATTATGAATATTCCTATGTATACCAGCACAGTAATAATGAAATGCCAATGGAATATATCATGTCCTGCTTTTGGGAAGGACAGGAGGGAAGTTTCTTACTTTGGGCATTCTGGAACGTTGTGCTGGGTAATATATTAAGAAAGACTATTGACGCAAAATGGAAAGCTCCAACGATGGCTATCTTTTCACTAGTTCAGGTTTTTATAGCCAGTATGCTCTTAGGTATATATATTGGCGACTATAAAGTGGGCACAAACCCTTTTTTACTATTAAGGGAAAATCCGGATTTTGCTAACATGCCATTTTTAAATATGCCCGACTTTTCATCTAAAATTGATGGGCGTGGATTAAATCCTTTACTGATGAATTACTGGATGACCATTCATCCCCCAACTTTGTTTCTTGGTTTTTCATCAACACTTGTTCCGTTTTCTTTTGCAGTTGCAGGTTTATGGAAACGCGATTTTACAACATGGCAAAAACCAGCCCTCACCTGGACGTTTTTCAGCATCATGATTTTAGGAACCGGAATTTTAATGGGAGGCGCCTGGGCATACGAAGCATTGAGTTTCGGGGGATTTTGGGCATGGGATCCGGTTGAAAATTCTTCCCTGGTTCCCTGGCTGGTTATGGTGGGAGCAGGCCATGTGATGATTATTAATAAAAATAAAGGCGGCTCTTTATTCATGACTCATTTAATGGCTATCGCCTCTTTTCTTTTGGTTTTGTATTCAACCTTTTTAACCCGCAGCGGGATTTTAGGTAACAGTTCTGTGCACGCGTTTACAGATCTGGGAATGCAGGCGCAATTGGTTATTTATGTACTCACTTTTATTATGATTTGTGTTGTATTGCTTATCCATGACAAATTATTGCGGGTTTCGTATATCATGGTGTCATTTATGATGCTATTTATGGGCATTGTAATGGGGCATAAAATAGTTTTACTACTGGCCTGGCTTGCTGTAAGTTTAATGATTACCATTTATTCCTATATGAAGTTTTTCCCAAAGGAAGAGGAAGAGGAGAATCTTTATTCCCGTGAATTCTGGATGTTTGTGGGATCTTTAGTGTTTCTGCTCTCATCGTTAGTCATTACTTATTTTACTTCAATTCCGGTTTTCAATAAGTTATTTTCGATGGAGAAAGCACCAATTAAAGTTTCGGATTATAATTTATGGATGGTTCCTTTTGCCATTGTAACTTTAATTCTTGTAGGGATTACTCAATTTTTTAAATATAAACGAACCGATCCAAAACGTTTTATCAGACATATCACCTGGTCTGGTATTTTTGCGTTGGTATTTGGTTTATCGGCTGTGATTCCATTATATTTTCTTAAAGATTATTCGGTTTCAAAATCTATAGATAAATGGAATTTAATATCTTACGCGCTTCTTTTTATATCAGCATTATTCGCTGTGTTTTGCAATCTTGATTACTGGACGCGAACGCTGAAGGGGAAAACAAGGCATGCCGGAGCATCCATTGCTCATATAGGATTCGCTTTGATTTTATTGGGCGCACTTATTTCAACTTCAAAGAAGCTGACAATTTCACAAAACACTTCTCAGAAAAACGTTGCAAGCCTCGGGGAAAATTTCAGCGCAAAAAAAAGTTTGGTTTTAACTAAAGGTGACACGTTACCTATGGGAAATTACCTAGTAACCTATAATGGAAAAGAGCGAAAGGGCATCGATGTGTTTTTTCATATGGATTATTTTACCAAAGATCATAATGGAAAATTGGTAAAAGCTTTCTCTTTGAGCCCAATGGTTCAGGATAATCCGAGAATGGGTCAAGCTTCAAATCCCGACACGAAACATTTTATTGGAAGCGATATCTATACTCATATAACCTATGCCGATCTGTCCGATAACCGGGAAATTAAGAAAGATGCTTATAAAGAACCTGTCAATTACGTAGGGCATATGCAGGATACTATATTTGCGGATAATGCGATCATTTTAATCGATAGTATCACGACTAACTTATCGGAAGAAGAATTTTCCAAAAATGATAGTTTATTAGTTGTAACGGCGGTTTTAAAGGCCACCGATATCAATGGTAATGTTTACCGCGCCACACCAAAATATATTTTGAAGAACAATTCTGTTCTTCCAGATCAGTTTGAACTGAATGAATTAGGATTAAAATTTATTTTCTGGAAAATTAATCCGCAGGAGGGTAGTATCGAAATACAAATGAGCGAAAAGGTAAACAATACTAAAGAATTTGTGGTTCTGGAAGCCTACATGTTTCCTTTTATTAATGTGCTGTGGCTTGGTTGCATTGTGATGATCATCGGCACAATAGTAGCGATAGCAGAGCGCAGGAGATTAAATAAGAAGCCAATAACTCCGGTTGCTTGACAAAGAAAATTAATATAGTAATCATTGGAACAGGGAATGTTGCAAAACATTTGGTCAAATCCTTCCAACTAAAAGAACATCTTCAGATAGTTCAGCTGTTTAATCACCGGCGATCAAACGATGCTGTTTCTTTATCCAAAACAGCTGGTTGTAATCTGCAAACAGATTACACTAAAATTGATGCTACTGCCGATATATATCTGCTTGCTGTAAAAGACGAGGTGATTTCGGAGGTAATATCAAAAATAAAAATTTTAAATATTAAAGGTGTTGTGGCTCATACATCCGGCAGTGTGAGCATGTCAATGTTAAAGGGAGTGTCTCATCATATTGGCGTTTACTATCCGCTCCAAACTTTTCATAAGAATGCCATTATCGATTGGAGAACTACGCCACTTTTAATTGAAGGCGAAACCCGAAAATCGTTAGCTCTTTTGCGTTTTCTGGCGAGCACTGTTTCTGACAAGGTTCTTAAAATGACTTCGGTAGAACGGCTTCAGTTGCACCTGGCAGCGGTTTTTGCTTGTAATTTTACTAACGCTTTGTATGTTGCTGCATTTGAACTTGTTGAAGAGCATGTAGGTAAAAATAGAACAAGCCTCTTGCTTCCCCTCATCCGGCAAACGGTTTCAAAACTTGATATAATCCATCCTAAAGAGGCGCAAACCGGCCCGGCTAAGAGACAGGACAAATCGGTTATGCGGAAACACCTGACACTTTTACAAGATAATCCGCAGTTAACTACTGTTTATAAAAAACTGTCTGAACTCATTCAGACGCAGCAAAACATCCATCATGGAAAATTTTAAGCAAAAGTTACCTCGTATTAAAACTTTGTTATTTGATGTAGATGGTGTACTAACGAATGGACAGGTTTTTTTATTAGAGAACGGAGAATTCCTTCGCAATATGAATTCTAAAGACGGGTATGCGTTACAATTAGCTGTAAGAAAAGGGTACCGGATTGCGATGATCACGGGTGGCAGCAGTCAAATTGTAAAAAAAGCGCTGCATGGTTTGGGTATCCAGGATGTATTTCTATCACAACACGATAAACTTCAATGCTATAAGGACTACGTCAATGAACACAATTTGAAGGAAGAGGAGATTTTGTATATGGGTGATGACCTCCCTGATTATGAAGTTATGAAAAGAGTAGGAATCGCTACTTGCCCTTTTGATTCAGCCACTGAAATCAAGGAAATTTGCCTTTATATTTCAAGTCGAAAAGGTGGGGAAGGCTGCGTGCGTGATGTAGTGGAACAAGTGTTGAGGTCTCAGCAGAATTGGGAAATTACAGGTTGGTAAGTTTTATTTTACCCTGATCTATTAGATATTTTACTTTAAATATTGCGGCCACACTGATCGAGTCTGTGATTTTACCATCTAAAACCATGTTAAATACATCCTTAAAATGTATTTTTTTAATTTTCAAATCTTCGCTTTCCTCAGGTTCTGCCTCGCCAAAACTAAGCCCTGTTGCCACAAAAATATAGGCATGTTCATCACTTACTGAATTGCTAAGGTGCATCTGCATGATCTCCTCGAAATGGGCGGCAATTATGCCTGTTTCTTCTTTTAATTCACGCACTGCTGTATCGAGAGGCTCTTCATCTAAGGGGCCTCCTCCTTCTGGAATTTCCCAGCTGTAGGCATTTAACGGGTAACGCCACTGTCCCACAAGCCACGTAAAGCCGTCGTCGCTCAAGGGAAGTACACCGATCGCTTTGTTTTTAAAATTAACAACACTGTAAATCGCAGGATTTCCGGCAGGATTGATCGTCTGATGCTTGTTTATGGCAATCCATGGAGATTCATAGATAAGTTCGGAGGAAAGTGTTTTCCAGGTATTTAAAGGGTCTTTATTCATCGTTTCTTTAATCACTGAATGATAGGTTTCACACAGTTGGATTGTTAATATTAGGGTTAATTTCTTACATTTAGAAACCTAAACTAGGTTAAATTCGTAAAAGTTAAAAATTGTTATGTCGAGAAAACTTCTACTATTTATAATTCTTTTAGCGAGTTGTACGATAAAAGCCCAAAATTTCTATTGGGTTGGAGGTTCAGGAGCATGGACTGATGGGTCACACTGGTCATACACAAAAGATGGTATACCTGCAGGTGTTTCCCCATCAAGTAGTTCAAACGTGTTTTTCGACGGGGAAGCTACTAATCCTATCGTCATTTCGATTCATAATGCATCACAGGTTAATTCAATACATGTTTCCAGGAATAACGTAGAATTTAAACGTGTAGGGCCACAAGGAGTTTTAGAGATAGCCAGTGATTTTGTAAATACCTCGAGGGATTTTAAATCCGATGTATCTTATCAGTTTTCGTCGACCCCATCTTCAGTAAATACCATTAATACAGGCTTGGCGCGTTTAAATTCCGATTTTAAGATTCTTTCCGGAAAATGGATAATTAAGAATCTCATCACGGGGATCAATAATCTATTATCGGCAGAAAACAGCTTCATCACCTTTCAAAATGCCTACCTTGAAGTTGGTGAGTTAAGATTGAGTAATAATAATTTGTTGCATGTTAAACGTTCTTACCTTCAGGTGAACCGCTTGTTTTCTTCGTCAAATAATTCAGATGAAATGGTTAATTCTTCACATCTGAAAGGAAGCTTTCTAACTTCAAACATCAACGGACAAAACACACTTCTTAATAAATTCAATGCAACACCTGTTTCGCCGGCAAGTCCATGTATTCCAACACCAACCGTTGTAAAACCGAGCTGTGTGCCCGGTTGCGACGGTAAAATTATCTTTACAATTCCCAGTACTACTTCCTCGTGTTATTCTGCCGTCGTACCGCCTGTTACTCCTCCTTTTAATATCCTGATCAACAATGCAGCATCATGTTCCGCTATACCCGGAATAAATAACCTGGCTCCGGGAACGTATACGATTGACAGTGTGTGTAACTGTGGATCGGATTACACGTTACTTTTATTTGACCAAAATCAATTTATTGAGTCACAGGCTTCTCAGGTAACAACGCCTAACATATCAGCCATTATTACCGGCAGTAATGCTATCAGATGTTTCGCCGCTTGTACTGGGTCATTAGGAATTAATTTTATAGGTGGTGTTGCTCCTTATAATTTCACAATTACTCCGCCATCAGCTGCGCCTATCTTTACAACTACAAATGGACCATTGTCTATAACAAATTTGTGTGCTGGCGTTCTTTCTGTTTCAGCTATTGATTCCAAATCATGTACAGCGACATTTACAACAACAATAGCTCAGCCCCCACAATTGCTCACCAACGGATTAACAACAAATATAACTTGTAACGGATTTTGTACTGGTGCGGTAAATGTGTCGCCAACAGGAGGAACTCCCGGATATACAGTTAACTGGAGCACAGGGTTCACCCAGTCGCTGACACCCGGTGGCAGTTCTTCGCAAAACAGTTTATGTGTAGGCGCTATCACTGCAACAGTTACCGATACAAAGAGTTGTACAGCTACCTACGTTACTAACGTTACTCAGCCGCCGGCAATCACCCTGACAGTTACAAGAACAAATCTTATTTGTGGATCATTGTGCGATGGTACAGCTTCTGTCACTGCAACTGGGGGTAGTGGTGCTGGGTACACTTATACCTGGAGCTCCGGGGGGGCTACTGGCCCTAGTAACAATGCGCTTTGCGCTGGCCCATATACGGTTACCGTAGCTGATAATCTGGATTGTGTAAAAACCATTACGTTTACGTTGACAGCTCCTCCAACACTTACTGCGGTTCCAACCCAAACAAACCTTGCTTGTAATTCTACTTGTATAGGTGCAATCAATCTTCATCCCTCAGGAGGAACAGGCGCTTATACTTATTCCTGGTCCCCGCCTGCCGTATCCAGTAGTTCAGTTGCCACGGGATTGTGCGCGGGCGCTTATACCTATACGCTTACAGATGCAGTTAATTGTACGTATTCAAACAGTGTTACAATCACCCAGCCGCCCGCAATTACGTTAACAGTTGCCCATACGGATATTACTTGTTTTGGGGTTTGTAATGGTAATGCTACCGCTAGCGTTGGTGGAGGCACCAGTCCATATACATATTCGTGGTCACCCGGAAACCCGACCGGACAAAGTACCAGCACGGTAACAAATCTGTGTCCCGGTACCTATACGGTTAGAACAACCGATGCCAATCTATGCTTCCGGACAAATACCGTTACCATCACTCAACCTTTGGTAATCACACCTAATACGAGTAGTGTCTCACCTTCCTGTAATGGCCAATGTGATGGAATTATCAGTTCAAACCCATCTGGCGGCACAGCGCCGTACTCATTTACCTTGCAACCTTCATCCGGTCCTGCTGTAATTGGGTCTCCACCTTTTACAGGGCTATGCGCAGGGACATACACGTTATTTATCCGTGACGCCCTGAATTGTACTGTGACAAGAACACTCAATTTAACACAGCCCAATCCTTTAACCCTCTCTTTATCTTCCACCGCTTTAAATTGTTTTAATCAGTGTAATTCCACGATTTCTACAGTAATTAATGGCGGAACCCCAACTTATACAGTTAACTGGTCTGGTGGATTAACAGGTACATCTGTTAATAACCAATGCGCCGGAGTTCATACGGCAACTGTTACAGATTCCAAAGGTTGTCAGACTACCACCTCAATAAATATTGTTCCACCTCCTGATATGACTGTTACAGTTACGGGGGTTAACCCTAATTGTAATGCACAGTGCAATGGCATAGCAACCACAACGGTAAGTGGTGGGACTCCGAATTATACAATTAACTGGAGCAATGGCACAGTTGGCAATGTTAATTCCAATTTGTGTTCGGGTACATATACGGCAACGGTGACAGACTTTAAAGGTTGTGTAAAAACACAAACCATTGCTATTGTGGCTCCTCCGGCGCTAACGTTAACACCAACAAACGGAACGGTAAGTTGCGCCGGGGCATGTGACGGTACAACATTTGTAAACGCTTCAGGAGGCACGGCGGGCTATGTGTATAGCTGGAACTCTTCGCCTGTTCAAACCTCGTCTGTAGCTACAGGATTATGTTCAGGGAATTATATCGTTACGGTAACAGATACGAGAGGCTGTACTTCTTCAACAGTTGCCTCCGTTGCGCAACCTGCTGTACTAACAACTTCGGTAAGTAATGTTCAACCCAGCTGTAACATTTGTATTGGAGCAGCCACTGCTGCTGGGATAGGAGGAACTGCTCCTTACACTTATGTCTGGTTACCTGGAGGCCAAAGTGTACCATCCCCAACTAATTTGTGTGTTGGGCCGCATACTGTAGAGGTGACCGATATTCGAGGCTGTAAATCCACTCAAACGGTTCAGATAAATCAAACCATTAACATCGCTATTACAGCAAATAGTAATGTATTATCTTGTAACGGTATTTGTTCAGGAGTTGCTACTGCTAATGCATCTGGTGGAACAGGACCAGGAACGTATTCATATACTTGGACTCCTGCGCCCATTCAAAGTGTTCAAACCGCAACAGGTTTATGCGCGGGGTCACATACCGTTGTGGTCTCTGACGCAAATGGTTGCTCCAACAGCAATGTAGTTTCCTTCACAAATCCGCCAGCTATTACGCTTACTGTCAATCAAACAAATATCAACTGCAGTGGTTCGTGCAACGGTTCTGCGAGTGTCGCTGCAACAGGCGGCACCGGCACATTTACTTACCTGTGGCAACCGGAAGGATTTACAACGCCATCCATTAACAGCTTATGTGCAGGGGATTATACTGTTACTGCCACCGATGGTAATAATTGTTCACAAACCCAAGTCGTTTCAATTACCGAATCAAGTGTCTTAACTGCGTCGTTTACCAGCGTAAATCCGTCCGGTTGTAATACTACGGATGGATCTATTTCATTTGTTCCCGGTGGTGGTTCAGGCTCTTATACATTCACATGGACACCGGGGCCATCAACAAACCCATTAATAAATCTTGGTGATGGAACCTATGTTCTTTTCATTAGGGATTCAAACGGTTGTACATTATCTTTTACTACAACTCTCAGCGACCCACTTGGCCCAACAGTTACGGCTACCTCTAATTCTGTAATTTGTTTTGGTTCATGTACCGGTTCCGCGTCCCTGACTATTTCTTCATTAACTCCCACATATAATGTTAGTTGGGCGGCCCCGTTAAATTCTACAACTACAGTTATTTCGAATTTGTGTGCTGGAAATTACCAGGCAACAATTACAGATGGTAATGGTTGTGCGACCAACCAGGTTGTGAACATTGCTCAACCTGTTCAGATTTCATCGTCGGGAATAGTTTCTAATATTGCCTGTAACTCTATTTGTTCTGGCTCAATTAATATTACCGCTTCGGGCGGCGCCGGATCATACACTTACTCCTGGACTCCTTCTGGTGGTACAGCTGAAGATCCTACTGCTTTATGTGCAGGAAATTATTCTGTCACCATTTCTGATATAAATAATTGTTTTGTTACTAATACGTTTGTTATCACACAACCTCCGATTCTAACTTTAAACTTTAACAAAAAAGATGTCCTTTGTAATGGAGGATGTACCGGTTCTGTTAAAGCATTAGTAAGCGGGGGCTCAGCGCCCTATTCATATACATGGACTCCATTGGGTACTTTTTCAGGATCCAATCTTGACACCATTGTGAACCTATGCTCGGGAAATTATTCAGTAGCGATTCGCGATGTTAATGGTTGTATCATTTCGGGTACGGTTAATATAGGTGAGCCAGCCATTTTAACATCAACTATCAATAAGCGCAATGTTACTTGTAATGGGCAGTGTAGTGGTAGTGCTTCTCTAAATCCAACTGGTGGAACACTTCCATATTCATTCTCATACAATACAAGCCCGCCAACAACATCCCAAACTATAAATAACTTATGTATAGGGGTTTATAACGGTATTGTCACTGACGCTAACGGTTGTACCTCGTCTCACTCGTTTACAATTACACAACCTCCACCAATTTCAAGTACACTTACTCCGTCAAATCCTAAATGTAATTCGGTATGTGATGGCTTTGTCACTACAACTGTTACGGGTGGAAGCGGATCGTTTCAATATAATTGGCTTCCAGCGGGCGGAAACGGACCAGCTGCAACAGGTTTATGTGCCGGGAACTATACACTGATAATTACTGATGACAGCCTCTGTACGCATCAGGCTTTAACGAATCTGGTTGCGCCTGCCGCCTTAATTTCAAACATAACGTTTACAAATCCAATTTGTAGTGCAGGTTGTAACGGCGTGGTTTCTGCAAGCCCTGTGGGCGGTACCGCACCGTATACGTTTTTATGGGCAGCGCCGTCCAATACAAACCAAACTGTCACTGGTTTATGCGCTGGTGATTACACATTAATTGTTTCAGATTTGAATTCTTGCAGAGATACGCAGGCCGTCACACTAACAACAATTTCAACGATTACAGTTACCCCTGGTCTTTCGCCAGCCTCCTGCGGTATGTCCAATGGTTCAATTAACGCGAGTGCCTCCGGTGGTACACCAGGCTATACCTATAACTGGCTAAACCCAGTTATTATCGCCTCAGGACAACAAACAAATACCGTTGTAACCGGAATTCCAGCAGGTATTTATACCGTGGTGGTGAATGATGCTGCGTCTTGTAGTTCTACTGTGACCATTTTCTTAAGCAATTCAAATGGACCTAGTGGAGCAACTGTATCATTCACAAACGTTACTTGTAAAAATCAGTGCAATGGCGCTTTGTCTATTAGTAATCCCGTTGGTGGTGCCGCACCTTATACAGTCAATTGGATTAATCCGGTTTCTACTAATAGCTTAATTACCGGATTATGTGCCGGCTTTTATAGCGCCCAAATTGAAGACGCTAATAATTGTCTCTTTTTCATAACGGATACTATTCTGGAACCACAGTTGATTGATGATAACGAAAATATTGTGAGTGCACTTTGCGCGGGCAGTTGCATTGGATCAATTGCCTTGAATCCAACGGGTGGAAACGGTGGATATACATATTCCTGGACACCGGCAGCAAATACCGGCACAATTTCAAATTTATGTCCTGGTGTATATACGGCAACTATTACGGATGTTTTAGGATGCACGCTTATAGCGGGATATAATTTACCAAGTCTCATTAGCATTACCGGAAGCACAGTAGTAACCAATAATAATTGTTTTAACGATTGTAACGGAACAATTTTGGCAACCAACTTAACCGGAGGCATTCCTCCTTATTCATACAACTGGACAGGTCCGGTTGGGCAATCAGGACCTTTAGCCAGCGGTTTATGCAATGGTGATTACACAGTTACTATAAAAGACGTGAACGGATGTTTTATTGAAATGTCGGGTTTAATTAATTCACCATCGCCAATTACGTTCACACCGGTTGTTAATCAGCCTGGCTGTGGATTATGTGACGGGTCAGCATCGGTAACCCCTTCAGGGGGAACGCCATCATACAGTTATCTGTGGAGCGCAAATAATCAGACCGGAAATTCAGCAACGAATTTATGTGCCGGTTTATATATGGTTCAAATCACGGATGGAAATGGTTGTGTTTCAAATAACAGCGTTGTGATCAATAGTTCTTCCACAATTACCGGAGAAGCAATTACAAAAGCTGATGTATCCTGTTCTGGGACGTGCGATGGAACAGTTACAGTGAGCGCCACAGGAGGTGTTACGCCAATAACCTACAACTGGGTACATAATAATTCTGCATCCCAAACATTAACCGACCTTTGTGCCGGAACCTATTACTGTAATATGACAGATGCGAACGGTTGTGTTCGTACTGCAAGTGTAACTATTGGTGCTGCAACGACTTTAACCATAACGCCACATATTACCCAGTCATCATGTTCATCCCCAACAGGGTCGATTTCTGTGGTAGTTACAGGTGGTAACGGCCCGATTAGTTATTCGTGGCTCCCTGCCGGTAATACGGCAACGGTCTCAAATGTGGCAGCAGGGAATTATACACTCACAGTAAGTGACGGCGTATGTTCAAAAACACAGGTATATGCAATCGGGAATGTTGACGGTCCTTCAATCAATTTCACTAAGACAGACATTTCCTGCGGGGGTTTATGCGATGGAAGTATCGCTCTTTCCATTACCGGAGGAAGCTCTCCATATTCTTCGCAATGGTCGAATGGGGCTGTAACAAATACTATTACCGGAGTTTGTGCAGGCTCGTATTCAGTTACCGTTACGGATAATGCAGGATGTAAAGCAGTTCAAAATTTTTCATTAGTTACTTTACCGCCGGTTATATTCAGTTTACCTAATGTTTCTGACGTCGCGTGTTATAATAGCTGTGATGGTTCAATTACAGCTATACCTTCTGGAGGTAGTTTACCATTTACATTCAGCTGGACACCGCCATCTTCTTCATCTTTAACAGCAACTGGATTATGTGCTGGTGGTTACTCATTAACAGTAACCGACGTAAACGGATGTTCAAGTTCCCAAAGTTATTCACTTACTAATCCGGCGCAAATTGTTTTAACGGCAACAGTAACTGATGCCAGTTGCAGTGCCGTTGCGGATGGTTCAATTAATATAACTGTAACCGGTGGCAATCCATCATATACCTACAGTTGGACTCCTAATAATTCATCCGCCGAAGATTTGAATGCTATTCTAAGTGGGAACTATTCTGTTACCATTACCGATAATAGTGGCTGCCAGAAAGATTCGGTTATTCAGGTAAATGCATTGATAAGTGTGACCGCCGATGCTGGCAGAGATACAATGTTTTGTCTAAATGGACCCGTTACACTTGACGGATCTGCTTCGGTTGGGGGTTTAACGTATCAATGGATTGAGCTTCCGCTATCAACGGTTGTATCAAATACCGCAATTGCTACTATTCCTTCCTCAGCAGGAACAACAACTTATGTTTTAATAGCTACTGATGGGGGCTGTTCTGACAGAGATAGTGTTATCGTAAGTTTATTTCCGCTCCCATCCGTTGACGCCGGTCCTTTCGTATCGATTCCAACTTTATCTACAGCGGTTATCGGTGGTAGCCCAACTGGGCCAAGTGGTAGTGTGTATAGCTGGAGCCCGTCAACCTCCCTGGATAATGCATTGAATTCTAATCCAACATCTTCAGCTACTTTAACTACTATTTATACTGTCACTGTGGTGGATGCAAATGGTTGTACTAATTCAGATACTGTAACTGTTTACATTTACCCTGAAATTATTATCCCGAACGGGTTCTCTCCAAATGGGGATGGGAAAAATGATGTTTGGCAAATTGATTTCATCACTCAATTTCCAGACTGTGAAGTTGAAGTTTACAACCGTTGGGGAGAACAGCTGTTTTACTCAAAAGGATATTCTGTTCCATTTAACGGACAATATAAAGGGAAGGATTTACCAGTAGGAACATACTATTATATCATTAATTTGAATCATCCTTCGCACCCGGAAGCTTTCACCAGTCCATTAACCATTTTCAGATAAGATGAAGACAATTTTTAAAATATGTGTTTTTATTTGGGTGATGGAAAATCTCCATGCGCAACAGCTACCTCAGTACACGCAGTATATGTTAAATGAGATGGCTATCAATCCGGCGGTGGCAGGTAAGGATAATTATGCCGATGTGCGGTCCAACAACCGTTATCAATGGGTTGGACTCACTGATGCTCCCAGAACATACATGCTTACACTTCATAGCCCGTTAAAAAATAGAAATATGGGACTTGGAACACACATTTATACAGACATCGTAGGGCCAACCAGAAGGGTGGGCATCAGTCTCGCGTATGCATACCATATTAAACTCGCTGAAAAAACGAAACTGGCATTAGGCTTGAGTGCCGGAATTCAGCAATGGGGAATTGATGGTCACAAATTGCATTTACACGATTCGGGTGATGAGAATTTACTCACACAGTATCAGACTAAAATTGTACCCGACCTTGGAGCAGGTATTTATGTGCATAATGAGAAATGGTATCTGGGAGTAAGTGCGCCGCAGTTGTATCAGAGTCCAATCCGCTTATATAAAGATGGTGATCACAAAGGTACATTGGTAACACATTTTTTAGTGAATGGTGCATATAAAATTAGTGTGGGGGATGATTTTAAAGTTGAGCCTTCATTTATGGTAAAGTATGCTAACCCTGCGCCTGTAAAATTGGATGTCGGTGCCAGGATCATTTATCAGGAACAGGTGTGGCTTGGCGGCGGATACCGCCATAATGACGCCTATACTGCACTTTTGGGGTTTATGTATAAGAATTATTTAATGATTGGATATTCTTATGATTTCACAACAACCAACTTAAGAAAGTATTCAACGGGTACACATGAATTGATGCTAGGACTACGCTTTTCAAAGCAACAGTCGAAACACTGGAAAGATGATGAAAATTGATCAAGCGAAGCTATTGCAACTTTATCAATTCATATTATATGACAAGATAATTTGAATCTTTCCCTGCATATTTTATTGTTTTCTGAATAAACTCTTATTTTTGACCGAATAATTACACACTATGAAATTTCACAAAGAAGGTTACGCTACTTTATTAATTACACTCCTCTTCAGTGCCATTATTATCAGTATAGCTAAATTTATTTTTCCTGAGTTTGCTATCGCGCATTGGTTTGCATATTTATTATCCGGCTTTCTACTTATAGTTGTTGTTCAGTTTTTTCGCCATCCTACACGCACACACACTTTGCACGATAATTCAATTATAGCGCCTGCAGATGGTAAAGTTGTTGTGATAGAAGAAGTAGAAGAAACAGAATATTTTAAGGATAAACGTATTCAGATTTCGATTTTTATGTCCCCGATTAACGTTCACGTAAACCGGTATCCTATTGGAGGAGAAGTAACCTACGCTAAATACCATCCCGGAAAGTTTCTGGTTGCATCACTGCCAAAGGCCAGCACAGAAAACGAAAGGACAACAGTGGTTGTGAAACACCCTGAGAATGGAAAATCGATTTTATTCAGACAGGTTGCAGGCGCACTTGCTCGCCGTATTGTGATGTATAGTAAGCAAGGTGATCAGGCAACACAATGTGGTGAAATGGGCTTCATCAAGTTTGGATCGAGAGTAGACTTATATCTGCCGTTGGATTCGAAAATTAAAGTAAAGATTGGTGATATGGTTACCGGATCAATCAGCGTTGTAGCTGAATTCTAGAAAAGAACATTCTTTGTGTTTGTTTTTTTGTTAAACACTGTAAGAATGTCCTTAATAATTTCCTTAATAATTTTTACGCTTCAATTTCAGTTACAATACTTGGGAAAATTCTTACGTTATTGTTTTCTTCCCTTCTGAACTGGTACGTGTACTTATAGTGGGCCTCTAATCCCGATTTGTTTGGCAAACCATTGATCATCATAATATTCCGGTTTTTGGCAAAACGCAATAATTCACGAAGGTAGTGTGCCGAAATCTGACCTACTTCATCAATGATGCAATGCACTTTAAACTCAGTACTTCCGCGATGCGATGACTCCTTAATAAATACATGCAACAATGTAATGTAAATAATTGCCTTTACAAGGATATCCGTTCCGGTACTTCCGATACTGTCAATTTTATGAGTCCAGCCGGTTTCATTTAAGCCTTCTTTAATATTAAATTTCAACTCAAATAAGTCCTGTAAACGAATCTCTTCCTGTTCCTGTTCTTTAATAGCAGTTCTCAATTGATCCAGCAATTTAACAGCGCGGTTACTGATTTCCCTGTTCTTGTGCGTTGCAAAATCGGTGTTAAATAATCCTTCATTGTATACCAATCCATTCTCTTCGCGGAACTCCTGTATGCGCTTCAGCAATTTGTAAACTTTATTATCAGAATCTTCTAAACGGATTTTAATGAATTCAATCAATTTAGATTCTTCGAACTCGGCTTTCTTAAAATCTTCTGCAATCAATGTGATGATATGCTGAATCTTGTCTTTTTGTCCGCTTAATTCTCTCACTTTTGTGGCAATACTGTCTGTTACCAATCCGATTTGTGTCGCAGTTTCAGCAATGGAGAGTTCAATTTTGGCTTCATTAATAAATGAGCGCAGGTTTTGCGCAAAGCGTTCATATTCTCCCTGGGTCGCATCATTCCTGATTACGAAGTTAAAATGGTTTTCTAACCTGAATTTACCGGCAAACTCATTTACATAGCGTTGAAACGCCGTATACTCTTCATTAAAATGAGAATCATTTTTCAGGAGCTGAGTACACAGATCCATTACACTGTAATTCGTCTTCTTCGGCTCAGCTCTGTCAATGATATCCGCATATTTATTAAAAACGGGTGTTTCACGGAAGTTTTTGGTGAAATAATTTATACCATTATTAAACTCGATGAGTTCTTCTTCAAACGCACGCTTTTGTTTATTAAGTTCCATGCGTTTGATGTTAAACTTTCTTGCGATCTCTTCGATCTCTGCAGTTAAATCATTGGCAGATTTTACGTATTCCTCTTTTTTCTGAATCAGGTCAGGAAGTTTATCAAAGATTTCTCGTTTATCTTTCAAATAATCACTTACTATTTGCGAATACTGATCGATTTCCTTCAAAGCTTCCTGTAATTCTTTAATACGGGCATCAATCTTTTTAATCTCCTTACTGTCTACACCTTTCGCCTTGAAATTGGTTTCCTTTTCATTGCTTAACTGTGCTTCTTTTTCTTCGTATTCCTTTACCTGATTTTTCTTTTCTACTTCAAGTTCAGAAATTTCAGTTTCCTGTCTTGATTTTAAATCTGCTAAACGTTCGTCGTTAAATGCTTTTAATTTATCAAACTGTGTATTGAAGTCATTCAAAAGGTTATTTTTCTTTTTATTTAAAATAGCCAACTCTTCTTCAATAATGTTTAATTTCTGACGATTTCCCGACAAAGACTGTTCAATTTCTGTGCTGGCACGTTGCTTCCAATCCTCCAGTTCAAGAATGAGTTTTTTCTCACGCTTATCCGCCAGTTCCAAAGAATACGTTAATACTTTAAGGTCTTCTTTAAGTTCCCCTAATTGCTTTCCGTATTTATCTGCGGCCAGCATTTTTTCTTCATTGTTCGCCGCCTGAAACTGATTCATGGATTCCTCCAGATCACGAATCATAGCTAAGCGCTCATTTTTTTCAAACTGATATTCCTCAATGGTTTTTGAAACAACCTGAACATCGTCGAGTTTTAAATTAATGCCATATAATGATAATCCTTTTTCATCCGTAAGCGTTGGATTTAAATCGGTACGGAATAATAAATCTTCATTTACTACTTTCCCAATTGTGGTATGCCAGTCCTTTACGTTCTTTTCCAGATAACCATATAACGCATCGTGCTGAACATTTAATTTTTCCTCAATGGTTTTAATTTCCGTCTTTACACGGATAATTTCGTTATTGGTTTTCTGGATCTGGTTCGAAAGTGACGTTTTTAACTTTGATTCTAAAGCCTCCCATTCTTTCTGGTTGCTTTGAACTAAATTAGTCTTGATTGCCAGTTCTGATTTGTTTTTATAATTTATAGCACGAAGATCGGCAAGCTCGGTTTCTTGTGCTTTTATCTCAGCCTCATAAAAACGGGTATTGCGAATAACCTTTTCTTCAGCCTTTAATTCGTTGAACTCAATCTGTTTGGCAGTTACTTCAGCATTTAATTCCGTTAAAGCTTCTTCTCTTTTTTGTTTGAATTCTGCGTCTTTTTTATTGAATTCATTCTTCTGCAGCAATTGTAATTCGTTATAGTGGTTGAAGATTTCACTAGTACGGGAATTAATTTTATTTATGTAGGCTGTTTTATCATTACGTAACTGCTCAATCAACGAAGAATACTTCATCTCAATACTTTGCACGTTTGAAGTTAATGATTCGTATTCGCGGCGCGCAATGTTATAATCTACCTGCAGTTTTTCGCGTTCTGCGTTTTTTTCAACAGCTTGGTCAATATTTTTTTCCTTGTATTCTTTCAGTTTCTTATTTGCTTCACGAATCGTCCGGTCATAATAACCAATTTCTTCACGTATGTCCTTTTGCTTTTCTTCCAGGTATGTCTTTTGCTCTTCGTTGGCTTCTGTTAAACGGTCAATTTCTTCCTGTTTTTCATGAGACGCTTTAATTACCGCTTCGTTCTGAGTTTCGGCATAACGTAAGCTGCTCCCCAATTTATCAGCCATTTCCATTTGCGCGCCTTTTAACATGTGTACCTGGTCATACTTCTTGTCAATCAGCTCAATTAATTGCTGGGATTCTTTCTTGAGGTAAGTTTCAATATCGGAATATTTTTCATTGAATTGGCGCAACTGTCGCTCTACTTGTTCGAGCTTAATACTACTGCTTTCAGAGGTTAGCGAGTTGGCTATGAAGTCTTTAATGAAGCGGCTATCGATACTGCTTTTTGAACTTAAAAATACATTGGTGATCGATTTCGGGATATTCTGGTATTTCTCATTCCCTTTAAGGATGTGGAATTTAGAAAGTTGTTTGTCGGTTTCGGTTCCGTACAATATATTTCTATAGCGTTCAAACGTATCAATTTGTTGAGAAACATAGATGCCACGCTTATCTAATCCAGAAATAACTTCCTTAATCTTTATGGCTTCATCGTTTTCGTTGAAAAAGAAATCCGGATTGTATTCTGCGTCAACAAATCGGAAAACGAGTTTATTATGACGGTAAACAATGACAAAAAACGGTTTGTTCTCAGTTTGAATTTCGTAAATGAGGTAGGAGTTTTCAAATTTAAAATAATGTTCTTCAAATGGTTTTTGAGAAGCTGAAATCCCTAACCCACGTGTATTAGCACTGTAAAAAAATAAAATTGCCCGTTGTAACGACGTTTTACCAAAGTTATTGGTCCCAACAAAACATGTATTTCCACTAAGTTCAAGATCCGTATATTTTACGTTCGCAATATTTATCTGAACAATTCTATTTAATATTCTGCAATTATTTTCCATTTCTATTTTTTTATTCCCCTAGTCCCGATAGCTATCAGGATCGCAGATTCTGTTTATGTGTTTTATTCTTTTTTTTGATGGTAAAGTATAATTTCCCTTATTAATAGTCGTATAACTGTGTCGTCTTTTTATTCATCGCCGCATCTTTTGTTTTAGGAGCAGCGGAGCTCTGTAAACGGATTGGATATAAGCCAATGGAACTGCGCTTTTTATTAACAACGGTTAGTTCTTTTCCAATCGTTTTTTCATAACCTGTAACTGGTTCATAAAATTCAGGGCTCAAGCCATTCAATACGTTTCTCCGATCTATCAGGCTCGCATAAAATGCAGGCGAGATATGACCATCCTGCAGGGCCTTCATCAATACATTATCGAGGCGTTCATTTTTTTTATCTGCATCGTATGAAAGTAAAATGTTGCGGGCAACTTCATTGGCTTTTTTACCAACTTTTTTTGAAGAAGGGAAACCATTTTGTTGAATGCCAGCAAGCAGGGCAACTGCAGCGATTGAATCCGATTTCATTCGTTCTTTAATGGTACGGTAACGTGATACATATTCCGGGGCTGTTTTACTGCAGGTTTTTGATTTCATGCAATTTATACAGTACGTTACCGCTTCTTTATATTTTGCTTCAGCAGATTTGTTTTTGGTCGATGCGTTTTTAATGAGGTCTTCCTGCCAAGTCAGATTTTTAGCAGCGTCCCTTTCCTGTTCCCATTTGGAAACATTATCCAGGTATTCTTTTTTTGTATTCTGATTATAAAAGGTGATTTCATTTTTCTTAGCGCTGTCAACTTCATATCCGTTTATAATAGCCTTTTCAAGGAAATGTAAGGCTTTATATTCTTCCCGAATTTTAATAGCGCAAAGGGCTGCCCGATAATAGTGGCCAGGATTTATTTGTCCTTTATAGTTTGCAAAAGCATTATCAAATTTGGCGTAAGCCTGTAAGACGGAATCATTTTTAAACATACGCTCTGCAGCAGAAATGCTTTCGTGAAAGGAAACGAAATCATCCGGCATGCTTGAATATTTTGCTTGGGCAATACAATTGACGTTGATTGCAATTAATAAGCCTAATACGTAATGTTTCATCTTCAATGTATTAATTATAAATAATTCCCTGGGTATCATCTCCCGCCCCGCTATCTTCATAAATAGCAACCGAGTTTATTACATCCAAGAGGTAGTTGTAAGAGTCTAACACTTTATATGATTCCGATTTTTCATCTTCCAGTTCGAGAAATGAATCGCGGCTCATCAGATCACAAATTTCGCGTACTTTATTATGGAGTGTTTCTGAGCGATACAAAGGAATTTTTTGAAGTTTTTGCTTTAAGCGTACATTTGCATTACATTCTTCGGCTATTTCACTTGGACGGAAACGGCTTCCAATCCCGATCTTATTATCCATACTGGCAAACAAATCAATGATGTCAATATAACGTTCAAAACGTTCAAGTTTTTTTTCCAGTTCAGAATTTGGTTCACTCAACTTCGAAAAATAAAAAAAATTGTTTCCCCGCTCAATGTTATAGCGAATCACATTAAAATATGCCTGCAAACGATCAAAATTTTCCGGGTTATTAATGATGTCATAAAGGCGGTTCATTCCGTCTCTGCTGCCATTACTGGAAATAAAGGCGCCTCTTGCCATAACGGCAAAAATATCGTGTGTTTGCTTCGGTAAATTAAAACTATTTTCTTCCATGGTCTTTCTCGTGAGTCACTGCAACAGCAGTGAATAATGTATATTTATTTCGTTACTTTTTCTTTTTTAGCTTTTTCTTTTAAAGGCAGAATAAGTGTATAACCCAAACGTTTCTTGGTATTCGTGGTATTATCAATATAATCGTGATATTGTAAACGGTACTTAAAATCCAGTTGGTTCTGGTATTCCATTGCAATTTCCACAAATAAAGAAAGGCGTTCTTCAAAGCCTACTGAACCAATAGCTTTTGGAAATTTATAGTCCATTAAATACTCAAATAAATTTTGTTTGGTTTGAGTCAAAAAACGTTCAACAAGTTTCTCTGTATCGAGTTTAATTTGCTGTTCTAATCCTTTGTCTTTAAAATTGCCTGCCATTTTATCAGCAAGGCCGCGCACCATTAAGCGTGTGATTTTATATTTCTCAGCAATTCGCTTGCACAAAACATGCCCTTCATCGCTGTATAGAAAATCGATGGGAATTTTGGTTTTAGGAGTTTTATGCCCGTTGTGCTTTAAGGTGTTAATATGGGAAACAATTTCCCGGAAGTTCGTTTTAAAGTGCAAGGTTCCATGATCTTTTACCTCCTTCAAGCGCTGTGCTTTTTTATAAACATCAAGCTGGAATTGAATTTTATTGATAAAGTCGGTGATGTCGGTTTGAATTTCGATCAAAAAATCCAGGTTTTCGATCAGACTTATCTTTAGGGATGCAACAATTCCGAATAGTTCAGTATCGTTAGTGATATTAAACAAAACTCTTGTTTCATCAACAATAGCATTTGTTTGCTTTATAAACTCGATAATTGTATCACGTTTTTCACGATAGTCCTCCAGCTTTTGTAATTTTATCCGGTAGTTACTTTCGTTTTTGTAGGTATCATCAACATTCTTCTGAAGTTTTATGATTTCCCGTGTGAGCGTAGAATTAATACGTTTCAGGTATTTTTTGATACTCCGAAGAAAGCGCATTTCGCGTGCTTCCTGGTAGAATTTTATATAGCGTTTTAATTCATTGATGTAGTCATTGATAAAGCCCGGAGTAACTTCCCCGATTTCCATGAAATCTTCGAACATAGCCACTACGGCATCGTTTAGACTCACTACATTTTCATACTCATAAAGAATATCCAATGAAACCAGTTTGCGGTATTGTTCTTCCGAAATATCATCGCGACCCAATAATTCGTTCACAGTAATCTGGTCGCGCTGTCCAAATAGCAATTCCACCACACCACGATTGTGGTATAGATTTGATAACAAATCTTTTACATTTACCTGCAAACTCATTAAATAGTACTTGTTTAACACCTAAAAATACGAAGGCTTAGCAGGTCAATGAATTTGGGTTATTAACAAAATCCGGAGTAATTAACCAAACCTTGTAATTTTGAACTGTAAGTTATTGATAAATAGCTTTTTTCATGTTAATAGCGCGTTGATAAGGATAAGGTTTAATGTATCCGGAATGGCGCTTTTCCCCGATCCGTGCGTAAAACACCCCGTTTGTGCCCTCAAAAAAAAAGATACATTTGCATATGTTATTTACTAGGCAAGGCTTCTCGTTTAATGAAACAGCGCTGTTTTCACCGTTGTTTCTAGACTATTTAAATGCATGCGCTAATGCCCGGGATTTTTACGAAATGCATATTTCGGGTAAAGATTTTGAACGGTTTCTCAAACAAACGCCTTTTGACCTTATCAATCGTGAGGCTCTAGTCAACTGTTTAGAAAAGCAATCAGCGATGGTCAGCAACACATCGAAACTTTCCTTATACAATATTTCTCTTTTAAAAGACACCAATACATATACAGTAACTACGGGTCATCAACTGTGTCTTTTTACCGGTCCACTTTATTTTATTTATAAAATCGTCAGCACAATTAATCTATGCGAAACCCTTAAGTTTAAATTCCCTGAAAACAACTTTGTACCAGTTTATTGGATGGCAAGTGAAGATCATGATTTTGAAGAGATTAACCATATTCATGTATTTGGAAAGAAGCTTGAATGGCAAACTGATCAGAAGGGTGCAGTTGGGGAAATGCAGACTGAAAGTTTGGATAGTTTTCTCGAAGATTTTAGGAAAGTATTAGGCAGTAGTGAAAATGCGAATGCACTTATTTCACTTTTTGAAAAAGCTTACCTCCATCACGCAAATCTAACGGATGCTACCCGATTCCTGGTGAATGAATTGTTTGGCGAGTATGGTTTGGTAACGCTGGACGCGAATGATAAAGAATTGAAATTTTTATTCAGGGATGAGTTTAAGAAAGATGTGTTTGAGCACATTCCTTATAACATGGTTACCAGTACGATCGAACAGATGAAAAAACAGTACCCGATCCAGGTAACCCCTCGTGAAATTAATGTGTTTTACAAAGAAAACGGAATACGCGAACGCATCGAAAAATCTGCTGAGGGTTACCGTGTTGTGAATACCGACATAGAATTTTCAGTTGAAGAACTCACTTCGCTTATCGAAAACGAGCCACAAAAATTAAGTCCTAATGTTGTGTTAAGGCCCGTGTACCAACAGAAAATATTGCCTAACATAGCATATGTTGGCGGTCCGGGTGAACTTGCTTATTGGCTCGAGTATAAAACGATGTTTGATGAGATGAAGGTTCCGATGCCGATTTTAATGCCAAGGAATTTTGCACTTGTTCTGGATAAGGCATCACAGAGCCGCTTACAGAAGTTGAATTTAAATACCTCTGACATCTTCCGTGAGGGCGAGGAACTGGTTAAACAGTTTATTAAAGATGAACACAATGATTTGAACCTGGATAATTTTAAGCAGCGAATTGGCGACTTGTATTCTGATATTGCAGAATCAGTTAAAACAATTGATAAAACACTGGTGGGTTCAGCTGAAGCAGAGAAGCAAAAGGCTATCAAGGGAATCATCACACTTGAACTAAAAATTCAAAAAGCATTGAAGCAAAAGTCAGAAACCGATGTAAACCAGATTTGGTCGCTGAAAGAAAAATTATTTCCAAATAACATCCCGCAGGAACGCTATGAAAACTTTAGTACGTACTACCTGAAACATGGAAAAGACTTTATCGCTGACTTGAAAGAACAACTCACATACAATCTGGAAACGCAGGAATACCTTGTATTAAAAGAAAACTAAGAATTATAGTTCTTCTTCGGAAACCGGCTTTTTACGAATTACTTTCCACAAGGTAACAAGTTGTTTTCTGAAAATAAAGGCCAATAACACGTAAGGTACTGCCATCAAATAAAGAATGCCCTGGTTAAGACCGCCCGCCACAGAATTTTTTTGGCCCTGACTGCTTTCAACTGAAGCTTTGCACATGGCGCACTGGGCATCCGCAAACTCAGGTAAAATAAGCAAGAGTATAAGGATAGCGAGTATAAAAACGTATTTTTGCATGAAGGTTCTGAACCAGTGAACACCAAACATTATCACTTCCGGAATTTATGTTGGGAGTTTAAAATGTTTCCAGGTTCAAATTTACGGATTATTTTAACATGATCACACCCCACATTCTTCCTGTTTTCCCCTGATCCCGCCGATAAGAAAAAAAATCAGATTCAGTCGTACAACGGTTCATACACCAGATGTTTTCCTTTAGAATACCGCTTTCTTCAGCAACAAACTTATTTGCCTCTAATAAATCCAGATTTCGATTCTGCCAGCAGGTTTGCGGGAAATTATGTTCACGAAATTGATCAATAACTTCCCCACCTACCTCGTATTTTTCTACACTGATTCCCTGCCCGATAGCAACTTTAATGTTATTTACTTTTGATCCCAAACGAACCATTTCACCGATCGTGTTTCTAACAATGCGGTTCACGGTTCCACGCCACCCACAATGTGCCGCTCCAATGACATGGCATGTTCCGTCATAAAAAAGAATCGGATAGCAGTCGGCGGCACCCACAGCAATAGCGATATTCTTTTCGTTTGACACTAACGCATCCCCTGTTTGTTTTCCTATTTTAGCCTGACATACAGTCGCACTGTGTATTTGATTGAGATAGGAAACCTGATGCATTCCAATCTGAAATTCTCCGAGCGCGCGCTTCCTGTTTTCTTCTATATTACCGGGCAGGTCTTCACTTCCCCCTAAATTTAAACTGTTAAAAGGCTCAGGCGAAACACCGCCATGCCGTGTTGAAAAACCATGTACGGTATTAATAAGAGGGGAGCTTAACCAATGCATTTTTATGAGTTGTTCAATCATAAATTTAGTAAATTACGCCTGATTTTGTTATTAAATTATATTTAATGAATCACATAGTTTTATACCTAGTTAACCATAATCTAAATATCAAAAAATAATACCATTGACTTTCAACGACTTTAATTTCGATCAATCCCTGATAGACGGGTTGGAATCCATGGGCTACAAACTTCCAACGCCCATCCAGCAACAAGCAATTCCAGTTATTCAGGCCGGCAAAGATTTAATTGCCTGCGCACAAACCGGTACCGGAAAAACGGCTGCCTTTGTATTACCCATACTCGATAAAATCATTAAAACAAAAAAGGGTGGTATCAACACTTTAATTATTGCACCAACACGGGAACTGGTATTGCAAATCGACCAGCAGATTGAAGGCATGGCCTATTTTTGTGGAGTGAGTTCAATTGGGATTTACGGTGGCAACGACGGAATCGCATGGGGCAGGCAGGCAAGTGCTCTTAGAGAAGGTGTTGACATTGTAATTGCCACTCCAGGGCGTTTAATTGCCTTGCTTCAATCAGGTGATGTAAAGTTTGACACGATTGAACATCTAATTTTGGATGAAGCCGATCGCATGCTTGACATGGGCTTTGCAGATGACATTAAAACCATATTGAATTATGTTCCAACCAAACGGCAAACCATTATGTTTTCTGCTACAATGGCTCCTAAAATACGGATATTGGCCGCGCAACTCCTGAATAATCATGAATCCATTAACATTGCTATCTCTAAACCTGCAGCTGGTATTGTTCAGCAAGCTTATGTTGTGTATGATAATCAGAAGGAAAAGCTGTTAAAGGAAATTTTAAAGAACGAAGATTTTTCATCCGTCATCATTTTCTCTTCAACAAAAGAAAAAGTGAAAGAACTCGCTCAAACGTTTACCAACCTGAAATATTCCGTGAAAGGATTTTCTTCTGACCTCGATCAAATGGAGCGGGAAGCTATCATGCGGGATTTTAAATCCAAGAAGGTCAGAATACTAATTGGAACGGATATTTTATCTCGCGGAATAGATGTGATAGGAATTAGCCTGGTAGTGAATTTTGATGCACCCCCTGATCCGGAAGATTACATTCACCGTATCGGACGAACCGCCCGAGCGGAGAGAGCTGGCGTTGCCATCACATTTATAAATGAAAAAGATCAACCCCGATTTGCACAAATTGAAGCATTGATGGGAATTGATGTTCCAAAAATTCCTATACCTGAAGAATTTGGTGCCGGGCCTGAATACAACCCGGATGCGGCACGAAAAAAGTTCGACAAGCCGCGACATCCGGCGGGAAATAAATCCAAACAAGGGAATCGCAAAAAGCCATTTAAAGGAAACCCTAAAAAATAATTTTACAGGATCGATTTAAAAAGTGGAATTAAAAAACGTACACAAATATGTATCTTTAGCCCGCTTTAATACATTCGTTTCCCCGACTTTGTTATAACAAAACTCAGATATTATCATGAACTCAAAAATCACATTACTCGAACAAAAACAGGCAGAAGCATTATTAGGAGGCGGCCAGAAGCGTATCGAATCCCAGCACAAAAAAGGCAAGTTAACAGCGCGCGAACGTCTGCATTTTTTATTGGATGAAGGAAGTTTTGAAGAGATTGGGATGATGGTAACCCATAGAAGTAAAGATTTTGGATTGGAGAAAGAACAATATTTGGGCGATGGAGTGGTTACCGGCTATGGCACAATCAATGGGCGTTTAGTCTATGTGTTCTCTCAGGATTTTACGGTATTCGGTGGTTCTTTATCGGAAACCCATGCTGAAAAAATTTGTAAAGTAATGGACCTGGCTATGAAAAATGGCGCGCCTTTCATCGGATTAAATGATAGCGGTGGTGCAAGGATTCAGGAAGGTGTTGTTTCGTTAGGCGGATACGCTGATATCTTTTACCGTAACGTGAGGGCAAGTGGTGTTATTCCGCAATTATCAGGCATAATGGGCCCGTGCGCAGGGGGTGCTGTTTACAGTCCTGCAATGACGGATTTTATTTTGATGGTTGAAAACACAAGTTATATGTTTGTTACAGGACCTAACGTAGTGAAGACTGTAACTCATGAAGAAGTAACCTCGGAGGAGCTTGGTGGGGCAATGACTCACGCTACAAAGAGTGGTGTAACCCATTTTGCTTGTGCTAACGAAATTGAAGCCATTACCAATATCAAACAAATTTTGAGTTATGTTCCGCAGAACTGCGAGGAAGACGCACCAAGCGTCCCATATGAATTCACGGGGTCTGAATCCCGACCGGAATTAAATTCCATCATTCCGGAAAATGCGAATCAGCCGTATGATATACGTGAAGTAATTGAAAAAGTAATAGACGATAACAGCTTCCTTGAGATTCATAAAAATTTTGCCGAAAACATCGTAGTTGGTTTCGCGCGGTTGGCTGGTCGTTCAATAGGTATTGTCGCTAATCAGCCTGCTGTTCTAGCGGGAGTTTTGGATATCCATTCATCTACCAAAGCTGCCCGTTTTGTAAGGTTCTGCGATTGCTTCAATATTCCATTGTTGGTATTTGAGGATGTTCCAGGATTTTTACCCGGAACCGATCAGGAATGGAATGCAATCATTACCAACGGAGCAAAATTACTATATGCATTCAGTGAAGCAACGGTTCCAAGAATTACAGTGATTACCCGTAAAGCCTACGGTGGAGCGTATGATGTAATGAACAGTAAACATATTGGTGCCGACATGAACTATGCCTGGCCAAGTGCAGAGATCGCTGTAATGGGTGCAAAAGGTGCCGCCGAAATTATTTTTAAAGGTGAGATTTCAGCAGCAGCTAATAAAGAGGAAAAGTGGAAGGAGAAGGAAACTGAATACCAAACTATGTTTGCAAATCCATATCGTGCTGCCGAAAGAGGGTTTATTGATGAAGTAATCAAACCGGAACAAACGCGCGAGAAATTAATACGTGCTTTTAAAATGCTCGAGAATAAAGCTGATAAATTGCCAAAGAAAAAGCACGGAAACATCCCGTTATAATTCATGCTGAATACTGCTTTAATAATTGGTTTAGGAATAGTGTGTTTGATACTCACTGTCTTGGCTCTTATTTTTGGAGTAATTGCGCTGGCCAATAATAAGCCTTCAAAATTTTTATGGCTGATCCTGTTCCTCAGTTCACTGGTAGGACTTATTCTGTGCATTTTTATAGTTGTTCGAAAAGTTGCTCACGCGGTTCAGGATTATGCTGTAAATGCCGGCGATCGTTTCGAAGCGTATTCCGATAGTTTAAACGGAGGCCTCTACCATTCATCAGCAGGCAAGCATGAAATTAGCCCTTCGAGCCCACAGATAAAAGTTCTGAAAAGTTATTTGGCCGCTAACATTTTAAATAATGAGCCAGAAGAGTTTTACTCTTACGCAGGTTTTAAAGATTACCGAAGATTCCCTCTTCGGTATCCTTTTTCCATACATACCTTATATGCCAACTCACCCGGTGAACTTTATAACGAAGTAAATGTTAAGCGTTTTGATGAAAATGACAACGGAGAAATTTATCTGGACATCAGCAACATTGTGAAAATTGCATTTGATAGAAATTATTTATTAATTGAACAGGAGGTGAGCTCAACCAGAACGGATAAACTAATAAAACATTTTTTACTTTTTGATTTTGAAACTCAGAAGAAAGAGGAAGCTAGTTCTTTGCCACAGTTGATAAAGCTGGCACGTGATAAGGGTTATGGCGGATCTGATACGTTAATGACACTGGAGCAATACCATCATCTGTTTTAAAATTGTTTTCTATCTTAGAGGTAGATGTATCTCTACAACCTATACTCGATTATTTTTTTTACAATTCGCGTGGTTGGATTATCACAGGATTTTCTTGTAAAAAAAGATAGTTCAAGATTAGAAATTAAATTGCTTGAAGCTAGTCAAACTGAAATAAAGTACAAACTATTTAACTATCAAGAAGGTCCTATTATTATCATTAATAAAAATGATATTGCTTATGTCGTATACCAAAATGGAATAAGAGAAGTATTTAATACAGTATCAACTGAAACGACAGTTGATTTAGTGGCTATCAAATCTCACGGGCGGCAAGGCGATACAATGACTTACAAAATACACAGAGAAACACGGGTTGGAGATTACATTAAATTTAATTTTCAATTAGGAGCAGTAATAAATAGTTTAGAATCTAATTATACAATAAGGAAGCCACAACCATCGCGTACTTCTCCAGAAGAATTCTCGGCCTCAAGTAACAAATATGTTGTCAATTATAATTTAGGGTTTAATTTTTTGTTCGGCAAAAGCCTTTATATTAAGCATGTCATTGGCGTAAACTATTTACGTTCAAGTGGGGAATATAAATCTAGCTCTGCATCGTTCGGCTCTGATGGATATAGCGGTTTACACAACTTATTCTCAAGATTACCATTGTGTATCTAATGTTGATTTTATCAATGCAGTGACAGGGTTGCGATTTAAAGTATTCAAAACATTACATGTAGAACCTCTTGTTTCAATTAATATTATTGCTCAGTCAGACGTGAGATATAGCGGTACCTCTACAAAGAATTATCATTCAGGTGGTCCAACACCTTATATATATAAAATAGAAAAAGAATTCCATTCAAATGAAAAGGTAAGTGCAGAACGTTCAGGAATAACCTCTACAATTTCATTGTGTCCCAGAATTTCATATGAATTCAACTTAAAAAAACAAAATTTGGGCGTTTACATTTCATATAACTTAGCATACGAGTTCAAATTACCCTGGATAATGACTGGCATTACATATTACCCTTTCAAAAAACTGAAATAATTATTCTCAACTTCTGAACTAACACACTTCGACTTCGCTCAATGTGACAATCATTATAACTTCGCATTGAACTCAATCAGGAGCTGACAAACCTCCGTGTATTTAGTCAGCGGAAGTGTTTTTTCCACATCGTAAATGTCATGGTAATAACTCACGCCGCCCATGGTGTAAATAAAAAAGCAGGGAATATCAAGTTCGGTAAACCAATAATGATCGCTGTTAGCGGCTTTTCCACGTTGCTTAATTTGTGAGACGTATTTTTTTTCTGAGTTGACCTGGTTCAATTTCTCAAACTGATCTCTAAACACTGATCCGTTTACTACCATAATGCCATCGTCCCCGGTTCCAAGTAAATCAAGGTTTGTAAGAAATTTAATTTTTGACAATGGAAACAATGGATTATTTGAGAAATATTTTGAGCCAAGTAAGCCGGCTTCTTCACCACTAAAAAATATAAACGCCACCGAATATTTTGGCGGATGCATTTTATAATATTTTGCGAGGTTAAGTAGCACACTCACGCCGCTGGCATTATCGTTTGCACCGGGAAAATAAGTTTCCTTACCCATCATTCCTAAATGATCATAATGTGCCGTGAAAACTAAAAAGCTATCTGGTACCTGTTGCCCCTTGATATATCCACAAAGGTTTTGACATTTAAAATCCCGTATGAGTTTATTTTCAAACCTTACGTCAAGGGATTTTAATTCTGCCGGCATGGAATCTTTCAGGAGTTCAATTAATGTAGCGTTTGAAAGATCAGACTCCACGGTATAGGTGAGTTTTTTTTTCAGTTTTACTTGTAGTGCAGCAGCATGAGCAGTATCATAGGCAATATAGGTTACGCTGTCCTTTTTGGTAAGGTTAAAATTTGCCTTCACCGACTTAGCTGATGGGTGAACCAGAAAATGTTTTCCTGGCGTTAAAGATTTTCCGTTTAATGAAACAGCCATCGATCCCGGAAATGTATTTACTCTCATATTATAAAATTGCGAATATGATTTTCCGAACTTAGCTAGCCCAATCTGTTTCATTTCGGTGGTAAGAAAAGATGCTGCCTTATTCACCCCATCGTTAACGTAACCTCTTCCGGAAAATTCTTTTGAAGCGAGTTTCCGAATTACCTGGCGGGCATAAGCTGTATCCTGTGAAAATAAATGAAGGTGTAAAATGAAAATTGGAACGAGTACTAAATTTTTCATAATCTTGGTAGGGAATATCTGCGAATCAGGAAATCCATTTGCGGATGTTAAATGAACCGTTTTTTAGCCAGTGAGGTTAATGTTTTTACTACTTCTTCATCCTCTTTCCAGGAATAGATGGAGGCCAGGCCTTTTAAGTAGGTGTTCAATTCATCCAGTGACTGAGTAGAATTGATTTGTTCAATTGCAATGTTATATTCAGTGGCATTGGATGCAAATAGCTCATTGATGAATCTGAATTTATCATTGATATTAACAGCTATTTTTGGAAATTCTTTTTCAACTTTAATTTCCGAAGCCTGTGTTGCAACTTTGTCATAATCTAATTTATCAGTGATTTTTTCCTGATTAACCGGTGCCGATTCACTTACAGCTATTTGTTCTTTTATAGGTTCAACAATCGCGTTTTTTTCCTCTGGCGTGGGTACATTCATCAATTTTATGTGAAGGTTTAAATCCGGAGAAATATCCTTATGCTCTTTTAATACAAGGTATGCGGAAACGAGTTTATTGGAAACGTGTAATGCGGTATGCAGTTGCTCGGCATATTGAGTACTGGGAGAGGGATGCTTTTCAAATTTTTCAATCGCCGTTTTTAATTCCTGTAATGAGGATTGAAGCTGTTTTTGTAAGATCTCCGTTTGCATAATGTGGATAATTAAAGAATTAAAAATACTTCAATTTAAAGATACATCGTTTATTTTTAGATTTTGTTATCAATATCTAATAAACATGTTTTTAGAAAACATTAAACATAGTGTAACCCGGAAAGGATGGATTGAAGTGGTTTGTGGGTCAATGTTTTCTGGAAAAACAGAGGAACTCATCAGACGATTGAAGCGCGCCCAGTTTGCGCGACAAAAAGTTGAAATATTTAAACCGCAGATTGATAACCGTTATCATGAAATAAAAGTTGTTTCCCATCAGGGAAATGAAATTCATAGTACTCCCGTTCCTTCAAGTTCGAACATTTTATTGCTTGCAAATGATGTAGATGTTGTGGGAATTGATGAAGCTCAGTTTTTTGATATGGAATTGATAAACGTTTGCAATCAGTTAGCTAATAGTGGAGTGAGAGTGATTGTAGCAGGTTTGGATATGGATTTTAAAGGCAAGCCTTTCGGTCCAATGCCTGGATTGCTTGCAGTGGCCGAGTACGTTACAAAAGTTCACGCCATTTGTATGAAATGCGGCAGCCTTGCTCATATTTCACATCGCACTACAAATGACACAAGCCTTGTTTTACTTGGTGAAACAGAAAGCTATGAACCGTTGTGCCGTGATTGTTACAATGATTCAAATGTAAGTAACTGAACTAGCTGATTTTAAGATTTTTATTTTTTAGAATTCATAACGGAAACATTTACTGTATCCGAACGGTTCAGTTTTTATTTTTGCGTATAAGCTCTTCAATTTCTTGGATCACCAGGCTTGGCTGGTCCAGTTCAATAAAATGGCCACTCTTAAAGGTTGAAATTATTTTTGTCTGGGGATTCAGACTCTTCCATTTCTCGAAATAGGTCAAACGAAATTCCATTTCTTTATCAATGTAGTCGTTTTCCGCATCCACTTTTCTCGCTATTAAAACAGTAACAGGAATAGTGGAGGGCAGTGGAATTTCTTTTACAATCCGTTGATTGGAAGAAAAGCCCGTACTATCAAAGTCAAAATTATGTTTCGATTCGGCCTGTTGTCCTTTGGTTCTGCCTTCTGCTTTCAAATAGCTTTTAAATTCATCCCTGAAAACCACTTTATCAGAATCGCTTCTGATCTCTATGCCATGTTTAAATTCATATTCATGTGCCGGTTCCACAAATACCATCCCTGAAACCTTTTCAGGGTATAGGTTTGCAAAGCATCGCATGATGTAACCACCCATGGATTGACCAACTAAAACAAAGGGAGGTTTTAATTTTTCCTTAACTAACAACTCGTGCAGTTCATATGCCATGGTATCAACCGTCCTGTTATTCCGTATCAATTCTGAATTACCAAGTCCTGCTCTGTCGTATGCAAAGATGGTGTTGGTTTTTTTTAATTTGGAATACACTTTTCTGAAATCTTTGTGAGTCCGTCCTTTACCCGAGATAAAAACGATGGTTGGTTCGCCTTGACCTTGTATCACGACGTATTGTTTTTTTCCGCGCAGATATACAAAATAGCCGTCCTCTTCGCCCAAGCTAATCCATGAGGCCAATCCTAGAATTACGAAAAGCGACACTATTATAGTGGATATGGATTTGATCTTCATTAATTCACGAACACATCACTAAATTCGAATGTCTTGCCGTTGAACAATCCCTTGTCACTTAATTTTAGCTGTGGAATAACAAGAAGAGCCATAAACGATAAACTCATAAAAGGAGCTTTTAACTTACTTCCCAATTCTTTGGCTCGCCGGTCTAACTGTATGTAAGTTTCCGCTACTTCCTCTGCGGGTTGATTGGTCATAATTCCGGCGATAGGCAAAGGTAGGTTTAAATGTTCTTTTCCATTTGCCAGGGCAATACCACCTTTTTCCTGAATGATCAAATTTACAGCAGCGCACATATCATCGTCGTTCACGCCTACAACAACAATGTTGTGACAGTCGTGGGCTACACAACTTGCGATTGCGCCTTTATGCAAGCCAACATTTTTTATAAAGCCTACGGTAATTTTTTCGTCCCTGTAACGGTTAACTACCGCAATTTTCAGAACATCATTTTGGATATTTGACTCTGCATACCCATCTATGTTACACGCTTCCATAAAAAGTTCATTCGTAATCAATTGACCTTCCAGAACTTCGATTACGCGAATAGTTTTACCTTCAACCCCTATTTTAAAATCGGATGCCTGCTTCAGGCTGCAGGAAAAGTTATTCAAAATTGGCGCTTTTAATATTGGTAATAGCGAGTTACTGTTTTCTGAAACGAGCTGCCCACGGATGTAAGTTTTTAAGATTTTAAGGTTTTGAAGTGAATCAATTTCAATAAAATCGGCGCAATCTCCTACCTGGAGTAAACCCACAGGTAAATTATAATGTTTTATGACGTTCAAGGATGATGCACGAAGCACATGAAACAGATCATGTCCTTTTTCCAGTGCCCGCTTAACGTGAAAATTAATGTGTCCTTCCACGAGGTTATCAGGATGCTTATCGTCGCAACAAAACATTATCTGATCAGGAAAATGGTCGAGTAAAGGAATAAGGGTTTCAAAATTTTTTGCAGCACTTCCTTCTCTGATCATAATTTTTATACCATGCCTCAATTTGTCAAGTGCTTCGTCATACATAAAACATTCATGATCGGTTGAGATGCCTGCGTTAAAATAGGTTCTCATATCCTCGCCCATTAATCCCGGTGCATGTCCGTCAATAGGTTTATTAAATTTTTTTGCGGAAGCTATTTTTTTTAAAACCTCCTGATCATTAAAAATTACGCCCGGAAAATTCATCATTTCTGCGAGGTAAACAATCTCATCCATCGACAGTAACCGTTCTATGTCATTGGAATCGATTACTGCACCTGCTGTTTCGAAGCCTGTTGCAGGAACACAGGATGGCGCGCCAAAAAAGAAATGAAAGGGTACCTGCTTCGCGTTGTTTATCATGTATTCAACACCCGCTATTCCCAATACATTAGCAATTTCGTGAGGGTCGGAGATTGTGCCTACAGTACCATGACATACTGCAAGTCTGGCAAATTCAGTAGGCACCAGCATACTGCTTTCAATATGAACATGGGCATCGATAAAGCCAGGTAAAATATAAGTGGTTGGAGTTTCCTGAATTCTTTCGATGGAGGTGATAATCCCGTTGTCTATTTTTACTTCAGCAGGAAAAATTTCTTTGGCAACAAGGTCAATCAAATTGGATTTGATATAAAAATTCATTGGTGTAGCTTGGTTTTAAATCATTTCCAATTTCATAATCATTTCTTCAGGCGAAAGTTCAAGTTGATTACTATTGTTTTATGCCGAGTTTATCCGAATATTTTTTATGGAGATCGTTTTGGAAATTGTTTAATGAAATGTTTTTACCTTCAATAAAGGCAAGAATAATCTTATTCGTTTTCATATCCAAAATATCACCTTCTGAAACTACGAGTGATGCAATTTTTCCATTTTCGAGACTCCCAATCAAATGATCTACGCCAAGTATTTTTGCACTGTTGAGCGTGATGCTTTGTAAGGCTTGTTCTTTTGTTAAACCGTAGGCAGCAGCTGTCCCGGCCAAAAAGGCAATGTTTCTAGCATTCATTGCTTCCATATCGCCCTGATTTTGCAAACAAAAAAGGACTGAATCTTTTTGTAAAAGATATGGTAATTTATAAATCAAATCGGTTTCGGCTTCCGGTAAATCGGGAAGATCATGTAAACGGTTTAGCATCACCGGGATTTTATTATCGCGGAGCAATTTGGTAATTTTATAACTGTCTTTACCGCCAACCAACACCATTTTCTGAATTTTAAAGTGTTTACCGAAGTTTACAGCACTGATGATATCTTTCACGTAATCCGTGTGAATGAAAAGCGTTTTTGTTCCGTTAAAAATCCCCTTCATGGCTTCGAAGCGCAGATTTTTTTCAATAACATTTTTTGCAAGGTAATATCCCTGTGCATTTTCAAAAAAGGTGGTAAGGTCGTTTAATTGCTCTGTGTATTTTGAATTTTTTTCGCTTGGTTGCTGTTCTGCCCACCAACCATGTTTTTGAATTGAGTTTGGAAAATTCAGGTGAATTCCATCGTCTTTTTTTAATACAGCATCTTCCCAGTTCCATCCATCAGTTGCCATAATAGAAGAAGACCCGCTTATCACACCATACCGAGGAGTTGATTGTGTATATAATACTCCGTTCGCCTTAACGGTTTCAAGAATTTTACTTTCAGCATTATAGGCAATTAAACTTCTGATGTGTGGATTATATTCTCCAACTTCGGCATAATCACTTGTCTGTCTCACAGCTTCGGCCTCCTGCAATCCTAAAATACAGTTTGGTGCAATTAATCCGGGATAAATATGCTTCCCGGTCAAATCAATGGTAGTGTCATATTGCGATATGTCTATTCTTACCAGTCGTGCGTCGGCTACCATTTCAATTTTTCCGTCCCGTATGGCAATCATACTGTTTTCTATAACCTGTCCGTTTCCCATATGTGCAAAGCCATTCTTTAATAAAATGCGCGGGGTTTGAGCAACGGATACAGAAGTTGCAAGGATCAAAAACAAGAGAAAATGTTTCATAAATAGCGTTTTCATGTCATGTAAATATAGCAAAAATTAAGGCCATGATGCGGTTCAAAAACCTTAAATTTGCGTTATGTTTAAGAAGCAAAAAAAGCAATCCAAACCTCATCGTGTTTTACTGCAAGCTGTGGTTAACGCTTTGCAAACTATATTTAACGATAACAAGTACGCCGATAAGGTTATTGAAAAGACGTTAAAGGAAAATCCAAAATTTGGTAGCCGCGACCGGCGTTTCATTGCAGAAACTACTTATGAGATAGTTCGAAATTATAGGTTATTAGGATATCTGGCAAGAACAAACACTGGATTTTGGGAAATATTGGGGGTCTATTTTATCATCCGAAAAATGCCGATGCCTGATGAACGAGATTTTAAAAATTTAAACGAAAAAGAAATTCTTAGTGCTTATAAAGCCTTAAACGATCAGCGCATTCTGCAATCTTACCCGGATTGGTTGTGGGAATTAGGCGAAAAGGAACTCGGAAAGGATGCCTGGGAAATGGAAGCCAAAGCGTTGAATAAACAGGCTGAGGTGGTATTGAGAGTAAACACTCTTAAAACCAGAAAGGAAATCCTTATGAAGCATTTAGAAGAACAGGAAATTGAAGTAGAAACACAGGATGATTATCCGGACGCGTTAATTGTTTTGCAAAGACAAAACTTATTTCAAAACCCATTATTCAAACTTGGATTATTTGAATTACAGGACGCGGGTTCCCAGGCCATTTCTGAATTTTTGAATGTTGCACCTGGTATGCGGGTCATCGACGCCTGTGCTGGTGGTGGGGGAAAGTCGTTACATCTTGCGGCGTTAATGCAAAACAAAGGTCGTATTATTTCAATGGATGTTACACAGTGGAAACTGGATGAATTAAAAAAGCGCGCGCGCAGAGCTACTGCAAGCAATATAGAACCCAGGTTGATAGAGGGAAGTAAAACCATAAAACGTTTGGAAGGCACGGCGGATCGTTTGTTGCTTGATGTTCCGTGCAGTGGCTTAGGCGTTATTAAACGCAACCCCGATGCGAAATGGAAGTTAAACCCTGAATTTATTGAACGAACTAAGGCACTTCAGCAGAAAATATTGTCTGAGTATTCAAAGATGGTTAAGAAAGGCGGTGAACTTGTTTATTCAACCTGCAGTATATTACCAGGAGAGAATCGCAGGCAAGTTGATGCCTTCCTCAACGCTAATGATGACTTTCAATTTGTGAAAGAGAAACATATTATGCCAAGCGAGGGGTTCGACGGATTTTACATGGCATTGATTAAGCGCAATTAAGTTTGACTGTTGATGTAACGATACACAGAGTTTTGGAGTCCCATGCGGATGGCATTTCTACCATTCAATTTTGGGACAACGGAATTATTTACATCAAACTAAAGGACAACATTCAAATTGAGTTAAAAGATTCTATGAAACAGCATGCGTTTTTTAAATCCAAATATGATGGAATAAATAAACACCTTGTATTAGTGGAATCAGGAACATACACGTCAATTTCTAAAGAAGCAAGGGAATTTTCAACGCAATTGGATTCTTATGAAATGACAGCTGCAACCGCCGTTATTGTTAAATCATTAGCGCATCGCATCCTGATTAACTTCATTATAAATTTTTCGAATCAGCAAAAAATGAAAATGCGTATGTTTGAGGACAAACAAAAAGCGATTCATTGGTTATTAACTTTTAAAGATAAATCAAAATGAAACAATTGATTACGATTGCCTTGCTATTTATAGCAGCACTGGGTTTTGCCCAAACAAAAATTGAGAACGTAGACGCGGTAACTTTTAAAAAACTTATTGATGAAAAAAAGGCCTACCTAATTGACCTGCGAACTGATGATGAACTGAAAACCAAAGGATATATTAAAGGCGCAGCACATATTGATTTCCTGAAAAAAGATGCGGAATCAGTTATATCTAATTTAGATAAAAAGAAAACTTACCTGATTTATTGCGCAGGGGGTGGGAGAAGTGGAGATTGCGCTGAACTGATGCAGAAGCAGGGATTCGAACATGTGATCAATCTTGAAAAAGGTTTTGATGACTGGAAGAAAAAAGGTTTTGAAGTTGAGAAAAAAGAATAGTCTCCTATTTATATCCAACCATAAACACGGCGCAACCATTGTAGGATCCTTCTTCCATGGGCGGAACGATATAATCTACATAAACATGACGTGTTTTTGAAACTTCGAAAAAGAATTCCTTTTTATCACCCATTTCTTTTGAAGAAAAAAGAAGTTTTCTGTTTTTTGAGTCCTTATCTTTATTATAAATCTGAACTTCAATTTGCTTTGGTAAAGCTTCCAATTCAAAAACGATCCTGTATTTTTCGCCAATAAAGAGTGGAACCTCGACTTCTTTCATAGATTCCTTTTTCTTGTACGTGATACGGGTAAGTTCTGCGCTATCATATTTGTAAGGTTCTAGTGCCTGTCTGGCTTTCTCTTTCAATTCTTTTGAATTGCAAAGAACATCACCTCCCTGGAAAGCCATTAAAAATGGTAATAATACGATTGATAAAAACGCTTTGGTATATTTTTTCATTGTTATTTTACTTTATCATTTCTGCCCTTAAATTTTTCACGAGGTCCGTAATCACATTCAGTTCTGAATCAGCGACAGTGAGCGTATTAAAATCAATTTCTTCGTCGCTTTCGATTGATTTTTGGACAGCTTCAATCGAGTTAAATCGAACATTAATTTCTTCAATGGAGGCAATGAGATTTCCAATTTCAGGTTCAGAATCATTATGATTTTTCAGGGCCTTAATGATTACCGGACACAATGCGAGTTGTTCCATAACACTTCCTAAAATCTTTTTGTTCTTTTCTTTCGCATTCACGGCCAGGGCAATATGTAAACTTTCAACCCATGCACCTGCGAAAGCAATTACCGTAATGTGCTTTTGCTGATTCTGTTCCAACATCAAATCGGTTTTTAACTGAACGTTGGATACGATTTTCACTACGGAATCTTCATTCGAAATGTTTTTATCAAAGCGCTGCGCAATGTTATCGCTTTCAAAGGCCTGGTTTAATCCCAGAAAGGAACCGGTTTCCTTACAGGCTTTCAAATACTCTTTCGACTCTTCGTACTTTTTACTGAAAAGGCAATACGCTAAATCGGCACTATATATGCCAAAATTTACTGCCCGTTTGTAGTTGTTGGTATTATACTCCTGAGCCTTGCTTTTACTATTTAAAAGTGAAGGAATAAAACTTGCCCCGGATTTTTTAAAAACGTAAGCGATTTGTAAGGCTGAAGGTAAATTATAACTTACATCATGTTCTTCCGGCATCACCGTTGGAGCGGCAGATGAATCTGTTACTTCGAAAGATTCCTGATTCTTCTGATCGTCTTCGATTTCTTTACATGAAGCGGTAAACAGTACTGAAACTACAGCTGAGATAGCCAAATACTTTAAATTCATAAATTGAGGATTGTTCTATCAAAATTACAATTTATTTAGATAAAACATCTATGGCTTTTAAAATAGATTTGTCTTGTTTGTTAATAATAGGATAATAGGCGTCTTTATCAAAAACTCCCCTCCCAATAAATGCTTTGAGATATGGTTTTAAAGCCTCATTTGTTTTCTCTCTTAAAGCGGGATTATCAAGATTTAATTTTTGACTTGCACAGTACCTGTAGAATTCTTCAAGGATGGAAAGCGTAATCTGGAATTCATTGATAAAATTTGCTGAGGTTCCATAGGCTTTTAATTTACTTCGGTTGTTGTCTGAATATTCAAAAGCAAATGTATTTATTACTCCGGTATAAAAAACTTTGTTTAAGAATGGATTGCTTCGTGTGGTATCAAGTGGCACAAATACATCAGGCATAATGCCGCCGCCGCCGTATACGGTTTTTCCTTCCGGAGTTTTATATTGTTTGGTTTTATCTAATTTAATACTGTCTTCATTCAGTAATTCTCCGTGCTCGTAACGGTCGTATTCTTCGTTGTAATATTCATCTTTATCATCCGAATACGGTTTTTGTATGCACCTCCCTGTTGGTGTGTAATACCTGGCAATGGTTAATCGGATAGCTGACCCGTCCGGTAGTTGTAGCTGGTCCTGAACCAATCCTTTACCAAAACTTCTTCTGCCAATGATTGTGCCACGATCATTATCCTGCACCGCGCCGGCAACAATTTCACTTGCGCTCGCCGAACCTTCATCAATCAGAATTACCAAAGGATTATTTTCAAAACTTCCATGTTGAGTCGCTTTATAAACTTTTTTCGGGTTTGCTTTTCCTTGTGTATATACAATTTGCTGACCGGCAGATAAAAATTCATCAGAGATATCCACAGCCGCGTTCAAATATCCGCCCGGGTTTCCGCGCAAATCCAAAATCAGTTTTGTCATACCTTTCTTGCTTAAGGCGTTAAAGGCCTTAAGGTATTCCTGGTAAGTTGTAGCAGCAAATTTACTAATCTTGATATAGCCGATGGTTGGCTCAAGCATATATGACGCATCTACACTGTATAAAGGAATAGCGCCACGTGTGATATTAAACTCCAGTAATTTTGATACACCACTTCTCGCTACAGCTACTTTAACCAAAGTGCCGCTTTTTCCCCGGAGTTTTTCAAATACTTCTTTATTTGTAATTTTTACACCGGCCACATTCTTGTCTTCAACCTTCACCAGGCGGTCCCCGGCCCTGATTCCAATTTTTTCAGATGGTCCTCCGGTAATGGGAGCAATTACCCGAATGGTATCTTTAATTATATTAAATTCAATACCAATACCATCAAAATTACCTTCTAACGGTTCATTTACTGCCTCAAATTCGCTTGCGGCAATATAGCTGGAGTGAGGATCAAGGCTTTGTAACATAGCCGTTACTGTTTTTTCAACTAAATTTTTTTTGTTGATGGTATCAACGTATTGGTATTCTATGTAGTTGAGCAAACTGTTAATTTTATCATTAGTGCCAGCATGATACCTGTCCTGGTTTCCTGAACCAGTGGTAATTTTTTTATTTAAAAAATAACCAAGCCATATCCCTAAAACCAAAACAAAAGATAAAATAATTGGAAGAAAAACGTTGTTTTTTTTTGGAGGCGTAGGTTGGTCAAAGTCCATCGGGAATTCGTATATTTGTAAGACAAATGTACCAGTTTACCTCAAAAGAAAGTGATGTTTAGGAAAATTTGCATTTTAAGTCTCCCGTTTTTTTTATTCTTTTTTAGTTTTTGTAAAAAGAAAAATCAGCGTGTTGAAGATAACATTGCTTACCAAACGGTAAATGTTACCATATATCCAAACGATCCGTTGTATTTTAAACTCCAAACAGCCGGAGGTTGGGTGTATTATGATAACGCGGGAATTAACGGCCTCATTATTTACAGAAAAACAACAACAAATAATCCGGGCGATTTTGTAGCACTGGAACGTACATCAACCTATCTGCCGGATGATCCAAAAGCGCGCGTAAAAGTTCAATCAGATAATTTTACCTTGAAAGATACGATCAGTGGCTCAAAATGGCAAATATTTAACGGTGCAGTAATGAGCGGACCAGCCACTCAAAATTTGAGATTGTACAATGCCGTTTTCGACGGTATCAATACATTAACCATTCGAAATTAAAAAGTAAATAGCCAAAAAAGTCCTTGCCGGTTTAGCAAGGACTTAAATGTTCTATTTAAATTATGCTGTTTCTGGTTTACCTTTTGCCTGAGACACAACAATCGCACGTTCATAATGTTCTGAACCATTGAGCGCATCAATCGCTTTTTGTCCGTCGCTATCATTCGCCATTTCAACAAACCCAAACCCGCGGCTGCGCTTTGTTTCTTTGTCTTTTATAATTCTTACCGAGGTTACCTCGCCATACTGAGAAAAAAGTTCACTGAGTGCTTGTTCTCTAACTTTAAAGCTGATGTTGCTTACAAAAATGTTCATAACAAAATATTAATTTTAATTTTAAGTAAAAATAAAACAATTTTCTAGAGAAACAAATTTTTTTACTTTTATTTTTTCGTTAAATCTATGTTTTTCTTCCATGAATTAACATTTTTGCACCCTCAATTTTTTATAAGTCCTTGAATAATGCCAAAAAAAAGCCCAACGGTAAGGTGGGGCTCCTTTAAATGTTATAAGTTGTAGATTTAAAACACTTTCGCTTCAACACTGATTTCTACGTTTGCATCTTTAGGAAGCCTATCGGCCTGAATGGTAGCCCTGGCTGGATAATCGCCTGTAAAGTAACTGCTATATACTTCATTTACATGAACAAAATTATTCATGTCTGATAAAAAAATGGTTGTTTTTACGATGTTATCATAGGTCATGCCAGCTTCTTTTAATACAGCGCCTAAATACTCCATCACAATTTTGGTTTCTTCCTTTATATTAGTTTTAATCAGTTGCTTCGACTCCAAATCCATCGCAATTGTTCCGGATACGTAAACGCAATCGCCAACCTGAACAGCCTGGTTATACGGTCCAATTGGAGCGGGAGCGTTAGTTGTTTTGATTATCTTTTTCATAAGTGATTGGTTAGATGAACAAAAATAGCAAAAAATCGATGTAAAGCTTCAAAGTAGAATTCAACAACGGAATTTTAGTAAAAAAAAGATTCCCGAAGTAAAACTCGGCATTATATCAATAGATTTACTCAGATGGAACAAAGGCCTTTAATATTAGTAACGAACGACGATGGCGTGAGCGCGCCCGGAATCATTCATTTGGCAGAAATTGCTGTTAAGCTTGGGGATGTATACATCATTGCACCGGACAAGCCTCAATCAGGAATGGGTCATGCTATTACCATTAATTCCACCTTACGCATTCATAAAACGAAATTCCATCCTGGTGTGATTGAAGAATTTAGTTGCACCGGAACTCCGGTTGATTGTGTAAAGATGGCCGTAAACAAACTTTTGCCCCGCAAACCTGATCTTGTTCTTTCCGGGATTAATCATGGAAGCAACAGTTCCATCAATGTAATTTATTCCGGTACAATGAGCGCTGCAATTGAAGGTTCATTGGAAGGTGCGCCCTCTATTGGTTTTATCTTAAGTGACTATGATATCAATGCAGATTTTAGCGCTACCACACCATTTATTGAAAAGATTGTGCAATCTTCATTAAAAGATAAATTGCCCCAGGGAGTTTGCCTGAATGTCAATTTCCCTAAACTGAAGTCAGACGAAATCAACGGATTAAAGGTGTGTCGCCAGGCGAAAGCAAATTGGGTGGAGGATTTTGAAGAACGTAAAGACCCCTATGGACGATCGTACTATTGGCTTACGGGCAAGTTTGTGAATTTTGAACCCGAAGCCCAAGATACCGATGAGTGGGCGCTTGCCAACGGTTTCGTTTCTGTTGTTCCGGTTATGCATGACCTTACCGCCCATAACTATATTAATCATTTAAGAAATACATTGTAGCATGTTAGATAAGCTTGATAAAAAATGGATTGGATTTTTATTCGGATTGCTGTTTCCGGCGTTCTGTTTTTTTTGTTACTGGCTGTTCTTTAACAGTCATTTGGCATTCCCTAATGCGTTTATTCGGTATCTGTTATTAGGGGATATGCTTCAGGAAGTCGCCATTTTATGTGTTGGGGCTAGCTTGCTTGTATTTTATTTTTCTCTGAATAAAAAAATATTTGATTTTTCCCGTGGCCTCATCTTTGCTGCCTTTCTTTATGTTGGATTGGTCCTTTACATTTCCCTTCTTTAAATGAAGTACTATGTTATAGCTGGCGAACCATCCGGTGATTTGCACGCTTCAAATATGATGAAGGAGTTACTTGCGCTTGACCCTGAAATAGATTTTCGTTTCTGGGGTGGTGATCTTATGGAAAAAGTAACGATGAGAAAACCACAGAAGCATATCCGTGAACTCGCGTTTATGGGCTTTGTAGAAGTGGCAAAAAACTTACGGACCATTCTAAGAAATATTTCATTTTGCAAAAAAGATATTCTCGAGTTTAAACCTGATGTTTTAATACTTGTGGATTATCCGGGCTTTAACCTTCGGATTGCCGACTGGGCTAAAAAACAGGGAATTCGCGTGTTTTATTACATTTCTCCCACAATCTGGGCCTGGAAAGAAAATCGCGTCGAAATTATCAAACGCAGCGTTGAAAAGATGTTTGTGATTTTACCTTTTGAAGTCGCAGTGTATGACAAACATGGTTATAAAGCAGATTATGTGGGGCACCCTTTACTAGATGCGATCGCCCAGGAAAAAAGCAGCTTGCCAGATTCCGATAGCTTTCGAAAGAGTAATCAATTGGACCAACGGCCAATTATTGCGGTATTGCCCGGCAGTAGGCGGCAGGAGATTGAACGGATGTTCGAAATTATGCTCAATGTAGTAGATGACTTTAAGCAGTATCAGTTCGTTATTGCCGGAACGACCAATTTACCTGAGGAAGCATATCAAAGCGCAATCGATAAAAACGTTAAGGTTGTTTTTAACCAAACGTATGCGTTAATGAAAAATGCGCAGGCCGGAATAATTAAATCAGGCACGTCAACCTTAGAAAGCGCGTTATTCAGGTTGCCGCAGGTTGTATGTTATAAAGGTGGTACGGTTTCCTATGCAATTGCGAGAATGGTTGTTGGCAACAGGGTTAAGTTTATTGCCCTCCCTAATCTGATTTTAAATAAACCAGTGGTAAAAGAATTAATTCAAAACGAATTAACAGCCAATAATTTAAAAGAAGAACTTAAAAAAATTGTATCGGGTCCGGTAAGAGAAAAAATTATGGAGGATTATGATGCCCTGATCAACATGTTGGGAAATAGCGGAGCATCAAAAAAAGTGGCCGAACTCATGTTTAAACATATCCATGCAAGTAAGTAAAATAGTCATATTCGTTTTAAGTATCGGGTTATTTGCTTCCTGGCAATTTAACGACCCTGTTAATGACTCCGCTGTTACTTATGAACTGAAAAATGCACGCGTTCGGAAGTATAATGCAGATGAAATTGTGAATATCCGGATTTTCTCACAGGTTAAAATACAATCTTTCACCTTTAGTCCTGAGTCTGGAATTTACAGTGTTTGGGCCAATGGAGCAGAAGTATTGAATACCTCACATTACCCACTCGTAAAATTTACCAGTGTTGGTGATTCGGTTGAAATTAAAACTTTTGAAACAGTTCTTGGAAAATTCAAAAAGGTTAAGATTTATAGCAATGATTTTATCCGCTCTTTCAGATTGAAATTAATAGCTCCCGATCGTAAACCACGTTTTTACGATGAAAATTTGATCGTTTATTCTGAAGGTGGTGAACTTAAATGTATCAACGAAATTTCTCTTGATAATTACATAGCTGGTGTGGTACAGGCCGAATCAGGAAGGCGTTCATACCAGGAGTTTTATAAAGTTCAGGCCATTTTAGCTCGTACTTTTGCATTGTCACACCTGCAAAAACATGCACTGGAAAATTTTAATTTATGTGATCATACGCATTGCCAGGCATATTTTGGAAAAACAACGGAGCTTGACATAATGAAGGCTGTAACGGATACCAAAGGGAAAGTTGTTGTGGATGACAATTTAAACTTAATCGACGCTGCCTTTCATAGTAACAGTGGAGGCCAAACCGCTAATTCTGAGGACGTGTGGGGAAGTAAGCTTACGTATTTAAGAAGTGTGAATGACACTTTTAGTACGAAAATGCCAAACGCACGCTGGGAACGTAAAATGTCTAAGGATGACTGGCTTACTTATTTAAAATTAAAACATAATTATCCGGTTCAGGATTCAAATGCCCGGTGGCTGGCGTTAACATTTAAACAGGATACCCGCCGGTCGCACCTCGAAGCTAACAATGTTCGGGTGCCATTAAAAAATGTGAGGACAGATTTACAATTGAAATCCACTTTTTTCAGCATTTTTCCTCAGGGCGATACTCTGGTTTTTAAGGGACGGGGTTTTGGTCATGGAGTAGGTATGTGTCAGGAAGGTGCTATGCGGATGGCTAAGCTGGGATACAAGCATCCGGAAGTGATCAACTTTTATTACCAGAAAACCCAGTTAATTGATTTGCACAAACTTAATTTCTTTAAAGACGAATAGGTTAGAGCAACTTTAATTGTGTCTGTATCTTCTTGGGAAGGCTGGCAACCACCAGGTTATAACTGTCGTCGATCCATTCTTTTAGCTGTTGATCCGTTACTGAATGATCGCAGGTAACCGTATTCCAGTGCTGCTTGTTCATGTGATAACCTGGCTTTACGCATGAAAAATTTTCTCGCAGTTCAATGGCTTTTTCAGGCTCACATTTCACATTTATTTCGAGTGGGCTTGAATCTATTCCGGTTAACAGGAACATTTTACCCATCACTTTAAATACAAGGGTATCGTTGCCAAAGGGCATGCATTCTTTTACAGCTTTTTTCGATAAACAATAGTTGCGAATTATTTCTAGATCCATGAAATAAAAGTACTAAATAGTTTTAGCAAAAAATCCGTTTCATTTTATCACCTGATATGTTATTAAAATCCGTCACTTTTATTACAAATGTGTAAGGTTGGTTTTGCATTAATGTCTACATTTGGCGGATAAATTAAAACTCAAAATAATGGATATTAGATTTACTAAATTGAAAAATAGCAAATGGCTTATAGTTGTTTCTATTTTTTGCATGTTTTTGCCCACATTAATGAGAGCTCAAGTGGATGTGACTGCTTCTGGAGGAACTGCTTCGGCCTCATACACAACACTGAAAGAATCTTTTGAAGCAATTAACGCAGGAACACATTCGGGGATAATTTCAATAGATATTTCAGCCAGCACAACCGAGACTGCCACAGCGGTTTTATTCGCAAGTGGAGTTGGAGGTTCAAGTTATTCAAAAATCACTATTGTTCCCAGTGGCGGAGGTGCACGAACCATTTCAGGCGCTATTGCTCCTGGTTTGCCGCTAATTGATTTAAATGGGGCTGATAACGTCTTAATCGATGGCTTGTACTCAGGTGGAAATAGTTTAACGATTTCAAATACAACAGCATCTGGCACAAGTGGAACTTCTACCATTCGTTTTATTGGCGGCGCTACATCAAATACAATAACAAATTGTTTTGTGTTTGGATCTTTTAGTGCTGCGGTCGGAACAAATGGTGGAAATATATTTTTTAGCACGGATGCTAATACAGCTAATGGAAATGATAATAACGTCATATCTTATTGCAACATTGGGCCAGCAGGATCGAATTTTCCAACAAAAGGAATTTATATGAATGGTTCAACATCCACAACGGCTATTAATAATAGCGGCAACACCATTTTGAATAACTACATATTTGATTATTTTGGTGCTGGCGTATCAAGTGCAGGCGTTTATATTGCCGGTGGTAATACTGATATTAATATTACAAATAATCGTTTTTATCAAACCGGACCTAAAACTCAAACAACAGGTACACAACATTCTGCGATTTGGATTACAAATACTTCAGGAAATAATTTTCAAGTGACTGGTAACATTATTGGATATGCATCCTCTGCTCAAACAGGGGTTTATTCTTTCACTGGCGTTTCATCAAGCTCCGTTTTCATACCAATTCACTTTAACGTAGGTACAACTACCTTATCAAATGCTTCAGGAAATTTAATTGATAAAATTGTAATGACAGGAACCTTAAGCGGCACGAGTAGTTCAGCAAGTTTCCGTGGCATCTATGTTGCAGCTGGCCTTTTAGCCTGTAATACTAACACGATAGGAGGTCTTTCATCATCAGGCAATATCATGTTTTCTTCCAGTTCTTCTTCTGCGGCTGATGTTATTGGAATTTTAAATTGGGGCAGTAGCAACTTCACAACTAACAATAATGAAATCGGCGGATTTACATTATCAAATTCAAGCACAGGTGCTACTAACTTTTACGGTCTAAGAACAAATACAGGTTCAGGCGTAACCTGGGCATGTAATAATAATGTCATTGGAGGTTCTGTTACAAATTCGATCGACAATACGTCAACGGCTTCAGGTTCAATTGTTAATGGGATTTTAAATAGTAACCCATCTGGAACATTTTCAAACAATATTATTAGAAATATGAGTGCCGCAGGTGGAACCGGAACTGGATCTACCGCTTCAGTTGCTGGTATTGTTATTAGCGCAACCTCTGCAAATCATACTGTAACAGCAAATACAATCTATAACCTTAGCAACAGTTTATCTGGAGCTTCTAATGTAAGCGGAATTATATTTAGTTCCTCAACAGGATCGAATGTAATTGAAAAAAACCTGGTTTATGGTTTAAATGCGGCAAATGTTGCTTCCGTTATTAATGGAATTAACATCTTAGGCGGTACAGCAACCTACAAAAATAACATGATTCGTTTGGGCGTATCTGGGTCTTCTTCTACTCTTGGAATGCAGATTAACGGAATAAATGAAACAACTGCAGGAACAAATAATATTTGGCATAATAGCGTTTATATAGGTGGTGCCCCTACAACGGGCTCAGCAAACACCTTTGCGTTCCAAAGCTCGATTACAACAAATACGAGATCTTATCAAAACAATATTTTTTATAACGCGCGTTCCAATAATGGTTCAACCGGAAAAAATTATGCAATCAGAGTTGGTGGAACAACGGTAAATCCTACTGGCTTAACATCAAATCGTAATATTTTATTTGCGCCTGGAACAGGTGGAGTGGTAGGTTTGTATAATGGTATTGATCGCCTGGTTCTTTCCGCGTGGTCAACAGCCACCGGTCAGGACAATTCCTCTTATAGTGCAGATCCTGCTTTCATTGCACCTACAGCTACGGTTCCTGATTTGCATATAAATCCATCAATTCCTTCGTTTGCTGAAGGATTCGGAACCCTTATTGCTTCAGTGACAGATGATTTTGACAGCCAGTCGCGTACTGGTTTAACGCCAACAGATATTGGAGCAGATGCCTTTAACGGAACACCAGTTCCTGCTTGTTCAGGAACGCCAATTGCTGGAACAATATCTTTATCAAATTCAAGCTCAACTTGTTCAGGATCTACAGTTCTGAGTCTCTCAGGTCAAACTTCAGATTTAGGGATAGCTGTGCAATGGCAGTCTTCGACAGATAATGTTACTTTTTCGAGTATTCCTTCTGCAACTACAACAGCCTATACAACGCCAAGCCTATCATCTACAACATACTATCAGGCTGTTGTAACATGTACAAACAGTTCCCAGACTGCTACAACTACAGCGGTAGCTTTTTCAGTTACTCCTGTAATTGCTGGAACCATTGCAGCAAGTTCTTCTTCAGTATGTTCAGGGTCTAATTTCACACTTACATTGTCGGGTAATTCGACTTCTGGTGTAAGTTACCAATGGCAATCTTCACCGGATAATACGACCTGGACAAGTATTCCATCTGCTACTTTAGCAAATGCAGTAGTATCGCAAACTACGGCAACATATTATCAGGCAATTGTTACATGTACTTCTAGTGCGACCACAGCAATATCTACTCCAATTCAAGTTAATATGAATACTTTATTAAATTGTTATTGTGTAACTAACCCTACTACCGGAGGAATAGGTGATATTATCACGAATATTTCTGTGACAAACACTGCAGGTCAGAATTTAACACAAGCCTCGACTTATACAGCACCTGCTTACTTTGTTTCATACAATAATTCACCTTTGAATTTAATAAAAGGCTCAACTTCTAATACCTTGTCAATTACTTTTGGAACAGATGGAACTCAGCATAGCGCTGCTTGGATCGATTTCAACCAAAATGGCGTATACGAAACGTCTGAAAACATCGCATTATCGTCTGTTTCGGCAGGAGCAAGTGCGACTGTAAATTACTCTTTTAGCGTGCCCGCCGGTGCAACATCTGGGTTAACGCGGTTACGCGTGAGAGGTGGATCAGATGCTGCTTATACAGTAGGAGGAGCATGTAACTCAACAACTTACGGTGAAACAGAGGACTACATTGTAAACATTGTTCCTTTACCGGCAACACCTCCAGCTCCAACACAGAGTACCGTTTCGCCAACATGTGCAAGCGGAACTGAATTAATGGTTACAGGAACTCCTGACCCAGGTGATGCCTGGTATTGGCAAACTGTATCAAACGGCACAAGCACATTAGTTCCTGTTTCTGGCAATTATACCGTAAATGTTAATGGTACTTATTTTGTAAGAGCATACAATTCAACAAACAACCTTTGGTCAACAAATTCAAGTTCTATAGTTGTTTCAAATATCCCTGTAGCACCGTTACCTCCAACACCTTCTGTTGGTGCCAGTCCTGCTTGTATAAGCACGACGTTGAGCGTTCCAACTTCAACAGATGTTAATGTGTCTTACTACTGGCAGGGCACAAATTCTACCGGAACAAGTACTGTATCTAGCGGTTCTTCGCCGTTCACTGTAACAGTTTCCGGAACATACTATGTAGCTGCTTATGATGCATCTACCTCATGTTGGTCTAATACAAGTGGTGTTCCAGTAACAATTGAAACCAATGTGCCTCCAACCCCAACAACAGCAATTAGTAGTGTGTCTGTTTGCGAGGGTGCTAGTTCTGCTACAATTACGGCATCGGCACAAAGTGTATCCAGTCAATCAGTAGTGTTAGGATCATCAGTGAGTTTGCCAGGAAGCGGAAGTGTTGTGTTAACAAATACAATTACTGTTCCTGCAGGCGCGGTGATTTCATCTACAAAGCTTGTGTTTAATGGCGTAACAACTACTTCGGCCACTTACCCTAATGATATTAAAGCAGCGTTATCTGGTGCGATTACTATGTCTGCCACAACGATATCAACAGTAAATGCTGTTGTTTCAAATGCGGGGCCTTATAATTTAAATACACCGAATATTTCTTCTTCCGGCGGAGTTTTAACATTAACGCTTACAAATGGCTGGACAGGTGCTGCAAGTTTTGGAAACGTAAGTTTAGTATTTACGTATGCAATGCCTCATCAAATAAACTGGTGGGATGCTCCAACTGCGGGTGTTTTACAATCTACAGTTACGCCGTTGGAAACTGTTGGAACCACTCTTTTACCAAATACTAACACGGCAGGTACTTATACATTCTTTGCTGAGTCAAAATCAGGTGTGTGTTCAAGTAGTTCAAGGCTACCAATAACAGTTAATGTGTTAACAACGCCAGCGATGCCAACAACTGCAAATTCATCTCAATGTGGCTTTGCCGTTCCTTCTGCATCAGTCAGCGGAGGAAGTGTATATAATTGGTACACCGCATCAACTGGCGGTTCGTTGTTACAGTCAGGAACGTCTCAGACTTATACGTCGTCTATAAGTAATACAACTACATTCTATGTTGCTATTTCAAACGGCGTATGTGATGGTCCTCGCGCTTCTGTTACGGCAAGTGTTACAATTCCCGACCCAGTTACTGCTACCTCTTCCGCTACAAGTGTATGTTTAGGAACTTCTGCCCCAGCTGTTACTTTAACAGCTGTTCAATCGGGTACAAATAATGCTTACAATTATTCGTGGAATGCTAGTCCTGCACCAGGAAGCGGTATGCCAACAACTATGTTTGGTACTTCCGTTAATTTTGTACCGACAACAGCTGGAATATATACATATAGTTTAACTGCTACAGATGGACCTTGTACATCAATTTCAACTGTTACAGTTGCTGTAGGTGATGTTCCAAGCATTGCAAATGCATCTGCGACACCTACTGCAGTTTGCAGTGGTTCAACATTTACTTTAAATGCGAACAGTGTTATTGGTGGTCCACAAACCATTCCAACAGGTTATTGCACACCATCCAGTAGCGGTTCCGCGTGCATTACAATGGTGTCTTTCAATACCTTATCTCGCGTATCCGCCTGTGAAACGGGGTTTTATGTGAATGTGCCTAATACGATAACTACGAATGTAACACCTGGTCAAACATATTCATTAAACCTTACTACTAACTCTACCGCTATTACTTCAGTTTGGTTCGACTGGAACAGAGATGGCGTATTTAGTGCTAGCGAATGGCTTCAGCCATCCACCACTGGAACAACAGGAGTTGTTACAGTATCTGTTCCTGTATCTGCTAGTTTAGGTTTAACTAAAATGCGTTTAAGATCAAGATCAAGCGGAAATACTAATGGTTCAGGAGATGCTTGTTCGTCTTTTGCTTCAGGTGAAGCGGAAGATTATACGATTAATGTTCAATTCGATCAATCGTCTGATTACAACTGGACATGGAACCCAGGTTCATTATCCGGAAACATGGTAACCACAACAGCCACAAATACAACGACAGCAGCGATTACAGAAGTTTATACGGTAACAGCTACTAGTACAGTAACTGGCTGTTCCAATACTGCTACAACAAGTGTAGTTATTAATCCTATTCCATCTACTCCAGTTGTAACTGACGGAACACAATGTGGTATTGGTATGCCAACCGCTTCCGTATCCGGAGGAACTTCATACAACTGGTATGCTTCTCCAACTTCTACTGTAATGATACAATCAGGTTCAAGTGCGACTTATACTACATCTATAAATTCCACAACTACTTGGTATGTAGAATCAACTAACGGTGTTTGTTTAAGTCCAAGAGTGTCGGTTACGCAAACTGTAACTACACCTCCTGTGTTTACATTAAACAATCCTGCGGCGATTTGTGCTGGTTCTGAGGTTGGAACATTCAGCGTAACTTCTAATGTATCTGATTATGATACGTATATCTGGAATCCAACGACAAACCTATACTCTGATGCGGCAGGTACAATAGCTTATGCGGGATCAAATTCTAATCCGGTGTATGTGAAGAGTACAACTCCGGGTGTGATAACAATTAATGCTAGCGCGACCAATTCTATTACAGGTTGTTCAACGGTTGCTTCGACAACAATTTCCATTAAAAACGCGCCAACCAGTATCACGGTTAGCGCAACTCCTACCCTGATTTGTGCTGGGAATACAGTTACGTTGACAGCGGGTGCAAATCCTCTACCAGTGGTATTATTGAATGAAGGTTTTAATGGAACGACTAATAGTTGGACTAAAATTAATAATTCAACTGGTGGCACGGCATCCGCCTCTGCTTGGACATTAAGAAACAGTCCTTATTCGTCAAATGTTGGAACAAACATTACAAGTAATGATGCTTCTCAATTCTATCTGACAGATAGTGATGCACAGGGCAGTGGAGGCACAACCGCAACTATTTTGCAGTCGCCAGCTATAAATACCATGGGTATGAGTTCATTGAATTTAAGTTTCTATCATTATTATAATTATTATTCAAGTGACGTTTCTACACATGTAGAGGTTTCAACGAATGGTACATCCTGGACTTCTATAAAGAATTATAAAACAACGGCTCTTGACATTGGAACTCCTACTACATTCTCATTAGCATCTTTTAATCTTGACTCCTATGTTAATCAATCTACATTGTATGTTCGATTTAACTATAACAGTTCATATGGTTATGGATGGGCAATTGATAATGTTATGATTAATGGTTTATCAACGGGTGTATATGACTATTCATGGACTTCAACACCAACGGGTTTTACATCTAATACTTCTACGACTACTGCAACACCTGCTTCTACAACGGATTACTCTGTAGTTATTACCAACACAGCTACTTCCTGCTCAAACAGTGGCGTGGTTACAGTTAGCGTAACTCCACTTCCAACCGTTACCGTAAGTGCTTCAAGTATGAGTGTTTGTGCAGGGTCAGCCGCTACATTAACCGCAGGCGGTGCCACTACTTACTCATGGTCATCAGGTGGAAATACATCAACTGAAGTAGTTACTCCTTCATCCGCTTCTGTATACACTGTTACCGGTACCGATAACGGTTGTTCAAATACTGCAACAGTAGGAGTTGGCGTAAATACGATACCAACCGTTACTGCTACAGCGTCGAACACGTTATTGTGCTCTAACTTTGGCGAAAGCGCTGTTTTAACTGCTGTAACATCTGCCACGTCCTACACCTGGTCTGATGGAGCTAACACAATGACTACTTCTGTAAGTCCTTCGGTTGGAACCACCTATTCGGTTACAGTTAATGATGGAACTTGTAATGCTACTTCTACAATTTTCGTTGATGCTCAAATTTGTATGGGCATTAGCGGGGCAGCATTAGTTTCTGACATTAACATTTATCCGAATCCAACAAATGGACTTTTAAATGTGAATGTTTCATCTGTCCTATCTGGTTCTACCTTCATTGAAGTGTATGATGGATTAGGTAAGTTAGCATTGAAAGAGAATTTGACGAGTGATGCTAACACTATCAGTTTGTTGAAATTAGAGGACGGTGTTTACTTCTTCAAAATCATCAACAATAATGAAACAGTTAAAGTTGGTAAAGTTGTAAAACAATAGTTCTTTTATTACGCTAAATGAGAAGGCTACCGAAAGGTAGCCTTCTTTGTTTTATATACTCCTTGTTATTACTGCGTAAAAATTTATCTTTGCCGCAGTTTATAAAGACATTATGAAAAACGAAATTTCGGTGCAGCTATTTGAAAAAGCAAAATCATTTTTTCCAGGAGGTGTAAACTCACCGGTGAGGGCTTTCAGAAGTGTAGGTGGTACGCCTATTTTTATAGACAAGGGAAAAGGATCGCATGTTTGGGATGCCGATGGTAATGAATACATTGATTATTGCGCCAGTTGGGGACCTTTGATTTTGGGGCATGCTAACCCAACAGTACTGGAAGCGGTTGAAAAAACAATGAAAAACGGGACATCGTTTGGTGCCCCTACGCGTTTAGAAAATGAACTGGCGGAATTGATCTTGTCCAATAATCCTTATATTGAAAAAATTCGTTTTGTAAGCAGTGGGACGGAAGCCGTGATGAGCGCGATTCGACTGGCACGTGGTTTTACAGGAAGAAATAAAATTCTGAAATTTGAAGGCTGTTACCATGGTCATTCGGATTCTTTGCTCGTAAAAGCGGGATCCGGTTTGGTCACTTTTGGTGAAACGTCATCTGCTGGAGTTCCCGAAAGTTTTGTGAAAGAAACGATTGTGGTTTCCTTAAATAATAAAGAAGCAGTTATTAAAGCGTTCGAACAATTTAAAGATGAGATTGCCTGTGTAATTATTGAGCCAATTCCTGCCAATAACGGCCTTTTACTCCAAGCAAAAGAATACCTGCAATTCCTTCGTGAAATTTGCACCGTTAATAAAACGTTATTACTGTTTGACGAGGTTATTAGCGGTTTTAGGATTGGTTTTGCAGGTGCCGCTGGGTATTACGATGTTAAACCTGATTTGATTACTTATGGTAAGATTATCGGAGGAGGTTTCCCTGTGGGCGCCTATGGGGCGAGAAAGGAAATAATGGCCTCTATTTCACCGGAAGGAAATGTATACCAGGCTGGAACACTGAGTGGCAACCCGGTAGCTATGAGTGCGGGCATCGCACAATTAACGGAATGTTTAAAACCCAACTTTTATAAAGATCTGGAATCTAAAACACAAGTATTAATACAGGGGTTAAAGAGAAATACAAAACACAACTTTACTGTATTTAGTGTTGGATCTATTTTTTGGTTGGCATTTACTGATAAAAAAGAGATAAGGTGTGCAGAAGACATTGATTCCGACAGTATGAAACACTTCAAAACACTTTACCATGCTTTGCTTGAGAACGGCGTTTATTCTGGACCGTCTGGTTATGAAGTTGGCTTCATGAGCGAGGCTCACACGCATGAAGATATTGAAAAGACCATTAGAGCCTTTGAAATAGCTTTTGAGAAATTGTAATTGACCGATATTTTGATTTTGCATTCAGATTTATATTAGACTATATTTGAATTAAAAATCATGAAAATAATCCTGTCAATTTTTTTCGCTTTAATTACATTCCTGGGATTTTCTCAAAATGCCGATGCATTAATTGGTACCTACATGACCGATAAGAATGAGGGCATGGTAGACATTACAAAAAAAGGGAATAAGTATTTTGGGGTGTTAACATGGACAAAAACTCCGGGCAAACTTGACGCCAATAATCCTGATAAGAACCAGCAGGGAGATAAACTTGCCGGAAAAGAAATATTGAAGGATTTTGAATTTGACGGAAAAGACCTGTGGCACAATGGTACAATTTATGACCCGAAGAATGGTAAGACTTACAGTTGTAAAATTACACGCGACGATAAAGGAAATTTAAATGTGCGTGGTTATATCGGAGTTTCAATGTTGGGGAGAACAACTTTTTGGGTTAAAGTTAAATAGTTTTAGACCCAAGCACAAAATAAACATTAGTTTAGGTGCTAGTTTAATTTAGTCGACCTTTAAGCGAAGCCGTTTTATTTGTGAGGGGATAAATACTTACCAGGGTTAATAGTTTAGTAAACTCTCTATCGCTTTTTCTACTTTTTCGGGATTAGGCAACATTGTTTTTTCAAGAATTGAATTTAAAGGAATGGCCGGTAGATTTTCAGCACCAACCACTCTTACCGGAGCATCCAGCTTATTAAAACAATTTTCGGATATGCGGGCCGCGATACTTTGGGCAAATCCATTAAAAACGGGCTCCTCGGTTAATACCAGGCATTTGCCATGTTTTGAAGCGCTTTCAAAAATAGCGGTTTCGTCTATTGGCGCTATCGTTCTTAAATCTATGATTTCAATTTGATTCCCGAATTGCTTCGACGCAGTTTTAGCCCAGTAAACACCCATCCCATATGTAATGATAGTTAACGATTTCCCTGCAACTATATTTTCTTCTGATGCTTCCTGAACAATTCTCGCTTTCCCAAATGGAATAACGTAATCTTCATCTGGTTCTATGGTTTTGGCATCCTCTGTGCCTTTGATCTTACTCCAATAAAGCCCTTTATGTTCCAGCATCACAACCGGGTTAGGATCGTAATAAGCTGATTTCATCAAACCTTTCAAATCAGCGCCAGTACTTGGATAGGCAATCTTAATTCCTTTGATATTTACCAACACACTTTCTACTGAACTTGAATGGTATGGGCCGCCGCTCCCATAAGCGCCAATAGGTACGCGAATCACGCAACTTACCGGCCATTTCCCGTTGCTTAAGTAACATGACCGGCTTACCTCAGTAAACAATTGATTTAATCCCGGCCAAATATAATCTGCAAACTGAACTTCCACGATGGGTTTTAACCCTACCGCACTCATCCCAACAGTACTTCCAATAATAAATGCTTCCTGAATTGGCGTGTTAAATACACGGTTATCCCCAAATGTTTGAGCTAAAGTTGCCGCCTCTCTAAAAACGCCTCCCAGCCTCTTTCCCACGTCCTGTCCATAAAGCAAAGCTTCCGGATGTTTTTCCATTATTTCCCGTATAGCAAATAAAGCACTGTCAACCATAACGGTTTTCTCCTTGCCACTAGGGGCACGGTTTCCTTTCTCCTCAGTAATAGGAGAGGGCGCAAAATCATGTAGAAATAAATCTTCTGGTTTAGGATCTTCTTCCAAAAGTGCGCGTTGATATTCAGATTCAACAAATGTTGCAGCGCCTTCTTCAATTTTTTTAATCTCTGAAGCATCCACACCAGCAATAATTAGTTGGTTTCTCAGTCGTGGTAACGGATCACGTTTAGCGGCATCCTCTAAATCATGCCGGTACCATTCTTTTCTCACTCCTGAGGTATGATGATTCAATAAGGGAACTTTGGCGTGTACCAACATGGGTCTACGTTCCTTACGAATTATAGCCAGGCATTCCTGAATGGTATTAAAAGAGCTGATAAAGTCGGTTCCATCAATTGTTCGTGTTTCCAAACCTTTAAAGCCTTTAGCATAATCTGTAATATCCTGAGATCGGATTTCAGATGCATGAGCCGAAATATCCCATTCGTTATCCTGTACGAGGTATAAAATCGGCAATTTTTTTAAGGCGGCCATTTGAAACGCTTCGGCCACTTCCCCTTCGGTGCAACTGGCGTCACCCAGTGAGCAAACAGATACAGGATTTAACCCGCCAAAATCTTTTTGTAAATTATTTAATTCAAGATATTGAAGCCCCATAGCAATACCCGTAGTAGGTATAGCCTGCATGCCAGTGGCACTGCTTTGATGAGGAATTTTAGGCATGTTATCGCGCCGTAAACTTGGATGAGAATAATAAGTTCTGCCTCCTGAAAAAGGATCATTCCTTTTGGCAAGCAATTGCAACATGAGTTCAAACGGACTCATTCCAATTCCCAATAACATACTATCGTCTCGGTAATATGGACTCACAAAATCCTGAGGCAATAACTGTAGTCCCAATGCTAATTGAATGGCTTCATGACCACGTGAGGTTGCGTGAACATATTTCGCAGTAATTTCCTTATTGGCTTCGTAAAGTTCCGCCATGCTTTTGGCAGTACACATTAACTGATAAGCTGTTTTAAGAGTTTCAACAGAAATTTTTTCTTTCACGGAAGTCGGTTCTAATATTGTAGTGGCCATGGAGCAAGTATGGTTAAGAGTACTAAATATATAAAATTAAGTTTAACCTGCATAAAAAAACGTCCCATAAAATAGGACGTTTGTCTAATATTCACAATCATGTTTTTATTTAAAGTTCGAGTCCAGCGTTCAGTGCTTCACTGAGCATAGAAAATCCTTCTACGCCGATTGACAGTCTGACTAGTGAATTGGTTATCCCGCGTAAGTTACGGTCTTCTTCCGGGATTACAGAATGCGTCATACTCGCCGGATGTTCGATATAGCTGATTACAGAACCAAGGCTCACGGCAAGTTCCATCGGAGTATCAGGTCGGGCGAAATAATTCATCAATTTTACCCCGGCATCAAAACCTCCTTTCACTTCAAATGAAATCATACCGCCTCCGTTTCTCATTTGTTTGCGACAAATTTCATAATGCGGGTGATTTTGTAATCCGGGATACCATACCCGGTCAATCTTTGGGTGATTTGATAAAAATTCAGCAACCTGTAAGGCTGTTTTGCATTGGTGTTCCATGCGAACTCCCATTTCCTGAATCGTTAAACTATTCAACCAGCTATCGAAAGGTGATGGCGTGGGACCGAAATCTTTATAAACTGGATAAACTTCTTTACTAAAAAACTCATACGGACCCAGTGCTGCACCTGCAATAGAAGTGGAATGGCCACTCACATATTTTGTGAGAGAATGGATAACCACATCGGCTCCCAAACGAAACGGTTGCTGTAAGTAAGGAGAACAAAAGGTATTATCTACAATTAAAATGGCTTCGCTCTCTTCCGTGAATTTTGAAATCGCTTCAATATCGCATAACTGTAGTGTTGGGTTATCAGGTGTTTCAATCAAAACAGCACATACATGAGGATGCGCATCCAGCCTATCTTTAATGTTTTGAGGATTGGTTGCATCAACAAAATAGACATCAATTCCAAACCGTTTTTGTAGGAAACGCATTAATGAATCCGTACAACCATACACATTGCCAACAATAATACCATCGCCTGGTTGAATGAAACCCATTATTACGGTTGAAATTGCCGCCATGCCTGATGCAAATACCAGGGAAGCAATTGTTGGAGTTTTTTCATCAGACTTTAAAGCATTATCTATGATATGCTGACACTCCAATTGAAATAAAACTTTCTCAAGATACTCGGTATTTGGATTGCCTAATCGTGTGTAAATCCGCGCATAAGGTTTTTCACCACTTGGCGAATTACCAACGAACCGTGATGCTCCATCGGCAACATCTTTGAATTTAAATGTTGATTTTTGATGAATATTTGGCAAGCCTGTACCGGCACAGATTGCGTTGAATTTATCTGCGTTTAATTGTTTTTCGGTTGTTTGCGCGTATTTTTGTTTTCGGGCTTTCCACTCATTCCACCAGTAAAATCGTCCTTTCATAAGTCATAGTTTTAGAATTGGCGACTAATATACTCTAATTTCAGAGCCGAAAAAATGATTGTGGTTACATCCTTTTTATTTGATGAGGACGCCTGGTTTATTAATCAGCGGGATGGTGATAAAATTGGATTCAACAATAGTTTCCGGCAGGAATATGAATTGTTTATCAAATAATTGGCCGTTCAGGGAAAAACTAACCCAATACTCGTTACTTAGCCCAAACACCTCTTTTTGTATTGGCTCTATTTGTATAAAATCGTGTTGTTTAATCGTTTCGAAAAAATGGCGTAAAGTACTTGTTTTTTTTTGCTGCTCATTAATCGTTCCGTAGCCCGTGGATGTAACCAATACATTATGGATATCAGCAAATTTCAAATTGATAAGGTAAACGGTAAATTCTTCCAGGCCTGGATGCTCCTGTACGACAGCTACCGCAACATCTTCAACTTCCGGAAAAACAATGTCTTTTATCATGCTTTAAAATATATAGGTTTTATAATTCGGAAGTTTAATCTATGGGTTGGTGACGACGATAAGAAAAGTTTAGAAATGATAATAAAAAATTTATTTCCCGGTCTTGCTTCCGTCGTATGCCCATTTCACCCATATGGAGCCCCAGGTAAACCCGCCACCAAAAGCAGAAAGGATTAAGTTATCGCCTTTCTTGAAAAGCTTTTCGTAATCCCATAGTAATAACGGAATGGTACCTGCTGTTGTGTTCCCGTAACGTTCAATATTCATCAGCATTTTATCAGAACTTAATCCCATACGGTTTGCAGTTGCCTCGCAGATGCGTTTATTAGCCTGGTGTGGCAGTAAATACGTAACATCGTCGGCGGTAAGGTTGTTTTTAGACATGATTTCAGCACTTACTTCTGCCATGTTCACAACCGCATGTTTAAATACAGTTTGACCTTCCTGATGAACGTAATGCAATTTTTTCTCTACGCTTTCTTTCGACGGAGGCATAAAAGATCCTCCGGCTACCTGGTATAAATAATTCCGTCCTGAGCCATCAGATTTTAAAATAAAGTCCTGTATGCCCGTTTCATCTTCAGACGGTTCAAGCAAAACTGCGCCTCCACCATCACCAAAAATTACGCAGGTTGCACGGTCTTCATAATTTAAAATGGCGCTCATTTTATCGACGCCAATCACTATTACTTTTTTATATCTTCCTGTTTCAATGAATTGCGTTCCGGTGGCTAATGCATAAATAAACCCCGAACATGCCGCAGATAAGTCATAACCCCAAGCATTTTTTGCGCCTATTTTGTCACATATCACGTTGGAAGTACTGGGAAATATATAGTCACCGGTTATTGTACCCACAATTAATAAGTCAATGTCGAGGGCAGTGATGCCTCGTTTCTTCAGTAATTCCTCTACGGCAAACACCATCATATCTGAAGTTGCCTTGCCGGGTATATTTAAAATTCGTCTTTCCTTAATACCGGTACGGGAAGTAATCCATTCATCATTTGTGTCAACAAACTTTGCCAACTCGTCATTGGTCATTACAAAATCGGGAACATAACCGCCAACGGCTGTAATTGCTGCTCTTATCATTATTGAAATACAGTTTTAATTTTTTCGTTCAGGTTTGCCTCAACAATATCTTTGCTAAGCACCATCATATTTTTAAAAGCCAACGGAGTTGATTTTCCGTGCGCGATCATAACATTCGAGTTCACACCTAAAATCGGTGTGCCTCCATACAATTCATAGTTAAATTTGTCAAAAAATTCATCGCTCCGGTTCCTCGATTTAATCATCGAATAAAATGCCTCCGCTGTTTTTAAGAGAACGTTTCCTGTGAATCCTTCACAAACTACCACATCGGCTTTGTCTTCAAACACTTCCTGTCCTTCTACATTGCCAACAAAATTAAAGTCTTTTGAATCTTTCATTAAGGCATGAGCTGCCTGGGCAACAAGGTTTCCTTTTTCAGGTTCTTCACCAATGTTTAATAAGCCAATTTTTGGATTCTCGATTTTATAAACTTCTTTAGCAAACACTGAACCCAGAATAGCAAACTGGTACAACACATCGGGTTTACAATCGGCATTTGTGCCAACATCCAAAATAATTCCAAATCCTCCGTTTAATTTTGGTAATATGGAGGTAATGCAGGGTCTGATTACACCCGGAACAGCTTTTACAGAAAACATTGATCCAACAAGCATGGCGCCGGTATTCCCGGCACTTGCGAAACAATCCAGTTCATTTTCCTTTAATAATTTAAATCCAACCGAAATGCTGCTTTGGGGTTTTTGCGCCAGGGCTTTCGTGGGATGTTCACCCATTTCAATTACATCGGTGGCATGCACAAATTCAAACCGGTCTTCTGAAATACCCTTAGTTTTTAAATGTGCTTTAGCTTTTTGAGTGTCGCCAACTAAAACCATTTTAACGGATGCAGGTAAAGAATCGAGCGCCATTATGGCACCGTCTATACAATTTGCAGGGGCAAAATCCCCCCCCATAATATCTAATCCAATTTTCATATGCGTAATAAGTCTTTTACTTTTTTTGATGGATAAAAAGCGCCAGAAACAAGCGACTAAGCAACTAATTTATGGGTAATTATGCAATTAATAGGGCGCAAAGTTATTAACCTTAAGGCGATAAAGGTGTTTAAAATAAAGAAAAACAGAAATATCTGCATCGATCTGGCTTAGTACTTTATTTTAGCTTTGTGATGGTTTATTATGGGATAATAACAGTACTTTTGAAGTATGTCTATTGAAGAGGTTGAAAAAGAAATTATTGAGGAATTTGAATTATTTGGCGATGATTGGGAGGGGAAATATGAACATTTAATTGAACTTGGAAAGTCCCTACCACAGATAAATCCTGAATTTAAAACCGAGAACCGTCTCATTAAAGGATGCCAGAGTAAGGTTTGGCTTCACTCTGAAAAACAGGGTGCTGAAATCGTTTATACCGCAGATAGTGATGCTATAATTACCAAAGGTATGGTTGCTCTAATGGTGCGGGTTTTGTCACATCAGAAAGCGGAGGACATTTTAAAAGCCAACCTTGATTTTATCAATAAAATTGGGTTAACAGAACATTTGTCACCGACTAGAGCTAACGGATTGGTCAGTATGATTCAGCAAATGAAACTCGATGCCATGGCCCTGAGCACAACCTAAACACATCAATGAATAACAAAACACTTTCATGGATCATTTTGATAGTACTTTCCCTGGTGTGGGGAAGTTCTTTTATTTTGATGAAGCAGGGACTAGTTTCCTTTACAAGTGATGAAGTTGCCGGTCTTCGGATTGTAATTGCCTCCGCTTTTATGTTACCTTTTATGGTTGTGCATTTCCGGAAATTATCGTTTAAAAAGCATTTGAAAGGACTACTTTTGATGGGCGTTTTTGGCAATCTTATTCCTGCTTTTTTGTTTACAAAAGCTGAAACTCAAATCAGCAGTAGTTTAACCGGCATGTTAAATGCTCTAACGCCGATGTTTACAATCATCATAGGCGTTCTGATCTATAAGAATCAAGTGGCTAAAAATAAATGGTTGGGGGTTATTATAGGTTTCCTCGGGGCAGTTGCCCTCGTGTTGTTCAACGACAGTAACGATCAGACGGGAAACATTTTATACAGTTTACTCGTTGTTGCAGCAACTCTTTGTTATGCCATTAGCGTAAACGCGATTAAGGTGTATCTACACGAGGTAAATTCATTAACCGCCACCGTTTGGTCGTTTAGTTTAATTGGGCCTGTTGCTGCAGTTTATTTATTCGGTTTTACGGATGTAATAGCACATGCTACGTCACAGCCTGAATCGCTTACTTCGTTGGGTTATATTTGTATTCTGGCAGTTTTTGGTTCCGCTTTGTCGGTTGTGGTGTATAATACACTTATAAAAATTGCGGGAACGGTATTTGCTTCAAGTTGCACCTATTTAATCCCTATTGTAGCAATTGGATGGGGTGTTTTTGATGGCGAAATCATTAATTTGTACCAAATCCTGTCGGTTTTAATCATTATTGCAGGAATTTGGATGATAAATGGACCAAAAAAGGCATGAAACAGTTTTACATACTCCATGAGATTATTGCTGTTAAAATGGACTTCAAGCGCAAAATAGTTGCTTGAAAGCTTTGGAAGAACGAAAAAACCTCCTATCTTTGCCGTCCTTAAAAAAATTATTAACAATAAAAATTAACAACATGTATGCAATTGTAGAAATAGCAGGGCAACAATTCAAAGTGGAACGAGGCAATAAAGTTTACGTTCACCGCCTGGATGCTAACGAAGGTGCAAAAGTAGAGTTTGACAAAGTTTTCTTAATTGATAACGGCGGAAAAATCTCTGTTGGAGCTCCCACTGTTGATGGCGCAAAAGTTGCGGCCACAGTAATTGAACACTTAAAAGGCGATAAAGTAGTCGTATTTAAGAAATTACGCCGCAAAGGGTACCAGAAATGGAATAACCACCGTCAACATTTAACTCAAATCCTAATTCAAGGAATTCTTGGAAAAGGTGAGTCGTTAAAAGAAGAATTAAAAGCAGAAAAATCAGTTCGTACGTACCTGACTCCAGGGCAAAGAAATCCTGTTGTAAGAGAAGAAGTTGTTGCTGAGAAAAAAGCACCTGCTAAAAAAGCGGCTGCTAAAAAAGCACCAGCTAAAAAGGCTGCTAAAAAAACAGAAGAATAATAAATACATTAACCATTAATTTAATTTAAAATGGCACATAAAAAAGGAGCGGGTTCCACAAACAACGGCCGCGAATCACATAGCAAACGTTTAGGCGTTAAAATTTTCGGTGGTCAAAACTGTATCTCTGGCAACATTATTGTTCGTCAGCGCGGTACAAAACACAATCCAGGCGTTAATGTTGGGATGGGAAAAGACCATACCTTATTTGCATTGGTTGACGGGAAGGTTGTTTTCAAAAAACAAAAAGACGACAGATCGTACGTTTCAGTTGTTCCTGTAGAGGCATAACAAGAAAACTATTACAGAACTTGAAGCCCATCCGCCAGCTGGCGGATGGGCTTTTTGTGTTTATTGGAGTTTTTTGGATGAAACGCTGATGACATTGATAGTTATGATAATAAATGATTTCACGATCTAAATTATTTGATCAAATAACGAAAATCATAAAAATCATAAACAATCTGCTTTATCTGCGTTCTATTAATAAAAAACAATTTTCATTAATACCTAACAAAGATTAAATTTATCCTCTCAAAATTTACCCCATGCTACAATTAAGTTATATCAGAGACAATAAGGACGATGTATTAAAACGTCTGGCGATCAAAAATTTCAAAGACGCTGAAAGTATTATCAATTCAATTATTGAACTGGATAATAACCGAAAGAGTGCGCAACGGCAAGCTGATGACACGAAGGCCGAAGCAAATGGACTTGCCAAGCAAATAGGGGATTTGATGAAGTCTGGAAAAAAAGAGGAAGCCGAAACACTTAAAATTAAAACTGCTGAGTTAAAACAAAAAGAGAAGTTATATGATGACGCTTTAAAAGGCATTGAGCAGGAAATGCATAAATGGCTGGTAACGGTTCCGAACTTGCCCCATATAACAGTGCCTGTTGGAAAGACCCCGGAGGATAACGAAGTTGTTAACGAACATGGTTCCATTCCTGTTTTGCATTCTAGCGCCAAGCCGCATTGGGAACTAACAACAAAATATGATCTTATTGATTTTGAACTGGGAGTAAAACTAACAGGTGCCGGCTTTCCCGTCTACAAAGGTAAAGGAGCCCGTTTGCAACGCGCTTTGATTAATTACTTCTTGGATAAAGCCACAGCAAAGGGGTATAATGAAGTACAGCCGCCCATTTTAGTAAATGCTGACAGTGGTTACGGAACAGGCCAGCTTCCTGATAAGGAAGGACAAATGTACCACTGCCAGGTAGATGATTTATATTTAATACCAACCGCAGAGGTTCCTATAACCAATATGTATCGTGATGTAATTTTAAAGGAAGGTGATTTGCCGATTAAAAACTGCGGGTACACACCCTGTTTTAGAAGAGAAGCGGGAAGTTATGGTAAGGATGTTAGGGGGTTAAATCGACTTCATCAATTTGATAAAGTGGAAATTGTCCAGATTGCGCATCCCGATAAATCCTACGAAACGCTTGAAGACATGCGGGAGTTTGTAAGCGGCCTTTTACAGGAACTAGAGCTCCCTTACCGGACTTTAAAATTATGTGGTGGTGACATGAGTTTTGGGTCGGCTTTAACCTATGATTTGGAAGTTTGGAGTGCAGCTCAACAACGTTGGCTAGAAGTGAGCTCTGTTTCGAACTTTGAAACCTTTCAGACTAATCGTTTAAAATGCCGTTTCAAGGATGCTAATGGAAAAACACAATTCGCCCATAGTTTAAATGGAAGTGCGCTTGCCTTACCCAGAATAGTTGCTTCTTTATTAGAAAATAATCAAACAGAAACCGGAATTAAAATTCCGAAAGTCTTGGTTCCTTATACAGGCTTTGAAATAATAGCATAACAGCGAACCGCAAAAGAAATATAAAGGACGCAAAAAATATATTTGCGTACTTTTTGATTGAAGAACCGAAAACAAGTACATGGAGACGAAACCAGTAAAAAAGTACAAACCCGCTTTAATGTCCTGATAGTTTCGTGAGTAGTCTAAATCCCTGAATGCGGAACGAGCAAAAGATTGGCTAAAGAGACCTGTCCGAAGACGCATTGAAATTGGGAAGCCTTTTTAGGTGTTTCAACTTGCGATAGCATTATTTATTCGCTATTTTAGTAACAGCATGAATTTATATTCAAGAAAACAACAATGGAAATTGGCACTGCTTCTGGTGGCAATTTTAATTGTATTCACCTCTCTTTGGTACACAAATCATTTAGTAAATGATATAAAAACTGACGAAAAGAAGAAGGTAAGGCTGTGGGCAGAAGCGGTTCAGAAAAAAGCCGGCCTTGTAAAATTCACCAATGATCTTTTTCAGAAACTGCAGTTGGAAGAAATGAAAAAGGCAGAATTGTATGCACTGGCCACCAAGCAATTAAGTGCCGATGTTTTCAGCGTTTCTGAATTTGTATTAAAGGTTTTACAGGATAACACCACTGTACCGGTTATTTTAACCGACAATGATGGAAACATTACTGCAAGCCGGAATTTTGATTCAACGATTGAGCATAATCAGGAAGCTTTGAAGGCTGAGCTTGCCAAAATGAAAACGATGTACGAACCGGTAGTGATTGAATATTACAAAGGAAAAAAAAATTACCTGTACCATAAGGATAGCCGTTTGTTTTCTGACATCAAGGTTGTTTTCGATAGTTTAATCCGCTCATTTATCTCCGACGTGGTAATAAACAGCGCAGCTGTGCCTGTGATTTATACTGATTCAACAAAAACAAATATTCTGGCAATTGGTAACATTGATTCATTAAAGATCAATACCCATGAAAAATTATCCACTACAATTAAGGAAATGGAATTGCAGAATACGCCTATTGAAGTTGATCTGGGAGGAGGTTTTAAAAATTACATCTTTTATGAGCAGTCTCCGTTATTAACGCAACTAAAATATTACCCTTATGTTCAGTTCGGTGTCATTGGTATTTTTTTATTGATTGCTTATATTCTTTTCAGTACATCGCGAAAGGCTGAGCAGGATCAGGTTTGGGTTGGTATGAGTAAGGAAACTGCGCATCAGTTAGGAACTCCTTTATCATCACTGATGGCGTGGATTGATTACCTTCGGGCGAATGGCACGGATGAAGCGGTAGTAAATGAAATGAACCGGGATGTCACCCGTCTTAATATGATAACCGACAGGTTTTCAAAAATTGGGTCTCAGCCTACACTGCAGGAAGAAAATGTTTGTTTGGTTGTTAAAAATGCGATCGATTATTTAAAACAACGAACGTCCCGGAATGTCAATTATGTACTCGATATTCCTGAAAGTGAAATTCATGCTCAGTTATCGGTGCCGCTATTTGAATGGGTGATCGAAAATATTTCGAAAAATGCGGTGGATGCAATGGATGGCAAAGGGGAATTTAAGATTACAATCAATGAAATTCCAGAAGGTGTAGCCATTGATTTGAAAGATACTGGAAAAGGTATTCCAAAGTCGAAACAAAAGTCTGTGTTTAAACCGGGTTACACAACCAAAAAACGTGGCTGGGGTCTAGGTTTGTCGTTGTGCAAACGCATCATTGAAAATTACCATGACGGTAAAATTTTTGTTTTAAACAGCGATGATAAAGGCACAACTTTCCGAATAATTTTAAAGCGAGGTTAGGGATCCCTTATTAATTGCTTTTTTTGCAATATCCGGTTTTATATTAAACTGTAACTTAGTTCATAGAATAAAATTATCCTTCACGTATTTAAAACCGACCAAAAAAGTATAAAGAAAAACGATGCACACCGAACTGATTTTTTGGATAAGTTTCAATGCCTTTGTTGTTTTAATGTTGGCGCTGGATTTGGGAGTATTTAACCGGCGTGCGCACGTTATTTCCATAAAAGAAGCCATGATATGGACTGGGATATGGATCACCCTGGCTATGGGCTTCAACGTTTTGGTATATTATTGGCAGGGAGAGGAAAAGGCCCTTGAGTTCCTAACGGGATATGTAATTGAAAAGTCGCTGAGTGTAGATAATATTTTCGTTTTTGTTTTAATCTTCACGTATTTTAAAACGCCACCGATTCACCAGCATAAAATTTTATTTTGGGGTATACTGGGAGCATTGGTGATGAGGGCCATTTTTATTTTTGCAGGAGTAGCGATCCTCGAAAAATTTCATTGGACTATATACATTTTCGGTGCTATTCTTATTTACACTGGAGTTAAAATGTTCAAACAAAAAGATAAAATGATTGATCCTGAAAACAATTCCGTAATCAAGTTTTTCAGGCGTTTTATGCCGCCGGTAAAAGAAGACGTGAAGCCGGGACGTTTTTTTGTAAAGCAGAACGGAAAACGTTACGCAACACCTTTATTTTTGGTTTTAGTTATTGTAGAAGTTACCGATCTGATTTTTGCGGTTGACAGTATCCCGGCTATCCTCGCTATCACCCATGATGAGTTTATTGTATATACGTCAAATGTATTTGCGATTCTTGGATTAAGGTCACTTTATTTCGCCTTAGCGCGGATGATAGATAAGTTCAGATACCTTTCAAAAGGACTTGCGTTTATTTTAATTTTTACGGGACTTAAAATGCTGGTTGCTGATTTTTATAAACTACCAATATTAGTTGTACTGCTGATTATTGTGGTGATTTTAATTTCCAGTACCGTTGCTTCATTGTTTTTCGAGAAGAAAAACCGTAAGAAGTTCAACAATTGAAAATCCAATTGTTTACTTAGTTTGGATTATTTCCCATGAAAAAAGGCTACCGTGTGGATAGCCTTTTAATTTAAGATTGTTTTCGGTTATTTATTTCATCCCGTATTTTTGAAGCGAGTTCGTATTGTTCTTCGTCCAGGGCAGTCTGTAATAAATTTTTGAGTTCTTCCGTAGATTTAGATTGGTATTCACCCTCTGCGGTAGGAGTAGAAGAAATTTCCTCAACGTGAGAAGAGGTAGTGCTTTCACTCCCCGGTAGAGTTTCGTCGTCTAACACAATGCCGGCAGATTTTAAAATAAACTCGTATGTGTAAATAGGACAGTTGAAGCGAACGGCCAGGGCAATTGCATCACTTGTACGCGCGTCAATCTCAACTTCGCGGGTTCCATCGGAGCATACCAGCTTGGCATAAAAAATGCCTTCTACCAAGTTGTAAATTAAAATTTCAGTTACCTCAATGGAAAATGTTTCAGAGAAAGCTTTGAACAAATCATGCGTTAAAGGACGGGTAGGAGTCATTTTTTCGAGTTCAATAGCAATTGCCTGCGCTTCAAATCCCCCTATAATAATTGGCAACCGCCTGCTGCCGGTACTTTCGCCCAAAACGAGAGCATAGGCGCCGCTTTGTGTCTGGCTATATGATAATCCAACAATTTCTAACCTTACTTTTTTCATTCCCATTTTAAGTGTATCTAATATACTAAAAAAGTATAATTTAGTTTTGATTCGCTTTAAATTTTTTAACCGCTTCCACTAACTTAGGAACTATTGTAAACGCGTCTCCTACAATACCGTAATCTGCAGATTTAAAGAACGGCGCTTCTTTGTCGCTGTTAATTACTACAATAGTTTTGCTGCCATTTACGCCAGCCAGATGTTGTATGGCTCCAGAGATTCCTATGGCAATGTATAAATTAGGACGAATTGCAACTCCGGTTTGACCAACATGCTCATGATGAGGCCGCCAGTGCATATCAGCTACAGGACGGGAACATGCTGTTGTCGCTTTTAATTCTTTAGCTAATTCTTCAACCATTGCCCAATTTTCAGGACCCTTCATTCCTCGCCCGGCAGAGACAACTACTTCTGCTTCAGGCAATGGAACCATGCCGCCCACATCATTTGATTTCTTCTCTTTTATTACAATTCTTGAATTTACTGAACCAAGGTCAACAGTGAAATCTGTAACGGTAGCAGAATTTTCACCAAGCTTCACAGGGAAAGAATTTGGTAATAATGAAATGATTTTAACGTCGCTGTTGATTGAATAAATTGCAGTCGCTTTTCCGGAGAATACATTTTTCTTTACTTCCAGGCTATTGCCATTTACTGTTGGATAATCTACAGCCCCCGCCACTAAACCTGCTTTTAAGCGAGCCGAGAGTCTTGGTGCAACTGCTTTCCCAACAATGTCAAAAGAAAAAATGATAATTTTTGCTCCTTCTGCTTTGGCAGCCTGTTCAACAGCCGCAGAAATCATCATGCTATCTAATGAAGATAAGGCATCATTTTTTACAGAGACTATTTTTTTTGCACCTGCCTTTCCAATTTCTTCAAGGTGGGAAGCATCAGCGTTTATTGCTAAAGCTGTAACAGTAGATCCTGTTAACTCTCCAATTTTTGCAGCATAATTCACCGCTTCAAGGGAAGCTTTTTTTACTTTCCCTTTGTTTATTTCTGTATATACTAGAACTGACATAATTTTAATTTTTAGTTATCTCGACTGATTGAAAATGAGCGCCTTAAATGTTAGTTGAAATTCTTAAATGACTTTTGCTTCTGTATGTAAAAGCTGAACCAGTTCGTCCATGTTATTTTCGTCAATCATTTTGCAGGTGGTTCTTCCCGCCGACAATGTGTACGATTTAATGTGAGTTAATTTATCTGTACCCACGGCCGGAACGACAGTTAACGGTTTGGTACGTGCACTCATGATACCTTTCATGTTAGGAATGCGTTGTTCAGCCATTCCTTTTGCACATGTTACTACTAATGGAAGTTGGCATTCTACAACCTGTGTTCCACCGTCAACATCATGTTCCACAGTAGCTTTGTTTCCTTCCAAATCAAATTTAGTTGCAAGGGAAACTAATGGTAAATCCATAAAGCCTGCCACCATAGCACCCACTGATGACCCGTTGTAATTAATGGTTTCCTTGCCGGTCATTATTAAATCATAACCATTTTCTTTGGCATATTTTGCTATTTGTTCTGCCACAAAAAATGCATCCGGACCTTCAGCATCTACACGTACGCCATCATCTGCGCCCAGGGCAAATCCTTTTCGGATGGTTGCGTCAGCATCCGCCAAGCCCACATGGATCAGAGTAACTTTTTCGGCTTTACCGGCTTCTTTTAATTCAAGGGCACGCACCAGCGCATACCATTCATCGTATGGGTTTATAATAAACTGCACTCCGGCGTTATTGAATTCAGTATCGCCATTGGTAAAAGCTATTTTAGTAGTCGTGTCGGGTACGTTACTAATCGGGACTAATATCTTCATGATTTATGGTTTTTAAAAGGTGAGCAAATTTAGAAAAATATGAGTGTAAATCAAGAAATTGCCATGCAAAAAAGCACATAGTTTCCGCAATTCATAAAAATCTGTAATAGAGTATTTTAGAGGATCGCATGATTACAATCATGGACCTGTTTAAGTGAATTTTTAATTGTTTAGTTTTTTTTCAGCACTTTTAATTGCAGGGGTTTTTGATTACATTTGACTTTTGCAATATTTATATGAAAACAATAGAATTCAGAGAAGCCCTTCGCGAAGCCATGAATGAAGAAATGCGTCGTGATGAAACGATTTTTTTAATGGGTGAGGAAGTGGCAGAATATAACGGGGCTTATAAGGTAAGTAAAGGAATGCTGGCCGAATTTGGACCGAAGCGCATTATTGACACTCCGATTGCAGAGCTTGGTTTTGCCGGGATAGGTGTAGGAGCTGCTGTAAACGGCCTGCGTCCAATTATTGAGTTTATGACTTTTAACTTTTCCTTGGTAGCCATTGACCAGGTGATTAATGCCGCAGCAAAATTCCTGAGCATGAGTGGAGGTCAGTACAGCTGTCCGATTGTTTTTCGGGGGCCAACAGCGAGTGCGGGAATGTTAAGTTCTCAGCATTCCCAGGCTTTTGAAAATTGGTATGCGAATTGTCCGGGTTTAAAAGTAATTGTACCATCAAACGGATACGATGCAAAAGGCTTATTGAAATCAGCCATTCGTGATAATGATCCCGTAATCTTCATGGAAAGTGAACAGATGTATGGTGATAAATGTGAAATCCCTGACGAAGAATATTTAATTCCGATTGGCGTAGCTGATATTAAGCGGGAAGGAAAAGACGTTACAATTGTGTCTTTTGGAAAGATTATGAAAGTAGCGATGGCAGCTGCTGCAGAATTGGAAAAAGAAGGAATCAGTGTTGAGGTTATTGATTTGAGAACGGTACGTCCTATTGATTACGACACCGTTATAAATTCTGTAAAAAAAACGAACCGTTTGGTTGTTGTGGAGGAAGCCTGGCCGTTGGCAAGTATATCTTCTGAAATTGCTTTCAGGGTGCAGAAGGATGCATTTGATTATTTGGATGCTCCAATTCGTCGTATTACGTCTGCTGATGTGCCATTGCCTTATGCACCAACATTGATTGAAGCTTCATTACCTAATGTTGAAAGAACAGTAAAAGCGGTTAAAGAGGTGATGTACCAGAAAGCTTAAAGTGATTAGATAGTTGAATTAACCCGACTTGCTACAAGGCTTGTCGGGTTTTTTTATAGCCTTACACCAATTATCAGGATGTCATCAATTTGTTCAACGCCCTTTTTCCAGCTTTCTATAAAATCATCTAGATATTTTTCTTGCTCTGACATTGTTAAATATTGAATGTCAATAAGGATTTCCTTGAATTTTTTTGACATCAATTTTTTTCCGTTTGCCCCGAACTGATCGGCATACCCATCTGTAAATAAGTAATACGTATCTCCCGTTTTAAATCTAATTCATGGGCTTCGAATTGCTGGTCTTCCGCCGTGAATCCGCCGATAGCTTTTTTAGTGGCTTTAATTTCTTCCACTTCTTTACTTCCATTGCGGATGATCCAGACGGGACGATTGGCGCCTGCGTAACTTATGCGTTTTGTTTCGAGGTTAATAGCCGTTAAAGCAATGTCCATTCCATCGCGTGTTGATCCTTCCTGATCAGATTGTTTGAGTGAGGTTTTTATTCCCTTATTCAACGTATTGAGAATGACAGATGGGTGAGTGCTATCCATCGTGGCCGCAATCAGTTTTTCTGTTGCGATCATGCTCATCAATGCGCCAGGCACTCCATGTCCGGTACAATCTGCAGCTGCAATAATTGCAGTGTTTTCTTTTTTTGCAAAAAAGTAAAAGTCACCACTTACTACATCTTTTGGTTTAAATAATATAAAGCACTCCTTTAAGGTTGCATTAATTTCTGATCTAGTAGTTAATATAGCGTTTTGAATACGTTGCGCATAATTTATACTGTCTTTTATTTCTAAATTTTTTTGGGCCAGTTCAGCGGTGCGCTCTGTTACCATCTGTTCAAGACGTTCGTTTTGCGTTTCAAGAATTTTCTTTTTTTCCTGCTCCTGTTCAATCGCTTTTGCAGATAACTCTCTAACCTGTATAAGTTGTTCTTCAAGGCTTTGGTTCGTGATTGCAAAACTCCGCGCATGGCGGATCGTCATGTATACCGGAACAATAAAAACAAGACCTGCAACTGGTACTACAATAAGTAATAAGAATATAATGAATATCACAATTGAAATCATCGGATGGATGAGCAATCCCAGGCAGGCCAATACACCAAGGCCAGCTAAAGTGATCCACAGTCGTTTTTGTTTTTTCCGGGTAGGATCATACTGCTTAAAATACGCTTTAAGTACAATTACTATAATTTCGATCACGCAATATAGATTGCAAGAAACTAAGTGTCTCAGCAATATCGTATGAAATAGGCAACAGTATCAAGCCAAGAATAGTGATAGCTAAAATTAGCCAGAGGCGTTTCGGTTTTTTTCATAAATGAATGAATAGACAAGAGCAACAAGGAAAAAGTTCGACAAAAGAACGAAGCACACGTTGAGTTGATTCATTAACACTACGGTAGCCGCTGATCCACTTTTATACTTTATAGATTGAAGAATAAACGTTATGGCTACAGCACCACTGAATAGACTATAAAATAAATTTCCTTTTTCACGTTTATAGAAGAGGAATAAAATGAAATTCATTACGCATAACGAAAGAAAGCCCCCAATACCAATGGATGTTAAAATGCTTTCTTTAACTTTTTTAAATTGATATACAAATAGCGCGTCGTTTGTGAGCCCAATATGCAGATCAAAGGCATTAAGTTGAGCCGCTAATTTATTCCGGCCTGAAATCTTGTGATTTGAGTATCGTACCGCAATGGTGTGCTTTCCAAGGCTATCCATGATAAATGATTCTGGGATAAGCAGTGGATTATAATGTTCTTCTGATGTGGCTGATCGGCCGACAACTCCAAATTTTCGAAAGAGTTTACCATCGATATATATTTCCGAAGCGCCAAATTGCTCGACCATTAAAGATAATGAACGGGAGACTTCTTTCTGTGAAACATTAAATGTGGATCGCAACCATACAATACCTTTATATTGAAAAGGTAATAAACTTTCAATTGAGAGGGGTAAAAAAGCAGTATCCCATCTAGAATAATCAAAACCAGGTTCCGCCCACTCGGTATTGTCGCCAATACGGAAGCGCCAGTTATTATCCAATTGAATACTGTTTTTCGCTTTGTCATTAATTGTGAACTTCGATCCGTTAATAGTTATATCCGTCGCAAAACTGGACGCACAAAAAATTAACAGGAAGACGACAGGAAAGATTGTAAATTTCATAAGTGTTATCGGGCTGACTTAATTTTTCAGCTTAACAATAATGAACTCTGTTCTCCTGTTTTTTGCATGTTCTTCTTCTGAACAGGTTGGCTTTACTTTTCCTTCGCAGGCGCACGAATTAAGTAATTTACTTTCTCCGTATCCTTTTCCGGAAATACGTGTTTTTTCAATTCCGTTTTTTACAATGTATGCAGCCGAGGCCTTGGCTCTTGCTCCCGATAATTTAAGGTTAGCTGCAGCTGCACCCCTGCAATCGGTGTGTGCTCCTAATTCAATAATCATAGCTGGGTACTCTTTCATTACTGCAACAACCTTGTCCAACTCTGTTGCCGCATCTTTACGGATAATAGATTTTCCAAGGTCAAAATAAATAGGTTTGATATCTATCATTTTGGCGAGATCCATACCAACTTCTACTTTTCCAATTGTTAGAGCAAGAAGTTCGTTCATTTGAATTTCCCCTTCTTTCTTTATATCGTATGTAAAGTTGAGTGTTTTAGTAACAAAACCCTCTTTCTCAATAGTAACAAAATAGAGCAATTTATCACCAATCTTTTTTCCTTTTATAGGCATGCGGTATTCGCCGTTTTTTTCTGTTTTAATTAATTCAAAATCATTACTTGTAACAAGGTCTTTTATCTTAATTCTTACGCCTTCAATTCCTGTACCCGATTTAGCATCATAAATTCCAGCCAGCAAAGTGAGGTTGGGATCTTTTTCAAGGTCAATGTTTTTAGTAAATTCCTCCTCTTTAGGCGATGACTTGGTAGAAAGGGAGTCGGTTAATTCAAAATATTTTTCCTTTGATGTAATAAGCCTGTAATTGATGTCCTCTTCAAGGACAGTTTGAACGGAACCTTTATCATCTGTTAAAAAAGAGTCAGCGTTCAATTTAATTTTTACAGCGGGCATAGGCTCTCCTGTCTCTTTATCTTTCACAATAAAATTTACTGTTTTTCCACGGGTTACTTTTCTCAGCACGTCTACATGGTAAATGTCATCATTCATACCTCCTGTTTTGCGGTTGGAGCTTAAGAATCCTTTTTTACCATCAGCATTTAAATTATAGGCAAAATCATCATGTTCGCTATTAACTGGTTTACCCATATTATAAACCCTTCCGGCTTTATCATCTTTAATTTTTGTTTCGTAAATATCCAAACCGCCTAAACCCTCATGTCCGTTGGAGGCAAAGTATAAGATATTTTCTTCGGTAATGAAAGGGAAGATTTCTGTTCCTCTCGTATTGACTTTTTCTCCCATGTTTACCGGAGATCCCCAAGCGCCGCTCGGATCCTTTTTGCAATACCAGATATCCATTCCTCCCTGGCCTCCGCCCATATCTGATGAAAAATAAAGTGTGTTTCCGTCGGCACTAATTGCAGGGTGGGCGCAATTATATTCGTTGCTGTTAAATTTCATAGGCATTAAAGATTGAAGGTCATCTTTAATAATGTTCGCCTGAAAAATCTTTAGTTTTTGAGACCCATCAATACTTTTTTCCTTTTTACCAGTGCCATTGCGTGTGAAAAATATGGTTTGCCCGTCTTTTGAAGAAGAAAACGGTCCGTCGTTATATTTCGTGGCGTATTCAGCAATAAACATTGCCGGCGTATCATATTCTCCGAAATTATCTTTTTCGGTAAGATACATATGACAATAGTTATTTCCAGTCCAACCGTGGCGTCTCGTAATCCATGTAGATTTTGTCCGGTTTGATGTAAAGACGATTTTATCATTTAAAAATGTCATCGCTGCAAAATCGTCAAACTCAGTATTGTATAAGAAGGGGGATAAATTATATGCGTCGGCATTTTTTGTAAACTTTTGGATGGAGTTAAGACCTTTCAATATCGATTCGCCGCGTGGGTCGGCTTTGAAAGCATCCAGATGAATTTTTGCTTCCTCATACCGTTCTGCTTCCATCAGCGCCTGTCCATAATAGAGTTTGTGTATTTCCTCTGCTTTCCCGGTTTGTATCAATTTTCCGTAACATATCAGCTGACCTTTATTATTATTTGTAAGGCGGTAACAATCACCTAAATTGATCAATACATCCGAATTGGTGCTGTCTTTTCTTAGGACTGATTCATATTTAGGAATAGCCTGTACATACAATTTTTTGAAGTAAAGTTTGTTCGCAGAGTTAATCGTTGCAGTTTGAGAAAGGCAGGATCCACTAAGTAGAATGAAGATTGGTAAAATAATAAGTATGTTTTTCATAAACTTAGAAATATCTTGGTGTAACTACTTTTTGTTGTTTATAAGAGAAAATATATCCAAGGGTAATTTCATGGGAGCCCTGAGAATATTTTTGAATTTTTGTCAAGGCATAATCATAAGAATAATTTACCAGGAACTGTGGGGTAATCTGCAATCCGATTAAGGCAGAAACATCAGAACTACTCCTGTATCCTATGCCAGCCCAAATTTTATTTTTAATTAAAAGGTTAACGTTAACATCATATTGCATCGGCGCACTCGCTACCATTTTAACCATAGCCTGGGGTTTTATTTTAAGATCATCATTTATTTCAAAAACATTCCCTACAGTGAGGTAATAATGGAATTTTTTTGAATTAAGCTTATTTGATTTAACAATATCGCCGGTAGTCCCATCAAAAAAATACGTATCGTCAATCATTCGTGGTACAGATACTCCCGCATAAAATTTATTTGTGTAATAGTAAATTCCTGCCCCAAAATTTGGTGATAAGATACTTGGTGTGTTTTGGGAAACCTGTATATCACCGACATCGGTTGCTTTTAATTCCGCAAGTTTATTCACCTGATTATGGATGCCGCCCATCAATCCAAACGACAAATGGCCTTTCTCACTTGTTTTAATATGATATGCATAACTAAGGTATACCAAATTTCTGTTTAGTTTTCCGATTTGTTCATTCAGCACACTTAAACCCAAACCCATTTTATTGTTCGCTAATGGCCCGTGTAAGGTAAATGATGTAGTTATTGGCCTTCCTGGAAAGTTTAGCCATTGCTGTCGGTGAGTGAGGTTTACCGCCATCGCTTCTTTAGAACCCGTGTATCCAGGATTAATATACATTTCATTAAACATATATTGCGTGAACATTGCATCGTATTGGGCCTGTAATCCAACACTGCAAATGAGTAAGATGAATAAAGATAAAATCGTTTTTTTCATGTTTATATTTTTAACTGTTGCCATTAATACTGTAATACAACAAATCCATTTACCGGTTTGTCTATTTGATCTTCAAATTCAACTATGTAATAATATGTTCCCTGTGGAAGTTTGCTGTTACCTATTATTAATCCTCCAACATTGGGTAATCCATCCCATGTATTGTTATAAGCTTCATTTTCGTAAACTGTATTTCCCCAACGGTTGAAAACAGTTAGCTTCACTGTTCTTCCTTCTATCCCTTTTATAACAAAGTAATCATTTTTTCCATCGCCATCCGGCGTGAATACTTCTGGAATAAATAAATTAACATCGGGTAATTCAACAACCGTTGGAATATTTTCTCCGACTTCTGTCCCTATACCATTTCCATTCGGATCGGGATTAGTTCCATTATTTGATGAGTCTCTTACAATACCACCATCGGCACCAAATCCGGCGGCAATAGCGATATTCGTAACAGAGCTGATACCATTTGGCGTAATGTTAATAACAAACGTGATTGTCTCACTTTCACCCGGCGCAAGTTCGCTTGTGCTTGCTATCAATAAGCCAACATCACTGCTGCCATTGTAATTTGAGTTCGCAATTAATATGCCGGTGGTAACCGGACCCGACTTGATGTTGAAGTTTGCAGGTGAAGGGATATTTATTGTATCTAGAACTTGCACAAATTTAATGGTATCATTACCTGTATTTTTAACCAAGATGGTGTAGGTAACATCCAGTGTTTTATCCAGCATAACACCTGAAGCTGTGCCGGTTTTTGCTACGGCAATGTTTGTGTTTGGTGCCAGGTAAACTACAGTTGGAACATCGTTGTTCGTCGGGTCGCCGTCATTGTCCGGATCCCATGAAAATCCTGTATTGGAACTGTCAGAAACTACCACACCATTGTCTGTTCCAAAACCAATTGCCGAGTTGAGGAATGGCCCAAAATAACCATTAGGGTCAACCTGAACTGTAAATACAATTGTATCTTTCCTGCCCGCTGTTAAAGTGCTGGATGAAGATATGAGGATATCAGTTTGCGTTGAACCGTTAAAAGCAGGGTTTGCTGTTAAACTGCTATTCATTGACGTAATACTTGGTGTAGAAATTATTGAATAGGTTGTTGGTAGTGGAAACGTCGCATTGAGGTTATCAAAAATACTAAAACTGCTTAGGTCAACTGAGGAAGTATTAGTGGCAACAATGGTGTAGGTTACATGGTAGGCGTCGTTATTAATCAAAGTCGGTGTTCCTGCTGCTTTAGTCAAGCCTAAGACCGTTACCGGAGGTGCACACGAAGCTGGAATTAAAAATACGGTAATGTCGCTAAAGCAGCCATTAGAACCAAACAACCTGATGGTATATGGGGTTGGGGTTAGCGGATTATTCAATGTGGTAGTAATAATTCCAGAACCTGGAACCGTTGAAGCACTTAAGTACGTTGCACTACCGGTGTAGGTTGAAGCCTGAACCAAATCGTAGGTGTCAGTAATTCCAAATCCAGACAATGAAATTGAACCATCGTTATTAGCTACTGTACCTGTACAGGTAGCCGGTAGAATAGTTGCCGTGAAAGATGGAGCTACTGAGTTAGACATCACGGTAACTGTCGCAGTGCCAGTACATCCGGATGGAGATTCTACAACGGTTACTGTGTAATCACCTGGGACATTTGTTGTAGGACTTTGTACCGAAGAGGTAAAACTTAAGGGGCCAGTCCAATTGTATGATGCTGTTCCCATTCCGGCAGCTGTTAGTGTAACAGTTGAATTACATCCTAGCATGCCAGAAACGTTCGCTGAAACAACGGCTAAAAGAGTGTTCCCTGTAACTGCTGTTGTTGCGCTGCTATTGCATCCAGATAAAGGATCGGTAACAGTAAGTGTATAATCACCTGGCGCTGTAATGTCGATTGGATTTTGTGTTGATGACGTATATGTATTTGGCCCTGCCCAGGTATATATAACATTGGTTGAAGTGGAACTACCAGATAAGCTCACAGTAGGTGACGAACAGGAAAGTGTCCCGTTGCTTAACGCGGTGACATTTTCTGGTGAAGGACTCACATTAACCAAAACTGTAGCTGTTGCGGTGCAACCTGCTTCTTCCGCAGAAACTGTATAGACTGTACTGATCGTTGGAGTAGTTACGATCGAAGCGCCTGAAAGGTTCACAGGATTCCAGGTATAGGTGGTCGAACCATTTGCTGTTAAAGTAGTTGAGAATCCCGAACATATAACAGTCGGACTTGCATTTGCTGTGATGGTTGGGCTGTTGTTTACGGTTAGTACAAACGTATTTGTCGATACGCAACCGCCGTTATCGCCAGTCACTGTATAGGTTGTTGTTGTCGTAGGCAAGTCCGTAAAAGAACTTCCCGAAACCCCCGCCGGAAACCACGTGTAGGTAGTTGCACCAGAAGCTGTTAATGTTGCTGTAGTTCCTGCACATATCGTGTTCGAAATGGCTGCGACTGTAATCGTAGGATTCCCCACGCTAATCGTAATAGTTTGAGTGTCTATGCAGCCTAGGCCATCGGATCCGGTTACCGAATATGTAGTAGTTACAACTGGCACATCGATTAATGTTGGACCTGTTGACAACGATGGATTCCATGTATATGTGGAAGCCCCGCTGGCTGTTAGTGTCACTGAGCCCGAACTACATAGAACAGATGGAGTGGCTGCGATTGAGACTACGGGTAGGGTATTAACATTGATAGTGATTGTCTCGCTTGCAATACATCCCGACCCATTATCCCCATCTACTGTGTAACTGGTAGTTGAGTTAGGATTTACAACTACGTTTGATCCCGTTAAGGCGCCTGGATTCCATGTATATGAAGCTGCACCCGAAGCAGTAAGTGTTACGCTTGACCCAGCACATACAGTATTTGACGATGCACTTGCTATTAGGGTAGGGCTTGCACTTACAATTAAAGTAATGGTTTGAGTCCCTATGCAGGAACCATTGCCGCCATCAACAGTATAGGTCGTTGTACTGGTTGGGGATACTACTGTAGTTGGTCCGGTTAACGATCCCGGATTCCATGTATACGATACTGCCCCCGAAGCGGTTAAAGTTGCACTATTTCCAACACAGATTCCAGGGGATGACCCTGAAAGCGTGATCACAGGCAAGCCGACATTCACAGTTAGGGTTTGGGATGAGGAACAACCAACTGGGTCTGTTCCTGTAACCGAATAGGTCGTTGTTAAACTTGGCGTATCAACTAAAGACGGCGTTGTTACAGTTGAAGGATTCCAAGTGTATGAAGTTGCTCCGGAAGCGGTTAAGGTTACGGTTCCTGCTGCACAAAGAGTTGTTGGGGTTGCAGTAATTGAAATAGATGGAGCAGAGTTTACATTTATAGTAATGGTTTCATTTGTTATGCATCCTGAACCATTATCTGCTGTAACCGTATAATTTGTCGTTATTGATGGTGCGTCTGTTATGGATGTTCCTACAATTCCTCCCGGGTTCCAAGTATAACTTGATGCTCCGCTTGCGGTTAAGGTCACCGTTGATCCTGCGCAAATTGTATTGGTACTCGCTGAAACTGTCAATGTTGGAAGTGGACTCACAATCAACGTAATGGTTTGAGTTCCTAAACATGAACCAACAGCTCCGGTTAGTGTATATGTAGTGGTGGTTGTAGGAGTTACAACGGTGTTATTTCCTGTATCTCCACCTGGGTTCCAGGTGTAACTTGATGCTCCTGTTCCAGTCAGCGTGGCCGATGAACCGGTACATATCGCCGTTGCAGTGCTGACAATGCTTACTGAAGGTGTCATGACATTGACGGAAATTGTTTGAGTGCCAGTGCAACCCAGGGCATCCGCTCCGTTAACACTATATGTGGTACTCATAGGAGGAGAATCAGAAATTGTCGGAGAAGTTATTGCCACCGGCATCCATGTGAAACTTGTCGCGCCACTAGCAGTTAATGTTACAGTTCCTCCTGCGCAAAGCACTGTTGAGGAAGCAGCAATAGAAATGCTTGGTGCTGAAGATACATTAATTGCGATGGTTTCGGTTGAAACACAGCCAGAACCATTATCTCCGGTTAAAGTATAAATTGTTGAACTGACCGGAGTTACTGTAACATTTGCTCCTGATAAAGCACCAGGATTCCAGGTGAAGGAGCTTGCTCCGCTTGCGGTAAGCGTAGCCTGGTTTCCCGCGCAAATGGTATTCGAGCTAGCTGTTATAGTAAGAGAAGGATTTGATGTAACTACCAGGGAGATGGTTTGTGTACTTGAACATATTGCATTCGAACCCGTAACACTATAGGTTGTCGTGATAGCAGGGTTGACAGATAGATTTGCTCCGTTGAAGCCTCCCGGGCTCCATGTATACGCCGAAGCGCCGGTAGCCGTTAGGGTAGCACCCGCACCTGCACAAATGGAATTGGAACTCGCACTGATGGAAATAGTAGGATTTCCAATAACGGATACTGTTATCGTTTCAGTAGTTGCGCAGGTTCCGTCATTCCCGGTCACCGAATAAACAGTGGATACGGATGGGGTAACAGTAAGTGAGTTTCCGGTTGCTGTGCCCGGATTCCAGGTGTAAGAAAGAGCACCTGCAGCACTTAAAGTGGAAGAGTTATTAGCGCATATGGTTGAAGGAGAAGCAGAAATGGACAATGAAGGCAATGCATTCACAGTGATAGTAATTGTTTGTGATTGAATACATCCGCTGCCATTAGAGCCATCCACCGTATAGGTAGTCGTTACTGTTGGGTTCACGGTGATACTTGCGCCTGTTATCATGCCCGGGTTCCATGTATAAGTTGTAGCTCCATTGGCCGATAACGTCGAGCTTGATCCTGCACAAACAGTATTTGAGGATGCTGTTGCACTTACAGTTGGGTTTGTCCCAACTACCAGATTTAAACTCACAGAATTACTACAGGCCCCGGTAACACCTGTTACCGTATAGGTTGTGGATATGGTTGGTGTAACAACAATAGTTGAGCCAATCACTGCGCCCGGGTTCCAAAGGTAGTTAACGGCGCCATTTGCTGTTAATGTCGCAGACCCTCCGCTGCATAAAATAGTTGGATTACTTACAGCCACAACTGTTGGCGTAGGATTAACGTTAATTTGAATTGTAGCCGTGGAACTACAAGAGCCGGTATTACTTCCGGTTACGGTATAGATGGTTGTTGCCGTTGGGCTAACAATTGCAATTGGGCTCGATACATTCCCTGGATTCCACGTGTACGAAGTGGCTCCAGAAGCCGATAGCACTACCGAACTTCCACTACATATTAATGTGTTAGTGCTTGACGCTGTTAGTGTTGGAGACGGTGACACAACGACATTAACAGTGTTGGTTGAAGTACAGCCTACAGGATCGATTCCGGTCAATGTATAATTAGTTGAAGTCGTTGGCGACACGACAGTAGTCGGGCTATTGGCATTTCCGGGTGTCCAGGTATATGACGTAGCACCTGTGCCCGTTAATGTGGAACTGGCCCCTGAACAAATGCTTGTTGGAGATGCTGTTGCATTGATGGTAGGTTTTGGGCTCACTTTCAAATTTACAGACGCAGTGGCAACGCACCCAAATGCATTACTTCCTGTTACAGAATAACTCGATGTGATGGTTGGAGAAACAACAACTGATGGCGATGTTATACCGCCAGGGCTCCAGGTGTAGGATGTACCTCCATTTGCTGTTAAAGTTGCGGAGTTACCGATGCATAATAGTGTTGGATTCGATGATGCGGTTATTGTTGGATTAGCAATTACGTTCACTGCAATTGTTTGAGAATCTGAACAGCCAAAAACAGAAGTCCCTGTGACAGAATAAATAGTTGAAGCTGTTGGGCTAACCGTGACCGTTGAACCAGCAAGGTTACCCGGATTCCATGTATAAGTGGAAGCGCCGTTGGCAGTTAAACTTGCACTATTACCGGCGCATACAGTTGTAGACGATGCTGAAGCAGTAATGGTAGGATTTGGGGAAACGCCAATCGATATAGTATATGTTGAATTACAACCAGCTGCGTTGGACCCGATGACCGTATAAATTGTGTTTGCTAAGGGACTAACAACAATAGTTGACCCGGTTAACGCTCCTGGGTCCCAGGAAAATGATGTGGCACCTGATCCGGTAAGCGTAGTTGATTGGCCGGCGCATATTGTATTTGACGAGGCGGTTGCTGTAACCGAAGTATTTGGACTAACCACTACATTTACGGTTCTTGAAGCGTTACATCCCATAGCGTCTGTACCGGTAACGGTGTAGATTGTAGAAGCGGCAGGAGTAACCGTAATGGAAGTTCCTGATAAGTTACCCGGATTCCACGTATAAGTTGAAGCTCCGTTAGCTGTAAGGGTTGAAGCATCGCCAATACAAATAATCGTAGGGCTGGCACTAGCGGTAACGGTAGGTGATGGGTTAACCGTTAGAACAACAGTGTTAGTTCCCGAACACGATCCCGTTCTACCGATTACAGTATATGTAGTTGTTACCGCAGGATTCACCACGCGCGTTGAGCCGGTTACTGCTCCAGGGTTCCAGGTATAGGAAGCAGCACCAGAGGCTGTTAAAGTTGCCGGTGAACCTGCACAGATCACAGTAGGAGCAACCACTGCCGTTACGGTAGGATTAGAAGCAACCGTTAGATTTAAAGTTTGTGAAGCCGTACATCCCAGCGTTGTTGTACCCACAACCGTATAAAGCGTTGTTGCTGAAGGAGAAACTGTAGTTGTAGCCCCGGTTGTATTTCCCGGATTCCAGGTATAGGAAGCGGCACCGTTTGCAGTTAAAGTTGCTGTATTGCCAATACACAGAGTGGCTGGATTGGAGGAGGCAATAATGGCAGGATTTGAAATATTTACCGAAGTTGTAGTTGTATTAGTACAACCAGCAGCATTTGCTCCTGTTACCGTGTAAATTGTTGACACGGCAGGTGATACAACTACTGAAGAACCGCTTAAACCGCCCGGACTCCAAGTATAGGATGCTGCCCCTGACGCCGTTAAAGTACTGCTATTTCCTGGGCAAATCAAAGTAGGTGTTGCAAAAGCCGACAATGTTGGAGATGCTATTACATTCACTCCAATAGTCCTTGTAGTTGTACAGAGGCCACTTAGCGCTGTTACAGTATAGATTGTTGAAGATACAGGCGACACCGTTATCGATGAACCGATCAGATTTCCCGGCATCCATGTGTAACTGGTGGCTCCCGTAGCTGTTAAAGTTGAAGAGGAGCCTGTACAAATGGAAGAAGGGCTGGCAGAAAGTGCAATTGTCGGGATTGGTGTAACTGAAACCTGAACAGCTGAAGTAAATGAATTGATTGTTCCCGCACAGTTAACTTCATTTAAAGTTGCTGTATATGTACTCGTAGCTGTAGGGCAGGGGGTAGCTGTTAGTCCTGTTGAAGAAAAACCGTTCGGTCCGGTCCAGTTCACTGTGTAAGTTGGAGCACCAGTTGGTGTAAATCTCCATGCTTCATTTACGGAGGTCCACGGCGTCAACACATTTCTGCCTGGTGGTGATACAGCAGTCGTACCTGTCCCGTTTTGAATTCCGATTAGACCCCTTCCATTTTGCCAGGCCATGCACGCGGAACTGTTTTGAATAAAAACGTCAATTATATTGGTCTTTTCGTACAAAATGACCTGGAAAGTGGAGGTTGGATTGTTACAACTGTATAAAGGAACATTGTTCCAGTTTGCCACGAATTGCCTGCAGGGCGCAACACCTGTGGTGTAGTATGTTACCGTAGAACCAATTCCAACAGAAGGGTCAATGTCGCGGTAAGCCCCGCAGATTGAGTTAGGTTGGTGTTCAGTTAAATTTGGTAATACATTATTTACAGCGAACGATTCTGCGCCATTTGCAACAGCTGTGTTGAACGTAATTTCACCATTACTTCCAATAACCAATTGATTAAAGGTATTTCCAAAAAAACAAAAGTCGAAGCCAATATTGATTACATTTCCCCAAACGTCATCTATATTGCCAATTGCCGGTACACCTCCTGAGAACGATTGTGGAAGATAAGGTGTACTACCAACGCTATAAGAAGTTGACGAGTTAATTACATTTACAGATGCCGTGAGCGTAGCGCATTGACCCGTGCATATGGTTGTATTGGAGCCTGCAGTTATGGAAGACGTGATACAGGTTTGCGATGAAGCACTATTATGAAATAGAGCAATCAGTACAGTAACCTGAAGAAATTTTTTCAAAGACTTCATAGAAAATTATTGGATGGTTAGGGAAAGTGTATTGAGTGACTGAAGGTTTAAAACTTCCAAGCCTTCGATTTGTCGGATCTCTGCTGTATTTAGCGGAAAGGAAAAAGGTATGGATAATGATTTAACATGTGACCTTTCATGTTCACTAAAATCAAAATATTCGGTTGAACCAGTGGTTAATTTTTTAAGTAAAGACAAACATTCATTCCTAACAACCAACGCACAATGAGAACTGATAGCCTGATCAGAAGCAAAGGATTTTACCGCAGCCACTTGATTTTTTAAAAGTTCTTTAAAGGCGCTATGGTAGGACTGATTATTTTGATGAACCATGTTTTTTTGGACAGTCCGGATTGCCACATTATTTTTATTGATAAAGTTTTTTAGGTCGTCGCTGGTTTGGGCGTACGAAAATGTATTGAATAACAATACCGTTAAAAGTAGATGTAACTTCATACTATTTTATTAATAACTGTAAAGTTATAAAAAAACAACAATTATTAACATCTTTTTAACAATCCACTTATTCTGAAGATGTTTTTCAGCTAAAAAACTTATAAATAGGTACTTGCTGCCTCATAGTCAATAAAAAAACCGGCATTACTAACCGGTTTTCTAATGATATGAACTTCACATGTACCTATGCTGCTCCTATGCCATGGCAATTTTTATATTTTTTCCCGCTGCCACAAGGACATGGATCATTCCTGCCGATCTTTTGTTCTACACGGATTGGCTGTTGCTTCGGTTTTGGAGTTTCGGCATGTTCGCTGGTTGCATCTTCATTCCGGCTTTCCACCAGTTTCTCTTTAGGGCGTTGTTTCACCTGTTCCTGAGTAAATTGAGCCTTTTGCAGTTTTGGTGTATCCTGTGTATTTCCCTCGATCGGCAATCCACCTTTCATTAAAAACGAAATAATGTCTTTACTGGTCTTAGCGATCATTTCTCTGAAGAGGTTGAACGATTCTAATTTATAAACAACTAATGGATCTTTTTGCTCAAGTGACGCATTTTGAACGGATTGTTTTAAATCGTCCATCTCACGTAAATGCTCCTTCCAGGAATCATCAATCATGGCAAGAATTACTGTTTTTTCAAAAACAGATACTAATTCGCGTCCTTTTGTTTCATAGGACTTTTTCAAATTTGCCATCACCTGAATTCCGCGGATCCCATCTGTAAATGGCGTAACGATGTTCTCAAAATTATTATTGGGATTGGTATAAACATCCTTCACAACAGGGAAAGCCATTTCTGCTATCTCTGCTGATTTAGCCCTGTAATGGTGTTCGCCAGCTTCAAATAATCTTTGAACAAGATCATCTTCTTTACTGCTTAAAAATTCTTTTTCATTAAACGGAGATTCAATTCCGAAATTTTTAATGCATTCGAAATTAAAGCTTTGGAAATCCCTAAGAACGTGAAATTCGGAGACAATACTTTCAGACACTTCATAGATCATATTGGCAATGTCGATGCTGATTCTGTCACCATTCAATGCGTTTCGCCTGCGTTTGTAGACTACGTCACGCTGGGCATTCATAACATCATCGTATTCTATCAAACGTTTACGTGTGCCAAAATGATTTTCTTCCACTTTTTTCTGGGCGCGTTCAATAGATTTAGAAATCATGGAATGCTGAATTACTTCGCCTTCCTGGAGCCCCATCCGATCCATTAAACTTGCAATACGCTCACTTCCGAACAAACGCATCAGGTTATCTTCGAGAGAAACAAAAAACTGTGAACTACCCGGATCACCCTGACGTCCTGCACGACCTCGTAATTGCCTGTCAACACGACGAGACTCATGACGTTCAGTACCAATAATGGCTAAACCACCAGCTTCCTTCACTCCTGGCCCTAGCTTAATATCGGTTCCGCGACCAGCCATGTTAGTAGCAATAGTAACGGTTCCTGCCTGCCCCGCCTCAGCAACAATGTCCGCTTCTTTTTGGTGTAATTTGGCATTTAACACATTATGTTTGATGCCCCTTAGTTTAAGCATCCTGCTCAACAATTCAGAAATTTCCACACTAGTAGTACCAACTAAAACAGGACGGCCAGCTGCAACTAATTTTGCAGTTTCCTCAATAACGGCATTGTATTTTTCTCTCTTGGTTTTATATACAAGGTCTTGCTCGTCCTTACGTGAAATTGGACGGTTCGTTGGAATAACCACGACATCCAGTTTGTAAATGTCCCAAAATTCATTTGCCTCCGTTTCTGCTGTACCAGTCATACCGGCTAGCTTGTTATACATCCGGAAATAGTTCTGTAACGTAACCGTTGCATAAGTTTGGGTTGCTGCTTCAATTTTTACGTTTTCTTTGGCTTCCAGGGCCTGATGTAAACCATCGCTATAACGGCGGCCTTCCATGATTCGTCCTGTTTGTTCGTCAACAATTTTAATCTGTCCATCCGCAATTACATATTCCTGATCAATCTCAAACAAGGAGTATGCTTTCAGTAACTGGTTTACCGTATGAATTCTTTCGCTTTTTACACTAAAGTCCCGCATCAAAGTTTCTTTAAGGAGTGCTTTTTCTTTCGGGTCTTCAAAAGTTCTTTTTTCGAGGTCAGCTATTTCTCCTCCAACATTTGGAATGATAAAGAAATTGGGATCATCTGTAGTACCAGTAATCAAATCAATTCCTTTTTCAGTCATGTCGACAGAATTATTTTTTTCATCGATCACAAAGTACAGATCCACATCTATTTTGTGCATTTCTTTTTGCTGATCCTGCATATAAAAATTTTCGGTTTTTTGTAAAAGGGCTTTAACTCCGGGTTCACTTAAAAATTTGATGAGTGCTCCATTTTTAGGTAAGCCACGGTACGCTCTTAATAAAGGAATACCCGCCTCTTTTTCATTTCCTTCAGCAAACAAACGTTTGGCATCGGTTAAACATTGTTGTACAAACGATTTTTGCGCCGCGAGTAATTTCTCTACGCGGGGTTTAAACTCCATGAACTCATGTTTATCACCCGTTGGTGTTGGCCCAGAAATAATCAATGGTGTTCTTGCATCATCAATCAAAACGGAATCCACCTCATCCACAATAGCAAAATTATGCTTACGCTGAACAAGGTCAGATACTTCGCGTGCCATGTTATCACGCAGGTAGTCAAAACCAAACTCATTGTTTGTACCATAAGTTATGTCTGCTAAATAAGCTTGTCTTCTTTCTTCTGTATTCGGATCATGTTTGTCAATGCAATCAACACTTAAACCATGAAACTGGAATAAGGGTGCGTTCCATTCACTGTCACGTTTGGCAAGGTAATTATTTACAGTTACAACATGCACTCCACGTCCTGATAACGCATTTAAAAAGACAGGTAGTGTAGAAACGAGGGTTTTACCTTCACCGGTAGCCATTTCAGAAATTTTCCCCTGATGCAACACCGTACCGCCAATCAACTGAACGTCGTAGTGTACCATGTTCCAAACAACTTCAGTTCCAGCAGCCATCCACTTATTTTTCCATGCCGCCTGACTGCCGCGAATTTCCACATTTTTATTTGTCTTGGAAAGTTTTAAATCAAACTCATTTGCGTTTACTACTAACTCTGTATTCTCAGAAAAACGCCTGGCAGTATCTTTTAAAATGGCGTAAGCTTCAGGAAGAATTTCATTTAATACCTCTTCAATTTTTTTTGTTATCTCCTTTTCAAGTTCATCCACCTCTTTATAAAGCGACTCCTTTGAATCAATATCCATATTAAAATCCTGCTCTACACGTGCTTTGATCTCGTTTATTTCCGATTGCTCTTTTTGAACAGCATCCTGAATTTTTTTCTTCAATCCATCAACTTTTGCACGTAATTCGTCATTTGATAATTTAGCAAGACCAGGATATATTTCTAAGGTTTGGTCAACTAACGGTTGGATAGCTTTAATATCTTTTTCCGATTTTGTACCAAAAAATTTCTTTAGGAAGGTTAACATATGTATTTTGAATTTAAGCTAACGAAAGTACAAAAAATACAGGTTCCATCACGATAAAATCTATTAAATAATTTGCTGATGATCAGCTTCTTGGAGGTTAACAGCCTCTTTCCGAGATTTAGCGGCATCAACCAGATAATATTTTGTCTTACATTCCATGACCCAATGATTTAATTATAGTGAATCAGAATTTTAAAATCGCGCTGGAGCACCAGTTATGAACTCAAAGCCACCACTTACAAAAAAGCCCTGATCACCTTCTGGATTAATGATTATATTAGTGTTGCGCTATGAATTCAGGATTTAAAATAAAGGAACTGAGGTTTTTGCTGATTGCTTTCAGCTTTTTGTTTTTCAGGTTCAGTTTAGCGCAACAATACAACTTTAAAAACTACTCGGTAGAAAACGGGTTGCCTTATGTTCAAATTTTTGCGATGTATCAAGACAGTAAGGGGTACTTGTGGAGCGGTGGATATGGCGGCGCAAGTAAATTCAATGGCAAATCTTTTCAAAATTTTTCTCCTAAAAATGGATTAGCTAACCATTACGTAAACGCGATCATCGAAGATCAGTTTCATCTGATAACCGTTGGAACAATTGATGGTTTAAGTGTGATTGATAAAGTAAAAGGTCAGATTAGTAATTATTATATGAAAGATGGCCTTCCTTCAAACCATGTTACCAGTTTTTGTTTGGATCCAAGAAATGGTTTATGGACAGGCACCAGCAAAGGTTTGTGTATATGGGATGGTAAAAAAGTAATTCAGGTGCCTTTTTTCGAGAATTTAAATATTACCTGCCTTTTATATTCCAAGAAATCCGGAGTTATTGTTGGCACAAGCAAAGGCTTGTATTGCAAAAATCCCTCTGGAAACACGTTTCAAAAGCTAATTGAAAACGTTAGCATTTCCAGTTTATCGGAGAATAGTACCGGCACACTTTTATATGCCGGAACAAATAATGGGCTGTATCAATTAGATCTGATAAATAAATCAACTCATGTTTTTCATGTGAGTAATGGTTTGATTGATGAGGAAATAACCAGTGTATTATGTCAGAATAATGAAACCGTTTGGATTGGTTCCAAGACGGGATTAATTAGTTTTAATGGGAAAGATTTCTCGTATTTTACAATTGGATTTGATAATAATTCCAATCATATACGTTCTCTGCTCATTGACTATGAAAATAATCTTTGGATTGGTACTCACAGTGGCTTGTTTAAATACAGGGGTAAAGGTTTTACTGTTTATGACCGGCAAAATGGTCTGGGAAGTGCATTCATCTATCAGATTGTAAGAGATAAAAACCGTAACCTCTGGTTCGGAACTGAAGCAAATGGTGTGTTTAAGTTTTCCAACGGTTATTTTAAAAATTATTCTACTAAACAGGGCTTACTGGATAATAAAGTATCAGCTGTTTTTCCTTTTGAAGATGGGTCCGTTTGGTTTGGGACCGATAAAGGTGTTTCAATTTTTAAAAATGAAAAATTCACGGCATTGTCTTCAGGTAACAGAAAACTTGAACCCGATGGCCCAATCAACTGCTTTTACCGGGACAGTAAAAACTCCATTTGGATTGGAGGACAAAACGGCCTATGTGTGCTTAAAAAAAATAACGTTGGATATACTGCTACGTTTTACACTTTGCCTATTGATGCAGTTGAAAAGGAAGGTTATTCAGTCTGGAGCATTATTGAAGATAATGAAGGATTTATTTGGGCTGGAACTTATCTTGACGGGTTGTATAAATTAGAAGGAAATGCATTTAAACATCAGTCGATTACTTCGCCCGAGCCGGTTACAACTGCTCTGGATTTATGTAAAGATAATTTTGGAAACATTTATGCTGCCACCTTAAACGGGGTGCTTATGTTCCATCCGGAAAAACATCGCTATAAAATCATTTCAGAAAAAGAAGGGTTGAGTTCGGAATTGGTATATTCTATCACCCTCACACGCGACCGTCAGTATTTATGGGCAGGTACCAACCAGGGGATAAATCGTATTGATGTACGGAAACTTCAGTACGATTACGTGGATATATTGCGCTATAATAAAAATGATGGATTCAGCGGCGTAGAATCCAACACCCATGGGATATACGAAGATACAGATAGTACTATCTGGTTTGGAACAGTTAATGGTTTAATAAAATATTCACCGAAGGAATTTATACCCAATAACAATCTTTCTAAAACTAACATCAGTAACATCAGATTGGGTTACCAGGATACATTGCTGGCAAGTGGTTCCGAATTACCCTATTCACTAAATAACATCAGCTTTTATTTCGAAGGCATATGTTTAACAGCTCCCGAGAAAGTTCAGTATTCATACAAGCTAGAGAATTACGACAAAGTATGGAGTCCGCCAACTGATATCAATTATACTAAGTACGATAATTTACCCCCAGGCAGATACACGTTCAAAGTGAAGAGTTGTAATAATGAAGGTATTTGGAACATAGAACCGGTTGAATTTGTCTTTACAATCAATACGCCATTTTATAAAACATGGTGGTTTATCTTACTATGTATCCTGGTTGGGTCGGCGGTTATCATAACTATTTTCAGGTTACGAATCAGGCAAATAAAGCGAAAACAGCAAGCCGAATTCGAGCAACTCGTTGAAGTATCAAAAGCAGAACTTAAAGCCTTGAGGGCGCAGATGAATCCCCATTTTGTTTTTAATTCCTTAAATTCAATTCAGCATTATATCTTAAATAGCAAAGGTGACGAAGCAGCCAAATACTTGAACAAGTTTGCTAAGCTGATACGGATTATTTTAAATAATTCGGAGAAGCCAACGGTAACAATTAACGAAGAAATTGAGGCGCTTGAATTATACCTTGAACTGGAGCGGATGCGATTTGAAAATAAGTTTGAATATTTTTTTGAGATTGATCAGTCCATTGACGGCGACTATGATGAAATTCCTCCAATGTTGATTCAGCCTTATCTGGAGAACGCGATTCTTCACGGGATTAATCCTAAGGATGGAAATGGAAAAATTCAAATAATGATTAAGGTTGTTAATCAGTTTATAAAGATTTCTGTTAAAGATGATGGTATCGGTCGCGAAAAGTCAAGAGCCATACAAAGTCTTCAGCCGTCAGCACGCCATAAGTCGCTCGGCATGAAAATTACCAAAGACCGCGTAAGGATTTTAAATAGTCTTCACCAATCGAGTTTAAATGTAAATATCATAGATTTGTATAATGACAAAAAGGAACCTGTAGGTACACAGGTAGATTTATTTATTCCTTACGTACGGTAATAAACTACAACCATCATGAAAGCTGTAATAATCGAAGATGAAAAGAAGAGCCGCGAGATGCTTGCCGATCTTATAAAAAATAATTTTCCACAAATCACTATTTTAGGTTTGGGAAAAAATGTTGCCGAAGGCGTGGAGTTGATACAGCTACACAAGCCCAATCTTCTGTTCCTCGATATCAGCATGCCGGATGGCACAGGGTTCGATGTGTTGGAAAGAGTGCAGGGTGCAAAATTTGATATAATATTTACAACAGCTACCGACCGGCATGCCTTAAAGGCAATCAAGTACAGCGCGTGTGATTATTTGCTGAAACCCATCGACATTGATGAACTAAAATCTGCAATTAATCGCCTTATTGAAAAAAGATCTTCCAATATGCCCAGCATGGACAATCTGCAGTTTTTGATTCAGAATTTAAAGCGCGCCGACGACAATTACAACAAGATAACGCTTCCCACCGGTAACGCATACGAGATTGTAAACATTAAAGATATCATAAGGTGCGAGGCGGACGGAAGTTACACTAATTTTTATCTAACAGGTGGAAAAAAGCTGATGGTTTCTGCCAGTCTTAAACATTATGAAGACCTTCTTCCACCAAATGATTTTATTCGTATTCATCACCATCATCTGATTAATATGAATCATGTTACACGCTTTCTAAAAATAGATGGTGGATACGCCATCATGAGTGATAATACACAATTAGAGATAAGCAGAAGAAAAAAAGATGCATTCCTTGAACGCCTCAATGCGTCTATGTAATTATTTTTTTACAAAAAAAAAGCTTCCTTATGGAAGCTTTTTAAATTAGAGGTTTTTTTATTATTCTAAAACAACTTTAAACAATTTTGCTCCGTCCGTCGAAGTGGCTTTCGCATAGTAAATTCCTCTGCTGAGCTTGCTCAAATCAAATTTCATTTCAGTAACGTTTTCTGCATACTCAGATGTTATGATTTGCCCTAAAGCATTTGTAATTTCAACATGCATCTTAACTGTGCCAGTTGAAGTACCAATCGAGAACACTCCCTTATTTGGATTTGGGAAAAGGAATAGTACTCCATTAACCTGATTTAAGCTACCGATTTCCGTACAAGTACTTACGTTAAGTACAACCGTCTTGGTTGAAGCACATGATCCGCTTGTACCGGTAACCGTATAAACAGTTGTCACCGTTGCGTTTGAACTTACTGTACTTCCAGTTGAACTGCTCAAGTTCGATGCTGGTGTCCAGGAATATCCAGTTGCCCCGTTAGCTGTTAAATTTGAGGTTTGTCCGCTACAAATTAATGTAGGTGAGGCTGAAACATTTACTGTTGGGCTTGGAGATACATTGATAGTGAAATTTTTCGGCGTACCCGAGCAAGTCCCGTTTCTACCTGTTACCGTGTAAATTGTAGTAGAGGATGGAGATAATGTAGACGTACTTCCTGATCCGGTTGGCAACCACGTATAATTTATTGCTCCTGTTAAGCTAACAACAACCGCCTTTCCGCTGCAAATAGTTGTATTTGTAATAGAAGTGGAAATAGTAGGAGTTGTTGTAACATTGATAGTGATTGTTTTTGTACTGCTGCATCCGCCGGTAACGCCTCTCACAGTGTATGAACTCGTTCCTGTTGGATTTACAATAATTACTGTAGAGGTTTGCGCTCCTGGTGCCCAGGAGTAACTTGAAGCGCCGCTGGCGGTCAGTGTTACTGTTTGACCTGCACAAATTGTACTTGAAGAAGCGGCTATGTTTACAGAAGGTGTGTTTGTTACGTTTACGGTCACCGTTTCTGGACTACCTACGCAGCTTCCGTTGGCCCCGGTAATTGTATAAATGGAAGTAGTTAAGGGCGTGAGTGTACTGGTATTCCCTGATCCCGATGGACTCCAGGTATAACTGCCTGCTCCTGTTACTGAAACAATTGCGGAAGCCTCGCTGCATATTGTTGTATTCGTTATAGATGTAACAATTGTTGGTGTCGCCGACACATTAATTGTAATGGTTTTGGAGGAATTACATCCACCGTTAAATCCTCTTACCGTATAACTTGAAGTAGCTGAAGGGCTAACTGTAATTACCGTAGTTGTTTGCGCACCAGGAGACCATGAATAGCTTGATGCGCCGGAGGCAGTCAAGGTTGCGTTTTGTCCGGCACAAATGGTTGAAGAACTTGCAGTGATGTTCACGGTTGGTGTGTTAGTCACATTCACGGTAAATGTGCGTTGGGCACTGGAGCATCCACTGCTGCTACCAGTAACAGTATATATCGTCGTGGAAGCGGGAGAAAGCGTACTTGTGTTCCCGGTTCCGGAAGGCAGCCATGTGTAAGTTGTAGCGCCAGTTACGGATACAATTACTGATGAACCACTGCAAATGGTAGTGTTGGAAACCGATGCATTAACAGTTGGTGTAGGAGTTACATTAATAGTGATTGTTTTTGTATTACTACAGTTGCCATTCGTCCCTCTAACTGTATATGACGTTGTTCCGGAAGGATTTACAGTGATCACTGTTGTAGTTTGAGCACCGGGAGACCAGGAATACGAAGATGCTCCTCCGGCAGTTAAGGTTGCGGTTTGACCCGAACACAATGAGGTGGATGTTGCGGCAATTGTGACTGTTGGGTTCGGTGTAACAGTTACGGTTACAGTACGCGGGGCACTTGTACACGATCCTGACGATCCGGTGATGGTGTAGATCGTAGTACTCGACGGACTTAAAGTACTTGTATTTCCCGAGCCGGAAGGCAACCAGCTATATGATGTTGCGCCAGTGAGGGTTTCTACGATTGAACCCCCCGCACAAATGGTTGTATTAGTGATAGAGGCAACCACTGTAGGTGTTGCAGATATTGTAATTGTTTTAGTTACACTTGTTGTGCCTGTTGTGTTGGCCACGGTGAGAGTAATTGTTTTAACACCGGCTGTAGTATAAGTCACAGAGGTGTTCTGTGTGTTAGAAGATGAAGGTGTACCTCCTGTTGTCGTCCATGCCCAGGACGTAGGGTTTCCGGTAGAGGCATCCGTTAGCGTAATGGCTGAGCCGGTACAACCTGTACTCGAAGAACTTATGGCAGCCGTTGGGGTGGTAGCTGAAACACCCGTTAAATTAATTTTATCAATATACAATCCATCTCCATAGTGGGAACGATTGATGAGGGAAATAATTACATTAATTTGACCCACATAAGGGGTAAGATCAATGGAATCCTTCACCCATTGAGCAGCTGTTGGAATAAACATGGTAGAACCGTTACCGTTTCCGGTACCAATTTGAGTTCCTCCTTTATAATAAGCTTGATTGGAAGATGTTCCACAATTCGTACTAACGCGAATTTCCAATGAGTCGATATAGGGGCTTGCAAACGTTAGACCGTAAGCGCGGTAAAAAGTCATTTTTGCTGATGAAAATCCACTGAGATTCACATGCGTTTTCAATTCGTCTCTGGTGCCGGTAACATCAGTGCTAAAATTGTTAAAAACAGCGCTGGTTGTCGTTGTTAGTGCCCCCGCATTTAAAGCTTTGCTCCATTTTATGTTATCATTCCCCGCGTCTGTTAGGTACCAGTTCGTTGGAGGAAATGTTCCCTGGAAATCTTCAACCAGCGGGATAGATGCCGCTGATACGATCGATATTGTTGCCGTAGTTGGGGCACCGGTGCAGCCTGAAGTTGATCCGGTAACGGTATAAATGGTTGTGGCAGTTGGAGAGACAACACTAACGGAGCCTGTACCTGCTGGAAGCCACGTATATGAAGTTGCACCGGATGCAGTTAGGGTTGCACTTTGACCGGCACATAAATTCGTAGCGGAAAGCGAAACGGTGACAGTGGGCCCACCAATATTCGCAGTTACTGATGTTCTTAATGGGGTTGTGCAACCTACGTTAGTGGCATCTACATAATACACCGTTGTGGCAGTTAATGAAGGAGTGGTATATACGGTGCCGGTCGCAACAGCTGTTCCCCCGGTTGCGGTTGTATACCAGTTTACCGTTCCTGAATTGGATGTTGCGGATAGCGTTACAGTACCTGTGCCACAACGGCTTCCGTTTGTAACTGAGGTAATGCTCGGGGACGCGCATGCCGGAGGGTTAATGAACACACCATAATCTTCCACATCACCTATAAACAAAGCCGCGCCACAAATGCGTTCACTTGCGGATATGGTTCCCGCCTCACCAATCACCCGCATGCGAAGCAGGGTATTTTGCACCGCTGTAACAGGAATTGTTATGTTAGTGGTGTAGGTGCCTGAAGTATTTGTCGGATTTGAACCCGAAAAAACCAGCTCTCCTGCATCAGCGAAATCACCATCGTTATTGTAATTGATATACACTTCAAAAACTTCAGCGCTGCTGCCCCCTGCGCGCGCCGAGATGGCGAGGCTGTAAGTAGCTCCAGAAGTAACCGTTGTATTATATGCACAGGCTAAATCTGTATAGGCTACATTGATCAGGGAGGAAGAGGAGCTATTGATAGAATTTAATTTTACATTGTAAATGGTTTGAGCGTAGTTAGCAGCATTCTGAGATGTTGGGGTACATGGGATCGAAGGCGCTGTTGAAATTACAATCATTCCGGGTTTTGTTAAGGAGGTGGTTCCAAATGAATTTGTGACGGAAAGGCTTACGGTATAAGTACCGGAATTCGTAAAGGTGATTGTTGGGTTTTGTGCTGATGATGTGTAGGTATTTGTACCATTTGTAAAAACCCAGTTATGAGTAATGCCCGAGAAACCTGACGACGGAATAAACGAGTTTGGAGTACAGGTCGACATATCTAAAAAGTCAACTGTTTGTCCTGTTCCACAAAGTACTGTTGCCGAGGCTTTAAAGTTAACAGACGCAGTAGTGGGAGGGACAAGGCTCATATTTGTTCCCCCGTTTTCAGGGCTTAAAAAAGATGCGCGTACACCTGTTACCGCTGCTACCATGCGAGTTTTTTGATTTGCGGTAAACATATTCTGACAAGCATCTGATGAATAATCTAGGTAGTTGTGAATGAATAGATCCCGTGAAGAGCCATCACACGTATTTGTTCCTGTTACACAATTACTGGCACTTCGGATGTGAGCCGGTATATCGTTACAGCAGTCACCAACCCCTGAGCCACAACCTGTTGGATTTGTTGGGCAAGTACTTCCGGTTCCGTCGCCCTCAAACGTGTGATATAGATTTAAAGCGTGTCCGATTTCGTGGGCTGCAGTTGTAGAGGTGCCGCTCGTAAAATTACTGGATAAAATTACCGCTCCGTCAACAGAAGTACCATGACTGGAAGCAAAATAAGCGTATCCCTGAATTCCACTTCCTCCATTATTATTATCTATCTCAGAGATTAACCAGATATTATAATATTTGGTTTGATTCCAAACAGAAATGCTTTTTAGCGTTGCGTCGCTAATACCCCCGGTTCCTGAACGATTCACACCATTACTCATGTATGCTGAATTTCCGCTCATATCTACACGTACAATACCGTTTGTGCAATTCCCTGCAGGGTCTCTCACTGCTAAGGAAAACTCTAATTCCACATCCACACCATTTCCATCGCCCACACTTCCAGGAACTTTTCTGTACATTTCATTCAAATCCTGAATTGCATCCAGAATGGCCTGATCGCTTACGTTAATTCCGGTTCCAACCGCTTCACCTTTGTGCATGACATGGACTACAACCGGTATTTTATAAACCACACCTGCTGTTTTTTGTGCATCCGGCTGTAACGATAAAATATAGTTTTCAAACGATTGCATCCTCTGTGCATAACCGGGATCATTCTGCAGAAGCTCCCTGTGAATTTCATCGGTGCCGCACGTTTTAATTTGTGCGTTTAACTTAAAAAAGGGAGTCACTACCGAAATCAGCAGTACTACCAAACCAATCGTTTTTATATTTCTCATTATATAAATTTTAATCAAGTAAATATAATAAAATGGACCACTTTTCTTTTTTATCCAGAAAAAATCCGAAATGTTTAACAAATAAGGGTATAAACAAAGCTCTGTTTATTTCTATTACGAACATTAGAAAATAAAGAGCTCAAAACAAATAGATTTACTATAAACCAATTCTCCAATTATGGCAAAGAAAGTAGTTTCAAAGAGCACCGAAAAAAAGATATTCGTTCTGGATACTTCAGTAATTATTTACGATCATACCGCTATAAAAAACTTCCAGGAACATGATGTGGTTATCCCTATAACCGTACTGGAGGAACTTGATAATTTTAAGAAGGGTAATGATACGAAAAACTTCGCGGCACGTGAATTTACCCGCTACGTAGATAATATGTCGGGTGATAATTCACTACAGGAATGGACGTCTATCAATGGGAAAAGCCACGGAAAATTTAAAATTGAAATGCACAATTCTTCTCAAATAGATGCAGAAAAGATTTTTCAGGAGCGTAAAGGCGACCACCGTATTCTGAATGCGGCATTATACACTGCTGAAACCAATCCTGATCGTAAAGTTATCCTGGTAACAAAAGATATTAACCTGCGCATTAAAGCGAAATCACTCAACTTACACGCAGAAGATTACACAACCGGTAAAATACTGACCGTTGATGAATTGTATACCGGAAATACAGTAATCGACAAAGTAGATCCAAATACAATCAATCAGATTTACGAAAAAGGGTCTTGCCTCTCTAAAGATGTGCTTAAAAAAGAAGCCGGAGAATCTAACCATTATTATGTACTAAAAAACGGAAACGCTTCAGTACTGGCACGTTATGAAGAATCCTCCAAATCTTTGAAGCGTGTAACCAAGACTTCGTCTTACGGCATTATTCCCAAAAATGCTGAGCAATCGTTTGCATTAGATGCGATAATGAATCCTGATATTCGTCTGGTTAGTATTCAGGGTGTGGCAGGAACTGGTAAAACATTATTGTCGCTTGCTGGCGCGCTGGAACAACGCCGAAATTATCACCAGATCTACCTGGCGCGTCCAATTGTTCCACTCAGTAACAAGGATATAGGTTATTTACCAGGCGACGTGACCTCCAAGTTGAATCCCTATATGGAACCATTATGGGATAATTTGAAATTCATTAAAAGTCAGTTTTCGGAGCGTGACAAAGAATTTAAAGCCATTAATGAAATGCTGGAGAACGAAAAGATTGTTATTTGCCCGCTGGCATTTATCAGAGGCCGAAGCCTGAGCAACATGTTTTTTATTGTGGATGAAGCTCAGAATTTAACACCCCACGAAGTGAAAACGATTATTACCCGAGCCGGTGAGAATACGAAAATTATTTTTACAGGTGATATTTACCAGATCGATACACCCTATCTCGATGCACAGAGTAATGGGTTGAGTTACCTGATTGATAAAGTGAAGGGACAACCACTTTACGCACATATCACTTTACAAAAAGGTGAACGCAGTGAATTGGCAAACCTCGCCAATGATTTATTGTAGTTTGTTTGAGGTTCTATAAAAAAGACTCATCGTTTTGATGAGTCTTTTTTTATTTTACAAACCCGGCACCATTCCACTTGCCACCTGTTTCATTTCATTCTCATTAACCTCGTTCGCTTTAAAAAGCGCTTTATTTAGTGTAACGGTTAACTGTTCCTCCAATTCTTCAGTGTTACCATGCTGAAGACCAGGCGCAATACTTAAAGATTTTATCTCGCGGTTACCGGTTATTGAAATTTTTATATCTCCTCCCGCGCCTTCAACATCTATAACCGTATTGTCTAATTTTAATTTAATTTCATCGGCTTTTTGCTTCATTTCTTTGAGCTTGCCCATCATATCACCAAATTTTCCCAGCATATATTTATTTTTTAAAGAATCCTCCGATTTTATCCATAATGCCTGAAGCATTGATTCCAAGTGAACCTAATACATCAGATAAATCAAAACTTTTATCATTCGGATCATTAGTCTTTTTTACAAATTGATCCATCACCTTTGGTACTAAAGTACTCGCAATCTGGCTTGCCTGCGCATTGTCGATGCCAAATTTTTTCATGAGGTTATCCACTACATTGTTCTGCACCGAGTTAGTAACAGGGGCAGAATTTCCTGAGCCTTTCAATAGATGAGTTAGCGCATCTTTGTTGCCTGAAGAAGCCTGTGTTTTAAGAGCATCTACTATCGATGTCGTTGTAGTTTGAATCGCATCTTCGTTTTTGTCATTTGGAATAGCAGGGTTATTGATAATTGCATCACCCGCATGTTCTTTCACTAATTTTAATAGGTTGTCAAACATTGTTTTCAATTTTTAGGGTTCGCCTAAAATTATATGAATTTATTTTAAAACTCTGAGATCATTCGGCAAATAATTATTAATGCGGTTGCCCAGGTGCTTAATCCATCCCAGTCCAAACCCGTTGAAAGTCAAAAGGTTCCAGCCTTTTTGGCCTTCTATAGTAACTAAGCTTTTCTTAAAAAATTGCAAGCCTTCCTCCCGATTACAAACGATTGTTTGAATAGATGAAGAACGGTGAATGCTTAAAGCGAGGTCATGATGAGGAATCACCTCCTTTTTGATTACGTTACCAATTGTAGTCCCAACTTTTTTAAAATACAATTGCGGATATTTATTAATGAAATCCATTACCAATTCGTTCGTGAGGAGAAAGTCTTCTTTAAATTTTGTGATCAGATGTACTTCCGGATTATGAATCCAATCGTTGAACACTTCTTTTTCTTTAGCTTTTAAAGCGGTAAAGTTTTCAAATTTAGATTTACGAAATTGACGATGGTTGTTGCTTGCACCAGGTTTTTTTAGAAGAGAGCAAAAGAAGCCTTCCGATTGTGTTTTATCCGGATAAAAACGGTATCCATAGAAATCATTCTCAGCATAATGTGTCTCAACAATTCCCCAGTTCGCTTCGATTGGAATTGGAAGGCTGATTAAACCAAATTCTGAAATGAGCCAATTGACAATATTTTCATTTTCTTCGATGGAATAAGAACAGGTTGAATACACAAGCGTTCCTCCGGATTTTAATGAACCTAGAATGTCTGACAGGATTCGCTTCTGTCGTTGGCTGCAAAGGTTCACATTTTCTAAACTCCATTCGTTTATGGCATCGGGTTGTTTTCTGAAGAGACCTGAACCACTGCAAGGCGCATCTACCATAATCAGATCAAATGTCTCCGGTATTGCTGAATAGGAAGCCGGATCGTTATTGGTTACAACTACGTTGCTGTTTCCCCATTTTGTTAAGTTCTGAGAAAGAACTTCGGCGCGTTGTTTTACCACTTCATTGGCAACCAAAGCGCTTTTTTCGTTAAGAAGCGAGGCAAGCAGAGTGCTTTTCCCTCCCGGCGATGCACATACATCCAGTGCTAAAATTGTTTCGTTAAAGTCAACGTGGGAAGTAAGTGCATGCTGAATGAACATTGAACCGGCTTCTTGTACATAATAACAACCTGCCTGGAACAAAAGATCATGAGTGAAATTTGGTCGTTCGTTTAGATAGAACCCATATTTATTCCACGCAACTGCCTTGTTGAGTGTAAAATTAAGCTGGGTTTGTTTAAATGGATTTACCCGGATGCTTGTTGGAGAATTGTTTAGGTGTGCAGTGATAAAAGCATCCTTATCAAAGCCTGGGCAACAGGAAACAGATTGGATAAAGTCATCGGGTAAATTTAATGTCATGGTTGATCAAAGATAAAGAAATATTACTTTTGTTAGTGTTGGATAAAAAGGCTTCCATAAAAGTAAATGATCCGCAACTTGCATTAGTTAAGATGCAAGGCTGGTGCGCCTATCAGGAACGAAGCCAACAGGACGCACGCGATAAATTGTATGATTTAGGATTGTGGCCTGAAGCAGTTGAACTAATCATCTCCAAACTTATTGAAGAAAATTTTTTAAACGAAGAGCGGTTCGCCATGACTTTTGCCCGAGGAAAGTTTTCAATAAAGAAATGGGGACGTATTAAAATCAAGCAGGAACTCAAGCAAAAACGTGTGAGCGAGTATTGTTTAAAAAAAGCTCTGCAGCAAATAGATGAAACGCTTTACCTGGAAACGCTAACACGGTTGCTTGAAGTAAAACGCAAATTGATCCGTGAAAAAAATCCTGTAAAACTTAAGTTCAAACTTATGAATTATGCCTTGGCGAAAGGTTATGAAAAAGACCTGGTATTTGACGTGTTGAACAATGTTGAGGACTAATGCAGTGAGTCTGCGTCATAAATTAGGCGAATAAGTCGCTCGCTATTTTGTCGGCAAGCAGTTTACCTTTTTCAGTAAGCGTATAGGTGGAATCTTTTTTTAAAATGGTTTCTTGCTTAATAAAGTGCGAGACCTGAGTAATAAAACCTTCAGTAAATTCGGACCGGAAATTTTTTTTAAGGTAATCCAATTCTATTCCCCAAATGGTTCGTAGAGACGTCAGCACATATTCATTAAACCGTTCTTTTTCAGTTAAAACCTCACGTTCAAAATAATGGCCGTGTTGCTCGTTTATTTTTTTTATGTACAAGGAATTGTTGGCCACATTCCATTGCCTGGATTCACCATCAAATGAATGGGCAGATGGGCCTAATCCAAGGTAGTGAACTCCTCTCCAGTAATTTGAATTGTGCTGACTAAAGAAACCTTCCTTTGCAAAATTTGAAATTTCGTAATGAACAAAATCATTTTTTTCTAGCCGATCAATCATCTCTAAAAAGAGTTCAGAGCTTTTTTCTTCATCAATGGCATTTTCTTTTTTGTTTTTTAAGTCATGCCCCAATTTTGTTTTGTCTTCAATGGTGAGGTTATAGCTTGAAATATGCGGTACATTCAGTGAAATTGCCTTGTTAAGCGTGCTCTTCCAGTTGGTTGGATTCGAAAACTTAGAGCCGTAAATTAAGTCAATGGTTATATTTTCAAACCCTTTATCTTGTGCGCGTTTTACACTGGATTCGCTTTCCTGTGCCGTGTGAGCGCGGTTCATCCAGATTAGTTCTTCATCATTAAAGCTTTGAAGGCCCACGCTTAGCCTCGTAATTTCCTGGCGCTTAAGTTCTTTTAACTTCTCTGTATTAAGATCATCGGGGTTACATTCCATTGTAATTTCTGCGTCATTCGAAACCCTAAACAACTTGTAAATTTTTTCTAAAATGAGAAAGGTTTCTTTTTCTGAAAGCAGGCTAGGAGTTCCGCCACCAAAATAGATGGTTTGAATGGATTTATCCGACAGGTAATTGACACGTTGATCAATTTCCGATAATATGCTGTTTACAAGTGCCCCTTTATTTCGGAGAGAAGTTGAAAAATAAAAATCGCAATAATGACAGGCCTTTTTGCAAAAAGGAATATGAATGTAAATGCCGCTCACCTTAAAAACTTACCGGTATTTTGTAGTAGTTACCGAGTTCTGAAATAAGATTTTTAATATGATCAAAATTGTCCGATTCGTTGTAGGTAGATTTTAACTTTTCCGTGTATTGTTTTCGCTGATTGGTAAGATACTGGGAAGTAAAATAATATGCATCAATAGTTAAATCATTTTCTTTAACAACAATCTGGTCGGACGTTATTTTCTTATAGCGTTTATAAGTGGAAATTACTTTGTCGTATTGCTGCAAGCTAAAATAACCCATTATAAGGGTACTGAACATGCCGTCGAGGAATTTCTGAAATGGTATTTGCTGATAAGAAACCAGTGTGTCTTCAAGTATTTTAACTGATTTTGCTTTATCGTTATCATCGCCTGTTAAGAGTACAGCAGCGTAAAAACATTTTAAATTGATAAGCTTTATAATGTATTCGCCATCATTCCAGCAATTCTTTGATAATTCTGATTCCAGTTTTTGCTTAAGGTATAATATGTTTTCTTTTATGTCTCCGGGCAGGGTTGAATGATAGTCTTGCCTGAAAATAAAGGCATAGGAACTCATATAATGACTGGCCTGAACCGAAAAGGAAAATATTTCGGGAATATTAATATAGCTGCTCCAGAATTTAAGAAATGAACTGATGTTGTTCATCTTTTTAACCTCTTGTAGCATGGAGTCTGTATTATTATTGTTCACATTTAATTGAAGCCTTAAACCAAGTATTTTAAAATACATGTCGTCGAGGTAATGAAAGCAAACGTGGGCGTTATTTAAAAAATCGCGCTCTAATTCATCCAGGCTCTTAAGGGTTTCCTGCTTAAAAAAATCAGGATGGCTTAAAAAGCTGAGTTCATAGTATTTTCCAAACCGTGCTAAAAGATTAATGGAATTTGATTTGTGTTCGGTATATTGGTTGAAAAAAGCAAGGTCTTTGTTTGCCTGAGCTTTCGAAATATTTTCTTTCCCTTTAAAGAAAAGATTTTCCCGTAAGTAAAGGTAAATCGCATTTTTTATGCGTTCGTATTCAATATACTCGTCAACTTTTTTATGATATTTATTGGCATCTTTTGATTCGGTAATAAAACTTTGCTGCGCAAAAAATTTAGTGACTTCAATCAGGGTAGTATAATCTTCAATTTTTTCTGCAACATCATATAACCATTCTGCTACATCATTTGCTTTTTTCTTTTCCCCTTTACTTAATAGTTCTTCAATGATTTGCAGATTGTGTTTCAGGTAATTGGTATAATTCCTGCTTAAAAAGCCGCTTAATTTAAAAGTGTGGTGGGTTAACTGCAAAAATTTACGTTTCGTTTTTTCAGCTGAATCGCCATAAATGAGCTGGCAGAGTTCGTCGGATTCGTGAGGCCGTTTTGAAAACCGAATGGTGTTAATGAGTTTATAAGGAAGATCCGCATTTGTATTTAACAGGTAATCTGAGAATTCTTTAAAATGAAAATCTGAGAGTAAAAGAACTTGTTTTTGTATGCTGATCATTTTGTTTAAATAAGTTATTCTAAACTTAGTTATTATTTGAATGATTTCAAAGGTTCTTAAAAAATATTTTTATGAGTTTGCCCTCTCGTCAAACAGACCATAGTCGGATAGATTCCAATTAATGCTCCCGCGATTATAAAGGTTCAGGTATTGATTTGTTTTAGAAAAATGTTTGCAGCCAAAGAATCCACCTCTTGCCAGCGGAGAAGGATGTGCTGTCTCGAGGATTAAATGTTTATCCGGATCGATTAGGTCCGCTTTCGTTTTGGCGAAATTTCCCCAAAGCATAAACACGCAGTGTTCGTTTTCATCGGAAATGGTTTGAATGATGTGGTTGGTAAAAGTTTCCCATCCTTTTTTTTGGTGGCTTCCTGGTTCGCCTGCCCGAACAGTTAAAGTAGCATTTAAAAGAAGTACACCCTGGCGCGCCCAGCTTGTTAAATTACCATGATTGGGAACCACAAATCCAATATCAGTTTTTAGTTCTTTATAAATATTGCCCAGGGAGGGCGGAATTTTAATTCCGTAATTTACTGAAAAGCTGAGTCCGTGTGCCTGGCGTGGTTGGTGATAAGGATCCTGGCCAAGAATAACCGCTTTAATTTCTTTTAAACTTGTAAGATTTAACGCCGTAAAGGTGTCTTTCTCGGGTGGGTATACTGTAAATTGGTTCCTTTCTTTCAATACAAATTCCTGTAATGATTTGAAATAGGGCTCGTTACATTCTGATTCCAGTTTACGGTGCCAAATGGGATCTGAAATCAGGTCTAGCATTACTGTTCATTATTTCTTAAGAAAAAAAACTGATAATTGTCAGTGTTTTTTTTTGTTCCTAACGAAATTAATATATATTTGTTATTCTTATTATTAAAAATTAATTTATATGAAAAAATTAGCTTTACTTTCAGCCTTGTTATTCGCTTTTTGTGCGTCATTAACTTCTTGCAAATCGCACGAAAAATGCCCAGCTTACTCTAAAGCTAATACCTCTGTTTCTACTAAGAAAACAGTATAGTTTCCCGGATGCTTTGGAATAAGCTCACCCATATAGATCAGCTTAAGGAGATTAAAAATTTAACACTGGAACAGTCGGGTAAAGGCCTGACTGTTCTTCTGTTTAAACACAGTACCCGATGTTCCATCAGTTCCATGGCATTAAACCGCCTCGAATCGAAATGGACAAACCCAGAGCACATTCAAGCCTATTATTTAGACCTTCTCAATCACAGGGATATTTCTAACGAAATTGCAACCATGTTTCAGGTAGAACATGCTTCACCTCAGGTATTGCTTATTAAAAACGGCGTTTGCATTTACCATAATTCCCACAGCGGTATTTCTGCCAGTGAAATTCTGGAAGCAGCCAAAAATTAAAACTTTATTGCCAGATAAAATCAATCACCTGCTTTAAATCCGGGTGAAGGCTTTTTGCTACCGGACAGGTCCGCGCAGCGTTTTCGTAAATCTTTTGTTCCCGGTCTGTATAAACATTTTTTGGGAATGTGATTTTAACATGTATTTCACCAATCCTTCTGGGATCAGCATACATGACTTTAGTCACTTCCGCTGTAGTACCGTCAATCGGTGTAATCCCTTCTTTCATTGCGGCAATTCCCATAATGGAAATCATGCAACTTGCCAGCGCTGTTGCCACTAAATCAGTTGGAGAAAACATTTCGCCTTTGCCATGATTATCTTTAGGGGCATCGGTGTGAATAATAGTAGCTGATTGAATATGTGTAGCTTCCGTTCTTAATTGTCCGGAATAAATTACTTTACTAGTCATTATTTTGTAAGTTTTCTTTCAAAGATAATAAAGCTTTAACTATCTAATTCATAAATTATTAACTACTTTTGTTGATCCATGAAAAGGTGCCTGGCATATAGTATAGTTTTGTTATTCCTGAGTTTTTGCGGCTATTCACAAAGCACAAGCCAGGCGATTGCTAACGGTCAGGATCCTAACGTTTTATACCGAAATGAAATGTCATTTGGAATTTTTGTGCACAGCCGTGGTTTAGGAGTAAACTGGATGCGTGCAAGACATGTGACAGGAACACGTAAGCGGTTAGTTGAAGTTGAAGCCCTGAATATGAAGCATCCTAAGGAAATTAAAATTTCAAATAATACGGATAACTCCAAACGGTTTATTTATGGAAAAATGAATAGCGTGTTGATGTTTAGGGCTGGAGTAGGGTATCAAAATACGATTTTTCGCCGGTCTGACAGGAAGTCTGTGGAGATCCGGACATCCTATTATGTAGGTGGTACTGCTGCCTTTGCTAAACCAAATTATATTTTGGTTTATCGCGAATCTTCCGCCGGAGATAAATTTCAGCAATCCATAAAATACAATCCCGAAGTACATTCTATCGATAGTATTTCCGGAAAAGGCCCATTGGTTGATGGATTGGGAGAAATGAGGGTATATCCGGGTTTGTATGGTAAGTTAAACATGAGTTTTGAGTATGCGCCTTTTTCAAATAAAGTAAAAGCAATTGAGACGGGAGTCATATTTGATTATTTTCCAAAAGCCTTACCGATTATGGCACATAACCCGGCCGAAAATTATATTGTCACCTTATACGTTGGTTTCGTATTTGGTAAAAAATGGTTCTAAAAATGGAGATTGTGAGTGAAGCCCTTATTCCCGAAAGGCCCCGGAAACCAGATTGGTTGAGGGTAAAATTACCTATTGGAGAAGAATATTTAAAAGTTAGAAATATTGTTGCCACGCATAAGCTGCACACCATATGCGAAAGCGGCAATTGCCCCAATATGGGCGAGTGCTGGGGTGCTGGTACAGCTACGTTTATGATACTTGGTAACATCTGTACACGTTCCTGTGGATTTTGCGCCGTTGCTACCGGGAAACCAAAACCGGCTGACTGGGACGAACCAAAACGGGTAGCAAACTCTGTTAAGCTAATGGGAGTGAAACATTGCGTGATCACTTCAGTTGACAGGGATGATTTAAAGGATGGCGGTTCCATTATTTGGGCGGAAACGATTAAAGCAATTCGGGAAATCAGTCCGGAAACAAAATTTGAATGCCTGATCCCCGATTTCGCGGGTAAATGGGAAAACCTTCAACGAATTATTGATGTGAAACCGGATATTGTTTCGCATAATATTGAAACCGTTAGACGTTTAACTGCTCAAGTACGAATCCAGGCAAAGTATGACAGAAGTATGGAAGTTCTGAAGCGGCTTCACGATGCCGGAGTTAGAACCAAATGCGGGCTGATGGTTGGTTTGGGCGAAACGGAAGAGGAAGTTCTGGAAACGATTGATGATCTTGCGGCCGTACATTGCGATGTAATGACAATTGGACAATATTTACAACCAACCCCAAAGCATTCACCGGTAGCTAGATTTGTTCATCCGGATGAATTTAAGAAGTGGGGCGAAATCGCCCTTTCGAAGGGATTCAGGTATGTAGAGAGCGGAGCATTGGTGCGTTCGTCTTACCATGCAGAGAAGCATGTATTTTAATTTCATTCTACCGTATCTTTTATGAACGCTTTATTTTCAATCCTCTTAAAGAATCTTATTTTACTTGCCCTGGTTGTCATTAGTTTAGTTTTTATTTTTACGCAATACATTGGTTACAGGGAAGTACGCTATGTATTTCTGGGTTTGGGAATCCTTTATGTTTTAGCATCCTGTTTGGAAGCCTACGTCTTATCTACCGTTAAGCATACTACCACTAAATTTACCTATTTCCCTGATGGACTAATCGCCAAGCGTGTCATTAAGATTATAGCCTTTGTTGTAATTGGAGTACTCTTATTTTACTCGGGCAGCATTATCCGCTATATGGCGTTTATTTGCTTTTTAATTGCGTTTACGGAAATTGCAGTTACTTTATGGCGAAGAATGAAGAACCTTTGCTTCGTAGCATTAGAAGATGATCAATTGATAATTTCAACAAATAAAATTGAAACTACCACCGCTAAGGAAATTCAAAAAATTGAGACCAGGCATGGACTCACCTATTTTGTAAATTACAGTGGTAAAGCCATCACTTTGCGTACGGATATGATGGAAAGTAACCTCGCTTTTAAGTCAGCACTTGATTCATGGATTATCAGCAATCATCTTTCTGATAAGGTGATTCCGGGATAATTAATAGCTGATAAACTCAGGCCTCGAAACATGAAAGGCCCGTACACGAAGTGTGAAGCTTGTGATGGGATTGTATTTGAACGTTGTTTTTCCTTCATTTGGAAAGAAGGGATATGCACCAATTGCAACCTGGAAGGTACTGCTTAATAAATTTTCATTTCGTACCATAACGCCAACCGTGTAGGCCTGGTAAAGATTACTTTTAACCAGCGGTGAAGATGGCGAACCTATCATGCCAATTCCCATAGTAACGACAGGCGCGAAACGAAATCCAATAAGTTTGTATGGCAGGTATGCAACCGTTTCAGAATTGAGCGTCATTTTCGTGTTCCCTGCTAATCCACGGTTTTCAAAACCATATAGTTCTTCTCCACTAAAACTTATTGTTTGCCCTACCAATTTGTTTTCGCCATGAACACAATTGTATGTTAGAAATTCGCGGAAAAACCAACGGCCTTTTTTTAACAGGTTACTGAAATAATAAAGTTTATAGTTTAAAGTAATGTCGTTTGGTACTTTTTCGTTAAAAAATATTCCGTAGGAAAGTGTGGCCGATAAATAACCAATCCTTTCGAATCGCTTAGCCCTGGCAATTTCAAATCCTGTATAATAACGGATCTTTTTAAATTCATACTTGATGCCGCCATAAATAAGCTGTAGTACAACTCCTTCAGGTATATCTTCGTTTGCACCAAACCGGTAGATGTACTTATCTTTATAATATTGCTGCACGGAAAAACCAATGTTCCCTAAAGCAGCCTTCGCGTTATAATGTGAACGTGATGTGTCGATGGTTTCTGATGGTCTGTTTAAGTAGATAGCAGAATAATACCTGCCGGCTAAAATGAAATTGGTACTTTGATTGAAAAAGCTCCTGTCTTTACTCAATTTTTTAAATTTAAAACTTTTGCCGGCCCACAAATCATAACCTAAGTTATTCAGAGGTATTTTTTTTGTTTCACCAGCAATCGTATCATTATACACATATTTTTTCCAGGAATGTGAAACCCCCGCGCCCCCCGCCCATGCTGTTAACGGGGAAAAGAAGGGCCTGTCAAAAGAAAGTGAAGTTCTTGTTTCATTCTTATTTGTAGAATAAGCGAGCCTGGATGATATGTAGGTATTATCAATGTTTGCTATACCATAGTAACCGTTAAATTCATACACATCGGGTTTTGTTAAACGGCCGTACTGTTCAAATTGCTGACCTGCTCCAAAGAGGTTATAATTTCTAAACCGGGCGTCCACGAAAATATCTGTTACCAATACGGGTAATGTAATAGGCCATTTATCCAATACCACAACGTTTACATCAACGCTATCCCTGGATTTTGTTTTTGTAATGAAAATCCTCGCGTCATTAATGAAAGGCGCTTCACGCAGTATCCGTTCGGTTTCACTTAAGGAAAGCGGATTAATGGTGTCATGAACATCAAATAGCAATTTGTTTTCTATAACAAACTGCCTTGTAGTTGTATGTACCCTGTTACCGAATCGCTGGGAACGGCTAATGGGACGTGTTACCGTATCATTTACATTATGTCCAAAAGGATCATGAATAGTAATATTGATGTTTCTGATAATCCGCCCCTTGTACTTAAGGTATGGATTTACGTTTTTTACTTCTTTTGAAGCCGGCTGCGTGGGATATTCTTTTGGTTGCGGATCTACAAATATTAATGAATACGCCCACTTTGTAACCCGATGTTTTTCCGACCAGCTTTTTATTTTTTTATAGATTCGCAACGAATCATCTTCTAAATCGGGTTTTTCTGCTGTCAGTTTCTGGGCAAAAACACTATTAGACAATAATAGGAACGCCAGGATAAAACGAGCTTTAGTTTTTAAAAAATGAGGGTAAGTAAGGTTATGTTGAGGTTGCGGTTTCAGGTAACGCTTAACGCTAAACAGAAAATGCGAATATGTACATAATTTAAAAAGCATTTTAATGTCCTCATCCTTATACTCAAACTATTTTATTTATTCTTCCATTCCAATATGAATTAACGCGTCACCCTGATTTACCACAGGCTGATTATTAATCCCTACAATGTAACCATCGGCACTCGAAAGTATCTTATGCTCAATATTCCCAAAGGGGTTACAGATCACTCCCAGTAAATCGCCTTTGGAAGTGTAGGCTCCGTTTGCCGCGTTCATGTGGAATAATCCACTTGCGTTTGCACGGATCCATGTATCTTTTCTAATTTTAACAGCATGATTATTCGGAATGTCGATATCAATCATGTTGTAGTTTTTCATTAGTCGTAAACACCCATTTACCCCTTCGTTGATCGCCTTATAATCAAACCGCATGCTTTCCCCGCCTTCATATACTAAGATGGGCTTGTTTTTTTTGGCTGCTTCCTTTCGCAATGTTCCCTCCCTGTATGAACTGTCGATGATCAGAGGTGGTGAGAATTTTTCTGCCAGTGCAACATTTTCAGGAAACTCAAATACGCATCTTAACTGGGGTGTATTATTAATTTTGGCTCCGCCAGTATGGAAATCCACACCAAAGTCAATTAGTGGAACTATATGTTTCATCAGATCATACGCAATTCTGCTCCCAAAGGACCCATTTTTATTTCCGGGAAAACATCTATTTAGGTCCCTCCCGTCAGGAAGATCGCGGCTCCCGAAAAGAAAAGAAACACTATTGATCACCGGAATGGCGATAACATTTCCACATTTTAAATTTTTAACTTCATCACGGGTAATGATTTTTCGTATAATCTCAATGCCGTTTGTTTCCTCTCCATGCATTCCTGCAGATAAGAGAAGCGTAGGACCTTTCTGCGTACTCCTAAACACGAAAACTGGAATTTCGATTTTTGACTTGGTGTGAAGTTCGTATGAGTTGAGGACAATTTGTTTGCATTCTCCCGGACTAACGGTTTGGGAATTGATCTTAAAATCGTCCATTACTGACCAGGAGCATTAAACTCATTACGTTCGACATATTCAATTATTTTACCGGCGATGTCGATGCCTGTAGCTCCTTCAATTCCTTCCAGACCAGGTGAAGAATTTACCTCCATAACAAGTGGTCCACGGTCACTTTGCAGTAAATCAACACCGGCAATTCCTAATCCAAGCTTTTTTGCTGATTTAATCGCGGTGGCTCTTTCATCGGAAGTTAGTTGAATAAGAGATGCTGTACCGCCTCTGTGCAGGTTACTCCTGAATTCTCCTTCCTTCGCCTGCCGTTTCATGGCTCCAACAATTTGTCCGTCTACTACAAACACTCGAATGTCGGCTCCTTTAGATTCTTTAATAAATTCCTGAACGAGCATATTGGCATCGAGTTTCAAAAACGCTTCAATTACAGACTTCGCGGCTTTATCATTTTCTGCCAGAATAACACCAATGCCCTGAGTTCCTTCCAAAAGTTTCACAACGCAAGGTGCTCCGCCAATACTTGCGATCACCGATTCGATATCTTTTGGTTCATTTGCGAAGGCTGATTTCGGCATGCCAATACCGGCACGCGCTAGGATCTGAAGGCTCCTCAATTTGTCCCGTGATCGAACAAGTGCCTGTGATTCAACCGCTGTAAATATCTTCATCATTTCAAACTGCCTAACTACTGCTGATCCATAGAAAGTTGCACTTGCCCCAATGCGCGGAATAACGGCGTTAATATCATTCAATTCTTTTCCATTATAGTAAATGTGGGGCCGGCCCTGTTCAATCACTAAAACACATTTCATGTGGTCCAATACTACTACCTCATGCCCGCGCTGTTCAGCAGCTTCAACTAGTCGTTTTGTGGAATATAAATTTCGGTTACGGGATAAAATTGCAATCTTCATTTAGTTTGTGTTTAGAATGGAATCTAATTTTAGGCCATTAGTGTAAATCTTATTGACGTCTACTATAAATTTCCCTTTCAGAAGTTTTCGTCCGATAAGAACCGGGTATCGCATATTTTCGCGGTCGCTAAGGGAAACAGATGTTCTAATTTTTTTCTTCCCCAGTATAATTTGCGTTTTGATGATGTAGCGTTCCTCCATTTCACCGAAAGAATTTTTTATTTTCTTTTTGGAGAATTCATCAAAATTGTAAATGGTATCATCAATCAATTGAAAGGATAAGATTGGTTTTTCCAGGTTGGTTTTCAAAATAATGTTTTTACAATGAATGGCGCAAGTGTACGCACCGGTATCAATCTTGGCTTCAATATGGTGAAGATTTAAGATGGGAAAACTTACGTATTCCCTTCTTCCAATTACTTTTATCTTAGTTTTTCCACCAACCATATTTGCCACTCCAAATTAGCTGATTTTAATCGTGAAACAAAAATATTTTTCAGAAAACGGGGGTTATATTAAATATTTGTAATAAGTAGACTAAAATGTATAAGTTATATATTCCAAGGCAATTAGAATCCTACAGGAAACCAATGATTTTTATTTACGTTTTTTTAGAAAGTAATTTACGATGACGTTCCAGGATGATAATTTTTAAATCTGTTGAGGTCTACGTCTTCATCAACAGGTTTGTTATGGAGAATGGAATCCACCAGTTGTTTAGCAAAGTAGGGGGCAAGCATAACCGCCTTGGTTCCCAATCCGTTGAATAAAAACAGGTTCGTATGGCGTGGGTGTTTACCTATAACCGGCCTTCTGTCAATTACCGATGGCCTTACACCGGCCTCATGCGACTCGATTCGATAGGGCGATGTGATCACCGAATTTAATTTATTCAAAAGTTCATCCTTGCCTTCTTGGGTAGGAATATCGTCCAATACATCCCATTCATAGGTGGCACCAATTTTAAAAAGATTCTTTCCCAATGGCATGATAAAAAAACCTTTATTAAAAATGTCTTTTTCCAGTTTAATATGTTCACTGTAAATGGTAAGGGTTTCTCCTTTGGCCGGTTTCATAGGGATCCAATTAAAATACGGATTAGTGGCAATCAGATGGCCCTCACAAAAAACAATGTTTGTGGCCTTTAAACTTTTGTACGTAACACTGTCCGCAGAAAGCTGTAAAGTCTTATGGTCAAATGTTTCTTCCAATACATCACACTGTGATTTGAGGAAGGACCGCGTTTCTTTTAAAAAATGGGATGCATTTAAACTTCCTGCTTGATTCACGAATGAATAGTTTTTTAAAAGATAGTGTTCGTCGATGGGTAGATCATGGTAAATATGTGGATCTAAAAAATCATTGTCGGGTTCATGACCCTGTGATTTTTTTAGCCAGTGATTTTTTTCCTGTTCTTCAGAAAAGGATTTGATAATATGGCGTTCCTGAATGAATTGGGTTTGCATTACTCTTTCCCAGCTTTGGTAAAACTTAAACAGTTCAGGAATTAAAGCATCTGCCATCCAGCTTTTGGTTAAACGTTTAAATACTACAGGGTTCCATATTCCCGCTGCAATTTTTGAACTGGAAGAAAGTGAAGGTTGGTCAATGATCCCAACGGAATATCCTGCTTTTATAAATGTTAAGGCTAGTACCGAACCCGCCATTCCCTGGCCAACAATCAAAAAATCAATTAATCCTTTATTTTTTTTTAGGTGGGACATAGCCATATTTTATTCCACGGTACGCGCCAGAAAAGTAAACAACAAGCCTAACGCCATATACCATTTGAGCCTGGTTATAATCACAAAATATTTGTCCGCCCAAACCCACATCGTATTTAATTTTATAAATGGCCTCGATTGCTGCGAAACCGCCAACCATGTTATATACGGTGCCCAGGTTATAGTCAGACGAATCACTTAAGGGCCTTCTGAAATAAGATGATGATGGTCCTGCAGCGATTGAAAGGTTAAATTTTTCGGCTTCTTTCCGAAGCGCGTAACACAAATGAAAACTGTAATTATTAGATGCGGTAAAGTCGGATCCGCTCATAAAGCCTCCAAACCTGAAATAATATTGTTTGAGATGAAATGTGAAATCTGCACCAAGGTTTTTTTCGTCTTTTGGCCATTTGGTATTATACGATGCCCCCGCACCTACCGAAAGCCAGCTATTATATACTCTGTAGCGTTTGCCATCATATACGATTTCTTTTTTGGAATTATAAACCGCTGTGTCGGTTTGGGCAAACCAAATGTTTCCGTAGAACAGTAAACAGGCGAGTATTATTAGAGATCTCAACGATGCGAAGATATAAAAAAATCAACGGACTTAGTCTTATCAGATGTACAACGTTAAATGCGCCGGATAATTGTAACTCAAGATTCGGGAAAAAAACGGTTGAGTTTAGGGCCAATGAAAATAGTTATTATAACCCTTTAATTATTTAGCCATTACCCAGGCGTTAGGAAATTCACTTTTAACAGAAGCAAGTAATTGGGCGGCATCATCTTTACTATCAAACCCTCCGCAACTTACAACATGTAAACCTTTTTGGTTAACTCCGCTGATACCTGCCTGAATTTTTTTTGAATGCAATTCTTTTACGAGTTTGTGCGCGTTTTCTTCAACTCCAAAACATCCAACAACTACCTGGTATTTAGCATTAAATGCATTCTTTTTATTTGAAGAACTGAAATACGATCTGGCTACATGGGTTTTATCTGCTGGCAAAACACTGTCGTTAATACTCGCAACCAATACTTTTCCATTCTCGAATAATTTAAAAGTTGCAAAGCCTTTTGCATCTACCAATAGTTCAGGTTTCCTCGCCTCTTCAATGAAAAAGGATTTTTCATGGCGTTGGTGGTTTGGAACATAAGATTTTTCAGGTGAATAAAAAGGATTTGCGGATGATTGTAATAATGGCTGCATGTGTTTTGATGATGCTGCAAACATTAAAAATGCCAGGGTTAATGGAAGCCCAATTGCTAATGTTGCAATTTTCGCGTAAGAACGTTTCGGAGCTGGTGCCTGTTCAACTGTTATCTTACGATCTTCAAAATGTTTTGTAGATTTTGGTTCACTAACCGGAGGGATGCTTAGCGCGTTTGCTACTACAGGTTCAAAACCAAATGATTCCAGTAAAAAATTAACATCCGACTTCGCTTCAAATCTTAAACTGTTTTCCGAATCAATATAAAGTAAACCAAGATTTTTTAATTCGAACCTTTTTTTTACAGACAATAAGGATTGGATATAATCTTTGTAATCTTCGATTTGTTTGGTAGCATCCTGCAGGTTTAAATTGCTTTTTTGCATCCAGGATGAAATCAATAAACCATCATTGTGGATAAGCTGTTTATTAAACAGGATTTGCTTGGTTTGCGGAAATAACAAGTTATTTCCTTTATTAAAACCCGAATTGTAATGCCTGGCCACAAATCCCCCAAAGCGAGGGACAATAACACAGTCATGGCTGAACATTAATTCAGAAATTAACTCGGTTATCTGGGTGTAGTGTAGCATTTTTGGACTTCGAATGTAAGGCTTTTTCTGGCCTTACACACGTTTAAAATTAGTAAAAACGTAAGTCTGTACTAATTATTTAATAACCAATTAATTAAGATTTTTATAACAATACAATTAAATGCATTGAATGTTTCCATTAAGCGGTGATGGATACACATGCATTTAAAAAGGGTAAATAATTGTTAAACAGCGCGTTATTTATCGCGAGCCTCCGGAAATATCTTCCTTATTGTTAAAGATTATTTTACCTTTGCACTCCATGTTTAGGTCCGTATTTATATATATCCCGTTTCTGTTCTGTCTTTTGTTTAGTAGGGTTTCTTTCTCCTCGAATCCTCCTTTAGGAGCAAAGGAAATCATTTTTAAAATGGTAAAGTCGATCAATGAGTTGGAACGGTTAAAATACAGCCTTAAAATTATTGAACGCGGGAAAAAGGGATATAATCATTATGAATCTTCGGTTAAGTTAAACCGGAAGCCTCGGAAAATTTATTTATACATTAAAGGGATCGAACTATTGTGGGTGAGTGGTTGGAATAACAACAAAGCCTATGTTAAGCCAAATTCTTTTCCGTATGTGAATTTAAGCCTTGATCCGTTAGGTTACTTGATGCGTCAGGATCAGCATCATACGTTGAATGAAATGGGTGTTGATTATTTTGCAAGCATTATTGAATACATCGCATTAAAGAACATTGACAAATTTGAAACGTATTTTAAGTTTGAAGGCGAAGAACGTGTAAATAACCGTCCATGCTATAAAATTATCATTGATAATAAGGATTTTGCATATGAGAATTATACCGTTGGCGATAATGAGAGTATTACATCCATCGCCAGGAAACTTCACATCAGTGAATATATGATCCTGGAAGTAAACCCGAAGCTTAATGATTATTTCGATATTTTAAAAAAAGGCCAGGTGTTAAGGGTTCCAAATGCTTACGCGAAGCACGTCACTTTATACATCGATCAATTGTATTTTCTTCCGATCAGTATAAAAATTTTAGATGACAAAGGGTTATACGAACAATATGATTATCATTTTTTGCAGGTAAACCCTAAAATTGATGATGAGGAATTTACAAAGACGTATAAGGATTACAAATTTTAAGTTGGGGATTGGGAATGAGCGCCATTATTATTACTAAAAATACGGAGTTAATGCAAAGGGTTATCGATGAGATAAAAACCTGCTATGATCCGGAAATTCCTGTAGATATATGGGAACTTGGATTAATTTATGAACTCGATTTGAATGATGAAAATGAGCTAAAGATTACAATGACCTTAACATCACCTAATTGTCCTGTTGCCGAATCCCTGCCTGCTGAAGTCGAGAATAAATTGAAATTGTTGCAGGGTATTAAATCTGCAACGCTCACTCTTACGTTTGAACCAACCTGGACTAAAGAAATGATGAGCGAGGTGGCTCAGCTGGAGTTAGGTTTTATGTAAACGCTCACTCATGCCAGATGAAATAGTAAATAAAGTTGCGAGTAGTGGATTAATCACCATTGACTTGGAAAATTTTTATCCAAAAGGAGAACGTGTAGTATTTGATTTAAAACCGCTGCTGTTCCAGGAATTGATTTTGAAGGAAAAAGATTTTCGGGAGTTTGTCAAGCAACACAATTGGGAAAATTACCGGGATAAATTTGTGGCCATTACTTGTTCCGCGGATGCTGTAGTTCCAACCTGGGCATTTATGCTCGTCAGTATTTCCTTAGAACCTTTCGCTCAAAAAATCATCTTCGGTAGCCTGGAAACCTTAGAGTCCATTGTTTTTCACGAGCAATTGCAGGCATTGAATTACGGGGATTATAAAGACAAGCGTGTTGTAATAAAAGGATGCAGCAATTTACCTGTTCCTGTAAATGCTTACGTAGAATTGGTAAAAGCCTTAAGGCCTCTGGCCAAATCAATTATGTATGGTGAACCTTGCAGTACTGTTCCTCTCTACAAAGCATCTATCGCTAAGTAGTAGCGTCTAAGGTGCTATTTATAATAAGTTGTATATTTAAAATCTTGGCACATTTTATTAAATATTCACTCAGTATATTTCTGTTCTTTTGGTATTGCACAGGAATGGCCCAGGAAGATGGTGGTAAAAACCTGCGGAATCACAGAAATAATCCGATAATAAAAACACGGATTGGTTTTTCTCCTGTACTTAATTTTTATAAAACTAATAAAAACCACGCAACCAAAGCGCGGCCAAAAATGTCTTTTAATGTTTCCTTAAAGGAAGAAATCCGCCTTGATCGACATAACCGGAGTTTCTTGCTTATTGGAGCGGAATATTTTCATCATGGCCTAAGTTTTAATTCCTATTTTTTCTTTAAAGACAGTTTGCAACTTTATACCGCTGACCGGCTAAAATATAAATACAGTCTAACCCTTCAGGAGCTTAATTTTCCTTTGCAAATTAAACATTCCTTTCAAAAAGAGACCAATGCGATTTTCTCGTCCTATGTTTTTGCCGGATATTGTTATCGGTTGATTTTAGCTGGACAGTTAAAAGTAGAAGATAACGGTTCGGGGCTGACTAATATTAATAAAATGTTCAAATTTAAGAATCCTGCTTTCAGTGCTTCTGGTAATTCTTTTTTGTGCGCTGGCGCTGGGATACAAAAAAATACACCTTTAAGGCATAACGCCGTTTATGCAGAATTGCAGTTCAGGTATGGTTTATCGCCGTTTTATTTTCAGGAACCCTTCTCAGCTTCCGGTATGTATATTAATAGTCATTGCTTATTATTAACCGTGGGTTTTAAAATTTAGCATTACAAGCAATTGAAGATAAGGCTTAATAACAACGGAAAAGGTATTTCAGGGCAGGTCAATTTGCCCGGGTCTAAAAGTGTTTCCAATAGAGTTCTAATCATAAAAGCTCTTTCAGGCCTTCCGTTTGAAATAAACAATTTATCCGATTCTGACGATACCATTTTTCTGGAACGCGCACTTTCAGAATACGCTCATCTGGATAATGTACACATTGGTCATGCCGGCACCGATATGAGGTTTCTTACCGCATTTTTTTCGATGCAACCCAAAACCGTTATACTTACCGGATCTGATCGGTTGAAAGAACGACCGGTAAAAGATCTAGTAGAGGTATTGAAAGTGCTGGGAGCTGATATTTCTTACCTCGAAAAAGAAGGCTATCCGCCTTTAAGAATTACAGGGAGAGAACTGTCAGGGGGCGAAGTTGAAATGGATGCAACGATTAGCAGCCAGTTTGTTACCGCTTTATTGCTCATTTCACCCTATTTCATGGAAGGGCTTATTTTAAGCCTTAGCGGCGAATTAGTATCAAAACCATACATTGCATTAACCATTAATGTCATGAAAGAATTTGGTGCGGAAGTAAGCTGGGAACAAAATCAGATTCGTGTTTTTTCAAAGCCGTATGCATACGAAAAAAAAACCTACTATGTTGAAGCGGATTGGTCTTCAGCCTCTTATTACTATAGTATGGTTGCCCTTTCAGAAGTAAACACCAGTGTAACATTGATGGGCTTATCTGAAAACTCTTCTCAGGCAGATGCTCGATGCTCCGCGCTGTACCGATGGTTTGGCGTGGATACGATTTTTGATAAAGGAAAAGCCATTATTAAAAAAACGGGTCAAATGAAACCCGGACTGCTTGAATTAAATTTAGTGGATTGTCCTGATATTGCTCAAACGTTGGTGGTAACATGTATTGCAATGAGGTGCCCTTTCAGATTTTCAGGTTTGCAAACTCTTAAAATAAAGGAGACAGACCGAATTAAGGCACTTCAGTTGGAAGCCCGTAAATTCGGAATTGAACTTGAAACGTCAGATAACACAATCCAATGGTTGAAGCCAACAGATATTAAAAACGATGAGTGCGTGGTTTCAACTTATCACGATCATCGGATGGCAATGAGCTTTTCACCCCTTTCTCTAGAAATGGAAGGCTTATGCATTGATGACCCAGACGTCGTTTCAAAATCATATCCTTTATTTTGGAAGCACCTGAATTCAATTGGAATTTCTCATGAATTAATGGGAGACAGCCTTTAAGCCAATAATGGAAGCAATTAAAGTTGTAATAAAAAACAGCCGCCAGAAATCTGCAGGTTCTTTAAAGAGAAATATGCCAACTAATACGGATCCAACTGCGCCCACACCGGTCCATACAGCATAAGCTGTCCCGATAGGAAGGGTGAGTGTACACCGATAGAGTAAATACATACTGATACTTAAACTTGCGAAAAAGCCCACCATCCACCAGGTAGCTGTTAAACCGCTGGTTTCTTTGGCTTTGCCAAGGCATGTTGCAAATGCAACTTCGAAAAGTCCGGCAATGAAAAGCAATACCCAGTTCATAATAATTAGGAGTTTAGAATAATAAATTACCTTTAGATTTTTTGTCTTTCAGGTCTTCCAGGAAAATTTCACGAACACTAATAAAGGTTGGATTTAATTTAATGGATTCAAATATAAGGTGATTATACAAATATCGGTTATCGCCTTTTATGATTAAAAAAAAGTCTGAGTTCTCCAGCTCTGGAAGCAGTGCGGTGGTTTGTTCAATATCACCTGCGAATAAATCACTGTTTGCAGCCTTCGCTCTTTCTGCTTTAGGTTGAAAGGATGTTCTGTTTGGAAGTAAGTTAAATTCTATATTCAACTCTTCATGGTTGTATGAGTAGAGCGGAAAGTAGAAATCTTCACCTTCTTTATGAGTAAAATCCAGTAGGTCTTTTAACTGAAGATCAATACTAAGGGAAGAATTCAATTCATGAATAACTCTGTAAATACTTTCAATTGAAGTGATTGAAAATAAATCAAAATCAAAATGCTCTTCCGCGCTAATATCTAAATTGTATGTTGGCATTTAGTTGAGCACAAAAGAGCATTCGATATTAAAATATATTATCCCTGAATCTTTTCCAGGAGTTCTGTGCTGATGCCGGTAGCACTATATCCACCGTCATGGTAAAGATTCTGCATCGTTACCATTCTTGTTAGATCTGAAAACAAACTAACAGTGTAAGCAGCACAATCGTCGGCACTTGCATTTCCTAATGGGGACTGCAAATCGGCAAATGTGTAAAAGTCCGAGAATCCTTTAATCCCTCCTCCGGCTGTTGTTTTTGTCGGTGATTGAGAAATTGTATTGATACGTACTTTTTTCTGTTTACCATAATGGTAGCCAAACGTTCTTGCTATACTTTCCAGCATCGCTTTAATGTCTGCCATATCTGTATAAAAAGGATAGGTGCGTTGTGCGGCAATATATGATAGGGCCACCACAGAAGCGTGTTCGTTTAACGCGTCAAGTTTATGGGCGGCTGCCAGCATTTTATGAAAAGATAAAGCTGAAACATCAATGCCCTTATTATAAAATTCATAATTCAACTCAGTATATGGAATGTTTTTGCGGATGTTCACACTCATGCCGATGGAATGAAGTACGAAATCAATTTTACCCCCTAAAATATCCATAGATTCGGTGTACAGTTTTGTCACCTCCTCCATGTTGGTAGCGTCTGCTGGAATCACCTTTGCACCGGTTTCTTCAGCAAGTTTATTGATTTCTCCCATACGCATTGCAATTGGAGCATTTGTTAACGTAAAAGTGGCGCCTTCTTCGTGGCATTTTTGAGCAACTTTCCAGGCAATTGAATTTTCATCCAAGGCACCTGTAATGATTCCGCGTTTTCCTTTTAATAAGTTGTAAGCCATTTTTTTAATTATTTTTTAGTTGCGTAAATATACGATTTACTGTTTGGTTTTTTAGGAAAAATAGCCTTCGAATTATTCATATAGAAAATAGTCTGTCCTTAAAAAATACCGTGCTGCTTCATAAATGTGCATCATGTTTTTATGCATGCTGTCAGCTTTTTCTTTTCTGGATGTTTTGAAATTAGTGGCGTCCAAATTTGTATATTTTCGTAAATACACTTCCCCATTTGAAAGCGTTTGGTAATAATAATTTCCCTGATTATCAACACAGCCAATTTTATCATCGGCAGAAAATACTACAAAAGGGTGCTGTTCTTTTAAAATATTAATGCCAAATGTTTCATTAACGTATGAACCTCCAATGATGCCCATAACAGTTGCTGGAATATCTGGTTGATAGCATGGCGATGAAATGGTATCCGGGACAAAAAGCCGTGGTTGATGAATGATACATGGCACATGGTGGTAGCTTATTGGCATTTCATACGTGTGTCCCATTGATAAACCATGATCGCCTAAAAAAATAAAAACGGTGTTGTTGTACCAGGTTTGTTTTTTAGCTAGTTCTATAAATCTACCAATCGACCAATCCGCATATAGTGTGCAATTATCCTGCGGCGTTTTACCATTGGGTTTAAAGGGTATATTTTTTGGGATTCGCCACGGACCATGGTCGGAGGCTGTCATCGCAACGGCAAGAAATGGTTTACCACTTTTACGTTGTGATCCTGTATGTACAATTTTTTCAAGCAGTACATGATCTGGAACTCCTAACGATCCCTCCGAAAGAGAGGGGTCAAAATCTTTTTCACTGATAATATGCTCAAATTTATTCAATGTAAAATAGCCTTTCATGTTGTCAAAGTTCGGATCGTGCGTGGTATAGAAATACGTCTCATAACCTCGTGCCTGCAAAAGAGCTCCAAGTCCGTTAAATGATTTTTTCACATAGCTTCGCATGGAATGTTCATCGTAAATGGATGGGTAACCGCTGGTGGTTGAGAAAAGGCCATTGAACGTATGGATGCCGGAAGAAAAAAAGTTATTGAAAAACACGGATTCCCGGATTAAATTATCCAGGTGTGGCGTTTTATTCTCACCATTGTAGTAACCCATTTTAAACTGACACATGCTTTCCATAACAACAATTACAATGTTATAGAGCGACTGATTTGATGTATCCGATATGCTGCGTTTAATGTTACGCTCATAAGGAGATTGAATGCCAAGGTATTTCCGCGTAAAAGCTATGTCATGATCGACTCCTTTTGGTATAGCATAGTGAGATGTTTTATTAGCCTTTAACAAGGATTTCCAAAATGTGTAATTGGCATTTATGGCAATATGGTTCGCGAATCCGTTTTGTGAAACAATCGCCATGCCTTCATGCAATCCGGTTTTTTCAAAAATTTGTCCCCTTGCTCCAGAAAAAATTAGTGCGCTGGTTACGGCAAATTCAACTAACGCATAGCTAGGCTTTTTAGGAGGTTCGTGAGCAACCTGTAGTCTAAAAATATGAAAGCATTTTTTAAAACAGTATGCGAAAATAACAGCTAAAGGAATGAAGACGAAGATGAAGCCCCAATACCAAATATTACCAAAGATGACACCTGCGGCGAAGGATGGATTTTCATTCCATAAAAAGGCGGTTCGATTTAAATGATTTCCAAATTGTTTAAAATAAGGGATATCAGCAACAGAGATGAAAAAGAATAATTGCAGTAAAAACAAGCTTATATACAAACCGATTTTGGCAAACAATAATTTTCTGGAAAGCCGCCATAAAAGTAAGGTTAATGTGGGTATGCTGGCTGTCCAGCAAAAAACAGCCGTGTCAAATTCCAGCCCTCGTTCAAATGCCATTAATAATTCCAAACCTTGAATGCATTCAAGGTCTGATTGGTTATAAAGTACAAACGTCAATCGAATTAAAAAGAATACGATGAGGCTTATAAAATAGAGTTTGGCTAATAACTTAATTGATGCAGGTATGTGCCTGAAAGCCGTTTTAAGCATTTAGAAGTTCCTTCGCATTTTTTAATGCTGTTTCAGTTGGTGTTCCGGTGCTTAACATTTTAGCGATTTCAGAGATCCGTTCTTCCTGCGATAAAGATTTAATGCTTGAGATGGTCTTGTCTTTTGTGTCAGACTTATAAACGAATAAATGATTCCCACCTTTACTTGCCATTTGCGGTAAATGGGTAATGGTAATTACCTGCATGTTTTTACCCATCTCCATTAAGATATTCCCAATTTTATCTGCTACCTCACCGCTAACACCTGTATCAATTTCGTCAAAAATAATAGTGGGTAATGACGTCCGGGCAGCTAAAAGAGCTTTAAGGCACAACATGAGTCTGGATAATTCACCACCAGATGCGGTTTTATGTAGTTCTTTATAGTTGGCACCTTTATTTGCAGTAAAAAGAAAAGCAATTCCATCCAATCCGTTCGGCGTTAACGCGTTTAATGCGGTCAATTCAATTTTAAACTGAGCATTTGTCATAGACAGCGTGCCAAGCATCATTTTTATTTCTTTTTCAATACCCGGCAAGGCTTTTTTACGTTTATCAGAAATGTCTTGTGCAAGCAACTGGCATTGTTTTTCTAGAGTAAAAATTTCTTTGGATGTTTGTTCAATGGTTTCTTCAAGTGAGGTAAAATGTTGTAATTTATTTTCGATGTCGCATTTTACCTTCATTAAATCATCTTCACTTTGAACACCGTGTTTTTTCAACAAGCGGTTTATCCGGTCTAATTGACTGTTCACTTCCTCTAAACGAACGTTGTCATATGTGACATCTTCTTCGCAATTGCTTATATCGTTGGCAAGTTCTTTCAGCTCGATGGTTAAAGAATTGATGCGTTCGTATAATTCATTAAATTGTTTTCCGAATTTAGATACCCCTTGTAGGTTTTGTTTAACTTGTGCGAGTGCGGAAAGCAAATTTTCTTCTCCACCAGAAATAGCCAAAGATGATCTTATAAGATTACTTTTAATTAATTCAGCGTTCTCAAGTGTTTCGCTTTCTTCCTCCAGCACCTTTATACTACCTGTTTCAATCGGTGTTTCTTCCAGTTCATTGAACTGAAACTGTAAATAATCCAACTCTTTTTTCGCGTTCGCTTCTTCCTTATTTAACTCATCGAGGTGCTTTTTTAATCGGGAAAGTTGAGTAAACTGTTTTTTATAATCTGCAAAAAGTAAGCCGGTTTGAGCAAAAGAATCCACCAGCTCAAATTGAAAATTTGTTTCTTTTAATAGTAGCGTTTCATGTTGGGAATGTATATCAATTAACTGGTCTCCCAATTCTTTTAAAACATTTAAAGTTGTTTGTGTATCATTTATGAATGCCCTTGATTTCCCTTCCGGCGTGATTTCTCTTCTTATGGTGGCCACTTCTTCATAATCTAACTCATTTAATTCAAAAAAATGCTTGAGATTATAGAATTTTAAATCAAATTGAGCTTCAATAATACATTTTTTTGTTTTCTGATGCAGCGAACTAACGTCCGCACGGTTTCCAAGAGTTAACCCTAAAGCACCTAAAAGTATGGATTTTCCTGCGCCCGTCTCACCGGTTATAACTGTCAGGCCTTTTTGGAATCGCACTTCTGTTTCTTCAATCAGTGCGAAATTTTGTATGCGTAAATTATGTAACATGGCAAGGTTAAATATCGGGATTTTAATATTGAGGAAGGGTTATTTTTATAAGTGAAAGTACAGGCTTTTTTCAACAAATTTACCCTGATGAGAAGCGCCCCTAAGCGAGGATTTAATTTCAATCATTTAAAATCATAGTTCACTCAAATGCATGTAACGATTTTATTTTTTTAACGTATTACAATTTAGGAAAGCAATTTTCAACCGTGGTTCGATCTTTATTTACAGATTTATAAATTAAAATATTTAAGTTATGAGACAACTGAAAATTACCAAGCAGATTACAAATCGGGAGACCGCTTCATTGGATATGTATTTACAGGATATTGGTCGTGTTGAATTGATTACCGCAGAAGAAGAAGTTGTTTTAGCGCAAAAAATCAAACAGGGCGATCAACAAGCGTTGGATAAGCTTGTTAAGGCAAACCTTCGTTTTGTTGTATCCGTTTCAAAGCAATACCAGAATCAGGGTTTAAGTTTGCCCGATTTAATTAATGAAGGAAATATGGGATTGATCAAAGCTGCCCAACGTTTTGACGAGACACGTGGTTTTAAATTTATTTCGTATGCTGTGTGGTGGATTCGTCAATCTATTTTGCAGGCTTTAGCGGAGCAATCCCGTATCGTAAGGCTTCCGTTAAATAAAATCGGGGCAATTAATAAAATAAATAAAACGTTCGCAAAACTGGAACAGGAATTGGAACGAGAACCGATTGCTGAAGAAATTTCGGAAATACTCGATATATTACCTGAAGATATTAGGGAAACAATGAAGAATCAAGGACGTCATATGAGTATGGATGCGCCACTGGGAAATCTTGAGGACGGAGGAAGCATGTATGAATTGATGGAGAACAAACACGAAGCTTCTCCAGATAATGAACTCATGTTAGAAAGTTTACGAAACGAAATTTCCCGGGCCCTTACCTCGTTAACGGCCCGTGAAGCAGATGTAGTAAAATTGTATTACGGGTTAGCGGGAGGACATTCGCACTCGCTGGAAGAAATTGGCGAAAAGTTTGAGCTTACCCGTGAAAGAGTGCGGCAGATTAAAGAGAAGGCTGTTCGCCGTTTAAAACACGCGTCAAGAAGTAAGGTATTGCTCGGATATTTAGGTTAAATGTTTGTTAGTGAAATCCCGTAACGGGAGAGGAGGTTCGTGTTTGACCTCCTTTTTTTTGGTCCCTGGCTTTGAAATGCATGAGTTTAAACAATTTATTTCCCAAATCTGTATATTTTTATACTTTTGAAATCAAATTGACTCTATGCATATTATTGCCCCTTCAGTATTATCGGCCGATTTTGGAAACCTGCAGCGAGATATTGAATTGATTAACAATTCTGAAGCTGATTGGTTTCACATTGATATTATGGATGGTGCATTTGTACCGAATATTTCTTTTGGGTTTCCGGTTCTTAAAGCAATTCAAAAACACGCTCGTAAAGCACTTGATGTACATTTGATGATCGAAGACCCTGATCGGTATGTGGGTCTTTTTAAAGAACATGGCGCAGAAATCTTAACTGTTCATCTTGAAGCATGCCCACACCTGCACCGCTCTGTTCAAAATATTAAGAACTTGGGCATGAAAGCCGGAGTCGCTTTGAATCCGCATACCTCTGTGCAGTTATTGGAGGATATAATTGTTGATGTGGATTTGGTATGCCTCATGAGTGTTAACCCTGGTTTTGGAGGGCAGAAATTTATTGAGAATACATACGAAAAAGTCAAAGGACTAAAACAGTTAATTTTACAAAAGCAATCTAAAGCTCTTATCGAAATAGATGGAGGTGTTGATCTCAATAATTATAAAAAATTGTTGGAAGCGGGAGCAGATGTCTTAGTTGCAGGAAATACTGTTTTTGGAAGTTCCCATCCGACCCAAACAATTAGTCAATTAAAAAAAGTATAACCTTTAAAACAAAATAACTATGGCTTTTGAATTACCACAACTACCGTATGCGTATGACGCTTTAGAACCGCACATTGATGCCAAAACAATGGAGATCCATTACAGTAAACATCATCAGGCATATGTCACTAATCTGAATAATGCAGTGAAAGGAACTGATGCAGAGAACATGAGTATTGAGGATATTTGCAAAAACATTTCAAAATATCCGATGGCTGTTCGTAATAACGGAGGTGGACATTACAACCATTCGTTGTTTTGGCAAATAATGACTCCCGCATTAAACGCTGGTTCTCCGGCCGGAGATTTAGCTAAAGCCATTGAAACGGATTTAGGTGGTTTCGAAAAATTTAAAACAGATTTCGCTGCTGCAGGAGCAGCTCGCTTCGGATCAGGATGGGCCTGGTTGTGCGTAAAAGACGGAAAGCTGTGTATTTGCTCTACTCCCAATCAAGACAATCCATTAATGGATATTGCTGATTGTAAGGGAACTCCAATTCTTGGAATGGATGTTTGGGAGCACGCCTATTACTTACATTACCAAAATCGCAGACCTGATTACATGACCGCATTCTTCAATGTAATTAACTGGTCAAAGGTGAGCGATTTATATAATGCCGCTAAAAAGTAATACAGATTGAATTTAAAGGATCTCCCAAATCAGTAATGAGTTGGGAGATTTTTTATTTTCTGTCTCATAAAAAAAGGCCGGTCTTAGATAGAAGCCGGCCTTTTTTATTGATTATGATTTTTATTCTTTAATTATGCGTATTACTGAGTAAGTCCCTTCCGATTTTAATCGTACAGTATAAATTCCTTTAGAGAATTCATTTAGTGCAATAACCGCATGATCATTATTGGCTTTTTGCGTTAAAACTAATTTACCAATAGCATCGAAAACCTCTATTTCGACAGTTTGCGTTGCTGAGGTAAAATCAATTCGTACATCCCCAGATGTTGGATTAGGGTATGCTACGAATGTTTGGGTGTTCAGTTTCTCGATTCCGGTGCATACATTCACTAAAATGGATTTGGATGTTGAGTTAGTACAAGAATTAGTGTTTGTGTAGGAATAGGTTACGGTATGTGTTCCAGCTCCGCTTACCGACGGATTAAATGCGTTTCCGGATACCCCGGTTCCCGTGAAAGTACCACCGGTTGGCGAACCAACAAGGCTAACCGTCCCTCCTGTAGTACAAGCTACGGTAGAGGCTGGTGTTAAAGACACAGATGGTAAATTGTTCACAGTCACGTTTGAAACTTTTGACGCCGAACATCCGTTGGTAGTACCCGTCACCGTGTAGGATGTGTTTGACGAAGGGGAAACCGTAATACTTGAAGTTCCTGCACCCGTGCTCCAGTTGAAAGAAGTTGCTCCAGATGCTGATATAACCGCATTATTCCCCGCGCAAATAGTTGCATTGGTGACAGACACTGTTGGTGTGTTTTTAATGGAAACCGTTTTTGTAGACGAACTTGATCCGAGTGAATTTTGTGCAGTTAACGAAATCGTGTAAGTTCCTGCTGAAGCAAAAGTAACAGTTGGATTTTTAGCATTTGGGTTTGAGAATACCACGCCTGTCGAAGAGGTTGCTGTCCAGGTCCAAGACGTTGGTGTATTTAAAGATTGGTCGGTTAATTGGATGCTAGATCCTGTACATTGGTTAGCTGTTGCTACGCTGAAATTTGATACAGGTGCCGCAGTAACAGGAGCTGCTACAATTGTTATTCCGGCGTTATTAATATCATAAAAGATGTTTCCTGCTCCACGTACCATTAAGCGGGCTCCGGAAACTGTTGTTGATGGGACTGTAATTACCGCCGAACCGTTGTTCGGTACATTGCTGGCAAGTACCGTAGGATATAATGTTCCGCCCTGAGTTGAAAGAAAAATATTAACACTTGGTGTATTAACCGCTCCTGTGTTAGTATTGGCAACATTCCACGTAACTGTCTGGGTTGTTGCTGCTGTCCAGGTAGTGGCCGTATTTTGAGATGTTACAGAGAAAGGTCCTGCAGCAGCACTTGCTGTTACTTTCATTAAATCAGAAGCTGTTTGGCCTCCACCAACACCGTTATCTCTAACGATAAAAGAAAAATTCATCACTCTCCCCACAGATGGGGTCTTTTCCCAGGTGGAATTAATACTGTTTGCAAGTACTGTAGTGATAGCGGGCATATACCGATTTGGAGAAATACTAGGAGGTAATGCTCTGTAAAGAGGTCCTACACTATATGTAGATTGTGGCGGACCCGTTCCAGGCGATTGTGTTGCGTCGTTTTGGGCCCAGGCGTAGGTTAATGAGGCCGCGCCGTTTACATCGGTACCTGAGCCTTCTAAAATATAGGGTGTAGAAATAGGAACGGTGTAATCTAAACCAGCACTTGCTGTTGGTGGAGTGTTCGTTAACGTAGTAATCGCAGCACATGAACTGCTGTTTCCTGTTTTAATATTATTACTAATGTCGCGAATGTTCACATATGCGAAATCCGCGTGGCTGTTGTTTTGAACATTTGAAGAGCAAATTCCTGCATATCCCATAATTGAACTTCCACTTGCTGGTTCAACTTCTGTTGAACCATTTCCGCTTCGGCTACAGGTGTTCATAACATGGTATCCGCCGAACTGATGACCCATTTCATGGGCAACATAATCAATGTCAAAAGCGTCTCCGGTTGGGTTTGAGCTTCCTGTGTAACCGCGCCCTTTGTGTGTACCACTTTGAGAAGAACTTAAACAAACACAGGACAGACAACCTGCATTTCCGCCGCCGGAAGTATTAAAGTTATGCCCGATATCATAATTCGATACACCAATTGCCGCATCAATTGTTTGAGCTGTTTTGGTATTCCATTCAGTTGACCATGGATCCGCCGTGGTAGAGCCGTAATAAATGATTAAATCGTTGTTCGCAACAAAATTTAAATGTATAGCAAGGTCGCGCTCATAAACACTATTAACCCGGTTAATGGTTATAGCCATCTGAGCTTGGATATTGGCTTTCTGATTACTTGTACCTGCAAATATGTTTCCGTATTCAGCATTACAGGATTGAGCTAAACGGTAAGTCCTTAATTTTTGATCGTTTATATTCTGAACTGAAAGAACCCCATCACCTTTGCTACTTTCCAAAGAGGTTAGATTGACACTTTCGTCGGTTAAACACTCAAATTTTTGCGAACTCGCGCCCAGGCTGTTTTTGTCATATACTATATAGGTAACTAAATCGCTTGTATAAGGATCAATGAAAACAGTGCTTTTAATTCCCGAAATCGACATAGTATGTAATCCGAACTGGGTTACACTAAACCGCATCGTGGCAGTTGGGTCATCAATTCCCTGAGCTGCATATGTTTTAATCATAGGAAACTTTGCCTCAAGGACAGGATCCATGATAGAGGATTCATACACATTAAATTTTTCATACACACCGTCTGCGTTTGGAAATTCGAGTACCAATGGAGACTGACCATTAGTTGCAAATAACACCGGCGCGGTCATTAATTTTGTTTTCAATAGATTAAGGTCCAACTGGAACAAATGATATGAAGTAGGGAAAGAATTTCTTCTCACTTTTTCCCCACCAATTTCAGTAGACGGATATTTCGTCCACAAAGCATCACTTGAATTTTGAGCCATTACTCCTGAAAAAATGAAGCCCAGGATTGCGGCTGAAATTGTTTTTAAGTAATTTTTATTCATCGGTTATGTATTTAGTTAGTCTAAGCTAGAAATAAAAAAATGTAAAGTCAATTTAAATCGTCTAATTTTAACAATTCATGCATCCCTTTGTTTCCTTAATTAAAGCTTAATAACGAGCAAGTTACATTAGGATTTTGTAGAATTTATGGAGGCTTAAAACGTTTAGTCGTTCGATTTCGTATAGAAAGCATTTTAATAGCTGATAAAATTTGAATATTGTGTGGCGCTTTATAAGTATTCTGTACATTCTAAGTCGCATTTACTATTCAATTTTGAAGAACACAACCAGATTAATTTAAATTAAAAAGCCCTCACAATTTTGTGAGGGCTTTTTTTATAGATGCTGTTTAATTAATCTACATTATCATGCAAGAAGGAATTATTAGGTCGAATTTCATTATTCTCTCCTAATGTATAGCGTGATACCTGAGAATCTTTAGATGGAGTGGAACTATTGGAATCTAAATTCACTTGTTTACGTTGCCAGGCTGACTCCTTTTCTAAATGTGCCAGTCCTTCAGGAGTTTTCATTTTTAAAGTCAGCTCTTTCAGTTTTTTGATTCGCTCCTGTGCTAAACGAATTTGTTCTTCACGACTGTTACTTTCTGCCTGGAGGGTTTCATTGTTTACTGTGTCCTCTGTGATATCTTTGATAACGAAATCCTGATTGGCAGTTTCCATGGTAAACGTAGAGGATGACTCTATGGTTTCGTCTAAGGAATAAATTTTATATGCTGGTTTCTCTTCCTCTTTGATTTCGTTAATCACAGGTGAAGTGGTATTATCTGTCTTCGCTATTGGTTCTTCTTCAGTTTTCGTGAAAATAAATGGCTCCTCTTTCTGAATTTCGTCGATGATCGATGTTTGAACAGGCTCTGATTTTGATATTTGCGGCTCATCTAATCTTACAATTTTACGTTCCTGGAAACTCGGTGCTTCATACCCAGAGTTCATTTTTGTGTTGAACCCGGTTGCAATAATTGTTACTGAAACGTTGTCACCTAATGATGGATCTGTCCCATAACCGGTTATCAATTCGGCAGTACCGCCTGCTGCTTCCTGTATGAAATCGGTAATTTCACCGAACTCATCCATTTCGATGTCGTCGCTTCCGCTCATGATGTTTAACAATACGTGACGTGCACCCGAGATATCATTGTCATTTAAAAGTGGAGAAACCAAGGCGCTTTCTACTGCTCTTAATGCGCGCTTTTCGCCGCTGGCAATAGCCGAACCCATTATCGCCACTCCGCTGTCCTGCATAACAGTTTTTACGTCGTTGAAATCTACATTGACATGCATGTGCAAACTGATGATTTCCGCGATGGATTTGGCCGCACTGGTTAGTACATTGTCCGCATGAGCAAAGGCTTCCGTCATTTTCAGGCTTCCATAAATCTCACGTAATTTATCATTTCCAATCACAATTAATGTATCAACATACTTCTTCATTTCCTCTAATCCTTTTTCTGCCTGTTCCCTGCGTTTTTTTCCTTCAAACGAGAATGGAATGGTCACAATTCCGACTGTGAGGATTCCTAATTCTTTAGCGATGGATGCTATTACTGGAGCAGCGCCGGTTCCAGTACCACCACCTAAGCCGGCCGTAATAAATACCATTTCCGTATTGTCTTTCAAAAGGTTCTTTATTTCATCAATGCTTTCAAGAGCAGAATCCCTTCCAATTTCGGGTTTCGCACCAGCTCCCAGCCCTCGCGTTAAAGAATTTCCTAATTGAATTTTGTGAGGTACAGGGCTTTTTCCCAATGCCTGTTTATCAGTATTACAGATAATGAAATCAACGCCTTTTATTCCTAACCGGAACATATGATTTACAGCGTTACTTCCTCCGCCACCAACGCCAATTACTTTAATAATTGAACTTTCTTCCTGTGGTAATTCAAATTGCATCATGGTATGTCTTTTTAATGTTATGTAATTTTATTTGTTGTGTTTCTCAATGGAAACATTTTGAGTTTATCATTTATTCGACATCATCGCTCATCCAGTCTTTTGCTTTACTGATCAGCGAATCAAAGAAGTTGCCTACTTTTTGTTTGGAATGGCCGGTTACTTTTTTTTCTGCTTTTTGTTTTTGTTCAACAGTCTCTACCAACACTTTTTCTTCATTAGCTTTTGTTGAATTGGCCCCGCGTTTTGCTTCACGCTCATATTTTTCAATTCCCTTCATCACTAATCCTACACCTGTCGCGTACATAGGGTTTTTTAATTCGTCATCTGCCCCTGCCAGGTGCTCATTCGGTGTTCCGATCCGGCAATCCATTCCGGTATTTTTCATGACTAAGTGAGGAAGGTGTTTTAATTGTGATCCACCACCTGTTACTACGATACCACCGGCTAATTTCCGTTCAAAACCTGATGATTTTATCTCGAATAAAACAAATTCAAGAATTTCTTCCATTCGGGCTTCAATAATCTGCGCTAAGGTATTAACAGAGATTTCCTTGTGAGGCCGCCCTCTTAAACCTGGTATTGATATGACTTCGTTCATTTGGTTTTCTTGTGCCAAAGCAGAACCAAAACGCATTTTTAATTGCTCGGCCTGAGTTTTAATAATGCCGCATCCTTCCTTAATGTCGTCGGTGATAATATTACCGCCAAAAGGAATTACAGCAGTGTGACGGATTATTCCGTCGTAAAAAATCGCAACATCCGTTGTACCCCCGCCAATATCAACTAATACAACACCCGCCTCTTTTTCCTCGTCGCTTAAAACAGCGTCCGCGCTAGCAAGAGGTTCCAGGTGAAGATCAACTGTGGTTAGCTTTGCTCTGTCTACACATTTGAAAATATTTTTCACAGCCGAAACCTGGCCGGTTATGATATGAAAGTTTCCTTCTAAGCGAATACCCGAATGGCCAATTGGGTTACGGATTCCGCTTTCACTATCGATGATGTATTCCTGCGGAATAACATGAATAATTTCTTCACCCGGACTCATTACCAAACGGTGCATGTTGTCAATAAGTTGGTCCACGTCATTCTGAGATACTTCTTCGTCAAGAGATTTTCGTGTAACCATTCCGCGGTGCTGCATGCTTTTGATATGCTGGCCGGCGATCCCCACAATTACCTCTTCAATGTCAATATTTGCTTTATCTCCTGCTATTTTAATAGCAGCTTTAATGGATTCAATGGTTTGTTCAATGTTTGCAACAACACCGCGGTGTACGCCCAGTGATTCGGACTTGCCTACACTTAGAATTTCTACTTTTCCATGTTCGTTCTTATAACCAACGATAGCGGCAATTTTTGTCGTTCCGATGTCAAGTCCTACAACCAGTTCAGCGTTCTCAGGCATTTGTTTTTGTGTGTGTTTATTGTCCATGAACTTATTTTTTAGTGCAAACCACTTGGTTTTTATATTTTATATTGATGATTGAATATTTATTCCATCCATCTGTTTTATTTAATCCTTCCGTATAGAATAATTTTAACTTCTGGAATTTTTTTTCAAAGTTTTTCGCCTCCCCAAAAATTATCCGGTGATCGCCAATTGCCGGGTATAATTCTATTTCCTTTTCATTTGTAATATTAATTTGATGTATCAGACTGGTTAATATTGAATCTTTAGCGATGTACTCCGATATTTCAAAGATGTCATCGAGGACACTCACTTTGCTAAAAATTTCATTGTTTGCTATCTCCTTAGCCGATACCTGGTATCTCGTTGCATAAGGTTCAATAATCGCACCGGTAGCGATAAGAACCCTCGCAGTATATTTGTCGCTTAACGGCATCAATTTAGATTGAGAGTCGATGTAATAACTTTCGCCGTTCAGATTTATGACTCTCACTAACGGCGTGCGTTGTAGCACTTCAATGGAAACATCTCCATTAACGTCTATTGCAACCTCGGCATTTTCAACGGCGGGGTGAGTATTCAGCGCTTTTTCCAGATTAGTGACGTTAATGTTTTTTACTGAGGTGTTAAGGATGGAATCGCTTCTTTGTTTGAAAAAATCTTTTACATCCTCCTCGTCAATGAATGTGTTGACATCGGTGTTATTCACTGATACGAATACATTTTCGGCTAATACCTCTTTCTCCTTTGCATTTGCGAAAGCTAAAGATGTAACCAGTCCTGATAATCCAATAATCCAAAGAACGACAGTAACTATTTTTCTAAAATTTATCTTCTTCATTTTCTGTTTAGTGTTAAGTGATTAATGGTGAGTTGAAGCTATTTATCACTTATCACTTAATACTTTATTCTTATCACTTAAAAGCCCCTCAATCGGCTCAACCAAACTATCAATATCTCCTGCTCCAAGTGTCATAAGTACTTCTGGGACCTGTGTTTTCAGAAATTCCAGAATATTTTCTTTTCTCACCAAATACTTCTCTTTACATTTCATTTTATCCAGGAGCATCTGTGAGTTGATTCCTGCGATGGGTTTTTCACGTGCCGGGTAAATTTCGAGTAACACACATGTATCCAATAAATCAAGGCTTTCAGCGAAGCCATCTGCAAAATCCCTTGTGCGGGAAAACAGATGTGGTTGAAAAATTCCCATCACTTTTTTAGAAGGAAACAATTGTTTTGCCGCAGTAATGGCTGCTCTCAATTCTTCCGGATGATGAGCGTAATCGTCGATATAAATAACATCGCTTGTTTTTACCCGGTAATCAAACCTTCTCTTCACACCTTTAAAAGAACGCAGGGCTTTGTTTATATCGTCACCCTTAATACCTAATTGTTGTGCAACTGCAACCGCTGCAATTGAATTTTCTACATTGTGTAAGCCTGGTAGTCCAATTGCTACAGTGCTTATAGGCTCTATCGGACTATTGATGTTATAACAAAACTCTCCATCAACAATTTCAATAGAATTAGCAGAATATTCAGTATCTAAATTTAGTGAGTAGAGTAGGCGTTTAACGTTGAGCTTCAAATCGTTATCAACACTTTTTTTAACAATCAAATATCCACCGTTTTGTACCTGGTAAGCAAATTGCGTATAGGTTAAATGCATGGCATTTTTGTCTCCGTAAATATCCAGGTGGTCAGCGTCAACACTCGTTATTACAGTAATGTATGGGTATAAGGTTAAGAAAGAACGGTCATACTCATCCGCCTCTACTACTACAATTGCGTTTTTGTCATCCGCATCTCCAAGTAATAAATTCGTATTGTAATTTTGGGAGATTCCGCCAAGAAACGCAAAACAATTAATTCCGGCTGTTTTTAATAAATGTGTTACAAGAGTGGTTGTGGTGGTTTTTCCGTGTGTGCCAGCGATTGCTATGGTGCGGAATTGTTTTGTAATTTCTCCTAATACCCATGCGCGCTTTTGAATTTTATAGCCTGAGTCTTGGATAAATTTCAACTCCAGGTGTTCCTGTGGTATAGCAGGCGTATAAATTACGAGAATCTCTTCTTTTTTATATGCAGAAAACAAGTCCTTCACCAGGACCACATCTTCGTTGAAATGAATTTCAATTCCTTCTGATTGTAACTGATGAGTTAAGAGTGTGTGAGTTTTATCATAACCACGAACCATTTTTCCGTAATGATTGAAATAACGGGCCAATGCACTCATGCCAATCCCACCAACACCTAAAAAATAATATAGTTTATAATCAAGGATATTCATTACAGGGTGTAGTTTGCAAGTTTTAATACTTCAAGCGCTATGACGTGAGCCGAATCCTGGAAAGCAAGTGAACTTATGTTATTAGTGAGAGTTTCCTGCTGTTGTCTATTGTTAAGGAGGGAAACCGCAGTTGGAATTAATGCGCGATCTGCTTCTTCATCTTTTACCAATATTGCCGCTTGTTTATTCACCAAGGCCATTGCATTTTTTGTTTGATGATCTTCTGCAACATTTGGTGATGGAACTAAAATGCTTGGCATTCCAATGTTACATAGTTCAGAAACTGAACTTGCTCCGGCTCTTGAAATGACAATATCTGCAGCAGCATAGGCCAGATCCATTCTTGAAATAAATTCCATAGCGTACAGATTTTGATTTGAATACGTTTGTGTTTGCTGGTTGGCAGTATCATAATATCCTTTTCCGGTTTGCCAGATTAACTGAATGTTATTGTCCACCAGGTGTTGAAGCCCTGCACCGATTGCTAGGTTAATAGTTCGTGCACCTAAGCTTCCGCCGATTACCAATACGACTTTTTTATTCGGGCTTAATTTAAAATATTCTAAGGCTTCAGATTTATGTTGCTTTACATCTTTTAAGTCCTGGCGAACAGGGTTTCCGGTTAATAGTATTTTTTCTTTTGGAAAAAATTTTTCCATCCCGTGGTAAGCCACACAAATTTTTTGCGCACTTTTTGCTAATAATTTATTGGTAATTCCAGCGTACGAATTTTGCTCCTGAAGTAATGCCGGTATATTGTAATGAACAGCCGCTTTAATTAAAGGACCCGATGCATATCCACCGGTCCCTACAACCACATTTGGTTTAAATTCTTTGATTATTTTCCTGGTTTGGAATAAACTCTTTAAAAGAAGAAAAGGCAGTTTAAAATTCGATAGAGTAAATTTTCTTTGGAGTCCGGCAATTGGCACGCCAATTATTTTGAAGCCAGCGTTTGGTACTTTTTCCATTTCCATCCTGCCGATGGCCCCTACAAATAAAATCTCTGCCTGTGGTACAAGCTTCTTAATTTCGTTAGCGATGGAAACCGCCGGGAAAATGTGACCTCCGGTTCCACCACCACTTAATATGACTTTCAAAGGTTTCATTTTTAATTCCAGATATTCATCATTTTTTTTCAATACGTATCAATAGCTTCTACAGAATAAAAGCTGTGCTTAATTTGCTATTACGTCTTTATTTAATTTTGTTCCGCCATCTTCGTTAGCTTTGCTCACACTTAAAATTATTCCGATTGCAATACAGGTGAACCATATAGAGGTTCCTCCCATACTTACTAATGGTAAAGGCTGACCAGTTACCGGGAAAAGGTTTACCGCCACAGCCATATTAATGAGTGCCTGGAAGACCAGACTGAAACTTAAACCAACTGCCATTAGTCCGCCAAACGTTTTTTCGGAATCTCTAAGTATGCGTATGCCGCGGAAAAGAAGTATCATGTATAAAAAAAGCATTACAAACCCTGTCAATAAACCATATTCTTCAATGATTATTGCATAGATAAAATCAGAAGAAGCTTGTGGTAAGAATGCCCTCTGTGTGCTGTTGCCAGGTCCCTTGCCAATTACGCCACCGGTTGCAATTGCAATTTTTGCCTGTTCACTTTGGTAGTTGCTTTTTGAATCACCTTTACTGAAGTTTTCTATTCGTGCTTTCCAGGTTGCGCCTCGTGGTATCAGGTCGGGGAATTGATAAATTGTGATGCCTAGCAAAAGCGCGAATCCTGCACAGGCGCCCAAAATGTAACTAATGAATTTTACTTTTATTCTACCAACAAACATCAGGAATAAACAGTTGGCAAATAATAATGCGGCTGTAGAAAAGTTTGCCGGAAAAATTAATAGGCAAATAAATCCTACCGGCACCAAAAGGTATTTAAAAACCGACTTAAAATCCTCTAACTGTCCCTGGCGGATAGTAAGCGTACGTGCTACAAAAATCAGTAAAATGATTTTTGCGACGTCAGATGATTGAAATGTTAACCCTAACCCTGGAATTTCAACCCATCTGCTAGCTTCGCCTGCGCTTACTCCTTTTAAAAGGGTAAACAGTAATAACGGAACAACTAAAAAAATTCCTATCTGCGCTATTCTCGAAAACAAGGTGTATTTTAATTTATGTACCGCATACATAATTAAGATTCCACCCGCAATGGTTATCGCATGCTTGATCAGGTAGGCTTCTGTATTTCCCTGTTTGTATTTGTGGGCTAATGTTACTACCGAACTGTAAACTACCAGTACCGATAGCAGTGATAATAAGAACACAATGGCCCAAATCACCCGGTCTCCTTTTAAGTACGATAGTTGTTTCATTTTTTTAGTTGTAGGTAAGCGAGTTATAGTGTGTGGATGAGCTTTTTGAAATTTTTTCTTATCACTTAACTTTTGTCACTTATCACTAAGCTTTTAAACTTATTGCCCCTGTTTTTATAATTATCAAAAGGATCATAGCTTGGACACGCGGGTGAAAAGAGTACCGCCTGATTTTTTATTGCCATTGATTTTGCCAGCAACACTGAACTTTCTAAATTTTCAGCAACAATTACCATTACATGTTTATTAAAAATGTTTTTTATTTCGGAAAATCTTCTCCCGAAGTAGATAACGGTTTTGATGTTATAATAGTTTATGTTCGTAAACCAGGAATAATCGGTTTTCATATCATCGCCACCTAGGATGAGCACAATTTCTGCATCTACAGAATTAATACTCTCTACGGCAAGTCTTGCATTGGTTGCTTTTGAATCATTGATGAAAGTAACATTATTAATGGTTGCAACAAATTCAAAACTATGATCCGTTTCCCTGCTAATCGAAAACGTTTTATGGCCAAGGGCATTCTCTTTCATAATTATAAACCTCGTACAGCTGATTTAAATTGGGCACCTCTGTCTTCGTAGTTTTCAAACAAATCAAAACTTGCACATGCAGGTGATAACAATACTGCATCGCCTTTCGTAGCTAATTTGTAACACATGGCCACTGCCTCAACTGCTGAACCGGCTTCCATGATCGTTTCTACTGAGCCTTTGAACGCCTTTATGATTTTCTTGTTATCCACTCCAAGGCATACGATAGCTTTAACTTTTTCTTTAACGAGGTCCATGAGTTCATCGTAATTGTTGCCTTTGTCTTGGCCGCCAAGAATCAGAACTGTAGGTTTTTGCATACTTTCTAATGCGTACCAGGTAGAATTGATGTTGGTTGCTTTAGAGTCATTTATAAATTCAATGCCGTTGATTGAAGCAACAAATTCTAAACGGTGTTCAACGTTTACAAAGTCTTCTAAACTTTCACGAATGATGTCTTTGCGTATGTCAACGATACGCGCTGCTAAGGATGCAGCCATGGAGTTGTAAACGTTGTGTTTACCTGCAAGAGCCAATTGTTCTAGGGTCATGATTAAGGGTTTAGGGTTATTATTATAATTAAGGGTTATTTCATTGTTGATTAAGTACGCGCCATTCCCGTCTATTTTTTTTTTGATACTAAAAGGGATCAATTGAGCGTGCAAAGAATGATGTGTCATATATTCTTGTATCACTGAATCATCCGCACAATAGATAAACGCGTCTTCTTTTGTTTGGTTTTGGGTTATCCGGAACTTAGAAGCCACGTAATTCTCAAATTTGTAATCATAACGATCGAGATGGTCGGGCGTGATATTCAGTAAAACAGCAACGTCCGCCTTAAAGTTGAACATGCCATCCAGTTGAAAACTACTCAGCTCTAAAACGTAATATTCATAATTCTCTTTTGCTACCTGATAGGCAAAACTTTTTCCGACATTACCACCTAATCCAACTTTATATCCGGCTTTTTGAAGTATATGATAGGTTAACATGGTGGTAGTTGTTTTACCATTACTTCCCGTTATGCAAATTGTTTTAGCTTTGGTGTACCTTCCGGCGAACTCAATTTCAGAGATAACCGGAATGTTTTTTTCTTTAGCTTTTAAAATCAATTCAATATTATCCGGAATACCAGGACTTTTAATGATCTCGGCAGCATTCAGGATTAAATCTTCCGTATGATTACCTTCCTCAAAAGGAATGTTATTTTGAATCAGTTCGATTTTATATTTCTCCTTTATCAAGCCCTTATCAGAGACGAACACACTGAACCCATTTGACTGCGCTAATATTGCACTGCCGATGCCGCTTTCCCCGCTACCAAGTATGACTATCCGTTTGTTCAATGAGTTTATCTTAATTTTAATGTTACGATGGTTAGGGCTGCGAGCATTATCCCAATAATGAAAAAGCGCATAACGATTTTGGATTCGTGAAAACCAGACTTTTGATAATGGTGATGCAACGGTGCCATTTTAAAAAGGCGATTTGCTTTTGCGAATTCAAGTCCCCGTTTTTTCTTTTGGTATTTGAAATAATATACCTGCAGAATAACTGAGAGGTTTTCTACTAAAAATATTCCGCATAAGATTGGTATTAGAAGTTCTTTTCGGATTGCGATTGCGAATACCGCAATAATTCCTCCAATGGCAAGACTACCTGTATCACCCATAAATACCTGTGCAGGAAAAGCATTGTACCATAAGAACCCAACACAGGCACCAACAAATGCAGCCATAAAAACTACCAGTTCACCGGTGTTTGGTATATACATGATGTTTAGGTAATCCGCGAAAACTGTATTGCCACTTACGTATGCAAGAATGCCAAGGGTGGCGCCAATAATAGCACTCGTTCCCGCAGCTAAACCGTCAATGCCGTCGGTAATGTTTGCGCCATTTGAAACTGCGGTGACAATTAAAATAACAATTGGAATGAATATCAGCCAGCCATAGTTATGGGCCGCAGTATCGCCCATGAATGAAAGAATTTTTGTATAATCAAATTCATTATTTTTTACGAATGGTATTGTTGTTTTAATGGTTTTTGTAGGGGTAGCCGCATATTTCGGAATCGTCAGATTCTTCTGGCTGCTGATGGCTTCATCAAATGAATAAGCGCTTTGCTGGTTTGATGTGACGCGTTCTTTAATTACGACATCCGGATGGAAATAAAAAACAGCACCTACTAATAATCCAATTCCTATCTGACCAACTACTTTGAATTTACCTTTTAAGCCTTCTTTATTTTTTTTGAATACTTTGATATAATCGTCCATAAATCCGATGCAACCAAGCCATATAGTTGAAATAAGCATCAGCACGATGTATACATTGTGAACTTTGGCGAAGAGTAAGGTAGGAATGATAATTGCTGCCAGAATAATAAGTCCTCCCATGGTTGGCGTACCCGCTTTTTCGTTTTGTCCCTCGAGCCCCAGCTCCCTGATCGTTTCCCCAATTTGTTTTTTTCGGATGTAACTGATGATCCGTTTTCCAAACACCATTGAAATCAATAACGATGTCATTAACGCCAGAGCAGCACGAAATGAGATGTATTGAAAAACTCCAGCTCCTGGGAAGTTGAGGTATTGATCCAAATATTGAAATAGATAATAGAACATATTATTCCTCTAGCGTTTTAAAATTTTCTTTAACAATGGCGAAGTCATCGAAAGGATACTTCGTTCCTTTTATTTCCTGATATTTTTCATGGCCTTTTCCGGCAACTAATATGATGTCGCCTTCTTTTGCAAAAGCGATTGCAGTTTTTATCGCTTCTTTTCTGTCGCTGATGCGCAGGGTTTTCTTCTTATCTGCAGGATTGATTCCCGATTGCATTTGATTTAAAATATCTTCCGGATCTTCGGTTCGGGGATTGTCGCTCGTTAAAATAATTTTGTTACTGTACTCGCACGCAATTTTTGCCATGACAGGCCGTTTAGTAGCATCACGATCACCGCCGCATCCAACAAGTGTAATTACTTGTTCGTTTCCTGTACGGATATCTTTGATAGTTTCAAGTACATTCTTCAAGGCGTCTGGCGTGTGGGCGTAATCTACAATAGCCACGATTCCATTCCTGGATTTGATATACTGAAAGCGGCCTTCTACAGAATTTAAATTGCTTAACGTTGTAAGCACCGACACTTTATCTTGTTTTAATAAAACGGATATGGCATATACCACTAATACATTATATGCATTGAATGATCCGATTAGTTTTACCCAGATTTCTTGGTTATCAATGCTTAACAGTAGTCCGTTAAGGTGGTTTTCGATCACCCTGCATTTGAAATCAGCAACTGATTTTAATCCATAAGTGAATTTCTTTGCTTTTGTATTCTGCAGCATTACTAAACCATTCCGATCATCCTTATTTGTAAGCGCAAATGCGTCGTCAGGTAAGTGATCAAAAAATTGTTTTTTTGCGCGGATGTACTCATCAAATGTTTTATGATAATCAAGATGGTCATGTGTGATATTGGAAAAAGCCCCGCCCGTGAATTTTACTCCGGTAATACGGTGTTGAACAATGGCATGAGAACTCACTTCCATAAATGCAAACTGACAACCTTCATCCACCATTTTTGCAAGAAGTTCATTAAGTGTGAGCGCATCAGGAGTTGTGTGCGTGGATGGAATAACTGTTCCGTTAATCTTATTTTCTACCGTGGATATTAAGCCAACATTATAACCAAGGCCCCTGAATAAATTAAATAGCAGCGTCACGGTGGTAGTTTTACCATTTGTGCCAGTGATGCCAACAAGTTTTAGTTTTTCTGAGGGATTGTCATAAAAATGGCAAGCGATATAGCCAAGAGCTGATGAAGCGTTTAACACTTTCACATAGGTGATGTTTTCCCTGAATGTGTCCGGGAAATCTTCGCATACAATTGCAGCAGCTCCCTCCTCAATCGCGTTATTAATGTAATGATGTCCATCGGAAGCAGTTCCACGTGTTGCAATGAAGAGCGCGTCTTTTTTTACTTTACGTGAATCAAAGGTCACCGAAGAAATGGCCACATTTGTTGAGCCGACAATTTCCTCAAGTCTTGTTTTATATAATATGTCGCTTAACAGTTTCACTATGTTGATCTCTTTAGTTTGCTTCTTGTTTTTAGTATTAAGACAGGATCAAAGTAATTTTATCGCCTTTATTAAATTTTTTTCCAGCCTCAATGGATTGTTTTTTTACAGAACCCATTCCATATAGTTTTACATGAAACCCTGAATTTTCAAGTAGGAACAGCGCATCTTTTGCAGACAATCCATTTAAATTCGGAACAACGCCTTTCTTTAATTGGTTCTCCAGGTTAGCAGAGCGTAATGAAATCGACAGTGTATCATCATTATTTTTAACCACATAATTATTTTCAGCAACCTGGGATTTTACTTTAATTTTAAATGCCTTGGAAGCAGTAACAATTTCGTCGTTACGGGATTTTACACATGCCGGCACTTTGGTTAGAATCTGTTTTTTGGTATTGAGTGGTTCAATAAAATCCAGACTATTGGAGTATACTTTTTCGGCAATTTCTTTAAACACTGGTCCTGCAACTAATCCCCCATAATAGATGCCATTACTTGGTGAGTTTATGATTACAATGCATGTATAGAGGGGCTTGTCTGCCGGGAAGTAACCCACGAATGATGCCTGGTAGTTTCTTTCCCCTACATCGCCATACGCGGTTTTGCCGGCACCTCTCTTTACACCAACTTTCGCAATTTGTGCAGTTCCGGTTTTCCCGCCCACCTTAAAAGCTGTAATGTTTAATCCTTTTCCACTGCCATTTTCTACAACGCCTTCCAGCATTTCTTTTGCTTTCTTTACTGTCTCAGGCTTCACGATTTGTTCTACCAGGACTTCCGTGGTAAAAGTTTTTACAGTTTTTCCGTTATGCTTGATTTCTTTCTCAAACCTTGGTTTAACCATTTTTCCGTCATTGGCTATAGCGTTATATAGCGCAAGAGTTTGAAGCGGTGTTATCAAACTCTCATATCCATAGGCCATTTGTGGTAATGTTAAGCCAGACCAATCTTTGCTTTTTGGTTCTTTAATTAAGGGGTTCGCTTCTCCGGGAATGGCCAAGCCTAATTTTTGATTTAAGTGAAAGGATTTAAGTTTATTGATGTATTGCTGTGGATTTTTTGAATAATATTTTACAATAGTCAGTGCGGCTGCAGCGTTTGACGATACCTCAAAAGCACGCTTTAATGTGAGCATAGGGGTTTCAGGGGGATGAGCGTCACGAATGGTTTTATTATAATACGTAACCTCACCATTCCCTACGCGAATTTTTTCGTCAAGGTTAACGTCATAATCATCCATCACAGCCAGGTAAGAGGCCAGTTTAAACGTTGATCCAGGTTCTGTGGCGTAACCGATTGCATAGTTTAAACTTTCTGAATATGAACTTGAATCTTTCCCATCCCTGGTTAAATTTGCTATCGCTTTTATTTCACCGGTTTTCACCTCCATTAATATAGCGCAACCGTGTGATGCTTTATTTTTGATAAGCGTGTTCAGGAGCGCATTTTCTGCCACGTCCTGGATATTAATATCGATTGTTGTAAATAGGTCGCTGCCATCTTTTGGCTCAACTTCGTTCTCATCATTTATCGGTCGCCACACATCACCGGCAATTTTTTGCATGAGTCGTTGTCCGCTTATGCCCATTAACACCGTATCATATGCCCCTTCAAGCCCAACGGGTTTTACTCCGGCACGGGCCATTCCAATTGTACGTGCGGCAAGCATTTTGAACGGCCTTTCACGTTTATTGGTTTGTAAAGTAACAAGTCCGCCACGTTTGCCTTTTTTAAAAATTGGAAAGGTTTTAAGGGTTTGAAGGTCTTTGTATGGGACATTACGTTTAAGTACAACGTAACGGTCTCCGCTTTTACGTGCCTTTCTCAGCAGCTTGATGTATTGCTTGGGTGTTTTATCTTTAAATAATTCTGATAGCATCGTTCCGAGGGAATCTACTTTGCTTTCAAACAATTTTTTATCAATCGAAGGCGCATTGATGTCTACTGCTACTTCGTAATAGGGTAGGGACGTTGCCAATAAATTTCCATTGATATCAAAAATATTCCCACGTACGGCCTGAATTTCATGAACCTGCGTATTGAAGGCTTCGGCTTTTGCTTTCCACTCAGAACCTTCCTTAAACTGGATAATGCACATCTTATAAAGAATCGCAATAGCAAAAACACATAGGAATATGTATACTAAATAGGTTCTGGATAATATGTCTTTTTTGTTTTCCATTTTTTTGATTCACTGTTTAAAGTGATTCATCATTTTATTTTTTTCGTACCCCGGGTTTTACACTATCCATTTCAATTTTCATTGGCGCTACTACGGGCTCTTTTAATCCCAGTGCGGCTACCGCTTTTGCAACTTCACTTTGTTTACTAACAAACATGAGATCAGATTTAGATGAAATGTATTCAGTATGTAATTCTTTAATCTGGTTGCTTACTTTATTAACCTCCCTTATTTTATCATCTGCATAATATCCGTTTGCGATATATAGAATAGCGATCATTCCCAAGAACAGGATAAAAGGAATGTGCTGTATTGCTCTATCGTCACTTAAAAAAGACCCGCCAAATACTTTTGAAAGTCCTTTGGCCAGCACCCCTTTTTTAACCTGCTTCGATGCCTTTGGGCTCAACTTAGGTTCTTCCAGCTTCACCAACTCTTCGAGTTCCTCGATTTCTTCCTGCTTAGGTATTTCCCTGAATTTATTTGCCACTTCGTATTATTCTTTTTCTGACCCTAATTTTAAATGAGGCAATTCTGACGCCTAACTCTCTATTCTTATCGCGATCCTAAGTTTGGCGCTTCTTGCTCTTGGGTTCTGTTCAATTTCCTCTGCATCCGGCACAATAGGCTTAGACGTGAGTGATTTAAAATATTTGGTTATTCTGCCAAATACCTGGTCTTTTTCTTCGACACCTTCTACATTTCCCGACCGGATTAAATTTTTAACCAACCTGTCCTCCAAACTATGGTAACTCATCACCACAAGACGCGCTCCGGGCTTTAGTAATTCTACGCATTGTGTGAGGCATTCTTTCAGAGATTCCATTTCCTGATTTACCTCTATCCGTATTGCCTGATAAACTTTTGCCAGATACCGGTTTTCCTCAAATTTTGGCGTACCTGGCTTAATAATTTCTTTTAGCTGTGTGGTTGTATCAATGCTGCCATTAGAACGCGCATCAACAATTAAATTTGCTATCTTAAACGCATTGTCCACTTCTCCATACTCCCTGAATATTGCAGTAAGCTTTTTTACATCGTAGGTATTAAGCACTTTTTTCGCGGTGAGGTCCGACTTTTGATTCATCCTCATGTCGAGCTCAGCTTCGAAACGAATTGAAAATCCTCGTTCACCTTTATCAAACTGGTGAGACGAAACGCCCAAATCGCCCAAAATCCCGTCAACCTTTGTAATGCCGTATAATTTCAGGTAGTTCGAAATGTACCGGAAATTATGCGGGACGAAGGTTAAACGGTCGTCGGAAGGCACGTTTGATTTTGCATCTTCATCCTGATCAAATGAAAAAAGTTTTCCTTTTGCTGAGAGATGTTTGAGAATTTCTTTTGAATGTCCTCCGCCACCAAAAGTTAAATCAACATAAACACCATCAGGTTTAATATCAAGGCCATTTATACAAGGTTGTAAAAGAACGGGAATGTGATAAGGGTTACTCATCATCACCTTCATTAAAATTTAAGTTTCCTAAAACGTCTTCAGCTAATTTTTCAATATCAACATCCTGGGCAAGGAAATGATCATAGGATTTTTTATCCCATATCTCAATCACATTATTGCTCCCAAGCACTTTAATATCCGTTTTAATATCAGCGTATTCTACTAATGGTTTCGGTAACAAAACCCGGCCAGTGGTATCCGCATCTGCAACGGTGGCTCCACCGGTAAATTTCCTTACAAATACATCGTTTGCTTTAATTAATCGGTTCAGTTTACTTAATTTTTTATTGAGTTTATTCCACTCTGCAATTGGGTACAGCACCAGGCATTTCTGGTGAAGATTCCTGTTAATTACAAATCCTTTATCAAAAACATCATCTAACTGCTTCCTGAGGTTAACAGGAAACATGAAACGCCCTTTCGCATCTACTTTGCAGTCAAATTCTCCTATAAGGCTTGTCATTCGTGGGTTTCGTTAGAATAGTGTCAAAAATAATTAAAATTTTACCACGTTTTACCACTTTATGCCATTTTTTACCACTTTTGTTGATAAATAGAAATTTTGAAAATCCAGTACATTTAAAAATTTTGTATCAGGTAATTTGCATTCTATGTGTTGTGGCTCGATTTTATTGCCTTTTTAAAGAAAGTGCTTAAATCGGAGATCTGTAAAAAAGGCGAAATGAGTCTGTTGGGATATTAACAATTGTTTTACCTTTGCAAAACTTGTATGGAAAACGCAAAATTTATAGATGTAGAGAAAGTTTTGAAAGAAAAGGCTTTCAAGCTTTACAAGTGGTTGCCGGGGTTCGCTATTAAATGGCTGAAGAGAAAATTGCATGAAGACGATATCAATTCGGCCATGCTGCACCTCAAAGATGATGAGGGACTTGAATTTAACCGGAAAGGACTGGAGAGGCTCGGTGCAAAAGTGGAATCCATCCACGCAGAGTTGATTCCGAGAACCGGTTCTATTATTATCGCTGCTAATCACCCCTTGGGTGGTTTGGATGGCATGGCCCTTATCAAATCGGTTGGTGACGTACGCCCGGATGTTCGTTTTTTCGTCAATGATATTTTAAAGAATTTAAAAAATTACGGAGAAATTTTTGTTGCTGTAAATAAAGTAGGAGCTTCGTCTACGCGTTCGCTAAGAACAATGGAAGAGGTGTTTATGACAGAATGCGCAGTGTTGTTTTTCCCGGCAGGGTTGGTTTCCAGAAAGGAGAATGGCATCGTGCGGGATCTTCCGTGGAAAAAGAGTTTTGTTACACAGGCAATCGATCATAAACGAATGATTCAGCCGGTTTTTATTGAAGGGAAGAATTCCGAGTTTTTCTATAATTTCGCGCGCTTACGCAAAAAAATTGGAATAAAGGCAAATATTGAAATGCTGTTTTTACCGGATGAAATGTTTAAAGCGCGTAAGGAAACAATCCGTATACATTATAGTAAGCCGTTTGATTCCCAATTGTTAACCGAACGGAAAACTCACAAAGAATGGTCGGATTTAATTTATCAGTATATTTATTCAGTAGATTTTATGAAAGGAATTCCTTTTGAGGATTATATGAAAGATAAATAACCTTAGTTTGGAACACTGTGGACTAAATTCCTGTTTTGTATAAATTTTACGCTTAATTCTTAAAATTCATGGTAAACATAAGGGTTGGATTTGGTTACGACGTGCATCCGCTTGGCGAAGGCAGGGAGCTATGGCTTGGCGGCGTTAAACTGGAATTTAATAAAGGATGCGTAGGTCATAGTGATGCAGATGTGTTATTGCATGCCATTTGCGATGCCTTACTTGGCGCCGCTAATTTGAGAGATATTGGATTTCATTTCCCTAATTCAAATCCGAAATACAAGGGCGCAGACAGTAAATTGTTGTTAAAAGAAGTTGTGGACTTACTGAATCAAAACGGTTACGGTATTGGAAACGTAGATGCCACTTTGAGTTTAGAAGCGCCGATGGTAAACCCTCACATTACCTCTATGCAGGATATATTGGCACCGATCATGCAAATTACATCGAATGATATTTCCATTAAAGCCACAACAAACGAAAAACTTGGCTACGTTGGACGTGGTGAAGGCGTAAATGCGTATGCGGTGGCACTTATTTATAAAAAATAATCATGAGGATCCTTTCATTCGTTCTGGTGTTTGTATGCGTAGTATGCGTTTCCTGTAAAACAAATCATGTCTATATCCATTCTTACAATCCCGCGCCTGTTCCTCTGAATAGGGCTATTAAAAAAGTAGGTATCATATGCCGAACAACGCCTTCTGAAGAAAATAAAGCGCTGAATGCATTTCATCAGGCAGTGAGGGCAGAAACTTTAAAATTAATTAAAGAATCGAGTGCGGAGTCCATTCGTGGCTTGCAAGACGCGTTAATTCGCCATAACCGTTTCGATTCAATTAAAATTTTTTCGGGTGATCTTCTTAACTCACCTGTTTCAGGAACCTTTCCGTCGCAGCTTTCGTGGCCTTTTGTAGATAGTTTGTGTCGTGCGCAGAATGTAAATTTATTATTTGTACTGGAAGTATTCAGCAGCGAATTAAAAGTGGTTCCCTTAAACACGCCACCACCAGGTTTAAATACAGTGGTGGATGTATTAAATGCTGCTACTCAGGCGAGAGTAAACATCATCACCACTGTAAAAGTTGGCTGGAGAATCTATGATCCGCTCAATATGCTGATATTGGATGAATATCCGATGTCAGAAAACCTGATTGTTACAGCATCTACTGTCAATATCATCAACACGGCGGAAGCAATGCTTGGGAGAAAAGAGGCCATTAAACAAAGTGCCTATAAGATGGGTACGTCTTATGCAGAACAGATTATTCCATACCCGGTTACAATAACCAGGGATTATTATGTTAAAGGTTCTCCAAACTTTAAAATTGCAACACGCAAGGCAAAAACAGGGAATTGGGCAGGTGCGGGCGAATTATGGGAAAAGGATACGAAACACGCTAAGCGTAAGATTGCAGGACGTGCCAGTTATAACATGGCGATTTTGAATGAAATTGACGGGAATCTGGACGAAGCCATAATTTGGGCACAAAAGTCTTATGAGAATTATAATAATAAATTGGCCCTTAAATACGTCAATCTATTGAAAAACAGGAGATCCTACCTTCAGGAATCTCAAAGGAAATAGCCCCTTTTATTCTTCATTTTACGGACATACCTTTTTTTAGGTATGGTGGGTTGACTTTGCATACGCTACTTTTGGCTCATATTTAAAATCATTCTAAATAAAATTATGAAGACAAACTACAAAAACGCATTATTGATCGGCCTGCCAGCAGCTCTTTTTTTATTTACAACTTCTTGTAAAAAAGAATCACCAGAGCCAATTGAAATCGTAGCTCCGGTAGAGGAGCCAGCGTATAATGTTCCCACTACTTATAATTTTGCCGGTGTTGATTTCTCTAGTTCTACAGCACGTATTGCCATGTTAGGTGAAATGACCACTTATATCAGAACAGCACACACTACAACACAAACAACTCAGCCAACACTAAATGCACAGAAGTTGAAAGATATGTTTGTTAATGCGGCGTCACAGTTTACCACAACGGGCTTAAATTCAAGCGGAATTGACCTAAAATCCAAAACAAACAATCTGTTAAATTTACAGACGGATATGGATACGTATTTTGACGATGCAGCCGCGGCCAGCAATTTTTCTGCACTAAACCCAACGGTTACAACAGCATCGGATGGCGTTGCCGGAAAAATTGTTGTAGGTAGCAGAGCATACTTAGTTAATGCCGATGGATATGAATACAAGGAAATTGTGGAGAAAGGTTTAATGGGAGCTATTTTTTACTCCGAAGGCACAACGCTTTTAACCAATATTGCAACTTATGATAATTCAACTATCACTAGTGGTACTACTGCTCAGGAAAGAGCCTGGGATGAAGCGTTTGGATATTTCGGTGTTCCTGTTTCTTTTCCAACATATACAGTTGGTTTAAAAAACTGGGGAAGCTATTGTAATTCCGTTAGCAATGCATTGGATGCTCCAAACGTAAATAGCTCTTCTTCATTAAATGTTACGGTGATGAATGCCTGGTTGAAAGGACGCGCAGCAATTAGCAATAAAGATGCAGCAGGACGCGATGCCGCAAAAACTACTATTTTAAAATCATGGGAGAAAGTTGGAGCAGGACGTTTCATTAGTTATATGAAACTGGCGAAAACCAATGTAAGTGATGCAGCTCAATTTGCGCACCTTGTTTCAGAAGGAATTGGTTTTGTAAGAGCATTTAAATACAATCCTTCAAAAACCTTAACAAACGCTGAAATTGCAACACTGGAAGGATATTTAGGCACAGACACTTATAATGTAACAACAGCTAATATTGATTTGGCCATTGATTTACTTGCTACAAAGTTTAGCCTTGATAAAAATAAATTGTAAAAAATTATTGCAAGAGAAAAGAACCTGGTGTTTGGGTTCTTTTCTTTAATTTTAAATACTCAATCCCTTTTTAAAGATTAAATCGTCGGCCAGAGTATCGCACAGTTATGGTAAACTTAAAGAATATAGTCTCATGGATGTTGCTGCTGATCATGGCAGTAACGGTGGTTCAATGCAAAAAGAAAAAAGATCCTGAAATTGAAGAAGAGGAAATTTCCTTTGATAAGCCAGGCATGCTTAGTAATTACTCGTCCAATGTGGTGATTCCCAATTTACAGTTCGCTAAAAACTCCCTCGATTCTTTTGCCCTCGCTTTTAATAATTTTAAATTAAATAAAACGGTTTCAAATCTTTTAGTTGTCCGTCAAAAATTTATTCAGGCATATACAGATTACCAAAAGATGGAATTGTTTGGAATTGGGCCGGGAGAAAACGAGATTATTTATGCTAACTTTAATACTTTTCCTACGGATACCAATCAAATTCAATCGAATATAACAAATGGCGGGTATAACCTCGCAGCCGTTAGTAACCTGGATGCAAAAGGTTTTCCAGCATTAGATTATTTATTATTCAGTCCAGGCCTAAGTGATGCAGATATTGTGAACCTTTTTGTTAACATACCGGCCCGTGAAAACTATATGACGGATTGTTTGAATGAAATGCAGTCAAAAGCCTCCATTATACTAAGTGGTTGGGTAGGCGGTTACCAATCAACTTTTAATAGTTCAACCGGATCTGAAATAGGCAGTTCCCTGGGACTTTTAGTGAATAATCTGAATTTTCAGATCGATTTGATGAAAAATGCTAAGGTCGGTATCCCTTTAGGAAAAAAATCACTAGGACAAAAGTTGCCGGAAAAATGCGAAGCCATTTACACAAACTCAATTTCAGTGAGTTTATTAAAATCCTGTCTTGATAATATTGAAAATGTGTACAGAGGCCGGTCATTGAACGGTTCTGACGGATTAGGTCTTGATGATTACCTGGATGCACTTGGAGCGCAGCATAATACGGGAACCCTTAATGATGCGATTAAAACACAATTTTCAATCACCCGTGCAAAAGTAAATTTAATTAATGAGCCTTTATCACTAGCAGTAATCAATGATGATGCCACTGTGGATGCTGCTTACATAGAAATGGTAAAGCTTTTAGTGTTATTGAAAACAGATATGCCTTCACAAATGGGCATTGTTATTACCTATCAGGACGGCGACGGTGATTAATAAACTTTATTCATATTTTACGAAACCTGTTCATCTTGCTCCATTGGCCGTTTTCAGAATGGCCTTTGGCATTTTAATGCTCGCTTCAGTTTTAAGATTTATTGCTAAAGGCTGGGTATATGACATGTACATAAAGCCTAAACTTTTTTTTCCATATTATGGCTTTGAATGGATTAAGCCACTGGATTCAATAGGAATGTACCTTGTTTTTATTATTCTGGCAATTGCATCGCTTTTTATTGCATTGGGTTTTTTCTATCGGGCATCCGCAGTGCTTTTTTTTGTTTTATTCACTTACGTTGAATTGATTGACAAAACCAACTACCTCAATCACTATTATTTTATCAGCATTGCGTCCTTTATTTTGATTTTTTTACCGGCACACCGATATTTTTCGATGGATGTGTGGAGGAACAAGAAATTAAAAGCATCGCACGTTCCAAATTATTTTATACTCGCTATTAAACTGCAGGTTTTTGTAGTGTATTTCTTCGCCGGACTAGCAAAGATTAATAACGACTGGCTTTTGGAAGCACAGCCTTTGAAAATCTGGTTGCCTGCCCATAGTGAAATGCCGCTGATAGGTTCGTTTTTAACGAAAGAATGGGTTGCCTATTTTTTCAGCTGGTTTGGATGTATTTATGATCTTACTATTCCATTTCTGTTATTTATTCCCCGTTTTGTTAAACCCGCTTATTTTTTTGTGATTGTGTTTCATTTGGCAACTTCCCTTCTTTTTAATATTGGAATGTTCCCTTACATCATGATCGCATTAACCACGATTTTTTTTACAGAAAACTTTCATTTAAAAATTATCGGATGGTTGAGATTACGTACCGGTAAAAAGGAACTATCGGAAATAAAAGTGTTGTATGTTCCCGAAAAATTACGGTTAGCTCCCTTAACCTGTTTGTTTGTAATTCATTTTACCATCCAAGTGTTGATGCCGTTTCGTTATTTATTGTATGGTGGTAATTTATATTGGACTGAGCAAGGATATCGTTTTTCCTGGAGAGTCATGCTCATGGAAAAAGCTGGAACAGCGGTTTTTTATGTTCGTGATAAAAGTACCGGACGCGAAACTGAAATTATTAACTGCGATTACCTTACGCCCATGCAGGAAAAGATGATGGCAACTCAACCGGATATGTTAATCAATTATGCTCATTTTTTAAAGAATGAGTTTAAATCTCAGGGAATGAATGATCCCGAAATTCTCGTGGAATCTTATGTTACATTGAATGGTAAAGCCAGCCGCTTAATGGTAAATAAATCAACAGATTTGAGCTTAGCGGAAGATGATTTTGCTGAAAAAAAATGGATTCTTCCCAATTCAAATTAAGTGAAAAAGCGGTTCCTGATTATATTCATGTTGATTGCTGGTTCCATGGCGGTTTCGCAGAATTTGCATACCGTCCACGGTACTGTTTTTGCAGCTAATGGCATGGTTGCCTCTCAGGCTGATGTCGATGCACAAGGCAAGAAAACTGAGACTAATGCAGCGGGATATTTTATACTCACAGGTCTCCGTGAGGGCGATGTAACACTTCATATATTTTTAAAGGGCTATAAAAGTTATTCTCATAAAATAAAACTTGTTTCCGATACGAGTTTGTTGATTACACTTGACTCGTTAAGCACAAACCTTTCAGAAATTGTAATTGAAGCCGAAAAGGAAAATTCATTTGGTATTGGAAAATTAATGAATGTGGAAGGTACATCTATCTATGCCGGAAAAAAAAGTGAAGTTGTTTTGCTAAACGATATTAACGCCAACCTCGCTACCAATAATTCCAGGCAAGTGTTCGCAAAAGTGGCAGGAATAAATATTTTCGAGAACGATGGCGCTGGAATACAATTAGGAATTGGAGGTAGAGGCTTAAATCCAAACCGCGTTTCCAATTTTAACACACGCCAAAACGGATATGATATCAGTGCCGATGCTTTGGGTTATCCGGAGAGTTATTATACACCTCCTACAGAAGCATTGGACAGGATTGAAGTAATACGCGGCGCAGCAAGTTTACAATATGGAACCCAGTTTGGCGGCTTCATAAATTTTAAGTTCCGTAAACCACCCAGCGAAAAAAAAATACAGCTTACTTCAAGGCAAACCTATGGGTCATTTGGTTTGTTCAACAGTTTTAATAGTTTGGGTGGTACAGTAAAAAAGCTCAGTTATTATACTTTTTACCAATATAAAAAGGGTAACAGTTGGCGTCCTAACTCTCAGTTTAAGATGCATACTGCTCATGGATCTTTAAATTTTCAGATTTCATCGGCAATTAAAATCACTGCCGAGTATACCTACATGACTTACCTGGCGCAACAGCCTGGGGGTTTAACGGATAAACAATTTGAAAGGGATCCCGCGCAAAGTATACGAAAGCGTAACTGGTTTAAAGTAAACTGGAACCTCGCTTCCATCGCTTTTGATTGGAAGTTAACACCGCAAACACGTATTAATTGGATGAATTTTGGCTTATTAGCGGATAGGACAACTGTAGGTTATCTCGGGCAAATTAATCGGGCAGATCCATTAAATGAGCGCGATATTATGGATGACCATTATAAAAACTTTGGCTCAGAATTAAAGTTGCTTCAACGTTATCAGTTATTCAGGCAAACATCAGTTTTTTTGATTGGCACGCGATACTACCAGGGCCATACTTTGCGTAAACAAGGCTTGGGTGATACCACGTCAAAGGCTCATTTCAATTTTAATTTTCCAGACAATCTGGAGCATAGTGATTATACTTTCCCAAGTAGGAATATCGCTGTTTTTTCAGAAAATATTTTTCAGTTGGGCCCTAAATTAAGTATCACACCCGGGGTGAGATTCGAGTACATAAATACATCTGCCAATGGTTATTACCGGGAAACTAACCGTGATTTGGCTGGGAATGTTATCCTTGATTTAAGGCACCAAGAAGAAAGAAACAGCGCGCGTTCATTTGTATTGGGTGGGGTAGGCCTCCTTTATAAGCCCATCAATAAAATTGAATTATATGTGAATTTCAGTCAGAATTACCGATCGATTAATTTCAACGATATGCGGGTTGTGAACCCTAATTCCCGGGTAGACCCGAATTTAAAAGACGAAACCGGATACACGACAGATGGCGGCGTACGTATCAGTCTCAAGGATTTATTATACCTGGATTTCAGCGTGTATTACCTGCGTTATAATAATCGAATTGGGTCGGTTATTAAAGTGGATGAATCGACTTTCGTATTATACCGCTACCGGACTAATATTTCTGATAGTCGAAACATGGGCGCCGAATGTTTCGCCGAACTTGACATAATCAGGTTGATAAGGAAAGATGCCAAACATAAATTAAGTGTCTTTGTAAACGCCTCATATACGGATGCACGTTACATCAGCAGTCAGCAAAGTGGGTTTGATAACAAATTTGTTGAATTGGTTCCTCAATCAATCTTACGTTCGGGAATAACCTATAAATACAAACACTTTAGCACAACTGTTCAAGGTTCCTATACAGCAGAGCAGTATGCTGATGCGAGTAATTCAAAATTCAGTACGAACGCCATCACAGGCCTTATTCCCGCTTATACCATTTGCGACTGGTCGGCACAATACACATGGAAGATGTTAAACCTTTCGGCCGGTATCAACAATTTTATGGATGAAGTGTATTTTACCCGCCGCGCGGAAGGGTATCCGGGACCAGGAATTTTGCCATCAGATCCCAGAAATTTTTATGTGACGTTACAGGTAAGGTTATAATGTATCAAACATCTTATTTACCCGGATCATTTTTCACCTCTTTCTTTGAAAAGTGGGGTTGTTGCAAAATTATCCTCTTATCCTTCTGCCCATAATTTTATATATTTGCATCGATCCCGCTGACTTAAAAAGGGTTTTCGTACGATCCGTTAACTATCCCTGATTACATGAAAACTAAAACGAAAACTAAAAATGGTAAGGATCCACAGAATGCCTCTCTGCGTTTCCTTTCCGGAGGAGGTTCTATGGGCGACTTAATTCGTAACTTCAATTGGGAAGCAACGCAAATTGGGCCAATTTCTCAATGGCCATCAAACCTTCGGTCAACTTTAAGCATTTGCCTGAGTTCTAATTTCCCGATTGGGATTTACTGGGGTAAAGATTTGGTTTTATTGTATAATGATGCCTGGAGCCCAATACTTGCAAATAAACATCCCTGGGCACTTGGGAGGCCTGCTATTGAGGTTTGGCCCGACATCTGGAATGATATTGAACCATTATTCAAAGAAACCATGACTAACGGCACGCCAACCGGATCAAAAGATGCTTTGCTTCCGATGGAGCGGCACGGGATAGTTGAAGAATGTTATTTTGATTTTACGTTTACACCGGTATATGACGAATCGGGCGCTGTAGCGGGTATTTTTAATGCTGCAATTGAAACCACCTACCGCGTTATTTCAGATCGCAGAGCTTCTTTTATAAACACACTTGCTTTGGATTTATCATCTTGCCAAAGTGAACCTGATGTGTATGATAACCTGAAAGAACTTTTTCGCAGGGATTTAATTGATCTCCCTTTCAGTTTTTTATATACACTTGATAAAGTAAATGGCAGGGAATTAAAAACACATTCTTTGACTGATGAAGAGTTTGACAAATTAGGAGTTGTTCAACCTTTCCCATTTGACGAAATCGATGAAAGTGAAAACAGTCTCCACCTCTATAATCTTGATCAGTATCTGAAAAACACACCGGTAAGTTTATGGTCAGAGCCGACATCCGAGGCAATTATATTTCTTCTCAGGGAAGTTGATGGAAGGATTAGTTCATACGTTGTCTTCGGTTTGAATAGTCGAAAGCGGCTTGATAATGATTATTATTCTTTTCTTAAAGAGACTGCAAATATTATTGGTATTACCATAAATAATATTCGCTCTATTGAGGTAGAAAGAACGAAAAGAGAGGTGCTAGAACAAATTGATAAAGCAAAAACTATATTTTTCTCTAACATAAGCCACGAATTCAGAACACCCCTTACGTTGATATTAAGTCCGCTTGAAGAATTATTGAGGAACTCAGAGGGCAACTTAACACAGTTACAAAAGCAGCATATCGATACAACGCATAGAAATGCGATGCGCCTGCTGAAGCTCGTTAATAATCTTTTGGATTTTAGCAGGATTGAGTCCGGAAGACAAACAGCAGATTTTAGCCTCGAAGATATTTCTGCCTATACAAAAAATCTTGCCGGTAATTTTCGTTCAATGATTGAGAAAGCCGGAGTCCAATTTAATGTGAAAACAGAAGAATTTGTTCAGCCTGTGTACATTGATAAAGGGATATGGGAGAAAATTGTATTTAATCTTTTGTCGAACGCATTTAAATACACGCTGAGTGGATCCATTACAGTTCATGTTTTTTCGGAACACCAAAATGCGGTTTTAACTGTTGAGGATACAGGAGTAGGAATCCCACAGTCGGAGCTCCCGCTTATGTTTGAACGGTTTCACCGTGTGCAAGGAAATGATGCAAGAACTCACGAAGGAACTGGTATTGGACTATCCCTTGTTAAAGAACTTGTAAAAATTCATGGTGGTACTATATCAGTAGACAGTAAGCAAGGTGTGGGTAGTCGCTTCACCGTTTCAATTCCCTTTGGGAAGAATCATTTGCCACTTGATCAAATAGTAAAAAAGAAAGCTGACTTTGATTTTCCAATAGACAATCTTCTGATTGCGGAAGCTTCCGGATTTATAAATAATCCGGAAACTGTGAAAGAAGAAAAGGAAGTGACAGAGGCAATTCTTCTGGTGGATGATAATCCAGATATGCGCGAACATATCAAACGCCTTTTAGAAACAACATATAATGTTGTTACCGCAGCAAATGGCATGGAGGCATTACACAAATTAAAAGACGGAAACATTACGCTCGTGATCAGTGATATAATGATGCCAATTATGGACGGATATCAGTTGGTAAAAGAAATCAAGAATGATGAACGTATAAATCATATTCCAATTGTGCTTTTGTCTGCCAGGGCCGGTGAAGAGGCACAATTGGAAGGATATGATACCGGAGCAGATGATTATCTTATAAAACCTTTTTCATCAAAAGAATTATTGGCGAGGATTGCTGTTCAACTCAGAATGGTAAAAGCCAAAAAGAAAGTTAATGAGAACCTGACAAGCGTAATCAATCAATCGCCTGTGGCTATGACAATGCTTTTGGGAAAAGATAAGGTAATTAAACTGGCAAACGTCATGGCCTTGGAATTATGGGGAAAGAAATCTGAAGAAGTGATTGATCGATCCGCATTGGATGCTTTTCCCGAGCTGGTTTCACAAGGCTTTGGAAAAATTCTGGATGATGTATATCAAACTGGAAACCCTTTTATCGCCAACGAAATGCCGGTAACTCTATTAAGGCATGGAAAGCAGGAAACACTTTACATTAATTTCATCTATCAACCGCTTAAAAATAGCGCCAATGAAACCCATGGAATTGTAGGTATTGGTGTTGATGTTACCGAACAGGTAATGTCTCGTAACAGAATTGAGGAAAGCGAACAGCGCTTTGAGGCGGCTGTAAAAGCCATACAGGGTATATTATGGACTAATAGTCCTAATGGTGAAATGACGGGAGAACAAAAAGGATGGGAAGAATTAACCGGACAGAAACCGGAAGAGTATCAGGGCTTTGGATGGGCGAAAGCTGTCCATCCGGAAGATGCGCAGGCCACTGTTGATGCGTGGAATGAAGCTGTAATTGAAAGAAAGCCATTTGAATTTGAACATCGTGTGAAAACAGTGAACGGAAACTATGAATGGTTTTCGATAAGGGCAATCCCTGTTTTGAATCCCGATAATTCAATTAGAGAATGGGTAGGAGTTCACACTCATAAACAATTGTAGAAATTTAAAATTGTGATGAATTCGTTGTGCCGGAACATCAATAAATAAGGGAATTTTTTTTATAAAGGCGACAGGTATTATGGGTGATATCCTATATCGGTTTCAATAAAATGAATATCATCTTGTTCAGTCTTTTTCAGTCATGAATCCTGCGAGGGAATCAAATGGGATTTAAACAGATTTTTCCTGGCACAATTCCACCAAAACACCATTGGTGCTTTTCGGGTGCAAAAAGAAAATAAGTTTATTATCAGCACCCTGTTTCGGTTCTTTGTTCAATACTTCAAATCCTTCGGATTTTAATCGCTCCATTTCCTGATAAATGTCATCCACTTCGTAAGCAATATGGTGAATTCCTTCACCTTTTTTATCAATAAATTTAGCAATCGCGCTTTCCTCCTTCGTTGCTTCTAAAAGTTCGATCTTGGTTTCTCCCAGTTGGAAAAAGGAGGTGCTTACGCCTTCGCTTTCAACCGATTCGACCTTGTAATGGTCTTTTCCAAACAGTTTTTTAAAAAGATCGTTTGAGCTGTTTAAACTTTTCACAGCAATTCCAATATGTTCAATTTTCTTAATCATGGCGCTATTTTTACCAAAAATAGTAGTTTTCCTCCAATTTGCTTAAAAGCAATAAAACCGTATATTTGTAGCCTAAATTTATTACAATGACACAAGCATTAATCTTAGGTATGTTAGGCGGACTGGGTGCACCGGAAATCATCATTATTTTAGTAATTGTTTTATTACTGTTCGGCGGTAAAAAAATTCCTGAGTTAATGAAAGGATTAGGTAAAGGGATGAAAGAATTTAAAGATGCCAAGGATGGCGCCTCTGAATCGACTGACGTAGAAAAAAAATAATTTAATTCACTGTATTTTTAAAAGCGTCATTCTATTAGGGTGACGCTTTTATTTTTTAATAGATCAATTGTGTATACATTTTCAACAATAAAGAATCTTCAGTCGGACCTTGCTACCGGCAATACTTCTTGTGTTCAGTTGGTGAACCAAACCGTTCAATTTATCGAAGAGAAAAAACACCTGAACGCGTTTCTCGAAGTTTTCAACGAGTCTGCTTTAGCACAAGCGTTGTTAGTGGATGAGAAAATTAAAGGGAAGACAGCAGGAAAACTTGCGGGTGTAATAATCGGATTGAAAGACAATATCTGTTATAAAGGCCATAAAGTTTCATGTTCTTCTAAAATTCTGGAGGGTTTCGAGTCACTTTATTCTTCAACAGTAGTTGAACGCCTTTTATCTGAAGACGCTATTATAATCGGGCGTTTGAATTGTGATGAATTCGCGATGGGGAGTAGTAATGAGAATTCTGCTTTTGGTAAAGTACTGAATCCGATAAACGAAAAAACGGTGCCTGGTGGATCATCAGGAGGGTCTGCAGTTGCAGTTGCTGCTAATTTGTGCCATGTGGCTTTGGGTTCAGATACGGGCGGTTCAATTCGGCAGCCTGCTTCATTTACAGGAACAGTTGGATTAAAGCCAACCTATGGTCGGATTTCGCGTTGGGGATTGGTTGCTTACGCCTCTTCTTTTGATCAGATTGGTCCGATTACGAAAACGGTTGAAGATGCAGCACTATTGCTTGAAATTATGGCTGGAAAAGATGAATTTGACACAACAGCATCCCAAAAAAAAGTGGACAGCTATACATCGGGATTATCCGAAGATAAAAAGTTCAGGATTGCATACCTGAATGAGTGTGTGGAATCTAACGGTTTAGATCCTGAAGTCAAGAAACAAACATTAAATGCCCTCGAAAAATTAAAAGCCAGTGGTCATGAAGTAACAGGAGTTGATTTTCCATTCCTCGATTTTCTTGTTCCTACCTATTATGTATTAACTACCGCTGAAGCATCTTCCAACCTTTCACGTTTTGATGGTGTTCACTTTGGATACAGAAGCCCAAATGCAACGGATTTAGAAAGTACCTATAAAAAAACGCGGAGTGAAGGTTTTGGTAAGGAGGTAAAACGCCGTATTATGTTAGGCACATTTGTGTTAAGTGCCGGCTACTATGATGCTTATTATGGAAAGGCACAGAAAGTTAGAAATAAGATCCGTCAGAAAACACGTGAAATACTTACTGAGCATGATTTCATTGTAACGCCTTCTACTCCCGGTACAGCATTTGAATTCGGGAAGAACAGCACTGATCCCATCAAAATGTACCTTGAAGATATTTTTACCGTACAGGCAAACATCGTTGGATGCCCGGCAATTTCGGTGCCGAATGGCATGCACAGCAATGGTTTGCCGATTGGCCTACAGATTATGGGACGTGATTTTGAAGAAGGAAATTTATTGAATCTGGCTAACCAGATATAAAACCTGAACTGAAAAGATAATATTAAAGTTCTGCAATTTCGAGATAATACTTCGTAGATTCTGCGGATAAACAACATACGACAATGGAAATTACAGTAGACAGCGTTATCAACGCATTAAAATATGTGGATGACCCGGATCTTAAAAAAGACCTGGTTACCTTGGGAATGATTAAGGACGTGGCGGTGAACGGAAAAAATGTTTCATTTACTGTAGTGCTAACTACTCCTGCCTGCCCTATGAAAGATATGATCCACAATGCGTGTATCAACGCCATAAAGCATTATGTGGATAAGGAAGCATTGGTTAATGTAAATATGACGGCCAATGTAACAACGAGTAGAGAAAAAGACCTTGGAACCTTATCGAAAGTTAGAAACGTGATTGCTGTAGCTTCCGGGAAAGGTGGCGTTGGAAAATCTACTGTATCTGCAAATCTTGCGGTAGCTCTGGCTAAACAGGGCGCTAAAGTAGGTTTAGTGGATGCTGATATTTATGGTCCATCTCAAACCATTATGTTTGATGTGCAGAATGATATGCCCGGGAAAGGAGAGTACGAAGGAAAACCGAAAATGAAACCCGTTGAGAGCTATGGCGTTAAATTAAATTCTGTTGGATTTTTGGCTGGCCCTGATCAGGTTATTGCTTTGCGAGGGCCAATGGCCTCTAAGGCCTTAACGCAATTATTTACTGATACCGCATGGGGCGAGCTCGATTATTTAATTGTCGATCTTCCTCCGGGAACTGGTGATATTCAAATTACTCTTTGCAGCACAGTGCCAATTACTGGAGCCGTTATTGTAAGTACTCCACAGCAGGTAGCTTTAGCGGATGCGCGCAAAGGAATCGCTTTATTTAAATTACCTGCCATCAATGTTCCCGTTTTAGGCATAGTAGAGAATATGGCATATTTTACGCCGGAAGAATTACCGGGCAATAAATATTATATCTTTGGGCGTGATGGCGCTAAGAATTTGGCTACCGAAATGGACCTTCCGTTATTAGGTCAGATACCATTAGTTCAAAGCATTCGTGAATCCGGTGATGCCGGAAGACCTGCAATTTTACAGGAAACCACGCCGCAGGCTTTAGCGTTCCGCGAAATGGCCCAAAATGTTGCTCAGCAGGTTGCAATTTTGAATGCGCAAAAAGTAAAACAAAGCGCCGAGAAAGTTTAATTTTGTTTGACTTAACCTTATGCAGGTATTTAAATTTGGCGGAGCTTCAGTTAAGGACGCGGAAAACGTAAAGAATGTTGCTGAGGTTTTAAGACAATTTCCTCTTTCAAAACTCTGTGTTGTTGTTTCGGCTATGGGAAAAACCACCAACAACCTAGAGCGACTTACAAAAGCCTATTTTTATAAATCGGAGGACGCAGAGGCTATTTTAGAAGAAATCAAAACCTATCATTTCAATATCTGTCACGAGCTTTTCCCATCGCCGGCTCACCATATTTTTACAGAACTTGAGAATAGTTTTGTAGAAATTCATTGGATCATTGAAGATGATCCAACGCAGGGTTTTGATTTTGAATATGACCAGATTGTGAGCATGGGCGAGTTACTTTCTACGAAAATAGTTTCAGCCTATCTGAATGAAGTTGGTATAAAAAATAAATGGGTAGACGTGCGAAGCCTCATACAAACAGATAACACGTATCGCGAAGGAAAAGTGGATTTCCCACTCACAGAAACTCTCATCACTAAAGATGTCCCGCCACTTTTGAAAAGCGTTGACATTATGGTTACGCAGGGTTTTATTGGGGGTACCTCAGAAAACTTTACAACTACTTTAGGTCGGGAAGGGTCTGATTACACAGCTTCTATCTTAGCTTACTGTCTCAATGCCGAGTCCGTTACAATATGGAAGGATGTTCCTGGCGTCTTAAATGCCGATCCCAAATGGTTTGCACGCACAAAGAAAATTGACGAACTTTCATACCATGATGCCATTGAACTTACGTATTATGGCGCAACAGTAATTCATCCTAAAACAATCAAGCCTCTTCAAAATAAAAATATTCCGTTGTATGTTAAATCTTTTCTTGAACCTAAAAGTGAGGGAACAATTATCAGGGATGGTGAAAAAAGGCTGAATATACCATCTTACATTTTCAAAGTAGATCAGGTTTTGATTTCGATACAGCCGAAGGATTTTTCTTTTATCGCTGAAGACAACCTTAGTGATATCTTCGAATTATTTTCTAAGCATGGCATTAAAATCAACCTCATGCAATTGTCAGCCATAAGTTTTTCAGTTTGTTGCGACAGTGATCCGGATAAGATTAAATGTCTGGTAGAGGAGTTGCAGCAGCAATTTAAAGTGCTCTATAATTCAGGACTTGAGTTAATGACCGTTCGTTATTATACACAGGAAACAATCGATTCTTTAACAAGTAATAAGGTTATTTTAGTGGAACAAAGAAGCCGGTTTACCGTTCAGATGGTCATGAAAAGCGAAGCCCAGGCAGGGTAGATTGCTCAAATAGTTCTGCTTTTTTTTGTAATTGTTTTTTTACTTTTTGTTATTAATTTTATCAGGTATGCCTTCCGTTTCAGAAAATATCGGCGCCCCTCCCGGCACATTATTTTACAATGGTGAAATACGCACTGATCGCGTCAAGATAACGCTGATTGAGTACAACGAAACTGATTTTTTTGAAGAAGAGTTCTATGATCTTTCTGACTGTTTATCTCACGTAAAACCAAATATGGTGAAATGGATCAATGTGGAAGGTCTGCATCGTCCCGAATTGGTAGAAGAAATTGGCAGGATCTATAATATCCACCCTTTAACCCTGGAAGATATTGTACACGTGGATCAGCGGCCTAAGTTTGAGGATTATGATCATTATGTAGTTGCTATTATGAAGATGATCAGCTATGGGACCAAAGTAGAAGCGGAACAACTTGCTGTAATCTTATGTAAAAATACAGTTATCTCTTTCCAGGAACCACATAACGGCGATGCGTTTGATATCATCCGTTCCCGCCTTAGACAAAATAAAGGACGTGTGAGAAAATTAGGTCCGGATTATCTTGCTTATGCTGTGATGGATGCTGTTGTGGATTGCTATTTTATGGCAATTGAAAAAATTGGAGACAGAATAGAATTAATAGAGGAGGACATCATCGACTCATCCGATAAGAAGTCATTATTGGCACTATATCATTTAAAGCGTGAAATGATTTACCTACGAAAACAAGTGTGGCCAATGCGCGATATGATCAATAATATGATTCGTTCAGAAACTACCCTGATCAATCCTTCCAGTGATATTTATTTACATGATTTAAGCGATCATGTGACCCGAATCATTGACACGGTTGAAACCTACCGTGACCTATTATCCGGAATAATGGACATTTATTTAAGCACAAACGCTAATCGCATGAACGAGGTCATGAAGGTACTCACCATCATGTCCTCCATTTTCATTCCTGTGACTTTTATTGCCGGAGTCTATGGTATGAATTTCGACAATATGCCCGAAATACATAGTAGAAATGGTTACTATATTACATGGGGAGTCATGCTCAGTATCATTATCGGACTACTTTTTTATTTCAGGAAAAAAAAGTGGATCTGATTAGCTCATATTGAAATATACCCTTAAGCCAACACCGTGCTGGAGTCTGAATGATGGGTTATAGCCAAGTCCCACCCGGTCGTATGAAGGACTGTAAAGAAGCTGAACTGTGTACCTGGGATTAAAAGTGAGATGAAAGCCAATGCCGCCCACTGCACCAATACCCGCTCCAATTAAATATTTAACACTGTAAAAGCTATACGGTGGTTGATTGTAGACAGTCATTAAATCGATTGTAAAATTGTTTGCACCTTCATTTAACTCACTATTTAAAAAAGCCTGATTTTTCTGGGCTTTGGAAAATATGATGTTTAATCCGCCTTCTACCATTAAATTTAATTTTTCATTATCACCCAGGATTCTCTGGTACCCTAACTGAAACATCAATCGTTGTTCTGCACCGGTGATGGTAAACTCATTTATTTTAGCCTGGCTTTGAAAGCCGTTATTACGTGTGGTTGAGCTGATGGTGAATTTACCGTTGACAATCAGTTTTGACGCATTAATGTTTAACATGATCCCCGCTTTTTTATGAATCTGATAGCGAGCGTTTAAACCAACCAGGTACGTAGTTGTATAACGCAGGTTAATAGGCATGTCTTGTTCAGTAAAATACCAGTCTCCATGGTTCACATTCAGGAGTTGGGCTATATAATCGTTGCCGCCATTAGCTCCTCCATAAACATTCACAATCTGGTTATAAAGGATGCTGTTCGAAAATGTATTGCGTTGTCCGTTTTCATCAAAGCCATATCCATCGTAAATGTATGCTGTGTGCCTGTTTGCCCAGAACGCACCCACGTATAACCCCGCGTGAAATCCTTTATGTTTGTACCCTGATCGGAAAGAACTGGAATCATTAGAAACGTCGTCTTCCTGTGCAAATCCAGTTAGCGAATGTGAGCAAATAACGCAAAACAGAAGGTGTGTAAGGATTAATCGGAGCTTCATTATTCAAAAATAGGCTTAATTTATCCATTTTCTTTGCCTCCAGTCTAAAAATATATTAAATCGCTTTGGGTATCGCTGGAACCAAAAATTAAGGACTACGCTACAATAGTAATTTAAGGTGACCCGAATATTGATAAATTGTGAATAGTTAAGGAATTTCCTGTAAGGGCATGCTTTACTATTTCGTTAACTTCGGGCAAAAATAACTACAAATGTTTCAGGAACTGAGCGAACAAGAAGAATTAAGACGGGAAAAATTAACCGAATTGAAAAAATTGGGAATTGATCCTTATCCTGCCGAGGAATTTAAAGTAAATGTTACTGCGCTTGATATCAAAGAAAATTATGAGCGCGATAAACTCAATTATAAGGATATTAAACTTGCTGGCCGTATCATGAGTGTACGTGATATGGGAAAGGCTGCTTTCGCTGTGTTACAGGACAGTACAGAACGCATCCAGATTTATGTGCGGAGAGATGATATTTGCCCTGATGAAAATGATAAAATTTTATATGATATTGTTTGGAAAAAGTTAATTGACCTTGGGGATATTATCGGAATTGAAGGATACGTATTCACAACTAAAACGGGCGAAACTTCCATCCATGTGACCTCCTTGAAACTATTAAGTAAGGCGTTGAAACCCCTACCAGTTGTGAAAACGGATGCGGACGGAAATGCATTTGATGAAGTTACTGATCCGGAGTTCCGTTACAGGCAACGTTATGTAGATTTGATCATTAACCCCGCGGTAAAAAAAACCTTTTCGCAACGAACAAAAATTATTTCTTCTATCCGAAACTTTTTAAATGATCATGGCGCTTTAGAGGTTGACACGCCTGTGTTGCAATCAATTCCAGGAGGTGCAGCCGCGCGACCTTTTTTAACACACCACAACGCGCTTGACATGCCGTTGTACTTACGAATTGCAAATGAACTTTATTTAAAAAGACTTATAGTTGGTGGGTTTGATTGGGTGTATGAATTTAGCCGGAACTTCCGAAACGAAGGAATGGACAGAACTCATAATCCTGAGTTTACTGTACTTGAATTTTACGTGGCTTACCGCGATTATTTCTGGATGATGAACACCACTGAAAAATTACTAGAGAAAATAGCCATGGATTTGCATGGAACTACTGATGTGGTGGTAGGCGATAAAACAATCAGTTTTGCACCACCGTTCAAACGCATCACTATTATGGATGCAATTAAAGAGCATACTGGAATCGATGTCAGCAAAATGGATGAAGCGGAGCTAAGAACAGTTTGTAAACAGCTATATATCGAAATTGATGAGTCGATGGGTAAAGCAAAATTAATCGACACGCTTTTCGGGGAAAAATGTGAAGGGAATTACATTCAACCAACCTTTATTACTGACTATCCGGTTGAAATGAGTCCGTTAACTAAAAAGCACCGGACAGAGGCAGGACTGGTTGAACGTTTTGAATTAATGATTAATGGAAAAGAAATTGCCAATGCTTATTCGGAATTAAACGATCCGATTGATCAGCGGGAACGCTTCGAGGACCAGGTTAAATTAATGGAACGTGGCGATGATGAAGCGATGTTCATTGATTACGACTTCTTACGTGCTCTTGAATATGGAATGCCGCCCACAGCAGGAATTGGATTTGGAATCGACCGTTTGTGTATGTTGCTGACAAATCAGCCTTCTATCCAGGATGTTCTGTTGTTCCCGCAGATGAGACCAGAAAAAAAAGCTGAGGAGGAGGAAGCCTCGGCATAGTGCCTACAGAAAAATATGTCCTGATTCAATAACAGAAGACATTAAAACATTATATGCGTCATTTATTTTATTTCGGTTTATTAGTTGTAACGATTGGTTTTTTTTCATGCCGGCAGGAGCCTGCTGAAGTTAAACAAGAAAAGCCACGTATTTTTCCAGAATACAGCGAGGCGCTGGATGAAATTATACGTTCAAAAGAAGGTGTAATAAGAGGGATCGACTTAAACAGTCCTGCCTCTGTCATTACAAAGGCCGAAACAAAGGCGCCTACAGAAGTGGACCATGATTATCTTTACTTTGAATACGAAATTGATAGCGTGACCAGTTATTCAGTTGCGTATAATTTAAAAAATGACAGCCTAGACGAAGTTGACGTTGAGATTGATTGCAACGACGTTGATTTAAGTGCCCGTTTATTTATGGATCTTAAAACCTATTATGAGAAGAAGTTGCCAAATCCTACCGAAGATAAAGGGTTTGTCGTTTACAATTGCTTCGAGGGTCAGCGGAAGCCATTCGTAGTTTCGTTAACAGATAATAGTACTCCCACCAAAGGAATTATTAATTTGGTGATTTACCGTGATAAATAGTTAATACTGGTAAAATAATTTTGTGATTCGGATGGTTTTATTATTTGGATCACGGATAATATAGGAGTTAACCCGGTTATAGGTATCAGTAACATAACTGATCTCTTTCAGTAAAACGCCATTTTTAAAGTGCTTTTCAGTCAGCAAGCAATCTTTTGAATCGTATTCATACGTTCGTAATTGTTCCTCTTCACCATTAGCATTGCTTTTATAACTTGCTTTTATAAGTTGACCCTTCGTGTTGTAATTAAATGAACTGTTTTGGGTTATCCATGCAACAGTATATTGTTCGTTGATACTTATTATTTTTTTAGCATCGTTCAATGTGTAAATCGACTCTTTATACGGCCTCCCTTCATCATTCATACTTATTTTTTTAAACTGGTTTTTACCCGTTGATTGATAGGAATACGTTTCTGCGCTGATGAGGTACTGACCGCCAAGACGAAATTCGTGTTTGTTTTCCGAGATGTTGGTTTCTTTATAGCGTTTTTCTTTTGCTACTTTCCCATCCGGAGTATAGTCGTAATAAAAACTTTCATAGTAAGTGCCATCGTTGTACCGCTTTAGCTTGAGCTTGTTTTCGGGGGTATAAAAGTAATTCGTGGAAACTGTGTCGTACACGTATTCGTTTTTTATATACGAATGCCCGTTACTCACTAGTTTTCGCTTATGGTATTTTGGGCCTGTATGAAACTCTTTTTGAATGGTTTTAATGATTGATGTATAATAAAAACGAGTAATCAGGCCTTCTTTGTTAAATTCATAATAATTTAAAAGCCCTTTGTCTTCTGCAACCTGTAAGTCTTTTTTATCAATAATATCAAATGTAATGGATTTTATTTTCTGTGTTTTTATATATTCAGTGTTGAACGGTAATTGGCTTTCAAATGCTGTTTCGGCTGTTGGTAGCAGGGCTTGGCCTTTTACTATTGCAGGCAAATACATAAATAAAGAAAGCAGGAAAAAGGAGTTGGTAAAACAGCGGTTGGCATTCCAAAATTGAAATGCATTTTTGTTGTGTGTGTTATTAAGTTCTTGTTTCTTCAATGTGTTTCAATACCTCTTCCTCAGACTCAGTTGGCAACAGGCAACTTTTGTTTTTGCACACATAAAACACAGTCTTATCTTTTACATACCTGTCTTTCAATAGTGGCAATTCTGAAGCATTTTCGCTTAAAGCAAATATCACATTTGGCGGGGTTCGTTTGTAAATGCTAAGAATTTTTTCATTAACACGGTTACCAACAATTACAAGTTCAGTTTGAGGTTTGATAACTTGCAGAAGGAGAAGTGCCCAGTTGCTGTATCCCGGGCCATAGTTTTCAATTTCTGATATGACAGATTTCAGGAGTGTTTCTGAGATGTGTGCCCATTCCGGATTGTTAAAGTATACGGATAATATTTTAAGATTGATGGCCATTTGCGAACTGGACGCCGGCATAACATTGTCACTCCATTCCGCTTTCCTTACAACCAGTTTCTCCTGCGTGAGGTCGGTGAAATAAAACGTTTGTTTGGAGGCTTCATAAAAATTAGCGATGGCATATTCAGTAAGTTCTTTTGATTTAATCAGCCATTCTTCATTGGCTGTAATCAGGTATAAACTAATCATTGCTTCCGATACAAATGCGTAATCCTCAAGAAAGCCATGAATCGTTGTTTTATGATTAATGACCCGGAGGATTTTCCCTCCTGGCTTGCAATAGTTGGTTAAGAGATAATTAGCGTTTCCTAAAGCCAGATCTTTAAATTTTGGTTCTTCGAACACGAGGTACGCGTCGCATAACGCTTTACACATTAGGCCATTCCATGATGCCAAAACTTTGTTGTCTAAACCTGGACGGATTCGCTGATCTCTTGCGCTTAACAAAATTTGCCGGCAACTATCAATTTTAAATTTCAGTTCATGAACCATTAAGCCGTGGTTAAAGGCGATAAGAGATTCATCCGCGTTTTTCAACAATACGTAATTCTCCTCCTCCCAATATCCCGTTTCATTTACACAATAATAGTCTGCAAAAATTTCAAAGTCAGACCCCAGGAGATACTGAAGTTCTTCTTTTTTCCAGACATAATATTTTCCTTCAACGCCTTCGCTGTCAGCATCCAACGCAGAATAAAAACCAAATTCGGAGTTCATCAGTTCCCGTTCCACAAATTGAACGGTTTCGTAAACGACATTTTTGTACAATTGATTTTGCGTTTGTTTAAATGCAAGAGAATAAAGAGTAATGAGTTGCGCGTTATCATAAAGCATCTTTTCAAAATGCGGAACTTTCCAGAACAAGTCAGTGCTATAACGTGCAAACCCTCCACCGATGTGATCATAAATCCCGCCCCATGCCATGCGGGTAAGGGTAAGATCAATATGTTTTTTTAATGCTATGTCATTTTCATAGAATGAGTAATGTAGAAGAAACAAGTAATTATTTGGCAACGGGAATTTCGGAGCTTTATTTGGGCCTCCAAAGGTTGGATCAAACGCCTGCTTCCATTTTGAAACCGATTTGGAAAGGGTGTCGGCACTAAAATCATGATCAGGTAATGGTTTTGGCATTTCTAATTGTTCCAAGCCATCTGTTAAATGCTTTGCGTACTCAAACACTTTTTGCGGATCGGTTTTAAAAAGGTTGGCAAGATTCTCCAGTACATTAATCCACTGGTGTTTAGGGAAATAGGTTCCGCCATATATTGGTCTTCCATCCGGGAGGGCAAAGCAATTGAGTGGCCATCCGCCATGACCCGACATCAGCTGCACAGCACCCATGTAAACCATATCAATATCCGGCCGCTCTTCACGATCAACTTTAATATTAATAAAGTACTTATTCATAATTTCTGCCACATGTTCATCTTCAAAGCTTTCATGCTCCATCACATGGCACCAATGACAGGCGCTATACCCAATACTTACTAATATTAGCTTGTTTTCACGGTTGGCAATACTTAAGGTTTCGTCATTCCACGCGTACCAGTTAACCGGATTGTTTGCATGTTGTAGTAAATAGGGACTGCTTTCTTTAATGAGGTGATTAGGCATAGGTCTTAATCTTTTTAAGTGCGTAAGTTTTTACGAATATACTACTCCATAACAATGAAGTATTGTATGCAATTCAAAAATTAAGGAAGCGCCGGGAGTTTAAACGAGGAAAGGATTGTTCATTCTCTCAAATCCAATGGTTGTTGCCATTCCATGCCCGCTGTATACTTTCATATGGTCGCCTAAAGGCATCAGCTTTTCCTTGATTGATTGAATCAATGTTTCATGGTTACCCATTGGTAAATCAGATCGGCCGATGCTTCCGTAAAAGAGTACATCGCCACCGATGATGAGCGCATCATCCATGCTGTAAAATGATAGGCTGCCAGGTGAGTGACCAGGAGTATGAAGCGTTTTTAAAGAAGAATTCCCAAAAGAAATTATGTCTCCTTCCCGGATAAAAGAAACAGGCATCGGGCTTTGCTCTGCAGGAATTCCATACATGTTAGCTGTTGCTGAATGTTTTTCAATGAAGTAAACATCGTCTTTGTGAACTTCCGGCAGCAGTCCGAACGCATCCGACACGTATTTGTTACCGTTTATATGATCTACATGTCCATGTGTTAATATCAAACGCTTAGGTAACAATTGTGATTGATTGATAAAATCACTTAACTTTTTGTTTTCTGACGCATTACTATTTCCCGGGTCGATAATAATACATTCTTTAGTTTCATCCCAAAGGATATATGTGTTTTCCTGGAAGGGCCCGAAGGTAAAAAAGTGTAAGCTTATCATGGCAATTTATATGATATTTTTGCTAAATTTAGGGCTTATTATCCAAATTAATGAGGCGCATTTTCCCTTTATTTTTGCTAGTGATGTGTGTTAAAACTGTGTTCAGTCAGTTTTATTATGGGTCGCAATTGGAATTTGGAAAAAACAGGATCCAGTATCAGTCCTTTAACTGGACTTATTTTGATTTCGAGCGTTTCCGCGTTTACCTCTATGAAGGCGGTCAGGAAATTGCGAGGTATGCAGCTACATCGGTAAACCGCCAGTTACCTATTATGGAAAAGCGTCTGGATTTTCAGCTTGATGATAAAGTCGATGTAATTGTTTACAATAATCAAAATGATTTTAAACAAAGTAATATTGGTTTAGCGGGAGAAGAGAACGGGAATATTGGCGGTGTTACACGCATCATTGGCGATAAAATCTTTATTTATTTTACTGGTTCACGTTCCGATCTGGACAGGCAAATTCGCGCTGCGCTTGCGGAATTAATGATCGATCAGATGATGTACGGGGGCAGAACGAGGGATGTAGTGAGGAACTCAACACTTTTAAATTTACCCGATTGGTTTAAAAACGGATTGATTGCCTATATATCCGAAGGCTGGAATTCTTCTATTGATAACCGCGTCATGGATGCAATCCAAAATGATCGTTTTCTCAAGTTTAACCAGCTCACCGGGAAAGAAGCAACAATGGCTGGTCACGCGATGTGGTATTATGTGGCTGAAGAATACGGCGAGGCTATCATACCTAACCTTTTATACATGACTAAAGTAAGCCGTAACGCAAATAACGCGTTTTTGTATGTGTTAGGATTATCTGTGCAAAATATGACCAGCGAGTTTACCAATAAAATGGCAAAGCGTTATTTTGATTACCGGGATACTACACGTAGGAACCCTGTTTCAGAATCGGTCATAAGAAAGCAAAAAAAATCAAGGCATTATTATCAGCTGAAACTCAGTCCCGACGGACAGAAAATTAGTTATGCAACCAGTGAACTTGGTCAATACAAGGTTTGGGTGAATACTCTTGGTGATAAAAAGACGCGCCGCTTGATAAAGCTGAATCCAAAACTCGAAAGGTTGGAGGATAACAGTTATCCATTAATCGCATGGCACCCAAATAATGCAATCGTGTCAATGATCTATGAACGAAAAAATATTTTAAAGCTTCACACCTATGATATCGAAACTAAGGAAACCAATAAGCGAAACGTTACTGGCTTTGAAAAGGTAAACAGTTATGCGTTTTCGCATGACGGAAAACGCATTGTCATGAGTGCGGTAAAAAAAGGAAAAGGACAGTCGGATATTTTTATTTTTACATTAAATTCTGGCGGAATTGAACAAATAACCAACGATGCCTGGGATGATAATAATCCGGTTTTTGTAGATAACTCCAAAGGCATTCTGTTTGAATCCAATCGCGCGCACGATACCATTCGTGCTAACGAAGATGCTAAACTCAATCTAAAATTTTCTAAAAATAATGACGTATTTTATTACAACGCAGGAACTAAATCCACAGTTTTGTATCGGGTAACAAATACACCAAATGTGAATGAAACGCAGCCTCAGGAATATAGTAAAGGTGTAATTTCCTATTTGAGTGAGTTTAACGGTATCTACAACCGGTATATTGGTGTCCTTGATAGTTCTATATCCTTTGTTGATACAACCGAACATTACCGTTATTTTTATAATTCACGGCCTATCACTAACTATCAAAAAAATATCCAGGAACATCACATCAATTCACGCTTTACCAAATATGCCGAAATTATTGTGGATGATTTCAGAGAAAAACTGATGGTTTCTTCATTAATCCCGCCCGATCAGATTAAGCCGCTCGCCATCAATAAAACTTGGTTTAAAGCGTCACCACGCACTAATTTATCAGATCCCGACAAAATTATCATCACCAACCCCATTCGGAGGGATGAAGACCTGGGACCTAAGAAGACAGATACCACCACAAAGAATGACGGCATTGATTTTGAAAATTATAATCTGAAAGGGGAAAAACGAATAGAGCCTCCTGCAACAAACACTACCGAAGATCAACCAGGCCGGACTGACGACAATTTGAAAGTGGTTAACAAAAGCCAGGATTCGATTTCAAAAAAGTCTACGGATTTAATTTTCCCGATTCAGCAAAACTATTATACCAGTTTTAAAACAGATCAGGTGGTTTCTCAATTGGATAATTCATTTTTATCTACTACTTATCAGCGTTTTGCCGGTGGCGGAAGCCCGGTATACCTCAATCCCGGATTAAATGTATTGTTTAAAATTGGTCTTAGTGATTTGTTTGAAGATAAACGCATTGTAGCGGGTTTCCGTATTGCTGGCACACTTGATAATGAGTATTTATTAAGCTGGGAAAACCGGATCCGCCAGGTTGACAGGCAACTTGTGCTTCACAGACAATCCTTTCTAAAAGTCAATGGGTCACAGGGCGTTACCAAAATTCAAACCCATGACGCCCGATATTCATGGAAAATTCCGTTCAGTGAGGTAGCCGCAACGCGTTTGTCGGTAATGTATCGTAACGACAGGATGGTTTTTGCTTCTGTTAGCGACGAGAGTTTGCCAGAGCCTAATTTATATGATAATTATGGCGGATTAAAAGCGGAATATATTTTTGACAATACCAGAAAGCGTGGCTTGAATCTTTTTAACGGAACACGGTTTAAAGTGTGGACAGAATATTTCAGGTTAATCCATCGGGAACAACATGATTTATTTACGTTTGGATTTGACTGGAGAAATTATAAAAAAATTCATAGGGATTTAATTTGGGCCAATCGCTTTGCGGGAGCAACATCATGGGGAACAGACCGTCTGATTTATTATATGGGCGGGGTTGATAACTGGTTGAACCCGCAATTTGATAAAACGATTAATATTGTTAATCAGGATCAATACCAGTTTCAAACATTGGCAACCAATATGCGTGGTTTCAAACAAAATATACGCAATGGAAATAATTTTGTGGTTTGGAACAGTGAAATCCGTTGGCCAATTTTCAGATACCTTTTAAATCGCCCGATCCGTTCTGATTTTATCCAGAATTTTCAGGTGATTGGATTTGGTGATGTAGGAATGGCTTGGTATGATAAGAATCCGTATAGTGAAGAGAATGTACTAAACAAAAATGTGTATGTTGGAAATCCGGTTACTCTCACTATCTATAATCAAAAGGAACCAATTGTTGGAGGCTATGGTTTTGGACTACGTTCACGTTTACTGGGATATTTTATCCGTGTTGACTTCGCATGGGGCGTTGACGATCGAAAAGTTCAGAAAGGAATGACCTATTTATCCTTAACAACCGATTTTTAGGATTGATGCAAAACAAAAAGCCCATGAGTATCAGTATTCTATTAATTTTATTAGCAGTAGGTTTAGCTGCCGGATTTTTAAGTGGCATGGTAGGAATTGGTGGTGGCATCATCATCGTGCCCGTTTTGGTTTATTTTTTAGGCTTTACGCAGCATCAGGCACAAGGCACCACACTCTTTATGTTTTTATTACCAATTGGGATACTTGGCGTGCTGAATTACCACAAGCAAGGATATGTAGACTTTAAAACCGGATTAATCATTTGTTCAACGTTTATTTTTGGAAGTTATTTCGGAAGCAAACTTTCTATTTCGCTGGACCAAAAAACGGTAAAACAGATTTTTGGTGCAATCATCATCATACTGGGCGCGAAAATGTTATTAGGTAAATAAAATGTATGGAGAAGAAATTCATTTTTACCCTTATTCTGTTTATAGCTCATTTCATCGGTCAAACTCAGGATACTATTGTGTTTAAAAATGGTAAAATTATTTCAGTAAAGGTGTTGGAGATAAACCCTCAGTTGGTGAAATATAGATACTTTGATAGGAATGATGATAACCTTCATCAAGATGCAAAAAAGAAAATAGCCCGCATTAAATATGCGAATGGTGTCGTTGATACCATCAAATCGGAATATTCTGCATCTGATCAACCACCCATTGAAAGAACAGGCAATCGCTACCATTTAGTGTACTCTTCATATTCAAAACCAATTGGCGAGAGAGAACTCGTAAAAAGAGCAAAATGTTTGGGAAAAGAGACAGGGTCACACGAACTTTTAAAATCTGTTCGTAACCTGAAAATATCAAACCATAACACAAACGGACTTTTTTTCACAGGAATAGCCGTTGTGGCTATTGGCGGTTTGTATTGTTTTAGTTCTTTAATCCAATATCCAAATGCCTATAAAAGCAAGGAGCAGGTCGCACAAATTAAAAAAGATGGTATTACGGTGGGCCTGACTTCACTGGGAATTGGAATCGGTCTTGAAACCTTAGCATTACGAAGTTTTAGAAAAAAGAAGATTAAATTGGCCAAAGTTGTTGAACTTTACAACAGCTCAATCATTCCCCTTACTTCCCCGCGTTAACTGAAAAAAGTCTGCGTATGGCTGTAGTTTCTCCTTTATCCGTGAATATCCCTCGTTCCGAACCCTTTACGTCTTCAATGGAATAAAACGCTTTTGGCGTATAAATTCGTATCAGTTCAATCACCTGAGCTTTGTTAGTGCGTTTAACGATTGTGAAAATTAATTTGACTGGTCCAACTGCGCCATGTCCGTCTACAATGGTTATCCCCTGATTGCGTTTTTTTAAGACTTCAATGAGGGGAACAATGTCTTCGGCGGTAATGATACGAATGATTTGTGTCCCAATGGCCAATCTTTCTTCAATATGCATTCCCAAATACGTGCCGGCACTGAATCCTGCAGCCCATGCCACAAAACAGGCGGCATTATCAAGATGGCTGAAAACCTGACGCATTGCAACAAGCCAAATTAAAACTTCAAAAAAGCCCAGGAAGGGAACTATTTTTTTTAATCCCTTCGAAATAAAAATATGCCTTAGCGTCGCCATGGTTACATCGCCCAAACGGGAAATGAAAATGAGAATGGGTAAGATGATCCAGCTGAAATAATCGAAATGCATGGTCTTGGATTGCAAACTAAAATTACCTGTACTTTATTGGAATTGCAGCGTTATATCTTTTAATTATTAATAGTCCATTGTTTATACAAAGGAATTAATTGGCGAAATTAACTCGTCTTAAACCTGAAATTTATACCATCGAAACACTACAACATAATCAACAAATCGAGGAACCGCAACCTAAAAGGCATGGAAGTTTGCGGTTCATTAAACGTCTGTTTTTATGGGTGTTTGTTATGATTGTATCTTTTATTGGTATTTGTATTTCTTTGGTTATTATTTACGAAAAAGATGTGGTAAACCTCATTATTAAGGAGTTGAATAAATATTTAAAAACAGAAGTACGCATTCATCCCAACAACATTGATCTTACTATTTTAAAATCATTTCCCGATTGTGCCATCGAATTCAAAGAGCTTACGGCAATGGATCCGAAAGATTTCGGCTCACGAGATACACTCTTGTATGCCAAACGCCTATCGCTTGCTTTTAATGTAAGCGAGTTGTTCAATGGAAATTACACCATAAAAAAAATTGTTCTGGATGAAGCCAGGTGTTATTTAAAAGTTGATAAAAAAGGCAATGCTAACTATTTGGTGTGGAAGTCTGACGAAAAGAAAGGCGAACATGACAGTTTGAATTTTGCGCTTGAAAAAATCCATGTCACAAACATTCGTCTGATTTATAGAGATAGTAAACATCGGATTAAACTTAACACCTTTCTCAAAGAAGTTAATTTTAAAGGGAAGTTTCATGACGAAAATTATGTTTTAAAAACAGATGGCGCTGCATTTGTTGACCAGTTTCAGGTTGAAAAGGTGAAGTATCTGAATGATAAAAATCTTAAGTTTGATATTGAACTTAACGTTAGCGGTTCGTCTTACACGATCAGGAAATCGGAAAGTTTTATCAACTCAACCCATATTGCCAGTCGCGGTAATTTTGTAATTAAAGACAGTCTACAATCTCTGGATATAGATTTTAATGGTAAGAATCTGGATATTTCTACAACATTATCTTTATTGCCCGAAAAATTCAAAAGTAAAATATCGGAATACGAAAGCGAGGGTGAATTTTATGCCTCTGGCCAATGCCATTATCAAGCTGGAAAACCGTTTGTATTGAAGTCAGATTTCGGAATTAAAAACAGCTCAATCACCTACAAACAACAAAACACAACCTTAACCAATGTAAATCTTACCGGACATATTGAGTTACGAAATCACTATAGTGTTCTGCGCTTGAAAGACATAACAGCGGCCTTAAATAACAACACATTTAATGGGAATCTCGAACTTTCAAATTTTGAAGACCCGTATTTAAAAATAAATATGGCGGCAACAACCAGACTTGAGGATTTAATTTCGTTTTACCCGATCGATACGCTTGAGGAAGTAAGCGGTAATATTGCTATGTCGGCAGAAATAGAAGGCCTTGTCTCGGAAATGAGAACAAAAGTTTATAGTCCCACTATAAAAGCTAAGGGAAAAGCAAACATTGCAGATTTAAAAGCAAAGTTTAAACAATCTTCAAAGTTGGTAAACATACCCGAAGGTGAACTGCAATTAAACAACAGTCATTTGAACGTATACGGTCTTAAATTAATAAAAGGAAATTCTGACGTGATGTTGGTTGGAGAAATTCCCGGTTTCTTAAGTTATATATTCGAGCCAAACGCGCCACTAACTATCATTGCGCATGTAAACAGTGAGAATATAGATGTTGAAGACTTCCTTTTCGGAGCAGGAGCTGATACCCCAAACTCAGAAGTGAAAATTTCAGATAAGCTTGACTTTAATATTTCTGTAAACGTAAAACACTTAACATTCGGCAAGTTTGTTGCCAGTGATATTAAAGGTAACATGTTGTTGAAAAACCAGAAAGTTGCCCTGAAAGAGGTTGTTCTACATTCAACGGACGGCGAAGTTAAGTTAAACGCTTTTGCAGACGCAAGTGGAAAAAACATAAGGGTAACAGCCGATTGTGATTTGAATAAACTGAATATCAAAAAATTATTTACTCAGCTGAACAATCTGGGCCAGACAACGCTGCAGGATGAAAACTTGAAAGGATTTATCACTGCATCGATTGACTTTTCCGGAACATGGGACCGTAATTTAAAATCCGATCCTGCGGCATTAAATTTAACAAGCAGTATTTTGATCGAAAAAGGTGAACTCATTGCTTTTAAACCATTAGAAAGCTTGGCAAAGTATATCGACGTGAATGAATTACGGCATATCAAATTCTCAACGTTGCAGAGCGCCGTCGAAATTAAAGATCGAATAATAACGCTTCCAAAAACAAGTATAAAGTCCAACGCCATTAATTTAGAACTTTGGGGTAAACATACCTTTGATAATAAAATAGATTACCATATCCGTTTACTCCTGAGCGAACTTCTGGCGAAACGGGCCAAAGCGAATAAAAGCCTGGATGACGAGTTGTCGCTGGTTGAAGACGATCCGGAAAACCGGAGATCTGTATTTATCCTGATGACAGGTACGGTGGATAATCCCGTTATTAAATATGACCGAAAAGGTGCGAAAGAAAAAATCAAATATGAAATTCAGCAGGAAAAGCAAAATCTTAAGCAACTGTTGAGAGAAGAATTTGGGTTCTTTAAAAAGGATACAGTGGTGCCAGGAACATCCCAGAAGACGAATCAGTCATTTCAGCTTGAATACGGTAATGATTCTAAGAAAAATGTAAAACCTCTACAACCCAAAAAGAAAGACGAGGATGATGAGGACTTTTAACACCGCGTAAAAATTCTGGTTTTATGCAAATATGATTCTGAAAACTATGTTGTATATTCGTTACAGGCATAGGCCTCTTGTTTCATCAAAAGCAAACTAATTATTAAATGAATTCGTATTCTATCGCCATTCACGGCGGCGCCGGCACAATCTTAAAGAATTTAATGACTCCCGAAAAGGAAATGGCGTACCGTAATGGCTTGAAAGCAGCCATTGAATGCGGAGAGGCCATTTTAAAAAACGGTGGCTCAGCATTTGATGCGGTAGAAGCTGCAGTTATTGAATTGGAAAACAATGAATTATTCAACGCTGGTAAAGGGGCTGTATTTACACATAATGGGCTGCACGAACTGGATGCCTCAATTATGACCGGTTATGATTTGCGCGCCGGCGCAATTGCCGGTGTACAAAATATAAAAAATCCCATTTCTCTTGCCCGCGCAGTAATGGAAAAATCGGAACACGTACTTCTTACCGGGAATGGCGCAATTGAATTTGCAAAATCGGTAAACGCGCGGTTTGAGACGGATGAATACTTTTACGTTCAGCTTAGGTATGACCAGTTGCAGGAAGCTAAAAAAGCCAATAGTATGGTACTGGACCACACCATTAACATTACCGAAACCGGGGAGAAAAAATTTGGTACTGTAGGGTGCGTGGCCATGGATACGAAAGGTAATCTTGCAGCAGGTACGTCAACAGGTGGAATGACAAATAAGAAATATGGTCGAGTAGGAGATAGTTCCATCATCGGATCAGGTACTTACGCTAATAATAAAACCTGCGCGGTTTCTTGCACAGGCCACGGTGAGCTTTTTATGAGATCGGTTGTAGCTTATGATATTTCCTGTTTAATGGAATACAAAAATCTCAGCTTGAAGGAAGCCTGTGACATTGTAGTTATGGATAAGCTTGTGAAAATAGGAGGTGAGGGCGGACTTGTAGCACTCGACTCTGCAGGCAATATTGAACTTGCATTTAATTCGGATGGAATGTATCGCGCTTCAAAAAAGCATAACGATAGCCTTTACATAGGAATCTACAAATAAGATTTGAATTAATCCCCTCTTAAATCTTCAATGTCAATTTCTGCCGGGGCAGGATTTTTAACCGAATGCAAAGTTAAAAGTTTGGTTCTAAGATCAAAATTATCACCGTAAGCCATTACGTGAACCGTTAGGTTATCAATGGAAACGGGTTCCCCCATCGCTACGCTGGTAATATTTGTATGACGCATATGAGTCGCATCCACCAAAATAATTAGCCCTGAACCGATCGCTTCCATATTTCTGCCTTCTGTAATTAGCAGGCCGGTATCTTCTCCTAAACCTATCCCTAAATTTATAGGATTACTTGCACAGGCATACATTAGTCTGCCAATGCGCCCGCGTTGTACAAAATGTGTATCAATGATAACGTTATTAATAAATCCTAATCCGCCGGTAATTTTAACTTCCCCTTTCAATAACGCTTCCGAGCTGCTCCCCTGGTAAATCATGTTATTTGAACTCGCAGCGGCTCCGGCTGAAGTACCTGAAATGATAAAATTTTCGTTCTCATACCGGTCCAATAACATGTGATGAAATGAAGTTCCTCCAAAAATTGAAGACAACCGTAATTGATCACCACCCGAAAACATTACCACATCGGCAGCACGTAAACGTTCAATATTTACCGGATCATTTGCCTCTTCCCGTGTACGGATGTCAAGCACGGCAGTGTCGTTAACATTCAGGTGTTTAAATGCTTCAATGTATTCGGCACCAACTTCAACGGGTATACTACTTGCGGTTGTAATAATTTCAATGCGTGAGGAAGTTCCTTTATCTGATTCATCGATCATTCGTTTTAAAATTCCTTTTTCAAAAAACTTTAAATTATTTGGTAATTTTTCCGGTATTGCGGAAAAGCTTCCTTTATCAACTGAACCGCCAATAACAATTAACTTCCCTTTTGGTGCCATAGAAATAAAAATTTAATGTAAAACTATCGTAAAATCCAGCAAATGCCAAGATAATTTAGACAAAAGATGGTATCCTTATTTTAAACATTAAATTGTTTATATAAAAAACATAACATACATTTAAAAAAAAAGTGGTTAGCTTGCAATTATATAAGAATGATTCGAGTGTTTGTAGGTATTATGCAAGCCCTTTTTGAAGTGTAGGATTTAAAACGTACTTATGAAAATTATAGATATTAAAGTGATGCGCGGGCCCAACTACTGGTCGATAGCCCGAAAGAAACTCATCGTGATGAAACTTGACCTTGAAGATCTCGAAGAGCGGCCAACCAATAAAATTGAAGGGTTTGGAGAGCGTCTTCTTCAGATACTACCCTCGTTAATGGATCACCGTTGTTCTGAAGGAAAAAAGGGCGGTTTATTTGTGCGGATCAAGGATGGAACCTGGATGGGTCACGTGATTGAGCATATTGCGTTGGAACTCCAAACCCTTGCAGGGATGGAATGTGGTTTTGGAAGAACACGCGGCACGGGAAAAAAGGGAGTATACAATGTTGTTTTTTCCTACATGGAAGAAGCGGTTGGTATTTATGCAGCTAAGGCTGCGGTAAAACTGGCGGAAAGTCTGATTGCCGGAGAAGCCTACGACCTGGACGCGGATATTCGTAAGATGCGTGAACTACGGGAGAGTGTTCGTTTTGGGCCCAGTACAGGGTCAATCGTTGATGAAGCCATTGCCAGGGATATTCCGTTCATACGCGTCAACTCTGAATCGTTGGTGCAATTAGGGTATGGAAAGAACCAGGTTCGCTTTAGAGCAACGATGACTGATCGTACCAGTTCGATTGCTGTGGATCTAGCAAGTAATAAAGATGAAACAAAAAGAATGCTGAAGGATGCGGCAATTCCCGTAGCGAAGGGAGTTTGTATTTCAGACCCGGATGCTTTGGAGGAAGCGGTGAATTCTGTTGGATTCCCACTTGTATTTAAACCTCTTGATGGGAACCATGGAAAGGGTGCATCTATTAATGTGAAAACAATGGAAGATGCCCGGGGTGCTTTTGAACATGCCAAGAAATATTCACGGAAAATCATCATTGAAAAATTCATCACCGGTTATGATTTTAGGGTGCTCGTGATAAATAACAAATTTACAGCGGCAGCCTTAAGGGAACCAGCTCATGTTACGGGAGATGGAACGTCCAGCATTCAGCAACTGATTGATAAGGAAAACCATGATCCAAGAAGGGGATACGGACATGAAAACGTTTTAACTGAAATTAGTATTGACCGGGAAACGCTTGATCAACTGGCCAAAAAAGAGTACACCTTAGATACAATTTTAAAAAAGGATGAAATTTGCTACTTAAAAGGAACGGCCAATCTCAGCACAGGTGGAACATCTACCGATGTTACGGATATTGTTCATCCGCACAACATTTTTATCTGCGAGCGCATTTCCCGTGTCATCGGTTTGGACATTTGTGGGATTGATATCATGGCATCGAATTTAAGTGAGCCTTTAGAAACTACCGGAGGTGTTGTTCTTGAAGTAAATGCAGCTCCCGGATTTAGGATGCACCTTGCCCCCGCAAAAGGATTGCCAAGGAATGTGGCCGCACCAGTAATAGACATGCTATATCCTGCTGGGAAATCCTGTCGCATACCGATAATAGCCATAACGGGAACAAATGGTAAAACCACTACTACGCGACTGATTTCACATATCGTGAAAAACAATGGGTTTAAAGTTGGATTTACAACCAGTGACGGGATTTATGTTGGGAACTCGCTTTTGACTAAAGGAGACACTACCGGCCCTGTGAGCGCCGAATTTATTTTAAAAGATCCCACTGTTGAATTTGCTGTGTTGGAAACCGCCCGCGGAGGAATTTTAAGGGCCGGACTCGGCTTTGGCCGGTGTGACGTTGCTGTAGTGACAAATATCCAGGAAGATCACATGGGGTTATCGGATATTAATACGTTGAAAGATATGGCTCGCGTGAAAGGTGTTGTGGTAGAAAGCGTGAAGCGTGACGGCTATGCGGTTTTGAATGCGGATAACGAATATTGCGTTCAGCTGGGGGAAAACGCAGATTGCCAGGTCGCATATTTCAGTATGAATGAAAATAACATGGTGGTTAAAGAACATTGCCGCCGTGGTGGGATTGCAGCAGTTTATGAAAACGGATTTATTACCATTAAAAAAGGTGATTGGAAATTCAGGGTGCAAAAGGTAACTAACGTGCCGCTCACATTTGGTGGCCGTGTTTCTTTTATGATACAGAATGTTTTAGCAGCGACGCTTGCCACGTATGTGTATGGGTTTGCAACGGAGGATATTGCAACCAGTCTTGAAACCTTTATTCCTTCAGCTGCTCAAACTCCCGGACGTATGAATATTTTCGATTTTAAAGATTACAAAGTCATGATTGATTTTGCCCATAACCCGGATGGCTTTCGTGGCATAAAAGAGTATTTATCAACCGTTGAATCCACATCAAAAATTGGAATCATCACAGGAACCGGTGACAGGCGTGATGACGATATCCGTTTGATGGGTAAAATCTCAGCAGAAATGTTTGATCACATCATAATTCGTCAGGATAAATTTTTAAGGGGACGACAGGCAGAGGATATCGTTCGCCTTTTGGTAGAAGGTATTCAACAGGTAAATCCTGAAACGTCTTACGAATATGTGCCTAAAGAAATTGAAGCGTTGAACCATGCATTCAGCATTGCGAAACCCGGATCATTTATCATTGCTTTAAGTGATGTAATTGATAATGCGATTGAGGTGGTGCATTCTTACCTCGATAAAGAACGTCAGCAGATAAAGTAAAATAGTTCCAGACTTCACTTGAGAAGTCTGGAACACTTCTTAAAGTTTATCGTATTCACTCTTTACAAAATCCGCCAATTCTTTCACGTAATCTGGTGAAAAATTAAATTGGATTCCTGCCGCGCGGTACAGCTCAGGGATGGTTTTGGTATACCCAAGCGACAGTGCTTTTTTATAAGCTTCTAAAGCTTTTTTAGGGTTTAATTTATAATTGCGCCACATTGCAATCGCGCCTAATTGCGCCATGCCATATTCAATATAATAAAAAGGAACTTCAAATAAATGTAATTGTGCCTGCCATGACCGCTGCAGGTTCCCTTCTAATCCGGTATAATCCACAACGCCTGTTCCAAATTCATTTGAAATCTTCATCCATTCGGCATAACGTTCAGATACTGTATGATCGGGGTGTGTGTAAACCCAATGTTGGAATTTGTCAATGGAAGCAATCCATGGTAAACCTTTTAAAACATCGTTCAGCTGTTCCTTTTTTGCCCTTTTCAAATCTTCCGGCTGTGGAAAAAAGGCTTCCCAGTGTTCCATGCTGATGAGTTCCATGCTCATGCTGGCGAGCTCAGCTACTTCACTTGGCGTACTTTTGAATTCTGTTAATTCCAGGTCTGCCGCTAAAAACGCATGGATGGCATGCCCTCCTTCGTGAACCATGGTTACCATATCGCGGTGTAATCCAACGGCATTCATAAAAATGAATGGGACATCTGTTTCCATCAAAGGATAATTATATCCTCCCGGGGCTTTTCCAATGCGGGATTCCAGATCAAGGCGTTTCATTTCGTTCATGGTCCGGATGCATTCGGCAAAGTAAGGATCAATATCTGAGAAGCAGGTAATTGTTTTTTCAGTAAGGTCTGAACCGTTAGTGAATGGTGTTAAGGGTGATTTACCTTCCACATCCACGTCCTTATCCCATGGCTTATAAGTGCCAAGTTTCAAAGCACTTTTACGCGCTTGTTCATTTTGTTTTACCAAAGGAACAATGTGTTGCTGAATGGCAGTATGGAAATTATAACAATCCTGTACCGAGTAATCAAATCGTCCAAGCTCTTCGTGTTTAAAATCCCTGTAATTAGAAAAGCCGGTATTTAAAGCCACCTTTTTGCGCAACTCAATTAACTCATCGTATAATTTATTCAATTCATTTTCATCTTCCGCTCGGCGTGCCTGAATTTTATGGTAGATTGATTCCCGCAGAACACGGTCGGTACTTTTGAAATAGGTTGCTGCCTTTTGCAAAGTGATTTCTTCGTTATTATGCGTAATGGTTTGTGCAGCAGATATATTGCCGTACTCCTGTTCCTTTTGGCGAAGCTCGGTGGTCAAGGCAATATTCTCTTCCCGGTATAGCTCAATGCTTTTTTTAACTCCACGAACAAAAACAAAATAAGTATCCTTTTCCAACTGATCAATAAATGGATTCTCAACAAGCTTTTTATGAAGTTCATTGGTATAGGGAGAAACGTTGGGCTCTATTTCAGTAACAAAATAATTAAATGAATCCTGAAGTTCCTCATTTTGCGTGTTACAGGTCATTTTGATATAGCGCCAGGCACCATCTTCATTTAAAACCGCTTCTAATTCACTGTAATCCTTCATCCATTGTTTAAGTTCTGCAACTGCATTGATTTTTCTGGATTTTAATTCATCGAAAAAAGGTTTTAAGTTTTCCCAGTTGCTTACTTGAAAATCTTCGGAGAGGTAATGGCGCTTCATGAAATTTATTTTTATGGATTGAAGATAGTTGTTTATCAAGACTCTGCAAATTTGGATGCCTTATAACATTATGGTCTTGGCACACCATATGGTACAATTCCGCCGGGGCTTGGTCGGGATAAGGTGGGAGTTAGGTGAGAGTTAGGTGGGATTAAGGTGGGTGTGTTATGGTAAATTTGGTGTTTTTTTGCGGATCTTTTGTATTTGCCGACTGACCAACTGCATCACGACATTTTTTTCAAAAAAAAAGCCCTCTCATTCGAAAGGGCTTTCATTAGTTGGTTAAGTTATTAAGCAACACCGGTTTTTCTCACTCCGGCTGTTTTTTTAACGCCTGTGCTGGTTTTTGTTTTTGTAGTATCTTTAGCAGCTGTTTTTTTAACCGCGGCTTTTTTCTCAGTAGCAGCTTTTACGATTTTTTTCTCAGCAGATTCTTCAGTGGCTTCCGTTTCTTTTTCTTTTACTTTTAAATTGCCTGAAGTCTGTAAACCGTTGTACCAGTTGAACAATTTACGCATGTTACTTGTATAAACGCGTTCTTTATCATAATCAGGCAGAACCGATTCAAAATAAGCAGTCACCGATTTATCATCTGCTTTTACATCGATGCTTGGGCCACCTTTTTCTTTATCATAAATAGCCTTCATGATTTCAGAAACCGGCTTGTCGTCACCGGTTGTAAACATACTAATATCTTCAAGTGAACTTACTTTAGCTGTTGAACTTATAGAAGTACGTTTTTTATCTGCTAAGCCTTCAACAATAATTCCGTTTTTGGATTGAGCAACCACTTTATATAATCCTGGTTGTCCGCTAATAGCAATAATTCCTGTTAAATCAATCATGGTTCTTTTTTATAATTAGATAACAAAAATAGCACTTTTTTAATACTAAGCCTATAAAACAATAAAAATTACGAGGGTGGAAACAGCTTACACAAATCACACGTAGTAAGTGATTTTTTGCATAGAAGACATTTATAAAGCAAGAATAATTCGAATTACAACACGTAAGTTTTTTTCGTTAATATAATGGTAAATGCCTTTATTTTGTTGATGTTTGACAGGTTATATATTAGATCGATGATTGCCCTTAACAAAAAAATAAATACATCGGTGATTTTTTTTTCATTATTTTTTATTTTTTGTTCAATTGCCTGATAGATAAGATAATCACCTGTTTTTTGCTGTTGATCATATTTTTTTCAATGTTAAAAAAACAAGCCTAATGTTAATTTCATTTTCTGAAAATCCAATCAATTTTAATCAGTTTTGTAAAACGAAGAATGAACTAAACATGCTTAATAAATCGTTAAGCTTACACCATAAGAACACCGAATTATGACAGAACCGATACTAGCAGAAAACAAAGACCGCTTTGTTATTTTCCCGATCAAACACAATGATATTTGGGAATATTATAAAAAATCAGAAGCAAGTTTCTGGACGGCTGAAGAAATTGACTTATCAAACGATACCAGTGATTGGAATAATAAGTTAAATGATAACGAGCGTCATTTTATAAAACATGTATTAGCGTTTTTTGCTGCGAGTGATGGTATTGTAAATGAAAATTTAGCCATTAACTTTTTAAATGAAGTTCAATATCCGGAAGCACGTTTCTTTTACGGTTTCCAGGTAATGATGGAGAACATCCATTCTGAAACATATTCCTTATTGATAGACACCTACATTAAAGATCCGGTTGAAAAGGATAAATTATTACATGCTGTTGAAACGGTTCCTTGTGTAGGAAAGAAGGCCGATTGGGCTTTAACCTGGATTTCAAACGGTACTTTTGCAGAACGTTTGATTGCATTTGCCGCTGTGGAAGGAATTTTCTTTTCAGGGTCGTTTTGCTCCATCTTCTGGTTAAAAAAACGCGGATTAATGCCAGGCTTGAGTTTCAGTAACGAATTAATTTCGCGTGACGAAGGCTTGCATTGTGATTTTGCATGTATGATTTATTCTGACCATGTTAAAAACAAATTGCCAAAAGAACAGGTAACTAAAATCATTACCGACGCTGTGGTGATAGAAAAAGAGTTCGTGTCGGACGCTATTCCTGTTCGTTTGATAGGGATGAATGCAGATTTGATGTGTCAATACATCGAGTTTTGTGCTGACCGTTTATTAGTTGCATTGGGTTGCGATAAATTCTATAACGCGGTAAATCCTTTTGATTTCATGGAAATGATTTCCTTACAGGGAAAAACAAATTTCTTCGAAAAACGTGTTGCAGAATACCAGAAATCAGGTGTAATGAACAACAAAGAAGAAAATAATGTATTTAACCTGGATGAGGATTTTTAGATAATTTTCGTCGGCTAAATTTCCCGTTTCGTATCTTATTGATAATCATTGAACAAGGTTTAAATCTTGTACGGGAATACTAACCTCCGGAAGAAACGCTCTTTAAATGTTAAAACTGTAAAAAAGCGTAGCATAGCTTAATAGGAGAATAAAAAAATTAATTAACCGGTAGTTTGTTAATATCAAATTGCTGGGTGACAAAAAAGAAAAAATTATAGTTATAACTTGTTATAACGGAAACCAATACTCAAAAACTAAGTAAAACCAATTAAACCAAAAGGCAATGTTTGTAATTAAAAGAGATGGCACTCAAGAGACTGTGAAATTCGACAAGATCACGGCGCGCGTTCAAAAACTCAGCTACGGCTTGGATCCGGCTTTCGTGGACCCAATCCAGGTTGCGAAGAAAGTAATTGATGGTGTGTATGATGGCGTAAGCACCGTTGATCTTGATAACCTTGCAGCGGAAACTGCCGCGTCTTTAACTACAAAGCATCCTGATTATGCTCAGTTAGCTTCCCGTATTGCGGTTAGTAACCTGCACAAAAATACAATCAAATCGTTTTCAAAAACGATCGACATTCTTTACAAATACATCGATCCTAAAACCAATCAAAAAGCGTCGTTAATTGCCGATGACGTTTATGAAATTGTAATGAAGAATGCTCAGCTATTGGATTCTTCTATTATTTACGACAGGGATTTCGGTTACGACTATTTTGGTTTTAAAACATTAGAGCGTTCTTATTTATTAAGAACACACGGTAAAGTGACCGAGCGTCCGCAACACATGTTAATGCGTGTGTCTATTGGTATCCACAAAGAAGACATCGCGGCAGCCATTGAAACGTATAATTTAATGAGTGAGCGTTGGTTCACGCATGCTACACCTACATTATTCAATGCCGGTACGCCAAAACCGCAGATGAGTTCATGTTTCTTATTACAAACCAAAGACGACAGTATTGATGGAATTTACGACACGTTAAAGCAATGCGCGCGTATCTCTCAATCTGCCGGTGGAATAGGGTTAGCTATTCATAAAGTACGTGCAACCGGTTCTTATATTAAAGGAACTAACGGTACGTCAAATGGTATTTTGCCAATGCTTAAAGTGTTCAACGAAACAGCGCGTTACGTTGATCAGGGTGGTGGAAAACGTAAAGGTTCCATTGCAGTGTATTTAGAGCCTTGGCATGCTGATATCATTGAATTCCTTGATATACGTAAAAACCACGGTAAAGAAGAAATGCGTGCCCGTGATTTATTTACAGCCTTATGGATTCCTGACTTATTTATGAAGCGAGTGGAGGCAGAAGGCATGTGGAGTTTAATGTGCCCTAATGAATGCCCTGGTTTACATACATCTCACGGCGCTGAATTTGAAGCCCTTTATACGAAGTACGAAGAAGAAAAGAAATACCGCAAACAAGTGCCGGCAAGAGAATTATGGGCAGCCATCATCGATTCACAAATCGAAACAGGAAATCCGTATATGTTATTTAAGGACGCTTGTAACTTAAAATCAAACCAAACGCATTTAGGTACCATTCAGTCTTCCAACTTATGTACGGAGATCGTTGAATATACAAGTCCGGATGAAGTCGCGGTTTGTAACCTGGCGTCAATTGCTTTACCACGTTTTGTGGATGAAAAAACCGGAACATTTGATCACCAACGTTTATTTGATGTAACCTATACCATCACAAAGAACTTAAATAAAGTAATCGACCGTAACTATTATCCGATTCCAGAAGCGCGTAATTCAAACATGCGTCACAGACCAATTGGATTAGGTGTTCAGGGATTAGCTGATGCATTCATTTTAATGCGTTTCCCATTTGAAAGTGAGGAAGCCAAAAAATTAAATGCGGAAATTTTCGAAACGATTTATTATGCGGCCATGACCGCTTCTAAGGATTTAGCGATCAAGGATGGCGCATACGAATCTTTCCCAGGCTCTCCGTTATCAAAAGGCATCATGCAGTTTGATATGTGGGGTGTAACGCCGAGCCCGCGTTGGGAATGGAATATCTTAAAAGAAGAAGTAGCAAAATATGGTGTACGTAACTCATTATTGGTTGCTCCAATGCCAACCGCTTCTACTTCTCAGATTTTAGGAAACAACGAATGCTTTGAACCTTATACCTCTAACATCTATAGCCGTCGTGTATTATCCGGTGAGTTTGCAGTAGTAAACAAACACTTGTTACGTGACTTAGTGAAATTAGGATTATGGAGCGATGCTTTGAAAAACAAGATCATTGCGTCTAATGGTTCCGTACAAAATATTCCGGAGATTCCTCAAAACATCAAGGATATTTACAAAACAGTTTGGGAGATCAAACAACGTACCATCATTGATATGGCTGCCGACCGTGGCGCTTACATTTGCCAGTCTCAGTCATTGAACCTGTTCATCCAGGATGCGAACTTTGCAAAATTATCTTCGGCACATTTTTATGCGTGGAAGAAAGGATTAAAGACAGGCATGTATTACTTACGTACGAAAGCTGCTGCTGATGCGATTAAGTTCACCGTTGACCAGGCTGCGTTATCAGTACCGGTATTAGGTAACGAAGATGCGTTGTTAGTAGAACGCGGACAGACACAACTGCTAAGCTTCGAAGAACAACAGGCACAACTATCCTGCTCTTTGGATAATCCTGAAGGTTGTGAAGCTTGTGGATCATAAGCATAAGATAAATGGAAATAAAGTTTAACCCTATGAAAAGCCTCTCTGAATTTTAGAGAGGCTTTTTAATTCACACCTATTGTTATATGAGAACATACCTTATTTTACTATTATTTTCCAGTCAATTGTATTTTGCGCAGAGTTATGGATCCACTTCAAAAATAATTAAGCATGATAATATTCTCGATGTTGAATCAAAAGGACTCTACGATTTGGGAAACATCGCGTTTTCCGAAAAACAATTTGATAGAGCGGATTCATTATTTACATTATCATTAAAAATTTGGCCACACCCAGATACTTATTTTAATAGAGCTGTTTGTCGGCGAAGGATGAATGATTTTAGTGGGTATTGTATAGATCTTTCAGCTGCCGCAAATATGAATGATAAGGAATCTTATAGGCTCTATTGTAAGGAGTGCGCGGCAATTGATACGATTTTCACAAAAGCCAATCAAGAAAAGGGTACGATTCAAGATTTTGAATTTGCAAGCTTTATAACTCAATATAAATACAATCGAAATAGCGAATATCAAAAATATAATAAGAGAGGTGAACTTTGTCTTTCCTACATTATAATGGGATATGACACGATTTATTTGAAAAGTCAAGATGTATCCAGTGCTATATATGCCGGAGGTAACGAGTCAATTGCCGAATTTATTAAAACGTATTCCAGTTTCTATAAAATTGTCACTCAAAACAAGAAGAGTGGAAAAGTTGATCTTGCACTAACGATAGGTTCGAATGGTAAAGTTACCCGGGTTAAGGTTTTACTAGGACTTAGAGATGGAAGTTCCGACACCCTTGCAAGGACTCTTTATAAATTAGCTCATTTCGAACCTGCGAAATACAGAGGAAGGGAGGTAAAGTATCAATCATTTTTAACGGTGGAATTTAAGAAAAGTGACCTTGTCGTTAGCGACAGGAAAGTTTACAATAAAATGCAAAATATAAAAAGTATCCTACCAGATTCGTCGAAAGAAGTTTTTACTCTGGTGGAAGAAATGCCTGAGTTTCCAGGTGGGCCTATACAAATGATGAAATTTGTTCAAAGTAATATTGTATTACCCAATGTTGTTAAGGAGAAAGGAATTGTCGGCAAATGTTTTTTGAAATTTGTTGTTGGTGATGAGGGGGAAGTGCGGGATGTAGAAGTTGTAAAGGGGGTGCCAGGCTGTCCTGAATGTGATAATGAAGCTATAAGAGTCGTCACTCTAATGCCGAAATGGAGGCCAGGAACTCAAAATGGAAAGGCAGTCCCAGTATTTTTTAATCTGCCAATTAATTTTCAGTTGAAATAATTCCCTGCGTCTTTTTCCAAATCGTTGCGTCTTTATCTTATGACACCAACCACCGAAACTATATGGAAAGCCTTTCACCAGGAACTGTTTAACTTCATCAACAAACGGGTAAATGATAAAGATGTCTCCAAAGACATTTTGCAGGACGTATTTATCAAAATTCATTTAAAGATTGGCACGCTCAGCGACAAGGACAAACTTGCCTCCTGGGTTTACCAGATTACCAGGAACAGTATTATGGATCATTTCCGTAAACAAAAAACTAAAGTGCCATTAACTGATCAGATGGTTGAACTGGAAGAAGAAAAGGTGTTTAATGCAGAACTGGTGAAATGCTTAAAGCCGATGATAGATCAGTTGCCTGGCGATTATAAAGACGCTATACTCCAAACGGAAATGGGTTCCTTATCTCAAAAAGAATATGCGGAAAAGTCAGGAATTTCTTACTCCGGGGCTAAGTCACGTGTTCAAAGAGCTCGTCAGCAATTACACAGTTTGTTTCATGAATGCTGTTCCATTGAATCGGATAAGTATGGGAACATAACTGACCATGAATGTAAAAAAGACTGCGGCTGCAAAGAATAAATTGCGTCTTTTCAAAAGGTTCCCGTCTATAGGTTATAATTCAATAAAGTATAACCTAAAACAATCAAACATCATGGAAAATCAAAATCAATGTTCCTGCAACACCAAAATCAATCTGGGAGATGCCAATGCTAACTGCTCATGTACCGGTAACTGCCAATGTGCGTGTTCCTGCAATGCTTGTAGCTGTGTTCCTTGTAATTGCAATAGTACTTGCTGTTAGCAAAAGAGGCCTTGAATAAAGGCCTCTTTTTATTCCCCCTTATTTCACTATCAATTCATGACTGTATAAGGCGTTCAACGAGGTTCCTTTTATGGTATATTTTCCTGGTTTGAGTTTATGTTCTGTATCGGTTCCTATGATCCGGGATTCTACTGCTGTCACATGAATTTTAGAAAAATATTCTTTTCCATGCGAATCTCTTAATACGACCAGCACCGGTTTTTCTCCCCAGGTATTTATTTCTGCTGATGGTATTTTTGTTTCTGGTGAGACCTCGTTGGGTAAAACCAGAACACTGGAATAACAGGTTTTGTGTTTAGAAGTAATTATTTTTAAACGGTAGTATACTTTTCCTTTCAGAGGTTTGTGATCCGTTTCAATAAATTGAATGGTGTTATTTGAACTGTTATGCACTTCCCCTTTAGCGATTTTTTCATAACGAACTCCGTTTTTTGAACGTTCCAGAACATACGTTACATGATTTGATTTGATGTGGATATCCCATGAAAGTTCTACCTTGTCGCTCTTGGAAATGGCCTCAAAGTTATTTAATTCCGAGGGTTCAATAGTAGAAGTGGAAGCTTTACCGGGTTTGGTGCCGGCAAACGCAGTGAAATTCATATTGGAAAATGTCAGGATACAGGTTAAGATTATGAGGCGGCAGATATGAGGAAATGTTTTCATGATAATCGCATTAAATTATTTGGTTTTTTAATGGACCAAAATTAGAGCTCTTATTCCAGTGACTAAAAGTCAATAGCCACCCGAAGTTTCCTATGTAAGATTTTACGCAAGAATGCAACTTTCACGATTTGACCTACCTTGTAAAATGTATGTTTCGAATAAAAAGAACCATTATCTTTAAGGTTTTAATCACCTAAAGCCCAAAAATATGAATGAATCTATCCGACAGCTCGAACCCACTGCCTTATGGAATTTCTTTACTGATTTAAATGCTGTTCCCCGCCCATCAAAAAAAGAAGAGCGGGTGATCGCGTTCATGAAAAATTTTGGTCAGAAGCTCAACCTACCCACACAGGTGGATGAGGTTGGAAATGTGATTATCAAGAAAGCGGCAACCAAAGGAATGGAAGATCGCGTAACCGTAGTTTTGCAGAGTCACCTGGATATGGTGCATCAGAAAAACTCGGCCACTAATTTCGATTTTAATACACAGGGAATTGAAATGCTGGTTGAGGGGGATTGGGTGAAGGCGAATGGTACTACGCTAGGCGCTGATAATGGAATTGGTGTAGCGGCCATCATGGCTTTGTTGCAGTCAACCGACATTCCGCATCCGGCTTTGGAAGCTTTGTTCACCATCGATGAAGAAACAGGTATGACAGGGGCTCTTGCTTTAAAAGGCGGTTTATTGGAGGGGGGAATTATGCTGAACCTCGATACGGAAGATGATCATGAATTAACAATCGGTTGCGCAGGCGGTGTTGATGTAACAGCCAGTGGGACATATACAACAGAAAAGCCGGGAACGGAAAAGTCTTTTAAACTTACTGTAAAGGGTTTAACGGGCGGGCATTCGGGAATGGATATTCATAAGGGGAGAGGGAATGCTAATAAACTCATGAACCGATTACTGTTTACTCTTGATAAGGAGTTTCAAATCAGGATCGGCTCTATTGACGGTGGTAGCCTGAGAAATGCCATTCCCCGGGAGTCTGTTTCTGTGATCATGGTTTCGGAAGGGAATAAGGAAAAACTAACTTCAGCGGTTAATACGTTTTCTAGCGTAGTAAAATCAGAATATCAAATTACCGATCCAAAACTGGAAATTTCAATTGAAACATGCGAAGCGCCGGGATCGGTCCTGGAACGCCAGTTTCAAACTAAACTTCTCCGCAGTGTTTACGCCTGCCCTGTTGGAATATACCGGATGAGTCCGGATATACCTGATCTGGTGCAAACTTCCAATAATGTAGCACGTGTTATTGTAAAAGATGGTTCTTTTCAGGTTCAGTGCCTTACCCGCAGTTCGGTTGATTCCGAAAAACAGGACCTACAAACCGCTATTTCGTCGGCCTTTGAACTGTTAAGCGCGGCCATTGTTACAGCCGGTTCCTATCCCGGATGGACGCCAAAACCGTCCGCGCCTATTGTTAAATTGATGAGCGAATTGTATAGGGAGCGTTACAAAGAGGATGCGAAGGTAAGCGCCTGCCACGCCGGGCTGGAATGTGGTATCCTCGGAACCAATTATCCCACAATGCAAATGATTTCCTTTGGCCCTAATATCACGGGAGCACATTCACCCGATGAAAAAGTTCAGATCAGTTCAGTACAAAAATTCTGGGGATTCTTACTGGAAACTTTATCCCGAATTCCAAAAAAGTAAGCATGCAAACGTTAGAGGAATTACGCTCCGGAGTTTTGACAGGCAGTGCATCGGTAAAGCTCTCCTGTGGCCTTACGGAATTTCCTGTAGAATTATTTCAGATGTCTGAAACATTGGAGTTATTGGATTTGTCCGGAAACCACCTCAAAGAATTACCTTCCGATTTTGGAAAGTTCACAAAGTTAAAGATTGCTTTTTTTTCTGATAACCTCTTTACCGAGTATCCCCGGGTCCTGGCGGATTGCCCCCTTTTAGAGATGGTAGGTTTTAAAAGCAATCACATACATCATATTCCCGAAAACGCGCTGTCGGTCAACCTTAGATGGTTAATTCTAACCAATAATCAAATTGAGAAATTGCCCTCCGCTATTGGAAAGTGTATCCGCTTACAAAAAGTGGCGCTTGCGGGAAACAGATTAAAAAACCTTCCCGATGAAATGGCAGCGTGTTGTAACCTCGAGCTTTTGCGTATATCGGCTAACAACATAGAGGTTTTGCCTTCCTGGCTATTTCAATTACCAAGGTTATCGTGGCTTGCTTACTCGGATAATCCGTGTGCTATCAATCAACAGGCCTTTGCCCTATTGCCTGAAATCAACTGGAAAGACTTGACTCTAAAAGAAAGGCTTGGTGAAGGCGCATCCGGCATTATCTCAAAAGCAGTTTGGAAACCCTTTTTTGAAAAAGAAGTAGCGGTGAAAGTATTTAAGGGTGAAGTAACCAGTGATGGTTTGCCTTTAAGTGAGATGAACGCGTGTTCGGCTGCAGGAAATCATTCTTCCCTGGTAACCTTGCTGGGAAAAATTAACTACCATCCACAGGATAAGGAAGGATTGGTTTTTGAATTGATCCCGCCTTCTTACCGAAATCTTGGCAAGCCACCGAGTTTTGTAACGTGTACACGTGATACATACGACAACAGTACGGTTTTTTCATTGCAGGATTTGTTTCGGGTAGCTCTGCAGTCGTCTTCAGTCATGGAACACCTGCATCGAAAGGGCATTATGCATGGCGATTTTTACGCGCATAACATCATGGTTAACAAGGAATCAAACATCCTTCTCGGGGATTTTGGTGCGGCAACACTTTATAACCCTGATTCAGAATATTCCTCCTTACATGAAAAACTTGACGTGAGGGCTTTCGGGTGTTTGCTTGATGACCTTCTCAATCATCTGGAACCTGAAGCGGAGGCGCAACCGCGGGTTCAGTATGTTAAACGTTTGCAAACCGAATGCATGTCTGTGAATCCTATGGAACGTCCTTCATTTTCGGATATCCATTTTAACCTTAAGCAATTAATTGACAAGGTTCTTGTAGAGTAGCCGTTTGGCAATGGGCAAAAATGTTTCTTCATTAGGTAATGCAGCATTTGCTTTAAACAGGTAAACTGCAGGGTTAGGAAGTTCCGGATTTGCGTCAATAATGTCGAGTTTTACTTTATCAACGGTATTGGCAAGTGATAGTTTATAGCTTGAGAAGAAGTTGCAGTTTAACCCGTATACATCCTCTTGTAAAAGGTTTATTTTGGAAAAGGTGTAGTAATACGCTTTCACTTCCCTTGACTGGTATGGATAAAGGATAAAATATCCTTCCATTTTATAGATTGGTAAAATGCCTATATGATTAGTGAGAATATGCTTTTCAGCGAAATCAAAAATGGATTTTCCTTTTTGCAGTTCGCCAACAAAAATTGGTTCACTGAATTCTATGATTTTTTTAAGTTCATTTAAAGTTTCGTCATTTATGGTTTGTTCGTAAACCAGTTTCAGGTTTTCGTAATCAATGCCCTTCACAGTTTTTTTGAAACTGTTTTCCAACGTCGCAGTATTATTTTTTAGGGCAATAAGGTTTTTGTAATGCGCGATGAGTTCAGCAAAGTCGGGATATAATTTATGTTCCTTGAAATGGGATTCTACTTTTTGAATGTAATCCAGGAGAACGTATTTTTTGTATTCAAAATCAATAAGCCGTTCAGTGATCCAGTTTTCAGATAATGTTTCCATGCATTTTTATACGCACACTAAACAGATTAGTTACCTGAACATAAAAAAAACCGAAAGAATTTCTTTCGGTTTGCAAAAAGTCAAAAAGGAGTTTATATTTTTTTGAGAAATTCTGTCCTCAATACAATGCTGCTGCCATTGATCTTGCAATCTACTTCATCTGCATCATCGGTCAATCTGATTTTTTTTACTGTCGTTCCGCGTTTCAAAACAAGGGAGGATCCTTTTACTTTCAAATCTTTAATTAATGTAACGGTATCGCCATCGTTTAACAGTGATCCGTTGCTGTCTTTTACTTCCATAATAAATGTGTTTATATAACAAAGGTAATTTAAAAATGCCTCTACCGTTTACCGTATATTAATTTAGAATGGTTTTACTTAAGTTGTAATTAAATTAAACAATTCATTTTATGCGCTTATGTTTATTTTATCTTTGCCTTATGCCATTTGAACAGATTCAAAAGAAAAAATACCCGAGCGATGTTGTGTTTGATTCGATTTATCCAAAAAAGTATCAGGACCATTCCGCCAGGCATTTTACTCCGGTTAGCATTGCCGTGAAAGCTGCCAAACTGTTGGTAGATCATCCCGATGATCGTATTTTAGATATTGGTTCAGGGATTGGAAAATTTTGCAGCATTGGTTCTGTTCTTACCAGTGCTAATTTTTATGGAGTTGAACAGCGTAAGACTCTTGTTAATCTTTCAAACAAAATAAAGAGAAAATACGGATTGAAGAACGCCCATTTTATAAACGAGGATTTTACAAACCTGGATTTCGCTCGATTTAACGGTATCTATTTTTTCAATTCGTTCCATGAGTACGTTGATGAAACCTGTGTCCTGGATGAATCGTCTAAAGTTTCACCTGCAACTTACAAAAGCTATCACGCCAGCTTGGCTGAAAAATTGAACGAATGCCAATCCGGTACCAAACTGGTCACTTACTATACATTCAAAAATAAAATTCCGTCTTCATTTCGTTTCATTGACGAAAATGAAACCAGGCTGCTGCGATTTTATATAAAAAAGTAGTTACGGGACGTGCACGGAAAAGCCACGGGGTTTTTTGTATCTTTGAAGCACATGAAAATCCTGCTTTCCACCTTAAATTCCAAATACATCCATACCAATCTTGCCATCCGGTTATTGTATGAATTAAATTACCAGAAGCAGCCCGGCCTGGAGTGGAAAGAGTTTAATATCAAAGAAGAGCAGGATCTGGTTGCGGAAGAATGTGCCGCTTTTGATGTGGTGGCGTTCAGTTGCTATATCTGGAACATTACGCAAACCCTGGCGGTTGCGGATAAAATCAAAACATTAAATCCCGAAACAAAAATCCTTTTGGGTGGACCAGAAGTGAGCTACGAGTTTGAAGATGTAATTGCGCTGGATTATGTTGATTATATCATTGTTGGCGAGGGGGAAACTGCCTTTGAAGAATTTCTGGAGGCATTTCCGGCAATAGAAATGGTTTCAAGTCTTGTTTGGAAAGATGGGGTAGAAGTGAAGCAAAATAAGATGGCGCCGATGTTCGACCTGAAGAATTTCCAGAACAGCATGCCTTACCGTTTTGATAACCCCGCTGATTTACAAAATAAGGTTTTGTATATTGAAACATCCAGGGGCTGTCCTTATAAATGCGAATTCTGCTTAGCGAGTTTGGATAATAAAGTACGTTATCTTCCTAATGAATCCATAAAAGCGACTTTGTTATACATGATGCAGCATGGAAAAGTAATTAAGTTTCTCGATCGCACGTTTAATATCAAGAAGGATTTTACGCTGGATATTTTCCGGTTCATTCTGGATAATTATCGTCCTGGTAATGTCTTTCAATTTGAAATAACCGCGGATATTCTTCATCCCGATATTATTCAGTTTATACATGATCAGGTGCCGAATAATCTGTTCCGGTTTGAGATTGGAATTCAAACGGTGAATCAAAAAGCGAATTTGGCCGTGAGCCGAAAGCAGAGTTTCGAAAAGACAACCAGCATCATCAAGCAATTGGATTACAAGGTAGAGATGCACCTGGACCTTATTGTAGGAATGGCGCTTGATTATTGGGACGATATCAAATTCAGTTTTGAAGAAGTTTTTAAATTATTCGCGCCCGAAATGCAGCTGGGATTTTTAAAATTTCTGAAAGGAACCCCGGTTAGAAAAAAGCATGCTGAACATGGTTTCAAATTCGATCCCTTACCTCCTTATCAAATTATTGAAAGTAATTATCTGACCAAAGAACAGTTGCATCAGATTGTTGAGCTCGAACATGCGCTCGAAATATATTGGAATGGAAAGAAGGCCATCCATACATTAAAGTATGTGACATCCCGCTACAGTATTTTTGATTTTCTATTAGGATTGGGTCATTTTTTTGGCACCCGTAGAGATTTTCATAAATACTCGCTGACGGATGTGTTTGATATTATTACGGACTATTCAAAGAACACTTTCCCCGATGACCTTGTATTGCAACAGTTGATTGCAGTTGACTACTACCTTCATTTTAAAGTGAAACCAAAAAATTTGTTTTTGGAGGAAGTTGAATTTTCCTCGAAAAATAAGCTGATTGATTCGCTTAAACTTAACCATCACAAATACAGGTACGTTGTTTTGCCCTTGAATTTTGATTTCAAACACTTTGTCGCTAACCAGGCAATTCTTCCTGAAAATAAAAATCTGGTTATTCAATATAATGGAACCAGTAAAGCAGAAGTAGTTTGAGAACTCTCTTTTTTAGTGTCAAACATGGTTCCGTTCGCAAATAACAAATTGCTATAAAATATAGCAAGCACTCGCTATGCAAGTCCGTAACTTTAGCCAGGGTTTGAAGGTTATGGAAAATAAAATAATTAGTTACTTTAAAGGAAGGGGCGCGCAGTTTAATGCCCTCAATAAGTTTGATCGGCAGCAGTATGTGCAGGAGCATGTGGAAGGACTGGATGAAGAATTTCTTCAAAAAGAGAAAACTGAAATCATTTATTCGTACCCTAAGACCATTGTCACAAAAGTAGATAGTCCGGATCTGGGATTTGGCTATTCGCTGAATCCCTATCAGGGATGTGAACACGGATGTATTTATTGCTATGCGAGAAACTCGCACGAGTTTTGGGGTTACAGCGCAGGCCTGGATTTTGAACGAAAAATTATTGTCAAAAAAAATACCGTTGAATTACTGGAGTCTCAGTTCAGCCAGAAAAACTGGAAGGTAAAGCCAATGGCCCTTTCAGGTAACACCGATTGCTATCAACCTATCGAGCGTCAGCTTGAGCTTACCCGAAATGTTCTAAAAACATGTCTGAAATTTAAGCACCCGGTTTCCATCATCACCAAGAATTCTTTAATTACCCGTGATCTGGATGTTTTAAAAGAATTGGCCAGCCATAATCTTGTACACGTCATGGTTTCAATTACCGGTACGGATGAAAAAGTGCGGCAATTATTGGAGCCTAGAACTGCAACTTATAAAAACAGGATGTTGGTACTGGAAGCCTTGTCTAATAGTGGTATTCCCTGCGGTGTCATGGTGGCTCCTATTATTCCGGGCATCAATAATCATGAAATCCCCGCTGTTATTGAACAGGCTGCCAGCGCTGGAGCTACTTCTGCCGGAATTACGATCGTGAGGTTAAATGGTTCTGTTGAGCATATCTTTAAAGATTGGTTATTAAAGAATTTTCCGGACAGGGCTGATAAGGTTTGGAATCAGATTATGGAATGTCATGGTGGAAAGGTGAGCGACTCAAGGAAAAGTATTCGGTTGAAAGGCGAAGGAAAGATAGCGGAATCCATTATGCAGTTATTTAAGATTTCGAAAGAAAGATACATGCGTGGGTCAGATTTTAAATTCAATTTATCTGATTTTAATTACAAGGCAGGTGATAAGCAGTTGAGTTTGTTTTGATTCAATGCAAATAGATGATTTAGGGAAGCGTTAATTTTTCCGCCTCAATACGGTCTTAATAAAAATTTGCTACCTTTAGGTATTAAGTTGGCAAATGAATAAGCTACCCGGGAATCAGGACATCTTTTCAAACCTTCAGGCACTGCCTCCTGGTCGGGAAGATTTTGAAAATTGCGAATTTACAGGATGTGTTTTTCCGGACCTTTCAAAATTAAATTTTATCAATTGTGTATTTAAAAATTGCAATCTCAGCAATTGTAAAATGACTCAAGCAAAGTTACAGGAAGTTTCGTTTGTGGATTGTAAATTACTGGGTGTAAATTTTTACCAGGCTAAAGATTTTGCTTTTGCGGTTTCCTGTGATAAATGCATCATGGATTACGCCTCATTCGACAGCAAAAAATTAAATGCCAGTACGTTTACTAACTGCAGGATGCATGAAGTGAATTTTACTAACGCCGATCTTACACGGTGTACGTTAACCAATTGCGACCTTTATGAAGCTGTTTTCTCCCGAACGAATTTGAGCGGACTGGACTTAACCGGTATACAGAACTTTTCTATTGATCCCGAAATCAATGGCCTTAAAAAAGCCAGAGTAAGGTCGCAGGACCTCGAACGCCTTTTATATAAATATGACCTTATTATTGAATAATGCGATGAAAAATTTATACCTACTTCTGTGTTGCTTGAGTGTAATTGCAACAGTGAATGCTCAAATCCAACCACCTGTTTACGACTCTTTATTGGCAAAGAAACTTAATGCAGACGATTACGGAATGAAAAACTACGTGTTTGTTTTATTAAAAACCGGCAGTAATACATCAACCGATAAAACCGCAAAGGACAAAGCGTTCGAAGGCCACATGAAAAACATTCAGAAGATGGCTGATAACGGTAAGCTTGCAGTGGCCGGTCCGTTTAGTAAAGGCGGCAACAACCGTGGTATTTTTATTTTAAACGTTAGCTCCTTTGAAGAAGCAAAAAAACTTTTGGAAGGAGATCCCGCAGTTAAAGAGAACTACCTGGAAACTGAAATGACCCTTTGGTATGGTTCTGCGGCATTAATGGAAACACCTGAGATCCACAAAAAACTTCAAAAAAAAGATTTTTAATTCAATGATCAACTCCATGCGTTTTGTTTTCCTTGTGCTTATGGTAAGATTTTTTATGCCTCTTCAGGCACAAATTACGGCACAGCATTTCAAAATTTATTCGGTGAAGTTAGAAAAGGAAGTTAGCATTGCTGATATTGTAAAAGACATGGATCACGCGGATGTTTTATTTTATGGTGAAGAGCACAATGATTCAGTTACGCATTACCTGGAATACGAAATATTCAAGGGCTTGCATGTCTCTTTCGGAAATCAGGTAGCGTTGTCTATGGAAATGTTTGAGCGCGATGTTCAACCTATCATGAATGAATATCTACAGTCTGACATCCGTGAACGGAATTTCAGGAAAGATGCCAGGGCATGGTCAAACTACTGGGATTATAGGCCAATGGTAGAGTACAGCAAAGAACACCGACTCGACGTAATTTGTGCGAACGCCGCCGGCAGGTACACAAATCTTTCAGGGCGAAAGGGAATGAATGGTTTGATGAATTTACCTGATGAATCAAAAAAATATTTTGCGCCCTTGCCATATGATACAGCAAGTGGTAAATACCACGAAAAGTTGGTTGGATTATTTGATAATGGTGATTCAAAAAAGAAAAAACGTGATTCGAAGTCCAGTCCCGAACCCTTTAGTTTGGTGATGGCCCAATCGCTTTGGGACGCGACAATGGCATATTCCATTTCAGATTATCTGAAGAACCATCCGGGTAAAAAAGTTTTTCAGGTAAACGGACGGTTTCACAGCGATGAATATTTTGGAGCAGTAACGCAATTAAAAAAATACAGTCCGGAGGTTAAATATCTCGTGATTTCCTCAGGTACTGACAAAAAATTTCCCGATATTGAGTGGGAAAAGCACAGACATCTGGGCGATTACATTATCATTACTGATCCGAAAGTTCCAAATACTTATAAAGACAATTAAATTAAATACATAAACATGAAATTATCATTTCTTTCTTTGGCCCTGGTAGGATTCACCTGCTTCACAAGTATTGGGCAAAACCGCAGCATTGTTTTTGAACACGGAACATTTGCTGAGATAAAAGCAAAAGCACTTAAAGAGAATAAGCTGGTATTCATTGATGCCTACACAACCTGGTGCGGGCCTTGCAAACACATGGCAAAAACGGTATTTACCAATGATACTGTTGCGGATTACTTTAATAAGAATTTCGTGAACGCAAAAATGGATATGGAGAAAGGTGAAGGCATTGAAATTGCAAAGCAATACCAGGTGCAATGTTACCCAAATCTGTTATTTATTGACGGTAAAGGTAATTTGATCCACCGGACAGCGGGTTCGTTACCTGCAAAGGATTTTATTGCATTCGCGGAAGAGACGAAAATTCCGGAAAAGCAATTCGCTTATTTTTCTAACAATTACGAATCGAACAAAACTAACCCGGAGTTTTTGGCTAAATACATCTCTGCCCGAGAGGGGACTTGTTTAGAGTCACGCGAAATCGTTAAGGATTATTTTTCTCTTCAAAAAGATGCTGACCTTTCAAGCAAAGCAAACTGGAATATGATTGTAAACCATATAAATGATGTAGATTCAAGAGAGTTTAAATACCTGATTGCAAACCGAAAGCAATTTGATGATTTATACACATCAAAGTCCGTGGACGAAAAAATTGAATCGGTGAATGAAAATAGATTGTATACCATTTTAAGAACTAAACCTTTTAATAAAAGTAAATACGAAGAAACAAAAAAGAGTATTGAACAATTACGTATGCCTAATACGAAGAGGTTGTTTTTTGAATCCGATTTGAATTTGTCTGAAATGAACCAGGATTGGATCACCTACTCAAAACTTGCTGTCGATAACGTGGATCAATTTTACTTTGATAAAAGTGATGCCCTGAATAATATGGCTTGGTCTTTTTACGAAAAGGTAAGTGATAAAGACGCTTTAGCAAAGGCCGAATCCTGGGCAAAAAGAGCTTGTGAGTTGGATAAAAGTTATGCTAACCTCGATACTTATGCGGCAATATTGTATAAGGAAGGTAAAAAAACTCACGCGCTTGAAGTTGCTAATGCAGCAATTGATCAGGCAAAAAAACAACAGTTATCCGCGGCAGATTACCAGGGAACAGTTGATCTTTTGAATAATATCAAGGCATTAAAATGATAATGGTGTTTGAATCATTTTCCAGAAACCTTTAAATGTGCGAAGTTGTTTGATCCAGGGCATCTCCATTTTTGCAGATTTCAGAAGGATAAATGACTCGATTTGTTTTTTGTGTTGCTTTTGCCATTCGTCACAGTTGGGGTAAATGCAGAATAGTAATGCAACCTGCCTGGCATATTCCAAATCTTCCTTTCTCCAGGTACGAATGTCGATTTTCGTATTTTGGAGGAGTCGCTTTAAACAAGCATTGAGGGCTGTTTTTCGGTCACCATTAAATTCTATTTGAATATAACGGGTTATGTGTTCACTCAGTTTTTCAGGATCAGGTGTAAGTGTTGAAACTCCGGAAAGTGATAAAACCAAATTGCTTTTTGTAAACCGTCGTAGAGTCGCTGTTTCAGTTTTATACGCCGGATTAGCCTGTTTAAATTCCGCTTCTTTTAAAGCAAGGTTTTTAAGTACGTCGTTCTCCGGACGGAAACCTAATTTGTAATAAAACCAAAATGCACCGGTTCGGATGGCTTCCGGATTTCTTAAACCAAATTGGTAAGGTTTTACAATAAATTGCGCGACCTTGAAATGTTGGTGATAGACGCGTAACAATTCACAAATGATGAGTCCGGATTCTCCTCCTCGAAATGCTTCCAGAATATTAATTCCAAACTGGCAGCGATCACCAAAAATCCATCCTCCTCCGTAGGATACAGGAATCGTGTTTTTTAAAACCAGGTAACCAATATAAGATTCCAGGGAGTAGCGTTTATTGAGCGAACTTCCGAAAAGAGCAATTGAAATACCTTTATCTAAGTTGAAAAGCGTTACATCCTTTTCATTCGCATTTGTAAACGGTTCAGTTTCTCTGTATAAATACACTAAAGACATTTTCGCTGCATGAATCAGATTTTGTTTTTCCTCTAAGCTTAACAGAACTGATCTTGGTAATGGCTTAGCAATAATAGATTGTGCATTGGGCTTTTTATCGGGTGGTAACGTGTGGTAATATACGGTATTGAGTTTCAAGCCCGAGCGTAAGAAACTTATTGAATCTTTTTCAGAGGATATGTTCCAATGAACGAAAACCTCTAATTGCTGGTAAAGTAATGCCTGTATTGTTTCATGTAATCCTGATTGTTCAAAGGTTTGAAAAAGCCATTCCAGATCTGTTTGTTCGGTCGAATGGAATCGTGATAACCGTGTTTGCAGATTTTTATCGCCAGCATGAATGAGGGCGTATTCAACATCAGGTAATAATTGTTTCAATATATTTTTTTGAGTTTCTGGTGCCGAAGCGGAACTGTGGATACTAATAGCACCAGGAAACTTACTGAGAAGGTATTTAACGTTACGAAAACTGAAGTTACATGCAATGCTGGTGTGAAGTAAGCCCGTTCCGGTCAACTTGTTCTGTAGGCTTTGTTTTCCTTCTAACCGGCTAAGTAGTTTTCGGGTTTCCCGCTCTGTAAACAGGAGTAAATCCTCGTTTGCCGGATAGGCCATCACGGCCAAAAGTAGCTCATGCAATGGTTTAACCTTATTAGGTTTAGTTGTATTTACCAATTGAACAATGAGGGACTTTTTTTCCTCGTTGGCGTTTACATCAAATGAAAAGAGGATCGATTTTAATTTTCGAAAAGGATCGTTTATTTGAGCATTTATCATACGCATAGGTAAAAATAAATGTACAAAAATTTATGAAAGTTAGGTGAGCCTGTTGTGTATTATCGCTGGTAATTAAACCGTAACAAGGTAGGAACGCGTGTTTGCCCTTCATTCGAAATGATGAGGTCAGCGTTGGAGAAGAAAGACAAGCCTTCCGGTTTATTAAACATGTTGGGGTCGAGCTGTTTTGTTTCTTCAAGCTTGCCATTCATGTTGAAGATGAAAAGACAATGGTCGGAAGCTGAGAGAACATACAATTGTTTGGAAGAGGGATGAATCGCGATTTCAGAGGTGTTAAGTTTAAAGCCGGTTTCAAAAACCACCCCTTTTTTGTTGGTTCGCGTTGGCATTTTTGTACCATTAAGTTTTGAAGTAATATTTATATCTGAAACGTTGAAAATAAAAACCGGCTTAGGTTCCAGTTTTTTTAATTTTAAATTAAACGCGTAAATAAAACGGTGGTCTTTATACTCTGGATCCTTATTTATTTTTCCCTTCGCTCCAATGAGTAAACGATTCGACTCTGGATCATAGCAGAGTCCTTCATTGTTTTCAGAAGGTACCTGTGGCGTATAAGTTTTTACGGATGGTTGAGGTGATTGGAAATCATTAATCTCAAATATAGCACCGTCACTTCGCAATATATAAAGGGTCTTATCCACTAAAGTGATGCCTTCATAATCACCGTTAGCGCCAAAAATGAATTGATTTTTTATTTTGCGTTGTTCAATGTCATAAAAGAATACGATTCCGTTTTCATCCTGGATACAGGCAATCGTCGTATTGTCAACGATTGTAAGGCCCGATATTTCATGCAGTGAGCCGGGAAGAATTACCTGTAGTACAGGCTTTGAAAAATCATAGCCTGAATTCAGAAAGTTAACAGCAAAGCTAAGGACCGACAGGAGAAAGAGAAAAATCAATTTTAACATGCGTTTAATTTCCAGTTTTTTAATCGTTCTTCCAAAAAATCCGATGAACTATATAACCCAAAAAAAGATAAATAGCATGTGAAATATTAAATGTAAAAGGAAACGATCGTAAACGCTGCAAAAACCGCGCTGGCAATACCATTGGTTGTCCCGAAGGCTACATTAACGCGGGAAAGATCATTTGGTTTAACAATGGTATGCTGGTAAATAATCAGTGTTGTAAAAATGAGGGCTCCAATCCAATATAACAGGTTGAAGTTTCCAGTAATGCCCGCTGCAAACACGAACACCATTGCAAAAAAGTGAAGAATTTCCGAAACCCTCAAGGCACCTGAGGTTCCTAATAATACAGGGATTGAATTGAGTTGATGATCACGGTCAAAGATTTCGTCTTGCAGTGCATAAATGATATCAAACCCGCTCACCCAACAAAATACGGTAAAAGAAAAAAGTAAAGGCAATAGTGAAAAATGCCCAGCAACGGCAAGGTAAGCTCCAATGGGCGCCAGGGCGAGCCCGCAGCCAAGAACCAGGTGACAGAGTGGGGTGAAACGTTTGGTGTAACTATAAAACAGAATTATGAATAAAGCGACAGGTGATAGATAAAAACATACGGGATTGATGAAATACGTAATGAGCATAAAAAGTATGCAATTAAAAAAAATGAAAAACGCAGCGTTCTTTGGTTGGATAATTCCGGATGGAATTTCCCGTACGGCAGTTCTGGGATTTGCTTTGTCAAAATGCCGGTCAATATATCGGTTAAAAGCCATTGCCGCATTCCTGGCTGTTACCATGCAAACTATCACCAGCAGGAATTGTTTGGCTGAAAAGTCATATCCTTCTCTTAATGCCAGCGTAAAACCAATGCAGGCAAACGGTAAGGCAAAAATGGTATGACTAAACTTTACAAGCGAGAGGTAATGCTTAAACACTGCCATGTTAATGGTTCCTTATGATTAATATGAGAATAAATATTACCGGTACCGATGCGAGGATCATCCCGGCATATCCGATGCTGAAGTTACTCTTGGTAATTTCATATTTGGCATTCAGGTAAATGTTGATGGTTGAAAAGGCATACCCAACGATGGCAAAGATCAAAGCAAATGGTAAAAAGGATGGATTAAAAAGAAGCGCGCAGCACGCAATGCCCGCAATTATGGAAATTAACCCTGACAATTTAAATAAATTCATTTACAGAACGTTATTGGTTTGCTCTTTAATTTTTTCCAATTCATCTTTCATTAAAACAACAAGCTTCTGCATTTCAGCATCGTTGGCCTTGGAACCAATGGTGTTAATTTCACGGCCAATTTCCTGACCGATGAAGTTTAATTTTCTTCCCCCGGCAGGTTCTTTCATCGTTTTAATAAAATAATCCAGATGGGTTTTCAAGCGCACTTTTTCTTCGTTGATATCCAGTTTTTCAATATAGTAAATCAGTTCCTGTTCAAATCGGTTAAGGTCAACCTTATCTTTCCCTACAACCTCGTCGAGGTTCTTTTTAATCCGGTCTTTAATATTCTGGATCCGGCTGGCATCGTGGGCCTTAATTTTTTCCAAAGCATCTGCAATAATTGCCAGGCGATTTTCAAAATCGTTTTCGATTGACTTCCCTTCATCCTTCCTGAATTTATTCAGTTCTTCAACAGCTAAAAAAACAACCTGTAAAATGTCTTTCCAATCCTGTTCATCTGGTTCCTTGCGTTCTGATTTTAAAACATCAGGCATTTTTAAAACATGAGGCATTAAATTGGTTGTTGGTTCATTTAATTCGGTTGCCAGGTGCTTCAGTTTTTCGTAATAGGTTTTCGCTAAATCAATATTTATTTCTACCGGCGTTTCTATCACTTTGGATTCCACGTAAATTGATAAATCAACCTTCCCGCGCTCAAGTAGTTTTGTGATTTCACTTTTTAATTCGTGTTCTTTGTCGCGGTATGTAGAAGACAAGCGCAGACTCAGATCCATGTTTTTACTGTTCAGAGATCTGATCTCTACATTTACCGTTTTGTTGTGAAATTCTTTATTGGCTTTTCCGAAGCCTGTCATTGATTTTAGCATGTGCAAAAATACTAAAATTACGAGTATCCCCACCCAATTAATGCAGTCCGGCCGCTTCCTAAATTCGCTATTTTTTTCTGAAACCCGGTGTTACAAATTGGATACCTAATGATGGAACATACGTAAAGCCATGCAAATGCGCAGAAGAACCATCTATTAACTTATAAGTGCCGTAATCGGTATAATAGACTGCTAATGACATAACGAAAAACACGCATCTGTTTCCGGTTTTTAGATTAATGAATGTGCCATAGGAGCTGAATTGCTTTCGCTCAATATTCTGATAAGGAATATTAAGGTCAGCATTTTGGTAAACTTTATTTTGCATACCATATTCAAGGAACGCGCGGTTATAAGCTACACCCCAGGAGAAATGCCCTTTCTTTTCTTCATCGCCAAATGACTTACTGAAAATAACCGGTATAAATAAGTCTTTTCGGTTGAAGCGAAAGTCAATGAATTCATCCATCAATTTAAATTTATCTGGTAACTCATATTTCCGGGATGAATACTGGAGCCCGATACTTCCGTAAAATCTGTTTTCCGAATAACTCCCGATTTTTCCGGTTGTTCCCAAAAACTGATATTTAATATCAAAGGCATTTGTTCCACCAGCATATTGATAGCCAATATCTACCCTTTTTGCAATACCAAGTCGCGCGTAGTAATTTATTCCGTAGGTCATAGGATCCACGGCGTAACCTATGGCGTATTTTGATAAACTGGCAGCACGGTTTTTAATTTCTTCCCCCGCTTCCTGCTCGTTATTGATTGCTTTGATGGACTTAACAGTTCCTATTCCATTTCCTACAAGCTCAATTGCATTTTTTATTGTTTGTGTAGGAATGTTAGCGTTATAATTGGCGCCAACTTTTAACTGCCCTCGTGGGGTGGTTTTCCCGGATTCAGTTATAGATTTTGGTGCAGTACACCCTGTAATAACAACAATTAAAGTAACGCAATTCAGTGCTAAGCCAGACTTAGTCAGGAAAAAAAGGTCTCTGGTTTTCATTTTTTATTAGGTTTGGAGATGATTGATTTTTGTTTAAGTTTATCCACAATTTCTATTACAATTGCGGTATCGATGGAGGATTTGTTTCTGTTGTCAATGTCAAAAACCAATATGGTATTTTTATAGCGCGAAGCCTTATTTACGAAGGGAATTTTTCCTTTCAGTTTGTAGAGTTTTGAATTTTTAGAGCGTAAGTCGTCATCCATTTTCTCCATATTAAGTCCGATTGCGGCTTTATATATTGTATCAGAATCACCTTTAGAACTTACCCTTTCAGGGATGGTTTCATGCTTTTTTGAACTCGTTTTAAAATAATTTTTAGGGTTAGCCGATGACACAACCGAACGAAATGTTTTCGAGTAATTTTTTTCCTGTATCGATTGTTTCCATTTTTTTAATGAATCTTTATAACTAGGGGTATAAAAATGAAGGGTGTAAATTTTTGCCTGAGATCCTTCCGTTTGTTTTTTATATACTACACTGTCACGGAAATCAGGAATGGAATCATTAAACAATGTCTTAGGGATTTCCACTAAAGTGCCATCTGTAGTTTCTACAACCGTGTCGCGGGAGGAATTAATTACAAAAGTGTTCCCTTTTAAAACATCATAGATGCTCAAAGAATCCGCTTTAATACTGTCATTAGCCGGAGTAATGACGGTTCCGGGTTGTTTATTTTCCTGAGTGGTTGAATCACCTTTAGTTAATAAGAAAGTTAATCCGATTAATGTTATTGTCCCTGCTCCTATCATCCCTAGTTTCGCAACCGATTGTTTTATTTGGTATTTACCGTACGCTTTGGTGGCATCTTCCCGCCATTGAGTTCGCTTAATTCCTTTCATCAATTGTTTTTGTAGTTCCACCTGATCTGAAAATTCCTTATTTGAATGCATCTCCATTTCAAAGGAAACTTTTTCTGGCCCCTGAATTTCACCCAGTAAATACTGGTCAATCCGTTGAATTTGCTCGAGTTCGTTTCTCATAGGTTTTAATTTGAATACTGCGTTTGCTGTAGATCTTTCAATTGTTTTTTAGCCATTTCAAGGCATTTGTATTTTTGGTTTTTTGCACTGTTCTCGGAAGTATAGCCCATCTTTACAGCAATATCCCGAAGTTTCAGTGTTCCGCTATAAAATAAAACGAGTAATTCCTTGCACCTTTCTCCCAACGCATCAATGGTTTTTTCTGCCATCCTCGCTTTATATTCTTCTTCCATAGACATTTCATCAACAGACGGGTAGTTGAAAGCGTTGAGATCAGAAACAATTTCATTGCGTCGGCCCCTTCGTTTCAATTCGTCCATCCACAGGTAACGGCTGACACTATAAAGAAAAGTTCCAAGTTTCGAGGTTAGAATAAAATCGCCTTCATGAATCTTTGAACATAAAATAATTAACGATTCCTGGAATACATCTTCGGCATCTTCTTTTAACCCGTTATTCGCCCGGATCATTTTTCGTATGGAAGGAAAATTTTTATATAATGCGGCAAACGCTTTATCGTTCTTATTAGATCGTATGGCTTCAATAATTTCCTGGTCAGTCATCTTTGCCTGTTTAATAGTTAATGGTTATGTATCGAAAAGGTCACCCTGGTATTTTGATTATTTTTAAAAATATTCCCTGAATGTGTTCGTTGCAATCCTGTTTTTGAATAAACATGCGTAACTTGCACCGAATTGGGTGATTTTAATGGCAATATGAGAAATATTGTTTTAACAAAAATTACATATTTATGACTGCAAACGACCTTTATTTTATGCGCCGCTGCCTAGAGCTTGCTAAAAAAGGCATTGCTGCGGTAGCGCCAAATCCCTTGGTAGGATGCGTGATCGTTTGTGAGGGAAAAATTGTTTCGGAAGGTTACCATGAAAAATATGGTTCAGCGCATGCAGAACCTAATGCCATTTCAAAAGTTGATGATAGTGTTCTAAAATTGAGTACGCTGTATGTGAATTTGGAGCCCTGTTGTCATTTTGGGAAAACCGGGCCCTGTGCCGACCTAATCATTAGCAAAAGCATTGCCAAAGTTGTAATTGGTAACATGGACCCAAATCCTTTGGTTGCGGGAAAAGGAATTCAAAAATTGAAAGATGCAGGGATCGAAGTTGAGTACGGAATACTTGAGGAGGAATGCCGTGAATTGAATAAACGCTTTTTTACGTTTCACCAAAAAAAACGTCCGTATGTTATTTTTAAATGGGCTCAAACGCAAAATGGTTTTATCAGCCAGTGGCCATTACCAGAAAACAAAGAAGATAATTGGATTACGGGATTAGATAGCAAGCGGTTAGTTCATAGATGGAGAAGTGAGGAGCAAGCAATTCTAATTGGTTATAACACACTGTTGGCAGATGATCCACATCTTACAGTTCGACTTGTAGACGGAAAAAACCCGTTGCGTATGGTCATGAGCAGAAACTGCGACTTCCCCCCGGGCTTGAACGTTTTTAACCACGAGGCAGGGACATTGGTTTTTACTGCCATGCAAAATCAGCTATTAAAAGGTATCGCCTGTATCACGATTGACTGGAATCAAAAAGTAAAATCCATCATGGATTATTGTTTTGAAAATCAAATTTCGAGTCTCATTGTAGAAGGAGGAACGAATACAATTTATAATTTTATGAATGCTAACACCTGGGATGAGGCACGTGTTTTTGTAAATCCCGATAAACGATTCGAACACGGAGTCATTGCGCCTGAAATCAATTTAAACACTAGTAAACCAATCAAGGTGGGAGAAGATTTGCTCTACACAGTTTTAAATACATAATATGCTCTTTTTATTACTTTCAGTTCTAGTCTCAACCTTATTTGGAATTTCTTTTAAAGTTATATCGAATAAGGGCATTAATTCCTTTCAGGCCATTATTGTTAATTACGTGATTGCCGGAAGTCTTGGTTTTCTAACTACTCAATCCTCTGTAACACCGGTTACAGTATCCTCGGAACCATTTTTTCCATTGGCTGTATTTTTAGGAATTATTTTTATTAGCAGTTTATTTGTGATTGCTGAAACTACTTCCAGGCAAGGGATTTCAGTAGCTCAGGTTGCGAACCGAATGTCGGTAGTAATCCCGATTTGTATTGCTGTTTTATTTTACGGAGATCAGATTTCACTAAGTAAGATTATTGGCATCGTGTTAGCTGTTGTTGCCGTTTACCTTGTGTCGCATAAAGAAACGCTTGGTCAGCAAAAAGATAAATTTTGGTGGCTTTTCCCGCTCATCATTTTCGTCTGTAGTGGCATAATTGATTCTTCTATTAATTACGCGCAGCGCTTCCTTGTGAATGACACTAACTTTGATGCATTTCTTTCCACAATATTTTCTACGGCGTTTATTTTTGGATTCATTGTATTAGTTTACCAGCTTACCGTTAAAAAAGAGAAATTTCAAGTTAAGGCTATCCCAGCTGGCATCATTTTAGGAACCATCAATTTCGGTACTATGTATTTTATTATGTTAGCTTTAAGTTCCAACGTGATGGAACCGTCTGTCCTATTTCCAATTAATAATTTGAGTATACTCACTTTATCCACGATTATTTCTGTATTGGTTTTTAAAGAAAAATTATCTTTCAGGAACTGGGTTGGCATCGGTCTAAGTCTGTTGGCTATATTGATTCTCGGTTTATTGCCACAATTTGTTTAGAGGATGTTATTTTCAGATACTTTTTTAACGATTGAACAATCCGCTGAAATTGTTTTTAAGGAGAAGGGAAGTAAGTTTTTTGCTTTTGCATTCCCTGTTGAAAATGAAAATCAGATAAAGGAACGAATCAACCATTTAAAGAAGAATCACCCTAGCGCCAATCACCATTGTTATGCCTATCGCCTGGGCGCTGATAAATTAATTTTCAGGGCCAATGATGATGGTGAGCCAAATCATACAGCAGGGAAGCCCATCCTTGGACAAATTCAATCCAATGATTTAACCGATGTGTTAATCGTTGTAGTTCGTTATTTTGGAGGTACTTTACTTGGTGTAAGTGGTCTTATCCAGGCATATAAAACTGCTGCCGCCGAAGTGATCCGTGAATGCTGCATTATTGAAAAACAAATTCTTCATTCTTACACGGTCAACTTTCCTTTTGATCAACTAAATGAGGTGATGAAATTATTCAAGCAAATGGAATGTAAAATTATTAAACAGAATTTTGATTCTGATTGCACAATAAACTTTAGGATCAGGAAAGCAAATAGCGAAGCCTGTGAAATTAAGCTTAGGAAAATCACAGGAATTCGATTAGAATATAAGTGATTATTCATTGAAAATCCGGTATCTTTGATTTACCATGCAAATTTCAACCCGACAGCTATTTTTAAATCACATTGCCCAGGTTGCTCCTAATGTAATGGCATTAGAGATTACCAAAGCCAGTGGCATTTATCTTTCTGATACCGGAGGGAAATCCTACATTGATTTTATATCAGGTATTTCAGTAAGTAATGTAGGTCATTGCCATCCCAATATTGTGAAAGCTATTCGTAAACAATCCGAAACATTCATGCACCTGATGGTTTATGGCGAATATGTTCAGGGTCCACAGATTGAGTTAGCTACAGCATTGGTAAAACTCCTGCCCCAAACGCTGAATTCAGTTTTTTATACCAATTCAGGTACTGAAGCCACTGAAGGTGCATTGAAATTGGCTAAGCGCGTAACCGGTCGATCAGAGCTTATTTCGTTTAAAGATTCCTATCATGGTAGCACCCATGGTTCATTAAGTGTGATGGGTAATGAAGAATTTAAACAAGCTTTTAGACCTTTATTACCGGGTGTAAGAATTCTGAAGTACAATTCTAAAGATGATGTAAATCAATACATCACATCACAAACTGCTGCTGTTATCTTAGAACCCGTTCAAAGCGAAACCGGATATACGGTTGCCACCAGCGAATTTTTGAAGGCTGTCCGAAAAAGGTGTGATGAAACCGGAACAATGCTGATTTTTGATGAGATTCAAAATGGGTTTGGCAGAAGTGGAACGTTTTTCGCTTTTGAACAAACCGGCGTTATTCCTGATATTTTGTTACTTGCCAAAGGAATGGGTGGCGGTTTGCCAATTGGCTGTTTCATCAGTTCACGGGAATTCATGAATGAATTTACTCATAATCCGGTTTTAGGGAATATCAATACATTTGGTGGAAACGCGGTATGTTGCGCAGCTTCTTTGGCGTGTCTGGAAACCATTCAGACAGAAAAACTAATGGATAGTGTAGAAGAAAAATCCAAATTAATACGCTCGTTACTGGTTCATCCAGCAATTAAGGATATTAAAGGTAAAGGACTGATGTTGTCGTTGGATTTTGGTGACACGGATTTAAACTTCAGCATCATTGAAACATGCGTAAAAAACGGCTTAATTGTAGATTGGTTTTTGTTCAATACCCACTCTATGCGTATTGCTCCGCCATTAATCATCACAGAAGCGGAAATTAAAATGTCATGTGGTATTATCATCGATTCGATTAATGAGGTGGTGAAAAAAAAGAATTAAATCTATAATTCCACCAAGGCCACTAAAAACTTTTCAATCTTCAGTTTCATTTCTTTTGCTGAGCAATCGTAGTTGTTGAATAGAACAGAAAACGCCAGTTCCTTTCCTGATTTCGTTTTCACATAACCGCAGTACCCGCGGGCACGGTTGATATATCCGGTCTTGGCCCGTAAGTTATTTTCAGCGAAGGTACCCCTGCATAAACTTGTCATGCTTCCGTTCTTTCCGGCCACTGGTAAACACCCGTTAAATGAGGGGTACATTAAACTGTCTCTGTAAATTTTGGATAATACGGTTGCCTGAATTTTAGTTGTAATTGTATTGGCTCTTGATAAGCCACTTCCGTCAACCATATGAAGACCACTGATGTCAACACCTCTGCTCTTCCAGAAACTTTCAACGGCCTGTATGCCGTTTTCCGTTGTTCCTTGTTTGCCCGTTGTAAAAGCACCTACAGTTTTCAACAAGCTTTCTGCATAATGATTGTTGCTTTTAATATTCGTAAAATAAACCACCTGATCAAGTTTAGGTGAAACATGTGTATATATTAACTTTTCATTTGTATATGAATACGTGTTTGTGCTCATGTTAATTAAACCGGTTTTATCATCACACAACTTTGCTCGTTTGAGATCCTGTTTCAATTGGTGAAGAAAAAATAATGGTGGATGAGGCATTTCGGCCTCTACTTCAAAACGCGTTTTATTGGGTGGAATGCTCCCTTTAACTTCCCGGATGTAACCGTTAGGTTCACCAAAAACAAAAGCATTGTCTTCTGATCCGGATGAAATAACATTTGAAGTAATTTCCATCTTCGCTGAAAAATAGTCAGGAATAATGGCTTCAAGTTTGGCACGAGTATTTAAGGGTCCGCTGGTATAAAACAGTGAAAATTTATTGTCATGATAAGACAAGCTATTCGCTCCGGCTCCGAAATAATTTCCGATGTCGCCCCAAATCCAGGTGCTTGGTATTGTATTATCGAAACTGGATGCATCTGCAACCAGTGATCCTGTAATCTTTTTTAATCCTTTCGTTTTTAATTTTCGAACGATTTCGTTCAAGAATGCTGAATCGTTTTCAAAAAAATAGGATGATCCAAAGGTGGGATCACCGCTTCCCTTTATTAGTAAATGGGTTGCCGGAATTCCCGCAGGGGAATCATTTTGAACTTCGTAAAAATGTGTTTTATAGACGAAATTTTTTCCAAGAATTCCCAAGGCGGCTCCAGTAGTTATGATTTTCATTGTACTGGCAGGTACCAAGGCGGTTTCTGAATTAAACTCCTTGAGGGTTTTACCTGTTTGTGCATCCAGTACGCAAAAACTATAGCTGGCATGTTTTAAGTCCTTATCTTTTTTATAAGATTCTAAAACCGCATCCACTGCTATTTGTGAAAAGGAATTGGAACTGCCCATAAAAAGCGAAAGCAGAAATACAGAGCGCATGATAATAAGTTGTAGACCTTTATTTCCTTTAAAGTTCAAATACAGAGCATTCATTCCCAAAACAGTGTTACATAATTACTAGGTATTATAAAGCTATCGATTTTTAGTGTTCCGGTTATGTTTTGTGATTTTTGTTTTTAACTTTATGCAACTCAAAACGGGAAAAATGGTTTATGCCAAACACGTCGTTCGCTTTTAAACAATTTATTATTAAACAGGATAAATGTGCCATGAAGGTGGGCACGGATGCAGTGTTATTAGGAGCGTGGGTATCTCCAAATGGAAGTCGGCAAATTTTGGATATTGGTACCGGTACTGGGGTAATTGCCCTAATGATAGGGCAAAAGACTCAGGCGCATATTGATGCCATTGAAATTGATGAAAATGCATTTTTACAGGCGCAACAAAATGTAGATGACAGTAAGTTTGCCAGAACCATATCCGTTATGCATTCCACTTTGCAGGAATATGCGAAAGCAACAGCCAAAAAATACGATTTAATCGTTACGAACCCACCTTACTTTGAACAATCATTTAAGTCAAGTGATGAGTTGCGCTCGGTAGCAAGGCACGCGGATGTTTTGCCGTTTGAGGAACTGCTTGATGGCGTGATGAATTTGTTGGATCCTAAAGGCAAATTTTGTTTGATCTTACCCACACTCGAAGCAGAGAAATTCAGAATCTTAGCGCAGAAGCGCGGATTAATTTTATCGAAACTATTAAGGGTTAAATCCAATGTAACAAAGGACGTTGAAAAACGTCATATCATGCAGTTTGAATTTACACCTACTGACTTTTCTGAAAAAACCATTGCGATTGAAGAAGAGGAAAGACACCACTACACCCAGGATTATAAAGACCTTACCAAAGACTACTACCTGAACTTATAAACGATTGTGTTCAAATCGTTTATTTTTTTATCTTTAGATTTCAAATTTCATAACCATGAAAAAAGTATTAGTAATTTGCCTTTGCCTGATTACCGGTTATTTTCAGGCTCAGGATACGGTTAAAGTAAAAACAGCTTTGTCTCCTGAACAGGAAGCTGAAGGGGCCTATAATGCAGGATTGGAGCTAATTGCAAAGAAAGATTATAACGCGGCCATTGAGCAGTTTTCAAAAGCAATTTCTATTAAGCCAAACTTTGATAAAGCTTTTTGCAGCCGTGGCTTTGCAAAATACGAAGCAAAATCCTTAGAGGCTGCAATCAATGATTATAATAATGCCCTTGCTATAAATCCTTTAAATACGGATGCCTTGTTTGGCAAAGCTCAAAGCTTTTATGCGGGAAATAACAAAGATTCCTGTATTGCCTATCTCAGTAAAACAATATTCCTGGACGACAAATACAGTAAAGCACATTATTTAAACGGACAAATAAATTTTGAAGATGGCGATTATAAATATGCTATCACAGAGTATGATAAAGCCATAGCGGCAAATCCCGATTATGCGTATGCTTTTAATGACAGGGCTTCTGCGAAAAGGCAGTTGGGTGATGAATCCGGTGCGATTAAGGATTATGAAAAGGCTTTGGCAATCGATCCAAAATTATTTTTCGTGTATAACAATTTAGGCTCGTGCAAGCGTAACACAGGTGATAATGCCGGTGCCATTGAAGCCTATTCAAAGGCTATTGCTATTAAACCCGATTATTACATTGCTTTGAATAACCGCGGCACCGCGAAAATGAACACAAATGATTTTGCCGGCGCGATAGCGGATTTCGATGCTGCGCTGAAACATAAACCAAATTACACCTTAGCTATCAATAATATGGCCTCGGTTTACTTAAGAAAGAAGGATTATAAGAGCGCCTCTGAATGGTCGAGCAAAGCAATTCAATCGGATCCCAAGTTATCGGCTCCTTATGTGAACCGTGGGATTGCAAAGCAAATGCTGAAAGATGAGGAAGCAGCCTGTGCAGACTGGAAAAAGGCATCCGATTTAGGATCTGCGGAAGGTAAACGTTATACTTCAGGTTTTTGCGATTAATTTATCTTGGATAATTTCAATTTTAATATGAAAAAGTTTTACATCATTCTCATACTGGTTTTAAATGGTGTTTTTGGTGCCCGGGCACAAAATATCGAATTTGAAAAAGCTAATTTTCCTGACAAAAAGGATTTATTGAAAGAAGCAAAAAGAAACCTTGATGACGGGAAAGACGCATTTGAACTTGGTAAGAAAGAATATGATTTCGTGTTGGAAGGTTATGTTTCAAAAAATAAGTATTTCCCCGTAAGCCGGAAAGATTACCAGCGTGCAGGGGATATTTATTTCAAACAGGCACAGCCCTTTTTAATGAAGGCACAGGACTTCAATCCGAATAATGCTGAGCTTAACTACATGCTTGGTGTTGTAAATTTTAATCTGAATCCTCAAAGTGACGCTGCATCTAAATTTCTGGAAAAGGCATTATCACTGAATGGTAAAATTCCTGCTGATGCTGCTTACTTTGCGGGCTGGGCTTTTCAGTTTCAGTTGAAATGGGACGATGCCATACGTTACTATCAGCTTTATTTAAATGTTTTGAATACTGACCCAAAAGAAAACGCATTGGCTATTGAAGACGTTAATAAAAAAATTGCTGAGTGCACGGTAGGAAAAACCGAAATGGCTAACCCACAGCGGATATTCGTTGATAATTTAGGACCCAACATTAACACATCCTATCCGGAATACAGCGCGTTTATTTCGGCAGATGAATCAATGATGGTTTTAACCGCAAGAAGGGAAAATTCTACAGGAGGGAAACTTGATGAAGGTGACAACTGGCCGTTTGAGGATTTATACCAATCATTTAAAGTAAACGGGAAATGGACAGCTGCTCAAAATTTTGGACCTTTGGTAAATAGTCCTGAACATGATGCAACAGCAGGATTGTCGAGCGACGGCACCACAATGTTCATTTTTAAGTTCAAGGAGAAAGATGGTGGAGATATTTATCAGAGTAACCTTGTTGGGAATTCCTGGAGCAAGCCTGAACATCTGAATAAAAACATTAATTCGAAATGGCATGAATCGTCTGTAAGCATGTCTTATGATGCAAAGCGATTATATTTTATCAGTGATCGTGAAGGTAACCTCGGAGCAGGCGACATGTATTATTCCGATAAAGATGCGAAAGGTGAGTGGGGGCCTGCGGTTAACATTGGGCCATCTTTAAATACAAAATATGGTGAAGAAGGGGTTTTTATTCATCCTGATGGGAAAACCATTTACTTTAGTTCAAAAGGTCACAAAACAATGGGTGGTTATGATGTTTTTAAGTCGGTATTTGAAAACGGAAAGTGGGGTGAACCCATCAACTTAGGGTATCCTTTAAATGGCCCGGATGATGATGTGTTTTTTGTTATCAGTGGAAGCGGGAATCACGGGTATTTTGCTTCGTCAAAGCAAGGTGGATACGGAGATAAAGATATTTATCGGATAACGTTCCTTGGGCCTGAAAAGCCACCTGTTGTGATGAACGAAGACAATCTTCTGGCGAGTGTGGCAGCCCCGGTAAGTGAATTTAAAGCCGAAAAAATTGTTAGCACCGGACCAAAGATGACCATTTTAAAAGGTGTTGTCTCCGACGCAAAAACGCATCAGTTATTAGAAGCAGCTATCGAACTCATCGATAACACGTTAAACGAAGTAATTGCGACATTTAAATCCAATAGTACTTCGGGGAAATATCTGGTTTCCTTACCTTCTGGAAAAAATTACGGGATAGCTGTGAAAAAAGACGGATACCTGTTTCATTCTGAAAATTTTGATTTAAAGGCATCCGAAGAGTTTCAGGAAGTGGAAAAAAATATTGAGCTCAAACAAATTGAAGTTGGTCAGTCTATTGTCTTGAAAAATATTTTCTTTGATTTTGATAAAGCTACCATTCGACCTGAATCGGCAAATGAGCTTGACCGCCTAATAAAATTACTGACAGATAATCCAACATTAAAAATTGAATTGGGAAGCCATACAGACAGCAAAGGAAGTGACGAGTACAATCAGAAGTTGTCGCAATCCAGGTCGCAATCCGTTGTAACTTATCTAATTGGGAAAGGTATTTCAACAGACCGATTGGTTGCAAAAGGTTATGGCGAAACGGCGCCAGTTGCCTCGAACGATACCGAGGTTGGTCGCCAGGAAAACCGAAGAACAGATTTTAAAATTCTCAGTAAGTAATAATCATGAATCCGGATACCGGTTAGATGTCATTCATCTAACCGGTTTTTTATGTGAAAAATGTAACAACTAAGATGGATAGTTATTGAGATTGGTTCGGAACTAAATTGGTACGGTTGCTGGATTATAACATTTAGATCGGTAATTGGCTATAATTGTTATATTAGTGGGGTAAAAATTATAACGTAATATGGAACAAGTAAATAAACCAAAGAAGAGTCTTTTAATACGCATTTTAAAATGGACAGGTATCAGTTTGTTGATCCTCATCGTCTTGATGATCGCAGCACCATTTCTTTTTAAGGATAAAATTGTTGAGATCGTAAAACGAGAAGCGAACAAAAATTTAAATGCTAAAGTTGATTTTGGCGATTTTGACCTTACCCTTTTTAGTTCATTCCCCGATTTCAGATTCAAGATCCAGAAGGTAAGCGTTATAAATGTTGCGCCTTTTGAGGGAGATACCTTAGCATACATTACGGATTTGGCTATCGACTTAAATATTAAAAGCGTCATCAGTGGCGATAAGTACCAGGTAAACTCTATTTTAATTGACAAAGCAAAAATCAATGGTATTGTGATGCATGATGGAAAAGCTAACTGGGACATCGCTAAAGCTGGTTCGGATACCACCGCAGTAGAAGCGGATACCAGCGCGACCAAATTTGCCTTACAATTGAAATCGTTAAAAATTAAAAATACGGATATCACATACAACGACATGCAGGGAAATATGTCGGCGGTACTCAGAAATTTTAATTACACCATGAGCGGCGATTTTACCCAGGACGTCTTTGTTTTGAGTAACCTGTTGGAGATTGATGAAACAACATTTAATATGGGTGGGGTAGGATATTTAAACAAGGTGAAGACACGTTTCAAGGCAGATTTGGACATGGATATGCCAAACATGAAATTTGCGTTTAAAGAAAACGAGTTGGATCTTAACGAACTCGGGTTGAGCTTCGATGGTTTTGTTGCGATGCCTAAAGAGGACATTGGAATGGATTTAAAATTTGCAGCCAAGCAAACTGAATTTAAATCCATCTTATCCTTGGTTCCAAGTGTGTATGCAAAAGATTTTAAAGATGTGAAAACCGCTGGTAAACTTACACTCAACGGATTTGCCAAAGGAACGATGCATAATGAAAAGGACAGTACTAAAAATACCTATCCGAGTTTTGATTTAAAATTGCTCATCGCTGATGCGATGTTTAAATATCCGTCATTACCAAAGTCAGTAAATAACGTGAACATCGACGTACACATTGCTAATCCCAAAGATTACCTCGATGCAACCGTCATTGATGTAAATAAATTCCATCTGGAAATGGCCGGTAATCCTATCGATTTGTGGGCACATGTAAAAACGCCAATCTCTGACCCGGATTTATCAGCATCAGTAAAAGGGATTGTCAACCTTTCTTCCGTAAAAGAATTTATTCCGCTGGAAAAAGGTGATGAAATGAGTGGTCTTGTTAAAGCTGACATTTCAGCCGCCGGACGAATGAGTAGTCTTGATAAAAAAGAATACGATAAGTTCAAAATGGATGGAACACTTGAAATCGATAAAATGAATTATAAGTCATCAACCCTGCCCTACGATGTTTTACTGAATATGATGCGGATGAATTTCACCAACCAGTTTGTAGAACTGGCCGCCTTTGATGCCCGAATGGGTAAGTCGGATGTGAAAGCTAATGGTAAAATTGATAATTTCCTTCAATACCTTTTTAAAGATTCGTTAATTGTCGGGCATTTTAATATGCAGTCAAACCTGATGGACTTGAATCAACTGATGAGTTCTTCTTCTGAGACAACCACCGCTTCATCGAATGGTGCAGATACTGCAAAAGGCAGTGTAGCCCTTGTTCCGGCAAATATTGATTTTATTTTAAATGCTAATATCACAAAGATGTTGTATGATAATTTGGTGATCGATAACATGATTGGAAATATTGAAATTAAAAATCAGAAAGTGAATATGACCAACTTAAACCTTGGTTTGTTAGGTGGTAAAGTTTTAATGAATGGGTATTACGAAAGCACTAACCCAAAAAAGCCAACTGTTGACATGAGTTTTAAAGTAGACAATTTTGATATTCAAAAAACATTTGCAGCTTTTAATACGGTACAGAAAATTGCGCCCATCGGACAATATGCAAAAGGAATGTTTACTGCTACCCTCGAAAATTTTAAAGCAGAACTAGATCAGCATATGTCGCCAATTTTAGCTTCTCTTCATGGGAACGGCGTATTTAAAACAAGTAGCGTGTCGGTAGGAGGTTTTCCTCCATTTGTAAAATTAGGTGAGGCTTTGAAGGTAGAGCAACTGAAAAACCTGAACATTCAGAATGTAGTGGCTGAGTATGAATTTAAGGATGGACGGGTGAATTTGAGAAATCCGGTAAAGGTGAAAATTGATAAAATAAATGCGGATATCACCGGTTCCACAGGTTTTGATCAAACCATTGATTATAACTGGAAGATGGATGTGCCGACAGAAATGTTCGGTGCGCAAGCTGGTTCAGTTGTTTCCGGTTTACTTGGGCAGGCTAATACAGCTGCAGGAACGAATTTAACCATGCCTAAATCGGTGATAGTTAATGTTGGTTTTGGAGGAACGGTTATGAACCCTACTGTGAAAACCGGAATGAAGAACGATGGAAAATCTACAACGGAGGCTGTCAAAGAACAGGTTGTAGGTGCTGTGAAAGACAAGGCCAATGAAGAAGCTCAGAAAATATTAGCCGACGCGCAGGCCCAGGCTGATAAAATTAAAGCAGAAGCACAGGCTGCATCCGATAAAATAAAAGCAGAGGGTTATGCAGCTGCAGACAAACAATTGGAATCCGTTACTAACCCGCTTGCAAAAGTGGCCGCTAAAAAAGTTGCAGAAGCCGCCAAGAAAGAAGTAGATAAAAAAGCACAAAAGGTGGTTGACGAGGCAGACGCACGCAGTCAGAAAATCCTGGAGGATGCAAAAGCAAAAAGTGCAGCCGCCGCCGGAAAATAAACATAAACATCATAGGAAGATAGCCACGGATTAAGTTCTGTGGCTATTTTTTTGTTTATGTAATAGGATTGTTTCGGACGTAGTTTACATTTACATTCATGATAAGCAAAGGAAGGGTATATAAAGCGTTAATCATGAATGATTACGAGGGCGCCCCTTATGCGGAGTGGATTAAGACGGGACATAAAACCATCGAAACCCGTCACCGTTCATTTACTTATCGTGGCGATCTCATCATTTGCTGTGGCAAAACAAACTCCGTTTCAGAAAATGCTGGGAAAGCATTGTGTATCGTCGATCTTTATAAAATCAGGGATCTTCAGAAAGGGGACGAAGAAGCTTCGGGCGTGGCTGTTAGACCAGGAATTAAAGCATTTCTTTTCCGGAACTGGAGACATTTTAACCGGGATTTTGAGTTTGCACCGCAACGGGTTTCAGGCGCCTGGCAAAGCATTTTTGAAATTGTTTTACCTCCTGATATTGAGATTATTCCGCGCCCGGAAATCCTGCCCTTTCCTGAGAAAGAGGAATGACATCTGCTTTAACCAGCTCTCAAAGAATAGAAGACCTAATTGGATTGTTGGTTCTTATGTGACGCATCTTCTTTTCTTACGAAGGAACAGTCGGAATCAAAGATATATTCTTCGTTGCCAATTTCAGCACGGTATCTAACTTTTCCATTGGCATCAACTATTTTTCCTGCCTCCCGGATTTTTTTGCGGGAAAGATTCAATGCGATGTAGTCCATGACCTCTTTTGGAAGATCCGATTTTTGAAGTGGTGATTCTGATTCAATAAAATTGCCATTGCTGTCATAAAGAGCTGAACCTTCTTCTTTATGTAATGTAAATTCAGCTTCGTAATTCGATCCGCTTTTTTGCCAGCTCTCTATACTTGCCTCCGGATATTGTTTTGTGAATGTTTGTTTTACTGCCTCCGGCACTTTAGACGCGCGTATGGTCTGTGATTCTCCTGTGTTTGCAAAGAAACCCATTATAAAAATTAAAATAGCTGCTCTCATGATCGTAACTTTTAATACAATATTACGATCATACGAAAGCGCAATGGATAAAATTTCGATCATTCCGCCAAAACCTTTTTTTTTATATAATGAAGGCGTATGGTCGGTAACCAGTCATTATATTAAATCCCTATTGATAAAATAACCCACGCCTTTCATTGTTCTGATGACATCGGAGCCGAGCAACCTCCTGATATTACGTATGTGTATATCAATTGTTCTACTGTTTGCAACTATGGGCATATTCCATATAAGCCTTGCAAAATCCTGTCTGGTAAATATTTTGTGATTGTTTTCATACATCAGGGTCAGCATTTCAAATTCTTTTCGTGGCAGACTTATTTTTCCTGCTTTTGTAATGACGAGGTATTGTTCCTTGTCAACATAAAAATCAGGATGTTTATTTGCTTCAGATATTTCTTCAGTTTTATTTGATAACCGTTTCTTTAGAGTTGCAATCCTAGCTTCTAACAGAATGGGTTTAATGGGCGTGATTATGAAATCGTCGGCACCAGCGTTAAAAGCAGTGATTTGTATATAGTCATCCTGTTTATTTGAAAACAAAATGATGTACGGTTGTTCTATCTCTTTTAAATTCCTAATATCTGATGTAATGCTGATCCCATCCCTGAAAATATAATCTAATTCTACTATTACTAAATTCACATTTCCTTTTTTAAGTGACGAATACAAGTCTTCATCCGATTTAGCGAAGCTAACCAGGTAGTTTTTTTCTTTTAAAAAATCGGCTGTTTTTTTTATAGACGATTCGGTATTAGAACAAATTATTATCTGAAATGATTGTGACATGTATAAAAAAAGGCACGAACCGGATTCGTGCCTTTACTTAAATTGAGAATTATTTATTGATTACAAGCTTTTTTGTTTCTTTGGATCCATTCATATTTAAGGAGATGTAATAGATGCCGCTTGCTAAATCAGAAGTGTTTAATGAAATTATATTATTACCTTTTTCAAATTCATTACTTTGAGATAAAGCAGATACTAAATTTCCTAAAACATCATAAACATGAACAGATACTTTGTTTTTTTCAGCAATGCTAAAGGAAATAGTTGTGTTAGAAGTTGCAGGATTTGGATATAAAGCAAATGAATTCATAACACCGTTTGTTAATTTTTCAATTCCAGTTACCTGTCCTGCAAATTGAGGGCCGGAAAAGCTTGCACCCGTTGAAGCCGTTGAAGAAGCTTGTAAACGGAAATCACTATTATCTTCCAGGTTTGTTGGAAAGGCATTTACAAATGCAATTTGAGTAACAGATTTCGTAGTGTCAATTGATGTAATTCCCGAATAAGCATTATACCACGAGGCAGTTGCGCCACCTGCATCGGTAACAAACTTTGGAAACATGTTACTGGCGATGATCACGTTTTGAACAACTCCGGCTGAATCCAGATTTAAATTAGCGTTGTAATTATCAAACGTTGTTGATCCGGATAGATGCCATCCTTTTTCCCAGCCCACAAAAATGGAATTATGAATTGAAATTGCGGTATTTCTTCTGGTGAAAATCCCCCTTTCAAATTTTTCGCCAGCCGGTAAAGTTACAGTCCCATTTCTTTTTGGCCCTATGCAGGTGATATTGGAAAATACCGTTTTTGTAACAGGTAATCTACCTATCCCAGGATTGAAGTTGTCAGATTCAAAACCATTCGAGTCACCGGCAGCATCAGATATATCTTTATCCCTAACTACTAATCCAAATTGCACACGACCCCTATGGCCAAAATCAGTATCGAAATCATCATCCAGCCCACGAAAGGAAACTAAGTATTTTCCATCCACAGCTCCACCAAACCATTCAAATGCATCGTCACCACCAAAAGAGGCCTGGATATGATCAATTTGCGTTCCTGAGCCAACGCCTCCCATAGTTAAACTATTTAACTCAGAGTTTGGCGTTGTGGATAATGCTACACCAGCAAATTCAATGCGGCAGTATGACATTGTTCCTGAACTTTCTGTGTTATTATTTCCGCCAAATAATATTTCATTAAAATTTGTAGCGAAACCTTCAATGTAATTTTGGTTTGGTGATGTTTGGCAAGTTGCACAAGCTGTATTAATTATACCATTACCTAATAATACCACACCGCCCCAATCAGCCGGTGCTCTTCCGTTTCCCGAAGGCTCTTCGTTTGATGTGAAAACAATGGGATTATTTACTGTGCCCACTGCGTTAATTTGAGAACCTCTTGTAATAATTAAACACGATTTTGAGTTTTTATCACCTCTGATAACAGTACCGGGTTGAATGGTTAGTATGGCATTATTAGTTACTGCTACATTTCCAACTAATAAATAAGTGTTTCCGGAAGTCCAGGTAGTGTTTGAAGTAATGTTACTTGATATTGTAGTGGTTGCTACCGGATAAGCTGTGTTTTCAGGATCCCAGTTGGTCCAGCCGGCTAACCAGTTATTTGATGATGTTCCGGTTAGGCCATCTGTTACAGGAAAAGCTCCTTTGTAGGAAGTTGGTGTCCAGAATGGATTTTGTGCAATGGCAGTTACACTTAATAGTGCTACAGTTGCTAATGTGTAGATTTTTTTCATTTTGTTTATTTAATTTTTATGTTACAAATTAACAAACGCTACCTTGGCTTTAGATTAACATGAGTTTATGCTTTACTTACTTTTATCTTAAGTTTGCGTAAAGTGATTTTGGGATTGCATAACATAGAATTAATATTGGAGTGCCAGCGGGTTTTATTTCATTTATCTGAATTTATAACTGACAGACAGACTAATGGTTGGGGCCAATCTGGTGTTAACCATGATATTGTCGCTTGTTGAAGCATGTTCAAAATCCATATTATCTGTAAAAGACGATTTATCTAATTTGCCGTTCTTATTAATGTCCTGATAGAATATTAGATTTTGTGCTAATGCGTCTCTTACATTTAATTTTATTTCAAATTTTTCTTTGATCGTTTTTGAAAGTTGTAAGTCCATTACATGACGGGGATTTTCCCAGATATTTGGCTCAGCAATGTTTCCTACTATAGCAATTCTTTTACCAACATAGTTGTAAGATACACTTATGCCAAAATCATATTTATTGTCAAGGTATTGAATACCCGCATTTATAAGGACCGGGCTTTGCCCTTGTAATGGTCGAGGATCTACATTATTTAATTTCGACACATCCACTTCAGATTTTACATAAGAGAAGTTTGTAAATAAGGTCGTTCCATTTAGAAATTTAGAGGAATCATTTCTGAAAATAGTTGCCAATAGAATTCTGTATTCTAACTCAAATCCCATGTTTGTTGCTTTTGCAACATTGGCATAATTGATGGATCTGATTTGGCCATTTCCGGCAATTTGTTCAATCGCATCGGTCAGATCTTTATAAAAGGCTGATACTGATAAAATTTGCCCGGGCCTTTTCGGGTAATATTCAAAACGCAGATCATAATTATTTATTTTAGAACGCTGTAAAGTATCGTTTCCGGAAGTTTGGTAATCGGTTACGAAATCATAAAAGTTAAATGCCGCTAATTCCCTAAACTCTGGTCTGTTTACAGTTTTGTAGTAGGCGGCCCTTATGTTTATTCTTTCAGTTACCGACCATACTGCATTAATGGAAGGCAAGTAATCAATAACAGATGTATCTTTGGTGATCACATTAAATTTCGGATCGTTTGTATTTAGTGTTTGCATATAATACTCGGTCCTTAAACCATAGATAAAACGTAATTTTTCAAAGAGACGGGAATCGATTTGTAAATACCCTGCATTGAGAATAGAAGAAGCCTGATACGAATCGATGTAGGTAGTTGATTCGGATAATTTAAATCCTCCATCATTTTTCCCTGGACCATCTGTTATTCCAATATTGTTTGGATTAAAAATCTGATCTTCTGGTAACAAAGTTAAATCGTCATTCTTTTTAATAGAACTTCCTTTGGTATACCACGTATAGCCTAACAAGCGCGCGGCAAATTCTCTGCTTCTGTGTTGATTGAAGCCTCCGATTTTTATTTCGTGTTTCGTGTTGTTAATTCCTATTGTTTTTGATACATCATATTTAATGCTATAAATACGTTCTTGTGTTTTCGCAAAAAACATAGACCCGGCACTGGTAGGTCCAACAGCATCTGGTAATATTTGAGCTGCGTATTGAACAGAATCAGATTCGGATACACTTGATTTTTGGTAAACCATTCTTCTTAAATTTGGAATATCCCTTACAATGTCGCTTAATCCGCCGATCCATTTAATTTTTATTTTTCCTTTTGGAATATAATGATCACCATTTAATTGCCCTGTGTATATATTATTTTGCGTAAAGAAGCGAACATTGGATTTTTGCCATGTGGGAGAAGAGACATCTACTGCATCAAAAATCCCTTTTCTACTGATAACTTTGTCATCAGTATTGATAGAGTATAAATTTTTTAAACTAATTTGATTATTGTCATTTAGTTTATACGATAAGTTCCAAAGTACACTTGCTAATATGTTATTTGTGAATGTAGTATCTGTAAATTCTCTTGTTTTTTGGACAACATCACCTTGCTCTTCAAATTCTCTTCTTTCGGAAATAGTTGTACTATTATTATTGTTATAGGTAACTGCAACTATGCTTCCAAAATCTTTTTTAAATAGTTTGAGAATATTAGCCTGAGTGAATTGTAAGTTTAAATTGGGTAGGGCAGTTTTGTTTTGCAAACTCCAGTCATAATTAATTTTTTTTGCTTCTTCTATTTTATAAGTGTTTAAAGTTATTTCACTGTATTCTTTTGTAGAGGGTAAAGAGCTTGGCAGTTGTCTGGTTCCATCATCCAATCCTAGCCCATCGTATTTCCCTCCCTTATAGGTTTTAAAATTCTTATACGTCGTTAAAGAATTATATCCCCCGGCGATAGAAACCGTTGTGCTTTTTTTTTCAGGAATGTTTTTGGTTGTTATTAAAATTACGCCGCCTGCAAAATCTCCCGGCAGTTCTGGCGTTGCGGTTTTTAGAATTACTAAGTTATCTAATATACCGGATGGAAATATATCAAAAGCAAATGCTCTCCGGTCACTTTCAGAACTTGGTAGTGGTGACCCATTTAAATAGGCTGCATTATATCGGTCACTCATTCCTCTAATAATAGCGAATTTATTGTCCTGTATGCTTGCGCCGCTCACACGTTTCAGAACATCACTTGTGCTTCTGTCCGGGGTTTTTTTAATACTTTCAGAAGAGATACCATCACTGACGCTGGCATTATTTTTTTGCATTACGAACAAGGTATTGGTATTTTCTTTATTCATTTCTGCCTGTACCACTACTTCATTTAGTGTTTGTGAACTTGCCGGATCAAGCGTGATATTAAAGTCAGTAACGTCATTTCCTTTTACCACTACATCCACAAATTTTTTATTATCATACGTAATATAGCTTGCAACGAGCGTGTACTTCCCTGGCTGGAGACCGCTTAATGAATAGTTGCCATCAAAATCACTTGAAGCGCCTTTAGTTGTACCTTCAATAAGAACAGTAGCTCCCGGTAAAGTTTCCCCGGTTTTAGCATCAACGATTTTTCCGTTTATTTTTCCTGTTTGTGCAGTTACCAATGTTGATAATGTTATCAACGTCAGTGTAAGTAAGAGTTTATAGAACATGTGTATTGAAATTTACACCGCAAAAAAACAATACCTATTTAAGGTTAATGTCAAGTATACATTACCTTAATATTAAATGAAATTTCAATTAGGGAGAATTAGTTAAGGATTAATTAACATGTACCGTGTATTAGAACTCAATACCAATTAATGAAACATCATCAGTCTGCTCTATACCTTCTTTCCAGGTGTTGAATATAAATTCTATTAATTCGTGTTGATGGCCCATCGGTAATGCGTTGTAATTGTGTAACATATTTAATAATCGTTTCCGACTGAATTTTTTACTATTTGCTGCATCGAATTGGTGTTTGACTCCATCGGAGAAGAAATAAAGCCGCGCCTTTTCCTCAATCTTTATGCTAAAAGTATCAAATACTCTGCTTTTTTCTATTTGCCATCCGCCAATCGGATAATTATTTCCTTTATAGAGTTTTATTTCTTTGGATTGGCAAACGGCAAATTCTCCTCCTGCACAGGCATATTGAAATTCACGGGTTTTCGTATTGAATGAAATAAGAGTAATTTCCAGCCAATCGTTGTTAAACTGTGAATCAATTAATTCGGTATTAAATGTTTCGATCCATTTTTTGTCGAGTTCTGTGAGAAAGTCACCTACGTTTTCAAAATTCTTTTGTATGACATAATTCAATAGGCTAATTCCAAGTACAGATAGCATTGCCCCGGCGACACTATGACCTGTGCAATCTGCTAGTGCAAAGTAGATCACTTCTTCTTTTACGGTTAGCCAGTAAAAATCACCACTTATCTTATCCTGTGGTTTATAATATATAAAATGATCTGTAAAAAATTTATTGAAATGTCGGGTTTTAGGCAGTAATCCGTTTTGAATAGTTTGAGCGTAGATTAAACTATTTTCATGATCGGTAATTGTTGTTTGTAACATGGGACCTTGGTTCATTTGTTGCAAACATCACACTTTAAAATTAACAGAATTGTAAATGTACATTATGTGTTTATTAAGAGTTTGACCAAAAAAAAGCGTTTCATATTTATATGAAACGCATTTCAATACTGTATTAACTCTATTATAATGAAGTGAAATCAGTCGTTTTAATTAGTTCACCCTTTTCATTCCACTGTTTCCATGTTCCTGTTTTTTCTCCATCTTTATAAATCATTTCAAATAATTTTGTTCCATTGTCATCATAAACAAGCCAATTGCCATCCTTTTTATCATTTAAATAAGAAGCTTCAGCAATTTTAGAACCAACTGAATTAAATCTTAGCCATAAGCCATATTTCATATTGTTTTCATATTGCCCGGTTTCCATTGTTAAACCATTCTGATAATATTTAACAGATTCTCCATGCAGTTTCCCATCTTTGATTGTTAACTCTTCTTTAATAGCCCCGCTTTCAAAATACAATTTATATTTTCCGCTATAAGGTTTTTGATTTTGCGCGTACAAACCATTATCAAAACTAATATCTTGGGAAGAGGCGATATTTCCTGCAAGAAGACAGCATATTAAAGCTAGATGTTTCATGATGACGGGATTTAATTGTTAGAATATAAACCGGTTGGTTTCTTATACAATTATACCGAAAAGACAGTTTATTGTTACAATCCTAACGAAATCTTAACAATAACTTTACATTCAATTGATTTATTCTGAAGCTAAATCAATAGATAAATTTCCGGAATTAGCTTGCATTTCCTGTAACCTAAGGGTTTTTGAATAGTAACCAACCTGCGAGAACTCCAATATTAAATTTTCATCTTTTGTTGTTTCAAGATAAATAAGAAAATTCCCATCCAAATCCGAATAGCCTGTTTTATTGCAATTGGCGCAAACAATTTTAACTCCTGCTAAATATTCATTATTTTCTCTATCAATAATTTTACCGCTTAAAATGATTGATTTTGTTTTGGCCGGCTTCGGGAGCTCCCCCGCAATACCAAGAATATAAACAAACACACTTAGAATAATTGTTAGTACGATCTCTTTTTTCATACTACAAATTAAATACAGACAGTTTAATTTAAGTTGATGGCAATGTTACTGGATTGTTATGTTACACGGCCTTGTTGTTTTTTATTTTTAGTAAACTCGTATTTAGGATAACCAGGCAATTGATACCAAGCTGGGCAGTATCTGTAATTTTCTTTTCAGGATACTGGTATTTTATTTCTTTATTAATTGATTTGTAAAGGTCAATGAACAGCTCGATGTCTTTCACTACTTTTTTAGGAAATTTAGGTTTAATAGTTGGGTTGTTTAAATATTCTTTTTTGATATGGCCAATTAAAGCCGGTAATTTTATTCTATTTTCAAGGTTCAGTGGTTTAAGATCGTCTTTAATTATTTGTCTTGACGCTTTATTTAAAAGAACGTATGATAAGTGCAGGGATTCAATAAAATAGCGATTATCAAACGCCTGTTTGTTTTTGTCTATGAGTTGTTTGATTGTTGTTGCCATAGCTTTGCTTTTTTAACAAAACGAATCTAATAAAGGGTATGTATAGTAATTATTAAATCTCCTTGCAAATTTATGATACCCGGGGGGTGTTCTTCTTATATTTTGTTCATTTCCATTGCTCGTTTACTTATTGATTTACCATTACATTATGGATATATTCGAAAATGAACTTTTTCTTAATATTTGCTTAACTTTAATCTGAACTGTAAGAAGTAACTTTGCAACAATAAAGATTTTATGAATACAAATAGCAGTTTATATAAGGTTTTGTTGGTTGATGATGAGCAGGATATCCTTGACTTTTTAAGTTATAATTTAAAGAAAGAAGGCTTTCAGGTTTTCACCGCATTAAACGGTCGTGATGCCATCTCAATTGCGAAAAAGGAAGTGCCTCATTTAATAGTTCTGGATGTAATGATGCCGGAAATGGATGGGATAGACACCTGCCGTGAAATTCGAGAGATAGACAGTTTAAAGGATGTGATGATTGCTTTTTTGAGTGCGCGGAATGAGGATTATTCTCAGATTGCAGGGTTTGAAGTTGGAGCAGATGATTATATTACAAAACCCATCAAGCCAAGAGTTTTCATTAGTCGTGTAAAAGCTTTGCTAAGAAGGTACATCCCCGATCAGCAAAAATTGAATCAATTGGATTTAGGTGGGATAAAAATTGACGCAGAAAAATATTGCGTTTATAAGAATGGTATCGAAATTTCTTTTCCAAAAAAGGAGTTTAAATTGTTATCCCTTTTAACAAGTAAGCCCGGCAAAGTATTTACACGTGAATTCATCCTGGAACAGGTGTGGGGAGATGAAGTAGTAGTGGGTGATCGCACCATTGATGTCCACATTCGAAAGTTAAGGGAAAAATTAGGTGACGAATACATCAAAACCATCAAAGGGATAGGCTATAAATTCGAATTTTAACTTGTTGTTCGCTATTTCTTGCCGTCGTTATAAGCCTTTAGGTAATCAGGCCAGTTCATGGTTTTATATTTATCCTCTGCGTAGTATTTCAGGATTGGTAATAATGTTTGTGGGGTTAAAAACATCGTCAACGCATCCAGCGTGTTTTGCTTATCATCCAAAACGGCCACAGATGGAAATTGCAGACGATTGTTTGTTGCCCTGAGAGCAAAAGTATGGAGCGGATATCCGTTCAGCAAGGTTTTATAACATTTCTCGCCCTTAAAAGTAATTGTATCATTACTTTCAGCGTCAAAATTAACCAGGTAGAAATGCTTGTTTATGTAATTTGCAACTGCCGTATCTTTGAGGGTTGTGGCGTTTTGAACTTTACAGGAATTACAAAAACCGGCAAAAATGTTGACCAGGATTTTGCGAGGTTTTTTGTTTAGTAATTTTTCAACTTCTTTTATGTTGTATGTTTTTAATGATCCTTTTGAAAAAGCGGTATCATAAAAGGTGCGATTGAATTGATTGGAAAAATCTTCGTAGGGCGCACTTTTATAAACATTTTCAACGGTATAAACCAACAGGGGTTCAATTTTTTTTTCATCTAAGAAACCTTGGGAAAGCAGGTTGTATTCAAAATTATTGGATACAAAGATGGTAGACGGATAACTTAAACTGTTTCCTAAAAATTTGATTGCCAGTTCGTGGGGTGTTTTGGGTTGTGGTGAAGTGGGTTTATAAATCTTTCCATTATATTCAATCGTATCTTTTGTTTCTGCATTAAATTTAATCGGGTAAAAAAATTGGTTCACGTAACCTGCTATGTTTGGATTAGAGTAAGTTGTTTTCATCATATGTTTACACCATCCACACCAATCGGTATAAATATCTATTAAAAAAGGTTTCTGTTGGGTTTTATTGAGTTCTTGAGCTTGTTTAAGGGATAGCCACTTAACCAATCCATCTTCCGATTGCGAAAGAGTTGGTGAACTAATGAGTAAAATAGTAAAAAGTAAACAGAGCGATCGCATAGTTGTCAGTCGTATTTAAAGCTATTCTTTATAATTAATGTGCTTCCCCATAGTTCCCCGAAACCGGTACCAAAAGTTTTGTGTTTGGGTGATGGGTACAAAATCCGGAATTTTTAAATCCTGGTACTTGATGACGGGGTCAACGTGCTGAAGTGTTTTTAACGTATCAAATATAACCGGTAAAAATTTCAAATCCTTTAAACGTTTCTTCCCAAATCTATAGGTCATGCGTGTTTGAAACGGATCGGTGCTTAGGGCAATTTTTTCATAACCTAATCCTTTCGCGAGTTTATATCCATACCAGATGTTTTCTGTGCTGTGTTGGGCTCTATCCTCAATTATAATATCGTTTTCAGGTACACCACATTCAATCGCGTACAGCTTCATTATTTTAGCTTCAACATATGGCGAATACACCGAGCTTCCACTCATAATCAGTTTTTTAGCTACTCCTTTTTTATAAAGGTGCGTTGCCCAGATTACACGCATTTGCATGGTGCGGTCCCATTTAGGCTCAAGAAACGGAACCCCTGGCACTATCACGGCATCGTAATGTGAATGCTCTGTAAGGGCGCGCTCTGTAAGTTTTTCGGCAGAGGGATGAAAAAGGACACACGAACTTAAAAATAAGATGGAGACTACATTGAGCAGGAGCAAACGCATGGCCGCATACATTGATGGTTTAATTACTTTAAAGATAATGGTAATCAATCTTAAAATCAAAGATTGTTTTAGTTTTTTGGTAAAGTTCCTCTAAATTCGTGTTTTTAAACCTTGTTTGAGATATTGTTTAATAAGCAGGATATTTATTTTCACTTAAAAAAGCACTGGGGTTACGAATCATTTCGTCCATTGCAGGAGGAAATAATTGAGTCAATACTTTCAGGACAAGACACCCTTGCCTTGTTGCCAACAGGTGGTGGAAAGTCCATTTGTTTTCAAATCCCTGGCTTGGTAATTGGAGGAACCTGTTTGGTTGTTTCGCCCTTAATAGCCTTAATGAACGATCAGGTTAACAACCTTAAAACAAAAGGCATCAGCGCGGTTGCTATTACGTCTTCCATGAATGCGAAAGAAATTGATATTGCCTTGAATAATGCTGCGTATGGACATGTTCAGTTCTTATATGTTTCTCCTGAAAGAATTGAAAATGAAACCTTTCGCCAGCGCTTATCCTATCTGCCGATTGGCTTAATAGCCATTGATGAAGCACATTGTATTTCACAGTGGGGATATGACTTTCGGCCTAGTTACCTGAAAATTGCTGAACTCAGGGAATATTTTCCTTCCGTTAACATAATCGCTGTAACGGCAAGTGCAACTAAAGAAGTTGTTCAGGATATTCAGGACAAATTGCTATTTAAAAACCAGGGCGTTTTCCGCCAGTCATTCGAAAGAAAAAATATTCGTTATGTGGTTCAGATTGAAGAAAATAAATTTGAACGACTTCTCAAAATAATACATAACATCTGCGGAACAGGAATTGTATATGTGCGTAACCGGAAGAAGACGGAAGAAATAAGTAAATGGCTGGAACAGAATAAAATCTCCTCATCATTTTACCACGCAGGTATCAAAGCTCATGAACGCGCAATCATTCAGCAAAATTGGATCGATAACAAAAGTCAGGTGATTGTGGCAACCAATGCGTTTGGAATGGGTATTGATAAACCGAATGTTCGTTTTGTAGTTCATCTCGATTTGCCCGAAAGTCTTGAAGCTTATTTCCAGGAAGCTGGCCGCGCAGGTCGCGATGAGAAACCGGCCTATGCTATTATGCTTTGCAATAATTACGATATCGCTTCCCTCCAGGATCAGTTTGAAGAAAAAACCCCATCCATTGACCAAATCAAACTATCATACCAGGCCATCTTCAATTTTTATCAAATTCCAATCGAAAGCGGAGAGGGATTATCTGTAAATTTCGATATCAATGAAGTAACGCGTAGTTATAATATTAAGCCAATCACGCTCTATAACTCAATTAAGTGCCTTGAGAAAGAAGGTTATTTTTCGTTTTTGGACAGTGGCTATGAGCCAAGCAAAGTGATGATCGTTATGGGAAAAGATGATCTGTATAATTTCCAGATAAAATTTCCAAAATATGAACCTCTATTGAAAGTGTTGTTAAGAAGCTATGGTGGATTATACGAGCAGTACGCCTTTATTAAAGAGAAGGATGTGGCTTACAGAGCCAAAATATCAGAACACGAACTTAAAAACCAATTAGAAATTTTACACAAGCAGGGTGTTATTTCTTTTATCCCGCAAACAGATCTTCCAAAGCTTGTCTTCCTTCAAAACCGGATCAATTTAAAATTTGAATCCATAAAATTGCTTCACTACCCCATATTAAAAGAAAAGGCTCTTGCCAGGATCAATAGTGTAGTGAGTTACGTGGAAGAAAAAAATATTTGCCGCAGCCGGATTTTGCTTTCTTATTTCAATGAAACAGATTTTAAAGATTGCCAGTATTGCGATGTGTGTATTGAAAAGTATAAGCATTATATGGAAACGGATGAAGGCCTGATGGAGCTGATCAGAATTGAACTGACTGGTCAGGCTTTAAGCCTGAAAAGCCTGGTTGCAAAATTCCAAAATATAAATTCAAAACGTTTGCATCAGGTAATTAACCAGATGATCGATAACGATCTGATTAAATCTGATGAAAAGAAGAACCTTTCTTTAACATAAAAAACATGAAATCTTTGGGCACGCTCTATTTATTACCGGTTGGTTTGGGAGAATGTAATTTGGAGGATGTTCTTCCAAAACGTAACGTGGATTTGATAAAAACGCTCACGCACTTTATTGCTGAAAACGCGAAAGATGCAAGGGCATTTTTAAAGCAATGTGGCATACCCGATATCAGTAAAGCTGAGATTTCGCTAATTAACCAACACGCTAAAGAGGAAGAATTAAATTCATTTTTATATCCGTTAGTTACCGGACAGGATATGGGTTTAATGAGTGACGCAGGATGCCCTGGAATTGCAGACCCTGGCGCATCCATTATCAAGCGCGCTCATCAAAAAGGAATTAAAGTAGTTCCGCTTGTGGGACCCAGTTCCATTGTTCTTTCCATTATGGCCAGCGGTTTTAATGGTCAAAATTTTGCTTTTACCGGCTACCTTCCAATTAATAGTAACGAGCGTTGTAAACGAATTAAAGAACTTGAAACGTTGTGTGTGAAACTCAAGCAAGCCCAGTTTTTTATTGAGACTCCGTATCGGAACAGCAGTGTATTCAATGATTTGATCAAAACACTTCAGCCCGGCACGCAACTTCTGGTTGCCACGCACATTACACTTCCGGAAGAAAGCATTACTGTTAAAACAATAGCTGCGTGGAAAAAAACAGGGGAGCCGGATTTTATAAAAAAGCCTACCGTTTTTGGGATTTATAGTACTTAAGTGAATATTTACTGGCTATTTGCCGGTAGGTTTTTCTTCTGGCGCAGGAACAAAACATCACCAACTTTTAATGTATCGGTGGGCTTCAGACGGTTTTTCTTACAAAGTGAACTTAACCGTATGCCATGTAACTGCGAAATCGATTTCAATGTTTCGTTTTTTTGAACAACATGGTAAGGCTCCAACGCACGACGTCTTTTCTTTTCAATGTATATTTTTTGTCCGTAATATAATTTATCTTTCCTTGTCAGGTCGTTGTATTCCAAAATATCATCCAATTCAAGGTTGAAGTCATGTGCGATTTTATAAAACGAATCGTTGTCGCGTGCGATTATAAAACGGATATGATTAAATCGATATACCTCGCGTATCGTTAAATCCGACTTCAACGATTCCTGAAGCTTCAATTGTTGCTTCGGTGTATTTTCAATTACATTTAAATCCTGCAATTTATACCGTTCGATGAGTGCTATCAGGCGCTCAGCATATTTAGGATCAGTTGCATAACCTGCCGCCTTTAGCCCATAGCACCAGCCTTTGTAGTCACCCGGAGAGAGATCGAATAAGGATTTGTAACGCGACCGCGAATACAAAAACATACTGTGGTCACTATAGGAATCTAAAACATTGTCGTATTTACGAAAGCATTCCCCCGCAGAATCGTCGTCCATAATATAAGTATCGCCGCCCCATTCCTTATGGCATTTTATCCCAAAATGATTATTTGCATTCCTGCATAACAAGCTGTTGCCATTGCCACTTTCCAACATACCCTGGGCAAGCGTGATGCATGCCGGCACTTTGTGCAAGTGCATTTCCTTTATCGCGTCGTCTTTATAAGCAGCAATGTATTCTTCTGGCGACATTGTTTTTTGCGACCAAAAGCTCAGGGTAAATATTAAAAAAAGAGAGATGTAATAGTAGCGCATTAATTTCTTTTTACTGACGGACAAAAGAGCTTCATTCCTCGTTCTTTGGTATATTTGTTAGGAGCGTTGTTCACGTCTAACAAAATTAATAAAAATGAAACCTGGAAAAGTAGTATTATTAAGTCTTCTGTTCACAAATTTATGTTTAAATATGTTTAGTCAGCTTGTCTATCCAAAAACGAAAGAAATTAGCCAAACCGATGATTATCATGGTGTAAAAGTAGCGGACCCATACCGTTGGCTTGAAGACGATAACTCAGCGGAAACCAAAGCATGGGTTCAGGACCAGAATAAGGTAACTGAGTCCTTTTTGAACACGATCCCATTTCGGGACAAAATACAAAAGCGCTTAGAAACTTTGTGGAATTACGATAAAATGAGCACTCTTTTCAAAAAAGGCAATCGTTTTTTTTCATTGCGAAATAACGGACTTCAAAATCAATCAGTTTTATATGTTCAGGCTTCATTAATGGATGACCCGGAAGTTCTGTTGGATCCTAATATTCTTGCAGCTGATGGAACAATTTCCTTAACGGGTATGAGTGTTAGCAAAGATGGCAAATACCTGGCTTATGGTATCTCCATGGCCGGCAGTGATTGGGTTGAGTTGCACGTGAGAAATATTGAAACCAAAAAGGATTTAACTGACGTAATAAAATGGGTGAAATTCTCAGACATTGCCTGGAAGAACAACGGATTTTATTACAGTGCATATGAGGCTCCCAAAGGCGATAAAACATTTACCCAAAAAAATGAATTTCACAAAGTTTTTTACCATGTACTTGGGACCCAGCAAAGTGATGATGTTTTGGTATTTGAAGATAAGGCCCACCCACAAAGAAATTTCTCTGCACAGGTAACACATGATGAAAATTACCTAATTATTTATGGTAGCGAGACAACCAGTGGACAAAGCATGATAATCAAAGATCTCTCGAATCCATCCGGCACATTTGTTCCCGTAGTTACAGGATTTGATAATGAATACAGTGTGATAGAAAACATCGGAAACCAATTTTATGTTTACACTAACTATCGTGCGCCTAAATATAAGTTAGTTAAAATTAATCTGAGCAGACCGAAAGCTGCTGACTGGGAAGATGTTTTGGCAGAATCTGAACACTTGCTTGAAGGTGCTGCTTTTTGTGGAAATAAGATTATTTCCAATTATCTGGTAAATGTAACTTCTAAATTATACGTACATACTGTTGCGGGAAAGCGTGAAAGTGAAATAAAGCTGAATGGTATCTGTAAGGTGAACGCCTTGCACTCATCAAGGGAAGATAATTTTGCTTTATATTCAACGGTTTCATTTACAAGCCCCGAAGAGTTTTTCTATTACGATTTACGTGCCGCAGCGACCCGAAGAATTTTTAAACCTAATTCATCCTTCCGTTCAAATGATTATGAAACCAAACAAGTGATGTATACCAGTAAGGATGGCACGAAAATTTCTATGTTTATTACCTCCAAAAAAGGGATTGAGTTGAATGGGAACAATCCCTGTTTTGTATTTGGTTATGGAGGGTTTAATGTGTCGTATACACCCGAATTCAGGATTGACCGTGCTGTGTTCTTAGAATCAGGTGGTATTTATTGTATGCCAAATCTGCGCGGCGGAGGCGAGTATGGTGAAGTCTGGCATTTAAGCGGAATGAAGTGTAATAAGCAAAATGTATTTGATGATTTTATCGCTGCATGTAACTTTTTAGTGGAGAACAAATACACTTCCCATCAAAAACTAGCCATCCACGGGCGAAGTAATGGCGGATTGCTGATTGGTGCTGTGATGACCCAACGACCTGACATTGCCAGGGTGGCGATACCTACAGTTGGAGTTTTGGATATGTTGCGATTTCATTTGTTTACGATTGGAAGGGCTTGGACGGTTGACTATGGTTGCAGCGAAAATAAAGAAGAGTTCGAATGCCTGATGAAGTATTCCCCTTTGCATAATGTAAAAAAGGCTGATTATCCTGCTACGCTTATTTTAACCGGTGATCATGACGATCGGGTGGTGCCGGCGCACTCGTTTAAATTCGCAGCGACCCTGCAAAAGAATATTACCGGAAAAAATCCTGCCCTCATTCGTATAGATGTAAATGCGGGCCACGGGTCAGGCAAACCTACTGAAAAACAAATCGCTGAATTTGCAGATTTGTGGAGTTTTGTATTCTTTAATCTGGGGATAGATTATTAAAAGCCGTAACCTTTAAAGTCTTTTTTAAATTCGGCAGCTGGAATGGGCTTGTTCACTTCAAGGTCGTAGAAATCATAACTTTCGAAAAGCCCGATTTCATCGTAAATACTTACACTTATCGGTAGCATGGTTTTCTCATCGATATAAAAAACAGCTTTCTTGCAATAGAAGGTTGGAATTTTAATTACTGAACCCTGTTTTAAATATCCGTATTCATCATAAAGTTTGTTCTTGCTTCGTAACATGTAATCATTTACGGTAAGTTTCCCCGCGATACCGCTAACGGTTTCATGAGCCTGTACTGTATAATCGCGGTATCCAAAATCCGTATTTTCATAAATCAACAAGTGACAATTCATTTTGTTTTTTTCGACTTTTCCCGCGTACGTGAGGTGTTTGGCAATTTGTTCTTTTTCTTTGCTTAGGGCCACGGCAATGGTCCGTGCCGTGAAATCAAAACCAATGTCATGAATGGTAAAGTGCTGGTTTTTTCTCATCAGGTTCCCAAGGGGATCCAGGCTCATCGTAAAATAGGGAAAGACGTGTGGTTTTACATATGCCTTATTGTTGTTTTCGCCCTCGCTGTATAGAACTTCAAGTTTATTCTGAGTATTAACTAAATAAGATCTGCGGGGATGCACCTGAAGTTTGACTTTAGTATAGGATGTGGCGTATCCGGATTCAATCCGTTCAACCGATTTCATGCCATATCTTAAATAGGTTACTTTTCTTGCAGAATCCAGCATATCTGTTATCAATTTAAAATCCTTGAAATGCTCGTGAGAAACTTCTTTGGGATGCGAGCCTAACTGACGTTTAATCTGTTTTTTCGAAAGTTGCGGAAACACGCTTAAACTACACAACAAGAATATGATGACCCATTTAAACATAATGCACGAATATAGCGGTATGAGCAAGATATTACAAGCGTACTCAATGTAATTTTAGTATTTTTAAGATCTGATTTGCAATTGTGAACTTATGAACCCAATATTAGGCATTATTCCTGCACGGTACGCTTCCACACGCTTTCCTGGTAAACCACTGATTGATATTCTTGGCAAGAGCATGCTGCAACGCGTTTATGAACAGGCAAAAAAATCGACTTACCTCAGAGAGGTTGTGGTAGCAACTGATGATGAGCGAATTTATAGTCATGTAGAATCATTCGGTGGTAAGGCTATTTATACAAAAACTGAACACCCGAGCGGGACAGATCGTTGTTATGAAGCGTATCAATCTCTTGGTGAAAATTTCGAATACGTCGTTAATATTCAGGGCGACGAGCCTTTTATTGATCCAAGCCAAATCGATTTAATTTGTAGTGAATGTACAGGTAACACTCAACTAGCCACATTGATGATTCCGGTTGATTCACATGAGGTATTATTCGATATGGGTGAAGTGAAAATTACACTCAATTCGCACTTGGAAGCGTTGTATTTTAGCAGGATGGTTATTCCATTCATAAAAGGCAAACCGCAGGAGGAGTGGCACAAGCATCACACATACTATCGCCATGTCGGCATGTACGCTTACCGGACTGATATATTGGAACAAATTACCCAACTCAAACCATCCTCACTTGAGAATGCTGAATCTCTTGAACAACTGAGGTGGCTCGAGAACGGTTATAAAGTAAAATGTGCAATTACCCATTTTGATAGTCACTGTATTGATACGCCCGAAGATATAGAGAAGGTAATCCGTTTAATGAACATTAAATAATGGAAGAGAAAAAATTAGTTTTCATGTGTGGTTTTATGGGTTGCGGTAAAACTACCCAGGGTAAAAAACTGGCAAAAGAACTGGGATATTATTTTATAGATCTGGATGATTATATATCAAATAAGTTTGATGTGACAATTACAGAATTATTTAAAGATAAAGGTGAAGCGGAGTTCCGGAAGATTGAAACGGAATCTTTGAAAGAATGCATTGACGAAAATTTAAAAGCCCTGATAGCGGTTGGTGGTGGAACTCCCTGCTTTAATAAGAATATGGACCTTATGCTTACTAACGGAAAGGTTATTTACCTGGAAATGAGTGCGGAGGCATTGTACGGCCGCCTGTTCAATGAGAAAGATGACCGCCCTTTAATTAAGGGTAAGGCAAATGAAGAAATGTTTTTATATATTGAGAACCTTTTAAAAAGCAGGGAAGCGCATTATAAAAGAGCTCAGATTATTACCGACGGTGTAAACTTGGATATTCTGAATTTAAAAGAGCAACTATTGAACATCACGCCTTAAACTCTCCATGCTCAAAGTTAAACTCATTGTTCTTTTCATGCTATGTGTATTAACACAGGGGAATGCACAATTTGACGCTAAGAATAGTCACCTGGGCTTTAATGTTGGGTTGGTTAGTGCTCTGGGCACACATTTCAACAGGTTTGGAATTGTATTTCAGTGTTATGGCGTTTCGGGCTTTGCGCAGATCAATGCTTCAGTTCGCTTGTATGAAAATTTTAAAAGTCTAGGACCTAAGGGAGAGCATACAGAACTAAGTACGTCTATGGGCCTTTGTTTAGGTTACGGGCAAATGATTAATGAATACAATCGTATCCTCAGTTCGGTTGGAAATCAGACACGGTATAAAAATTCAATTGCTTACAGTTATAATTTTTATTTTAATAAAGTACGAACCACTCAGGTTACCGGTACAATTGCTTTTCAATTTTACAGGTTTTCGATCATCTCTGAAAATGATTTATTTGCCAAACAAACCCTTGATCGCTTTAGGACAGGTGCGTTTATTTTACAATACCAAACTCCAAGATTCCAGTATGCGGTAAACTGTACAATGTGGACAGGAAGACTTGGTGAAACTGTGAATAACGATTCTTTGTTTCCAGGAAAAGGGTATTTAAACACTATTGGCGGTGTGCATCAAACCACATCGCATGGTTTGTTAAGTGCCCAGGTGAAATATGCGAATCATTTTGGTCAGTATTTACAGGCAAATGCGGGAGTTGATGCAGACCAGGTAAGAAACGTTGTGCAGAATAAGTTTTTGCATAGTGTATTGCCTGGTAATTATCATATTCCTATGATCGATACAACTGGTAACCAGTATCTTTACCGACCCGGTCAGAAAATTAGAAAGGCAAAACCATTTCTAAATGTGTATTCCTGCCCCAATACATTTTACTAGTTAGCGTTCGCCAGAGCATAAACTTCTTCCAGAATTTTCCTGTCATTGCTCAATCGTGGAACTTTATATTGCCCGCCTAATTTATTATTTGCTTTGAGCCATTTATAAAATGTTCCTTTGGGCATGATTCTGATTACGGGCAAGTGTAAAATATAATTATTGAAGCGCTTGGCCTCATAGTCAGAGTTGATTTGTTTTAAAGTGTCGTCTAATACGCTTCGGAAGAAGTCAAGGTTGGCAGGGTCATGCTCAAATTCGATCAGCCATTCGTGAGCTCCTTTCTGTTCATCCATAAAAACCGGAGCCACTGTATAATCGATTATCTGCACGCGGCTTCTTTCGCATGCCACTTTCAGTGCCTGTTCCGCATTATGAATCATTAATTCTTCACCAAAGGCGTTAATGTATTGTTTAATACGACCAATGATGATAAACCTGTACGGAACGATGCTGGTAAACCGAATGGTATCACCGATTTTATATCGCCAAAGTCCTGCGCTGGTGCTGATCAGCATGGCATAATCTTTTCCTTTCTGAACTTCGGATAAATTGTAGGTTCGGGGGTTCTCCTCTCCTAAAGAAGCAACCGGAATGAATTCATAAAAAATGCCGTAATCCAACATCAATAACATTTCATTACTGTCTGGCTGGTCCTGAATTCCAAAAAACCCTTCAGACGCGTTGTAAAGTTCAAGAAACGCAATACGGTTATCGTTAAATAGTTTTCGGAACAAATCTCGGTAGGGTGTAAAACTTACACCGCCATGGAAATAAACTTCCAGGTTGGGCCAAACTTCTTTAAGGGTTTCCGCTTTTTTAATTTCCAGTATGCGTTTAATCAATACCAACATCCAGCTTGGAACTCCGGCTAAACTTGTCACATTTTCATTGGCCATTGAATTAGACATTTGTTCAAGCTTTTCTTCCCAATTATCCATTAATGCTATATGCACATCAGGTGCGCGGAAATACTCGGCCCACATCGGCAAATTTTGGATAATGATTGCGCTCACATCTCCGTGAAAGGATTGGTATTCACCAAAATCATCTGTTTTAAAACTGCCGCCCAAGGCCAGGCTTTTTCCCGTGAATAATTTAGTTTCCGGGTGGTTAATGCAATGAAAGGTTATCATGTCCCTTCCTCCATTGTAATGGCAGCCATCCAAGAATTCAGTACTAACAGGTATAAATTTGCTTTTATCGGTTGTTCCGCTGCTTTTTGCGAACCATTTTATATCAGAATGCCACAACAGGTTTTGTTCCCCGCGACGCATACGTTCAATGTAGGGTTTTAAACTTTCATAATCCTGAACAGGAATTTGTTGTTTAAATTGCTGATAGTTATTAATCGACTTGAAGTCGTGCAATTTTCCAAATTCGGTATCTTTTGCCTTATCAATTAATCCATGCATCCATTCTTCCTGTACATCATTAGGATATTTCATAAAAAGCTCAATTTGGTGCATACGCTTTTTCATTAACCACGATGCGATAGAATTAAGAATGGCCATAAAGAGAAAGTTTCAAAATATTATTTTAAGTACCTAAGATATTCATGAGGATAGTGTAATGTGTTATAGAATTCCGAGATATTCAATTCAGTTTTTTCTATAAACGGTTTTTTTTTGATAGAAATGTTTCAAGCGTAGGCAGGTCCATTGCGTTTAAGCAAGATTCTTTGGAAAGAAGGCCTTTTCTGGCAACGAGCGTTCCATATCGCATATCGTGGTAGCCCATAAGTTGATGTGCATCGGGGTTTATGGATATCATTACATTTTTTTCAAGGCAATAGGGAATTAAGCGCCAATCCAGATCCAAACGGTATGGATGCGCATTAAGTTCTATCACTACCTGATTAGCGGCGCAGGCGTCAATCACTTTTTTATGATTGATAGGGTATCCGGGTCGTCCCAGAAGCAATCGTCCTGTTGGGTGACCCAGAATAGTAGTATATGGATTCTCAATAGCTTTTATAAGGCGTGAAGTGGCTTTTTCTTCGTCCATTTTTAAATTCGAATGAATGGATGCTACTATGAAATCAAATGATTTTAGCACCGACTCTTCGTAATCCAGGTTTCCGTTTGCGAGGATATCGCTTTCAATTCCTTTAAAAATCTTAAAGGGAAAGAGTTGTTGATTTAATTTTTCAATTTCCTGATGTTGAAGCAAAATGGTTTCTGGCTTTAGACCCCCGGCATAAAATGCGGATTGCGAATGGTCGCAGATGCCAAGGTATTGATAGCCTAACTGTTTGCAGTAGATTGCCATTTCTTCAAGCGAATTCATTCCGTCACTGTAGGTAGAATGGTTATGGAGTATGCCTTTGAGATCTGTCATCTCAATAAGCTTTGGGAGCTGAAAGGTTTTAGCTTTCTCTAATTCAAAAACGCCTTCCCTTAATTCAGGTTCACAAAACTGTATATTCAGATTCTCATAAACTTCGCGCTCACTATTATAAAGTTTGGGAGCGAGTTTACTAAAGTTGATGCCGTTGAGGTGCTCTTTGGTTGATGATGTTTCAACAAGCCTCCTGTAATACACTGAAGGATTAACCTGAATAAAGTTGATGGGAATTTTTTCAGAATAAAATTCGTCGAGGTCGACGGTTTCATCACCAATTAAAATATCAATTTCTTCTATGATTTCACAACGGCGTAACATCGCTCCGGTAAAGCAAACCAAGTCGGTATAAGCTTTAACGGATTCAATGATTTCAAGCCCAATTTTTTCGGCGAACGCGTAATGGAACCATCCGGTATTTTTCAACTTGAATTCGATATTTTGAATGATAGCGCTTTGTGTTTTTGAACCAAACCCTTTTAAGTCTACGAGACGGTTTTCATGACAAGCGTAAAGCAGATCCGTCACGCTTTCCAATTCGAGTTCTATCCAGAGTTGCCGGACTTTTTTTGGCCCGAGCCCCTTTATACCAAGCATCTCAATTACACCGGGAGGAGTATTAGCCGTTAAATCACGTAATTCTTTTGTGGTACCGCTTGAAATAAATTCCATTATTTTTTCAGCAAGGCTTTTGCCAATCCCTTCAATTTTCGTGAGCTCTTCCAGGGTTTGATTTGATAAATCGATACGCGTTTTACTAAGCTTATACGCAGCGCTGTTCATTGCTTTTACTTTGAACGGATTTTCATTGTGAAGTTCCATCAGTTTAGCAGTAATTTCTAAACCACTGGCTATATCTTCGGTGGTAATCATAAATAAAGTTCAGCGTATTTTAAATCGGTTGGATTTGTGATTTTAATATTTTCTGCATTTCCCTCTACAAGGTTAATGGGTTCGTCTAACCCTTCAAGTACAGTGGCATCATCGGTAAAAAAAGGTGAATACGGCTGGCTAAAGGCTTCCTTAATTGTTCCTACTAAAAAACATTGCGGTGTTTGAACGATTTTATAGGCATCCCTGCTTACTGCTTTATTAATGCCATTAGAAACCATCCGCAAACTTTCATTTACTGCGGAAACGGGAATTGCATTTCCTTTTAACGAAGCCGTTTCGAAGCAACGTCTTATTGTATCCACGCTAACAAATGGTCTGGCAGCATCATGAATTCCCACAACGTCATTTTTATTGGTAATTTTCTCAAGGCCATTTTTAACCGAATGAAACCGCGTTTCACCACCTTGCACAATTTGAATGGATTTATCAGGAAAAAATTCTGACAGCATAAAATGGGCTTCATTTAAAAAATCTTTGTGAACGCATACGATGACATTGATGAATTCATCAAACTCAAAAAATTTCTCTATCGTATGAATCAATACCGGTTTACCTTTTACCTCAATAAACTGCTTAGGGATACTGGACTGCATTCGGGTTCCCGTTCCGCCGGCAACGATGATGACGTTATAATGTGAATTCATTTTTATTCAAATTTGAAGCGTGTGTAACGCATTGATCTTTGCCTTACCATATTTCTGCCGCTTAAAAGCATGTTACTTAAAAGACACATTAACACGGACTCAAAAATCGTTGGATTTTAAATCCTTCTCAATTGTCAGCTGGTGAAATTAATAAGAAACCCAACGCTTTGAAAATTATAGGATAAGTGAATGAGTTTTTTAAGATGGTAAACTAACAAAACCATGTTCACAAGTAGCCTATTTTGTTAAAAACTTAACGTTTTTTTTGATTTAGTTTTGTTTTTGTCGGGGAAACCTCTAATTTAATCGATTATTAAACGATAAATTTATGAATAGAATTTCTACAAAAGTATCTTTATTAGCGGTTTTGTTGGTAGCCCTTAACACGACATTTGCCCAATTGTCGGTCACAGCGCAGGCCGGAGGCCTAAAGTTTTTAGGAGATGTTGGAAAAAAAGGCAATGCGAACTTCTTTAGCGATGCGCGTCTGGGCTACGGTTTAGGTGTGGAATACCGAATAGGAAAAATTTTAGGAATTGGAATTGATGGCATGTATGGCAAACTTGCCGGTACAGATAATGACCTGTCGTCTCACCGGAATTTTCAGTCTACCATAATGGGTGGCGGATTAAACCTTTACGCGTTTTTCGATAAATTAAAAGATGAAGAAAAGGATGTAGCTCCTTATATCCACGCAGGTTTTGGCTACCTGATGTTTGATCCTTACGGAGATTTAAGGGATAAGAACACGACTCTTTACCAATATTGGAAGGATGGTTCAATTCGGAATTTAGAAGAATCAGCAGCTAACGAACCGTTATCTACGGTTATTAAGAGAGACTATAAATATGAGACACAGTTAAAAGATTCGTTGGTTAACTACAGCCGTAATACTTTTTACATTCCGTTAGGTTTAGGTGCTAAATTTAAAATGGGCTTTCGTACCAGCTTACGGATCGGTGTGGTCTACAATATTTGCATGAGTGATTACATCGACAATTACAAAAATGGTGGAAATGACAGCTGGGCTGCAGCAAATGTAGGGCTCAATGTTCATTTTGGAAAACGTCCTAAAGATGCCTACAGCAATGTGGATTTTTCGGCGGTTGACAATTCTGACACCGACGGTGACGGTGTTAAAGATTTACTTGATAAGTGTTTAGGAACACCTAAAGGCGTAAAGGTTGATGGAAAAGGTTGTCCGGATGATAAAGACGAGGATGGCGTATATGATTACATGGATAAAGAGTTAACATCGAAGAAAGGCGCTTTGGTTGATGGTGATGGGGTAACGATAGATCAGGAAGCACTTGCCAGAAGGCAATTAGCATGGGATAGTTTGTCAACAGAAAGAAGTGAAGGATTTAATGCCGCACCAAGTATGTCTTACTTACAGGATATTGAAGCGAAAACCAAAGAACATAAAGTTAAATCAGGAAAGGCATCCTCCATTCCTGCTGATTTAGCTGAAGCAGATTACGATAAAGATGGTATTATATCTGCCGCTGAAATTACTAAAACGATAGATGGATTCTTTGAAGGAATGAATTCATTCAACGTTGACAAAATTAATAAGCTCATCGACTTTTTCTTTGAGCAGTAACGTAAACCTATGATAAAACCATTCATTATTTTCTTTAATACGGTATCGGTATTTTTATTCAGCTTTTTTTTTGGCGACACACCGGTAACGTTAACTGGCAACTTTCCAAAGAGTACACCGGTAGGAACGGAATTCACGGCTGAGATAAAGGTAAATAAAGGAAATATAGGAGGGTTTGCAAAGCTTCAGGTGGAAGTTCCGCAGGGTTTCACCGTTAAAGAAGTGGAAAGTAAAGGTGGTAATTTCTCGTTTGCAGGTACCATTGCTAAAATTATCTGGACATCCACACCATCCGATCCGGAGTTTACAGTTAAATTTGCATTTAATGCCGACGCATCCGCAGCTGGCGTAAAATCAATTACATCAAAATTTTCTTACGTTAATAATAACAATAAAGAAGTGGTTGAAATGACACCTGCCGAAATCACAGTTGGCGACGCTGTTGCTTCGACGCCAGCTGCTACGGAACAGCCCCCGGTTTCCGAAACAACGCCTGTTCCTTCAAATTCAGGCTCAACTACCTCTTTTGAAAACCCATCTGAACCTAATTCCGATATTACAGGTTCACGGACGATTTCTGCCGGCTCAACTTCTAATGAAATCAACGTGGAGGTTAAGATAAAAAAAGGTGGAATTAAAGGATTTGCTAAATTTCAGGAAGCCTTACCAGCAGGTTACACTGCAAAAGCGGGCAAGACCCATTCCAGCTCCTTTTCTGTGTCTGACGGGAAAATCAAGTTTGTTTGGGTGTCTTTACCACCTGATGAAGAATTGGTTGTTTCCTATATTTTAGAAAATAGTAACGGGACTGGTACAGAAGCAAAACTGGAGAACGGTGAATTCTCTTACCTTGAAAATGACCAAAGTAAAAAAGTGAAGTTAACGCCGGATAAAATTGGCGGACAGTCAAATGCTGTTGCGCGCCAGGAAACGAATGCTACAAACGATGAAACACCGGTTTCAAATATAACTGTAAATGAGACTGCAAAAACAGAGAACACGAACACAGAACCTGTAAAATCAAATATTTCAGAACCAAAAGAATCAGTCGCCCGAAAAGAGGGAAATGTCAAGTACCAGGTTCAGGTAGGAGCATTTAGAAATGCAATTCAATCCGATGTACTGGCTAAAAAATTCAATATATCCGAAGACATAAAAAGTGAGATGGCAGAAGGATTCAATAAATTTATGGTAGGGAGTTTCGAACAATACAAACAAGCCAGAACACACCGTGAAACTGTTAAGCAAAAAGGATGCAGCAGTGCTTTTGTGGTAGCATATAACGGTGCAAAACGGATAACGGTTCAGGAAGCGTTAATGATCACCAGTCAAAAATGGTTTAAATAACCATTCTAAATTTTGTTTACGTTCACTAAGATGCTCAAAAGATTATTTTGCATATCTGTTATCTTATTTTGTTCTTTAATTAAAGCACAAACAGATACAAGTGCTAATAATCGGTCAGGTATTGCCTCATCACCAAAAAAAATCACGCAATCCGAACCCCCCGCTTTAGGCGACCTCTTTAAACCAAAAATCTCTTTGGGTGCAGGGATGCTTTCGTTTCATGGGGATTTATATTCCAAACATTACCAGGCTCCCTGGACCGCCCGGATCGGATATGATTTGAACATTTCACAGCGTTTATTTAAACCACTTCAGTTAAATTTTAATATTTTATTCGGCCAACTGGGAGCTAACGAATGGATCGAAAACCGCCAGGAAAATTTCCAATCTGAGATACGCGCTGGCGGATTGAATTTACTGTATGATTTCGGTAATTTCATTCCGGAAAAAAGCCGGATAAGGCCATGGATTTCTGCAGGGGTGAGTTCTTTTGAATTTTTATCAAAGACAGATCTTCGGGACAGATATGGAAATACTTACTATTACTGGAGTGATGGTTCTATTAAAAATATAGATGAGAGTGCACCTACCGCTTCACTTGCCGTAAATCTTAATCGCGACTACGTGTATGAAACTGATATCCGGGAATTGAACAAGGATGGGTTTGGCAAGTACCAGGAACGCGCATGGGCATTCCCAATAGGTGCAGGTGCTTTGATGAAAATAACGGATCGCTTTGATTTTAAACTTGGGTTTCAATATTATTTTAGCACAACCGATTACATTGATGGCATCTCAAATATGAGTTTAGGAAATCGCAGTGGTACCAAGCAAAAGGATAATTTTGTGTATACATCCTTTGCTTTGCAATACGACTTGGTTTTAAAACGTAAATCGAAAGGTGATACTTTGCCGGATGATTATTTTGATAATGTAGACTGGCTGGCTGTTGATGGAGATTATGACGAAGACGGAATAAAAGATTGGGACGATAAATGTCACGGAACACCTAAGGGTGTTAAAGTAGATGCAGAGGGCTGCCCGTTTGATGACGATAAAGATGGTGTGGCCAATCATGCAGACGATGAATTGGAATCGCCTGCTGGTTTTGAAGTAAATGTACACGGGGTTGCTCTGACAGATGAGTTTTGGCAGAACTGGTATAATGTTTACATGGACAGTGGGCTTGTAGTTAAAACGGAGGTACTCGAAAATATTTATGCTGTGAAAAAAGATTCTTCCGGTTCGGCGGCTGAAGCAGCAAAAAATGATGATGTGTATACCGTTGAACTGGCAAGGTATTCTGGTCCGGTTCCCAATGAGGAAATGGCTTACCTCTTAAGTATTGGCGACGTAAAATCCACGGTGCTACCTGATAATTCCACGGTTTTATATACCGCAGGTACTTATAAAGAAATACAAAATGCCGTAAAACGCAGAGACGAATTTATTGCAGAAGGAAAGAAGAACGCTAAGGTGGGATACTTTAAAAATGGCGACCTTATTACCTTGACAGACGAAGAAGTAGGAAAGCTGGTTAGTGACAGTAAAAAAGCCATTGAAATAAATGCCGTTTCCAATGGGACATCGACGGCAACAAATACAAATACGGTAACTGTGAATGAATTTGGTGTCTCCGATGAAAATGAATTTGCAAAAGGCGATATCGTTTACCGTGTGCAACTTGGTGCCTACAAAAACAGGATTTCAAAAGGTATTTTTAAAAATGCCGGCACTGTGGTGGAACTTAAAACAGATGATAATCTATACCGTTATGCAACCAAAGGTTTCAGAACGATTCAAAGTGCGGCCAACGCTAAAGCCGATTTAGTAATGGACGGTTACAGTGATGCGTTTATAACTGCTTATAAAGACGGCAAACGGATTCCAATGAGCGCTACAAAAGCAACCATGGAAACAACGGAAAAGGAAGACATCAATAAGATCGAGTCATTTAGCTCGGTAGATAAATCCCTTGTAAGTTTTAAAATTCAATTAGGTGCTCTGAGAAAGGCGGGTTCCAATGACATGGAAGAAAAGGCTAAGGAAATTGATGGACTGGAGAAACAAGGAACAGGCACAGGAATGATAAGGTACACGGCAGGGAATTTCAGTGATTATGGAAAGGCTGAGCAATACAGGCAGCAATTGGTGGATAAAGGATTCGCAGAGGCGTTTATCATTGCCATCTTTAAAGGTGAAATCATTTCAATACAGGAAGCGCAGGAACTTTTAAAATAGTAACATATGAAAAAATTATTTCTAACAATGTTAGCAAGCATCATCAGCTTGGCAATCCAGGCACAGGTTCCTGAGAAAAAGAAAGGGGAACCTTCACGAAGCCGCGGTCAGGAACGGGCGATTAATGAAGTGGGTGTATCTGTGAAATCCAATCCGAAGAAGTCAGCTTCAGCAAAAACAGCAAAGCCGGCTGACTCTTCTGAACAGAAGAAAAAAGCTGAACCTATGAAAAGCGCTAAAAAACCGGAATAAACAGGATCTTCCTTTTCGAGGCTACAATCTGACACGCTTAACGACCGTTTAAATAAATTGTTAGGGCTAAGCGCTGATTGTTTATACATTTGCCTTTTTTTTAGATTCTATTATGAGAAAATTCCTACTTGTCCTTGCCCTTTTTTCAAACTTTGTTATTTTTTCTCAAATGCCTGGAGGCATGGGAAATATGAAGAACATGAAGGATCCAAAACTGGGAAGGGTGTACGGAAAAGTCCTGGATGCCAATACCGGCAAGCCCGTAGAATATGCATCTGTTCAGGTGCTTTGGTTTAGCAAAGACAGTTTATTGGGTGGTTCCCTTGTGAAGGAAAACGGCGATTTTGCGGTTGATGGATTGCCTTCTTTTGGGCAGGTAAGGGTAAAAATAAAATTTATCGGTTATAAAGATTACCTCCAGAAAGTGTTCATTGTTCCGCCTGATAAAGTCGATCAGGATTTGGGAGATATCAAATTAGCTGTGGACGATAAAATGTTGAATGAAGTGGATGTGGTAGCCGAAAAGAGCGCGGTGGTTTTGTCCATTGACAAACGCACTTACAATGTAGACAAGGATTTGTCTGTAAAGGGAGGTACCGGTGTTGATGTTATGAAAAATATTCCTGGTTTGACAGTGGATGCTGATGGTAATGTACAGTTGAGAAATCAATCGCCTATGATATTTGTTGATGGGAGGCCAACTACCCTTACTTTACAGCAAATCCCGGCAGATCAAATTGAGCGCGTAGAAATCATTACAAATCCATCTGTAAAATATGATGCCAGTGCAACAGGTGGGATATTAAATGTGGTAATGAAACGGAATAATAAGCCTGGATATAACGGAATGGTAATGGCTTATGTGGGAACAGGCGACCGATATGGAGGCATGGCTAACATCAATGTAAAACAAGGAAAGTGGAACACATCACTCATGTATTCTTATAACCAGGGGATAAATTCAACAACCGGTTTTACAAGGAGAACACAATTAGACAGCGGAAGAACCATAGGGTATTTCAATCAGGAAAATGTTGCCCGGATGATGAACATTTTTAACTTCGGGCGTTTTGGAATCGATTATAATATTGATAACCGGAATACCATTACATTAAACGGAATGGTTATGGGAGGAGAGTTTAAAACGGTTGATAACCAAAAGTATGAGATTTTAGACAGTGAGGCGAGCCGCCGTTTGTTTGGAGATCAGGTAAATAACCAAAAAGCAGCTTTCCAGAATTACAATGGGCAATTGCTGTATAAAAAAACGTTTCCAAAAGTTGGTAAGGAAATTTCCATGGATGCGAATTATAATTATACCACCTCAAAAAACGGGTATCTGTTTACTACTACAACGAATTTTGATCCAGATACAATCGATCTTCCAAATTCCTATCAAAAAAATAAAGGGTCAACCAATGCTAACCAATATGTTTTCCAGTTGGATTTTGTAAACCCACTATCAGATACCAGGAAATTTGAAGCAGGTATTAAAGCGTTTTATAAAAATTCGATTAGTTCCAATGAAACTTCCCGTGCAACGGGAAATGAGAATAGCTATGAAAAGGACACCATCATGAGTAACCGTTATGTGATTGATGACATGGTGAATGCTGCCTATGTAAACTATAACGATAAACTGTTCTGGGGTATTGGCTATCAGGCGGGTTTACGGTTTGAGCAGTCGTATTACGCCGGAAATATTACCGACAAAAACCAGAAGTTTTCCTACAACTATCCGTCTACATCGGATGATATTTTGAAATCACTATTCCCGGGCATTTATTTTTCAAAAAAATTGAAAGGAAATAATGAAGTGCAATTAAATTTTAGTAGAAAAATTCAACGCCCAAATTTCTTTCAGTTGATGCCTTTTGTCATGTTTGCTGATAAACAAAATTACCGAATTGGGAATCCTCAATTAAAACCGGAGTTTAAAAATATTTCTGAGTTGAACTATAACAAGATTTTCTCAAAAGGTAGTTACCTGGCTTCTGGTTATTTCCGTTATGAAGAACAACCCATTACCGACGTCGCTTACCCTGATCCGGATCCGGCCAAAACAAACGTACTAGTGAATACAACCATCAATGGCGACAATGCCATTCGTTATGGTTTAGAAAATACGTTCAAATGGACATTCTTCAAAAAGCTCGATTGGACTATCAATGCAAATGCATATTATATTTTTATCCGTGGAAAAGTAGTGCCAACTGAGCCGGAAGTGAAAGCAGAAGGATATGCCTGGAATGCGAAAACTACCCTTTCGTATAAATTGCCTAAAGGATTTACTTTGCAGGTAAATGGCAATTATGAATCTCCCAAAATATTATTGTTAGGAGTGGCAAACGAAATATATTCAATGGATATTTCTTTAAATAAAATGATTGGCACAAAGTGGATTTTTAATGCCACACTGAGCGATGTATTTAACAGTCGCAGGATGGGAACACATTATGAAACTCCTTATTACATTCAGGATCTTTCCCGTCGCCGTGAATCACGCTATGTACGGTTAACGGTGACTTACCTGTTCGGAAAAATGGATGCTTCTATCTTTAAGAAGGGCAAACAAATGAAAGGAATGGGTGGCCAGGAGGGCAACCAGGACGGACTCGATTTCAAATAACAGGTTTCTTATTTTATCAAAGCATTGCCACTGGTAATGCTTTTTTTATTGATAAGCGGTTAAACTGCTAAGCGCTATTTTTAGTACATTCGTTACATAATACTTATATCATGATTCAATTCAAGTCTCTTTTACCTTTGGCTCTGGCTTTTACAGTTTTTAATGTATCTGCCCAAACCAAACCGGCAAACTCTAAGCCCGTACCACCTAAAAGCACATTAAAGGATGGCTCAAAAGTTCCGTCTCTTAATTTTGAATACGCTTTAAATGATCCGTTTAAAGCACGGATTTATACGTTGAAAAACGGCTTGAAAGTGTACATGAGTGTCTATAAAAATGCACCACGTGTTCAAACTTATGTAGCCGTAAAAGCCGGTAGTAAGAATGATCCTGCAACCGCAACTGGCTTAGCGCATTATCTTGAGCACATGGTTTTTAAAGGGACCGATAAATTTGGAACAAAAGATTTTGCGAAGGAATCGGTTGAAATAGCCAAGATTGAAAACCTATACGAAACGTATCGTCAAACAAAAGATGATGCTCAGCGAAAAAAAATATACCATCAGATCGACAGTATTTCAGGTGTAGCTGCGAAATACGCGATTGCCAATGAATATGATAAAATGATGGCGGGAATTGGAGGTCAGGGAACCAATGCGTTTACTTCCTTTGATCAAACGGTATATGTGAATGATATTCCTTCTAATCAAATAGAAAATTGGTTAAAAGTTGAGGCTGAGCGTTACCGCAAACCGGTATTGAGATTATTTCATACAGAGTTAGAGGCAGTTTATGAGGAGAAGAACAGGGGATTAGATAATGACAACAGTAAATTATGGGAAGCGGTTTTTGCCGGACTTTTTACCAACCATACTTACGGAACGCAAACTACTATCGGAACCATTGATCACCTGAAGAATCCTTCCATGAAAGAAATCATGAAATATTTTAACGCGAATTATGTTCCAAACAACATGGCCATTTGCTTAAGTGGAGATTTCGACCCGGATGAAACCATAAAACTGATTCAAAAATATTTTGGATCTATGCCATCAAAACCTGTTACCCCTTATAAATTTGAGAAAGAAGCGCCGATCACTCAAAAAATTGCCAAAGAGATCATTGGGCCGGATGCCGCGAACCTGGCAATGGCCTGGCGTTTTGATGGAACAGGTACGAAAGACGCGGATATGATTAGTCTGATTAATTTATTGCTGGTAAATGGACGCGCCGGTTTATTGGATCTCAATTTAAATCAACAACAAAAAGTATTGAACAGTGGTGGGTTTGCTTACGTGTTAAAAGATTATTCTACACACATCTTATTTGCTGAACCTAAAGAGGGACAAACTTTGGAAGAAGTAGAAAAATTATTACTGGATCAATTAGAATTGCTTAAAAAAGGAGAATTCCCGGACTGGTTAATGAGTGCAGTGATTACAGATTTGAAATTACAGAAAACAAAGGAACTGGAAAACAATCAGTCACGTGCCATGGCTTTCGTGGAAGCATTTGTATACGATACCAAATGGCAACAGGCTGTGAATATGGTTGAACGTCTTTCGAAAATCACTAAGCAGGAAGTGATTGATTTTGCTAAGACACATTACAACGACCAGAATTATGTGGTGGTTTATAAGCGGGTAGGTGAAGATAAAAATATTCAGAAAGTGGAAAAGCCACAGATCACACCGGTTGAGGTGAACCGTGACGACCAGTCGCCTTTTGTAAAAAATATCCTGAACAGCAAAACGGCCGAAATGCAGCCTAAATTCATCGACTATGAGAAAGATGTGATGAAGTCAACGTTGAATGGAAATATTCCATTGTTGTACAGCCAGAATACGGAGAACCAGTTATTTGATTTGTATTACGCGTTTGACATGGGATCAAACAACGATAAGTTGCTGCCGGTTGCAATTGATTATATTTCTTACCTGGGAACAAGTAAAATGACGCCTGCGGAAGTACAGCAAGAATTCTATAAACTGGGATGTGCGTTTAATGTGTTTAATTCCGATAATCAAACCTGGGTGAGTTTAACAGGGCTAAGTGAAAATTTTGAAAAAGCGACGCAGTTGTTCGAAGAATTACTGGCAGATCCTAAAATTGATGAGGGCACGTTGAAGAACCTGGTATCTGACATTCTGAAAAAGCGGAGTGATGCCAAACAACAGAAGGGCACAATTCTTCAGAAGATGATGGTGAATTATGCAAAATACGGTGCATTGAATCCTGCAACAAATGTGCTTTCAGAAGAAGCTCTGAATAAATTGAAACCTTCGGACATTGCAGAACTAATCAAATCATTAACAAGTTTCCAGCATCGCATTTTATACTACGGACCAAAGCTCGTGGGTGACGTGAAAGAATCTTTAAATAACTTACATAAGATTCCGGCAACCGGTTTAAAACCGTGTCCGGAAGAAACGAAATTTGTTCCGCAGACTTTTAACAATACGGTTTATGTGGTGGATTACGACATGAAGCAGGCAGAGATTGTGATATTAACGGAAGGTGAAAAGTATGATGCACAGAATGCTCCAATCGTGAATATGTATAATGAATATTTTGGTGGAGGAATGAGTTCGGTGGTTTTTCAGGATCTGCGTGAATCAAAAGCATTAGCTTACTCCTGTTACTCGACGTACAGAAGTCCGAAAGATCCTAAACAGCCTTTTTATAATTTTTCCTATATCGGTTCACAAGCCGATAAATTGCCTGAAGCCATGGCAGGGATGATGAGTCTGTTGAACAATGTTCCGAAATCTGATATTTCGTTTGGTGCTGCCAAGGAAGCGATTTTACAAAACATCCGGACGGAAAGAATCAATAAAGCAGATATTTTGTTTGATTACATCAATGCGGAAAAATTTGGGTTGAAAACAGATATCCGTAAAGACATTTACGCCAGAGTTGCTACTATGACTTACGATGATGTGAAAAAATTCCAGGATGAGAAGATTAAAAATAAACCGGCCTCGATTTTGGTATTGGGTAAAAAAGATTTGCTGGATATAAAAACATTGGAAAAATATGGGACTGTTAAGTATTTAACCTTGAAGGATGTATTTGGATATTAATTCAGGTCATTCATAACGGAAAAGGTCCGCTAAAATTTTAGCGGACCCTTTTTTTTCATCATGGTATAAAGAAATATTTGGCACACTGAGCTGGTCGAATGGCGTGGTGAGTGCTGAACTTGGCAAGACTTGAATTTGATTGTGTAATTAGAGAAGAATAAAAACCCGCGTTAAGGATTGAAGTTTTGACGAAGGCACCGAGCGAAGCTCAGCCTGACCCGCAGGGAAACGCCCCAATAAATCTTTCTTGACGTCACCAGATGGTGCTTAACAACAACACATTAATCCTTAAACAAAGGATATTTGCTCATCATCGTATTGATCTTAGCCTTTAATTTTGCAAGTTCCTTCGGATTGTCTTTATTCTTTAATGCAGCATCGATGAACTCAACAACTTTCAGGCAATCTTTTTCTTTTAAACCGCGGCTTGTAATGGCCGGTGAACCAATACGAATACCGGAAGTAACAAATGGCGACTTATCATCAAATGGCACCATGTTTTTATTCACGGTTATATCTGCTTCACCTAACGCTTTTTCAGCCTCTTTACCGGTTAAACCTTTGCTGCGAAGATCGATCAGCATACAATGGTTGTCGGTTCCTCCGGAGATAATTTTATAGCCTTTTTCAACCAATGCTTTTGCCATGGTTTGAGCATTTTTAATGACCTGTACGCAGTAGTGCATGTACTCATCGCTTAAGCATTCTCCATAAGCCACGGCTTTTGCTGCGATCACGTGCTCTAACGGCCCCCCCTGAGTTCCCGGGAATACGCCCATGTCTAAACAGGCACTCATCATTTTCAATTCACCTTTTGGAGTTTTTTCTCCCATCGGGTTTTCAAAATCTTTACCCATCATGATCATGCCACCGCGCGGTCCACGTAAGGTTTTGTGAGTGGTGGTGGTTACAATGTGGCAATGAGGCAGCGGATCGTTTAAAATTCCTTTGGCAATTAACCCGGATGGATGCGAAATATCGGCTAAAAGAATGGCATTCACGCTATCCGCTATTTTCCGCAAGCGTTCGTAATCCCAATCACGGGAATATGCAGAAGCACCGCAAATGATCATTTTTGGTTTTTCTTTTTTAGCAGTCTCTTCAACTTTATCATAGTTCACACGCCCTGTTTTTTCATCAACACCATAAAACGTAGCGCGGTAAAGCTTTCCGGAAAAGTTAACAGGGGAACCGTGTGTTAAATGTCCACCGTGAGACAAATCGAACCCTAAAATGGTATCACCCGGTTTTAAGCAGGCCAGCATTACTGCCGCGTTCGCCTGCGCACCGGAATGAGGCTGAACATTTACCCAGGCAGCACCGAATAATTCTTTGGCGCGGTCAATTGCGAGTTGTTCCACTTTATCCACGACCTCGCAGCCACCGTAATAACGTTTAGCGGGGAGACCTTCTGCATATTTGTTTGTGAGTACGCTTCCCATGGCTTTCATCACCTGGTCGCTCACGTAGTTTTCACTGGCTATTAATTCGATACCGCGTGTTTGACGGTCTTTTTCTTCCTTGATCAATTTAAAAATAGCAGTATCTTTTTTCATATTAACGATGTTTTTGGTCTTTTTGAAATGTATGGTAAAGTTTCCCGGAGGCAATGATAAAAAAAGCAACTAAGGGCGATTGCGCAATGCCCATCAACCATCGGCTAAAAGTGTATTCGTCACCGCTGAGTTGGTGCTTGAAAAAATAATTGTAAGCCATTGCCATTCCCGACAAAACTAATAATAATGCGTAAATATAAACGACCCAGATTGTGATTTTTTTATCGTGGTTTATATATTTTACAGACAGATAGCTGGTGATAAAGTATACTAAAACACAAATCAGTGTAAAGGGGAATTTTAAAAAATAAAGTGTCGCATAATCCAATCCAGCAAGAAATTGCAAACTAGTGGGTAAATGGTACTTGGTGTGGTTGTAATAGAGGCTATATAGCTGGCTGTTGATATTTACAAAGAAAAATTCCCGGCTAAAACCAAGGATAGCGAAAATGCTTAAAAACGTTATGTATTTAGCACTATTTCGCACTTTTTATTGTGTTTGAAAATTTATTGACCCAAAGCATCCACAATCCAAATACGGCACTGTAGGCAATAAAGGTGAATGTATAGGTATGGTTGAAATGCAGGTATTCAGGATAAGAATTGGCGATTAAAGCAAGGGCAATGATCCTAAGGATGTTGATGCCGTGCACAATAAGGATACCCAATGGTACGTACCAGAGTTTATTTTTAAAATTGCCGGGGTAAGCAATTACGAAAATGGCGAACAGGAACATTAATGTGATTCCATTACAGGGTCCTCCGATCCACACGCCATTAGACCCATCAATGCCCATGACCTGAATATCATTGACCTCTCTGCTCGCAAATGTTCGGTATCCTGATTCTTCAAGGATCCACTGAGAGAAATTGATGATCTTACGAATAAAAAGCTGATCCCAAGGCGTATAACGCTTAATCACAAATTCATAAATTACGTAGCAAAGCCCGTAAAGAGAAGAGGCAAGCAGGATAAAAAACTGAAATTTGTTGTGTTTTAAATTTAGAAACATAAGTAAAAAACCCCCCGTTTGAAACGGAGGGTTGGATTATAAGGGGTTTTGTTGCTTATGTTTTGAGTACAATTTTCTGCCACCATAAATGGCTCCGGCAGCAATGAGCAGTGTAATTCCTCCATCAATGGGAACACAAGGCGGAGGCCAGCATCCAGGTTCATCACCACCATCCGGCGGCGGTGGCGGCGGCGGTAAAGCCTCGCCAAAGGAAGCCATCCCAAGTACGAAAGCGCATATTAAAAGAAAACGTGTTTTCATCAATACAAAATAAATTTGAAACGTAAATATACGAAAAAATATAAGCTGATCGCTTCTATATTAAAAAATCAACGCATAATTGTATATTTGTAAGAATTCTATCATTTCGTGGAACACAAAAAGAATACCTCCCCCATACAAATCAATGACTTTAAAATCATTTGGAGGATTATAGTTAGGAATTGGTTCATCCCAGTTTTAATAATTCCGGTTTTTTATATTATAGGCTATTTCTATTCATATAAAATGGAGAACGTGTATCAGGCTTCTATTGAATTGTTAAAGTCAAATGATACTTATTACAAATCCAGTTTAATTACCGACAATAGTTTTTATAGTACTGCCCGTTCTTACGTTGATAATTCCAACGAGATCCGGATCATTACTTCTTATGATATCATGAAAGAAACGGTTGATAAATTAAAAGATCAGCTACAGGTTTCTTATTTCATTGTTGGCAGGGTACGAACCACCGAGCAATTTTCAGGCTCCCCCTTCCAGGTTAAAATCAATACCGTAAATCCAAATTTTTACGAACTCCCCTTTGATTTTAAAATTAGAAATTATGAGGAATATGAACTCCGATATTTGAGCAATGGAATTGAAACGAAAAAAATTGGAAAATTCAATATGCCTCTTGTGGATATTGATTTTAATTTAACCATTAACCGCGAAAGTAGCTTTATCAGAGGCGCAACCGAACAATTATCTCAGCTCAATTATCAATTTGTAGTGCATGAGTTAAATAGCCTTGTCAATGAATATAAATCCGCATTGAAGGTGAATAACCCTGATTACACCAATGTATTGGTTCTTACCATGGACGACATCATTCCAGAGCGGGCAACTCTCATTTTAGACACGCTCTCAAAGGTGTATATCAATAAATCATTGAATTCCAGGTTTGAGATTAACGAGCGAACCATCAATTACATTGAGAGGCAATTGAGCGATGTGAGTTTATCACTGAATGATATTGAAGACACCATGCAGAATTTTAAGCAGCAGTATAATATTCTGGATTTAAACTGGGAGCGGGAAGATTATTTCAAAAAATTGGCACGCTATGATGGCGAAAAATCAGCTTTAAAATTAAAGATCGATGCCATCAACGATCTTGAAAAATACATCATTGAGGATAAAGATCCTGAATTTCTGCCTCCAAACATTTATCTGGTGGAAGGGGACGAGTTTATGAAAAAATCCATTGACGAATTGTATTCCTTACAAATGGAAGTCAATAAACAATTGAGTTTTTCAAAAGAAATTAATCCTAAAATCATTGAGTTTCGTCAAAATATTAAGAAACTGAAACAGAACATTTTGGTGTATTTAAATAACGCTCGTAACGCGACCTATAAAATCATTGAAAACGTATCCAATGAGATTTCTTCCTACGTAACCGATATCAAATCCATCCCGCCAAAGCAACGCGAAATGCTCAACATCTCACGTAAAGTAGCGGTTAACGAACAGTTATATAATTTCCTATTACAACAGCGCGCCAATACCAAAATTGCCCGGGCATCGATTGTCCCGGAAATTAAAGTGATTGACAGCCCACGTAATAAAGGGGTAATCAGCACGGATAAAAAGAAAATAATTTCTACTTTTTCAACGATTGGATTGGCTGTATCTCTCCTCATCATAGTGCTGAGAGTATTATTCTTCTCTACCATTGAAACGGTCGAAGAATTGAAAGAGAGTACGGCTTTACCAGTGATTGGCGATTTGCCCTATCAAAAAGGGGTCTCGAATTTGGGATTCGTTGTAGAAGAAAATCCCACTTCTTTTATTGCGGAGGCATTTCGCACCCTCCGGACAAATCTTCAATACGTTATTTTAAATTCCGACAAGAAAACCATTTTACTCACATCCAATGCGCCCGGTGAAGGCAAAACCTTTACTACCATAAATATTGGCGCCATACTCGCAAAAAGCGGTAAAAAGGTGGTGATGTTAGAATTGGACTTGCATAAACCCCGCATACAAAAAGCGCTGGAAATGAATGCCGAGATTGGAATCAGTACATTTATGGTGGGGCAAAATGCATTAAATGAAATTGTGAAGCCGACGGTTATTCCTAACCTATTTACGATGTTATCCGGTCCTATCCCACCTAATCCATCTGACCTGGTGCTTTCCGAGAAACTTAAAGAGTTGATGGAGTATGCTAAAGCTCATTTTGATTATGTGTTGATTGATACTCCTCCATTAGGTTTGTTGTCGGATGCTGCGTATTTGATGCAATATGCGGATATCAACTTGTTCGTGATGAATACAAAGTTTGCTACTAAATCCGTCTTGAGTCAGTTTCAAAAATTGGTAGAGGATAACTCCATTAGGGATGTGTATCTTGTTCTCAACGGGGTGAAGCGCAAGCGGTCGCGCTACTATTATTCGCGCTACGGCTATGGTTACGGGTATGGGTACGGATATGGTTACGGTTATTCAAAAAAAGGATAATTCTGTTCAAAAGCCTATGTCTAATTGGTACGCCGTATACGTCAATGTAAAACACGAAAAGAAGGTTGTTAGTAAATTAGCGGAAAAGGGTATTGAAGCTTATTCACCTTTTATAAAAAGATTGCAGCAATGGAGTGACCGAAAGAAGTGGGTGAAGTTTCCGATGTTGAGTGGATATGTCTTTGTGAAAATTGATGGTAACCAACGAGAAGACGTATTAAGCTGTCAGGGTGTTTTTTCGTTCATTAAATTCAATGGTGTGGAGGCAAAAATTAAAGAATCCGAGATAGCCGTTTTAAAATCCATTGAAGCGAGTGGATACGATGCAGTAAGTGATACGACTGATGTGAAACTGGCAGATCAGGTAGAAGTCAGCCAGGGCCCACTGAAAGGAGTAAAAGGTACCGTCATTGAGACGCCAAATGCAAGTTATTTTAAAATTCAACTGCAAGGCATTCATCAGAGTATTAAGGTTACTTTACCGAAACACAGTTTAACAGTTCAACCTTTAAATAATCATTCATGAAAAAAACCATTCCAGGTTTAAATGCGGTAAAGGATAAGAAATTTTTAGTAACCGGAGGGGCGGGGTTTATCGGCTCCCACCTGGTTGCTTACTTAGTTGAAAATGGTGCAGCGGAGGTAAGGGTCCTGGATAATTTATCCACCGGATTTATGGAAAACGTCCGGGAGTTCGAATCGAACCCGGCTTTCACATTTATTTTGGGCGACATCTCCCATTATCAAACGTGTTTGAATGCCTGCGAAGGTGTGGATGGAATTTTTCACAATGCGGCATTGGGCTCCGTTTCGCGTAGTATGCAGGATCCGATGGCAACCAATCAGGCAAATGTGTCTGGTTTTGTTAATGTATTGTTTGCAGCAAAAAATTGTGGGGTGAAGCGAGTGATTTATGCATCCTCATCTTCGGTTTACGGCGATGATTCCAGTACCGAAAAACGGGAAGATGTCACGGGAAATCTATTATCGCCTTATGCCGTTTCCAAAAAGACTAACGAATTGTATGCAGATGTATTTTCAAAGTCATATGGGATGGAGATTATTGGTCTAAGATATTTTAATGTATACGGTCCAAAACAAAACCCAAATGGGGCTTACGCGGCGGTTATCCCAATTTTTATCTCCAATCTGCTCAAAAATTCTGTACCAACCATATTTGGTGACGGAACCACCAGCAGGGATTTTACCTATATTGATAATGTGGTATATGCCAATGTCCTGGCATTTTCCACTAAAAATGAAGCTGCTGTTAACCAGGTTTATAATGTTGCTTACGGGGCATCCACTAGCCTTAATCAGCTGTTTGCGCTGATAAAAAGTAAATTGAATAGTTCTTTGTCTCCTCAATTTAAACCGGAACGAAAAGGTGATATTAAAAATAGTTTGGCTGATATCAACAAAGCAAAACGTTTATTGGATTATTCCCCTCTGGTAAATTTGGATCAAGGACTGAGTATAACCATCGATTGGTACCAAGATTCATTATCGAGTTGCGTTTAAAATCAAACAGGTTCTTGCTTTTCTTGTAATATTGAGTAAATTTGTTACTCAATAATGCTGGAAGCCCTTATTTCATCAAAAACACGCCTTAAATTATTGCTCAAGTTTTTTTTAAACAGCAATACGACAGCTTATCTAAGGGGTTTAGAAGAAGAATTCGGTGAATCCACTAATTCGATCCGATTGGAGTTGAACCGTTTCGAAAAGGCAGGCTTTTTAGAGTCCTATAGTCAAGCCAACAAAAAAATCTTCAAAGTGAATGATAACCATCCTTTATTTAAGGACATCAATAGTATAGTGCTGAAACTGGTTGGGTTAGACCATGTGATTGACTATGTATTAAAACACATGGGTGAATTAAAGGAAGTGTACTTGGTTGGCCAACTGTCCAAAGGAAAGGATGCGGAAACGGTAGAACTAGTATTAGTAGGAGATATTAACGAAATTTTTTTAACAGATTTAATAGTTAAAGCGGAAAGAAGGATAAATAAAAGGATACATTACACGCATTATAAAGAAGATGATTTCGTTTTGGCATCGATATCGAAGCCGGATGAAAGCCCACTTCTTTTATGGAGTAAATAAAATAATGTCCTATTGTCAGCCAGATCGGAGTCAAAGCTGAAATTGAATAAAAACGCCCACTAAGTCAATGTGACTAAGGTGGCGAAGCCATAAAAAAATTAAGAGTAATTTAATCTTTACTAGTATTATATTGGAAACAAGAGTATATCAAAGCACAAAAAATTATAGTATTAGCGCTGTTGTAAAAGAAAGTTTACAAGGCTACAAACAATCATTTTATTTGGCTAAGCAATTAGCTAAACGTGATATTAGCGCACAGTATAGACAATCAATATTAGGAGTTTTTTGGGCCATTGCTCCAATTATTATGAACGCCATTGTTTGGATTTTTTTAAACGGCACTGGCACTATTAAATTAGCTCAAACAAGCATTCCTTACCCTTTGTATGTTATTATAGGTACCACACTATGGGCAATATTTACAGATTGTATTTTATTAACCATTACAAGTGTAAATGCCAATAAATCCATCATCACAAAAATTAATTTTCAAAAAGAAGCCTTGATTACTTTAGGCTTTATTAAGTTGTTATTTAATTTACTCATTAAGTTTATTTTGGTTATCGTGTTAATGTTGTATTATCACATTCCAATTTCGAGCTCTATTATTTACTTTATTCCATTTATGTTAATTAGCATGTTAGCGCTCATTAGCATTGGTATTTTAATAACACCCATTGGTATTTTGTATCAGGATATTAGCAAAGCAGTGCCCATTGCGATGCAAATACTCATGTATGCAACACCAGTAGTTTATGTTATGCCAAAAACTGGTTTTATCAAGACACTGATGGAACTTAATCCTTTTTCGTACTTAATTATAAACATTCGAAACTCTTTAACAGGCTATCCCATTGAAAATTTACATGTATTAATATTTTATGCTATAGTAAGTATCGTTTTATTTTTTGTATCCATTGTGGTGTACCGTATTGCCATACCAATTATAACCGAGCGCATGAGCGCATAACTATGGGAGAAGTTTTAATAAAAGTAGAAAACGTATCTAAAAAATTCTCAAAGGATTTAAAAAAGAGCTTGTATTATGGCTTAGTAGATGTATTTGCAGGCATATTTGGTTCTACAAAAAAGAGAGAACTACGCGGCGATGAGTTTTGGGCTGTAAAAGATGTCAGCTTCGAATTACGTAGAGGCGAATGCTTAGGATTAATTGGACACAATGGTGCTGGCAAAAGCACTTTACTCAAAATACTGAACGGGCTCATTAGCCCTGATGAAGGAAGAGTAGAGATTCATGGACGAGTAGCTGCATTAATTGAATTGGGAGCAGGTTTTAATCCTATTTTAACAGGTAGAGAAAATATTTATAACAATGGTTCGGTATTAGGTTTAACTCGCAAAGAAATAGATAAGCTAGTAGATGAAATTATTGACTTTGCTGAATTGAGGGAATTTATTGATGCGCCTGTGCAAAATTATAGTAGTGGAATGAAAGTACGCTTAGGTTTTGCAGTAGCAACATGCATTAAACCCGATGTGCTTATTTTAGATGAAGTTTTAGCTGTGGGTGATGCGGGCTTTAGAATAAAGTCGTTTAATAAGATTTCCGAAATAATTAAAGGCTGTGCAGTTATTTTTGTGAGTCATTCTATGCCCACTATGATGCGTATATGCAGTAAAATGGCATTTATGAGCCATGGACGTGCGCTTTATTATGGTGATAATGTAAATCACGCGATTGAACTTTACTACCAAGCGTTTGAGGGGGAAAATTCTAAAATAGAATTTAACGATGGTGCTGACATTGAAAATATATACATTAATAATAAACTGACTAACTGTGATGATTTTATCGAACTAAATTATTTGGGTACTTTGACGATTGAACTGGATATTTTGTTAAAAAAAGAAATAAGCAAATTCTTTATTTCTGTCCAAATCACAGACAAAGATTTAAAAATTGTTGGCCAATATTTTTCAAATAAATTTTATCAAAATTTTACAGGTTCGACAAATAAAACTAAAATTAAAGTTGAATTAAATGATATCCAGTTTATTGATGGAGATTATGCAATCACTTATTTTATTACAGAGAGTATAGGGAAAAATTATGCTTTTTTAGCAACATATAGAAATTATAGTAAATTAAGGATGGTAGGGCTTAATGATACAATATACGCTAGCATATTTATGAAAGGAAAATCTTTTCAAAACAATGAAATATTAAGTTTAAAAGATGAATAATTTATGAGTATCCTAAATCTTATAGGTAGAAAAAAAAATCTTTTTGATGTAGATTTGCAAAGAAATTTTGAGAAGTTGAAATATTCCGTGCAAAATGGAAGCTTTTTAGTTATTGGTGGTGCTGGTTCTATCGGACAAGCTGTTACAAAAGAAATTTTTAAGCGCAATCCAAAAAAATTACATGTAGTTGACATTTCCGAAAATAATATGGTGGAATTGGTGCGTGATGTTAGAAGCTCAATAGGTTATATCACCGGAGATTTTAAAACGTTTGCATTAGATATTGGTTCTGATATTTATGATGCTTTTATTAAGGCTGACGGACAATACGATTATGTTCTGAATCTTTCGGCCTTGAAGCATGTGCGTAGCGAAAAAGACCCCTATACCCTTATGCGAATGATTGATGTGAATGTGTTTAATACAGAGAAAACTATTTTACAATCATTAGAAAAAGGCACCAAAAAATATTTCTGCGTTTCTACTGATAAAGCTGCTAATCCTGTAAATATGATGGGAGCTTCAAAACGGATTATGGAAATGTTTTTGATGCGTAGAAGTAAAGATATTGCTATTTCAACTGCACGATTTGCGAATGTTGCTTTTTCTGACGGTTCTTTATTACATGGGTTTAATCAACGGCTTCAAAAACAACAACCTATTGTAGCGCCAAATGATATTAAGCGCTATTTTGTTACACCAAAAGAATCGGGAGAGTTGTGTTTGATGTCAACTATTTTTGGCGATAACAGAGATGTGTTTTTTCCTAAACTTAGCGAACAATTACACTTAATTACTTTTGCTGAAATTGCAGTGAAGTATTTAGAACAGTTAGGTTACACGCCATACGAATGTAAAGACGAAGATGAAGCCCGTGTACTCATGAATACGTTGCCTCAGCAAAAAAAATATCCATGTTTGTTTACCGCAAGTGACACCACGGGCGAAAAAGATTTCGAAGAATTTTTTACCGAAAACGAAACCCTAGATTTAAAACGCTTTGAAAATATTGGAATCATTAAAAATGAATTGAACATTGAAGAAAATAAATTGCAGCGCTTTGAAAGTATCATTAAATCGCTTCGTGCAAAAGGCAGTTGGGAAAAAGAAGAGATTGTGAACTTATTTAATGAAATGATACCGAACTTCAATCACAAAGAAACAGGTAAATATTTAGACGCAAAAATGTAATGGTACATACACAAGATATTATAGCATTCATTAGAAAAACATTTCAAGAGGAAAAAGAATTTATTCCTCTACACGCACCAACTTTTAATGGTAATGAAAAAAAATATTTGATTGAAACAATCGACTCCACTTTTGTTTCTTCAGTGGGTGCATTCGTTACTAAATTTGAGGAAGATTTTGCAAAATACACAGGCGCAAAATATGCGATAGCTTGTGTAAATGGCACCAATGCGCTTCACATAGCGTTGGTTTTGAACGACATTAAACAACATGACGAAATTTTGTCGCAAGCTCTCACGTTTATTGCAACTGCCAACGCTATTAGTTATTGTTTGGCAAATCCTGTTTTTATTGATGTGGATAAAGACACCTTGGGGATGTCTCCAAAAGCACTACAACATTTTTTAGAAAAAAACGCTGAAATAAAAAAAGATGGTTACACTTATAATAAAAGGACCGGTAAAAGAATAAAAGCCTGTGTGCCAATGCACACCTTTGGCTTTCCTTTGCGTATTGATGAAATTGCAGAAATATGTAAAGCATGGAATATTGCTTTAATTGAAGATGCTGCTGAATCATTAGGAAGTTATTATAAAGGTAAACATACCGGTAGATTTGGTGCTATAGGAACATTTAGTTTTAACGGAAATAAAACCATTACTTGCGGCGGCGGCGGCGCACTAATTACTGATGATGAAAGTATTGCAATAAAGGCAAAACATTTAACCACACAAGCAAAATTACCACATGCGTGGAAATTTGCACACGATGAAATTGGTTATAATTACCGAATGCCAAACTTGAATGCCGCTTTAATTTGTGCACAAATGGAGCAGTTAAACAGATTTTTAGAAAACAAACGAGATTTAGCAAATACATACAAAAACTATTTTTCTAAAACCAATATTCAATTTGTAACTGAAATTGAAAACACAAAAGCAAATTATTGGTTGAATGCTATTCTTTTGGAAAACGAAAAAGAACGGGATTTATTTTTAGAAGAAACGAATAAAAGTGGTGTAATGACCCGTCCGGCTTGGGATTTAATGAACACCTTGCCAATGTTTAAAGATTGTGAGCATGATGATTTGGAAAATAGCCAATGGATTGCAGAACGATTAGTAAATATACCAAGTAGCGTAAGAAAATGAGCAACCCCAAACTCATATTAGTTGGAGGAGGCGGACATTGTAAATCCTGTATTGATGTTATTGAACATGAAGGTAAATACAACATTGTTGGCATTTTAGATTTACCAGATAAAAAAGGTGAAAAAATTTTGAATTACGAAATTATTGGTAACGATAATGATTATGAAAAATATCATCAACAAGGTTGCGAATTTTTAATTACAGTAGGGCAAATAAAATCAGCAAATATTCGTAAAAATATTTTCGAAAAATTGAATGTATTAAGTGTAAAAATTGCCACAATAGTTTCTCCAAGAGCATACATTTCTCAATACGCAATGATAGGAAAGGGAACAGTTGTGATGCATAATGCTTTTATAAATGCAGGTGCAAATATTGGTACAAATTGTATTTTAAACTCAAATTGCAATATTGAGCACGATGCTGTCATTGGAAATCATTGCCATATTTCAACAGGTGCCTTTGTAAATGGCGATTGTAAAATCGGTAATGAAGTTTTTATTGGAAGTAATGCAACTGTTTCAAATCAGGTAAACATAGGAAGCAATGTTATAGTAGGCGCAGGAACTTTAGTAATTAAAAATATTTCGGATAATCAAACGGTGCTAGGAGTACCAGCAAAAATTATTAAATGAAAAATAGAACAATAATTATAGCAGAGGCTGGCGTAAATCATAATGGTGATATTAATATGGCAAAAAAACTTATTGATGTTGCTGTAGATGCAGGAGTTGATTACGTCAAATTCCAAACATTTAAAACAGAGAAACTGGTAAGTGTAAATGCTAAAAAAGCAGAGTATCAACAAAAAAATATGGCCGAAGATAGTTCCGATTCTCAATTTGATATGTTAAAGAAATTGGAACTTAGCGTTAATGATCATCATGAATTAATTAATTACTGTAAACAAAAAAATATTCGCTTTTTGTCTACTGCTTTTGATCTTGAAAGTATTGATTTGTTAAATACTTTAGGAATTGAGTTATATAAAATCCCTTCCGGAGAAATTACCAATTTGCCATACCTTCAAAAAATAGGTTCGTTAAAAAAAGAAGTTATTGTTTCAACCGGAATGTGTGTAATGTCTGAAATTAAAGATGCAGTAGCAGTTTTAGTTGAAGCAGGAACAATAAAAGAAAATATATCTGTATTGCATTGTACAACAAATTATCCAACACCAATGGTTGATGTTAATCTGAATGCTATGTTAAGTATTCAAAAGCAATTGAATATTTCGGTTGGGTACTCAGATCATACTTTAGGAATAGAAGTGCCGATTGCAGCTGTAGCAATGGGTGCTAAAATAATTGAAAAACATTTCACTCTTGATAAAACATTACCGGGGCCAGATCATAAAGCGTCGTTAGAGCCTGCTGAATTAATAGCAATGGTGAAAGCAATTCGAAATATAGAAAATGCACTTGGAAATTTTGATAAAGAGCCAACTCCAACAGAAATGCAAAATATGTTAGTGGTAAGAAAAAGCATTCATCTGAATAAGGATTGTAAGAAAGGAAAGATATTACAAGCAGACGATTTAATTATGAAGCGACCTGGAGATGGGATTTCTCCAATGGAACTTAAAAATGTTATTGGAAAAAAAGTAAAATCTGATTTTCCTAATGAATACAAATTACAAAAGTCAGATATAGAATGAAACATCTAAAACTCAAAGTTTGTATTGTTACCGGAACAAGAGCTGAGTACGGGCTTTTGTATTGGTTATTGAAAAGTTTAAAAGAAGACGATGACATAGAATTGCAAATTATTGCTACCGGTATGCACTTATCCCCTGAGTTTGGATTGACGTATAAGATTATAGAAAGTGATGGTTTTTTTATAAATAAAAGAATTGAAACATTAGTATCATCTGATACATCAATCGGAATATCAAAATCTATGGGACTTACTCAAATTGGATTTGCTGAAGCATTTGAAGAATTGAAACCAAATTTGGTTGTTGTATTAGGAGATAGGTTTGAAATTTTTTCAGCAGTAAGTGCCGCCATGATTGCTAGAATACCAATTGCTCATTGTCATGGTGGCGAAGCCACAGAGGGACTTATAGATGAGCCAATTAGACATTCTATAACTAAAATGTCTCACTTGCATTTTACATCAACTGAGGAATATCGAAAAAGAGTTATTCAGTTGGGTGAAAATCCAAATACAGTTTTTAATGTTGGTGCTTTGGGAATAGAAAACATTAACAAATTAAAGTTATTAGATAAAGAACAATTCGAGGAATCAATCAATTTTAAACTTGGCGAAAAAAATGCATTAGTTACTTTTCATCCTGTTACTCTTGAAAATAATACAGCCGAAGCCCAATTTTGTGATTTATTAAAAGTATTAGAGGAACAAAAAGATCTGAATATAATTTTCACAAAGCCAAATGCAGATACAAATGGAAGAGTTATTATTGATCATATAGATAAGTATGTCTTGGCTCATAGCAAAAATTCTATTTCATTTATTTCATTAGGACAATTAAGGTATTTGTCTGCTTTAAAGTATGTTGATGTAGTTATTGGTAATTCTTCGAGTGGGTTATTAGAGGTTCCGAGTTTTAAAATTCCTACTATAAATATTGGAGACAGACAGAGAGGTAGGATTAAAGCGGATAGTGTTATTGATTGCGAGTCGGAATATAGTTCCATAAAAGATGCTCTTGAAAAAGCATTTAACGAGGATACAAAAAAGATTTGTTTGAATATGGTAAATCCTTATGGAGAAAAAAATCCATCTACCGATATTATTAAACACATTAAAAATGTAGATCTTGGGAATATTATTAAGAAAAAGTTTTTTGATATAAATTTTAAATAGGGAATGAAAATTATTTTCATAGGTACAGTTCAGTTTTCTTTTTACACTTTAAATAAGTTGTTTGAGTTAAATGCAACAATTGCCGGAATCGTTACTCAAAAAGCATCTTCTTTTAACTCTGACTACGCAGATTTAACACCTCTTGCCGAAAAGCACAATGTCCCTATTCATTATACAGAAAATGTAAACTCGCTTGACTCTGTGAGTTGGATTAAAAGTCAAAATCCAGATGTTATTTTTTGTTTCGGTTGGTCTAATCTTTTGAAAGCGGAGATATTGAATGCATGTCCAATGGGAGTTGTTGGGTATCATCCGGCATTATTACCTTTGAATAGAGGAAGACATCCCATTATATGGGCATTGGTTTTAGGATTAAAAGAAACAGGCTCAACTTTTTTCTTCATGGATAAAGGAGCTGATTCAGGGCCAATTCTTAATCAAAAGAAAATAGAGATTGATGATAAAGATGATGCTCGTAATTTGTATGAAAAAATTGTAAGTAGCTCTTTGTTACAGATAGAAGAATTTTTGCCCGCACTACAAAACAACACCTATACTGTTTCCCAGCAGGACCAAACAAAAGCGAATTATTGGAGAAAGAGAGGCAAATCGGATGGAGTTATAGATTGGAGAATGTCATCAAAAGCAATTTATAATTTAGTGCGAGCATTAACAAAACCTTATGTGGGAGCGCATACAGAATTTGATAGCAAAGAAATTAAGATTTGGAAAGTTGAAATGATAAATGAAAATCCGGTTAATTCAGAACCTGGAAAAATATTGAGCATTGACGATAATTCAATTTATGTAAAATCTGCAGATGGAATTATTCGAATTGTAGATCATGAGTTTGAAATACTTCCTAAAATAAATACGTATTTAAAATAATATGAAAAACATTATAATTATATCAGCTCACCCAGATGATGAAATCATAGGAGCAGGAGGAACTCTTCTTAAACATCGCGATGCGGGGGATAATATCTTTTGGTTGATTACAACTAATGTATTTGAGCATCAGGGATTCAGTAAAGAACGAATTGAAAGTAGACAAGCAGAGATAAAAAAGGTAGCAACTTTATTGGGCGTAAAAGAGACTTTCTTATTAGACTATCCAACTATGAGTTTATCCTCAAGTTCTGTAGTTACAATGACACCAAAAATTTCTGAGGTGTTTCAGGAAGTAAAACCAGAAATTATTTATTGTTTGAATCGTTCAGATGCGCATTCAGACCATAGGCATACATTTGATGCGGTAATGGCTTGTACCAAGTCTTTTCGCTATTCGTTTATCAAACAAGTATTGATGTACGAGTGCATTTCGGAAACAGAATTTGCACCTAATCTTCCTGAAAAAGTATTTATGCCAAATTATTTTGTAGACGTTTCGAAACACTTGAAAGAAAAATTAGAAATAATGAAAGTTTACGAATCTGAAATTGCAGAACATCCGTTTCCGAGAAGTTTACGAAATATGGAAGCTTTAGCTACATTTCGAGGTGCAAGTGTTGGAGTGGAATATGCAGAAGCGTTTCAGTTATTGAAATATATTGATAAATGAATGGAGGCAGTAATTAAACATATCATACAAGAAAATGAAAGTGTTAGAGATGCACTAAGGAGATTAGACCAATTGGCTTCTGATGCTATTTTATTTGTTGCTAATAAAGATAATAAGCTAATAGGCTCCTTAACCGATGGTGATTTACGTAGAGGATTTATTAAGGGCTTAGGATTTGAAGATTCTATTTTGGATTTCATTCAACCTAACCCATCATTTATTCGCGAATATGAAAATGCAGTAAATAAATTAGAAGAGTATTATAAAAGAAATTTTAAAATTGTTCCTGTTCTCAATAAGGAAAATCAAATTGTTGATATTGTTAATTTTAGAACACGCACTACTATTATTCCAGTTGATGCATTGCTAATGGCTGGTGGCGAAGGAAAGAGATTGCGGCCATTAACAGAACATACTCCAAAACCATTGCTTAAAGTTGGAGACAAACCAATCATTGAATATAATATTGACCGTCTGGCGCAAGTGGGAATCAAAAACATTCATTTAAGTATTAACTATCTTGGTGAACAACTTGAAAATTATTTTGGTAATGGTAGTTCAAAAGCATTAAATATCAAGTACATTAAAGAATCGAAACCAATGGGAACTGTTGGTTCTGTTTTATTAGCAGAAAAATTACAGCATGAAGATGTATTGATAATGAATAGCGATTTATTGACAAATATAGATTTTGCTGACTTTTACAAAACATTTAAAGCTTCTGATGCTGATATGGCTGTAGCGGCAACAAGCTACAATGTGGACATTCCATATGCTATTTTGGAAACTGATGATGCACAACGCATACGTTCACTAAAAGAAAAACCGCGATATACATACTTTTCTAATGCAGGAATTTATTTACTTAAAAAATCTGTGTTAGATTTTATTCCTAAAGACACATTTTTTGATATAACCGATTTGATGGATAAGATGTTAGCAATGGATAGAAAGCTGATAACTTTTCCAATCAATGGTTATTGGTTAGATATTGGAAAAAAGGAAGATTTCAAAAAAGCACAAGAAGATATTAAACATTTGAAGTTATAACAAAAATGATTGCGATTATTCCTGCACGAGGAGGTTCCAAAGGATTACCTGGTAAAAATATTAAAAATTTATGCGGTAAACCTTTAATTGCGTATACCATTGAAGCTGCATTAACATCTAAGGTAGTAACTAGACTAATTGTTTCAACCGATGACATAACAATTGCTGATATCTCTCAAAAGTATGGAGCAGAAGTGCCATTTATTAGACCCAATCATTTAGCAACTGACACTGCCAAATCAATAGATGTATATAAATATACGTTAGAAAGATTAGAGAAAGAGGGCTTGTTGAAAATTGAAGAATTTATGGTGCTTCAACCTACTAGTCCTTTGAGGACTGCTAAACATATTGACGAAGCCTTTGAACTTTATAAACAAAAAGATGCCGATTCAGTTGTTAGTTATTGTCAAGAGCATCACCCAATTGTATGGCACAAATATATTGATGATACAGGAAAGTTGCAGCCCATTTTTGAAGATAATCTTCGTAACCGTCAAGAGGAAAAGCCTACCTATTTTCCCAATGGGGCCATTTATATTTTTAAAAGAGCATTAATAAATCAAGGTACTTTTTATTCTGAAAATGCTTATGCTTATATTATGGATAGAAATGCCTCTGTGGATATTGATACTTTAGAAGATTGGAAAATTGTGGAGATAATTTTGAAAGATACTAAAAACCATATTTAATACTATTTTGAAAACACTAATTATTAAAACATATAAAAATCTTTTACCTATAGTTTTGAGAGAAAAAATTTCAATACTAAGAGAGGGATTTAGCAATAGTTTTAAATATTTGTTACGTTCTATTAAGTTCATTGTTTTTAACTTTTTCTGGATTACTCCAAAAGAATTAAAGATGGTTGATAAAATTAAAAATAACCATGAATCAAAAAAGAAGGAAATAATTGAAAAAGGTGGAAAAATTGCAGATTATGAAAGTTTAATAAAATTCAAAAAATCAGATACATTGTTTATTTTGGGCAGCGGTTCAAGTATAAATGATATTAGTGAATCACAATGGGCAGAAATAAAGAAACACGATAGCATAGGCTTTAATTTATTTATTCTACATTCCTTTATCCCTACTTACTACCATCTTGAATTCACAGAAGAGTTATACAGTTATTATAAAGAAATTTTAGATGCTAAATTAGAACAGTTAGATGAGGTGCCTTTATTAACTAATTATTACCATGTAGACGCAAAGAGACCACTTTCAGACTATTTTTGGCTAAAAAACAACTTAATTACAAATGCCTACTACATGTATTCATATGAAAAAAAGATTACAAAATTGTTAAAGTATTTTTACAGCCAAGAAAATGCTAAGGATATAAATTTTACGATTCATTACAGAGGTTCTTTAACATTAATGATGAGTTTAGGAGTTTTACTCGGATATAAAAACATTGTACTAATGGGCATAGATCTCAATAACAACGAATATTTTTTTCACAATGAAAGTCTTTATCACTCTGAATTAGAACGTAAAGTTAGAAACTATCATTTGGCAAAGCTTGAAGAACTTCGAGTTAACAATAAAATGGCGAATGTTCATGGTACAATAGATAAAAGTTTGAGTGATGTTATTATGACCATTGATAAATTTATATTGATTTATAAAAAGATAATCCAATCAAAAAAAGTTAACATCTTATTAGGCTCAAAAAAATCATTCTTGGAATCTATACTTGAGCAATATAATTTCAAATAAACCAAATGAAAACGTTATTATTTAATACATCTGATAAAGGCGGTGCTGCCAAATCTTGCATTCGTTTGCATCATGGTTTATTGCAAGAAAAAATTGAATCAAAATTAATATTGAAGCAGCAATCAGATAAATCGATTGCTGAATCCTTTCTCATTTCACATCTGGCTCTAAAAAAGTCATTTGGCACAAAGCTTAAAGGTAAACCAATAGAGTGGATGACCAATTTGAATTTGCTCGAAGACAAGCAAATAAAATTTATAGATAATAGGCCTAAAGGACTCGAATTTTTTAGTTATCCACAATCGCCATATGACTTAACGCTAGCCCAATATTACAAGGAGGCAGATGTAATTAATTTACATTGGGTGTCAAACTTTTTAGATTATCCTTCTTTTTTTCAAAAAAATACAAAGCCAGTTGTATGGACTTTACACGATCAAAATCCATTCCTTGGGGGTGAACATTATGCGGAGCGTTTTTTAAGCCAAGACGAAGTTGGACAGCCCATTACAAGAATTTATTCTAAAAGTGAACTCGAAGAGGAAAAAAAGTTGATTGAAATAAAGAGAAAAGCGCTCGAAAATGTAAAGAATTTACACATCGTAGCTCCATCAAAATGGTTAGTTGAAAGTTCTCAAAGTAGTGAGCTTTTTCAAAAATTTCCACATTACCACATTCCGTATGGCTATCCAACAGATGTATTTAAGCCAAATAATATGATGTTTTGTAGAGAGGTTCTTGGTATTCCAAAGTATAAAAAGGTGATACTATTTGTGGCTGAGTCAGTCACTAATTCGAGAAAAGGATTTCGATACCTTCAATTGGCACTCGAAAAATTATTACGCACTTGTAAAGATGAATTTGTTCTTTGCGCAATAGGTAATAGTAGCTCGCTCCCCAATCAAGATTATCTCGTAAAACTTGGAACTATTTCAGACGAGCGCATCATGGCTGTGGCATATAGTGCAGCAGATGTTTTTGTGATACCTTCTTTAGAAGATAATTTGCCCAATACAATGATTGAATCTTTATTGTGTGGCACACCAGTAATTGGCTTTAATACAGGGGGTATTCCTGATGCCGTGGTGAATTATCAAACCGGGTTACTTTGCTCTAATATTTCAGTGGACGCACTTTCAACAACAATTGAAAAGTTTTTCAATGAATCAGCAAATTTTGATAGAGTGAAAATTGCTAAAGAAGCCAAAGAAAAATATGCATTGGATTTTCAGGCAGAGGCTTATAAAAAACTTTTCGAATCAATTGTTTGAAAATGGTTTGTTATTTTATGAACCAAATAATTCTAGTTATTTAAAAGCAACTTTGAGCATCATAATTTATAACAATTATAGTTCAAAATCATATTACAAAAACACTTAATGAATTATCCAAAAATTTCAATAGTTACTCCTTCTTATAATCAAGGACAGTTTATTGAAGAGACTATTTTATCGGTTATAGGGCAGGGTTATCCAAATTTGGAATATATAATCATGGATGGAGGCAGTACGGATAATTCAGTTGAGATTATTATACGAAGAACATATAACTTATTGGGTTAGTGAAAAAGATGCAGGACAGAGTAACGCTATAAATAAAGGATTTGAACGAGCTACGGGTGATATTTTGGCCTGGTTAAATAGTGATGATATGTACTTGCCGGGAGCACTTTTTTATATGGCACACCAAATTGAGAATTTAAATAATTTCGGGATATATTATGCTAATTGTGTGCATATTAAAAACAAGGGTACTGAGTTAAAGAGCTATGGTAGTGATGTTGAAAGATATAGCAAATTTAATTTAGAAATGTTTGATTATATTATTCAGCCGTCTTCCTTTTGGACTAAAGCTACATGGCTTATGTTAGGACCTCTGCGAGAAGATATTCATTTTGGATTTGATTGGGAATGGTTTTTAAGAGCCAAGAAGAATAGTGTTCAATTTTATCCAGGTAGCAAAGCAATTTCAGTATATAGAATTCACGAACAACATAAATCCGGAACGGGAGGGAAATTAAGAAGGCAAGAGTTACTGGAGATCTATAAACATTATAATAGTAAATATTCAGCTTTATTAGAATTATTGGTTGACGAAACACTAACAATGTGGACGTTCAAGAGCCGACTTTTTGTAAAATTACTGTTTCTCCTCAACCGCAATGCTTCTTTTGGAGCAATGCTTAAGTTTTTTAAATACAAGAAATATTCAATGTATTCAATTGAAGAAGTTCAACTTGTAAGCTATATGCTATAATTTGAGTTTTGTTAGGATCTTATTCTAATTTCCTTTAGTAGGAAATAGAAGATCTATCAAGAACAGGTTAAGAAGGTCAGATTTTTATGCAACTTTCAATAATTACAATAAATTTTAATAACGCTTATGGTTTACGGAAAACTATTGAAAGCGTTGTGAATCAAACCTTTAAAGATTTCGAATACATTGTAATTGATGGAGCGAGCTCGGACGATAGTGTTGATTTAATTAAAAATTATCAAAAGGATATCACCTATTGGGTTAGTGAGAAGGACAGAGGTATTTATCATGCAATGAATAAGGGTATAAAAAAGGCAACCGGCGAGTATTGTTTATTCTTAAATTCAGGTGATTGGCTAATTAACAGTAATGTATTGGAAAATGTTTTTGATTTTTTTCCTGATAAAGATATTGTATATGGTAATCTTGAAAATTCTTACGGTGTGGATTTTTACAGTGATGAATTGAAATATTCCACTTTTTTTTATAGCAGTATAGGTCATCCGGTAAGTTTTATTCGAAAAAATTTATTTGATAAGATTGGACTGTATAATGAAAGCCTTCAGATTGTCTCTGACTGGGAATTTTTTATCATTGCACTTTTTAAATATAGCTGTAGTTACCAACACATTGATATTGTGATTACTTTTTTCGAGGGAGGTGGAGTCAGTAGTAATGAGCTAAGTAGACAGTTACAAATAGATGAACGAAGAGAAGTGTTGAAACAGCAGTTCCCCTTGATGTATGATGATTATATGGAATTAATGAAATTAAGAAGTTCCATGCGGTTTTATGAAAGTTCAAAACTTATTCAATTTGTTAAGTGGGTACAAAATAGTAATGTATATAGAAAAATACGTAAAGTGAATAAATTTAGGGAACAGAATCTGTAAAGTGATTTCTATTATTATACCATATCGCAATCGTGAACCCGAACGGGTCACTAATTGTTTAGCTTCTCTCGCAGAGCAAACTTGCGATGATTTTGAGGTATTGTTAATTGACAGTGGAAGCGATCAAATAACAGCTGAGTGCATTAAAAATCTTTCGCAGGAATTTCATTTTTGTAGGTATTTATATTTAAATACTAATGGTCTAATATGGAATAAATCGTATGCGATAAATGTTGGAGCCAATAACATTAAGGGCGACGTAATAATGATCGTGGATGTTGATTTAGTATTCGCCTCAGATTTCATTTGCAAAGTTTCTAAATTGTCTTTCGAAGGAGTCTTTTACAACTATAAATGTCACTATTTACCATCGAATTATGATTACAATAAACATAATTGGAAGGATTTTAATTCAAATTATCTGAAGAATTCTGGTCTGGCGCCAGGCCTTGTCATAGTATCAAAAAATGATTTCTTCGCAATTCGGGGATATGACGAATACTTTCAAGGCTGGGGCTTAGAGGATAATGACTTTTGTAGCAGGCTTAAAGCATTGCTGCTTGATCAGGTTTATTTAAATCATCTGGAATTTATTTCACTTCACCAATGGCACCCGGAAAGTTATTCAAATGTGCCAACAATTTGGTACATCAATTTGCTGCAGTATATGCATGACAATAAAAGTTTCCCGAGAAACGGTAATGGTATGGGTTTGGTCTTAGAAAGTAATTTAAGAGTTTGTTTAAGTGAGGAGTATGTAAAATTGCCTAGAACTAAGTTATCATTTAATCAGTTTCTCTCAATAACTGCCTTTAATGATATATACACTGTTTTTTTTGAATTAAGATCAAATACGGCAATGGAAATCGAATATATTGAACCATCGTTATTAGACAGTAATAGTTATAAATATAAATTAAAAGATATAATTTTATCCTTTGTGATAAGGGATAAAATTATTAATAATTATAGGTCTTTGCTAAGTCATAATTATTTAACAACGGAAAAATTATATGAGTTTATGGTTAATTTTTTGAGTATAAATAGACAACAGTGCCTTGATTATTACATTAAGTATCTGCCAAAAAAATCATTGCATATCAGAGTTGTTAAAAAGTAGAGTGTGGAAAAAACAAGAAATGGCATTTATTTTCCATCATTAAATGGTATCAGGTTTCTAGCCGCTTTTTTAGTATTAATTCATCATATGGAACAGATGAAAGAATTAAATCATGTTTCGAACTTTATGTCTCATCCATTTTTTCAAATGGCCGGCGAAATTGGGGTCACTATTTTTTTTACTTTATCAGGTTTTTTGATTTCATACCTTCTTCTTGTTGAATTGAATTCGAAGAAAAGAATTACTATTAAAGCATTTTATATTAGACGAATATTACGAATCTGGCCTTTATACTTCATAATACTTCTTATAAGTCTTTTAACAGCTTTATTAATGAACACTTTAGACTTTGATTTTTTTACAACGAAATTCGTATTGTATGTGACGTTTTTAGCAAATATCGCTTTTGTTGCTTTTTCTGCCGGGGGGTTTCCTTCGCAGATTTGGTCAGTTGCAACCGAGGAGCAGTTTTATTTACTATGGCCATGGTTAATGAGGTGGACAAAAGGCAATATTTTTAGGTTGACAATAGTTATCATAATTATTTTTATTGCTTTAAGGGCACTATTTTCGTATTTTACTATACCTCAAGTGAATTTTGGAGGTGTAAATTTGTGGCAATTTATGGGACAGTTTATCAATTACTTCCGTATTGATTGCATGGCGATAGGAGGCTTATTTGCATTTATATTATATCGTAAATATGCTTTGCTTTCTTTTCTTTACTCAAAGTTTTTCCAATTATTTACAATTATTTTAATATGTGGCTCTATGTTTTTTGGTTTTAAACCTGGAATTTTTTATTATACATATTATGCCTCTCTATCTGCGATTTTAATTTTGAATGTAGCATCCAATACTCATTCATTGATAAATCTTGAATATTCTTTTTTTGATTTAATGGGAAAAATCTCTTATGGTTTTTATATGTATCACCCAATAGTTTTAATTGTATTAAGCGGATATTTGTTTAGAAATTTAAATATGGGCTCAAATTTAGGTCATTTTATTTACTTTCTTATTAGCTTTATATTAACTACTGTTATATCCTATTTTTCTTTTACTTATATCGAAGGTCCATTTTTGAAATTGAAACATAAATATGCAATTATAGTAAGCGGTAATGATGGACAAAAATAAGTTTAAGCGTATATTGTTTTTTACACCTTACGCGGGCCGCACCGGATCTGAAATGTTTTTATGGTACATGTTTCAAAATTATGATAAGAGCTTATTTGAAATAAGCTTGGTCAGTGATTGTGCTGGTGAATTGCTGCCACAAATGCCCAAAGAAGTCAAAACATTTATAAGTCTAAAATATCCAGGAGTTTTTGGGCGCTTAAAAAAGATCGCTGCTAAATTCATCAAAATAAATCAATACGATCTACACCTTTTTAAAATTCACAAAAAAGTAAATTCAGATTGTTGGTATTTGAATACGGTATTAATGACTGATAAAATTAAACTTGCCAAAAGAAATAATATTAAAGTCATTACACATTTTCATGAATTAACTTCAGATTATGGTTTGGTAACAAAAGAACAGTTGCAGTTAGCAATTGACTACTCTATTTTATGTATTGCTGATAGTCTGGCCGTTTACGAAAAACTTAAAATTTTAGGCGCTAAAAATGTTGTTCTCCAATATGAATGTATTGATATTAGTAAAATCAAGATAGACATTGATAACTCAAAGAGAATAAAGAAGGAGCTAGGATTAAATTCATATAGTTTTATATGGCTGATGTCAGGAACATCGTCTATAAGAAAAGGAACTGACATGGTACCAGAACTTGCTAAGCTTTTAATGGAGCAGAATGCGGCGTTGGTTTGGTTGGGAAATAGTTCAAATTCAGGTATGGATTTAATGATTGAGAAAGAAGTTACAGCCGGAAATTTAGAAAATGTATTTTTCCTGGGAAAGAAAACAAATGATTATTACGATTATATGAATATCATGGATGGTTTTGTGCTTACCTCCCGTGAAGAACCATTTGGTATGGTGGTAGTGGAAGCATTGGCGCTAGGGAAACCGGTAGTCAGTTTTAATGCGGGGGGAGTATCGGAAATCATAACACCAGAAATAGGTAGAGTGATTGATTCATGGAATGTTAGAGATTTGGCAAATACGATGAAAGAAGTAGCATCGAATAACATTGGGTTTGATATAGAAAAAGCCAAAGCAAAGGCTAAACATTTTGATGTTTCTAATCAAGTAGGAAATTGGGAGCGCATTTTGTTTAATTTAGAATTATGATTTCAATAGTAATTTGTCATAGAAATGAAGATTATTTAAATGCTATTACACAAAACATTAGTAAAACTATTGGAATAGAATATGAACTCATTGTTATCAATAATCAGAAAAAGGAATATAGTATATTTGAGGCTTATAATTTGGGTGTTGAAAGGTCTAAATTTAATATAATTTGTTTTTCTCATGAAGATCTATTGTTTCATACAGAAGATTGGGGACAAAAAGTGGTATCCCATTTTAGAGATGAAAAGGTTGGCATGATAGGTGTGATTGGGGGAAATGTGTTCCCTAAAAGCCCCTCACCATGGTGGAGTAGCCAGATTTTGAATGATCATTTGATTTCTAATATACAACATTGGCAAAAAGGCGTCTCAAAAAACAATTATCAGGAAATAATTTCACAAAATGGTACTGAAACCGTCACTAAACAATATAATAACCCTACAGGTAAAAATGTAGTTGATGCTGTCATTGTCGATGGCTTGTGGTTTTGTATAAGAAAGGAATTATTTAATAGTAAAAAAATAAGATTTGATGACGTTTTATTTAAGAGTTTTCATTGTTATGACACAGATATTTCATTGCAGGTTAAACAACATTTAAAGGTTTGTGTGGTTTATGATATTTTGGTAGAACATTTTCAACAGGGGACTATAAATCAAAGTTGGTTTGAAAGTGTAATCTTATTAAACCGGAAATGGAGAGATAAACTACCTCTTTTTGAAAAAAAAATAGATATTGCAAAATATCCATTATATGAATGGGAGACTCTAAGAACTTTTGTTTACTGGATGGAATCGAATGGTTATAGTGAGAAAAAAACACGGCAATTGATTTTAGAAATTTATCCGCTCTTGCCAAGAGATGTTTTAAGTAAAAAAATCTCTAGTGAATTAATTCTACGTGTAAAATTTTCAAAATTTATTTCTAGATTCATAATTAAATTTAATAGACTATTCAATGACAATTAGACAAATAGCTGCTAAATACAAAAATCAATATTTTTATAATAGTGCTAGGAGAGCATTTGAAAAAGCAGACGCGAAGCATTTTTTTTTGGATAAAAATAAGTTTGATGAATATGTTGAGCGTTACAAGATCTACACAGCAGCCTCTCATTGGGACTATTCGCCCCTTGGCCAAGAAATGATAGCGAAAGAACGTATTGGCAGGCTTTTAAATTATAATAATAATAAGATTCCAGAGTATGTTTGTGAAATAGGTCCGGGATCAGGATTATTATTGAAGCAATTTGCAAATTTGGGATGCAAAAAGATATATGGAGTAGATATTCAACAACCAAATAATCCGGATTCAAGAATTGAATATGTTACTGATGGTGTTCATGAAATGAGCCACATTGAGGATAGCTCCATTGATTTTATGTACTCAATAGACTGTTTCGAGCATATTCCAAATCCTGTCGCGGGATTAAAAAAATGTCTAGAAAAACTTAAGCCCGGGGGTATTTTTTATTTGCAAATTGGGGCGAATTATTTTTCTCCATGGGGATTTCATTACTATCATATACTTAAAATGCCATATCCAAATATTTTGTTTCCTGAAGAATATTTGAAAGAATATGCAAAGGCTAGAAATATATCATATCCATGGACAAATAGAGTACCTGCACATGAATACATTTCTTTTTTGGAAAAATTGACTCCAGATACTGAGTTACTTTCATTAAAATATGATTATATGTGGTATTTTTCAAGATTTATAAAAAAGGAGATTGAAGTGTTTAAAGCTAAAAATATTCCAAATTTTGAAGATTATTATATTGGAGAAATTTATGCTTTGATAAAAAAGTCCGAAACATCAGAGTATATGCGATAATGCCGACAATTTCAGTAATTATTCCGGTATATAATACAGCTTTTTTTGTTGCAGAAGCAATCGACAGCATTTTAAATCAGTCGTTTAAGAATTTTGAATTATTGATTGTAAATGATGCTTCGACAGACAAATCAAAAGAAATAATATTGTCATATAATGATACACGGATTATTTTTATTGATAATGAAAAGAATTTCGGCCCAGCATATTCAAGAAATTATGCAATACAGAAAAGTAGAGGAAAGTATATTGCATTTTTAGATGCTGATGACATTGCATTACCTAATAGGTTGCAGGAACAATTTAGTTTTTTGGAAGAAAATCGTGAGATAGGTTTGTGTGGTAGCTATGCAGAGTATTTCGGAGTAAAAGAAGGTGTTTGGGAGTACCCCATATCCAACGAGGAGATTAAATGCAGATTATTATGGGGTTCTTCAATCATTCAATCCACGGCGATGCTCAGAAGGAATGTTTTAATAGATCATAATTTATTATATGATTCAAGTTTTTCAGCGGCTGAGGATTACAAGTTGTGGGTTGCAATAAGTCAGTTTTCTGGTTTATATAATATTCCAAAAATTTTAATAAAATATCGTACGCATCCTAATCAGTTGACAGTTACCCAGCTGACTGAAATGAATAGGAACAAGACAAATATCATAGTTGATCAATTGATTATGCACGGAGTTGAAATCAAGGAAAACGATTTTGAAATTTTGTACAGGTTCATTAATTATAAGTACCAATTTTCTTTAAATGAATTGAAAAGACTTGTTGATATTTATAAAGAGTTTAACATAAAGAATAAAATAGATCAAGCGTTTAATTCAAATGTTTTAGAGAAGCAAATTGATGTGCGAATTTTTCAAGCCTGCTATTTTTCAACTTCAAAATGCGGGCGGGCGGCTTTTAAGCTTTATAAAAATAACTTTGGCTATTCTAAATTACGGCTTCTCGACAAAATTAAGTTTTTCATAAAGACGTTGTATTGAGTAAAAGAATCAAAAACATGCCACAGCTGGATGCATTGAGAGCTATAGCAGCATTCTCTGTCGTATTATTTCATTTCCTCAATGAGTTTAAAATTGGCTTTTTTCATTACGGTTGGATAGGAGTAGATATTTTTTTTGTTATTTCGGGATACCTGATTACTGCTATTTTGCTTGAACAAAAAAAAACTATTGGAGACAAATTATTAATTATTAGAAACTTTATTATTAAACGGGCTCTGAGATTATTTCCGGCATATTACCTTTTTATTACTATTTTCCTTATTTTAATGGTGGGTTTTGGTTTATATGTATGGGATAAAGGCGATGGCTTTTACTATTACACGTACACTCAGAATATTTTGTTTTATCTGGAAGGAATGAAAGGCGTGCAATTAAACCACCTATGGACATTGGCTGTTGAAGAACAATTCTATCTTTTCTGGCCATTAATTACAGTTTTTGTGTCTAACCGGAACTTAATTATTGTTTTGTTTTGCTTTATCATTTCTGCCTTGTTACTGAAGAGTATCAACACAACTGAAGAAATGCGAATGCTGACATTTGCACACTTCGACACTTTAGGTTCTGGCGCATTATTCGCGTTATTATTGAAAGAGCAAAAAGAGAGCCTGTTCCTTTATATCAATAAATTTAAAAATTTTCTTATCCCACTTTCTGTTTTAGGCCTGGCCTTATGTGTTATTTACACATTCCCAAACGCGGTTTCTGTTGTTTGTATTCTAACATTATCAATAAGTTTAGTGGTTGGTTGTTATTATAATTTTAAAGGGCTTGCCGGTATCATTTTAAGTAGTAGAGTATTAAAATATTTTGGCGGCGTGAGTTATGGAATATATTTGTATCACAAACCTATCCCTTATTTCATGACACTTATTAGTGGAAAACTAAATATGAGTGTTAATCCTTATTTTCAGCTTTTCATCGCCTGCATATTAACTTGTACTATTACCCATCTTTCTTTTGTTTATTTGGAGAAACGTTTTTTGATGTTTAAAGAAAAATTTGATCTTTAACAATTTTGTTGAAAAATAATATCAAACATATTTTAATCATACCTTCTTGGTATAAAACATTAGAGAATCCCGTTCTTGGATCCTTTTTTGAAGAACAGGCAAGGGGTTTAATGAGATTGGGTTATAAAGTAGGGATTCTACATTTGGGTTTTAAGCCATTTATGTACAACCGAAATTTACTTGATAGATGTTTTAATGATGAAGGTTTATTTACTATTCAAAAAGAATTTCGAGCTTCGATTCCAAAATTACATAAAATTAATTATTGGCTTTTTGGTAAGAAAGTAAATAATATACTCAAAGAATATATAGATGCCAACGGTATACCAGATGTCATTCATGCGCATTCGGTATTTTATGGCGGTATAGCGGCAATGTATATTAGTGAAAAAACCAAAATACCTTACATAATTACGGAACATCTCACTCATTTTATTACTGGCAAAGTTACAGCATCAGCAGATATAAGTATATCCCGAACAGTTTTTGTAAAATCTAAAGAGTCGATTGTTGTTAGTAAGGAATTCCGTTCTGAATTATCTCAAATTTTAAATCTACCAGATGAAAGCTTTAAAGTTATACATAACATGGTGTCGCCTATATTTTTTGAAAATAATTTTACGGCAGTTATTAATCCAAATAAAGGAGTAAGATTCTTTACGAACTCTTTTCTCACTACTCGGAAAAATCACAAGTTAATGATAAACGCATTTAAAATTTTTCATGAGAAGTTCCCTAACTCTCAATTAGTAATAGGTGGCGACGCTACAAACGAGAATGATATGAATTATAAAAATACTTTAGTTCAGTTTTCAGACGATCTCGGACTTAAAGATAGTGTTTTATTCCTTGGAGCATTGTCCAGAATAGAAGTTAAAAAGCAACTAGATCAATGCCACGTCTTTTTATTAGCAAGCACTTACGAGACGTTTGGAGTTGTTCTCATAGAGGCGCTGGCATGTGGAAGGCCCGTGGTTTCGACTGATTCTAAAGGACCAAGGGATATTATTAATTCAACCAATGGTATTTTAGTGACTGATTTTGAAGAACATAGATTTGCTGAATCTATGATAAGCATGATTAGAAATTATTACACATATGATCAAGAAAAAATTTCGGTAGATTGTAAAAAATGCTTTAGTGAAGAAGTAATAATTGAAAAAATTTTGAAACTTTATGAATCGTACATTTATTAGTAAATATGATTAAAAAAATATTAATTGTTATAGGAACAAGACCTAACTTTATTAAGGTGACTCAATTTAAAAAGTTGGTATCAAAACATTCATCTTTTGATTTGAAAATTGTTCATACGGGACAGCATTATGATGATAAAATGGCTGATGTATTTTTTAAACAATTTGAACTTACTCCTGATTATTTTTTGAATATTGAACAAGGTTCACCTAATTCGCAAATAGCCGGAATTATGGTGAAACTTGAACACTTGATTAATGCAACTTTTAAACCGGATTTAATGATTGTTGTAGGAGATGTGAATTCTACCTTGGCAGCCGCTTTAACAGCTAATAAAATGGGAATCAAATTAGCGCATTTAGAAAGTGGTTTACGGAGTTTTGATAATACAATGCCGGAAGAGCATAATCGCATTATTACGGATAAATTAACGGATGTGTTTTTTGTGACTGAACCAAGCGGTTATGAACATCTAAGAAAAGAAGGTATTGTAGAAGAACGGATACTGTTTTATGGAAACACAATGATTGATACGTTGGTTGCTTTTACTGATCAAATAGAGGAATCAACTATTTTAGAAGAATTAAAGCTTCAACAAAAAGAATTTGTTTTAATGACCATGCATCGTCCTGCAACCGTAGATGATAAACAAGGATTATTAAAGCTAAAAGATTTGATCGAATATATTACAAAAAAATATAAAATTATATTTCCTATTCATCCACGTACTCTTAAAAAATTAGAAGGTTTTGGATTGAAGGAATCTTTATTAAATAACTCTAATTTGGTTTTAGTGGAACCGCTGGGTTATTTTGCTTTTCAAAAATTAATTAAGGACAGTAAATTTATTTTAACGGATAGTGGCGGCATACAAGAGGAATCTACGTTTGTAGGAATTCCTTGCCTAACTCTTCGACCTAATACCGAACGTCCGGTTACTGTAACAGAAGGTACAAATACGCTGGTTCCTTTTGAGTTGGAGGTTATTAAAAGTTATATCACTCAAATAGAAACCGGTACTTACAAAAAAGGCACTATCCCAAAATTCTGGGATGGTAAAGCAACTGAGAGAATTCTTGAATTTATTTCAAAGTTATAGTGCTTTTCTATTTAACATATAATGATTTGCCTTCAGGTATTTTTTCAAGTCAGGTAATAGATGTTGTGAAATTTTTGAACAGTGATTTAAAAGGAAATGTAAAGTTAGTTTCATTTATCTCACTAAGAAATTTCTTTTCCAATCGTCGTAAGATTAAAACTGAAAAATCTGACGCTTTAGTTTTGCCGATGTTCCCGGGCTTTCACAGATGGCGATTTAATGGTTTTTTGTTATTTGTGGCTTTTTTAATTTATCGTCCAAAATGCATAATAGGACGTAGTGTTTTGGCTACGCATTTAGGATTTCTATTAAAGCGAGCAGGCTTAGTTAAAACTGTAATTTACGACGGTCGTGGAGCGATTGAAGCCGAATGGAAAGAGTACAAAGTGGTCACCAATCCGGGTTTATTAAGCATTATTCATAATCTCGAAAAAACTGCCGTATTGAAATCAGATTTCAGGATTGCCGTTTCGTTTGCCTTAGTTTCATTTTGGGAAAATAGTTTTGGCTATGTTAAGAAGGATCATGTTGTTATTCCATGTACTTTAAATGCAGCATTTGAGAAAATAGAGATTACTGAAAGGTCTTTTCTAGCAGCTCGCAAACTACTATGGATTAAAGCGGAAGACATTCTTTTTGTTTATTCAGGATCAATTGCCAGCTGGCAGTCTTTTAATTTACTTTACGATTTTATGAAGCCCATACTCAAACAATCGGTAAATTATAAATTGTTATTTATATCAGATGACGATCCAAATATCATTAGGTTGAAGGAAGAGTTTAAGCATCAAATTTTTTGTTTGAAGGTTAGTCCTCGAGAAGTTCCGGAATTGTTAGTAGCAGCAGATTATGGTTTATTAATAAGAGAACAATCAACTACCAATTTAGTAGCCTCACCCGTTAAATTTGCGGAGTATCTTGCATCCGGGTTACAGGTAATTATTTCAAGTAACCTCGGAGACTACAGTATGTTTGTAACTGAAATGAATTGCGGTGAATTAGTTGAAAGTTTTGTTGAAGCAGGCAGGGTTAATCTGAATAAGAAAAATAGGAATAGTGAATTAGCATTAAGCACATTCACCAAAAAAAAATTCACGAAAGCGTATAAGCAAGTATTAGGCTCTTGTAATCAGTAAAAGATAGATGTACAATTTTGGTAGGTTAACAAGTAAAAGGATTTTTGGTTTAGATTTAGTCCGAAGCATTTCAGTATGTGCTGTTATATTTGCACATTCGGGTTATGAATATATTGCAGGGTTCAGGTATGGTGTTATTGCCATTGAATATTTTTTTGTAATGAGTGGTTTTTTGGTTGGTGAAATGCTGATCAGGGAATTTAAGGATGGGTCTGATTTTAAATTGTTATTTAATTTCTGGATTAAGCGATGGTTTAGAACAATACCGCTATACTACCTTATTTTAATCATAAAAATTATTTTGACACAGCCCTTTGTTGGGTTTAAAGTATGGCCGTATTTTTTGTTTCTTCAAAACAATATAGGAGGTATTAGCTTTTTTGCCGTCAGCTGGACTTTAGTTATTGAGGAATGGTTTTATTTAATTATGCCTCTGGTAATTTTTTTATTTTTTAAAAAAGGTATTCATAAACAAAAATTCATCTTCTTTTCAGCCGGGGTAATTGTTGCAGAAATTGTTCTAAGAATAGTTTATGTTTATTTCAGAGATGTGCCATGGGGAGGAATTGTTGGTAGCTTTCCGTTTAGATTTGATTCTTTTATGATTGGTGTTTTTGTTGCATTTTTAAAAGTGGAGTATAAGCACGTCTTTGATTTCATTTCAAAAAGAAATGTATTTATGATAATTGCTTTGCTGTTCGGATTGTACGTGATTCTTTTTAGTCAATATTTAGGTGGTGAATTAACATCAAAAGTTTACTGGACCAGGACCATTGGTTTTACCTTAACCAGCGCACTGATGGCCTTGCAATTACCTTTTTTGACAAACAGCAGGTGTTTAAATAGTATTAGTGAAACAAACATCATGAAAAAAGTGCTTACCTGGCTGAGCCTGTTATCTTACCCTATGTATTTAATTCATATGGATATCTTATATTTTGTGGAACGGTCGTTTCCTTTAATTTCTAATTTACTCAGCTTAACAATAAGTTATATTGTTATTCTTTTTCTATCTTTCCTGTTGATTATCTTTTTTCACCAGCCTGTTACTGATTCAAGAAAACGATTTCTTATTAAATAACTACCCGTTAATCGCCTGATTTTATGGGAGAATATTTCGATTTTAGATTAATAAAAGGACGCTCAAGAAAATGATAGGATATACCGGAAATGAATACAGTAATGACAATAACAAAAGAATAGGCTGTAACGTTTATCACAGATTCTGACTGCAAATAAAAATAGTTTTTAATAGTGTAAAGAACAGCAGGAATTACCATGAAATGGTACATATAGATACCGTAAGAAATTTTCCCTAAGTAATTGAACATTTTATTTTCAAAATTGAGTTTTATGGTATTATTGGAAACATTGAGAATGATGATTAAAAAAAGTATTGAATATACAATATGAATACCGTCTTGCAAAAACTCCGGCGTGATGTAAATTAGTAAAGGAATGCATAAAATAGAAAATAGTAATACGTATTTAATATAGAATATTTTTAATATGCTATTTTTCGAAAATAAAAAGAAAGCGCCAATTCCGCCAATAGCCATGCACTCGAATTTAGACATGGCAACAAAAAGTTTAAGAGGACCATACCACTGTGTATTTCCATAAAACTTTTCCAATATCAAAACCCCCACTTTAATTAAAAATAAACTTATTATAATCAATAATAAGGTTTTAAGTATGTTTTTGCTTTTAGAGATGATCCAGGGCCAGGCGAGGTAAAATTGTTCTTCAACCCCAATTGACCAGGCCTGTCCAATATTTGGCACCGCAGGGAAGAGAGAAAATGCCAGATTAGGCAAAATGAATAAATAGAGGAGCAAATTTTCTGTAAAATTATTGATGAAACTTTCTTCAAGATAAGAAATATGAAAAAGGTCAAATTTTGGGAGAATAAAAAAGCCAATAATAACGATTAGATAGTAGAGCGGCCATATTCTTAATATTCTTCTGATATAAAATTCTTTAATTTTTATAGTTTGAAACTTTTCTTTTTCCACTAATAATAAATAAGTAATTAAAAAGCCACTTAATACAAAGAAGAAGTACACACCCAACCCTCCTAAATAAAATATAAGGGGATTTTTCCAATAACTTTTAAACCCAAAACTTCCCTTTAATAACTCGATGTGAGTAATGGTCACCGCGAATGCCGCCAAAAAGCGTAACGAGTTTAAGCCTGTAAAATAGATGCGGTTTTCGGATTCATTCATTTCAATAATAATGTCATATCTACTCACTAAGAATTCAGCAAATGTATCACTTTCAATGCAGCTTTACACGTGATTAAAATGTTATTTTTGTTTCTAAATCATAATAATTGAAATGTTAAAGGATATAGCTTATATAGGAAGAAAACGTAAAAACTTTTGGATTGTTTTATTCATCTATATATCAATCTTTTTTAATTCCATCGTTTTTTTTAAAGAGCCTTTTGAATTTTATATTGGATATTTGATCTACGTTGTTCTGCTTCCCGGGTTTATTTTTCGTTATGGATTTAATAAAAATTTGTTTTTTATATTTCTTATTTTGTTGGTCGCAGGTATTGTCCACATTTTACAAGGAAACAACACTTCCGGACAATTTTTTAAAGTGTACGTTGGTTTATTTTTATCCTATTTCTTTTACTATTACGTTGTATTGGAATTGGATTATGATATAGAACAATTATTTAAATGGTACTTAAAGGGTTGTTACATTGCGGCAATAATTGGAATATTCCAATTCCTTTCTTTTTTAGTGGGATTTACCCCCGGTTACAACTTTAGCTGGATCTTAAATAAATGGGGATTAATTACAGGTGGTAATTTTGGGTTAAGGATTAACTCCATTTTTGCAGAGCCAACCCATTTAGGCGCAGTACTCTCGGCTGCTTTTTTCGTGTCCGTGTATAATCTCATTCGGAAAGAAACCTACGGATTAACCCGTTTACAAAGCTTTTTAATTGTTCTTGTTTATGGGTTATCTTTTTCCGGATTAGGGCAGATCGGCATTTTTTTGACATTCATTTTTTTAGCTATCAGTTTTGGATTAGTTCGTTATATTATAATATTAATCCCTATTTTAATCGTTTCCTTTAATTTTTTATATAATAATGTGAATGAATTCAAAGAGCGATTGGATAGCACATTTGGGCTATTTGTGAATGATGATGCTTTTGAACTTGGAAAAACACATGGCTCTTCATTCATATTATACAACAATTACCGGGTTGCCCTTGAAAACTTTAAGACTAATTTTCTATTTGGAACAGGAATCGGTTCTCATCCTACGGCCTTTGATAAATACTCTGTTGCCAAAGATATCAAGCAATGGGGTTTCAATTTAAACTCAGCCGACGCCAATTCAATGTTATTAAGGCTTATTTCCGAAACGGGAATTTTCGGAGTTGTCATTTTTCTTATTATCATGTTTAAATGTTACATAAAGCGAGATAAAGTTTTTCCTACCCATCATTGGATCATTAGTAATGGAATCTTAATTATGATTTTATTAAATCTGTTTCGCCAAGGACATTATTTTTTAAACGGCTTTCCGTTTTTCCTGATCTTGTATTACTATAATTCAGTTTCCTACCGAGAATACAAGAGTTCTAGCTTGATTTAATTGATTATAGTATTAAAAAAAGGGTTTGCTTTTTTAGCAAACCCTTTTTTTATTTAATTAAAACAGATTAATAAATGATTTTCCTGGTAATCTGTTCCTTATCCGATTGAATGATGAGTAAATATAAACCATTTTCTTTTTGAAGAGGTAAGGCTATCCGATCATCAGTAACATTTGCATTAATATTTTCAATTACTTTTTGTCCAGATAAATTAAATACAGAAATGGTCACCGGAGTTGATTCGTCCATACTGAATTTTACAACAACACTTGATGGAGTGTTGTACACCGCCGTATTTTCATTCAATAACTTTGTATTTGTAATACCAGTATTGTCTGTTGATTTTTTCGAATTAGAGAAATGAATAACAAACTCGTAATCTTTACCGATTTCTTCGGCGTTAAATTCATATTCCTGATTTTTTAATAAATCCACTTTTTTTCCTGTGCCCAGGTCTTCCAACCAAACAGAATTATATAACGTTAAATTGGAAAGACCTTTGGCGGAAATAAAATGTGATCCGAAAACGCTGGTTTTAACAATTAATGGAATATGTTTCTCTTCACCAGTGTTTGGCAACACGTTTCGTAATAGTGCAACATTGTCCAGGCTTTTTGTGTAAATGTTATCGGCTTCTACTGAGGGTGAAGCTAAAAAAGAAAGATCAGTGCCATTTTCAAAATTATCAGTAGGGCCATCTTTGAAATTAATATATGTTCTACCCCCCATACCATTCACATTATTATAAACACTGAAGGTGATAGCGTTCTCTTCAGGGGCGGTTTTCAAAATGTTTGGGTTTCCATTAATATTTTTGCAGGCCTCTGTAAAGGTGATATTTCCACCGGCAGATGCCACACACATAAAGCCCTGATTCGGAGAAATAATGCCTCCGTTAGGGTTAGTGGCATAGCTATTATCTTCCTGTAGGACGATGAAATCAGAATATAAATTCCCGGAAGCAGCAACCACCGCGCTATACGTAATTGGACAGGCATAAGGATTGCCCACTAAATTATATCCGTTACCTGCTCCACCGGCAGTAACGGGAAAATTTATAGTCCCAAAATTTGGTGTCCCAACGCTGTTATAAACTAAAGGGGCTGTAAGGCCTGTTGTATTATCTGACATCCATATATGGAAACCTTTACCCAGAGCTAAGGCCGTACTTGTTGAGGTTATATTTGTGTAGGCACCACTGACTTCATTATAGGTTCTAACAGAATAAAAATAACCAGTACCGGTACTATTTAAAGCATTCCCGTCATTTCCATTAACGCCACTCATATAGAAACGGGGATCATTATCCCAATCTGCTAATGTGCTATTATTTGTAGGGCTTGATAACCACTGCCATCCCTTTGGAGCAGGACCATTAATATAGCTCTCCAGTACCCAGCCCGTTCCAAATAAAGTGCCATTCACTGTTGCTATCCGGCCGTAAGTGGTTGGACCGGAGGCAGGAATCGTTACGATACCTGATCCGGAAGTTCCAAAGCTTCCTGAGGCAACTGTTAATCGATAGAACACAGCAATATTTGAAAGAACTGACACTCCGGCTGCATTTGAGGAGGTTAAATCATTAAAGCTAATCCCTTGAGAGCCGGATATAGTTTGTGCGCTGGAACCAGTAAAAGTGACTAATCCCTGACGGCAATTAATGGCACTGTTGTTTACAAAGTTGCCTTTAATGTCTATGGTGAAATTACTGGCTGAAACATCTAATAATCCATTATTAATAGTTAGGTCCTGAGTAACGTTTATGTTCCTGCCTAAAGAAACTGTGCCTGTAGAATTAATTTCTAAATTATTGAAAATTTCAGTACTTGCACGTGTTATGGTTTGAGTTCCGGATCCGTTAAAAGTAATTGTTCCTTGGTTGGTAATGGTTCGGTTAGCATTATTTAACCAGTTACCACCTACTGTTAAATTATAGTTACTTAGATTAAAGTTATTAGTTGTACCTGCAGCTAAAGTAAAATTATTTAAAACAGTAATATTTCCTTGTGCTGCTTTAACGGCAGCGGCTGCTCCTAAACTCAAATTATAATAAGTCACGGCTTTAACTTGGGTACAACTTCCAATATAATTAACAGTGTTACCTATGCTAGAAGCAATTAAAGTTCCTGTGCCACCAATGTTTCCATTTACAGTAAGAATAGAATTAGTCGCATTATTCCAACTGCCATTCAAATTAATTCCACCGGAAACCGCTACGATGCCAAAGTTATTAACTGCCCCTCCTACAGACATTGTATTTGGAGATGATATTGTAGTTCCCGCTGAAATAACTAAATTACTATTAATATACCAGGCAATTGCGCCAGAAAATATACTCGCAGAGGTAAATACACAGGTATTTAGAATGTACAAAATAATATTGTTTACGCTGCCGTTATTAGAAAAATTACCACTCACTCCAAATCTTTTAGAGTTACCAATAAGAATACCATTATTATTAAAATTTTTAACAAAATTAGTTGTTAAACTCAATGAAATTCCGTGCCCCGCATTAATCGTCACATCATCATCCGCATCCGGAATGCCATCCGCATCCGTTCCTGATGTAATTGTCCATGTAGCAGGGGCACTCCAGGTACCCGAAGACACACTTGAGAACGTTGCAGAAGAAATATTATTTAAACCTACAAGGGTAAAAAATAAGAGGGTGTATAGTTTTTTCATGGGCAATAAAATTTAAATTCAAAGATAAAACAAAAAGTGGAATTTCCTAGCCAAAACACGCAATAAATGTGCCTGATTAAAAAGATGTAAAAAAAGGGAAATTCACAAAACAACTAAAAATTTAGATTTAGTAAAACGCTTCTACTATCGCGAGAAATCCAAAAATTTAAGGGAAGTGGAAACGACGGCTTTTAATGCGGTATCGAATAATAACTGCGTGAAGGATTGAAATGGAAATACTTTTGCCTGCACTTTGCAAAAGATTGGAATGGAAAGCCTGACGGCGCCAATGAACCCAAAAAGGAATTTATCTTATCGTGCGCCGGCACGCCCAAAATAAATATCAGGCCTGCGCTGTTGGTCCACCGAAATTCAATGGCAAAGCATTCATTTCGCTGTCTTTTATTTTGCCATGCATTTGTTCAAAACGCTGTACATTATCGGCCAAAGCTTTCATTAAGCGTTTGGCGTGTTGAGGCGTTAATACAATGCGTGATTTTACCTTCGCTTTTGGGACGCCAGGCATCACTTTGATAAAGTCCACCACAAATTCCGTCGGAGAGTGAGTGATGATGGCCAGGTTGGAGTATATGCCTTCTGCTATTTCTTCAGAAAGTTCGATGTTCAATTGATTTTCAGGATTTTGGTTTTCCATATTATTTTTTCTTAAAAGTAAGTATTTTTTAGGGCGTTACCCTCCTAAAGTCGGGTCAGGCTTTCCGTTACAAGTCCTCGCTACTCGTTCCTCGTAGCTGTGGGCTTTTTCACTTCAATCGTTAACGCATTTTACTTAAATATCAATGTTTTAGTTTTAATTTAATTAATAGTATTGGTTTGATTTTTTTATAGAGGTGAAATTTTATACAGGAGGGCGTTACCCTCCTAAAGTCGGGTCAGGCTTTTCGCTTCAATCTTTTGGGACCATGCCAGAGCATTGTCCCAAAAGGATTTCCGCTACAATCCTTAACGCAGTTTTATTTTCTAAAATGTGTTTTTTATTACGCTCAATGAAAAAAATAAAGCAATAGTTAAAAGTTAATTAATCATTTCCACACTGCGCTTCACGAACTTAGTTAACTCTTCGCCTTTTAATAAACCCTGCGATAACAAGGCTAAATCTGCAGCCTGTTTCGCTAATTGTTTCTGTTTTTCAGCATCTTTCTCTACCAGTATTTTTCCAATTAAAGGATGGTTGGCATTTACAACCAAATTATACATATCAGGCATAGAACCATAGAAATTCATTCCGCCTCCGCCACCCATGGCTTGCATGTCTTTCATACGACGCATAAATTCAGGGCGTGTTATCAACATAGGCGAATCGGTTTCACTCAGGCTTTCAAACACTACTGAATATTTTTCTTTAGCAACCACACCTTCAATCACCGGTTTTAAAGTTTTTTGCTCTTCTTCACTTAATTTACTTACTTGCCCATCGTCTTTCTTTATCAGCTTCTCCACGGTGTCAGCATCCACGCGGACAAACTGCGTGTTATTTAATTTACTCTCCAGGTGATTAATCAAATGCGCATCTAATGGCGAATCCATCAATAATACATCATATCCACGGGATTTTGCCGCGTCGATGTACGTGTGTTGTTCATCGGTGTTTGTTGCATACAAGAAAACCACTTTACCATCTTTATCAGTCTGGTTTGCTTTCACATATGCATCGTATTCTTCTAGGGTAAAGGCTTTCTTTTCCGTGTTTTTTACGAGGGCAAACTTTACGGCTTTTTCATAGAATTTCTCATCACTAATCATTCCGTACTGCACAAAAATTTTCACATCGTCCCATTTGGTTTCAAAATCCGGACGCTCTTTTTTGAAAATTTCTTCCAGTTTATCCGCCACTTTTTTTGTGATGTGTGCCGAAATTTTCTTCACATTATGATCCGCCTGTAAATAACTTCTACTTACATTCAACGGGATATCCGGACTATCAATCACACCGCGCAGCATCGTTAAAAAATCAGGAACAATATTCTCGACATTGTCCGTCACAAACACCTGGTTGCTGTATAACTGGATGCGATCTTTCGGTGCCTCAAACTTGTTAGATAATTTAGGGAAGTAAAGGATACCCGTTAAGTTGAACGGATAATCTACATTTAAATGGATATGAAACAAGGGATCTTCAAATTGCATCGGGTACAATTCCCTGTAAAATGCCTTGTAATCTTCATCCTTTAAATCTGCCGGTTTTTTAACCCAGGCCGGAACGGGATTGTTGATGATGTTTTCTACTTCAATTTCTTTTTCCTTGTCATTTCCTTTATCATCTTTTTCTCCTGAAGGAATCCAGTCTTTTTTGGTTCCAAATACAATTTCAACCGGCAAGAATTTACAGTACTTCTTTAATAAACCCTCAATTTTACTTTTCTCAAGAAACTCAAGGCTGTCTTCCGCAATGTGCAGAACGATTTCCGTTCCACGATCTTTTTTAGAGTCAATCTCTTCAATCTGGTATTCCGGGCTGCCGTCACACTCCCAACGAACGGCTTTCGCGTCTTCTTTATACGACAGAGAAAAAATTTCTACTTTATGTGCTACCATAAATGCAGAATAGAATCCTAAACCAAAGTGCCCGATTACTACGTTCTTGTCGACTTTGTCTTTGTATTTGGTTACAAATTCTTCCGCGCCACTAAACGCAATCTGAGTAATGTATTTTTCAATTTCTTCCGCTGTCATCCCAATACCTTTATCTTTAATGGTAATGGTTTTAGCATCCTTGTCAACTTTAACTTCAATTTTGAGATCACCCAGTTCGCCTTTGGCTTCGCCCATGGAGTTAAGAGCCTTCAGCTTTTGAGTGGCATCTGTAGCGTTACTTACTAATTCGCGTAAAAAGATTTCGTTATCGCTGTAAAGAAACTTTTTAATAATCGGGAAAATGTTTTCGGTTTGTACGTTAATTTTGCCAGTGCTCATAATTAGATGGTATTTAAGGTAAGACTTTTTATTTTTTCGCTGTCTCTTTGTCAAAGGTTATACCAATTGCATGAAAGTGACAATTTGACAAACGATTGTGTCAAAATAAATTCTCCATGCACTTACTATGCATTATCTATGTTTTATCCATGTTTTATCTTCTGACAAAGCGTTAGGAGTAAGTACTTGTTTTGTGGGATAAACTTAGATAAATCAAAAAGCCCTCTCAATCATTGATTAAGAGGGCTTTTCCGTTGTCCGACTAGGACAAGCTAAAAACCTTTAAGTTTCCAATACAGGCAATAGTTTCAAGGCGTATTGCTTAGTAAAAGTAACAAAAAAGTATCTTTTTTGTTTTTTATTGTAATTTTAGCTAAAAATAAGGGGCATTCGCCTAAAGATTGTTTTAATCTGAGGATGAATGTATTATATTTGTGTTATAAATTTAGCTTGCTTGATTAAAAATAATCATTATTTTTGGTCCCCACATTGTATCAAATGTGAAATAGACTGGAAGTATTGAGGAAGTTGATTGGGCAAAAAAGCCCTATAAAAGCAACAGTAAATCAATAGAAACTAATTACTATTGATTTTAAAACATAAGGAAGGAAACAAACCATGGCAGCCGTTACGACAAAGATTATTTTTAATAAATCTAGTAGAAATTTTGTGCTTGATATCTTCGGTAAAAGTGTTGATTCAGAAGGATTCATAATTGAAAAATCATCAAGATCGAGAGTGCTAACTCCTGAAGGAAAAGAGATTACTTCGGATGAATTGGCAGTTATAAAGAAAGGTTCTGAAAAATTCATTGCTGGAGATTTAACTTCTTTAATGAAGCTCACTAAAAACGAACTTTAATGACTTTTTTTGAGGAGTTAAAGGGGCTTATTATTCCAATTGATAAAGCCAAAACCTTATTTAATTTTAATCTCGAATTAGACGAATCAAAGAGTAAAGCACTCACGAAGTATAAGATTAGCACTGGGGATAGAGTCGTCACCATTTTCATTAATAAACTAACTCCAAAGGAGACCGCAACATTAAAAAAAGTTATCAAAATTTTTTTTAATGAAGACGCCGTGGTTTTAATTAATGAGTTAAAAGCTTCATTGCTTGAGAAATTATATAATTATGATAATTCTGAAGACAAACAAACTCTAGAGTTTTTTAAGCCAATCTTATCTATTCCGGATTATAACGCCCTTAGGGACTCTTTGTTTCTTCGTACAGAATTTAAAGGTGGTGGCAATATTAACGGCTTAAAAACTGACATTATTGTTAGATATGGCGAAAGGGGCAACAGTATTTGTAATGTATGTAGTGCAGGTTATTTTGAACAAGTCATGATACCATTATTCAATTCTTCAGATAATCATAGAGAGTTTCACGAATATTATGATATTACTATTGACAGAGGGTTAACTGCTTTTTTTGTCAACGGACGAATGGATTTAAAGCATATTGAGGGAGAAATAGAAAGAAGAATAACAAGCGCAAAATCTTATGGACTTGGGTTTTTTCACGTTCATGGTATTGGCGCAAAAAACATAACAAATATTGACAAGTGCTTAAAAACGATTAAATCAAAGAATAAATTGAGTTTTACTGAAAAAAGGATTTTTAAAAATATAGGACAAAAAGTATATGTTGTCGAACTAATAATTTAAGTCTAGAATACAATGATTGAAAAGCCCTGAAAACCTACGTTTTGAGGGCTTTTTCAATTAAAAATACATTCCTTGATGTTTTGGTAATGGGATTATATCTTTATTAAATAGCCTATCACCTGAAGACTTTAGCATTTGGTAAATGTAGTTAACAAGTAGCTCGTAAATTAGATTATTAATTTCGATTTGCGGATCCCGAATTTTCTTGTCATCAAGTATCTTTCTAACAGCGCTACCTTCCCCTATTATCTTATTTAGTTCTAAAATATGGAGTAAATCAATTGTGTCAATTAACACTCTATTGCTACCTTCCATTTCAGGTTTCCCTGCTTGAATTATAAGCAAGCCAGGAATTTCAGTTGATGAGAAAACAGTTACCGGGTAACCGATTTTCTCAAAATATCTTTCGAGTAAAGTTATGTTAATGTCCATATTACAGTAAATATAGGATAAATGCATTTGTTGATTACGATTGTTAAAAAAGATCGCCAATAGTTAATTAGTTCTAGCGGAACTTATTTTGTATCCCTGTAACTTTATGTATGACAATGACAAAAGACCTTTTTGAACAATTATTAAGCACAAATGAATCCTGGTTACTTGACTTTAAGAGAGAACATTATAAATTAATTGGTGGTACAGAGGATGATCTTGCTAAGATGGTAAAGGACATTATTTCGCTAAGTAATACCATAAGGGAAAGGACGGCTTATATAATATTAGGGATAGAAGAAGAAGGGGTGAAGAAGCACTTACATGGCATTAATGAGCCAATTGATGACAACATTTTGCAAGCTAAAATAAAAGATAAGGTTTCGCCAAGACCACACTTTTTATACTGCAATTTTGAATATTTGGATAAGGTTTTTGGAATTATTGAGATACCAATTAGAAAGCATGCAGAGCCCATTATGCCTGTTGTTAAAATGAAAGGTTTAGAAGTTGGTAAAATATATTTCAGACGTGGTTCCACTAATGATGAAGCAACAGGCAGGGAGGCAATCCAAATAAATACTTGGATAACTAATTTGCCTGACATTATCGAGAAGTCTGAAGTGAAAACTAAGATTGTGGATCTAATTGCTAAAATCAATATGCAAACAACGCCATTATCCGTTCTTTTGACGGGAGGTATTACCATCGGTAATGTATCAGGATATGAAAGTATTGGCGATTTCTGTAAAAATGAAATAAGAGGATATTATGGAGCGTACACAAGCGATGACCCTACAATTAGCCATAGAAAAACAAAAGCATTTATTTCCCCGTTCCAGGTAACAAATGTACATGGCACGATAAATGAATTTTGGACTGAAATGAAAAACCATGATGGTTTCTCGGAACAAACGATTTTTATGAATGAAAGTATAACGATTATTGAAACCAGTATTAACGAATTTAAAGAAAGGGGGATGAATAGTTTTTCATCAAAGATGAAACCGGCAAGTGAATTCCCAAGGCTTGCCAAACATTACGAGTCAATATACATTTATACCGGTTATGAAAACTTCAATGGTGTGTATGTTGGGACCCGACAAAAATATTTGGAATTGTTAATGGATAAATTATAAAAAAAGGCTGCCATTCCTGGCAACCTCTAAACCACGTGAGCTTAGGTTTTATCTTCTTGCTCTCATCATAGCACCAATAATCATAATGATAACTAATGCTATTATGATCATCATTTGCGGGCTTAATTGACTAGTAAGGCCATTTCTAGCTAGAGTGCTATTACTGTTATTGTTGGCAAAAAGACTCTGTAAAAAACTGGTGTTTTGTTGTTGCTCGGCTCTGTTTTGGTTAGCCATTGCGATTTGTGCGTCTGCTTGGTGGTTGGTGGTACCGCTTACGGCTCCAATTACTTGGCCAACGTTCGCTGATACTGCGCCCCAAAACCCATCCGACAATCCTTCATTCCATGCCATATTATTTTGTTTTAATTGGTAAATTTTTTGATTCTTTTTGTTTGAACATAACAGCTACAAACGCAATCATGATCATTAAGCAAATTGTTATCACTAAATAATTCATGGCTTTAGAGTTGATTATCGTTGGCAAAATGCTATTACTTTCCATTGTTCGGAACCTCTTTTAAATATTTAATAAAATCGAAAGCTATTTTATATTCAGTTTTATCTTTCTCATGGTATTTATCCGGGAATGAACTTTGGTTACTTGTTACCAGGTCACCAATTTTCTTTTTCACAAAATGGTTAATATTTGCGTATTCGTTACCAAAGAAACTATTAGTTTCAAATTCAACAGCCATGTCCACTATTGCCCTTTGCTCCGGTGTCAGTTCAATCACTATTGAACTTTCAGAAATTGCAGACGTACTAACTTCTTCAGTTGAAGTTTCTTCAATTACGGGAATTGATTTTGAAACTTTTAAAGTAATAATTTCTCCCGCTTGTTTACTAACAACATCCTTTAAAGATTTATTTTCCTTTAATAGTTCATCAATGATCAAATCTTTATTTTTGATTTCTTCCTCATTTTCCGGAACAATAACAGCTTCCTGTTTTTCCGGCGTTGGACTGAAAATTTTTGTCATGCAATATTCAGTTACTGAAATTCCGCAAACTAAATTTGCTTCCCTTTGTAGTGCCAATTTTTTTTCCATTGGCATGGCCAGGCTAACAAAACCTCTTTTTTCTTTGGGTTCTGATTCCTTTTGTAATTCTTCGTTTTTGATTGTTGTTTCCATTGTTTATTTTTTTTTCTACAAAGGTACTTTGCAAAAAAGCCCTTTAGTTAGACAATCAGAAGCGTATTTAATCAATCATAACTTAATTTAAGTAAGTAAAAACAAGTAAGCACAAAAAAAGCCTGACAATTGTTGCCTGGCTTAAATTATACCTTGTAAAGGGTTTTTGGGGTATACAAATATAGTAAATATTGAAACCAATGGTTTAAAATCCAACGCGTTTTTGGTTTCAAGAATGTGTATTTTTAAACCAACCCTTTGTATTTTCTAGTGTTTACTAGGTCATACACCTGTGCGAGGGCTGTATGACATAATTCACACTAAATACATACTTGTTGAATTCGCTGGTTTTTTCGACTCCTTTTTGTGTTTTGAAGCCGAGCTTATTGAGGGCTTGCCTAACCCAAAGTTTTGACCATTTTATCCTGTGCATCTAGTGCATTTTGTCTGAATCCTTTGGTAAATGAGGGTTAAAAATGCACTACTTATACAAATGTTTAGTAGTGCATAAGTAGTGCATTTAATTTAATCTAGTGCATTGCACAGGATGCACTAGATGTGCATAGGATTGTTTTTTTAGATCTAGTGCATAAAATTTCCTTTAACAATGCGGTTTTTGAACCAATGCACTAGATGCACTACATACTTTAGAAAGATTTATTAATATTAAGTACAAACAATAAAAAAAAGCCCGTTTTTGGGCTTTTGTATTTTATGATTGTTGCTGAATTGCGATTTGTTCGTCTGATTTCTCATATACCTCCCAAACCCATTGCCTGTTTGGTGGCGACCCTTTTTGTAACTTGTTAAAATTGAATTTACTTAAAGCGTCTCCCAATTTTTTTGGGCTTAATCTGAGTTTAGAAAGCGTTTCGAGCCTTGATAAGATAATAGCCGGCGGGATGTATTTTAGTACCCCATAGGCTCCTTCGGAAACTTTGTTACTGTAATAAAATTGAACAAGCTGTTCCTCGATACTAGTCATAGCAAACTCGCTGTTTCGGTTATTAAGTTCGTCTATTTCTTCATCATTAAACCAATACCGATATTTATTAATAAAAAGATTGTATGCCTGAGCCCACACAAGGTCCATATCCAGTCCCTGGGCTGCCTTTATATCTATGTTTTCTACCTCAAAAGGCAAAAAGCGCCGGCTGCCTGTCGGGTCGTTCAAAAACTCGTTTCCATTTACTGACCCCATAAAGCTGCATAAATGGGGGTATTCAGTAATTATGGGATCATACGGTCTCCGGTACTTTACATAATTTATAGTGATAAGGTTTTTAAGTTCGTTTTCGTCTTTTTTGTGTAATTGCTTTAGCTGATCATCGATATTGATAAAAAGGTTTTCGGCTATTAAAGTTAAACTGTCTTTCGATTCCAGGTTTAATTTACCTGTATACAGGTAGTTTATTAAATTTTTCGGACAAAGATTTTCTAACCAGGTAGTTTTAAACTTGCCTTGGCCACCTGTTAATACAAGCATTGTATGATTGGCGCATCGTTCATCAATAAAGACATTGGCAACCACACCCACAAGCCATTTTTTTAAATATGGCATCCATTGATCTGAATTTTTGCATTTGACAGTGGTTGCTAATTCTTCAATATAATCGTCTTCTTCATTCCAGGGAAAAAGATTTTCAAAGTAATCTTTAACCGGGTTTACTTTCGGACTAAAATCGGAAAATAAAATATCCATTAACCCATCTTTCGAGATATTGAAACCAGCAGTATCTAATTGTCTTTTTATAGACAACAGTTTGTATTTATCAATTGGATGAAATTTGGGATCTTTAGTTGCTTTCTCGCGGTACTCAGGTTTTTGTTTTATCCAATTTACCCGGAAGGTATAAGCTGAATTTAACCACCTCTCAATCTCCTGGCGCTGACTGTTTTTGCCTTTTTTTTGCTCGACTTCAATAGTTTCGCCGTTAGTGGAATATAATTCTTCGCTATTTCCCATTATTGTTTAGTTGTTTAGCTTTGTTTACTAGAGGTGAAATAAAATTTTCTTTTGTGGTTTGATTGTCGATTTCCGGTAGTAATTCGATAGGTGTTTGCCTAAACCCATTTTGAAAAGCTTCTTTTACGGTAAATATTAAAACGTCTTTTTTCATCCTCAAATAATAACCCAGGTTTGAAATACCATGTAGTAAACAGATTCCTTCCAATTTGAAAATGGTGGTATTTAGTTTTGATATTTCCTTAGCATAACTGATCATTTGAAACGTGCTACTTTCCTGAAATTCTATAAATAAATCAATTGTGTTTTTTAGTGAATTGATTTGTTGTTGTTTATGAAACACTAGCCTTTCGTTTGCGTTTTCTTTTTGTTTATAAATCTCCAGGTCATTAGTTAAGTTTTTGATTTGGGTTTCAAAATCAGTTAAAGCGTCTGTTATCCTTAACCTGCTTTTATTGTAATTGGAAATTGTCTGCATAGGTTATCTTTGATATGATGTCCTTTCATATGGTTTTCTTTGATAAGGTGTTCTTTCGTACGGTTTTCTTTTTGGCACTTCTTTAAATGCTATTAATTCCTCATTTGCTTCGTTAAGTTTTTCAAGTGTTTGCTCGTATTTGGTTTTATAATCAATTTCAGAATCTCCGGTTTCATACTGCAGCTTGTTTATATAGTCAGTGATAGATTTTACGCTTTCTTCTGTCAGATCTTTTAATTGGAAATGAATGGCTTCTAATAGCTGAGTTACTTCGTCACTTATACCGTGTCTGTCCCTTATATCTGTTCGGGATATTAATATTGAAATCTCAGCAAGTGCACTCATGTTATTGGCTTTTTCTTCCAAAAGCATTTGTAAACCGCCGTAAATACTTTGTAATCCTTTATTTCTTAAATTTGTTTCCATAATAATTGATTTTTGTAGATTGATTATTTTTATTTTAAGCCTGTTGTTCCCGCAACGGGCTTATTTGTTTGGTGGGATTATTCCCATTTTCTTAAGCGTTTCATTTGTGTGCACTTTGGTTACTGACCTTATAAAGTTTATGCTCTCATGTTTTTTCATGTGCGCTAAATTCAGTTTTGATACTTTTCCCTTTGGCGTTTTTTTCATGTTGCAAGATTTTAGTTATCGCTGAAAAGCATTTTGTTTTAGTTCAAAATCCATGAGTTTTAAAACATCATCCCTTTTGAAGTAAACCGGGCTTTGTTTTGTTAACCCTAACTTTATAGGTATTAGGAGGCCCTTTTTAACATAGTTGGAAATTGTCCCAAGTGAAACTGACAGCATCGTTGCCGCATCTGTTTTAGTTATTCTCTCCATTTGGACCATTAAAGCAATTTCGTTTGCCTTGATCCCTTTTTTTTCTGACTCTATTCTCATTTTGATTATATTTGTTTAAATTTACATTATGTGTGGACAAAAGTAAATTAAATATTTGTAAAGTACATATATAATTTATATTTGATTTACTAACAATTTCTTGTTAATACTACTTTTGTGCCTTATGAGCATTAATAAAGCAATTTTAAAATACTTAGACGAAAAGGGTATAAGTCATTCTGTGCTCGTGAGAAAAACGGGTATTTCAAAACAAAATTTATCAAGGATATTAGGTTCAGATGACTTAAAGATTAGCCAATTGAACGAAATATGTAAGGCCTTAAACCTCCCGGTAACGTATTTTTTTGGTGTCAACGAGATTGATGACCACGCAAAATTAACACAGAGAATTTCTGAACTAGAAGAAATGCTAAAAGATAAAAAATTCAGAATAAAGATCTATGATAAAATCGAAAAGGAAAGAGTTTACAAGTGGGGTAATGAACTAATAGATGAAAAATTTAGTTACTTTTCTCCGGAACAACGGGCTTATGCTTTAAAATTTATTTCAGAAGATAGGATCCCGAAGTACTCTAAAAGAAAGTATTTTGATGAAAATCAGCTTGTAAAATATAAAGAAGACCTATTGATTGACTTAGAAAACTTCGTCGAATATGAAGAAGAAATTAGGGATCTTTTAGATGCACAAAACTAATTGTTCCAGTCAATATTTTCAAGCGATTTAACGATTTTCGTTTCATTGATATTCACATAAACCATCACAGTTTTTAAATCTGAAATTTGCATTAAGTCCATTAATTCAAAGGGGCTTACCTTACTTGACATGACAGTTCCGAATGTATGCCGGGCCACATGAAAAGTGAGGTTAAATTTAATCTTGGCTTTGTGTGCCAATATCTTTAAATGTTCATTTATCTTTTGTTCTGGTATTCTTGGAAACAAATATTCGTTTTCTGCATTAAGGTATTGCAATACAATTTTTTCAGGGAAACTAATTTTATCCTGGCCAGGGAATAATTTATAAAGTGGCAGGTTCACAGGCTTTTTAGATTTTTTTGATCTGAAATTTAATTTATATCCCTGTTCAATAATTGAAATAGAACTTGTTTTTAAGCCGGTGGTGTCGCTTATCCTTAATGCGGTATAGCAAGCGAAAAGAAACATATCCCGGACATGTTTTAATCGCTCCTCATGATCTTCTAAAGCCAAATTTCTTATAGCTTCCATTTGTTCGGTTGTTAAAGCGTCGAATTTTGTGAGTTCATTTTTTACCCTAATAATTTTACAGGGATTTTTTAGATCGGTGTATTCTTTAACAATTGCTAATTCGAAGTATTTTTTAATGTTTTTATGAAAGTTGTTTACATAGTTTGTTTTAAATCCTTTTTCCCGGAGGTGGTTTAAGAATCTATCAATAAATTCAGGTGTCAAATCAGTAAATAGAACATCTTTTTTATGAAAGTCCGTTAGCTTGTTAAGGGTGTTTTCGTGTTGAGTTTTTGTTTTTTTATCATACTCTTTATTCATTGCAAGTTCCTGCTTTACGAACTCGATATAAGAGCTTGTTTTTTCATTTTTCTTTTTAAAAAAACCTTTAATGTCATCAAAAGTAAATGGGAGGTTTTTAAACTTTCTCTCAATCCTTAGATTTTTTAAATCCTGTAAATATTTGTCCAGGTAGAAATTTATATCATCTGCATCCTGGTTCCTGGCGTTAACTCTTTGCGTCTGTTCGTTCCATTCTCCTGGCTTAATAGTTTGCTTGGTTGAAATGATTAACGGCGGTTTATTCGGCTCGTAAACTCTTAATTCAATCACTCCTTTTACAGAGGGCTTTGTACACTTCTTTTTCCGGTCAAAACATAGCTAAATTTCATGGCATACAGTTTTTTTTAGTCATTTGTTACCTTTTTGATTTTTCCTTTTTTAGAGTAACAAAATGGTAACAAAAAATTATAATTAAACATATTCAATCATGGCGCAATACTACCAAGATTAATTTTTATAAAACCCTTGAAATGCTTGTGTTTATTGATATTTGTACGTGTTTGCCTATATTTGTACAACAAAAAACCCCTTAATGTTTGTAACAAAAAGGGGTTTACCGTTGTCCGACTAGGGCTCGAACCTAGACTCTACTGAACCAAAATCAGTCGTGTTGCCAGTTACACCATCGGACAATCTGAACTTTGTTAAAAGTTCGGGCGACAAAAATAGTAAAATATATTCATCTACAAAAAATTCATAAAAAAAAAGATTGATTCTGTTTAGCTCCCATTTTTAGTTAAATTCGCAACTTATCCGTATAAATTACAACTATGCAGTTTAAAAGATTAAACAACATTATTGGCTGGATTGTTTTCGCCATTGCAACTTTCACATATGTTTCTACGATTGAACCAACTGCTAGTTTCTGGGATTGCGGCGAGTACATTGCCTGCGCTTATAAATTGGAAGTAGGGCATCCTCCCGGGGCACCTTTTTTCATGTTGGTGGGTAGGATGTTTGCCCTCATGGCAGGAGGAGATCCAGCGATGGCGGGGAAAATGATCAACATCATGTCGGCGTTGTGCAGCTCCTTTACAATCCTGTTTCTGTTCTGGACAATCACCCGATTCGGTATCAGGGCTATTTTAAGAAAAGGTGAAGAGTTCACAAGTGGAAAACAATGGGCCGTTTTAGGAGCGGGAATTGTTGGCGCACTGGCTTACACGTTTTCAGACTCCTTTTGGTTCTCGGCTGTTGAAGGTGAGGTATATGCCATGTCATCCTTCTTTACTGCACTTGTGTTTTGGGCAATTCTTAAATGGGAAGAAGAAGATACAGAGAACCCCGTTGGCGCCATGCGCTGGCTTGTGGTAATTGCCTATCTGATGGGTTTATCCATCGGTGTCCATTTGCTGAATTTATTGTGTATCCCGGCTATTTGCTTTATCTATTATTTTAAGAAGTATCCTTTTACCTGGAAATCGTTTTTTATCACTGGCATTATTTCCCTTGTGTTATTAGGTGGCATTCAAAACATCATGATCCCGAAAATCGTGAAGTTTGCTGCCGACTATGAAATCTTTTTTGTAAACAAACTAGGCATGGGTTTCAACATTGGATCCGCTTTTTATTTTGTTTTCCTTTTTGCTGCGTTAACCGGGTTGATTTTATACACGGTTAAGAAAAAGGAATCCTATTACAAATTTGGATTTTACACAGCGATCCTGTTTTCGGCCATTGCTGTCATTTCAGCGAATACCGGTGGCGGCATGTTTAGCCGTTTACTGGTGCTTGGCGCATTACTTTATGGGATACATTATTTGAAATCAAAAAACATCAATACGTTGAATGTGGTATTAGTAAGTTTTACAACGCTCATCATCGGTTATTCTTCCTTTTTTGTGTTAATCATCCGCTCTCAGGCAAACACCCCAATGGATGAAAATGATCCGGAGAATGCCATTACCATGTTATCTTATCTGAACCGTGAGCAGTATGGCGACTGGCCATTAACCTACGGGCAATACTACAATGCACCAACCGACAACGCCAATTTTAAAGACGGGGAGCCTGTATTCGCTAAGGATGAGGCATCCGGAAAATATAAAATTATTGACGATCGCAAAAAATCAATTCCTGCTTACCAGAAAGAGTTCTGCACACCTTTTCCCAGGATGTGGAGCCAGCAACGAAACCATGAAGCTGCTTACCGTTACTGGGGTGATGTTCAAAATCATCACAAGAAAAAAACGGTAATGAACGAACAGACCGGACAAATGGAAGAAGTTCAGATTCCAAACTTCACAGCCAACATGACTTACTTTATCAGTTATCAGATAAAATACATGTATTTGCGTTATTTTGCCTGGAACTTTATTGGCCGCCAAAATGATATTCAGGGACTTAACGGTAATCCTTTAGAAGGTAACTGGAAGACCGGTATTAAAGCTTTAGATGACGCGTTTCTTGATACAGACACATCGTTTGTTACACATGCAGCCTCCAACAATATGGCTAGCAATTCGTTTTATGCACTACCATTTATTTTAGGTTTATTAGGTTTTGTATTTCATGTAAAGAATAATAAAAATGATACCTGGGTTGTATCGCTACTGTTTTTATTGAATGGCGTTGCGGTTGTGTTTTATTTGAATCAGTATCCCTATCAGCCACGTGAGCGTGATTACGCTTATGTAGCGTCGTTTTACGCCTTTGCCATTTTCATCGGGTTAGGTGTCTTATTTATTTTTGATTTTTTAAGCAAGAAATCCAGCGTTAAAACGGCATCTATTGTAGCAACCGTCCTTGGTTTAATTATTCCAACGTTGATGGCAGCTGAAGGTTGGGACGATCATAACCGTTCGAAACGAACCATGAGCCGTGACTTCGCCGTGAATTATTTGAACACCTGTGCGCCGAATGCCATTCTATTTACAAATGGCGATAACGATACATTCCCTCTCTGGTATGCCCAGGAAGTTGAAGGTATACGCACAGATGTGCGCGTGGTAAATTTAAGTTTATTGCAAACAGACTGGTACATAAATCAAATGCGGAGAGCAGCTTACGAATCAGCACCGGTTCCATTCACCATTCCTCCTGATAAATACGTGCAAAGTAAACGCGAAGTGGTTTACATCATGGACAAAGGTGCAGGTCCTATGAATCTGAAAAAGGCAATAGATTTTGTTGTATCGGATGATCTGGAGAATAAACTGGATTACGGACACAAGCCTCTTGATTACTTCCCCGCTAAAACGTTCTATGTTCCTGTGGATTCTGCTACAGTGATGCGTGAAAAGGTAATCGCTGTGAAAGATACAGCGCGTTTGGCAAAATCAATCAAATGGACCATAAACAGACAATATCTTACCAAAAATGATTTGATGGTTCTGGATTTAATTGCGCACAATAACTGGAAGCGACCAATTTATTTTGCTGTTACAACAGGATCGGAAGCATACCTAGGCTTGGAAGAATATTTTCAACTGGAGGGTTTGGCGTACCGATTAACGCCTATTAAGAGCAATGAAGATGAAATGGCTGTTGGCGGACGTGTAAATACAGACGTGATGTATGACAACGTCATGAATAAGTTTGCCTGGGGTGGTTTAGATAAACCGGGAGTAAGTCTGGATGAGAACTGCACGCGTATGGCCTCCAATATGAGAATGCAGATGGCTACTTTAGCCGGAGCTTTAATCAGCAAAGGACAAAAGAAGAAGGCTGAGAAAGTTCTTGATTTATGTCTGGAGAAAATGCCGGATGCAAATGTGCGTTATGAAGCAACACTTTATACAATCATTGCTGGTTACTATCAAATTGGAAACATGAAAAAGGCGACCGAACTATCCGGTAAATTATTTGATATTTATGAGAATGATTTGAAAGTATATAACGCCCAGACATCTATTCACCGGGCCGCATTCAACCGAGAAATGAATCAGGCCAAAGAAATCATGCGTCGTTTGGTCATGTTGGCGGAACAATTTAAACAGGAAGCGCATTCAAAAGAATTGATGAAGCGATTAACGGCTTCCATTCCAATGGAGGAATTGATGCCTGAAGACCAGCAGCAACAGGTTCCTCAGGGAGGAATGTAATGAATTTCAAGTCCTGCAAAACTGCAGGACTTTTTTTTAAATGCTAATTTTTAAAATAATGGATTTCCCTGCCTACAGAAAATATAAAAACAATAAGCATTTTTTTAAAATAATCAATGACCATGAATTCGAGGAAATTCGATTTATTGGTTCAAAAGCAGTGATAGAGTTACATGTAGCACGCATCTTGCCTGATCGAAATTTTATCTACGACCTGTTACATGATGTGGGACAAACCTGTGAGATGTCAAGTTCAGACGAATATAAATCCTATTTAAAAAATAACAATGAATAAGATTGCGATTGTTGGTTGCGGGAATATGGGACTTATCTATGCCCATGCATTTTTAAGATACAAAATTGTAACGCCTGAAAATTTATTGTTGATCGAAAAAAATCAGGAACGAAGGCAGAATTTATCCTTAGTGAATATCGGTCAGGTTGTTACAACGGATGATAAGTCCATATCAGAGTGCTCAATAATTATCCTGGCTGTTAAGCCCCAGGATTTCAAAGAACTGAGTGTTGAACTGAGAAAGGTAATTTCCTCTAATTCCCTTCTCCTGTCTATTATGGCCGGAATTGAAATTTCTTTTATACAATCGGAACTTAAACATGAGTTGGTGGTTCGTGCTATGCCTAATTTACCCGTTGAAGTGAACATGGGTATGACGGCATTTGCAGCTTCCGAGAAGCTTAACCATGACCAAATTATGCTTGTGGAAAACCTTTTATGCACTACAGGCCGTACTTTATTCCTGAAAGATGAAAAGCAACTGAATGCAGTAACGGCATTGAGTGGCAGCGGGCCAGCATATTTCTTTTACTTCATGAAGTATTTGATAGATGCAGGTGTAAAGATGGGATTGGATGAACATGTCTCTTCCATCCTTGCAAAACAAACCATGCTGGGTTCTTTTCATTTAATTAATAATGGGCAAAAAAACCTCGACGAATATATTTCCTCCGTAACTTCAAAAGGAGGAACTACCGAAGCAGCATTAAAAATATTCAATGAACAACACATGGGTGAGGTAATCATTCAGGCATTAAAAAGTGCGGAGCGTAGGTCTGAGGAATTGTCTTTGAAATAACGTTTTTTTCTTAGGCCATTATCTATTCTTTAATAAATTTCCTGGTTGTATTTATATTTTCAGAGATTAATTTCAGAAAGTAGATTCCCTGGGGCAAAGACGTGACATTAAGAGAAGTGTCAAAATTTTTGCATTCTTCTGATAAAAGAACTTTACCAAATACATCAATAACTTCAATTTTAAAATTCTTTTTTAAATCGCTCTTTATATTTAATATGCCCTTTGTTGGGTTTGGACTAAGTATAATGTTGGTTTGTGAATATGATTCTTTTAGATCTGTATTCATACATTGATTTAAGGTAGTATTGTAAATGGCATGCAGATTTTGCACATCTGAATCAAGTTTACCTAAAGGATCATTCGTGATGCTGTCAAAAGCAGTGATGTAAGCGTATTCCAGTTCGGTTATTGATCCAGGAAAAAGGGTAAAATCACCAGAACTCATAACAAATCGTTTATCGCTTCCAGTTCCGTTTTCTGCCCAATTTCCTGGCACACATGGTCCGGTTGTTTGCGAATTTCCCGGATAGGCGAAATTGGTTGCCACACTTCCGCCATATCCATTGGCACCACAGGTTAAAGGGGTTCCATCTTTCCAGGAACTCCTCAAATATTGATAATAGTCGTTGGCAGTAATTGGATCACTTTGCGAGAGTGGTATTCCGGGAAAGGAATTATTGTAATACATAAAATTAGTCATACCAATTTCTTCAAATAGTTCATCGATGATTCCATCATCATCATCATCAATTCCATTGTTGGTATTATAAGGGCTTCTTAAAATTGCAACACCAATTGCAGGATTTTTAGTTGAAGAGTTATTGTAGTTATAACCATAATCGTCCATTACGTCGCAACCTACATATTCAGTTACTCCAAAATACGAATCGTTGAACAATGCTGAATAGATTATATAGCTAAATGAACTCCGGTTAATGATTTTATAATTGTAGAAAGTGGTATAGTTTAAAAAGGAGTTGCCAGTTGTTATACTGCATGGTCCATATGCGTAAGCCATTAAATGAACCTCTACGCCAAAGGCATCACCGCCAGATCCATGTGGTAAATACACGTCATTATAAATTGTAAAAATTGCCTGATCGCCTTTTATAAGTGGATAATCACCAGAGGATGGATCATAATACTGGTCGCCATTCACATCCGCGAATGGTGCTAAAATTAAATCCTGGTTTTGAGTAACGTCGCCGTTGCCAGGCCAGTTTAAGATGCTGTTCGGTATGGTATAGGTTCCGTTTTGTACATTTCCGTTGGCTATATTTATAAGGAAAGTATCTATCTCTGATTTATTAATTTTCCATACACGGTTGTATTGCCCCACAGTTGTAGAATTTGTTGTTGCTCCATTGGTTGTCAGTGGTCCCGGCCAATAATCCACACCACTCTGATGGTAGGTTTGAGCCGATAAATGTAATTGCCCTCCTGCATCCAGGCCTCCGAGCCATAAACTGGCTGTGCCACCCCAATTTCTATTGCTTCCCTTCGGACATTCGTAGCCAGGGTTTCCTGTCGCAGGATCCCAGTGCAAATCGCCTCCGCTATTAACGCGTGCTTTTACTTGGTTTATATCAAGGTATTCATACGTTTGAGCATAGGCTATGCCCAGCAGGTTTAAGAATAAAAAAAATATAATTTTCATGAGATATATTATGCGGGTTTTTAATAAAAGTATTGTCATATTTTTAATTGTATTAAATAGATTATTAACTGACTTGAATTTTCTAATAACTGATTGAAAATTCCGGATAAGTGTCGTTACTTGTAAATTTCTTAGTTAATGTCAGGTTGCAAGACGAAGGCCTTTAATAATATGTAGTTTTATGTTATGGAAACTACGAGTGCAATCAATACGCCGGGTAAAAAGAAAAGCTGGAAAAAATGGCTGTTTTTCTCCGTTCTTTTGTTGATCTTGATTTTTGTAATTTATGTTTTGATTTGCGGTATGTCTTACAGTTCAGGCACCAGATCCGGTGTTGTAATCAAGCTTTCACAGAAAGGCTATGTTTTTAAGACATACGAAGGTGAATTGAATTTAGGCGGCATTTCAGAAGGTGACGGAACCATTATGCCAACGAGGATTTGGCGGTTTTCCGTTCACAAAAAGAATACAGGTGTTTACGATGCCATTACCAAATCGCAGGGAAAACATGTCAGGCTTTATTATAAAGAAATCCTGAAGAATTTTTTCTGGCAATCGGAAACCCCTTACCTCATTGAAAAGGTGGAAATTGTAAGAGAATAATTATTTCCCTTCAATCCAACCGGTAATTTCATTATCCATGGGTTGCACTTTGGACGGTAGATGCTTTACAACGCGTCCTTTTTCATCCACAAGAAACTTGTTGAAATTCCACTTCACCGTTGCGTCCAGTACACCATTTTCGGCTTTTGAGGTAAGCCACTTATATATTGGACTTGTTGAAATGCTAATTTTTTCCATCATGGGAAACGTAACGCCATAGTTTTTTGTACAAAAGGATTTTATTTCGGCAGCCGAACCTGGTTCTTGTCCGCCAAAGTCGTTACAAGGGAATCCTACTATGATGAAGTTCTGTGATTTGTATTTCTGGTACAGCGCTTCCAGATCTTTGTATTGTGGGGTATAGCCGCATTCCGAAGCCGTGTTTACGATTAACACTTTCTTGCCTTTTAAATCCGAAAAATTAAAATCTGATCCGTCCAGTGTCTGTGACCTGAAATCATGCAGGGTTTTACTTCCCGGTGAATTAAATCCTAGTGAAAAGACAGAGAGTGCGAACGCGATAATTTTTTTCATGGGATGATGATTAGTTATTAAGATTAACGAATAGTTTTATGATTGTTCTTAGTTTCTAACAAATATAACCGAATCATCTTAATCAGATGCTGATTTATTTCCTAAATTTGTGCCGCTTTGCAAAACGAGTCTCATACAGCAACAGAAGAAACTATCACCTATAGTAAAGTAAAAGTTTTTTTTAAACTTACAAAATTTACGCTCTCTGCTTTAGTTGTTTTTTCTGCAATCATTACTTTTTTTACCGTTGCCGATTCATTTACCTGGACACAAGTGTTCGCGATATGTGTGGGTGGATTTTTAGTGACCGCGGCTGCAAATGGTTTTAACCAAATCATTGAAAAGGATCTTGATAAATTAATGAACCGTACCAAACAAAGGCCAATTCCCACCGGGAACTTAACAGTAGGGACCGCCCTATTGGTTTGTGGAATTTTTGGCGTTATCGGAACTATTTTATTGTGGGTATTTACTAATCCTCTTAGTGGGATTATCGGCTTTATTTCCATCATTTTATATGCACTGGTTTACACACCCATGAAACGAAGAACTCCATTTTCGGTTTTTATCGGTGCTATTCCGGGAGCTTTACCCACTTTAATTGGAGCAATTGCAGCAACAGAGGGTTTTGGAGAAATCACATTTTTTGCTGTTTTACTGTTTTGTATTCAATTTTTCTGGCAGTTCCCTCACTTTTGGGCAATTGCATGGGTTAGCCATGACGATTATCAGCGCGCAGGATTTTTTATGTTGCCTTCAAAAGGAGGACGCGATAAAAGTTCTCGTTCCCAAATCCTTGTATACACACTCTCATTATTCCCTCTTGCGCTTACTCCATTTGTTTTTAATTACACCGGTTGGATTTCTGCGACGGTTGTGAGCTGTATGGGGCTCGTATTTATTGTTCAGGCCTACAACTTATACAGAAGTGGTACGATTGAAGATGCAAGGAAATTAATGTTTGGTTCGTTCATTTATTTGCCGGTTGTGCAGGTTGCGCTTATGGTTGGCAGTAAATTATTAATATAGTTAGTCATGGAAGAAAAAGTAAAACCTAGTCCCACGTTTAAAGCTGAGTTAAAAGCAGCTCGCCAAAAAGCGTCAAAACCTCTGTTATGGGTGGGAATATTAAGTATTGTGATGTTATTTGCCGGCCTAACCAGCGCTTACGTGGTGAGAGCCGATAACGGCAACTGGCTGATTTTTAATTTGCCAAACGCATTTTACCTAAGTACAGCTGTTATAATTACCAGTAGTATTACTTTATTTTTTGCTTTTCAGATGGCAAAGAAAAACAATTCCCGCGCAACCGGTTTTGGTGTTTTGGCCACATTTATACTTGGGTTGATATTCGCCTATTTACAATACCAGGGGTGGGGCGAGTTGTATAGTAAAAATATTGTGTTTGCCGGAAAATCCGCAAATGCCTCAGGATCATTTTTGTATCTGATCACTTTTTTACACTTGATGCACCTATTTGCAGGTTTGCTTTCACTTTTAGTGACCCTTAAAAATGCCTTTAAAGGGAAATATAACGGAGGGAACACCCTGGGATTGGAACTATGCTCTATATATTGGCATTTTCTTGATATTTTATGGGTGTATTTGTTTTTATTTTTGTATTATATTCGTTAAACTTGCACCATAATTTATAAAAATCGTTAAAACGTAAATTTTATTATGTCTCACAGTACAGAAATC
>JAQZBQ010000005.1 GCA_029237825.1 Bacteroidota bacterium | reverse complement strand
TATATCCCTAGCAGGTTGCTCGCCAGCAGAGCCTGGTTACGTTTCTAACCAATACTCAAATATAAAAAAACAATCTGACACAGTTTGTTTTACACTCCCTTCACGTCATTATCGTCAATATTCACGATAAATTGTTCCGTATCACTATATCATATAAAATCATAGAACAGTGTAATTTTTAATAGGTGATATCGTTATTTATAAATAGTAAAAATTTTACCAAATCATACGAGAAAGATTTGTTGGAGTTTGGCAAGTGTTAGAGGCTTTTCAATAAATCCTGTCACATTTTTATTTTCCAATGCCCGTCTTTTATCATTTGGATCAAGTGATGAAGAAAGCATAAATATTTGATATTCTTTTTTTAAATTTTCAAGTTTTTCAAACTGATCGAGAAAATCCCATCCAGACCATGAAGGCATGTTGATATCCAGAAACAGTACAGTTGTTTTATCATTTTCATACCGTTGATTAGCAACATAGGCAAAACCTTCCTTTGCAATACAAAATGATTTAATATTTGCGTTGGGCACCAAGAATTCAATTACTGTTTTGCATATTATGTTGTTGATTTCATCATCATCAATTATAACGAAATGTGTTTGAATGTTCATTATATTAATTATTTCGTAACTCGATTCTAAACTCTGTTCCAATATTTAAGTCGCTTTTCACAGTTATAGAACCACCGATAGCTTCCACCTGGGTTTTTACCATAAATAAACCCATACCCTTTCCTTCTGTATGGAAGTGAAAGCGCTTGTATAATCCAAATATATGATCCTTCTGTTGATCAAGATCTATACCCATTCCGTTATCTTTAAAAAGCAATATAATTTTATCGTTTATAACACTACTTTTTATAGTTAGGATAGGTGCCTCAGCATGCTTTCTGTATTTAATGCTATTAGTAATAAGGTTATAGAAAATACTATGCAAATAACTTTTAATACTCATAATATTGGGCGCTTGCGTGAAGTCACATTGAATTATCGCCTGCTCTTTAGCAATCATGGCTTCAATGCTTAACTGAACATCTGTAACAAGATCAGAAAAAGTCACCAGTTCTTTTTTTTCAGTTATATCCGATTTTACATGAAGAATATAATTAATGTCATTGATAACCTCGTCTAACTTCTTTGCTGAAAGGCTAAGTCCTTTAATAAAACGGTTCCGTGTTTCATCATTAATATTTATTTTTTCAAGTAAATTGGTTAAGCCGAGTATATTTGCTACCGGCGATCTCAAATTGTGGGATATTATGTATGAAAACTGCTCCATGGATTTGTTTCTTTGAACAAGATCTTGTATCATTTTTTCTTTTTGCAATTCCAGTTTTTTTTGCTCGGTGATATCCCAATTGGTTCCTGTCATTCTTATAGCATCACCCGTTTCATCTAATTTAGTTAACGCGTTGGCTTTAATATAATGGATTGATTTATCAGGCCATACCACTCTAAATTCAGGCCTGAATTCTTTTTCTCCGCTAATAGCCATTCCCAAATCGTCCATTACCCTGATCAAATCAACCGGATCCATACACGCTATCCACGCATCATATGCGCGAGGAAATTTATCGCGGGTTGTTCCATGAAGCTTGTACATGTTATCGTCCCAAATCAGGTTATTCTCTAAAACATCGAAGTCCCAAATGCCTACAGAGGCTGCCTGTGCGGCCAATTGCAGTCGCTCCGACAATTGGGTTATTTTATCTTCATTAACTTTTTTTTCTGTGATGTCCTGGAAGCTTCCATTTACTCTTAAACATTTGCCATTTAAGAACTCCCCCTGGCCAATAACCCGCACCCATCGTTCATTGCCCTTTGCTGTAACAATTTGTAGTTCCACGTCAAACGAGACGCCCTCTTCAATGGTTTTTCGGAAACTTTCTGTAATATGATTCCTATTAGATCCTTCTTTATAAAAACTTAACGCCGTGTTGATATCAGGAATAAAAGTTTCGTCAACTTCGTGAATTTGCCTTGTTATCGTCGACCAATAAATTGTATTATTTACTAAATCAACTTCATAACTACCAAATACTGCCAATGAACTGGCTTTATCAAAAAGATCTTGCAACTTTTTCTGTTCGGTAATATCTGATGAAATGCTGATTATCCCGCTTAATTTATTTTTTTCATTATAAAAAGGAGAATCTGTTATTAAAGCATTAAAGTTGGTTCCATCTTTACGCTGCACAATAACCTCTCCCGACCATGTGTTACCCATTTTAAGGTCGTCTAAAATTTCCAAGGAATGTTCACCATATGCAAATGAAGGCGTAAGATTGACAATATTCTTGCCAATGGCCTCTTTGGGTGTCCATCCGTAAATTTTTTGCGCTGCGTTATTCCAATAATTCACAATTCCGTCCAGGTTCGTTGCTATAACTGCCTGGCCAATGGTATTTAATAAATTGGCTTTGAATCTGTTTTGTTCATCTGCTTTTCTTCGTTCAGTTATATCCCTGAAATTAGCGACAATGGCATTGATGCCGTCTGTTTCAATAAAATTAGTTAAGGTTCCTTCTACCCAAATATAGGTTCCGTCTTTTTTTCGATCGCGGATCAGTGGTGTCTCCATTGGTATGCCGGGATGTAACATTATCTTATCCACAAACTCATGCATTATCGGGGCATCATCCGGGTGTACTATATCTGCTATATTTAAACTTAAACATTCTTCGTTTGTATACCCAAATGTTTTTGATATTGCCGGACTTGCATAAATCATTTGTCCATCTGGAGCAAAAATTGAGATCATGTCTGAAATATTTTCAATTACGCCCTTAAAAAATTTCTCGCTTTTTTCAATTTTCTTTCGTGATAGTACTTGTTCAGTTACATCGTTTATGAAAAAGAAAACACCTTCTATTTCACCTTCACTATTTTTATAAGACTGATAAATAAGATTCATGTAAAAATCAGTCATTTCATCTTTTCCTGTTACATTTATCTGTGCTAATATCTCCGTACCCACGTATGGTTCACCTGTTCGATAGACATGATCCAAAATTTCAATAAAACCTTGGTCTTTAATTTCCGGGAATACTTCTGCCACTGTTTTGCCGATAATATCTGTTTTTTTGGTTGATAAGAGATATAAAGGATTAGCCATCACAAACCTATGATCCGCTCCTGTTAACATACCGATAGCAGACGGTGCTTTTTCAAACATGTTGAAAAATTGATTGCGTTCATTTAGTAAGGCTTTTTCGAGTCTTTTCTTTTCTGTTACGTCTTTTGCTATGCAAAACATTAATTGCAGTTTCTCATCCCAGTTAGCTGACCATAACATAGAAACCAATTTCCCATTTTTATGGATGTACCTGTTTTCGAAATCCGTAACCTGTATTCCGCTTTCAATTTTTTTGGATTCTTTCTCAGTAAGATCGGAGTCATCTTTATAAACAAGATCCATATATTTAGTGCCGGTAAGTTCATCTGGTTTGTAGCCCCATACCTGTTCTGATGCGGCACTAATGTTAACAAACTCGCCTTTACTATTAATTGTACAAATCACATCCAATGAAGAATTGAATATTTTATTAAGATCGTTAACGGCTCGTTCTAATTTAATTGAAGTCTGTTTTAGGATATTTTCTGCATTTTTTCTTTCTGTAATATCCACAGTGGATATACTAAATCCTACTATTTGACCATTTATAAAAACAGGACAATTGGTATATTGATACCATCGGAAGTCTCCGTTTTTAAATATGTATTTATAGTCGTATTGGAAAGTTTCGCCCGACAGTACTTTTTCAATTGTTAGTTTATTTGTTTCTCTATCGGATAGTTGAACATGATTAAAAATGTTATCCCCAATTTTTATTTCTTTTCCGGAATTTACAGCTGCAATTTCTTTCGATTTATTATTTAAGAATTTAATTAAACCATTTGTATCTGCAAGGATAAAGCCTTCGGAAGTGTTATTGAAGATCGCATTCATATTTGCTTCCCTTTCCCGCAATTTAATTTCCGCTTCTCTCCGCTCAGTTATATCACGGATTATCATCGAAGTTCTATTTTCGCCCCCGCTAGTAAAAAAAACAGATGAAGTTATTTCTCCCGGAAATTTACTCCCATCTTTTCTAATAAATGTTACTTCAGCTTTTACTTCTCCCGTTTTTTGCCGTTGTTTAATAGCTTCAATTACTCTTGGATCACCGACGTCTACAATACCCATTCTTCCCGCCTTGCAAATCTCCTCTTCAGTCATCTTAAACATTTTGCAGGCAGCAGGATTAGCTGCCAATATAGATCCATCAGTTATTGTAAGTAATATTCCGTCCATACTGTTCTCAAAAAATGAACGGTATTTTGCTTCGTTTTCGGCAATTAATTTTTCTGAGTTACTTTGTTCGGTGATATCAGCAATGGTAATGCAAACGCCTTCAATTCTACCGTTGATGCTATACACAGGATTTAGGTTGAATTTAAAACATTTTGAAATTTCATTTGTTTTACGGCAATGATAGTCGTACTGAATGGATTTTCCACCCAGCACCTTTGAAATCACCATTTTGTAGCGTTGATGTCGCGATGAGGGAATAAAATCATAGATACTGCTTTCTACTTTTACCTCTTGTTCGGTAATAGCAAAAATATATTTCGCAGCATTTTTATTGAAAGTCTTTAGGGACCCATTTGCTTCAGCCAGTACGAATCCCTCCGATGTTGATTCAAAAATGGCCAATAGATTAGACTCTACTATTGCTTTTTGTCTGTCTTTTTCAAAAGCATCCAGGGCAAAAGAAATATCGTCCGCCACTCCTTCCAAGAGGCCTATTTCAGACCCATTAAAAAAATTAGTTTCAGGTGCATATAAATTTAAAGTGTACATAATATTTCCCGATTTGCGGATTGGCAAAACCATAACGGAATTAACTTCTGCTTGGGTTGCATAAGGTATCCAACTTTTCAGTTCCAAACCATCTTGAATATTATTACATATATAGGAAGTATTATTCTTTAGTACATAAGATTGTGGCCCGCCCTTATCGTATTTTACATTAGAAAACCTTGTCATGTCTTCCGGCAATATTCCGAACCCTTCAATAATATTTATTTTTTTGTTGTTTGCATCAATTTTTCCGATCCAGGCGGTTTTAAATTTCCCTAATTCAATAGCAATGCTGCATACCCGATTAAAAATTTCCTCATCATTTTTTAAATGCGTAATAGCCTGATTAATCGCACTTATAAATGCGTAGAGACGGGTCATTTTGCGTAATTCTTTTTCCGTGTTGATGCGTTCGGTAATATTGGTATGCATAACTACCGCACCGTTAATTCGGTCACTTTTTATGGGCGCAACCTTCACCTGAAACCACCTCTGTTGCTCGGGCGAATGACAAGGATATTCAAGTGTAAATTCATTCACTGTTCCATCGAGAACCGCTCTGATCCCCGTTGCCATTTTTTTTCCCGTTAATTCATCATCGCCAGTTGCGTTTTCTGATATTGTGATATAATAATCTACGATATTTTTAGAATTGGATTTCGAACTATTTTCTAATCCAAAGTTTACCCATTGTTCATTAACGGTTTGAATAATACCTTCAGTATTTATCAATGCGATGTTGGCGGGTATAGTGTTTAATATTGATACATTTTCAATAGCATACATATCAGGAAGTTCTGCGTTTATCAATTCATTTTTTTTCTTTCTTGATGTGATAGCAACTCCTGTGATATTACCAAGTGAATCATGTATTGGCGAAGAAATAATGGACACATCAATTAAACTTCCATCTTTTCTTAGCCGTTTGGTGTCCAATTGATCCACAAATTTACCGGATTTAAGTCGTGTGAATATTTCCTTTTCTTCAGATTTAAGGTTAGCAGGAATTAAAATAGAACTATGTTTTCCTAATATTTCTTTTTCAGAATAACCATATAATATTTCACTACCAGGGTTCCAACTGGTAATGGTTTCTTCAAGGTTTTTGCTAATTATTGAATCCTGTGTGGAGTTAAGGATGGATTTAAGAAACGACTGCTCTTGTGTTTTTTTTGGTTTTGTTCGGGTCATTCTATTTAAGGGACTTTAAAGCGAGTAGCATATTATACTATTAATCGTATAATACTTTGCAAAAGTCGTGATTATTATCACAGCGTTTCTTTTTCTTTAGATAAAATAACAGAAACCACATGTTCGTGGTTACCCAAGGCGATGAACGGCTGTTAATCTCATCGCGATGGTTTGGTGTGGGCTATGAGAGGTTAAATTTGTTGCTCGGTGATAATGATTGAAGGTTTGTGAATTGAATAGAAGGTATATTAACTCAGCGATGAATATGTTAAAAACAGTTTTACGCTTTATGCAATTCAATTACCGTAATTTCTGGCCAAATTCCTAACCGCCCTGGATATCCTAAAAATCCCAGGCCGCGATTTACATACAAATATTGGTTTTCCTGCTTATATAAACCAGCCCAGTGTTTATAAATATACTGAACCGGACTCCATTTTAATCCGGGAATTTCAATACCAAACTGCATACCGTGGGTGTGACCGCTTAGGGTAAGATCGATGTCGTTATATACTTTTTCCTGACTTACCTGAACATCCCAGTGTGAAGGATCATGTGAAAGCAATATTTTAAACGGATAATGTTCAGTGTCTGCATGCGCGTTTTCCAGTTTACCATATCTTGGAAAACGAAGGTTTCCGCCCCAATTTTCAACACCAAGTAAAGCAATTTTTTGCCCATTTTTTTCAATGGCCACATGTTCATTCATCAGGAGACGCCAACCGGAATTAGCATGAACAGACTTGATATCTTCAAAATTTTTCGTTTTCTTTTCAAAAGATTCCCATTGTTTGTAATCTCCGTAATCGTGGTTACCTAATGTTGAGAAAACGCCGTGCGGGGCTTTTAGGATTTTAAACGTGGCTAAATGGGCCTGAGTTTCAGAAGTTTCATTGTTTACGAGATCACCGGTAAAAAAAATAATATCCGCCTTTTGTTCCATAACAATATTAAATGCTTTGGTCAGTGGATCGGTGCTCATAAAACTACCGCAGTGCATGTCGGAAAGTTGTACTATTTTAAACCCATGGAACGCTTCAGGTAAATTGGGAAAACTAATCTTTACATTATGAACCCTGTACTTATAAGCTCCGCGTATCATCCCGTAAATAAAAGATACTGCCGGAATAACGGAAAATGTTAAAGCAAGATAACTGAAAAATTTTAATCGACTGATATGATCGGAAGTATCTTCGGACGACACCGTTGCATGTTTCGAAGAGAATTTAAGAATGATCCATCGGATCAATCTAACAAGATCATCCAATAAAAGAAATACGCTTCCCAAAACTTTGCATAATAACAAAATCAAAAAAATTGCCGCAACAAACCGCAATGCTGAATTCCATTCTGGTGGAGGGTAAATTGCTGAAACTGCAATCAGGATGATGCTACATACCGCTAGTGAGTATGTAAACCATAAAATGAATTTTCTTCGGGAGGGGGAATAATCAATACTCACTGTTTTAACAGCCTGAATAAAATACAGTTCAAAGAAAACGATGATAATAAAAAAGAAAAAGATTACTAAAAGCGATGGTTTCATTAAGAATATATATTGCGACAAAGTTATTGTTTTAGGGTCAGAATGATTTATATAATGCTTAAAAAAACAAAAAATAAGAGAATCAACCCGAGCTGAGCTTTACATTATGACATGCTCCAATAATTGTTAATTACTACTCAAAATGTTAATCAAATTTAGATGAACGGGCACCTTATGTATAAAGTTGATAGTATATTTGGCGCTCAAAACTAACACTCACAAAAACACAGAAATCATGAATAAAGAGGTATATATTGTATCGGCCGTTAGAACACCGATGGGCTCATTTGGTGGAACTTTAGCCGGTATTTCAGCTCCGAAATTAGGAGCAGTTGCCATTAAAGGCGCTTTAGATAAAATTAAACTGGATCCAACTTTGGTTAACGAAGTGTTTATGGGTTCGGTGTTACAAGCTAACCTGGGGCAGGCACCTGCGCGTCAGGCGGCTAAGTTTGCAGGTTTACCAGATTCAGTAAATTGCACTACCGTTAACAAGGTGTGTGCCAGTGGGATGAAATCCATTTCATTAGCTGCGCAAGCGATTATGCTGGGTGATGCAGAAATTGTGGTAGCCGGTGGAATGGAGAACATGAGCTCTGTTCCGTTTTATCTTGAGAATAACCGATGGGGTGCGAAATACGGAAACGGTGTTGTTGTGGATGGTTTAGCTAAAGATGGTCTAACCGACGTATACGGAAATGTGCCAATGGGGAATTGCGCAGAGTTATGTGCTAAGGAGCATGGTTTTACCAGAGAAGAGCAGGATGCGTTTGCTATCGAATCTTATAAACGTTCGGCAGCTGCATGGGAGGCCGGGAAATTTAAGGAGGAAATTGTTCCGGTTGAAGTTGTGACAAAAAAAGGAACCGTTCTTTTTTCAGAAGATGAAGAATACAAATCGGTTAATTTCGAAAAAATACCCGGATTAAAGCCTGTGTTCCAAAAAGATGGAACGGTTACAGCTGCCAACGCCTCTACAATGAATGACGGCGCTGCTGCTTTGGTTTTAATGAGTAAAGAAAAAGCAGAGGCTTTGGGTTTGAAACCTCTGGCAAAAATAAAAGGTTACGCCGATGCTGAACAGGCACCTGAGTGGTTTACTACAACACCATCTGTTGCAGTTCCAAAAGCAGTAGAGAAGTCAGGCTTAAAAATGGGGGATATAAACTACTTTGAATTAAATGAAGCATTCTCAGTGGTTGGTTTGGCCAATACAAAGTTAATGAATCTTGATGCGTCAAAGGTTAATGTAAACGGTGGCGCTGTTTCATTGGGTCATCCATTGGGTTGTTCCGGTGCACGTGTGATTGTAACACTGATCAATGTATTAAAACAGAATAATGCAAAGTATGGAGCGGCTGGTATCTGCAATGGCGGTGGTGGTGCTTCGGCGTTAGTTATCGAAAATATGTAAGTTTAATAGCATTGTAAAAATCCCCATAAACAACACGTTTATGGGGATTTTTATTGTTCTTAAAATGGAGAATGAATAGGTCTTGCATGATGTAGATACTCGACATAAAAGCATAAAAAAAGCTCCGTGGATTTACCACGGAGCTTTTTTTGAATTTGTATGATTAGTAATTACCTTTCAATTTTACGCCTTGCTCAATTTTTTGTAAAGCGGTGATATAAGCTGCAATACGCATAGATGTTTTAAAGATAGAGGCATTGTCCCACACATGGGCAAAAGCGATTTCCATTTTTTCATCATGCTTGGTATTCACTTCATTTTCACTCCAGTAATAACCTGCTTTATTTTGAACCCATTCAAAATAAGAAACCGTTACACCGCCTGCATTTGCTAAAATATCCGGAACAACCACAATATTTTTTTCATTCAATATCGGATCAGCTTCAGGCATTGTAGGTCCATTAGCCCCTTCAACAATTAACTTCGCCTGAATGTTTTGAGCAATTTCATCTGTGATTACATTTTGTAATGCCGCAGGCACTAAAACATCGCAGTTACAGGTCAAAATATCATTGGCATTAATTAAAGTGCCGCCATTAAATCCTTTCAATACTCTATTGTTTTTTGCAGCAAATTCTAATGCAGCATTGATGTCAATCCCATTTTCGTTATAAAAAGTTGCAGTATGATCGCCAATTGCAACGATTTTAATCCCTTGTTCGGATAATAAACGGGCTGCATGAGACCCAACGTTTCCAAAACCTTGGACTGCCGCAGTCACCTCTTTAGGGTTTAAGCCCATTTTTTTCAAAGCTGCTAACGTATTCACCATTACGCCACGGCCAGTGGCAGCATCACGACCTAAAGAACCTCCAACTACAATTGGTTTACCTGTAATCACACCAGGTGAATCTTCACCAGTTACCTTGTTAAATTCATCAAGGATCCAAGCCATTTCACGGCCACTTGTTCCCATATCAGGTGCAGGAATATCGCGATTTACACCAAATACATCCTTCATTGCGGTTGCATAAGCACGTGTCAAACGCTCTAATTCACCAACACTCATGGTGCGAGGATCACATTTAATGCCACCCTTAGCGCCACCATATGGTAAGTTAGCAACCGCACATTTAAAACTCATCCATGCTGCTAACGCCATTACTTCATCCTGATTCACATCCATTGCATAACGAATACCACCTTTTGAAGGACCTAACACAGTTGAATGAACAATGCGGTACCCTTCAAAAACCTCAATTTTTCCATTATCCATCATTACCGGTAAGGCAACTTTAACTTGTTTAATAGGGCTACGTAATATTGTGGCAACGTCTTCAGACATGTTCATCAATTTAGCAGCTACATCTAAGCGTGCTAATACTGCTTCGAACATCGATTCGTGAGCTGGTGCATTTGCAGTTTGTGTCGACATAATGTTTTCTTTAAAGTTAAGTTTTAGTTAGGGCTACAAATTTAAGAAAATTTATTATGTAGCTACTGAATTAGTCTAAATATACAGGAGTTTTAATTCCAAAATTGGTTAAATAATATGTTTGAATGTAACTCTTCATTGGGTCTTGGCTTTTAGCAAAGTGGTTTCGCTTTATGCAATTGAAATGACAATATGATCAGTTGTCTATATTGACTGAACAATAATTAAGTAGGCATAAATAAATGGCGCTACAAAAAGCAGGCTATCAAAACGGTCGAGAATCCCACCATGACCCGGCATAATGCTCCCGGAATCTTTTATAGAAGCTTGACGTTTTAACATAGATTCCACGAGATCGCCGATTGTTCCAAAAATGCAAACGAGTATCGAAATCACTACCCAATGGATTAAAGGCAACTCGGGAAACCAGTTAGCAATAATAAATGCGCAACCGATAGTTAAGATTGCAGCGCCAATAGAGCCTTCCCAGGTTTTGCCTGGAGAAATGCGTTCGAACAATTTATTTTTCCCGATAAGACTTCCAACAATATATGCACACACATCACTTGCCCAGATAAGCAGGATAATCCCTAAAACATAATGGAAATTGTATGGGGCAAAATCGTCCAACCAATTCCCGGTGCGATTAAATAACGTATACGTTTTATCAATGCATGAAATATGAACTAATAATGTAAACGGGAATACGGCATAAACAAGACCCGCAAGCGTATACACACTATTTAAAACACTGAAGTGATGAGAGTCGAAAAGCGCCCGAATAAAAATGATAAAAACCATTACGAAAATTACAGGCATAATTTTTTCAAACGAATACGTTGCTACAAGATTTGTATTAACTAAAAAACTATGCGAAAAAAGTAACACTCCTGTACTAATTCCAATCCCCTTATATGGCCTGGCTCCAAGTTTTTCAGCAATCCTATAAAACTCAACCAATCCCCAGATAGAAACTGTTAAAAAGAGTGCGGCAAAGGATAAAAAATTCAAACAAATGCCGGATAACAAAACTGCCACAAAAACAGCAGCAGTTAGGGCTCGGGTTGTAAATGTTTTTAGGTTTAATGCCATAAAAAAATCCCTCTCGAAAGGGAGAGGGATAAATTATATTAGTTTAATTATTCACTAACTTTCAGAGCTTCGTAACACCTTACATCACCAGCAGTACCAAGATATTCGGCATCAATTGTTACCAAACCAATTTTTTTAATTTGTTCTTTGCTAAGAGGTTTGGCAGGTGTCCAGGTTTCATCAACCAATTTCAAATCAACATCTTTATTGAGCAACAACTGGTTAAGTTGTTTTTGAGTTAAAAAAACACAACCGTTATCTTCTTCTTCTTCTTCTGCGATTAATATTGTACCAATCACTTTTAACTTCGGAACATCGGGTTTATAAGTAAACTCAAGTCCATCCTGAGTATTCTGTTCAATAAATTTTATTCCTAATACGTGTATCTCTGCCATAATTACGATTGATTTTTAAAAGCACAATTTTAGCGATAAAATCCCTCTAATCAAATAAAATAAGTTGATTTATTTCAACGAAAACGCAAATAAAATGTTAATAAATGGGAGCATTACTGTATTGAAGAAAATTCACTTACCGACTGATTGCAAACCTCAGGAAATATTAAGTACCGGCTAAGGGACCGAAATTTCAGGTGTGGTAACTACATTGCTTTTGTTCCCTGCAGCATCAAACAAATAAATAACATATTTAAGGCTCTTCACTTTTTTACTATGTCGCATCTGCTGTAAACGAACATTCACCTCGCCACTGATTGGTTTTCCTTTATAAGCGTCGCCAGGGGCTTTGATGGCATATCCCGTACGCAGCGTGTCATTCTTCTGCGCAATATAATATGCGGTGTACTTTTGAGTTACGGTATCTTTATAATAATAAGTTACCCAAAAATTTCTGGTAGAATCTGTTTCTCCTCCGCCAATGTCGCCATCACCATCTGTAAACTTAATCTGAATATCAGCTGAATCGCCTGCATAGGGATAAAATGCCTGATATTCGATTTCGGGAACAGTGGGATAAGATGTTTTTTTTACACAGGAAATTAAAATAAAACCGCATGCCCCCAGTAATAAATATTTGAAAAATAAGCTATTCATAAATAATTCAGCATAAATTTACGCAAAAAAGTTTACCCGTTGCATTCTGAGAAAGAAATACGTAAACACGTTTTCAGTTTAACGCCCCATTCAGGTGATGATGTTTTTAACCAGGTAAGCCTGGCAGTATTTAAATTCCAGGCATCTACAAACCGGGTTTATAGATCATACCTGTCAAATTTGAAAGTGAATCCTGATTCGATCCATCATTATACACGAATTCCTTTTTTACCAATAGAGTTTTTTAAGTCGCAGGAGGTTATTTGTAATGAACTCCAACCTTCTGCCACCTGTTTTACCAGTAGTGGTACAACCGGACAGGCGGTTTCCAGACATTTTGTGAATGATATTTCAGTGTACCAGCATTCTTTCGAAAAGTGTTTTGAAATGTTTTACGGAAACCCCGGGGAATATTGCATTTTGGCCCTGCTTCCAAATTACCTCGAAAGAGCAGGTTCATCCCTGGTTTATATGTGCGACCATTTAATTAGGAAAAGCGGACATCCTAAAAGCGGCTTTTATTTACATAACCTCGATGAATTAATCCAAACAATTCATGATTTAAAAGAATTAAAGCAAAAAACTCTATTATTAGGTGTTTCCTATGCCTTAATGGATTTGGCTGAACGGGACGTTAAACTAGATGAAAATTTTATTGTTATGGAAACCGGTGGTATGAAAGGAAAGCGGAAGGAATTACTTAAAGTTGAACTCCATGCATTTTTGAGGCGCCGTTTCAATCTGAGTACCATTCATAGTGAATATGGCATGACAGAATTATTATCTCAGGCCTACTCCAAAGAAGGCGGGTTGTTTAATTGTCCGCCATGGATGAAGGTTTTAATCCGCGATGTGAACGATCCTTTTTGTTATATGGGAAATGAAAAAACGGGGGGCGTTAATGTGATTGACCTGGCTAATTTTAATTCGTGTGCGTTTATTGAAACCAAAGATTTGGGTAGGAGTAAGCAGTCTGGTGATTTTGAAGTACTTGGTCGGTTTGACAACAGTGATTTACGCGGTTGTAACCTAATGATAGGATAATGGGAAAACAGCAAAACGATTTTTTTGATCAGGTATTTCAGGTTGTGAGGCTTATACCGCACGGAAGGGTAACAAGTTATGGAGCAATAGCGAATTATCTTGGAGCAAAATCTTCTTCGAGAGTGGTTGGTTATGCAATGAATGCTGCCCATTCGCAAAAGGTGAGTGTGCCCGCGCACAGGGTACTTAACCGAAACGGCCAGCTTACAGGTAAGCACCATTTCAAAACTCCTTTCGAAATGCAGGAATTGCTGGAGAAGGAAAAAATTGTAGTTGAAAACGATACCGTTGTTAATTTCAAAAAGCATTTCTGGGATCCTGTGATTGAACTGACATTGTAGTATATTGAAGATTTAATGTTTAACACGGATTTTATTTTAAACATTAAAAAAGGATATATTTGTTTTTTGCCTTATGCAACAAAAAAAGTTTGTCACAAATATCGCGTTCCTGATCGTTCTTAATTTATTAATTAAGCCATTCTGGCCTTTAGGAATCGAACCAGCTGTTCAAAATGCCGTTGGAAACGCTTCTTATGGAGAATATGCTATTCTTTTTAATTTTTCTTTTTTATTAAATATTATTCTTGATTTTGGCGTTACCCAATTCAATAATAAAAATATCGCACAAAATAACCATCTACTTACAAAGCATTTTTCGAGTTTATTTTCCTTAAAACTCGTTTTAGGACTCGTATATTTTTTCATAACCCTGTTACTAGGATTTTTGATCGGATATGATTTTCGGTACATGAAATTGCTTTCCATCCTTGCTGTTAATCAATTCCTGATAAGTTTAATCCTTTATCTAAGGTCGAGTTTACTCGGACTGCACTTATTCAAGACAGATAGTTTTGTTTCAGTGGCTGATCGTGTGATAATGATCTTTTTATGTTTGGGCTTGTTATTACGATGGTTTGGAATTGAAATTAATATCATGACGTTTGTGTATTCTCAGACTTTAGGTTATTTATTAACCGCGGTTATCGCGTTTATGACGGTATATTACAAAACCGAACATTTTAAATTAAAGTGGAACTGGCCTTTTAGTTTGATGATATTGAAACAGAGTTTTCCTTTTGCCATTCTGGTTTTATTAATGACCTTTTATAACCGGCTCGATAGCGTTATGTTAGGAGCATTGCTTCCTTCAGGAGTAGGGGCGGAACAGGCCGGCATTTATGCAAAAGCATTCAGGTTATTAGAAGCAGGGAACATGATCGCTTACCTGTTTAGCGTGCAATTAATTCCTGTATTCAGCCGAATGTTAAAGCAAAAGGAGAATGTAGAACAGTTGGTAAAATTGTCATTTATTTTGCTGGTAACTCCGGCATTGGTAGTTTCTGTGGGGTGCTTTTTTTATTCTACCGAAATTTCAGCAGTTATCAACCATGGAGTAACCGATTCTTCGCTGGAGTTTAGCATACTTATGTTATGTTTCACTGCTGTTTCAACAACCTATATTTTTGGGACGTTATTAACTGCCAATGGAAATTTAAAGCAATTGAATATCATGGCTGTGATCGGAATATTTATAAACTTAATTTTAAATTTCATTTTAATACCACATTACCAGGCAATGGGAAGCGCCTTTTCGAGTTTGATCACCCAGTTCTTTACCGCTGGAATTCAATTTTATTTCGCTTATAAAATATTCAACTTTAAACTAAACTACCGGTTAATTATTGCGTTATGCGTATTTATCATCGGTATCGTATTATTTAATATGGCCTCAAGATCATTCACTGAGAACTGGATGATTAATTTCACAATTATGTGCGTATTTTGTGCAGCATGGGCGTTTATTTCAGGTTTATTGAGCTTAAAAGCCATTTATCGTTTTGTGAAATACAAATAGGAAATACCTTTTTCCATGTTCGAAATATTCTTTGAATTTTCCGGATATTTCTATCAAAATAGTATATTTGGCGGATGAACCAATCAGATTTAAATAGCGGATCAATAAGGCTATTGGCTAAAATATATATGTGGAGAAAAAAGTTACTGATTGTTTCTCTCACAGCGGCAATTATTTCAATTATTGTATCTTTTATAGTATCACCACAATATAAGGCAACGGCTATTGTTTTTCCGGCAAGAACTTTTTCTGTATCAAAGTTATTGATTGAGCAAAACCAAGGTGCTCAGGAGGATTATATGGATTTGGGTGATGAAGATGATGCCGAAAAGTTATTGCAGATCCTTAATTCTTCGGAAATCAGAATACGAATTGCAGATAAATATGATTTATGGACTAACTGGCAGATTGAAAAACAATCTGTGTATTCCCAGCATTACCTTAAAATGAAGTGGGAAGATATGGTTAGTTTCAAGAGAACGAATTTTGTTTCTATTAAAATTGAAGTTTACGATTACGTTGCTAACCGTGCGGCTGATATTGCAAATTCAATTGTGGCCTACGCTGATTCGGTAAAATTTAAAATGACGCGGGAAGTTGCAGAACAAGCACTGGCTATCACCCGGGATGAATATAACGAAACCATGCACCGGATTAAAGAACTGGAAGACAGTTTGCAAACGATAAAGGAATTAGGCGTTTTGGATACAAAAGAAGAAGTAACAGCTTATTCACGGAGTATGGCCAAAGCAATTGAAAAGGGTAATGAATCAGCACAGAAAAAACTTCAGGAGAAACTGGATGTTCTCAAAAAATACGGAACATCTTATGAGAATGTTCATTCTAATTTGAAGAAGTACCGGATGAAATACCCAATCATTAAAAACAAATATGATGAAGCAATGGTTAATTATAGCCGCCCATTGCCTTCCAAATTTGTGGTAGATAAAGCTACACCAAATGAAAAGAAAGAACGGCCAATTCGCTGGTTAGTAGTTTTGGTTTCTACAGCGTCGGCCTTTATTTTAGCTTTATTGTATTTGCTGTTTACTGAAAGATTCGCTGACTTTAAAAAAAAAATGAAGTTGCATATAAATTCACAAAACGTAGACTAATGGAAAACTTTAACACAAAAGATATTTTGAGACTGATTTTGCCTCATTGGCGAAAATTGGTTGTGGTGGGGATTTTAGCGGTTTTGGCAGGATTTATTATTTCATCACCTTTAGTTATCAAACCTCTTTACAAATCTTATGCGGTTGTTTACCCGGTAAATTTAAGTCCAAGCTCCGAGGAATCTAATACTGAACAGTTGCTTCAATGGTTTAACAGTGAAGAGGTAAAGCGGGCTGTAGAAAAACGGTTTCATTTAAAAGAGCATTATAAGATCGACTCTACAGATGAGAAAAGTGAAACCTACTTCAATTTAAGGTATAAAGAGTTGGTAAGTATTAATGCTACGTTATATGAATCAATTGAAATTTCAGTGAAGGATCAGTCGAAGGAACTTGCACGCAATATTGTTCAGGGGATTATTGAGGAGACGAATAAATTGATCTCGTCCGTGAAAAAGCAGCGCTTGAGAGAGTACATCCATACGAATGAACAGGAGTTGAAAATTTCGGGTGCAAAAATTGATTCCCTGAAATATCTAATTAATACGATCCGAAAAACCTATAACATCATGGATTTTCAATATCAGTCAAAGTACATTGCCAAGGAAATATCTAAAGGAAGCAAGTTGTCAGAATTGAATGCACGGACCGCAGAAGGTTTATCCCTTCAACGGACTGAGCTTGAGAGGTTGAGAGAAGTAATGACAAGTCAGATCTTTACGTATAACGAGTTGAGGACAAACATTGACAAATACCATCTTGATGTTGCCAACGATATCAGCTATACAAATGTTGTGTCTAAGCCAACCCTTCCAGATAGCAAATGCTATCCCATACGATCTTTAATCGTTGCGATTATTACTCTTTCATCGTTATTAATTGCCTGTATCATTATTGTGTTCTTAAACATTAAGCAAAGGGTTGATTAAGTCAAGAAATACTTATGTATTTTATTTTGTCATTATTAGTTACATCCTAATTAATGCGTATGTTTTGCTGTTTAAAAGAGATATGTTTTATCTCTTTAACATGCTACCCTTAATCATCCTAATTGTATTACTCGCAATTTTCAGCATCGAAAAAATCATGTATCTGATGGTTTTTTCAACTCCGCTCGCAATTACACTTAAGGAACTTGGCCTTACGGAAGGAGTGAATTTAAGTTTGCCATCAGAACCGTTGATGATTGGCGTTACAATGATTTATTTTTTAAACGAATTAAGTAACCAGGTAACTGATAAGCGCATTTTAAGACATCCCATTACCATCATTATATTTATTCAGATGGGATGGATGTTAATCACAACACTTACCAGCGAACTACCAATCATTTCAACAAAATTTTTATTGTCCCGTATCTGGTTTCTTACTTCCTGCTATTTCATTTGCACTGAATTGTTTAAAAAGCAAAAAGCCATTTTTTACCATTTGTTGTTATATTCTATAGCATTAGCAATTGTGGCGATAATAACCACTGTGAAGCACGCCTCTTATGCATTCGACGAAAAAATTGCGGACTGGATTGTTTCCCCGTTTTATAATGATCATACTGCATACGGAGCTGCCTTGGCTATGTACATACCGGTTATGTTTGGAATATTATTTATGAAGAACATTTCCTTTTATCTGAAAATAGTTTGCTTTGGGTTACTTTTAATTTTTCTCACGTCTATCATCATTTCATACGCTCGCGCAGGTTGGTTAAGTTTGGCAGTATCTTTAGGAGTGTTGTTAACTCTTGCGTTAAAAATTAAGTTTCGCACCCTTTTGTTCTCATTAATAGGCGGCATTATAGTGTTTCTTTCGTTCCAAACAGAGATCTTAATGGTGCTCGGTAGAAATAACACCGATTCAGACGGGGACTTTATGGCAAACGTGGAATCGATGACTAATATCTCTACAGACGTATCAAACGTTGAACGATTGAACCGCTGGAGTTGTGCGTTACGCATGTTTGAAGAAAAGCCTGTATTTGGGTTTGGCCCTGGAACCTACCAGTTTTTATATGCACCCTTTCAGAAGAGTAGTATGAAGACGGTAATATCAACCAATTTTGGAGACAAGGGCAATGCGCATAGTGAATACCTTGGTCCGTTAAGTGAGCAAGGATTAATTGGTGCACTCATAGTTTTCGCTTTGGTATTAGCTGTGATGTTTTTAGGCTACCGATTGGTATATACCTTGAAAGATAAATCGCTTAAAATATTAAGCATAACTCTTTTAATGGGGATGAGCACGTATTTTGTGCATGGGTTCTTAAATAATTTCCTGGATACAGACAAAGCTTCTGTTCCTTTCTGGGGGTTCCTGGCCATGTTGGTTTGCATCGATGTTTATTATAGGGAGCAGGAATCCGACAGCAAAATTTTATAAGCCGATCTCATACAAATAAAAAATCCTTCACATTTGGAAGGATTTTTAATGATATACCACTAGTTTTTAAACATCTGAAGCAGTGCACCGAGTTTATTCTTTAATTCCGTTCTCGGAATGATCTTGTCTAGAAATCCATGTTCTAAAACAAATTCGGCAGTTTGAAATCCTTTAGGTAAATCTTTCCCAATGGTCTCTTTCACTACACGTGGCCCAGCAAAACCAATGAGCGCACCAGGTTCAGAGATATTCAGGTCACCTAACATGGCGTAACTTGCAGTAACCCCGCCCGTGGTAGGATCCGTACATAACGATATATAAGGAATACCGGCTTTGTCCATTAAAGATAACTTAGCAGCTGTTTTTGCCATCTGCATCAACGAAAAAGCGGCTTCCATCATTCGGGCACCTCCTGATTTTGAAATAATCAATAATGGTGTCCTGGTTTTTAGGCAGAAATCAATTGATCGCGCAATTTTTTCACCAACAACGCTTCCCATCGAACCGCCGATAAAACCAAAATCCATACAGCAAACAACGAGGTCATTTCCGTTAACTTTACCATAACCACTTCTCAAAGCGTCTTTTAAACCCGATTTTTTAATGGTATCTACTAAACGATCGGCGTATTTTTTTGTGTCTGTAAATTCCAAAGGATCGCCGCTTACTAGATTTTCATGAAGTTCGGTAAACTGGTTGTCATCGAAAATGATTTCAAAATACTCTGCACTATTAATTCTTTCGTGGTATCCGCAATCAATACATACATGCTGATGAGCTTTGTGTTCCTGTGCGGTATGAATTTTTTTGCATGACGGACATTTATACCAAAGACCTTCAGGGGTTTCCCGCTTTTCTACTGTTGTAGTTGTAATCCCTTCTTTTAATCTTTTAAACCAACCCATTTCTCTTTAATTAAGAATTTAAAATAAATAATTCAGAAATTAAACGTGCAGATTATTCTGCATTTTTAACTCATAATTATTAAGCAACTGTAATAGTTTTATCCAGGTAAACGTCCTGAACCAGGTTTAACAACTCAATTCCCTCTTTCAAAGGTTTCTGAAATGCTTTACGACCTGATATTAAACCTTGTCCTCCTCCGCGCTTATTTATAACCGCAGTAGTCACTGCTTCAGACAAATCAGAAGCTCCTTTACTTTCACCGCCGCTATTAATTAAACCCACTTTTCCCATATAACAATTTACTACCTGGTAGCGGCACAAATCAATTGGATGATCAGTTGTTAATTCACTATACACTTTAGGGTGGGTTTTCCCATGACCGACTGCGGTATATCCGCCGTTTTTGTCGGATAATTTCTGTTTGATAATATCCGCCTGAATCGTTACTCCCAAATGGTTTGCTTGTGAAGATAAATCGGCTGCAGTATGGTAATCGACACCGTCTTTTTTAAATGCACTGTTCCTGGTGTAACACCATAAAATAGTCGCCATCCCTAATTGATGAGCGCGTTCAAAGGCTTGAGCGACTTCAATAATTTGTCGTCCCGACTCCGCGGAGCCGAAATAAATTGTAGCTCCAACCGCTACCGCCCCCATGTTATAAGCATCTTCCACAGTACCAAACATGATTTGGTCAAATTTATTTGGATAGGAAATAAATTCATTATGATTGATCTTCACAATAAATGGAATCTTATGAGCATATTTTCGTGCTACAGAGCCTAAAACGCCATAAGTAGATGCAACAGCGTTACAACCGCCTTCAATGGCTAACTTAACAATATTTTCGCTGTCAAAATAAATTGGATTTGGTGCAAATGAAGCTCCGGCACTATGTTCAATTCCCTGGTCTACCGGTAAAATGCTCATGTAACCAGTATTTGCTAATCTTCCTGTACCATACAATTGAGCAAGACTTCTTAAAACCTGCGGGTTTCTGTTACTATAAACGAATGTTTGGTCGATAAAATCCGGGCTTGGAGATAAAATACTATCCTTTAAAATGGTTTTACAAGTGTGGTTTAATAAATTATCTGCTTGCGCTCCTAGTAAATCGGTTATTTTAGACATATATATGTTCTTTTTTTGAGGTTACAAACTTATAAAAAAAATGGTTAAAACGCATAAAAAAACCCCGAAATTTCGGGGTTCTATAAATTTACAAGGAAAAATTATTCAGCTACCTGAACCATTTTAAACGGAACATTGATAATGGCCTGGTAATCTTCACCAGCTTCAAGCATATCCTCATCATCTTCTTCATAATGCCAGTTAATGGTTACCGCGCTTCCTCCTTTATGAATAGCTTCTAATTTTTTAAATACATCTAAAATACATTTTGAAGAACTTGTATTGAAGTATTCTAATTGAATATTTACAGTAGTTGCAGGCTTTGAAGCCGAAGAATATTTATCTAATGCATCAACTAAAGGCTTGTAGAACTCAATTGAATTTTCAGGAATTGAACGTCCTTTAATTTCTAATACACCGTTTTGAATATCAAATGATATGGTTGGTGTTTTTGGTGTGCCTTCGATAGCGTATTTTTCCATAGTTACTTAGTTTATATTAATTGTGGTTGAGTTACTTTTATTATAAGTGTAAAGAACGAAACTTTATTGTCAATTTCCAAAAAATTATAGTCTAATTTTTCACCGGTCTTTCGCGCTATGTCAATCATACCTAAGCCGCCACCGCCTTTCAGAGACATCTCTCCATTGTTTAAAACAGATTTATAATAATCCTTTAATTGGTCTTTACTAAGAGCATTTACCTCGTCAAGGCGTGATTTTAAACCGTGAATATTTTCGTTTAAGATGTAATTTCCAGTAATGATATTATATGCCCCATTATTTTTGGCGATCATAAATATCGCACTTCTGTTTTTGTCACCTTTTCCGTCTGTAGCATCATCCATGTGATGGTATAGGTTCTGTAAACATTCAACCAGAACGTTATAAACCTTCTTTTTGGTTTTTGGCTCTTCCTGCATATTATCCATCTTATTCTCCATAATCTGGAGTATCGATGTCAATAGCTCGGAAGTGATATCACCCTTAAATGATAACAGGATATTATTCCTGTCCATATTATCGTATATATTATAGGCGTCAATCATAAGAGATGATTGTAGTTTCAATTATTTAAGTTTAAACGAAATGGTTTGACCGTTCACGGTGTATGTGGCATCGTCATCACAAGCACCAGCGCCATAATCAACTGTACGCGCTTTAAGTCCAGAAGGGGTAAGATCCAGCGTTCCCGAAGTAATCCACTTACAATTAGATTTTTTAATAAGCGGACTAGTGATTGTGGTTGAAAAACTTCTTCCTTCCCGGTTCACACCTGAAGAACTGCCTTCAATTGAAATTACATCATCCGATTCATCTGTTTTGGTACTAAAACCTCCAATTTGTTTTAAGGTTTTTGTGCAGGTATAATCAATGTTCCAGTTACCATCAGTGCAATGGCCATTTATTACTTCCGTTACAAAAGTTACCGAATCCGGTTTGGTTATTTTTATCTGCCCTGAAAAGGTAATATTATTTACTTTGTAATTTATCAAATCAATGGTTGCCGTGTTATTATAGGTTTTCCAACGCTTTGCAGTGGTTATTTGAATAATCCCTGTTCTGTTTGTAGTTCCATCATTACTTAAACAACCTGTTCCAAAATCAATTTGAAAGGTCACCGGTCCATTATCGTATAGTCCATCGGCATCACTATCAATAGTATCATTGGCACTTGGAGTTATTGTTGCGTTACCAAGAGCTCCTAAGATAATCCAGTTACCACAAGAATTTACTTTTTTTATACCAGCCTGATTGATTCCTTTTTCATTAACAACAGGTGTAATTGCCATAAACTGTTGTTCACACATGGCGTTGTCTACAACGGATTGAGTTTCGCCATCAGCTTCTTCCTTTTTTTTACAAGATTCTAAAGTGATGATCGATGAAGCAATTAGAATTGCCGATATAATGATGTTTTTTTTCATCTTAAAGTATATAACTCGCAGGTTTGACCAAAAAAAGTGCCAAATTATAAATCAAATATAAAAACAATATTTATTTAAAAAACACTTTGACCCTTTTTTTTTACACTTTTATCCCAATGACCAATACATCATCTATCTGCTCCAAGTTGCCTTTCCAGTCGTCCAATCGCATTTCAAGATACGTATGTTGATCAAACATATCCATGTTGTGAATTGTTTTCAGATTCTCGTGAAATTGTTTTACCATAAATTTTTTTCCTTTTGCACCTCCAAACTGATCGGCATATCCATCAGAAAACATATACAGGCAATCCTCCGCCTCTAAGATTAATTGGTGCGGTGTGAACATGCGGATACTGTCCAGTTGAGATCCCCCGACAGGATACTTGTTTCCATCAATTTTTTCGAGTTCACCGTTTTTCTTTACAATAACTAAACTTCTGAAAGCGCCAGCCCACAATGCTTTTCGCGTTTCAGTATTCAATGCGAGTATCGATACGTCCATACCGTCATTCGTGTTGGTTATGCCATTTCCGTTTTGCTTAAGAGCCGCCTGAACTCCTCTGTGTAACTCTTCTAATATTTGCCCAGGATTGGAAATTCCTTTTTCAGAAACTATCTGATTTAACAGGTTATGACCAATCATACTCATAAACGCTCCCGGGACTCCGTGCCCTGTACAATCCACAACAGCAATAATTTTAAAGTGATCTTTTTCTCCAAACCAGTAAAAATCTCCGCTCACAATATCTTTTGGTTTATAAAGAATGAAAACCTTTTTTAGTCTGTTATAAATCAAATCTTTTGCAGGTAGAATAGCTTCCTGGATTCGTTTAGCATATTCAATGCTACTGGTAATATCTCTGTTTTTTTCAGCTAATTCTTTAGTACGTGCGGCTACCTTATTCTCCAGTATCTTATTTTCTTTTTTTACGGCATTTGTGCGATAGCTGGTAAACCCAAATACCGCTGCAATAATAAAGATGAATGATAAAATATAGAACCAGGTTGTTTTCCACCAAGGCGGTATGACTTTAATTTTAAGTTCTGTAGGTACCTCATTCCATACACCGTCACTATTAGTTGCTTTTACTTTAAAAGTATAATCGCCGCCTGGTAGTTCCGTATAAGATACAAATCTTACCGAAGTAGGAGATGACCAGTCTTTATCATATCCTTCAAGGTAGTACATGAATTTTGTTTTCTCAGTTGAAACATAATCAAGTGCAATCAATTCAAACGTAAAGTAATTTTCTTTATGTGTTAATTCAAGTCGTTTTTGGAAGGCAATACTCGAATCAGCAGCTACGTTTTTTCCTTGTCGCGAATAAGAATAAATATATGATCTGGGTGTAATTGTGCTTTTTTTAATGGATGAAGGGTCGAAATAATTGAGTCCGGCAACTCCACCCACAAGTATTTTCCCATCTTTACATAAGAATGAGGCGCCCTGGTTAAATTCTCTCGCCTGAAGCCCATCATTGGTATTATAATTAATAAATGCAGAACCTGCTTCATTATTATCGTATGGATTGAATTTTGTGAGCCCTGCGTTACTTGGTAGCCACAGGTTATTTTCTTTATCTGGAATTACATCGTAGATATAGCTGTTAGGTAAACCATCTTTTTCTGAATATACCGTAAAATGCTTTTTTTTCAAATCAAATTTATTTAAACCATTGCTTGTTGCTATCCAGAAAATTCCATTTCTGGCTTTATAGATACTGTTAACACTGTTTGAACTGATAGAATTCCTGTTGTCAGAATGTTTGAATACAGTGATAAAGGGTTTTTCTACACTGGTTACAAAATCGATGATGCACATTCCGCCACCGTCTGTTCCTACCAGGAGAGTACTATTCTCCTTATTTTCATAGATGTAATAAATGTTGTTAGATGATAAACCATGTTCTGTTGTATAACGCCGGATTGCATATGTGTTTGGATTAATTGAATACAAGCCATCTTTATAGGTTGCTACCCAAATTACACCGGATTTGTCCTGAATAATTTTCATAACAGTTCCGCCTAAATTCTTATCCGCCAGAAGTTTAACTTCCTTTTGAGTAACAGGATTATACACGATAATTCCCTGACCATAACTACCTATCCAGATTTTTCCATGTTCATCCTCAAGTAAACTGAGTACTGTGTTAATTTCGTGTTTACTTAATAAATGGTTGTAGCTGCTTATTTTGTTGGTAACCGGGTTCAGGCTATATAAACCATCCTCGGTACCAACCAAAATATTTTTATTCTTAAGCTGGCAAATGGAATAGACAAAATCGTTTTGCAGGCCATTCGAGGCGTTGTAAAGTGGGAATTTATTTAATGAATTAAAATAAATATTGAGGCCGTTTTCTTCGGTCCCTATCCAAAGGTTGTTTTGCTTATCTTTAAGAATTGAAGAAATTTTGTCGCTTGACAATGAATTTACGGAGGTTTCACTTTTTTTCTGAACAGTATAGGTAAAATCATCCAGGTTTAACTTCACCAATCCACCCCAGGTGCCAAAATAGAGGTGTGTAGAGTCCGTTGTGTAAACAAAACATTTTACACGGTTGTTATAACGGTTTGATTCGTCAAACGAAAATACATTGGTGAATGTTTTTGAATTCAGGTTAAAAAACAGAAGTCCTCCGTCAGATCCGCAAATAAGTTCCCCATTTCGTTGAGTAATGTCGTAAATGTTCTTCCTGCGTTCTGTAATTGTTTTATTCAGTTTATCCTGCTCTACGAATTTCGATGGTAATTCGTAATTAATAAGTTTGTTTGCAGTTGCATCAAATTCAAAAATATAATTTGATTCAGATCCCACCCAGATGGAACCATAGGAATCTTTAAAAAACTTAGTAAAATTGATTGCTGTATCTCGAAACGGAATTAATTTAAATGTTTTTGTGGATTTGTTAAAGAGGTTCAATCCATTGTCAGTAGATATGAGAAGCTCTTCATTATTTAACCCGATGATATCATTTACGTTGTTGTTGGACAGGGTGTTATTCCCTAAACCAGTTCGCAGGTTTTGAAACGTTTCTATATATTTATTGTATATGGATAGTCCGCCTCCATTACTACCAAAATACATGATGCCACTATTATCCTCATAAATGCATTTTACATCGTTTGAAGAAATGCTTTTTGTATTAAACGGATCATTTTTAAAGGTCTTAAAATGGTAGCCATCATACCGGTTTAATCCATCCTGAGTGCCAATCCAAATGAAATCCTGAGAGTCCTGGAAAATTGTGTTGACTGTTACAGCAGATAATCCTTCTTCAATATTCAGCCGTTTGAATTTGATATTTTGAGACCATACTGCGAGCGAGCAAAAGAAAATCACAAGTGAACAACACCATTTATTAATCAAATAAAATTTTTTCCCGCTCATAATAAGAGTATAAATTTAGTAAAAATGAATAATGGTTTGAAGTTTTTAAATTTTGTATAAATTAGCCGGTGATGGATTTAAAGAGTAAAAGAGATACCGTTTTTCTTGTATTGGCTGGTTTTTTTATTACGAACGCAATTGTCGCTGAAATGATAGGTGGTAAGCTTGTGCAGTTTTTCGGATTATTTACTCAGAGTATTGGGATTATTATGTGGCCGGTTATCTTTCTACTTACCGACCTTATAAATGAGCATTACGGAAAAGACGGGGTTAAAAAACTTACTTATATTACAGTTGGATTAATTACTTTTACGTTCATCATTTTAAGTATAGCGTTGTCTATACCGTCAACATCATTTTCACCGGTTCCGGATAAGGAATTTGCATTGGTCTTTGGCCAATCGCAATGGATTATTGTTGGTAGCATTATCGCGTTTTTAGTTTCCCAGTTAATAGACGTGTATGTGTTTTGGATCTTTAAAAAGGCAACCGGAACCAGGTATATTTGGTTGCGTGCCACAGGCAGTACAATGGTAAGCCAGTTGGTTGATACTTTTATTGTTCAATTTATAGCATTTGTCATCCCCGGGAAGTGGCCATTTAATGAGTTTCTTTATAATGCCAGCTGGGGCTACGCCTTTAAATTGTTAGTGGCACTCGCACTGATACCGTTAATTTACCTGGGACATTTTATTATCGGAAAGTATTTGAGAAACGATAAACCGGTTATTGGTTCATTCAATTAATTCAAATTTTTTAGATGCCATTAGTTTTGAGGAAGAATTAAAGTGCCACCATTCTGAGGTTATTGAGGTAAATCCAGCCCTTTCCATCACCTTTCGTAATAAGAGCCGATTGTTGAGTGCGCAGGGTAAAAGTTGGCCACTTTCGGAAAATTGTTTTTCAAGTTTAGGTTCACTGAGTTCCCCGAAATGATCAAACGGACTTCCCATATCCAATAACACATCATTTTGACCGATGATTCCAACGTCCACTGCTGCACCATAATTGTGCAGGGAAATGTCATCCGGATGGGCCAAGTAATTAATTTTTTCGCTTGAAGGAAGGTCTAGTTCTTCCCACATCTTCTTTTGGATATGCAATGGCCTAACCGCGTCGAATACAATTATATTGTAATCTGGAAATTTTTCATGTAAATAGTATTGAGCATTACATAATTTGATTGCGACTTCGCATGGTAGATAACACTGTGTCAATCCATTATAAAGTGGTTTGTGTAGAAAATTTTGATCTGTCGCATAATGTAAAACCACTCGGATATTTGTATCAAGGGAATGTATGTTTATGAGGTTCTTCTGTATAAGATGTTTCTCCAAAAACGAGGTGTCTTTATCAGGATTCTTTGCGTTAGCCGTAACGGAATTATTTGTACGAGGCTCAATTTTGCTTGTATTGACTGAAGAAGTGCATCTGCAAAACCAAATTAAGATTAAAGGAAGGATTGTTATCTGGAAGCCCTTGAGCATCAGTTTACAGGATATACTACATAATTACGCGGCGTTTCATACAGCGTTATTTCGAGGTCATATTTAGGTTCAATTTTTGGCCGCAAAATTTCATAAATAATCCGTGCGATGTTTTCCACTGTAGGATTTAAATTTTTAAACTCAACGGTGTCCAGATTTAAATTACGGTGATCAAACCGGTTAATAATTTCGTGAGTGATTAAATCATTTAGCACTTTCAGATCAATTACATACCCTGTTTGCGCGTCAACTTCGCCAACAACCTTAACAATTAAATCGTAATTGTGCCCGTGGTAGTTTGGATTATTACATAAGCCAAATATTGCTTCATTTGTCTTTTCATCGAATGACGGATTGTGAAGTCTGTGGGCAGAATTAAAATTGGCTTTTCTAAAGACAGCAGTTCTCATTCTCATATTTTTTAGTTGGCCCAAATATACTAAATGCTGGAAATAGAGTTTTAATAAGGCTTTACGCTAATGCTTGCAGTAGGTTTCTATGAGCCGAATAGCCATTTCATCGCCCAGGCTATCGGCTTTGTTGAGATCATCACAGGCGCCTCGCCTGTCTTTACTTGCAAATTTAATTGCAGCTCGGTTCACAAAAGCACCTGCATAATCGTATTTTAATTTTATTGAATAGTCGAAGTCTTTAAGGGCTTCAACAAATTGTTTGTTTTCCCCTTTAGCCACTCCTCGGTAGTTGTAACTAACCGGATTTTTCGGATTTAATTTTATCGCAGCATCAAAGTCTGCAATTGCCCCACTGTTATCCCTGATTTCAATTTTACAGGCTCCGCGTGAAACTAAAGCCGGCTCATCTTCCGGGAAGGCTTCTAAAAATACGTTCCAGTCATTTACAGCGTTTTTAAAGTCTCCAAGTTCAAATCTTGCTTTGGCCCGCGTGCGATAAGCATCATAGTTTGGAGAAGTGGAGGGCATATCTTTAATCGCATCCGTTAGCTCTTTTACACAATATGCGTAATCCTTCATCGCGAACCTTATTTCACCTTTCAGAAATTTCACATCAAGAAACTTCGGTTTAAGGTCTAATGCCCTATTGCACGCATCCAGTGCATTTTTATAGGCTTTTCCGTCAAACATCAGTCGGGCCTGATAATAGTGGAGTTCGTGGTCATCTGCGTTGAGTTTGAAGGCAGAATCCATAGTTGCTTTTGCTTCTTTAAATTTCTTAGTTTCATAATAAAGAATAGCAAAAGTTTTCTGGCTTTCGTAATTATCAGGCGTGATCTTCAAAGCCGATTGAAGGTCTTTCTCAGCGCCTTTGAAATCCTGTATTTTTATTTTAGCAAAGGCAATTTTGTTAAAGGCTTCAGTATAATCCGGTTTAATTTTTATGGCCTTTTTGAACAAAGTAATAGCATCTCTATACTTGGCAGAGTCAACAAGTTTACATGCCGCTTTAAAAATATCCGTCTCTGCGTTTTTTGTCTGCGACGTATCCTTCCTGGCAGCACATTCAGATGAGATCCAACACAACACAACAACACACAGTAAACGGATCACCGGGTTCATTTAAAAAATATTTTGTTTATTGTTTTGGATGACTAAATTTACGCAAACAATTTTAAAAATAAAACTATGGTATCTACAATTATTCTGTCTGTTGTATGTGTTTTACTGGTATTGATGTCATTTGTGACGGTTCAGCAGGGAACCATAGCCGTGATAACTGTTTTCGGAAAATACAGAAGGATTTTGACGCCAGGTTTGAGTATGAAAATTCCCTTCATTGAAAAAGTATATAAAAAAATATCCATTCAAAACAGAAGCGTGGAATTAGGATTTCAGGCGGTAACTAGTGATCAGGCTAATGTAAATTTTACGGCCATGTTGCTTTATGCAGTTATTAATCAGGGAGAGGAAGCTATCAAAAATGTGGCTTTTAAGTTTGTGGATGATAAAAATCTGATGCAGGCGCTTGTACGTTCTATTGAAGGGTCGGTAAGAGCTTTCGTGTCTACAAAAAAGCAGTCAGAGGTTTTATCATTGAGAAGGGATATCGTGGAAGCAGTAAAAGAACAATTGGATGTAACATTGGAAGATTGGGGTTATCATTTAATTGATCTTCAAATTAACGACATTACTTTTGATGAAGAAGTAATGCGGTCGATGGCAAAGATTGTAGCCAGTAACAATTTAAAGGCTGCTGCTGAGAACGAAGGACAGGCATTGCTCATTACAAAAACAAAGGCAGCCGAAGCGGAAGGCAATTTTATTAAGATTTCTGCCAACGCCGAAAAAGAAGCAGCACAATTAAGAGGTCAGGGAATTGCGCTTTTCCGCGAAGAAGTGGCACGCGGAATGGCTGAAGCGGCTCGCCAAATGCAGGAGTCGAACCTAGATACTTCGCTGATTCTTTTCAGTATGTGGACCGAAGCTGTTAAAAATTTTGCTGAGCAGGGGAAAGGAAACATTATCTTTTTAGACGGGAGTGTTGAAGGAATGGATAAAACCCTTAGGCAAATGATGGCTTTAAATCAGGGTACTGATAAAAAATAAATTTTGTATTTCTTTTAACATACAAATACTTGATTTATATAATATAAATAATTAGCTTTATTTATCTGAAATAAAATTCAGAGCTACTAACAACACAACAACAATTCACATGAAAAAAAACCTACTAGTTATTCTTGGTGCTGCGGCGTTAAGCTTGAGTTCAATTGCACAGGAAAGAGATCCAAAATTAATTCCCTGCGCAACATTCGATGCAATGGAAATGGGATTTAAGGCAGACCCGGTACTAAAAGCGAAATTTGAGGAATCCCAGGCGAAATTTGAAACCGAATATCAGGCTGAACTCGATAAATTCAACTCAGCTTCTAAAGTGGCGGTTCCTGTTTACACAATACCGGTTGTGTTTCATATTATGGGAAACCAGAATATTACAGATCAAACGTTTATCAACATTATTAACTATATCAATAATGATTTCGCAAAAACCGGGTCGGATGTAGCAACTATTAATCCGGCTTTTTCGTCGTTATATGTTGACTCTGAAATCCATTTTGCACTGGCAAAAAAGGATCCCACAGGAAAATGTACGAATGGTATTATCAGACATGACTCTGATAATCCAACCTGGAGCCAGTCGAGCCCGGCTTATTATTATTCTGGCACAGGAACAAACCGCTGGCCAACCAATCAATATCTAAATATTTATATTGTTGATTGTATTTCGGGTCCTTCAAGTCCTTGCCCTCCAGTAAGTTCCTACATTGGCGGATATACGTATTTGCCAGGTTCAACTCCTTATACAGCTAATGGAAATATGGGTGACGCCATTGTTATGTTACGGAATCAGTTAGCACAAATAACGCCTTCGGATTCCAGAACGTTGAGTCATGAAATAGGACATTGGTTGAACCTCCTTCATACTTTTGGTTCTTCTAACAGTCCTAAGTTTGATCCATCCAATATGCCAACCTCTCCGATTACCTGCACAACAGACGGTGTTTCTGATACACCTCCAACAGGTGGCTATTTTTCAATTTGTACCACAAACACCTTAGATTGTTCTACACCAAACATTGAGAATATAATGGATTATTCGTCCTGTCCTAAAATGTTCACCCAAGGCCAGACCACAAGAATGCGTACTGCGCTTCAGAGTTCAGTTGGAGGGCGTAATAATTTATGGACTGCCGCAAATATGACCGCAACAGGTTTGGTATCAGGTTATACCTGTACACCGGTTGCAAATTTTGAGGCTAATAAACAGGCAAATTGTGTTGGAAGTACCGTAACTTATACCAGTACCAGTGAAGTAGGTTCTTCAGGAGGTATTAACTGGACTTTTCAGGGAGGCACACCTGCCACTTCAACAGCTACCTCTCAGGTAGTAACGTATACAACTGCTGGAACATATTCGGTAAGTTTAACTGCAACAAATTCTGTTGGTTCAAACACTATGAATAAAACATCCTTTGTTACCATATACAATAGTGGAGTAGGGCCTCAATTGCCAATGACCTATGATTTTGAAGGAACGACACTTCCAACCGATATTAACATCATCAATACCAATACAAGTTCAATTACCTGGACACAAAAGACTACAAATGGCGCTAACGGAACTGCGAAAAGCATCCACCTTAATAATTATGCGGCATCGAATATTGGCGGACATTTAGATATTTTTGAGACTCCAATTTTAAATTTATCCAATACATCCAATCTGACATTATCCTATTGGTACGCCTACGCTAAAAGAGTGGCTACCCAAAATGACACCTTCCGTTTGCAATATTCTTTGGATTGCGGTGGTTCATGGACTAACGTCATAGGATATTCTACAGCATCCCAAATGGCAACAGCCTCAGGTGGAACTTTATCTACGGCCTTCAATCCAACGTCTACTCAATGGAAAAGCAAAACGATAACGGCTACTTTACTGGCTGCGTTAAATAATAAACCGAATGTGAAATTCCGTTTTTATTTTAGGGTTGACCCAACTAAAACAACAGCAAACAATATCTATTTCGATCAGATTAATCTCACTGGTAGTATTGTTACTGGAATTACTGAGCTAGAAAGGGATATGGATTTAAATATTTATCCAAACCCGACTTCTTCGAGCGCAAAACTTGACTTTAACCTTGAAAGTGGCTCAACTGCAAAAATCAGTGTTATGGATTTAACAGGTCGTATTTTAGAAGAACAAATTAAAACTTCTGGCGCTGAAGGCCATATTTCTCATACAATAAATACCAATAATCAACTGGCTTCCGGTGTCTATATTGTAAGCATTGATGTGAAAAACCAACGCATTTCTAAAAAAGTCATTATTGAATAATCCTATTAATACGGAAAAGAAACGCTCCTTCACCGGGGCGTTTCTTTTGCACGATAGAATGGTTTGCTTGGGGGACTTATCAACTAGTTTTCAACAGTGTTTCGAGTTTTAATAAAAAATATAAATATTTGTTACGTACTAAAAAATAGAAAAGGTTATGTCTGAAGAGATAGAAAGAACAGAACGAGAAGATTTATTTTCTAAAGCAGTAAAAGCAGGTAAACGCACGTATTTTTTTGATGTGAAATCTACCCGCGGAAATGATTATTATCTTACCATCACAGAAAGCAAAAAGCGCTTTGGTACAGATGGCAAATTCACGTATGAAAAGCATAAAATCTTTTTATATAAAGAAGATTTTGAAAAGTTTATGGAAGGGTTAAATGAATCCATCGCTATTATTAAAGAAAATGCTCCTCCAATCGTTGAACGCGAAGCTTATACAAGCACCGAATCTTCCTATGATAAAGGAGTTTCGCCCTCGGCGGACGATGTTAATTTCGAAGATTTAGGGAAGTAATTTATAATACACTTTTTTTGAAAACAGCTATGCTTGATTAGGCATGGCTGTTTTTTATGAAATAATTCAAGGAGCTGTAAAAAAATGATATGATTTGCTTTAGTTTTTTAGTGGCGGCCTTATTTTTCACACGTCGAGTTTAGCCGTACTTATTAAATGGATAAGATTGGAAACAGACCAGGCCTGGTTCATACATCCTTTGCCTGATGCCGGATTTAATCCGTCAAATATTTCTGAAATGCCATGCAAACATTGATCATGATAAAAATGATCTTTAAGAAACCGGAGGCTATTAACAACACCTGCTTTGGCAGTTTCGGAATAATTGTTCACCTTGAGGTAGGCGGTAAAATATTCAGGCAATAGAAAAGGCCAGACCGTACCCTGATGATACGCGGCATCCCGCGACCATACATCACCGGAATAGTCAGGTTTAAATTCCGGATGGTTAGGGTCTAAAGTACGTAGTCCATAATCGGTTAATAGATACTGATTAACATTTTCAACCACCATTTTTTCTTTTTCTTTAGGCAATAATGAAAAGGGCAGACTTACCACGTAAATTTGGTTTGGTCGTATGGACTCTTCCGCTTGTCCTTCTTCCGATATTAAATCATTTAAATAGCTATTTTCATTCCAAAAGCTGTTTTCAAAATTATTTTCAACTCTGGATGTTATCTCCAAAACTTTTTCGTCCGGCTTTTTTCCGATACGCTTCAGTACATACGAATGGATTTTGAGTGCATTATACCAGAGCGCATTAATTTCTACAGGACAGCCAATGCGGGGTGTAAAAACATGATCGCCTATTTTTGCATCCATCCATGTTAACGGAAGTCCGAATGTTCCACCGCAAATAAAACCTTTTTCCGTTACATGTATATTGTGCTTTGTACCAGCCATGTGATGCTGTAGGATCTCTGATAATTTTGAATACACATTGTTTAAAAAAGGTGTGTCTTTAAATCGAAGATCATATTCATAAATCGCGATAAAAAGCCAAAGCGTTGCATCCATGGTATGATACTCTGGCTCATCTGCTTCGTAATCAGGGAAACGATTCGGGATTATTCCGTGTTTTAATACATTTAAAAAAGTTGTAATTACTGAACGTGCTTCTTTTTGTTTCCCGGTAGCGATGCATAATCCTCTGAGGGCGATCATTGAATCTCGTCCCCAATCGGTAAACCAATGGTAACCGGCAATGATAGAATAATTTTCGGTTGATTTTCTATGAACAATAAATTGGTCGCTGGCGACAATAAGGTCTGCAAGAAATTTGTTATGAATGGTTGAAGGAACCAGGGCACTCAAGCGTTCGATTTCCATGGCTTTAAGTTCAACGGGATCCTGGTTTATTTTGTTTTCGTCAAGAGAAAATACAAGGTGCATGGTCTCTCCAGGATTCAGCTGACATTCCACAGTTCCGGCACTGAAAAGATCTTCTGTAAAATCCTGTCCCCTTTGCTTTTCTATATTATACAATATGTTTTTGTTCCAGCGTGGGTTCGCCGTATACTGGCCTTTTGTATGTTTAAAGTAAAGGGTTTCTGCCCCCGCATAGGCGAGTATGGAATGTTTCTGTCCGTCATTTTTTACAAAATAATGATAGTCGGAATTTTCACGTAAAAGGGAATGATAATCGCGAACCGCATATAATGGATCGAGCCGAAGCCGGAAAGGAACAGTGGAAGCATTGGAATATTCCACAACGGTAGTGTTGGAATTATAAACCATGAAAACGGTTTTGGATAATTCTGCTTCTCCCGCCCGGAACAAGGTAGTGGGTAAAGGCATACGGGTAAAACCTTTCACATAGTAATAGCCTTCCGGGTAAACGGTATTCACATATTGATTTGTGGAAAGCATTGTTTGAGTGTGGTTTTGCGATATGGTCTCTTCAACTTTGCAAACCATAAGCTTTCTCCCGGTTGGAGGATTAGTGGCGGCAATCAGTAAACCGTGATAACGTCGAGTGTTTGTGCCAATAATAGTGGAGGAGGCATAACCTCCAATGCCATTGGTAATTATCCATTCCTTTGTTAAGGCATTTTCATGGTCTGGTATATTATCGTTTAATAAAGTCACCTATAATAGAACAAATAAGCCGGTTTATACCTTCATGCATTTTTCCCGACTTGTGTAAGTACGAAACGAATATAGGATTAAACACACCTTATCAAAAAGAAATTATCTCTAATACTGATTTGTACAAGTAATGCGTATGAAAAAATAGCCCAAAAGGCTGTAAGCCAAAGAATATGAGGACTAAAACTTTAAGAGGTTGTTCTGTTTTATTATAATTAGAAGGATAATCTACATAAACTTATTCAAAAACTTTTTATCCTTTTATACCTTAAAAAAGTAATTAATTCCTAAATTCGTAACGCAAAAACATCCCGATTATGATTGGGACATTATTCATAAATCTCTAATATACAAACTATGGCATTTGACATTGAAATGATTAAGAAGGTTTACGCAAACATGCCTTCAAGAATTGAAGCAGCACGTAAAGCCTTGGGTCGTCCTTTAACTTTATCTGAAAAGATCCTATATTCACATTTGGATGTGTCAACTCCGCTTCAGGATTATCCTCGCGGAAATTCATACGTAGATTTCAACCCGGATAGGGTTGCGATGCAGGATGCTACTGCTCAAATGGCCTTATTACAGTTTATGCAGGCGGGCCGACCAAAAGTAGCTGTTCCATCTTCTGTTCACTGCGATCATTTGATTCAGGCTAAAGTGGGTGCTGCGGCTGATTTAGACCGGGCGAAACATGAGAGCGAAGAAGTGTTTGATTTCTTGGCATCTGTTTCCAATAAATACGGCATTGGGTTTTGGAAACCAGGTGCAGGGATAATTCATCAGATTGTTTTAGAGAACTACGCGTTTCCCGGAGGTATGATGATTGGTACTGACTCCCACACAGTAAATGCAGGTGGTTTAGGGATGATTGCGATTGGGGTAGGTGGAGCTGATGCCTGTGATGTTATGGCTGGCCTGCCATGGGAACTTAAAATGCCAAAATTAATTGGTATAAAATTAACAGGTAAATTAAATGGATGGGCAAGCGCCAAAGATGTTATTTTAAAAGTTGCTGGTATTTTAACTGTTAAAGGTGGTACCGATAAAATTATTGAATATTTTGGTGAAGGCGCAGTTGCTTTAAGTTGTACCGGAAAAGGCACCATTTGCAACATGGGCGCAGAGGTTGGAGCTACAACTTCTACTTTTGGTTACGATGAAAGCATGAGCCGTTACCTAAAAGCGACCGGACGCGCAGATGTGGCTGCCTTAGCAGATGGTATTAAGGAACATTTAACCGGTGATAAAGAAGTTTATGATAATCCAAGGAATTATTTTGACGAAGTTCATGAAATAAACCTGTCAGAATTGGAACCACATGTAAATGGTCCATTCACGCCCGATTTAGCCACTCCTATATCAAAATTAAAGGAAACTGCCATTGCCAATAACTGGCCGTTAAAAATAGAAGCGGGGTTAATTGGTTCATGTACTAACTCTTCTTATGAAGATATTTCACGTGCTGTATCATTGGCGAAACAGGTTTCTGCTAAAGGTTTAAAGTCAAAAGCGGAGTTCATGATTAATCCGGGTTCCGAGCAAATCAGATATACCATTGAACGTGATGGTTTCCTCGATGTTTTTAATGAAGTGGGTGCAACGGTATTTACGAATGCGTGCGGACCATGCATTGGAATGTGGGACCGTGTAGGTGCAGAGAAAAAAGAAAAGAATACCATCATTCATTCGTTTAACCGGAATTTTGCAAAACGCGCGGATGGAAATCCAAACACGTATGCGTTTGTTGCATCACCAGAATTAGTAGCTGCGATGGCCATTGCAGGTGATCTTACTTTTAATCCGTTGAAGGACACGTTAACAAATGAAAAAGGCGAGCAGGTTAAACTGGATGAACCTACTGGGTATGAATTACCTCCAAAAGGTTTTGCGGTAGAAGATGCAGGTTACCAGGCGCCGGCTACTGATGGAAGTGGTGTTAAAGTTTTGGTAGCACCAACATCTCAACGGTTACAATTATTAGATCCATTCGCTGCCTGGGAAGGTGTTGATTTGAAAGGATTGAAATTATTAATCAAAGCAAAAGGAAAATGTACGACAGATCATATCTCCATGGCTGGACCTTGGTTGAAGTATCGCGGCCATTTAGATAATATCTCAAACAACATGTTAATTGGTGCGGTAAACGCCTTCAACGAAAAAACGGACTCTGTAAAAAACCAGTTAACTGGTGCATATGAGTCTGTACCAGCTGTTCAACGTGCCTATAAAGCTCAGGGAATTGGTAGTATTGTGGTGGGTGATGAAAATTATGGAGAAGGTTCTTCACGTGAACATGCTGCAATGGAGCCACGTCATTTAGGCGTACGTGCGGTATTGGTCAAATCATTTGCCCGGATTCATGAAACTAACCTGAAGAAACAAGGAATGTTAGGATTAACGTTTTCAAACGTTGCAGATTATGACAAAATCCGTGAAGACGATGTGATAGATATTAATGGTTTAACAAGTTTTGCGCCTGGTATTCAGTTAACCTTAACACTTAATCATGCAGATGGAAGTAAGGAAGACATTAAAGTAAACCATAGTTATAACGCTCAGCAAATTGAGTGGTTTAAAGCGGGTGGTGCTTTGAATATCATTCGTGCAGGCGTGAGGGCATAAGATTAATGGTGTAAAGAATAAGCAAATCCCTCTCTCATCCCGGAGGGATTTGTTTTTTTAAATTGTGGCGTTTTAAAATTTAGTTAAGTGAAAAATTACAGCAATGAATCCAGTTCTTAGGAATATTTTAGCGGTTATTGTCGGCGTATTTGCCGGAGGATTTTTAAATATGGGTATTATTATGGTTAGTGCTAGCATCATACCACCACCTGCGGGTGCGGATGTAACCACTATCGAAGGATTAAAGGCTTCCCTTCATTTATTTGAGCCCAAAAATTTTCTGATGCCTTTTTTAGCTCATGCGTTAGGAACGTTGACTGGGGCTTTTATCACTGCGAAATTGGTAACAGCTCACAGAATGAAATTCGCCCTGGGAGTGGGGAGTTGGTACTTTTTGGGAGGTTTAATTAATATTTTCATGTTGCCTTCACCAATCTGGTTTACAATCGTAGACCTTGGCTTGGCATATTTCCCGATGGCCTATTTAGCCGGACGGTTAGCCTTTGAAAGGAATCCCGGAAATTAGAAGTTTAAAAGATTAATTTTCCCACCATTTAATCGGGAAATTAATATTCAATACTGAGGTGTTTGAAACATTCATGGATTTAAATTCAGAAGCTTGATCCAACCAGGCAGACCAATCCGATGAATGCTTGTTCAATTTGCCCGTCAATTCAGTTTGGGTTGAATTAAGTTTGATAATTTCCCGTGTTTTTTTAAACTGAAAGCCTGATGCAGCTTTACTTTTAGTTGTAACCATGCTTATTATATTGGTTGTTAATGTGTTTTAGGATCATGCAAATATGGCGGGATTCTTTAATTATTGCCTTACATCTAATTTTTGATTTTTATATATTTTACATATTAATGGATTTAGATTAAGTGAGTGTTCTGTTCTGTAAATGCCCGGATTCGATTTGAAAATATTTAAAAAACATTTAGATTTGATTTTTACACAAAAATTTAAATCTTCGGTGATGCAAACACACAACCAACCCACGGTTACTATTGAAACTCTAGTAAACGTTCCTATTGAGAAAGCCTGGCAATTATGGACGCTTCCAAAGCATATCATGAACTGGAATAATGCTTCGGATGAATGGCATACTCCGCATGCCACAAATGATTTAAAGGAAGGCGGACGATTTCTTTACCGAATGGAAGCAAAAGATAAAAGTTTTGGGTTCGATTTTGAAGGAACGTATCAAACGATTAAAAATCAGGAACAAATTGCCTATGTTATGGACGATGGCAGAAAAGTAACGGTTATTTTCTCAAACGAAGGTACCAAAACCAAAATAACAGAATCATTTGATCCGGAAGGTGAAAACCCAATTGAAATGCAACGCGATGGTTGGCAGGCAATCCTTAATAATTTTAAAACATACGCTGAATCATTTAATGAAATTTAAGTAAAATTCCCTGTTATGACAGTCGAATCTATAATGCAAGAATTAAAGGCGAAAGAAAATCCCAGCGCAAAAAAAATGCTTATGAAGCATGGGGTTTTGGAGCCTTTTTTTGGTGTGAAGGTTGGTGATATGAAAATAATCCAAAAGCGCGTAAAGAAAAACTATCAGCTTTCTAAGGATTTATATGCTACCGGTAATTCTGATGCCATGTACCTTGCAGGTTTAATTGCTGATGAACAAAAGATGACTAAAATGGACCTTACGGATTGGGTAGTTCAGGCAAAGTCACCAAACATTTATAATTACACGGTCCCTTGGATTACTGCTGAGAGCAAGTACGGTTTTGAATTAGGTATCCAATGGATTGATTCAAAAAAGACAAATGTCGCCGCAGCCGGTTGGGCAACTTTGTCAAGTGTTGTGGCAATTACACCGGATAGCGAACTTGATCTTGGTCTGTTGAAGAAATTACTGGCAAGAGTTGAAAAGGAAATTCATCTCGCTTATAACCAAGTACATTCCAACATGAATATTTTTGTTATTTCTGTTGGTTCGCATGTTTTACCGCTTTCAGAAACAGCAATTGAAACTGCCAGGCGAATTGGTTCAGTTGAAGTAGATGTAGGTGAAACAGCTTGCAAAGTTCCCAATGCTCTAGACTATATTCAAAAAGCGAAATACAAGGGAAACCTTGGGAAAGAAAAAAATGGCACGCTGCTGAGTTTTAAAGATAAAATGTCATTTTACGTTTCGTTGTAATTTTATTGAACAACCAACTTAGCGACATGTTTCTTTTCTTTTTCCGTAATCTCGGCGAAATACACTCCTTTAGGCTGACTGCTTAAATCTAGTTTCCCTCCTTTTGCCAGTGATTTAGTGAGGATGCAATTACCGAGTATATCGTAGATACAAATATCCTGTTCAACAGGTTCGTTATTAAATAGCATTTGGAAAATTCCATTCGATGGATTGGGAAAAGCCGAAAAGCGAGTATTTAAAGACCTGTTCACACTATTGGATTCAATTGGGGAATATTTTCCTAGGTATGCATCTGTTGCAATTGAACTTGAGAGCGACTGATTGCCAAGGTTGATATTTCCTGAAAATATTCCTGTAAAATAAATGGCGTCGCTTGTTTTTTTACTGGTTGCATAAGGACTTAAAGGATATTGCATTGCAAAAGCAAAATTCCCGTTTAAGCTATATTTATATATTGTGTCGGAAGCACAAACATACACTCCTTCATTAGTAACAGATAGGTTTCTGGATCCCCGGTTCCTTATCCACTGGCATTGCCCCATTGAATTTAATTTAAGTGTGAATAAGCCATGGGAGTCATTTTTTGTTTCTAGAGTATCGCATTGCGTGATCAATCGGGACATATAATTTCCTGTGATATATACATTGTGATTTATATCGAAGTCGAGATCATTTGCTGAAGAATAATAATTATTACCTATGTTTGAACAGGAATAGTTCCAAGCTAAATTCCCTGTGCTATCGAATTTCGCGATAACAGCCACGTTGCCGGTTTCTCCAATTAAATACAAATTCCCTGAGTAATCCGTTCTTATTTTATGAATAGAAATGTTGGGCGCAATACAACTTGAAACATAGTTACCCTTGCTATCATATTTTATAATTGTATCTGTTTTTCCGGCTGTATAAACATGATTTTTATGAACTGCGATGGAGGTTAGTGGTATTATTTTTCTCCAGGCAAAATGCCAGGTGGTATCAAATTTTTTGAGTTCTGTTGTATTTCCTTTAACAAGAATCGCGTAACAATTTGCTTCATCATCACTTGCAAAATCGATGATTTTTGATGCCGTATCCTGGATCACGGATTCGAGGTTCCCTTTGGGATCATATTTTGCTATAAATACATCGGATGGATTGATGCCATAATATCCGGTTTCACCGGCTATGTACATGGATTTTGAACTTCGGCTGAGAAATTTACCATATTCCCAATGTTGGATGGAAATATTTTTTGCCCAGTTCCATTGCGACTGCATTTCAAAAGATAATAAAATAAGGAAAAACGGTACAAAGCGTTTCATGTTTTGTTTTTAAAACAAAAATAAAGTCATGTATAATCCTGCTCTGGTATAATTCGGTGGGAAAGGATTATTTGTAGCTGCAAAAAAGCAAGTGTTACATATTTCTAACTGGATTGCGAACTATTACACATTTAAGAAAGAAAACAAATGAATCTAAAATCGGCGTGTGAAATGAAGGTCGAATCTAAGACGTATTTAGTTTTTAAGGCCTAAGTTATTCTTAATCATGGTTAATACTAGAACAAGTCATGCCTTATAGCGTTTTGGTCAATCATATTTTATCCACAGTTATTCTTTTGGAAACAGGGGAAATTGTTTTACCTTGGCTTTGTATTATTTTAATTCGTCTTTTAACCAAAACCTGTAATCGTGTTCTCTAATGGAAACAGACATTTTAAAAAAATATTCGGACCTTATTTTTAAAGTTGCGGATAAGAACAAAGAACACGTAATTGCCCTTTTAGATCACCAATTAAATTTTTTGCTGGCCAACGAAAATGCGTTGAATCTGCTGACTAAAACACAGGAAGAATTGCTTGGCAAACGTTTCCTCGACGTTTTCCCAAGCCTAGCTTCATCGAAATCTTACGGTCATTTACTTGAAGCCCTGGATGGTAACGAAGTAAAACAGGCACGTTCGCGTGGAAGCATTACCCGCGATGGGGCAATTTTTGAATCCTCATATTTCCCCCTTAAAGATGACGGTGTTGTGGAAGGTGTTATCAGCGTGACGCGAATCGTGTATTTTCCGTCTTCATGATCTTTTAACAGTTTTACTTAAAATAGGTAATTTATACCTCCATATAATAAAACCCTAGCTGTGAATAATGCAACACCTTAAATACTTTTCGATAGATAAGTTTTGCTGAAACCCCTTGTAAGTAATACTGTTCCGCTTTCCTATTCGCTTATTTCATAATAAGTAATTGCCGATGCGTATAAGACATTTTATTGATAAGTTGTAAACGGCTTTACCGGGTAATTCTTAACTTAGAGAATCTATGAAGCCATTAAGACCAATACCAACCTTTGATAAAAATACCATCATGTTGCCGTGCGAGCCTCCCATAGTTTTAACCGGCAAAAAGGAAGATGGTAATTACGGATTTGTATTTCGTTATAACGAAGAAAATTATTACATCTTCGCCACCCTGCAGGAAGGCGTAGTTAATAATAATTTGCCTGCCGACCTGGGTACAGAGCATAAAGCCTTGTTATTAGATGCTGTAAACCTTTACTGCCAGAAATCAAGGGAAGGCTTGCCTCAAAATATTTTCTTAAGGTCACAAAAAAAGACCGGCATTAATCCCAATATCGCTTAAATGTTGGGCACTGATGCGGGGGATTCAATGTTCCCTGAATTCCTCGCAGGTTATAAAGCCGGATTGGATCCGCTTTTTCGGATCACATCATTCCAGTATTTATCCTAACTTTAGATCAGTATAACATGCGTGTTCATGAAACAAATTTTACTGGCTGTCATTTTCCTATGGGGGATACACGGCTTTCCTCAAAGCTTTAAAAAAACTTGGGAACCCATTCAAAAACGGATTGATAAGGGCGAATCGTTTTCAAATTCTGAATTGAATGACTTCTTAACCAAATATGAAAAAGACCTTGATCAAAACCTGATCGAGCGTTCTATTCTTTTAGATTTCCTCGGTGGAAATGCTTTTAAAGAGCAAAGGTACAATGAAGCAGTTGATTATTTTAACAAAGCCATTGCTATTACCGAAACGTTGAATGATACATTGTACCGTGCGTTTTACATTTACGACCTGGCCTGTGTATACAACCATGTGGGTTATTACACCGATGCCGAATCGCTCTTTTTAAAATCGCTTCCTATCCTGGCCGCAGTGTATGGCCAAAACAGCAGGGAATACACCATGCGTTTTAAAGTTCTGGCTGAAATGTACGTGGAGATGGGCAATTATGCCTACGCCAAATCCATGAACGATGCGCTCTTATATTATTTTAAAACACTTAATGGCGAAAAAGACCGTGAATACCTCATTTGCTTGAACAACGATGCACGCATCAGCCAGGGTACTGGTGATTATGCCAAAGCATTACAAACGTTTAAACTTTTGCTGGAAACCCACGCATCGCGTATTCCTTTGGATACTTCTGGTTACATTACTACATTGAACAATACTTCCGAAGTGTACCGTCTTACCGGGAATTATAATGAAGCAACCAACCTGCTTCATAACGCAATGTCCGTTTATACCAATAGCAGTGTGAGGGATGAGTTAATTCTTGCCACCATTCAAAACAACCTTGGTTTAAACCACAAGGCAACCGGTAATTATCCTGATGCCGAAAAAGCTTACCAGGCATCCATCGCTATTTATAAAAAGCTTAAGCTTGGCTATTCACCCGATTACACTAATTCCCTGAATAACCTTGCTGAACTGTACCGAAATCTTGGCCGCTATAAACAGGCTTTCGATTTGCTGCTGGAAGTAATTGAAATTCGTAAAAATTCATTGGGAACCAAACATCAGAATTATGCTAACGCGCTAAATAACATGGCGCTGGTTCATATAGACGAAGGGAACTACAAAGCTGCAGAGCCCTTACTTCTGGAAGCCAACAGCATTTATCGCGAAGTCCTTGGCGAAGAGCATCCGTTTTACGCGAATGGACTGAACAGTCTTTCTATGCTGTATGTGCATTTAAAACGTTATGCTGAATCGGAAGAACTGAAACAACATGCCTTACGGATCATTAAAAATACATTGGGAGCGGATCATGAGCGTTATGCTTATTTCCTGGGAGGAACCGTCACCCTTTACGACGCACTTGGAAAATACGACGAAGCGATTAAAAACATTGAAATTTCTAATGCCGTCATCAGTAAGCAGTTTGGTGAAAAACACCTGGCTTATCTTGATGGTCGGTTTAATCTCGCTTATTTTCAGTTCAAAAAAAAGGATTATAAAAAAGCCGCATTCATTTTTTGTGAAACCTTGAACGGCTATCGCGATCAGTTTGACGAGTATTTTGAAAGTATGAGCGAGGTCGAGCAACTGTCTTATTACAACAGGATAGGTAATCGGTTTGAAACCTTCAATAATTTTGTAAAGGAGTATACAAGGCTATTCCCCAAGGAGAATCATAACGAACTCATTGCTACCTGTTTCAATTACCAGTTGTTCCTAAAATCATTGTTGCTTAACAATAGCGTTAATACACGAAAACATATTTTAAGTAGCAACGATACTGCCTTGATAGGAAAATATAACCAATGGATCCATATCAAACAGCAGCTGGCCGGCAAGTTTCGCGACCTCGATTTTCAGGGTAGTTACTGGGATATGGCACAGCTCGAAGAAGAAGCCAATCAACTTGAGCAATACCTGAAATCAAAATACACATCGTTTGAAAAAAGTAAATCCATTTCCTATAAAGATATTCAGCAGCGGTTAAAGCTTAATGAGGCAGCCGTTTTTATTGTCCGAACCAACCATATTTTAAATGATACCAATTCAGTTGGTGAATATATGGCTTTAGTGCTGAGAAAAGATAAACTTTATCCGCAATTGATTCGCATCAGTCAATCGCCTTCTTTTGAAACAGATTACATCAGAGATTATATCAATAAGATGTATGATAGGGTAGAGGACACTCATTCTTACAGTCGGTTCTGGAAGCCTTTGACATCCAGCCTGACAGGAATTACCACTATCTATCTTTCCGCCGATGGTATTTATAATCAATTAAACGTATACACCCTCAAAGATCCGTTAACACGTAAATACCTTATTGATCAGTTCGACGTTCGGTTATTGCCCAACCTGAGTTATTTACTGAAAGAAACACCCGGCAACCCCTTGAATGAAGCGGAGCTGTATGGTTTCCCGGATTATCAATTCGATTTTTCGAAAAACACGAGTACATTCATTGGAGAAAACCAGAATGTTGCCAGTCGGTACGGCGCTACCAACTTAATTCCTTTACCGGGCACGAAAACCGAAGTGGATAACATCTCTGCTAGTCTTAAAGCCATAAAATGGAATGTAGCAGTTTATGAGAAAGAAAAAGCTTCCGAAGCACAATTAAAGAAAACCATGTCGCCAAAAGTGCTGCATATTGCAACCCACGGTTTTTTTCTAAGTGATGTGGATAAAGAAGAGAAAAGCATCCTGGGTTTTGAATCTACCAAGTTAAAGATGAACCCCTTATTACGTTCGGGGATAATGCTTGCGGGTGCTTCAGCCGTTGCCAGGGATACCAGTAATTCAATCGTTGACCAGGACGGTATTTTTACAGCTTATGAGGCGTCGTTACTGAGCCTTGCAAATACCGACCTGGTGGTATTATCAGCCTGCGAAACGGGGCTTGGTGTTGATGTGAATAACCAGGGAGTTTACGGTTTGCAAAGGTCATTTTATATCGCCGGTGCAAAAAACCTGATCATGAGTTTGTGGCAGGTAGATGATGACGCCACTATGATGTTGATGACTGAATTTTATAAAGAATGGGGTTTAAATCCTACGCAACAAAACATCAATTTGGCTTTTAAAAAAGCGCAACACATAGTGAGAAAAAATTATCCTCATCCATACTTTTGGGGTGCATTTACGTTACTCGGTAAGTGATATAGATTCTAATTTGGACAGAAGATAGAAAGCTCCTTATTTTGATTCATATTAATTGCAATGTAATGTTGTAAAGCAATCTTTTTCTGATAGCCATTACCGTTTTACCAATATTTTTTTGCAGGTGCCATTAGCGGATATACAATACAAACCTTCATTTAAAAAAGTAGTTTCTATAACTATTTTATTTTCCGTATGGTATTTTGAGTAAACAGACCTTCCCGTTATTTCAGTAATTTCAATTAATCCACCCTTATTTTTTTCAAGATTTATTATTAATTGATCAGTACATGGATTTGGAGATACGCTGATACTGGTTTCATTATTCAGTTCATTCACGCCTGTAATTGCATCGCCGGTGAAGCGTGCCACAAAAAAGTTTGCGTCTGTAGAGCCATTTAATAAATCATTATGAGAAACAATTACTATTTTCCCGTCAGGTTGTAGTTGTACATCACTTAAAAAACTGCTGTTATAGCTTGTATTGATGCTAGCTATTCCTGAATTTCCAAAAGTATTATCCACCGAGCCATCAGTATTAAAACGGTACACCGTGCTGTATGCGCCACAAACAATTTTACCATTTGGCTGTAATACCACGCTTCTGATATCTGCAGTAAAGGGTAGCACACCCGTGGAATTAAATGATAGGTCGAGGGTGCCATTGTTGTTCAAGCGTACAATTCCTTTGTTACCAACCATGATGATTTTTTCGTCAGGATATAAAGCCATGTCATATGTATAATCATTGGATGTTCCTGAGCCAATAGGAACCCTTATGCTGCCATTAGATCCAAAGTTGTTATCTATAGTGCCGTTTGCATTTATTCGTAACGCTGTATAATCATGACCTGAAGCGCTCAATGTACTAAAGCCGGTAACAATGATTTTTCCATCTGCCTGAACAGCACCACTAAGTCCCAGATCCGCCACGCCGCTCACTGAATAAGTGGCTATTCCGTCGCCGTCGAATGTGTTGTCAAGAGATCCATCACTATTTAGGCGTGCAACGCAGATTTTATTTGCAAACGAGATGATCCCACGACCTATTAGTATTATTTTTCCATCATTTTGAAGTAATACTTTAAGGCATTCATCCCCACTACCAAAATCGATTACCCGTTTTCCATTTGTATTGAACCCATTGTCGGGGTTGCCGGATGCGTCTAACCGCATCACACAAAAGTCGTCAGAATTATTTCCTGCTACCACTATTTTGCCGTCGGGTTGCAATGCAACAGAGTTTGCCCGATCGTTGGCGGATATATCAACAATAACCTCACCATTACTCCCAAATGTATTATCCAATGTTCCATTGGGGTTTAATCGTAAAACACCGCTGTCAAATTGTGTTGTTCCATTTTTCACCCCGCCTGCAGCTATAATTTTACCATCAGGCTGAATTACGCATGAAGTACCATAATCATAACCTGTTCCAAACGCGTGCTCAAAATAACCGTTCATATTGAATGTATTATCGGCAATGCCGGCTTGGGCACGAACTAAAGTAGCGCAGGTAAGGCTAAGAAGTGTAAAAGTTATTTTCATAATTGTAAAATTAAGAAGTAGATAAAGATGTTTTAATACCCTTCACAGGGTATTTATGTGTGAATCTGATAAGCAAACCATTGAAAATCGTCAATTGAAGTCATTGTGATAGTATAATTAAATGGTTTTGCGTAAATGCCGGGAAAATTTAATCCTTAATTTTATGTACTGTTAGAATTACATTCCTCCCGTACTTTTAATTCACTCCAAACCTAAAGAAGCAAATCAACATGTATGACTCTAAATGATTTAAAGAAGTTATCAGGTACCCTTGGCCGATCGGAAAAGATTCCGGTGTTATTTGTCGGGCATGGGAATCCGATGAATGCTATTACCGATAATATTTATAGTAAAACCTGGAAGGCCATTGGCGAGAAACTAACTGTACCGAAGGCCATTTTATGTGTATCGGCGCATTGGTTAACCACAGGAACGGCAGTTACCATGGTTGACCAGCCCAAAACTATTCATGATTTCGGTGGATTTCCAAAAGAGTTGTTTGCCGTTCAATACCCGGCACCTGGTGCGGCTGATTATGCGAAAATGGCAATCGAAAGCGTGAAGTCAACAATGGTACATGAAGATTTTGAATGGGGATTGGATCATGGTGCATGGTCGGTGTTAATGCACCTGTATCCTAAAGCCAATATCCCGGTTTTTCAGATGAGCATAGATTACGCAAAATCACCTCAATACCATTTTAACCTTGCAACGGAGTTAAGCGAATTAAGAAGTAAAGGTATTATGATTGTGGCCAGCGGAAATGTGGTGCATAATTTAGGTCTACTCAGTTGGGATGGAAGCATCAAGGCGTACGACTGGGCTGTCGAATTTGATATGCTGGTTAAGAAAAGCATTGAAGAAAACAACCCTGTTCCATTGATTGAATACCAGAAATTGGGAAAACTTGCCGCTCTTGCACATCCCACAAACGATCATTATTTACCATTGATGTATGCCTTAGGATTAAGGGACAAAACGGATGATTTTCATTTCTTTAATGATATGATGGATATGGGATCTCTGAGCATGCGCAGTGTTTTGTTCAAATAGATATGTACCGATCTTTTTAACATACCGATCTATAATTTTTCGAGATCATTCAGGTAATCCTGCTGAAGGTCTTCATGCAATGCGTGGATGAGCGTATTTATTTTTTTTAATTGCTGTTCATACATATTAACCAAAAGCTGACTTTTGTGATATTTTATTCCGGAAGCTTTGAGCTTTTGGCAAAAATAAATATGCAGTTCAGCGGCCAGTGCTTTATCCGAAATGTATTTGCAGTATTTGGTGATAACGCGTAGCAGTTTGCGAAGGCTTTTCTTAACGTAATAAAGGTTTGTCTGTAACTTCAGTTCTTCAAAGTGTTCGTCAATTTCCTTTTTAATTTCGGCAATAAAATTCGGTTTATCATGTGCTTCAAACAAAAGGTAATCGAGGAACTCTTTATTGTCCTTTTTATATTTAGCTAGAGTCAGGCATAAATCGGCCAATTGTTTGGGAGGTAATTCCTGCAACTCTTTTTTCAATTCATGGATGGTAGCCGTTTTCATTAACGTAAATATAGCATATTCACATTACCCGAAATCTTATAACATCTACTTACTTGATCTCTAAATTAAATATCTTGGATGCGTCCCGGTCGGCTTTTAATCGGTCAACGATTAAATTACCTGAAATGGATTCGAAATTCCGTGGAAACAGACGTACTTTTTCATCACGGATATCAAAAATGGATCTTTTTGTCATTACACCAGCCTTATCAATTTTTACGCAGGTAAGGTAACCGCCAGCACCTGATTTATGAGATACCGGTGCCTCGCTCAAAGATAAATTCAGGTTTTTTACATTATCAAGATAAAAAAAATAGTCCTCGCCTTTATAAGCGTGATGGTGGAATGACAGGTCTGCCGTTCCGCTACCGGATTGTTGTTTCGGTATTTTATTACACCAGATTGTTTTACCGTCTTTATCAGCCTTTAATACTAAAATATCATTGTAATAGTAAGTGTAGGTTGTAGTAGTTGTTTTACCGTTGTAGTGCGTATGGGTTACCACATAATATTCCTCACCAATAATCAGCACACTGCCATCCGGATAAAATACCAGTTTACGAAACGTTAGGTTAGAAGCTTCCAGATCTCCGTCCTTGTCTTTTTTGTCCATCTTGCGTTTTTTTCTTTCGTTTTCATATGCTTTTAACGTAGCTGCAGGGAATTCACAATAGGTTGTTTTTACGTTTTTAACGGCATTAGCAGCATCATATTCCAGGCGGATGATATAGGCGCCATTCGAACCAGTACTGTTTTTATTATCGGAATAGTATCCGGCAATAACAATATCATGGTTTAAATCTTCAGATAAGATAACAGAATTGGTGTATTTATTATCCAGGTTGATTTTAATGGCCTGCAATGAATTGTTTTTTTGATTCACCCGGATGAGTTCATAACGGTATGCGTCTTTACTCGCACGATCTCTGTTTACCTCTCCATCCAAGGAATTATTGATCTTCACTTCGGTTAGCATATAGATGTTTCCTCTCGAATCAACTTCATAATCCAGGTTATTCATGTCATATTCAGAGTAGGGCATTTCTATTTCTGCCGCATATAACTTATTCATTTTGTCATCAAACAGGTTGAATCCAATAATGTCTTTATTAAGTTTATCGCGGCGTTCCTTTGGTTTTACACGATAAGTGATTAGCATTTTTGTACTGTCAGTGGAATAATTATAGCGATACTTATTGTTTGGGTCGAGCCGCCCTGTTTCAATTAATTTAACAGGTTTATTTTCAAATTTTAGAAAGTCCTGGTCAAAACCTCTTGCAAACAACCGTTCTGTTTCGGTTTTCCGGTCCCACGTGGAAAAGAACCAGAAAAAATCATGCTTCACACTGAAAAAACCTTCATCTACAGGGTGCTGTTCAAATTCAGGCAAAATAGCTGTTTCAACTTTTTTTACACTTTTAAAATTTTTATCGAAGATCTGGAAAACCATGTCTTTCTCATCCTTTTGAAGGTAGACTTCTGCATAATCTCCGTTTTCAAGCTTATAAAAGCCTTTGTCCCTGTGTTTTTTGATTGTTTCAAATTCTTCGCTAAAACTATAGGTTAGGGTTTGGGAGAGTAATGCCGAGCTAAATGCGAGGCAGGCAATAAATAGAACTTTCATAAGCTGTTTAATAATTTGCCCGAAATTATGTTTTAATCCCGAATAGGCACCTACCGTTTAACGGTTTTTTAGCACAAAAAAGGGTGAAATTAATCACCCTTTTTTATTACGCTTTCTTTGACGCTGCTTTCTTTGCCGGAGCTTTTTTAGCTGCGACCTTTCTTGGAGCCGCTTTTTTACTGGCGGCCTTTTTCACCATTGCTTTCTTCGTCGTCGCTTTTTCTCCTTCCAGCTTTACGACCTTTGCTTTTTTAGGAGCTGCTTTTTTAGACCCTTTTTTGTCAAACGCCTTTGGGACCTGAGCAATTATCATGGCTTTAACTTCATCCAATGTTAATGCAGATAGTTCATCCGGCGTAAATTTGCCACCTCCCGTTTTAAACAATTTCAGCATCAGTTTGCCAAATTTAATTTGAGGACCCCAGCGCGCATTTTCCACAGAGATTTTTTCTTCAGGCCAGTTATGAATATAACGGTTGGCCTCTTTTTCTAATTTCTTTTCAATGAGTTCTTCAATGTCTTTCTGAGACAGTTTTTCAAAATTGTAGGCCCGTGGAACGTTGATAAACATACCGTCGTATTTTATGAAGGGCCCGAAACGGCCGGTTCCTTTAGTCACACCTTTGCCCTGGTAATGTGCAATTGGAGCATCCGCTTCTTCTTTTTCCTTTATAATTTCCAATGCTTTTTCCATATCCAACGTTAGCGGATCAATGGTTCTTGGAATTGAAATGAAAGCTTCACCTAATTTAATATAAGGTCCAAATCGACCAACGGCAACCACTACTTCCATGCCATTGTATTCGCCAAGCGTCATTGGTAATTTAAATAAATCCAGCGCTTCGTCAAGAGTAATGGTTTCGATGCTTTGATTTCTTCTCAGGCTTGCAAATTTTGGCTTTTCCTCCGAACCTTCGATAGTTTCACCAATTTGTGCCAGTGGCCCAAAACGGCCTACGCGCACACTCACTGGTTTGCCAGAAACAGGGTCTGTCCCTAAAATTTTTTCTCCGCTGGCGCGCTCACTGTTTTCGGTAGTAGTTTCAACGGTTTTATGAAATGGTGTATAAAACTCTTTTAACATCTTTTGCCAGTCTAGATTTCCTTCTGCGATTTCATCAAATTCTTCTTCAACTTTAGCCGTGAAATTAAAATCCAGAATGGTTGGGAAATATTTCAATAAAAAATCATTCACTACCATTCCAATATCAGTGGGGAATAATTTAGATTTTTCGGCGCCTGTATTTTCTATTTTAATGTCCTTTGAAATTGAATTTTTAATCAGGCTTAACTGAACATATTCTCTTGGATTTCCCTCGCGATCGGTTTTTTCAACATAATTTCGCTTTTGCACGGTACTAATAGTTGGAGCATAAGTAGAAGGCCTGCCAATACCAAGCTCTTCCAGTTTTTTAACGAGACTTGCTTCCGTATAACGCGCGGGATGGTGTGTAAACCGTTGTGTAGCGGTTATTTCCTGGCTTTCGAGTTTTTCCCCAACTTTCATTGGAGGTAACATAGATGAATTTTCTTCATCAGTGTTTTCTTCGTCTGTTCCTTCCATGTAAACTTTAAGGAAACCGTCAAATTTCAGGACTTCGCCCTGGGCTACAAACACTTCAGAAGCCCCACTAACACCCACCTTGGCAGTTGTTTTTTCAAGTTCGGCATCGCTCATTTGCGAGGCAATTGTTCTCTTCCAAATCAGATCATATAAACGCTGTTCGTTTCGTTCCCCGTCGATTACCGTACGGTTAATATAGGTCGGACGGATAGCTTCGTGAGCTTCCTGCGCGCCTTTGCTTTTGTTTTTATAAACGCGGGGTTGGTAATATTTAGCTCCGTAATTATCATTAATTTCTTTGTTTGCCTGGTTTATTGCCGTTTCCGATAAATTAACCGAATCCGTTCTCATGTAAGTAATTTTTCCGGCTTCATACAAGCGTTGGGCAACCTGCATGGTTTGAGCAACCGAAAAACCTAATTTGCGGGCAGCTTCCTGCTGAAGAGTTGATGTAGTAAATGGCGCCGCCGGCGAACGTTTTGCAGGTTTTGTTTCCAAACTTGCAATGGTATAGGACGCGACTTTACATTTTTCCAGAAAAGCCTGTGCTTCTCCTTCCGTTGCGTAACGCTTATCCAGTTCCGCTTTCAGAATTCCTGAACCTACTTTAAAAAGCGCTGATACTTTAAAAGAAGAGGTAGATTTAAACTGTTGAATTTCCCGTTCCCGTTCCACGATTAATCTTACCGCTACCGACTGCACCCTTCCGGCGGATAAACTCGGACGCACTTTTCGCCATAATATTGGCGATAATTCAAAACCCACTAAGCGGTCTAACACCCGTCGGGCTTGCTGAGCATTTACCAGATTAATATCAATTTCACGCGGATTTTCAATCGCTTTTAAGATTGCGGGTTTTGTGATTTCATGAAAAACAATGCGTTTGGCGTTCTTTTTATTTAATCCTAAAGTTTCGTATAAATGCCAGCTAATGGCTTCACCCTCGCGATCTTCATCGGAAGCGAGCCACACTATGTCGGCTGTTTTTGCAATCTTTTTTAAATCGGCAATTACTTTTTCCTTATCGGGTTGAACTTCATAAGTGGGAGTAAAATTATTCTCAATATCTACCCCAAACCCTTTTTTTACCAAATCGCGTATATGGCCAAAACTTGATTTTACAGTAAAATCTTTTCCTAAAAATCCTTCAATTGTTTTCGCTTTTGCGGGGGACTCGACAATAACTAAATTTTTTGCCATCTATATATGTATATTAAAAGTTCGCTTTTACGGAACCAAGAATCGCAGAATTTTACCTTTTTTAAAAGGGAAAGGGCGATATATAATTCTTTAAAAGTTTGCAAAGGAAAAAAATTTAATCTGAATAAACCTAATTTTTATTTTGCTGTTTTTAGATTTAAAGTTCAGGTTTATTATTACATTGTTGAATATTAGCTAGTTACCGAGGGTAAATTAAATTTTCTAGTTGATTCGTAAACTTTTGTTAACGTGTCAAATTGTCATAACAATCCATTATCTTTGCGTTTTTAATAAAGAATGGAGAATAAAGTAATAGATGAATCAAGGCAGGGAGAAGCATTAGTAATTAGTTCTGATCAAAAGCCGGGAAAAAAAATGTTTTTGGAAAGCTACGGATGTCAGATGAATTTTGCCGATAGTGAGATTGTAGCCTCGATTTTAATGGATAAAGGGTATTCAACTACCACAAACTATAAAGAGGCTGATTTAATTTTTGTGAATACCTGCGCTATCCGCGAAAATGCAGAAGCGAGGGTTAGGCAGCGCCTGCATGATTATAAAAAGGTTAAGAAAACGAACAAAAATTTATTGATTGGCGTTTTGGGCTGCATGGCTGAGCGTTTAAAACACCAGTTCCTTGAGCAGGAAAAACTGGTTGACATGGTGGTTGGTCCGGATGCTTACCGTGATTTGCCAAATTTGATTGCCGTTGCTGAAGGTGGCCAGCAGGCAATTAATGTTATCTTAAGTAAAGAAGAAACGTATGCAGATATTTCTCCTGTTAGGCTTGATCATAATGGTGTTAGTGCTTTTGTAAGTATCATGCGTGGATGTGATAATATGTGCAGTTTTTGTGTTGTCCCGTTTACACGAGGGCGGGAAAGAAGCCGTGAACCTGAAACGATTGTGCGTGAATGCCGGGAAGCTTTTGATAAAGGCTACAGGGAAGTAACTTTATTAGGACAGAATGTTAATTCCTATTTATGGAGCGGGGGAGGATTAAAAAAAGAAACGCTTTCAGAGGAACAAAAAGCCGGCTCAACAACTTTCGCGGAATTGTTAGAAATGGTTGCGCAAATTCATCCTGATCTTCGTGTTCGTTATTCAACATCGCATCCCAAAGATATGGGTGATGATGTATTACACATGATGGCTAAATACGAGAATATTTGTAAGTACGTGCACTTACCTGTTCAAAGCGGCAATAGTGAAATGTTAGAAAAGATGAACCGCGGATACACGCGTGAATGGTACCTGGATCGGATTGCTGCTATTCGGCGTATTTTGCCCGAAGCAGGAATTTCCGCCGATATCATTACCGGTTTTTGTGGAGAAACAGAAGAACAACACATGGATACGTTATCACTCATGGAAGAAGTGAAGTATGAATTTGCTTACATGTTTTCCTACAGCGAGCGCCCTAAAACCCTTGCAGAACGAAAGTACAAAGACGATGTGCCGGCAAATGTGAAGAGCCGTCGCTTAACTGAAATAGTTGATTTGCAACGAAAACACAGTGAAGTGCGTACCAAACAAGGCTTGGGTAAAATTCACCGGGTACTGGTTGAAAATGTATCTAAAAAATCTTCTGACATGATGAGTGGAAGAAATTCGCAAAATACAGTAGTTGTTTTTCCTAAGGGAAATTTAAAGAAGGGTGATTATGTGAATGTGATTGCTACCAACTGCACAAGCGGGACATTGATTGGAGAATGTGTTTAAGATAGTTTTATAAAGTATTAAAGAAGGAAGTATTACGATTGGCACACAATTATAAAAATTTTAATATTTGGCTTAGGTCAATAGATCTTGTTGATTTATGAAGCCATTTTAATCCTGATACTATAATCTTATTTTATTAAAAATGAATTTACAAGATACAAAGCAACGTTTCGGGATCATAGGAAACAACCCCCAGCTTGAACGGGCAATTGATATTGCTCGCCAGGTAGCACCAACCGATTTAACCGTATTAATTAACGGAGAAAGCGGAACGGGGAAAGAGGTGTTCCCTCAAATTATTCATCAGAATAGTGCGCGCAAACATGGGCAGTATATTGCTGTGAACTGTGGTGCAATTCCGGAAGGAACCATCGACAGTGAACTGTTCGGGCATGAAAAAGGCTCTTTTACCGGCGCGCACGAAGCACGAAAAGGTTATTTTGAAGTAGCTGACGGCGGAACGATTTTTTTGGATGAAGTAGGCGAGCTACCCCTTACCACCCAGGCTCGTTTGCTCCGTGTTTTGGAAACAGGAGAATACATCAGAGTGGGGAGCAGCAAAGTTCAAAAGACGAACGTCCGTGTAGTGGCTGCAACCAATATAAATTTTACTGTTGCAATTGAGAAAGGAAAATTCAGGGAGGATCTGTATTACCGTTTAAATACTGTTCCGATTATTTTACCGCCCTTACGTGAACGCAAAGACGATATTTACCTGTTATTTAGGAAATTTGCCAGTGATTTTGCTGCCAAGTACCGAATGCCCGCCGTTAAATTGTCGCCCGATGCCGAACGCGCCCTTGTAAATTATTATTGGCCGGGAAATATCCGTCAGTTAAAAAATATAACCGAACAAATTTCCATCATTGAAAAAGAACGCGATATCTCTTTAGATACACTTCTTCAATACCTTCCTAATTTTCAGACAAACACTTTACCAGTATTAACGCATGCTGTGAGTGGGAACAGTGGAGGGGCTGAAATGAGTGAACGCGATCTTTTGTATAAAGTGCTATTTGATATGAAAAAAGATCTGAATGATCTTAAAAAAGTGGTACACGATATTGTTCAGGTAAGCGGTGGAACTATTGGCAATCTTTCTTCTGACGATTCACAGGTAATTGATCGGCTTTATAACCAGGATTCTAATTTTCCTATCGTTTCCGGAAATGATCATAAAGTTCATAGTCCCATTATTGTAAAAGATCCGGGCGCTTATGCACAACCCATTGTTGTGGAAGAATCACTATCGCTTCAGGATAAAGAAATTGATATGATTAAAAAAGCTCTGAAAAAACATAAAGGTAAACGTAAATACGCGTCGCAAGAACTTGGAATTAGTGAGAGAACATTGTATCGAAAGATTAATGAATACAAAATTGAGGAATAAACTTTGCATTAGTAATAACAAGATTATATAGTATTTTTAATCCAAATTTAATTTTATGACAACTTTAAAGATTACTTCATTAGCCGCAGCCATATTAGTAATTGCAGCTTGCCATTCAAAAAAGAAAACTACTGCCGACACCGCATCCGCACCGGTTAAATCGACTACAGGTATTTTTGTCCCTGGCGAAGAAGAGCTTACTGCAATTAAAGTAAAGTTCCCTGATGCAACGCATGAAAAATTAAGTGAGGGACACGCGATCTATACGGGCGTGTGTACAAAGTGCCATGGAGCAAAAAGCATTTACAGGATTTCTGAAGATAAATGGCAACCTATTATCGATGATATGGCAAAAAAAGCCAAAATAACCGACTCACAAAAAGATGCCTTAACAAAATTCGTGTTCTCGGTTAAAGCAACTCAACCGAAATAACTTTTACATACACCATTATAATTAATAGCTCCTGATTCGTAAACTGATGAACGAAGCGCTTCTCCATAGCATTTGGAAATATAAATTGCTCCGTCAATCCATCTTTAAGGGATCAAAAGGCGAAGACATCGAGGTAATTTCTATTGGTGAACATAATCAGGACTCCGGTCCTGATTTTTTTAATTCGAAAGTTAGGATCAACAACGTATTGCTGGTAGGAAATGTAGAGATACACATAAAAACATCAGATTGGTTGAAACATAACCACCACAATGATAAAGCCTATGATAACATCATATTACATGTGGTTTATGAAAACGACCGGGAAATCCTTCAGAATGAGCAAAATAATGTATCCCTTGTTGAACTTCGGCATTTAATCCCCTCAACCTTACTGGATCAATACAATCAACTACAAGTCTCAAAACAAACACTGGCATGCGGTAAGTCGATTCAAAATGTTGCCGGATTCAAATGGAAATCTTGGATGGACAGGTTGGCCATTACCAGGTTGGAGGAAAAGACCTCTTATATTGAACATTTATTTTCCTATTCGCGTAACAACTATGAAGATACTTTGTATGTATTGCTGTTTAGAAATTTTGGATTTAAGATCAACAATGAGCCATTTGAACTTTTAGGCAAGACTCTTCCGTTCTCACTCATTAAGAAATACCGTGACCAGCCCTTGAAAATCCAGGCTATGCTTTTTGGCGTAGCGGGTTTATTGGACGAGTTGTTTGAAGATAAATTTCCTCGACAATTACAGAATGAATATGTTTTTTTAAAGCACAAGCATAATTTTCAGCAAATAAAAAAGGAACAGTGGAAATTTTCAAAAACGCGCCCGGCAAATTTCCCTACCATACGTTTGAGTCAGTTATCTGCCCTGTTAGAAAATGAAACTTCGCTGTATCATTTAATCGATCAGAAGCCAGGATTTCAATTAATCAGTAAATTCTTTTCTGTTGAACCCAACCAGTATTGGAACAATCATTTTAGATTTGATAACGAATCTATCAGTGTATCAAAATCACTTGGCGATGCTGCAATAGAGTCCATCATTATCAATACAATCGTGCCCTTTCTCTTCTTTCTGTCAAAACATAGCAACAAGGAAGAACTTGCCGACTATGCCATGGATCTTTTATCGCAGCTTCCTGCCGAAAAAAATAAAAAGACGAAAGAATTTTCATTTATGGGAATGCCACCGCTAAACGCACTTGAGAGTCAGGCTCAAATTTATCTTTTGGATAATTTTTGCTCAAAGAAAAGATGCCTTCACTGCCAGGTAGGTGAGTCTTTGCTCAAAAGTTCATTAAACATGAGCATGCAATAAGAAGTTTTAGTATTTTTGCAGCAATGATTGATAGAATTAGATATTGGTTTGAACAAAAAGCCTTTGGAGTATGTGAATGGTGGGGAAAAAAACTGGGTATTAAAACCACCCACATCCGGATGTATTTTATTTACCTTTCATTTTTTACGTTTGGTTCTCCAATCATCATTTACTTTATGATGGCTTTTATCCTCGAACATAAGGAGAGTTTTAAGCCTATTAACTACCAGCGCCGTCGCAGCGTGTGGGATCTTTAAAATAATACCATATCTTTTTTATTAAATACTGTTTACCGATAGTATTTCTGTTTTTAACATTTAATTTTCCTCATTCAACTGTTAATTCTTTGCCTCTGTTGAATTATTTTGCATAATTTTAACATTCTTCGTTTTTAGGAGAAACTTTACTTCTTGATTTAAATTCAATAATTTATGAAACATTTAATTTTTACTTTACTGATTTCTATTTCCATCTTCACTTACGGTCAGGCTCCTCAGGAGATTAGTTACCAAGGTATTGCACGAAATTCCAGTGGTTCGCTATTAGCCAACCAGAATATTGGAATTAAATTGGACTTGCATCAAGGAAGCGCTGCTGGACCTGTAATTTTTTCAGAAGCCCACAACAAAACAACCAACCCTTTTGGTTTGTTCACACTCGGAATCGGTTCGGTTAACAACGCTTCTTTCACGGGAATTAACTGGGCGAACGGACCATATTATCTTGAAGTGTCAATGGACCCGAGCGGAGGAACTTCTTATTCATCCGTAGGAACACAGCAATTTATGAGTGTCCCCTTTGCGCTATATGCTCAAACGTCAGGAAACGCCAGTCCCATCCCAACTATTTCCGTTAATGCCCCCAATACGGTAACATCAGCTGGTGGCAGCTATTCTATTAATATTCCTGCTGCTACTGTATATACTGCAGGAACTGGTATCAATGTATCCGGAAGCACAATTTCCAATACGGCACCTGATCAAACAATAACACTGAATGCTACAGGCTCAACAACAGTTACCGGTACGTATCCTAACTTTACAATTAATACGCCAACTGTCGCACCAGACCAGACAGTTTCATTAAGTGGAGCAGGTAGTGCTACTATTACCGGTGTTTACCCCAACTTTACTGTGAATGTGCCGGCAGGTACTAACTTGCCAAATGCATACAGTGGTCAGTTTATGTATAATAATGGTTTGGTGTGGGATACCCTTCCCAGAACGAATTTTTATTTTGACGGCAGTAATATGGGTGTTGGCACAACGACGCCGCAAGCAACTTTTCACGTTGTAGGAGCAGGAAGATTTGATGCGAGCATATCATCACCACAAATTTATGCCAATGCACTACACCTGGCAGTCGGAACGTTTACAAATGCCGGGGATGTGTTGACCAATGATGGTGCCGGAAATGCAATTTGGCAAACCTTACCTGCACCAAACTTGTCTTATAATAACGGTACCAACGTGCTTACTTTTTCTCAGGGGACTGTTGTAACCACCGCTACACTTGTAGGAACCGGATCAAATACAATTAGTGTTGTTGGGGGAGGAATGGCAACAGTCACACCTACAACCGGAAGCACATTTACTGTGAGTGTTCCAAATCCAACCCTTAGTATTAACAGCGGTTCGTTAACGATTAGCAATGGGAATTCCGTTGTGCTTCCAAGTCCTAGCTTAACAGTAAACTCTAATTCCTTAACAATAAACGGCCCTGGTGGAAATACAGTGCTTTTACCGTCATCTCCAGCAACTTCGGTTACACCAGGAGTCAATGTAAATGTTACTGGTTCGGCTCCAAATTATACCATAAGTGCACCGGCCTATTCAATCAGTATTCCCGGAGGAAATGTCGTGCAGATAACAAATGGTATTAGTACAAGTACATCAGCGATCAATGCAACAAGCCTCACTTTAACAGGAACAAATAACAATGTGTTGTCAGCAGGGGGAAATACGGTTGCTTTAAATACTTATACACCTGGCACGGGAATATCTATGACGGGTACAGCACCTAACTATACGTTATCGTCGCCCAATCAATCACTGACAATAAACAGTAATTCTCTTTCCATTACAGGTGGTAACACGGTTACTTTGCCTATAGGTGCAACAACATCATTAACACCAGGAACAAATGTCAGCATATTAGGTTCTGCTCCGAGTTATACTGTGAGTTCAGTAACACCAAGTTTAAATGTGGTTGGTGGATCATTAATAGGATCTTATCCGTCTCAGACATTAACGATACCTACTTCGAGTACTACTGTTATCACAGGAAGCACAGGGATTAATGTTACTGGAACTGCACCGAATTATACTTTATCTTCACCAAATCAATCTTTATCTGTTACTGGTAATTCATTATCCATCACAGGCGCAAATACTGTTACTATTCCAACAGCTTCTGTCGTTGCTGGTAATGCCAATATCATTGTCAATCAGGCCGGAAATACTTTTTCGGTGAGTGGAATTGCTTCACCATTGTCATTAATAGGAACAACTTTGACATCTGGGCCACCGACTAACTCGGTCAGTCTTTCTTCTCTTGCTGTCTGGTCAAATTCCGGTGGAGTTTTACATCCAACATTGCTGTCTAACGGAGTTGGAGTTGGTACAGGCGGACCACTGACCGATAAAATGGAAATTAATCATCCTTCTTCAACATCCAATTCACATCTGCATTTAAAACAAACCGGAGGGGACGCATTTGCACGATTAAAGTTTACAAATGCTGCAGAGCCAACAAAGTTTTGGATGAATTCAGTAACTTCCGCGGCAAATGATCCTGCTTCGGGTTATAATGTTTATTATTATAATGGAAGTGTTGGCCACAATGTTTTTACGGTATCTGGGGATGGCTTAGTAAGTGTTAACAAATTTGGCACTTTGAACAATGCTGGGTTCTATGTTGGAGGAAAAGCTAAAATTGATTCATCATTGTCAATGGCAGCATACAATTTTCCTCCGTTTAATTCACAACCGAATGAGGGTAAAATTTACTTTGACCGTACAGCCCAAAAGTTCAAAGTATCTGAAAACGGTGGAGCTTATGTAGACCTGATTGGCGGTGCTGGAACGTCTCCATGGATACAAGGAACCGGAATTATCACTCAAAGCAACCCGGGTGATTTTGTTGGTATAGGAACCGTTTCGCCAACATCGCCGCTTCATGTTTATGGTATGGCGGACCCGCTTCAAATATCCGTTGAGAACACAGGGGGAAATTTTAAAACGGGATACCAAATCAAAACTGCGTTGAGTGAGTGGTTTATGGGTCAGGATGGAAACACTGCAACTGGTTTCCGCATAACCGATAAAGACGCTTCAGCTGTTCGTTTTCAAATTGACCAGGACGGTCATGTAGGAATTGGCACAACTTTCCCAACTGAGAAGTTGGATGTGAGTGGCAATATTAGAACCGATTCATCTTTAATGGTTACCGGAATGGGTACAGTTCCTCCAATTTCATTTGGTGGTAGCGGACGAATTTTCTTCGACCAGGTTTCAGGGAAATTTAAAGTCTCAGAAAACGGTAGTGGTTATGTGGATTTAGTTGGAGGTGCCTCTCCGTGGATGCAGGGATCTGGAATTATCACACAAAACAACCTTGGAGATCTTGTTGGTATCGGTACTTCTTCTCCGGAGTATAGACTGGATGTAAGAAATTTTTCTGATGCTATCATAAATTTAAGTAGCTCTTCAAGTTCTCAAGGAACACTTGCTGGATTAAGACTTTCCATGTATGACGGGTACGTAGGGAAGCAATATACGTTAGGCGCTGAAAAAAGCGATGCAATCGCCAATTCAGGCTCTTCGGATTTTGTAATTAAATCTCATTATTCTACTGCGGGCGGTACGTTAAATAATCTGGTAATCAAAGGTCAGGATCTCATATTTAATGAAAGCAAGTCCACTGGCTTCGCTTTTGGAAATGTAATCGTTGCCAACGGCAATTTAGGTGTAGGAAATGCATTACCGTCTTTTAAATTAGATGTTAATGGAAATGCTCGTTTTTCAACAGGGCTTGAATCAAACGGACAGGTTTATGTGGCCAACAGTGGTAACTATCAAAGTATTGCTGTTTCTGAAAATGGTGGCCTTGGAGCTGGATTAAACTTGCAGGCAACTGGCGGCGGCGGCAGAAGTTATACCATTTTTTCTGCAAACACCTCCGGTATTTTAGAATTTCATGACGATAACGCCAATGCGGCACGTATGGTAATTAGTCCGTCTGGAAACGTTGGAATTGGAACAACTGCGCCGACTGCAAAAATGCAAATAAATGGTTCTGTCAGAATTTTAGACGGAACACAGGGGCCAGGCAAAGTGTTAACATCGGATGCAGCAGGTAATGCAAGTTGGCAGGACGCAACCAGAACGGTTTTTCTTAAAGACGTTAAACCTTCAGGAACTAGTGGGGGAACTTTTACATCTGGAGGATGGCGTACTAGAACACTTAATACAATTGAAGGAGACGGGTCTCTGGTGTCGTTAGTTTCAAATCAATTTACGTTACAGCCTGGAATATATATTATAAAAGTTGATGCCCCAGCTTACACCGTTATGGGGAATCAACTCAAGCTAAGAAATTTAACAGATGGAACAGACGATATAATCGGACAATCAAATTATGCCAATGTCACTGGAAATGTTAATTCGAACGCTTTACTTTCGGGTATTTTAAATATTACAACTTCTAAGCTTTATGAGATACAGCATCAATGCCAATCCTCATCTTCTGGGTCTGGCTTTGGTGTAGCATCGGGGTTTGGTCCGGAAGTATATACGATAGTTCAAATTACTAAGATTAAGTAAATGTATTTTAATTATATAATTTCAATAAAGTGAGGAGTTTTTTCTTCGTCATATTAATGACAATTTTTCTTAAACAATCTACATGTCAGACAGTTTCTCCTTCTGTGTTCAATACTACCGGAGGTGGCGGTGCTGTTGGATCTACTGGGGTAGAACTGTACTATAATGTTGGTGAACCAATTGTGTCAACTGTTACGAATGGAGCACAGATGATCACCCAAGGGTTTTTACAGCCTGATATTGTGGGTGTACTTGAATTAAGTTTAACTCCCCTTTTTCAAAACGAAAGTTGTTTGAATAAGAAGGATGGTTTTATATCGCTCGTATTAAATACTGCTCCGGCTTCAGCAATCCAAATTCGTTATGAATGGCAGCCTATTGGTGTTTGCCCTTTGCAGAATTGTTCGAGTATTGATAGTTTAACGCCTGGAACTTATAGCGTGAATGTTAAAGCATATAATGCTTTGAATGTGGCAATTGATTCTGTTATGTATGCTCATACTGTTTTAGCGAGTACGGAACCTTGTCAACTCAATGTTTTTAATGGCTTTACGCCAAACGGCGACGGAATTAACGATTCCTGGGTGATTGAAAATATCGAGAATTTTCCAAACAATACAGTTTCAATTTTTAACCGTTGGGGGAGCAAAATCTGGAGTACTTCCAATTATAATAATACCGATAACAAATGGGACGGTAAATCCAATGACGGTGCTGAAGTTATAAGTGGAACATATTTCTATGTAATAGAAATTGACAATGGGGCCAAGAAGGGCTGGGTAGAACTAAGCGGAAAATAGGAGAAAATGAAAAATACAATTGTATTATTTCTTGTTGTTTTTATCCATTCGATACTGAATGCACAGGTGCCTAACCGTGGTTGCGGAACTCCTGCACCTGGACCGCAATATGATTCAGCCTTTCAAAACCAGGTAATTCAATTCTTAAATTTGCAGGCAGTTACTAAACCTCAAACAACTTATCAGGTTCCTGTAATTGTTCACGTTATTCATGGTGGGCAGGCTATCGGAACGTTCCCCAATTTAGCTCAAGGGCAGATCAACTCTCAAATTCAGGTTTTAAATGAGGATTATTCTAGTATCGGATTCGGATCTGCTAATTATCCCGCCACCGCCTTTCAGATATATGCTTCAAATACTGTCATTTCAACGGGAAGTAAAGATGGTTCTGGCCGCATTGGTATTGCAAATACTGGAATTTCATTTTGCTTGGCGCTGAAAGATTCTGTTGGAACTAATCTATCGGAGCCTGGCATAGAACGTCTCCATTGGAACAGCATTTCCGGTGCATCTGACCCGGTTTCCTTTTCAAGCAGTTCTACCTTTATGAGCCATTTTAACAATGTGATTAAACCGGCTACCATTTGGAATCCTTCCAAATACCTGAATATTTGGATTTCCGATGTTAACGGCGCTGCAGGATTACTAGGATTTACTTTTTTTCCGCCATTATCCGGTTTAACCGGAATATCAGGTACAGGAACAGCAACTACCGATGGACTCTGGTGTTGGGCGAAAGTATTTGGATCCCAAAATATCTTTCCTTCAGGTGTTTATTCAGCCCCTTATAATTATGGAAGAACCGCCACTCATGAACTTAGTCATTATTTTGGAGTGAGGCACACATGGGGAGATGCAAGTTGTGCAACAGATTATTGCAATGACACGCCCCCACAGCAAAATTATACATTCGGAACACCTTCTTATCCACACCTTCCATATGATTGTCCCACCAATTCACCACCCACCGGTTCAGAAGGTATTATGTTTATGAATTTTGCTGATTATACAGATGATGTAGGAATGTACATGTTTACGGATGAGCAAAAGATTCGGATTCAAACGGCTATGTTGAATAGTCCATACCGAAAGTTCCTTGGTACACATGGATTATGCTCCCCTGCTGGGGCCACCGTTGTGGCGAATTTTTCACTTTCCTCATCAGTAATTTCAACAGGTCAAACCGTTTCGATTACAGATTTATCTACTACTAGCTCACCACCGATTTTTTCATGGACCTACTTTTCGCCTGCTTCTACAGTAACAACCAGCACTTTACAAAACCCATCCTTTACATTTACAACGCCCGGTGTTCATACAATTTCATTAACGGTTAGTTCAGCTGGCGTAAATGCATCAACTTCAAAAACTATCCAGGTTAACGCGTGTCCTTTAGTTTCGGCGAATATTAATAATATGAATCCATCGTGTTCAGGAGCCTGTGATGGTTCAATAACACTTACGGCAAATGGAGGCCCGCCATTTACTTATAGCTGGACACCTGCCGTTTCGTCTTCTTCCGTAGCAAGTAGTTTATGTGCTGGGCTTTACACCTGTGTAATAACTAATAGCTGCGGCTTATCTGTTACTAAGACGTTTACTCTATCCACGCCACCGGCTATGACTGTGAGTATAAACAGTAATACGGTTACTGTATGCAATGGGCAGCCGGTAAATTTAAGTTCAACGGTTAATGGGGGAACTCCCTCCTATGTTTATTCATGGAGCACTGGATCATCTTCATCTTCTATAGTTGTTACGCCAACTAATACTCCGGTACATTCCTTTTCACTTACGGTTACAGACTCACAGGGTTGCAGCTCAATAAAAACTATTTCTGTTAATGTGAATCCAAGGCCAACTGTTGCAATAAGTTCACCATCTACCAATGTATGTTTTGGTTACACAATGTCAATTACAGCAAGTGGTGCCGGTTCATATCAATGGTCCACAGGTAGTTTGTCGTCTTCTATTGTTATTCAGCCTATCTCCGCCACAGTATACAGCGTTGTTGGAACGAATGGATTCGGCTGCTCCGATACTGCCTATCTATCCATATCCATTTTGCCATTACCAAGCGTTGTTGCTTCAGCTTCTTCAACCCTTGTATGTAATGGAGAATCGGTTGCTCTTACAGCGAGTGGAAATGCGGTAACGTATTACTGGCAGCCCTTAGGTGTATTTAATCCAAATCCGGTTCCACAAATTTCATCTCCAACTACATTCACCCTTTTAGGTCAGGGTACTAACGGATGCGGAAATTTCAGTACGGTGTTTGTAAACGTAAAATCGGGTTCGGAAGTGATACCTGTGGTTACTCCCAGTGTTGTATGTGCAGGTGACTCAGTACGCCTTAGTGTGTTGGATGGTTCTGTTCCTTCATGGAGTATGAATCCGGTATCCAATTCAATGACGTTATTTCCTCTAAGCAACTCAACTTATTCCGTGCAGGCTATTGATACTGGAGGATGTTTAAAAGAAGTGTTCTTTAATATTTCTTTTAATCCGGAATGTGAGGTAGCGGTTTATACCGTCATTACGGCGAACGGTGATGGCTTAAATGATTATTTGGTAATTGATAATATCGAAAAGTTTCGGGATAATAAGGTAACTGTTTTTAACCGTTGGGGAAATAAAGTTTTCTCGACAGTAAATTATGATAATTACAGTAATCATTGGGACGGAAAATCAAACGGGAAAGCCATGGATTCAGGTACCTATTTTTATATCATTGAAATCAATGCAGGAACAAAAAAAGGGTGGGTTGAATTGGTTGCAGGCAAATAATGGGACTTTAGAAAAATGAAAAAAATAATATTGTTGATAGCGATCATTTTCTCTCAGATTTCACATGCCCAGTGCTGGACGAATCTTGCGGGTGGCGGCAACCATACCTTATCGATTAGGGAAGATGGAACGCTTTGGGCCTGGGGTTTTAATGCATATGGGCAACTTGGTAATGGAAATACGGTCAATAGTTTATCTCCAGTGCAAATTGGAACTGCCCGAAATTGGAAAATGGTTTCCGCGGGTATTTATTTCTCAATGGGTATTAAAACCGATGGCACCCTCTGGGCTTGGGGAGACAATGCATCAGGACAACTAGGAGACGGGACATTAACAGGAAAAACTGTCCCTACACAGATTGGAACTGACACAGACTGGAGTTTTGTTAATCTGGGTGGCTACCATACAATTGCTGTTAAAACAAACGGAACACTATGGGCATGGGGTGAAAATGGATATGGGCAACTGGGAAATGGCAATACGGTTGATCAATTAAGTCCTGTTCAAATTGGAAGTGCCACCAACTGGCAAACCGCTTCAGGAGGTGATGATTTTACAATGGCAATCCAATCCAACGGAACGCTTTGGGGTTTTGGCCGTAATAATTTCGGAGAACTGGGAGATGGTACAACAACCCAACGAATAGTTCCAACACTGATCGGCGGAGCCACAACCTGGATGAACGTTGAGTGTGCACAGGCTCATTCTATCGCGTTAAAAACGGATGGTACTTTATGGTCTTGGGGTTATAATACTGAAGGCGCCCTTGGTTTAGGGTCAATTACAAATACACTTGTTCCTAGTCAGGTGGGTTTTGCTAATAACTGGAATTCTATTAATGCGCATTACAGGCAAAGTATTGCTACCAAAACCGATGGATCGTTCTGGAGTTTTGGTTATAACGCACTAGGGCAACTTGGAGATGGGACAACGGTTAACAGAAACCTACCGGTTCAGATAGCTTCGTCCAACTGTATCTCTGGTTCTGCCGGATCGAATCACACACTTATACTAAAGGGAAATGGGACTATTTTTGGAACAGGAACAAATAGTGCCGGGCAACTTGGTGATGGTACAACCACCGGCAGAACAACCCCTGGGATTATTTTAAGTCCTGATGGCATTGCCAATGCATTTGCCGGTTTCAGTTTATTGTGTCCCGGAGATACAACAGAATTAATAGCTATTGGTACGCTAAAGAGTGACCAGGGGTCCTTAAATGGGAATTCTTCAGGTTTCTTTATGTCCCTTTCCGGACAACAAACATTTGTTCCTTCCCTGGCCGGAATGTTAAGGAAAATAAGAGTACATACGGTTACGTATGGAAATTCAACTAATGTTAACGTAAAATTGTATTCCGGATCGCCGGGAAGCGGAACACAATTAGCACATGTTACTTATTTTAAACCTTCTGGTACAAATTCGTGGGATGACGTGGTTTTACCTGCCGGCATTACTGTCTCAGCCGGGTTGCCTTATTATATCGAAATTGCAGGTGGAAGTCAGGTTGATTGGATATATAACAATACCAATGTTTACTCTTCAGGGAATGCATGGAAAGGAGGGACTTCATACAGTGGTTTTGATTATAACTTTGAAACGTTCATGGATTTTAATAGTTACCAATGGAATCCCGGACCAACGGGCCTGGCTCAATTTACCGTTGCTCCTGGTTCTTCTATGAATTATTCAGTAACCGTTAGCTCCGTAACCGGCTGCATAAATAAAAAATCTGTATTCTTATACGTAAACCCCTTACTTAATTCAGGAATTTCTGTTACGAATGTATCCTGTAATGCCGGAAATGACGGAGTAATTGACTTAAATGTAACCGGCGGTACCGCGCCATATGTATTCGCCTGGTCTAACGGATCAATTTCAGAAGATTTAACCGGACTTTTTCCTGGCAATTATAGTGTAACTGTTACCGATAACTTAGGGTGTAGTGTTACTGCTTCGACAACAATCAGTCAACCGCCCGTGCTTGTTTCTTCAGCAACGCTCATTAATACAATTACCTGTTATGGAGGAACTGGCCTTGTTAATGTTTCTGCAAATGGTGGTGTCCCACCGTATTCAGGGACAGGGTCATTTACTGTAACCGCAGGCACATTTTCATTCACGGTAATTGATGCTGCAGGATGTTCAACTACAACAACGTTGAATGTAACGGAACCTTCACCGATAGCGCTGACATTAAATTCGCCTTCAACTGTTTGTTCAGGGGACACAGTAACATTAACTGCATTAGGTGCAACTTCTTATACATGGCAACCGGGTGGAATTGCTGGTTCAAGTGCAGTAGTTTCACCATCAAGTAGTATAATATATACTGTAACCGGTGTGAATAGTAATGGTTGCACTGGATCCAATACAATAAGTGTAAATGTAATTCCAAAACCTATTGTCTCTGCGTCTAGTCCGTCACCAACGATTTGTTCAGGATCGTCGGCACAGTTAATCGCGTCAGGTGCAAACAGTTATACCTGGAATCCTGGAACAATATTATCTCATTCAGTGTCTGTTTCACCATTATCATCAACGGTTTATACCTTGTCAGGAGAAGATATCACAGGATGCGTAAATTCAACTACAATCGGGGTGACCGTTTATGCGTTACCTGTCTTAACAGCATCAGGATCATCATCCGTAATTTGCGCAGGCAGTACAGCTACATTGGTAGCCAGCGGAGCCTCATCCTACACATGGAATCCGGGAGGGGCAATCGGTGCATCGGTAGGCGTATCGGCCAGTATTAATACAATATATACCGTTACCGGAACGAGTTCCAATGGTTGCGACAATTTTGCAACATACAGCTTAACAGTAAATCCTTTGCCGGTAATTTCAATTTTGCCGCCCAACCCGATCGTATGCTCTGGCAACACGCTGGCACTGTTTGCTAGCGGTGCAAATACTTATACATGGTCTGGGGGACCAGTACTAAATACGTATACCGTTTCTCCATCGTCGCCCACGTCTTATTCTCTTACCGGAACAGATATGAACGGATGCGAAGGCACCACATCTACATTGGTAAATGTTATTAATACGCCCGTAGTTAGTATCAATTCCCCTTCTACAAATGTGTGTTTTGGTTATACGATGTCTGTTGTTGCAAGCGGCGCAGGAAATTACCTATGGTCAAACGGAGCTACAACCAATTCCACGGTCATACAACCATTTACAAACTCTACCTTTAGCGTTGTTGGTAATAATGGTGGTACATGTTCGGATACTGCTTATTTATCAATCAATGTTTTGCCATTACCTACTGTTAATGCTAATTCTAGTACATCACTCGCATGTACAGGGCAAACCATTACGTTAAATGCATCCGGCACAGCAGTTAATTATTTGTGGAAACCCGGGAATTTAGTAGGCGCGACTCAAAATGTTCAGATCAGTGTGCCAACTACTTTTACCGTATATGGCCAGGGAGCAAATGGATGCGTATATTTTAGCACAGTTGATGTAAATGTTCAAAATTCGAATGGATCGCTACATCCATTAGTATCACCTGAAATTATCTGTATTGGTGATTCCGTACGTTTGTCTGTGATCGGAGGCAGCGTTCCATCGTGGTCATTAAATCCTTACCCAGGATCACTCATAGTGACGCCTGTCGTAAGCACGACATATTCTTTCGTTGCCCTTGATGTGATGGGTTGTACCTCTGTTGTTTCATTCCCTGTAAACATTCATACAGATTGCGATGTAATTAGCTATAATGGACTTAGCCCTAATGGAGACGGAATCAATGACACTTGGGTTATTGACCATATTGAACGATATGCCGGGAACCGTGTAATCGTTTATAGTCGCTGGGGGTTAAAGATGTTTCAAACAAGAAATTATGATAATTTAAATAATAATTGGGATGGTAAGTTTAAAGGAAGCCCTGTAGAAACAGGCACATACTTTTTTATTATTTTGACCGATTCTGATAAATTATTAAAAAAAGGTTGGATAGAAGTAACACACTAAATTTAGAACATGAAAAACATATTTTTAATATTAGGATGCGTGATGACAATGCGTGGAGTTTGTCAGCAAGACCCACAATATAGTCAGTACCAGTTCAATCAGATGGTTATTAACCCTGCGTATGCTGGTACCAAAGATGCCTTGAGTGCTGTAGTTGATATCAGGAGACAATGGAGCGGTTTTGATGGTGCTCCTTCTACACAATCGTTTAGTTTCCACGGTCCGTTAAAGAAAAAGCGAATCGGATTAGGGTTAAGCGCATACAACGATGCAATTGGTCCTAAACGGATCACGGCTGCCTATGGTAACATTTCTTATATCTTGCCGATATCGAATAAAATGAAAATGTCTTTTGGTATCCGCGCCGGTGTGGTAAACTATGTGTTTGATTTTAATAAAATGAATTACAAAGATCCGGGGGAAACAAATGCCTTTGCCAACGTGGCGACAAATAAATTAAAACCTGATTTTGACGCCGGCATATATTTGAAATCAAATTCATTTTATGCCGGTGTAAGCGCAACACATTTAAATTCCGCCTATATCTATCAGGACCGAATTTCGTACACGAATATATCTGGTAGCCAGATTGAATATGATTTGACCTACCGTTTAAATACACATGTATTTGCCATTGTGAGTAAAGGGTTTTCAGTAAATGACAACCTTGTCATAAATCCGGCGCTGATTTATAAAGGCACAAAAGCGGTTAACAACATTGACGGTAATCTTAATTTTTTAATTAATCAACGTGTATGGCTCGGGGTTTTTTATAGGTCGGAGGCCACAGTGGGCGCTTTGATGCAGGTATATATTACCAATGTTTTTAAAATCGGTTACGCCTTTGATACCGGAATAAGCAGGGTTCAAAAACGTTTAGGAAACGGGCATGAAATTATGATAGGTTTTGATTTTAATACATTTAAATCTAAAACGCTTTCGCCACGTTATTTATAATTTAATATTGCATTTGATCTTTATGAAAAAAATTAGTTTACTTTTTACTTCTGTTCTTTTTTTGTCATCCATCGCTTTTGGTCAGATGAAAAAAGCGGAAAAGCACTTTTCTGACTTTAATTATGCAAAGGCAATCCCGGTGTATCAAAAAGTGGCAGAAGGCAATTCGCCTGAAAAGCAACAGGCCATGATTCGGCTCGCGGATTGTTATCGGATTTTGAATAATTACCCCGAAGCCGAAATGTATTACGCTAAAGCCGTTGCAATTGGAAAAGTTCCTTCAGAAGTGAATTATAATTATGGAAATGTCTTAAAGTCAAATAATAAATACAACGAAGCTTTAACACAGTATGCATTATTTCTTGCTGAAAATCAAAACAGCAGTACTGCTAAAAATGCAATCAAATTTTGTCAGGAAATTAAATATTGGGAATCCCGGCCAAGGGAATATGAAGTAAAGAATATGGAGTCGATTAATACAAAACGGTCAGAATTTAGTCCGTTTGTGTTAAACAATAATTTAATTTTTGTTGGTGAAAAAATCGCTGATGTTGTTGACTTTGAAAAGTCTTTGACCAACAATCAGCCTTTCCTGGATATTTTTTCTGCTGAATTGAAGAACAATGAATTGAAAAAGGAAAAGTTGTTGTCAAAAAAGATTAATTCAACTTACCACGATGGGCCTATAACTTTTTCAGCTGATGGAAAAATGGCCGCATATACCCGGGTTAATTATATCGTAAACAAGAAGGATAAAAACTTCGTGAACCGTGCAAAAATATATTTTAGCGAGGTAAACGGGAAGTCGTTTTCGAAGCCCAAGCCATTTATCTATAATAGCGACGATTATTCATGTGCCCATCCTTCGTTAAGCGCTGACGGCAATACCTTGTATTTCTCCTCCGACATGCCCGGAACGATGGGTGGTCAGGATATATGGGTATGTAAACGGAATGGTGACAGCTGGGATAAACCAGTGAACCTAGGTTTTGATATTAACACTTCCGGCGATGAAGTTTTTCCATCCATTAAAAAAGATGGAGTCTTGTTTTTTTCTTCAAACGGTTTGCCGGGTTTTGGAGATTTGGATATATTTTCTGCCAAGCAACTTAATGGTAAATGGTTATTGAATAGAAACGAGGGAATGCTTTTAAATAGTAAAGCAGATGATTTTGGAATAACTTTTTTAAACGATTCTGTCGGTTATTTTTCTTCTAACCGAGAGGGAGGGAAAGGTGAGGATGATATTTATTATTATAAATATACCAATAAGAATACCTCGGTTGAAGGATTCGTATTGATGACAGAAAACCTCAATGATCCTGCTAAAGACGTTAAAGTGTATTTGTTGGATTCGATCGGCAAAACGATCGATTCAATTATGACTAATGAAAAAGGTTATTTTGCCTTTAAAGATCTCGACGCCGATAAAATTTACATGGCAGAAATCGAAGGGAATGAAACCAACTTAAAGAACAAGTCGAGGTATTATTTAGCAGATAAAAATTCAAAAATTACACGCATTACGCATTCGGTTAGCCCCGGACAAAAATTTGTATTTAAGAACCTTCCGGTTGATCCAAATGGCATGCCTGATTTATATAGCGAGGATGATTTAAGTTTAGCTGGAAATTTACTGTACGGCGAAAATCCAAGCAAACCCCTAGCTAACAAAAAAGTAATTATTAAAAATGAATTCGGTGATATTGTTGAAGAAACGACTACCAATGAGTTTGGTGCCTTCGCTTTCAGGAATCTGCCACTCGATCAGAATTACTCCATTACGGTAATAGATGATGATGTACCGTTAAATTCAAAAATCATTCTTACAAATAAAAGCGGTAAGGAAGTTAAAGTGGCCCGTTCTGATGCCAAAGGAAATTTCCAGTTCTCCTTATTAGCAGTGGATAAATCTGCTATCTCTGACCTGAATGTTGATGACAAAGACCTAATTATGAACTTAAACGGATATTTATATGATCAGGATAAAAAGGCAATAAGCAATGCAAAGGTTACCATCTTCAATAAAAATGAGGTAATTGAAAATATTATAACCGATAGTAACGGGAAATTCTCTTTTAAAAACCTTGGTACAGATCAAAATTACTTATTTAGTATTGACGATTCGGATCCACAGATGGCAGCCGTGACGAAAGTTTATGTTGCGGATTCAAAAGGTAGAATTTACCGTGAAATCAAGCGGACCTCCAAGGGGGGCTTTCAATTTGACCTCCTTGAAGTTGACCGAACGGCAATGGGTGATTACTCCGTTGATGACCCATGGCTTGAAGTGCTCAATTTGAAAAATAAGGAAATGCAGAAAGCGATTACGATTATTGAAAGTTTGTACTATGCATATGGCGATTTTAAGATTGATGCTGCCGGAAAAAATATTCTCGACAAAGTAATAACGGTTTTAAATTCCAATAAAAATTTGAATATCGAAATCAGCTCGCATACAGATTCCAGAAGTTCGGATGTTTTTAATATGACGCTTTCTCAAAAGCGGGCAAAAGCGGCTGTTGATTACCTGATAGCCAAAGGCATTGCAAAAACCCGTCTTAAGGCAATTGGTTATGGCGAAAGTAAATTGCTTAATAAATGCGCAAATGATTCGGAATGTTCAGAAGAAGAACATGCAAAAAACAGACGAACCGAGTTTAAAATTGTAGAAAGCGGTAAGCTTTAGGTTTAAGTTAATTTTATTAACTTTAGGTCAAAACACCGTTATCCTCAAGATCTTAAGTACCATGAAGAAAATTTTTATTCTCCTTTTAACTTTCATTTCCATCACGGCTTTTTCCCAGAAAGATAATGCGCGTTACCATAATGCGTGGCGGTTGGGTTTAAATTTGGGAGGTTCCTGGCAAACAGCAGATTATTATAGCTGTTGGGGTATGGCCGGCGGCTTTACCTTAGAAAAAGGTTTAGGCGAAAACCATACAAACTTCTTTTCATTTGCAATCAGAGGTCGATATCTTGGTGCAAATACTTATGGGATGGATTTTAATCGAAATTATTTTGTAAAGTCCAACGACGCATATAACGGAAATTATGATCCTTTGGTAAACTTTAGCGATTCGCTTCCCTCACACCGTCAATATGTTTTTGACAATTATAAAATGACCCTTGGTGAAGGCTCTCTGGAATTGCAGTTATCATTTAACCGGTTGAGAGAGAGAACAGGTGTTATTCTAAATTTATGGGGCGGAGTAGGGGTTACGAGCTTTCGCACTATGACCGATTTACTGGATGGTAATAAGAAAATGTATGATTTTAGTAAAATTGACTCTTCTGGCAATCAAACAAAAGCATTGAATGCATACAAGGGATTAATTGATAAAGACTATGAATCATATGCTTATGGGAGCAGGCACGGCAATTTGGTAACGTTTTCACCTTCGGGCGGTATTGGCTTAGGATATCAGTTTTCACCGGGATTTTCACTTCTTTTGGAATATAAAATTACGTTACCTCAGGGAACCAATGCAGATTTACTTGACGGAAAATTAAGATTGAATAATGACCGGATCGCGGGAAATAAAGATTATTACCATTATACAGGTTTGAACTTTTTATTTACTTTAAGAGGAAAAAAGAAATTCAAATCGTCGCCTCCGGTTACTGAAACTGTCAATCCTAATCCAATTCTTACGACTCCAGTTCCTTCCTCATCAGTAGTAACGAACAATCCAAATCCTGTTTCAAATAATACTGCTGTACCGCCACGCCTGGAAAAACCGGTGATCAGTTACGTTACCCCACCAACTAATGCATACAGTGTAACTGATCAGCGTTATAAAATCTCAGCAAAAGTTTTGAACGTAGCTTCTCAAAAATCCATTCAGTTTAAGCTTAACGGCGTGGCTCGAAATGATTTTTCTTATGATTTAAAATCAAACGTGTTAAGTTATAGTGCGTTATTGTCAGAGGGAACTAACTTGATTGATATTGTGGCTTCAAACTCTGCTGGCACTGTAAGTAAACAAAGTTCCGTAGTTTATGAGCCTTTAAAAGCCGGAGGAAATCCGCCGCTCGTGTCTTATATTAATCCAGTACAGGCTGGAAGTTCAGTGGTCTCAAATTCATTTAATGTGTTAGCGCAAGTTTCTAATGTCACTGAAAAAAAGAATATTGCAGTATACTTCAATGGAGTATCTACACCGTTCGCTTTTAACCCAGCAAATAAGGAGGTTTCTTTTACGGCACCGCTAAAGGAAGGCACAAACTCCATCAGTATAACTGCCAATAATACCATAGGCGAAGATACCAAGGTAACACACATCATTTACAGGAAAGAAAAACTTTCACCGCCTATCGTAAATCTGATCGATCCAGCCGGTCCCATCAATAATTCAAGCGTCGCAATGTATACGTTTAAACTTGGTGTTCTAAATGTTTCGTCAAAGTCAGATATTGAGGTATTATTTAACAATAACCCTCAAACTAATTTCACATATAGCTCTGCTTCTAAGGAATTGCTATTCAATACGCAACTTGTTAGCGGCAGCAATATTTTATTCGTGAAGGCAACAAATAGTTCGGGAGTAGATTCGAAGCAAATTGCAATTAACTATTCCGCTCAAATTGAACAAAAAACTCCTCCGATAGTTAGCATTCTAACACCATCAGTAGATGCAACTACCATTATGAATCCTAATTTTACTTTTAAAGCAACTGTTAGTAATGTTGCAGGTGCACAATCTGTTAAAGTAATTTTTAATGGGTCGCCAGTTACTAACTTTACTTTTGATGGATTTAATTTAGTGTACCCAGCAATGCTGGTTCAAGGAACCAACATGCTTGAAGTGGAAGCTGTAAATAACCATGGCTCCGACAAGAAAGTGCGTTCAATAAATTTCAGATTTGTGAAAAATTCTGGACCTCCAACGGTTAATTTAAAATTACCAGCTTTAGCTGAAAGCTCAACCCAAAATCTTAATTATAATTTCCAGTTTTCAGTACTAAATGTGAGTTCAAAGTCAGGAATTCAAGTATCCGTTAACGGTATTCCTCTTTCAAATTTTAATTTTGACGCCGTTGGGAAGGAAGTGAGTTTTCAATCAAAATTGAAAGTAGGAGAAAATACAGTGATTGTCCGCGGAACAAATTCAAGTGGAACAGATTTTAAACAGGTTAAAATTACCTACGCGCCCTCAGTGATTATAAAAAATACTCCATCTGTTAATGTTACCCAACCAGGTGAAACAGAAGTGCTCCCAATTGTTTCCATTACAAGCCCTTCTAAAAAGCAAGTCGTTTTTTCACCTGTATATACCTTTGAGTTTAAAGTTGTAAATGCTACGAAGCAACAAATATCGGTTGAGTTAAATGGCAAGCAGGTAACGGCATTCGGTTTTAATGCTACTATAGGCAGTTTCAGCACCACACTTGTAGCTGGCAACAATATGTTAAAAGTTACCGCATCCAACTCCGCCGGAGTTTCAACAAAATCGGAGTCTGTTGTATATAGAAATGCAAGGGGAACAACGGGAACTATTCAGCCAGCGGATGTAAATCCAACAGATGAGAGAAAAGTTACGATTTGTCACATACCACCTGGAAATGAAGGAAATCCACAAACCATAACGATTCCAATTTCTGCGTTAAAAGCCCATCTTGATCATGGTGATAAAGAAGGTGAATGTCCTAACCGAAATGATTCAATTCGAATTAATAATTCAGGACGCGGAAGCGGAACCCCTTCTTTAAGTCCTAAAAGTACACCTATCAATCCAAGATAAGATGAATTATACATTGTTCGATGATCTTACATGGCACAATTTATTGCCGTTAACTTTTACAAAACCTGTTTCAGAAATTCGTATTGGAATATTAACGATCACTGAGAAATGGGAACATTTTTTGAACTGTAAGATGACTTTTCAAAGTCAGTCCCATCTTCAGGAAAAATATGCCCTTCCAGTGCACGGAGAAACATTATTTATAAATGGCAGCATTTGTCCCGATAGCGATTTAGTTAAACAGATATCGCATTTAGAAACGGGTGAAGGGATCAAGTCAAATGGAAAACTCATTGCATTCCGATGCAGTGAAAACAGGATTGATATTACCTCTGCACTAAATGTTGCTAAAGAGGTTGAAGCAAGAGCATTAAGAGTAGACTATGTATGGGATATTTTTTCTAAAAATGGAGAAGCAATAAAAAGTGATTTCGCATTGCTAACACATGGTCGAAATTCCCTTCCGCTTTCATCAACCAATACTGTTATTGGAAATACATCAGAGGTTTTTATTGAGGAGGGCGCTATAATAGAAGCGGCAATTTTAAATACAAAGAGTGGTCCTATTTACGTTGGTAAGGATTCTGAAATTATGGAAGGCTCTGTTGTACGCGGCCCCTTTGCCCTTTGCGAACATTCTGCTTTAAAATTAGGTACAAAAGTTTATGGTCCCACAACAATTGGTCCTTATAGCAAAGTTGGTGGAGAAATAAATAATTCGGTTATTTTTGGATTCAGTAATAAGGCCCACGACGGTTTTTTAGGAAATAGTGTTATTGGGGAATGGTGCAATTTAGGCGCCGACTCCAACAATTCAAACCTTAAAAATAATTATGGCAATGTAAAATTGTTTAGTTATGTAGAGGAGAGACCGGTGGATACTGGTTTACAGTTTTGTGGTTTAATTATGGGTGACCACAGTAAATGCGGCATCAATACCATGTTTAATACTGGAACTGTTGCTGGAGTTGGAGCAAATATTTTTGGAGGAGGTTTTCCTCCAACTCACATACCAGACTTTAGTTGGGGTGGCGCAGAAGGTATGGAAGAATACCGGTTTGATAAAATGCTTGAAACAGCACAGCGGGTTTACGCGCGTCGTGGATTAAAAATTTCAGAGGACGAAAAGAAAATTCTGGAAACTATATTTAAGGATACGAAGAAATTCAGGAATTAATTACCCTTTGATTACCCGCTCTTTAATTTTTACTGCCGGATTACCCTGATAAATTCCCCAGGGTTCAAGGCGGTTTGTAGCCACACTATTTACCGTTAGCACGGCGTGACTTCCCACTTTAACTCCGGGACATACTACACATTGAGCCCCAATCCATGCTCCTTCTTCAATTGTGATGTTGCCCACGATTAAATCAAAAGCTACTTTTTTATAATGATGATTCCCGCACAACAACATTGCGCCTTGTGAAACACAGGTATTATCGTGCAACACAACAAGTCCTAAGTTGTCAATCCACACACGTTCTCCAATCCAAACCTGGTTGCCTATTCGAAGGTGCCATGGATATTTAATATTTACATATGGTTTAATAATGACGTTTTTTCCGATTTTTGCGCCAAACAAGCGTAATAAGAAACGTTTAAAAGAAATGATGGGAAAAGCGGAATTGAAGAAAAGCGCATTTATGATATACCAGGATATGCGTTTTACCGATCCGCCACCTTTTTTGTACCAGTCGTTATTAAATTTGGATAAATCGGTCTTAAATCTGCTTTCCATTAGTGAAGTATGTCACAAGAACAGTTTCCAGAATTTTGAAGTAATTTGATATCACTGACGAAAGTAACCGTGTCTTTATCTTCCGCTATAAATTCATAACGTGCATCCTTCGCATTTTTTGCTTGAAGGTAATACATGCCGTAGGGTTTCCTGTGAACATCACTCAAGTCATAGTTTACCTGAAAATTTCGCATGTTAACTTTGAAGCCTTTATCAATCATTACAAGGCATTTTAATTTGCACGCGGCTTTATCTCCGAGCACTAAATATTGATGTTGCAATTCCAGCATTTTTAATTCATTCGGGCTGGTACAACCTGTTTTCTTAACAATAAAGAACAAAATGATGCATCCGGGAACAAAGCCAATAAGGAAGAGTCGAAAACGTTGCCAAAAAGACATAAGGTTAAATTGAAATTAAAGTGCTTAAAGAAGTAAGTGAATGCATAAAAAATAATCACGTAAATGCTTAAGATTACATGGCTGCCATCAAAAGGTTAATGTCTTTATGAGGCAGGTTAAATGTTTCTCCAAGGTATTGATTAGTAAGGATACCGTTATAAATATAAACACCTGTTCGAACACCGGCATCTTTTCTCACGAGACTGTCAAAGCCGCCTTCATCACCCATGTTCATCAAAATCTGCTGAAATATATTACTGAACGCGTATGAGGCCGTTCGTGCTACACGCGAAGGGATATTAGGTACACAATAGTGAATTACTCCATGTTTTCTAAATACAGGCTTAGTGTGATTAGTAACAGAAGAAGTTTCAAACACTCCACCCTGGTCAATACTTACATCAATAATAACAGAACCGGCTTTCATTTCGGTTACCATTTCATCTGAAACTATACAGGGCGTTCTTCCTTTTGATGCCCGGAGCGCGCCAATTGCCACGTCAGCAGATTTTAAATGTTTTTCCAAAACTTTTGGTACAATAACCGAAGTAAAGATTCGCGTGCCGAGTTGGCTTTGTAATCGCCTCAACCGTGAAGTTGAATTATCAAACACTTTCACGGTAGCACCTAAGCCTAAAGCAGCCCTCGCTGCAAATTCACCAACAGTTCCTGCACCAATAATTACCACTTCCGTAGGCGAAATACCGCTAATACCGCCCAGCAAAGAACCTACCCCATTATTGGCGTTACTTAGCAATTCGGCGGCAACCAAAATAGATGCACCACCTGCAATTTCACCCATCGCACGGATCACAGGAAAAATACCTGCGTCATCGGTAATTAAATCAAAAGCAACACAATTTAATTTTTTTGCTACCAGCTTTTTCAAAAAATCCTCCGGTTGTACTGTAAGTTGGAGTGCAGAAAACAAGGTTTGTTTTGTTTTCATGCATTCAATTTCTTCCAGTGTTGGAGGGGCAATTTTTAAGATAATGTCTGCTTTATAAACTTCTTCGGCCGAATAAGCAATTTCAGCACCGGCCTCGCTGTAATCTGTATCTTCAAAATGCGCGTTGGTTCCCGCACCGGCTTCTACAACTATCTTATGTCCGTTATTTACAAGCAGTGCAACCGCATCGGGAACTAACGGTACCCTGTTTTCCTGAAAAGCCATTTCTTTAGGAATCCCTATATAAAGTTTTCCCTTTTTCCGGGCTACTTCCAGCATTTCTTCCTGAGGTGCATAACCACCTTTAGTTAAAGAAAATAAAACATCTTTACTCATTACCATAACTGATCGGTTTCTTTAATTAATAGTTACTTCCGTGATACCTTGGTGCGTTGCAATCGTCTATTGCTTTTCGGGGCCTGTAAATGATTCCGATCCGTAATTCCCACATCCGTTGCCAGAATACCACGTTTTGCGAAACCATCTTAATTGCGTCCGGGTTATAATGAAGTTCTGTAAAAAAATGGAACTTACTATACGACGCAAATTCATAACCTAATCCAACGTCGGGAGTAAGGTTAATTTTGGGAACAATACCGGCAATCGTTGGATAAGCTGTTATTGACCTGGCCATATTGTACTCCAATCTGGCTCCCAGCATTAAATAGGGCGTTCCACGGTAACCTTCATTTCCAAAAATTTTAGCGAAATTATTCCATTGGATATTTGTAAATGTATTTGGCGTAGCAGGGCCTCTTAATCCGCTCCCCGGAAACAATGATGGTTGTTCAATACCGCCTTTGGTAGCGTATTCAAATTCAGTCTGCCAGCGGATGTGTTCATACCGCAGAAATTCTCCCAGAACACCAACGCTGAAGCTAATAAATTCACCCGAGCGATGTGAAGGCGCCGGAAATGTGTGCGCGTAAGTAACATTATCAACAGGATTCAGGTTTCTGTAACGATGACTGGAGGTAGTTGCTCCAACAAAAAGACCAACACCCCTGAAAAACTGGGCGCTTAGATCGGTTGAAATATACACTAAAGAAATACTTAAAATGATTTTTTTTATCATAGAATTAAGCGCTAATGGTTTCCATAGACTGATTAACCTTCTTAATAAGACCTTGTAATACTTTGCCCGGGCCTACTTCTGTAAAATGTGTCGCGCCATCCTCAATCATTTGTACCACAGTCTGGGTCCATTTTACCGGCGCAGTTAATTGTAAGATCAGGTTTTTCTTGATCTCAGTTGGGTTCGAAACGGCGTTGGCTGTGACGTTTTGATAAACAGGACAAATAGGCTGATTAAATGTGGTTGAATTGATGGCTGATTCAAGTTCAATACGAGCGGGTTCCATTAGTGGAGAATGAAACGCTCCCCCAACAGGTAATACTAACGCACGTTTTGCACCGGCAGCTTTCATTTTTTCACAGGCAATATTTATTCCTTCCGTTGAACCTGAAATAACCAACTGCCCCGGGCAATTATAATTTGCAGCCACAACTACATGTCCGCTTTCCGTCACTTCTTTGCATATCGATTCAATTACATCATCTGAAAGATTTAATACCGCCGCCATGGTGGAAGGATTAATTTCACATGCTTTTTGCATTGCCAATGCCCGTTTTGAAACAAGGGTTAAAGCGCTCTCAAAACTGAGTGTTTTATTAGCAACCAGTGCCGAAAATTCTCCTAAAGAATGTCCCGCAACCATATCAGGAACAAGTGATGAATCCATTGTTGCGGAAAGAATTACTGAATGTAAAAATATTGCAGGCTGTGTTACTTTAGTTTGTTTTAACTCTTCATCAGTTCCAGAAAACATGGTGTCAGTGATATTAAAACCAAGGATTTCATTGGCCTGATGAAACATTTTTTTTGCTAATTCAGAATTGTCGTAAAGATCTTTACCCATTCCGGAAAACTGAGACCCTTGTCCGGGAAATACAAATGCTTTTTTCATCGATTGAGTGGTTTTGCGTACAAACTATAAAGTTAAAAGATATTTGAATAAAAACAAGAAACACAGTTTAATTAAAGCTAACCATTACCTGTTAATTGTATTACAATTAAGTGGTTGCTAAAGGTAATACCGAAACCCGCAAGTAAGAAGCACCAAACCTGTCCTTTAATGTATTATGTAATGAGTTTCCAATTAAGCTGTTTTTACCGTTTATGTAACTGAGTGAATTGGAGGACTTTTTTGAGTAAATTTACCCGATTTATATATTTCTATGAAAAACACTTTATCTATTTGTTTTCTAATATTCATTATTTATTTAGCACCGGCACAGAATTCTGCCTGGGACTTGCAAAAATGTGTGGATTATGCCCAAAAAAATAACATTGCACTGAAGCAGTCAGAAATAAGCACCAGAATCAATTATAACAACGCAACCCAAAGTAAAGCATCTATTTTACCAACTGTAAATGCGGGCGCCCAGCATACTTATAATTTCGGTAGAACCATTGACCGGTATACAAATACCTTCGCTAATTCTCAGGTTTTGTCCCAAAATTTTTATGTTTCGTCAAATGTAGTTTTGTGGTCGGGCCTGGCTCAATACAATAATATAAAAGCAAACCAATATTTGTATTTGTCAAGTGCTGAAAATTATCAGCAGCAGCGGAACGATTTGGCCCTGAATGTTGCAACAGCATATATCAATGTAATTTTCAGTGATGAGATTCTTCAGATTGCAAAAGCGCAGTATAAGATAACGGAAGAGCAACTGGAACGAACTCAAAAATTAGCCGATGCCGGAACGCTTGCTAAAAGTGCTGTGTTTGATCTGAAAGCACAACTTGCCAATGAAGATGTAAATGTAATTAGTTCAGATAATAACTATCAGATTGCTTTACTGAGCCTTAAACAACTTTTAAACCTTGACACCTTACAGGATTTTAAAATTTCGAGACCTGAAGTAGACATTCTGAATAATGAATTGGCAACCTTATCGGTTCAGGGAATATACGAGATGGCCTTAAAAAATCAGCACTCAGTAAAGGGTGCAGAATATAATGTTATGGCGTCTGAACGCAGTTTGGCAGTTGCCAAAGGAAGAATTAGTCCTACGCTTTCCGCAACAGGTAGTTTGGGAACCGGAACTTCCGAACTCGACCGGAATATTGATGCTGTAAATATTGTGGACATCGAGCAATCTCCTTATTTTATTCCTAACCCAATTGATCCAACAGCCGCACCTTACCCTGTTTATCAGCCTAAAACCGAGGTCATCACTTCAAAAAAACCGTTCGCCGACCAGTTTAAAGATAATGTGAATAAAAGTGTTGGTTTCACCTTGTCTATCCCCATTTTTAATGGGTTGCAAACGATTACGGGCGTGAAAAACGCGAAGCTTAACGCTTTAAATGCCCGTTATTCCCAGGATCTCCTGGAGCAAAACCTTTATAAAACCATTGCGCAGTCTTATGCAAATGCAAGGGCAGCGCTAAATAAATACCACGCCAGTAAATTGGCTGTAGAGGCCTCCGAACAGTCTTTCTTTTACGCTGAACAAAAATTTAATGTGGGCGCGATCAGTACTTTTGATTATAACAACGCAAAAGTTCGCTCCCAAAATGCGCTCGGGAACATGGTTCAGGCTAAATATGATTATGTGTTTAAACTGAAAGTTCTTGATTATTACCAGGGGAAAGAACTTAAATTTTAGAAGAGGAACATTCAGGTAAAGTTTTTGTTACGTATACAAAGTATTACAAAAGGGAAATAAGTTTATTTATGAAAAAACTGTATTGGATTATTGGATTGTGTATCGCTGCCCTGGTAGCGGTTATTCTTTTTAAATTTTTTAAAGGTGCCGAACCTACAAAGGTAACCACAGAAATAGCTGCCAAACGAAATATCATTGAATCTGTATCCGCAAATGGGAAAATACAGCCCGAAGCCGAATTAAAAATTACATCGGATGTTTCAGGGGAGATTGTTGAAATGCTTGTGAAAGAAGGAGATAATGTAAAGAAAGGCCAATTGCTTTGCCGGATTCGCCCTGATATTTACGAAAGTAACCTTGAACGGGTAAATGCCACAGTAAACAGTTCCAAGGCTAATCTAAAAACTACCGTTGCGCAATTAGCGCAGGCGCAGGCAAACCTGGCCAATGCGGAAGCCTCATATGCGCGTAGTAAAAAATTATTTGATCAAAATGTTATCTCACAGCAGGAATTTGACGCTTCGAAAGCTACATTTGAAGCAGCTAAGGCAAACGTTGTTGGTATCACGGAAAGTATAAGTGCGTCTGATTACAACGTTAAAAGCGTGGAAGCGTCTTTAAAAGAGGCAAATACAAATCTCGACAAAACTTTTATTTATGCTCCGGTAGATGGTACCGTTTCAAAATTAAATGTTGAAAAAGGAGAACGTGTTGTTGGTGTGCAGGGCTTACAGGGAACGGAAATCCTTCGCTTAGCAAATTTAAATGAAATGGAAGCGAGTGTTGAAGTGAATGAGAACGATATCATACGCATCCATAAAAATGATACGGCCATCATTGAGGTAGACGCTTACATAGGCAAGAAGTTCAGGGGTATTGTTACAGAGGTTGCTAATTCTGCTAATACAACAGGAATATCTATTGACCAGGTAACGAATTTTGTAGTAAAAATTCGGATGCTGAGAGAGTCCTATTTGGACCTTATCACAGAAGAAAACCCTGCACCATTCAGACCCGGAATGAGTGCCAGCGTTGATATTCAAACCATGAGAGCTTCAAACCGCATCACGGTTCCTATTCCTGCAGTTACAACGCGAAGTGCGGATAGTACCAAAACCAAAGAGGGATTTGAAGAAGACGAAAATGGGGTTGTTGTTAAAGATGAAAAGCAGGAAAAGTTAAACGCCAACAAAAAAGAAGAAATTAAGGAGTGTGTATTTGTAAACCGTGACGGTGTAGCTCGTATGGTTTATGTTACCACCGGAATTCAGGACAACGACTACATTGAAATTAAATCCGGGATAAAGGTAGGTGATGAAGTGATCTCCGGTCCTTATGGGGCAGTGTCTAAAATATTGAAAGATGGTAAAAAGATAAGCGTAGTGGATAAGGAAGAACTTTTTTCTGATAAAAAGTAATAAACCGTGGCGTATCTTTTACATATAGAATCCTCATCCACGGTGTGTTCGGTGGCACTTTCAAAGAATGATGAGCTGATTGCATTAAAGGAAATTAATAACGGATATTCCCATGCTGAAAACCTTCATGTGTTTATCCAGCAATTAATGGATGAAAACCATTTGCAAATGAGCCAGTTAGGTGCCATATCGGTAAGTTCAGGGCCGGGTTCATATACGGGATTACGCATTGGCTTTTCAGCCGCTAAGGGAATTGCATTCGCGTTAAACATTCCATTGATTACAGTTGATACCCTTAAAATTCTGGCAGTCCAGGCGATATATCTTGTAAAAGCAGATGCTATATATGTTCCATTGATGGATGCAAGGAGAATGGAGGTATATTGTGCGGTCTATGACAAAAGCTTAAGGGAAGTTTTGTCCGGGCGGGCATTAATTTTAACTGACGAAGCAATCGAAATGTTTAGGGAGTACAAACCACTGTATTTTTTCGGTGATGGAATGCCCAAATCCAGGGTGCTGTTGAGTGGTTTAGAAAATGTAAATTTTATTGATGGCATAGCCGCCTCTTCAGAAGCTATGGTCGCCCTGGCATATCAGAAATATATATCAAATGAATTTGCAGACGTAGCCTACACGGAGCCTAATTATTTAAAGGAGTTTTATTTTACCAGTGATAAAAAATAAAATGGGTCAGAAAATTGCGTTTGTAATTAATCCCAAAGCAGGGATAAAAAAAAAGTTGAATATCAGTGAGTTCATTACGTTGAACTTTCCGAAAGATATTTCTTATGATCTTATCATTTGGAAAGATAAAAATGATTTTGAATCGATACGACAAACTCTTCTAAATGGAAATTATACCACGGTGGTTGCCTGTGGTGGTGACGGTACTGTGAATGAAGTAGCGTCTGTGATCGCACGCAGCGACATGTCGTTAGGAATATTTCCTTTAGGTTCAGGAAATGGCCTGGCCCGAAGTAACCGTATACCGTTAGAGCCACTAAAAGCATTAAAACTGATTGAACAGGGAAAGGTTAGTCAGATTGATGGAGCTTTAATTAACGGGAAAACATTTTTCTGCACAGCTGGAATTGGTTTTGACGCGCACATTGCCCATCAATTTGCTTTGAGCACCAAGCGTGGCTTTTTAACCTACTTAAGTACAACCATAAAGGAATTTTTTAGTTATAAGCCCCAAAGCTATGAAGTTACCATTGATGGAGAAAAATTGAATACGAAAGCTTTTTTAATTACGGTGGCCAACGCCGGTCAATGGGGAAACGATGTTTTTATTGCGCCTCAAGCGGAGTTGAGTGACGGTATATTAAACGTTAGTATCTTAAAACCATTCAGTTACTTTTCAATCCCTGTTCTTGGGTATAAATTATTTTCAAGAAAAATTCATACCTGCAGCCATCTTATTTCTAAACACGGAAAACAAATTGATATCCGTTTCAATGGAACTTTACCCGTGCATTTCGACGGTGAACCTATGACTGTTTCCGAAAGCATTTCCATTTCGATTATGCCACTGGCTCTTAAAATCATTTGTTAATTTCTCAGCTATTTCCCTGTTGGGTTTCCTGTTTTTCAAGAACGCCCGTCTCAGAATTTGTTACTAACTGAAGAAAATTTGATACGTGGGTATTAAAAATTTCAGACTGTTCAAGATTTGAAATATGTCCTGCTTTTTCAATGATACACAATTGCGACCCTGCAATGTTCTGTTTCATATACTCGGACTGGATAACAGGCGTTAGTTCATCTTCATTGCCACAAATAATCAAGGCTGGTACATTTACCTTGCATAAGGTTGAACATGTCTCACGCCGTTCTGCCAGAGCTTTCAATCCCTGGGTTATTATTCTTGGTGATGTGGAATAAATAACCTCTTTAATCTCCTGCACCACTTCAGGTTTTTGAGAGAACGTTTCTTTGCAAAATATCTTATCAATAAACCCCTCAGCAAATTTTTTTATACCCTCCGCATTAATCTGATCAATATTCTCATAGCGCTTTTTCTTTCCTTCCGCTGTATCAGCAACACATTGTGTATCACATAAAATTAGAGCTTTGAAACGGTTGGGTGCGCGTTTTTGTGCGGTCATGGCAATGTATCCACCCATCGATAAGCCACATACTATTGCCTGGTCAATACTTAAAAGGTCCATAAAGCGAATAAGATCTTCACCAAACTGGTCAATACTTAAGCTTGTACCGTGGTCGTGGGACTTCCCAAAGCCTCTGATATCGTATGCTATCACTCTGTTCGAGGATTTGAAAAATTCCATCTGTGAATGCCACATCGTCTTATTAAAAGGAAAGCCGTGCAGAAAAATCATTGGCACTTGTCCTTCACCTAAATCATCGTAGCATAATTTAACTCCGTTTACGTTAAGTGTTAAATTGTATCCTTTCGTAGTTGTGCTCATGAGAAGTAATTTTTTGTTAATAACCAGTAATCAAGTCTAAGGTACGACAGTAACGATCACCAAACCTTATCTTTTTCACGATGGAATTTATAAAAATTACAGTTCGTCCTCTTAGTTTCCTGGGATATGTCCACAGCTATTGAAAGAGGGTTTCGGGCGACGAATTTCTCCCATTGAAGCCTCATTTAAAAGCGTGGATTTAATAATTTAATAATTTCCTTCCACATTTAATTTTAAGCCTATGGAAAATCAATTAACCACCGAGAAACACAAAACCATTTCAATTTTAAGAACCGTGAACCTTCCACTCTCAACTGTTTGGAGGGCATGGACAGAGCCTGAATCGTGTAAAAAATGGTGGGGGCCGGAAGGATTTACATGCCCATCCTGTACCATCGATTTTCGTGAGGGCGGCCATTATTTAAATTCTATGATGTCTCCGGATGGAAAAGAAATTTGGTCGAAGGGAACCTATAGAGAAATTGTGCCTCATAAGAAAATTGTTTGCACCGATAGCTTTTCCGACCATAACGGAAACACTGTTGATGCTTCATTTTATGGCATGACCGGAGAATGGCCTGAAGAACTTTTAGTAACTGTAAAATTTGAAGAATTGAACGGTAAAACGCATTTACACTTGCTACATGAAGGTTTGCCGCTTAACCAGGCCGAGGATTGCATTAAAGGATGGCAATCGATGTTTGATAAGTTGGAAAGGGTTTTTAAATCCGACCAAGTACATTAATGGTTTTAATACCAATTTACTTTCAGATAAACGGCGTCGTCAATTTGGATAGAATTGTCTTTTGAATAAAAGTACACACTGTTACCTTGCTTGGTTTCTGCAAAATACTCAAAGCCGTACCCGTTAAAAAACACATTGGTTACAGTTACCTGTAATTGTGCATGGGTTTTATTATCTACTATTTGTAACTGATTAGGCCTTATGTACGTTTGATTTCTTAAAACTTTTATTTTTGTGGAAATCAGATCATTTTGATCTAAGATGAAATAGCGTCCCATTAATGCTGCCACGTTTTTTGTTTTTGGATGGTAATAAACGTGGAAGGTTTTATCATGCTGTATGAGTTTGCCATTTTCCATAACCGCCGTTTCATCTGCGTAGCGGAGGGCTTCTTCTGGCTGATGGGTTACTAAGATAACGGCTGAATTCTCCTTTTTTATCTGCTGACGGATATAGGTGAAAATTTTATCACGTAATGGTAAATCAAGATTGCTAAAGGGTTCGTCAAGGAGCAAGACTTTAGGAAATTCCGCCAGAGACCTCGCGATTGCAACGCGTTGTTTTTGACCAGATGAAAGTGTAATTGCTTTAAGATTCCTGAAAGAAGTAAGGTCTAATAACCGAAGGAGCTGATTGCTCCGCTTATGTTTATACTCGTCGGTGTAGCCCATTAATTTATCTTTTATATTTTCTTCAACCGTGTGGTTATCGAGAACATAAAAGTCCTGGCTTACAAAACGCATGTCGCTGTGGCCAGGAATTAGATTATAAGCCGGACCAAGAACTAATTTGTTTCCAATTGTAATTTTTCCTTCCTGAAGATCTTCTAATCCGTAAATACATTTTAGTAATGTAGTTTTACCACTCCCACTTTTTCCAATAATAGCAAGTATCTTGCCCGGTTCGGCCTGCAGCGAAACATTTGAAATACCTTTGAACTGAGTAGAGTGGGGATAGTTAAACGCTATTTTATTAACCGTTAAAATAGCGTTACTTATTGTAAAATCCATTTGTAAACAATTGTACAAAAGTTTTTTCCTTGTACTTTTTCCCCTCTATGCCTGTCGCATTTAAAATGCAAAAGTATACTCCGTCTTTACAGGGCTCACCGCTTGTGGTGCGTCCGTCCCAAAACCCGTTCAGGCGCGTGGTTTCAAAAACCACGTTTCCATAACGGTTAAATATGCTGAGATTCAATTCAACGATTTCATCCAGATAAGGTTTAAATACATCGTTGATACTATCAAAATCAGGTGTGAAAACGTTGGGAACTATAATATTGGAAATAGAATCGTTGGTGTCATACAAAGACGTGATTTGCGCCTGCGATTGAAAAAAACACCCGGCAAAAAACAGTAGTAAAAATGTATACCTGATCCGATTCACCTTTGATTAAATGTTTTTTAAAAATTCAAGTGTGTTCACATTATCGGCAAAATCAAAAATTTTTGGTTCCTGACTGGTTCCGAAAGCAAGTGTTTTTACACCCTTTATATCAAAGTTAGCAACAATACATTGCAAATTCTGTTCAACGGATCTTATCTTTTCAACAACTTGTTCTTCATTAGTATAATTTTCATAATAAAGTACCGAGGTTGGCGCGTGTAATTCGGTACTTTCTTTAATCATAAAAAAATTATTGTCAAGAAACGGAATGAGGTCAAGAAGATAAATAGCTCGATTGTATTCATAGTTATTATTGTATTTCTTATTGTCGATAACATATTTGAAATCATATAACGCTTCAAAAAATTTGTCAAATTTGTAGCCTTCCGGAACAAATACTTTACTAACATTACGGCAACCAAGGCCATAATAATAGAAAATATCTTTACCAAGCTCTTTTAAGTCGTCGTGGTTTTCTTTCCCGTTTAAAATAGCTATGGAAGTACGGTTTTTACGAATGATATGTGGATATTTAGAAAAGTAATATTCGAAATGTTTGCCTGTACTGTCACTTCCCGTGGCAATGACTGCGTCAAAATTGATCAGTTTTCCTTCAGAAAAATTTATCCGTGGAGCAAACAATGGTTCAAAGTAGATGAGCATTCCGGCCAGGAACGGAATAAGCGCAGGATCATCACTGGAAACTTTAACGAGCACATGATGGCCGCTTAAAAGTACGCAAAGCAAATCATGGAAGCCAACTGCAGGGATATTTCCTGCCATGATCACAGCAACCGTTTTAGGCTGTTGAGGATCAGTGATGGAAGTTGTAAATTCCCGGAGGTCTTTTTCATTCAGCATCCTGGAAATGCCCTTTAGTGCCATTTTAATACTATCGGGTGTAAACCAGCCGTTATAGGAATAAGCAATATCGGATAGCTTATTTAAATCGTTATGAAAGCGTTCCTCTTTTGTCAACCATTCCTTCGAAAAATGCCTGTCAATAAACAATCCCAGTTGCACAAAAGCTTGTTCGCGTTGTTTTAAGGTCATGAAAAAAATCTTATATTTGTAGTCTTAATTACGATTACAAAACTAACAAAAATGGCTATTAAAATTACAGATGAGTGCATTAATTGCGGGGCATGCGAACCAGAGTGTCCGAATAATGCGATATATGAAGGCGGCGCGGAATGGCGTTTTGCTGATGGTACCAAAGTAAAAGGCGAGTTTACGGGTAAAAACACAGGAATTACTGCAGACGCCAATGATCCGCAAACGCCCTACAGTATGGATATTTATTACATTGCAACGGATAAATGTACGGAGTGCGCTGGATTTCATGATGAACCCCAATGTGCAGCCGTTTGCCCTGTAGATTGCTGTGTCCCAGATGAAGATCATGTAGAGGCGGAAGCAACCTTAATTGCGAAAAAAGATAGCATGCATTTATAATCTGTATAAGATATTTTAAAAGAAGCCTTCGTTTTAAAAAGCGAAGGTTTTTTTTTGATGTTTATTCTAAACCTGTGGCGGAATTGCAGTTACTTCTGAGAATTCATAAATGCGTAGCTGATAATATTCGCTCCCATTCTTAGCGCTTTTTCATGGGTTTCTGGACTGTCTTTATGAATTTCATAACTTTCCCAACCATCTCCTAAATCACATTCCGCATCATAAAAACAAACTAAGCGGCCTTTATAAATCAATCCAAATCCCTGAGGTGCTTTATTCTCGTGTTCATGAACTTTAGGTAAGCCCCTTTCGAACTGATAGGTTTGATGATAAATCGGATGAGAAAACGGCAGTTCAACGAATTCCAGTTCCGGGAAAACTTTTTTTAATTCTGTCCTCACAAATTTATCCATACCATAATTATCCGACACATGAAGAAATCCGCCGGCAATAAGGTATTTCCTAAGATTGTCAGCTTCCTGATTTGTGAAATAAACGTTGCCATGGCCAGTCATATGTATAAAAGGATAGTTAAATATTTCTGAACTTCCTACTTCAACAATTGCCTGCTCAGGATTAATGGATGTTTTGAGGTTGGCATTGCAGAATTTGATCAGGTTTGGTAATGAGGTTTCCAGGTTGGCGTACCAATCACCTCCACCGCTGTATTTTAATAATCCAATTTGATAAGATTGAGGAAAAAGTAATGAAGCGAGAAATACCAAAATAAAGGTAAAAGCGAGTTTTATAGAGGTCATCGTTTTGCCAGTTTATAGTTTTTCTTTTCCTCGGAAATAGGCAGGCCCAGATCGGAGACCGTTAGTTTGTCTGTATAATCGGCAAACCCATCCGCAGTTACGGTGATGTCGTAATTTCCTGCTGGTAAAGCCATAACAAACCTGCCATTCGTTGGATTAGGCGCAAAGCTAAACTCCTCGTTTGTTACCACGTTTACTGCTAAAATATTAGCTATATACTCTTTTGGTTGATTCAATGAATCGCCAAGCACCATCGCCCCTAAAAACAGAGTCAGTTTTTGATCCATATCATTAAATTTGATACGGTAAATATCCAAGTCTCCCTGACCTCCCGGCCGTAACGCGCTGATATAGCCTGCCCGGTTATCCGGCGTTAAAGAAATACTTCTGTCGTTGTCGGTTGTGTTTACCGGAAACCCAAGATTTTCAGCTTTTGTCCAGGTGTTTTCATCAGGGTTCCATGTGCTTTTAAATAAGTCAAATCCTCCCATTGTATTGTGTCCTTCAGACGAGAAATAAAGCGTAACACCGTCCGTTGATAGGTAAGGAAAGTCTTCATGATACTCAGAATTTATTTCCGGGCCCAATTTCAAAGGTTCGCTCCAGTTGCCATTCGGTAATTTTCGGCATATGAAGATATCCGTTTGTGCCTCACGGTTTTCCCCTCTAACAAAAAATAATGTATTACCATCTGCGCTAATTGAGGCAGAATGCTCAATCTCTTTATTGATGTGTGGAGGAAAAGGTAGGTATTTAGCCCACAGCCCATTTTTCTTTCCGGCGGTATAAATATCTCCGTACTTGTCGATATGATCAATGTAAACCAGCATTTCGGAGCCATCCGCTTTCAAACCGACTACCTGTTCATCGAGTGATGAATTAATTTTTGATCCGGGATTTTCAGCCTTCAACCATTTGCCGCCTTCCAGTTTGGATGTATAAATGTCGGACGCGTAATATCCATCTACTTCCACGCGACTGGCCGTTTGGCCTTTTCTCCGTGTTGTAAAAGCAAGAAAGCTTTCGTCCTGCGTAATCCAAGGGTAATAATCCGCGAACTCCGAATTAATATCTTTTCCCAGGTTTGTAAACGAAACGTTTACGGGGGAACGCATCAATATTTTCGCGTTATTGCAAATCTCGATTTGTCTTTCGGCAATTTTTTTCTTCTTAGGTTCAAGTTCTTTATATTTCTCAAATGCCTTGATCGCCTCATCAATTTTATTGGAAAGCCGGTATGCTTCTCCTAACCGCAACCATACATTGGATTCAGCTTTAGGCTCTTTTATACAAAACTCAAGGTATTTAACAGCTTCTGCTTTGTTGATGTTTGTATTCAGGTAGCATTCAGCAATTTTGTATTGGATGGTCGCGTTATTTTTATCAGCTTTTAAAAGTTCCTTATAAACAGGCAAAGCCATTAAAAAGTTATGGTGGCTGTAGTGCTCGTCGGCATCGGCAATATCGTATTTGGATTTGCCCGGCTGAGCAAAGGAAATGGAAACAGATAAACAACTAATTGCCAGATACCTAAACATAATTGGTTTACAATTTAGCAAAAAATATTAAATAACAAAAGTTATTTTTTCTGCGACAGTTTAAACAACAACTCTTTTTCCGCCTTAGTTAGGTTTTCATATCCTGATTTTGATATTTTATCGAGTAACGCATCAATGGTTTGCTGAGTGCTTAATTCCCTGGAAGTAGACGGCGCTGACTTATTTTGATGAACAATTTTAATTGGCGATACCTTCTGCTTATGAAAGTTCAGGAAACCAGATAAGTCTTTACCGTTTTTCAGCATGTAACCAAAGAACAAGCCAAAGCACGCGCCTCCAAAATGAGAAATTTTTCCACCAGTGTTGATATTGAAATCAATGATGGTTGAAATAACGAAAATTAAAATGGCATAATACTTATACCGCATTTCAATAATACCAAACAGGCTTATTGGTAAATTGGGAACATAAATGGCAAGGCTGGTTACAATTCCAATTACTGCTGCTGATGCACCAAATAAAATGGAATTTGAAAAGGAGGCAGGGAAAAGGAAAGAAAGAAATAAAAGAATGATTCCGCCCATCAATCCACTCATGATGTAAACAAACATGAATTTTTTTTCGGACATAAAATTGAGAAATGTATGCGCTGAAAAATAAAGCAAGAGCATATTATAAAACACATGCCCCAAATCTTTGTGAGAGAACATATAGGTAAACAATGTCCAGAACTTGAAAACAAAATCATTAAGATTAAGCGGCAAGGCCATATTCAAGGCGATAATATCCGTTTTAAAAACACCAGAACTGATATTAATAATCAAAAAAACGGAGATATTAATTATTAGCAAAAGTGTTAGCTTGCTGTGCTTTTGTAACTCGTATTTAAGATTGTGAAGAAACGACATTAATAGAAAAATGTTTTGTTTTTTCTCCAGATTAGCATGATGATGATTCCAACCGCCAGTCCGCCTAAATGAGCAAAATGAGCCACATTATCACGAGAAAAGAACCCATTGTAAAGTTCGAATAGTGCATACCCGATCACGAGGTATTTTGCTTTTACCGGAATGATAAAATAAATCTGGAGTTCAGTATTTGGGAACATCATGGCAAATGCAACCAATAAACCAAAAACTGCTCCGGAGGCGCCCAGCAAAATGGTGTATTCGTTATTCAGGTAGCTAATCCCCAACTGTAGAAATGCTGCGCCTAGTCCACACAGCAGGTAAAAATTTAGAAAACGCTTAGGACCCCAGATATTTTCCAGTATTGAACCAAACATGTAAACGGCAAGCATGTTAAATAAAATATGAGGAACGTCGGCATGCATAAACATGTAGGTAATAAACTGGTAAGGCTTGAAATATTCAGTTCCAATTGGATAAAGATCCAGATAGCGGTGCAATGGGCCGCTAAAAACCAAACTTCCAACATAGAGCAAAACATTAATGATTAAAATGTTTTTTACAACCAAAGGTATCTGTTGAAATTGACGGGGCTTAAATTCCTGAAAACTCATAGTATAAAGTTAGCGTTTAAAAAATGCATCAAGTTCAAGTTTACTCATTTCCATTATTACAGGTTTTCCATTAGGTGAATACATTGGATTTTCGCAAAGAAATAAATGTTCAAGAATCAAAGCGATTTCCTGGTCATCGAGTATTTTCCCGTATTTTATACCTGCATTTTTGGCCATGCTTTTACACATGTTTTCAAAAGGGTCAATTTTTATATCAAATGTATTCAATTTGTATGTTTCCAGAATCCCTTCTACCATTTCCTGTGTGTTAAATTCTCCTAATTCCGCTGGGGTTCCCTGAACAACTATGGTGTTCTTACCAAAGGGTTCAATCTCAAAACCAAGAATTTTAAAATGGGGCATCAATGTTTCCAAAAGAACATAATCGTTGGGTGTTAATTCAATAGTAACAGGAAATAGAATTTGTTGTGAAGATGATGGGCTGTTTTTTTCTTTTGTCGCAATATAATGATCGTATAAAATGCGTTCATGCGCGCGTTGTTGATCAATAACCAATAAACCCGAATCATGTGCAGATACAATATATTTATTATACAATTGAAATCCTTTGTGTGCAATCACATCATGATCCAGCTTATATTGTTCAACTTTCTTCTCCAATTGTAAAGTTTCATTTTCACCCTTGTAATCCGTGCTGGTATAATTCTGATAGAGGTACTCCCAATTCTGCCGGTTGGAATGTTGATTCGGCGTTTCATGGGTGCCGCGGCTTTGTCCCAACTGCGATGACGATGGACCTGAGTTAAATGGATTGTAATCTTTGTTTACTGTTACTGTAGGTTGGCTAACCGACTTTGTGTAATCAATTTCAAAGCTCATCTCACTATTGAAATCGAGGCTAGGAGCAAGGTTCGCTTTCCCTAACGCGCGTTTCACAGCACTGTGTAATAAAGCGTAAATTATTTTTTCGTCCTGAAACTTAATTTCGGTTTTAGTTGGATGAATATTGATATCAATGAATTCTGGATTTACTTCAAGAAACAAATAATATGCAGGATGCGCATCTGAGGCAATTAATTCACGGTATGCTTCTGCAATTGCGTGGTGCAGGTAAGGACTTTTAATAAACCGTTCATTCACAAAAAAATATTGGTCTCCCCGGCGTTTTTTAGCGTTTTCAGGTTTTCCAACATAGCCGGATATTTTAACAACATCGGTTTCTTCATTGATCTGCACTAATTTTCCCTGAAGGTTTTTACTGAATAAGCCCGAAATCCGTTCAATCAGATTTGCAGGCGGAAGATTATAAATCTCGTTCCCGTTACTATAAAGCTGAAAATGAACATTTGGATGTGGTAAACTTACCCTCTCAAATTCGTCAATGATGTGTTTAAGTTCCACACCGTCATCCTTTAAAAAATTTCTGCGGGCTGGAATATTAAAAAAAAGGTTTTTAACACTAAATGAAGATCCAACCGGCGCCTGACATTCTTCCTGGCGCACAAAGCGATTCCCTTCAATTTCAATAAGCTGGCCCACAATGTCCTCGTTACGTCTGGTTTTTAACTCAACCTGCGCAACTGCGGCGATGCTGGCAAGGGCTTCTCCTCTGAAACCTCTGGTATGTAATTGAAAAAGGTCTTCTGCCTTTTTTATCTTAGAAGTTGCATGCCTTTCAAAAGCCATTCGCGCGTCCACCGGGTTCATGCCGCAGCCGTTGTCGATTACCTGCACAAGCGTTTTTCCGGCATCCTTTACAATCAATTTAATAAAAGTTGCTTTAGCGTCAATTGCGTTTTCCAATAATTCTTTTACGATAGAGGCTGGCCTTTGAACCACCTCTCCGGCAGCTATTTGGTTCGCTACGCTTTCCGGTAAAAGAGTTATCACATTTTGCATGGCTGCAAAGGTAATTTTTTACTTCACTTCGCCTAAGAAAGAGGGATTTTTTAAAGGAAGCGATTCATTTTAACATTTAAATTTTACAACGAAGAATTTTTTTTATATATTTCCGAAAAAATAAATGGGTTATGTCGACAAAAACAAAGGCTTCGTCAAAAAAGAAAGCATCATCTAAAAAAATCGCAACTAAAAAATCGGTTGCAAAAAAAAGTGTTGTTAAAAACAAACCAGTAAAAAAAGCTGAGAAAAAGAAGCCAGTTAAAAAATCGACCGCTCAACCCAAAATTCCAGCTAAGAAGATTGCCCCTAAAAAAGTAGCGCCTAAAAAGGATGCTAAGAAAGTTGCTAAAAAAGCACCTTCTAAAATGCCAATCAGTAGAACAAAAGCAGTTAAAAATACAAACTTAAAAAAGGTATCGCCTAAGAAAACAGTTAAAAAAGTAATAAAGAAAGCTGTAAAGAAAATAGTTGCCAAAAAGGTAGCCGTTAAGCCAGTAAAGAAAACGGCGGCTAAAAAAGTTGAGAAAAAAGCAATTGCTAAGAAAACTAATAAGCCATTAAGCAAGCCGGTTGTTAAAAAGAGTGTTATTTCTATTGCTAAACCTGTAGCAAAAAATAAAACTCCGCTTGAGAAAAATGCCAAGCCAATCATTGAAAAAGCTCCAATCGTTAACATTGAAAAACCTGTAAAACATAAGAAGGAAAAAGCTCCCATTATTAAGAAACCGATAGTGGCTCCAACGACCTTCCGAAATCCAGATCCAAATCCTGTTTCGACTAAAGTAATGAAAGAGCCTCCTGGAAAATTTGAGATGGAATTTGTAATCCGTGCTTCGGAAGACATGGTTTTTGAATTTGTTAGTACAGAAAGCGGTTTGTCAGAATGGTTTTGTGATGATGTAAATATCAGGGATGGTGTGTTTACCTTTGATTGGGATGGACAGGTGCAGCAGGCAAAACTTGTAAAGGAAATACCGCCAATGCTCATCCGTTACCAATGGCTCGATAAAAATGACGGTAGTTTTTTTGAATTTCGGATTCAGAAAGATGAATTAACCAATGACATCTCATTGATTATCACGGACTTTGCGTCTGATAAGGCTGATGAGATTTCAGCTCGCTTGCTGTGGCAAAGCCAGGTTGATAAATTACTTCACGTACTGGGATCCTTCTTTTAATAATTAAAACATAGGTTTCACCCTATTGTGGTTTCAGCAATTTTAAAAAATTGTAAATTCGGTTATTGTATTATAAATCTTAAAAAAATTACCATCGCATAGACATCTACTTAAATTTTTATTGAACAAATAATTTAATTGTAGCCAATGTCTATACAACTTCTTTCAGATAACGAGCTGGTTAAGCTCTATATGGATGGTAATGAAGAATCACTTTCAATTCTTGTAAAACGTCACAAGCGGCGCATTTTTTCTTATGTATATTTAATTACAAGAGATAAGGTGCTTACGGAAGATATTTTCCAGGAAACTTTTTTTAAAGTAATTCAAACATTAAAACGTAATCAATACAACGAAGAAGGAAAGTTTTTGCCGTGGGTATTGAGAATTGCAAAAAATTTAATTATTGATCATTTCCGGAAAGTGAAGAAAATGCCTTCCGTGTCATCAGTGATTAATGATGAAGGAGAGCATACCTGTATTTTTGATATTATTCCTGAAACTTCCTCCAGCAGAGACTCTCCTCAATCAAAACAATTCAAGAATTCAATCCGGTCAATCGTGGGGGATTTGCCACCTGATCAAAAGGAAGTTGTGATTATGAGGACATATTATGATATGAGTTTCAAAGAAATTGCCGAAGTGACTAATGTTTCTATCAATACGTCGTTGGGCAGAATGCGTTATGCGCTGATAAATCTTAAGAAAATGATAGAGGAAAAAAATGTGGAGATCTACATTTAGGAATTTTGTTTTTTGTTTTTTGTTTTCGAGGAGCCTCTTCAGTTGAAGAGGCTTTTTGTTGCAGGATCAAATGAGCTGATTATTTAAAGCTTTGCATATCGCACAGTTTTTTATAAAAACCGTTTAAGAGTAAGAGTTCAGTGTGATTTCCCCGCTCTATAATGTCGCCGTTGTTCATGACAATGATTTCGTCGGCATTAGCAATTGTAGAGAGTCTGTGGGCAATAACGATACTGGTTCGGTTCTTCATCAAATTAGCAAGTGCATCTTGAACTAATTTTTCACTTTCTGTATCCAACGCACTGGTGGCTTCATCTAAAATTAAAATAGGTGGATTTTTGAGGATGGCCCGCGCAATACTGATACGTTGCCGTTGGCCGCCGCTTAACTTTCCTCCCCGATCGCCAATATTTGTTTGGTAGCCATTAGGTTGGTTCATGATAAATTCGTGGGCGTTGGCAATTTGTGCTGCCTCCACAATTTTTTCCTTATCAATTGCCTCGATCCCAAACGTGATATTGTTTTCGATTGTATCATTAAATAAAATGCTTTCCTGAGTTACGACGCCAATCTGCTTTCTTAAACTTTCAAGATCAATTTCTTTTAATAAAACGCCATCTATCCTGATTTCCCCAAGATCCGTATCATAAAAGCGTGGAATCATATCAGCCAGTGTAGTTTTTCCGCTTCCACTTTGTCCCACCAGTGCAATTGTTTTTCCTTTGGGTATATTTAAATTGATATTTTTTAAAACGTATCCAGTATCGCCTTTGTGGTAAGCAAACGAAACGTTTCTAAATTCGATTTGGTGCGTAAATTGATTAATATTTTTCGCATTTGGCATACTGACAATAGGATTGTCTGCATTTAATATTTTTTCAATGCGCTCCTCCGAGGCTAATCCTTTTTGAAGGTTATTATAAGCCAGCGTAATTTGTTTTATAGGAGGTACAATCTGAGAGGCGACGGCGAAATACCCAATAAATTCAGCTCCGGATAAACCGCCCGTTCCATTAAAAACCATTGTTCCACCAATATATAAAATCAATAATAACACCCCAAGCACTACCGTTTCACTGATGGGAGAGGTTAAATCGGCCCGGCGATATAATCCAACGGAAATGTTGTTATACTCCTCATTTACTTTTTCAAATTTACGCTGAACAAAACTCTCGCCTGTAAATGCTTTAATAACCTTCATGGCACCTAATGTTTCTTCCATGATATTAAATAACTGCCCGAAAACTATTTTTCCTTTAGTTGAGCGGCTTTTAAGGCTTTTGCTCACCAGGGCTACTACCAGGCCAGCTACTGGTAAAAGCAAAAAAACGTAAAGAGTAAGGTATGGACTGATGAAAATAAGAGCCGCTAATGAAAATAAAATAATCAAAGGTTCCCTGAAAATAAGTTCAAGCGACTGCATGATAGACCATTCAATTTCAATTACATCCGTGGTCATCCTGCTCATCATATCGCCTTTCCGTTCATCGCTGAAATAAGATAATGGTAAATGAAGTGCTTTTCTCATCATTTTATTACGTAAATCTTTCACAACGCCATTTCGGATTGGCGCCAAAAAATACATCGCAAAATACCGTGAGGTATTTTTTAAAAACGTAGCTATAAACACAACTACACAAATTAAAAAAAGTGCATGTGCTTTTCCCTGCCCGATGATAATAAAGGACATGTGGTAATAAGCCCAATCAATTGCGCCTTTCATGGAAAAACCTAAAATCGGTTCTCCTTTGCTCACAATAACCTGGTAGTCTAATAAATTGCTTTTGAATAGAAGATCTAAAAATGGAATGACCAATGAAATGGAAAATACAGAAAACACCGAAAAGAGAATATTAAAGATAATGTTTAACGCGGTAAATTTTTTATATTCTCTTGTATATTTTAAAACCGAAAAAAGCTTCTTCATTGGTCACGAAAATACAAATAAAATTATCCTTTTCCCTGGTATTATTAAGTTAAACAGTTTCTTATATTTGCCTAAAAACCAATTATATGAACTTAAAAAAGTATTTGCCACACCTTATAGCAGTTGTTTTATTTGCTGTTATAACCCTGGTGCATTTTAGTCCGTTATTATCAGGTAAAGCTTTACAACAGGGAGATATCGTTAGGCACCGCGGAATGAGTCAGGAAGTAATTGACTTCAGGAAAACCGAAGGTGCCGAGGCATTGTGGACGAATTCGATGTTTGGTGGAATGCCCGCCTATCAGGTTTCTACCTTACACCCGGGTAATTGGTTAGGCCATATTGATCAGATTTTTCATTTGTTTTTGCCACATCCAAGTGGCTATATTTTTCTATGTTTTATTGGTTTTTTCATTTTATTGTTGTGTTTGGAGATAAGCCCGTGGCTTGCAATCGTGGGAGCTCTAGCATACGGTTTTTCGTCTTATTTCTTTATCATTCTGGAGGCCGGCCATAACTCCAAAGCCAACGCTATTGGCTATCTGGCTCCTTTATTAGGCGGAATTATTTTATTGTTGCGAGGGAAGCACTGGCTTGGTTTTGCGGTTACAACCTTGTTTATGGGATTAGAATTAAACGCTAATCACGTTCAGATTTCATATTATGGTTTTATGCTGTTTGCCTTGGTCTTTATTACTTATTTCATCATGGCTGTAAAGCAAAAATCTTTGAAACCATTTTTCATGGCTGTCGGATTATTTATTTTAGCATCCGTTATAGGGGTTTTGCCAAACGCCGGTAACCTTCTAACCACTTATGAATACGGTCAGTATACCACAAGAGGAAAAACGGAACTTACAATTAATGCTGATCTTCAAACAAATAAAGCAAATACTACTTCAGGCCTTGATCGTGATTACGCAACGCAATGGAGTTATGGGGTAGGAGAGACGTTTACTTTTCTAATTCCTAATTTTAAAGGTGGACCTTCTGATGCTATTGGAAGAGCAGATAAAGATGCGTTGAAGCATGTGGATCCGCAAATGCGGGAGCAGGTTGCTCAAAGCAGTGCTTATTTTGGAGAGCAACCTTTCACCAGCGGACCGGTTTATATTGGTGCCATTGTAGTTTTACTTGCCTTTTTAGGACTTTTTATAATTGATCACCCTTTGAAGTGGCCTTTGGTATTAGGAACGCTCCTGTCAGTTATGCTTGCCTGGGGGAAAAATTTTATGGGACTAACCAACATATTCATGGATTACCTCCCCGGTTATAATAAATTCAGAGCCGTGTCGATGATCCTGGTTATTGCTGAACTTACAATTCCGCTATTAGCCGTTCTGGCTTTAGATAAATTTATTAAGGCTTCTCAGAAAAATGAGAATTTTCAATTGCCCTTTATAAATAAGCAGCTGGAATTGAAAAAAGTGTTGATTATTTCTATTGTGGTTATTGGCGGATTTTGTTTAATAAGCGCGTTCATGCCTTCTGTTACCAATTCTTTTATTCCGCCAGGTGAAGAAACTCAGATTATCAATCAATTTAAGCAAAGCGGGGCTCCTGACGCCCAGATTGTTCAGTTTATGCCCGATTTTCTTGCTAACATTGAAAAGGCACGGGAAGCTATTTTCAAAAGTGATGCCCGTCGCTCCTTAATTTTTATAGGTTTGGCATCAATTTTTTTGTTTTTATTTCTAACAAAAAAGTTAAAGCTTGAATTGTTCCTGGTAACGATGGGCATTTTCTTTTTGGCAGATTTATGGCCAATTGCAGGAAGGTATTTGGACGAAAAAAATTTCGTTCCAAAAGCGCAATACAATGCTCCGCCCGCAAAATCTGAGGCCGACGAACAAATATTGCAGGATAAAAGCCTTGATTACCGCGTCCTTAACCTATCCACAAGCACTTTTAATGACGCAGCCACGTCCTATTATCACAAGTCGGTTGGGGGCTACCATGGTGCAAAACTCAAAAAGTATCAGGAAATTATCGATTTTCATTTAGGTAAAGAGATTAATGCTTTTTATGATGGTTTAAATTCTGCCATCCAAAATGATTCTTTAATGATGGTTCATATGCAAAAATTGGGTGTGCTAAATATGTTAAACACTAAATATGTAATTGTTCCGGCAAAAGATCAGGTATTTGCTATACCTAACCCACAAGCCAATGGAAATGCATGGTTTGTGAAAAGAATCAAAACTGTACCTAATGCGGATTCGGAAATTGTTGCACTTTTTAATTTAGACACAAAACGCGAAGCGGTAATTCAGCAAAAAAATAAAGAGATGGTTGCGGTAAGCAATGGTTATAATAACGACGGCAAAATTACTCTTCAATCTTATAAACCAAATAATTTGCTTTACGAAACTGAAGCCAAGGAAAAAGGATTTGCTGTTTTTTCCGAAATTTTTTACCCGAAAGGTTGGAACGCATATGTTGATGGTGTATTAACCCCGCACACGGCAGTGAATTATGTTTTGCGCGGGATGGAGATTCCGGCTGGAAAGCACAAAGTAGAATTTAAGTTTGAGCCTCAGATTTATAAAACAGGAAACCGGATTGCTATGATTGGATCCATAGTGTTATTATTAGCAGTGGGTATGGGTTTTTACCTGGCAAAAAAGAAAAACGAAATTATATTTTAGGAGTTTGAAGAAATGGATATCCTGACCACTTATCAAAAAAATCTAACCAGATATAAAGCGGTTTCGGATGAATTCATAATTTTTTCCTAATATTGCTTTTGAGGATTATCAGTTTATGAGTGAAAGACATGAAATAAATGTGTTGTTTGTGGATGATGAGATTAAAAATCTTGAATCCTTTAAAGCTGCGTTTAGAAGGGATTTCACTGTTTTAACTGCGCTATCAGCTCATGATGCTGAGAATATTCTAGAATCCAATAAGGAGATTCAGGTTATTGTATCTGATTAGCGGATGCCGGGGAAACTGGGAACTCAATTCCTGGAAGAGACAATTAAAACACGTCCTTATCAGACAGGGATTTTATTGAGTGCTTTTACCGACGACCAAGAAGTATTGGAAGCTGGAAAAAGGAATTTCATTTACAAAACCATTGAGAAACCATTGAATGAACAACTTTTGAAAGGGTACATTTTAGAGGGTTTTCAAAATTATCAAAAGCACTCTCGTAGTCCGTTAAAGAAATAACATTATTGGTTAATTTCTATACTCTGTTTTTGTTTTGGATTATTTAGATAGTATTACTTTATCCGAATGGATAACGTTGTTCAACAAAAAACCCTGGCTATCAACCAGGGTTTTGTTTTTTTAGTAATATGATTAATAGTACGTGGCTCTTCTAACTTCTGCTATATGTTTTGAAAAGCGAATTACCTGGCGTGTATAGCCGTATTCGTTATCATACCATACATACAGTACTATACTTTTTTTGTCCGGGGATATGATCGTTGCATTACTATCGAATACCGAAGGACAAGGGTTCCCAATAATATCTGAAGAAACTAACTCGTTACTAAAAGCGTACTGAATTTGTTCAACCAAAGATCCGTTTAAGGCATAATTTCGGATAATTTCGTTTACTTCTGATTGCGTTACTTCTTTCTTGATATTCAAATTCAGAATTGCCAATGAAACGTTAGGAGTTGGTACCCTTACCGAGTTAGCCGTAAATTTACCTGATAAATGCGGAAGCACCTTTTTCAAAGCGCTTTCTGCACCGGTTTCAGTAATTACCATGTTTAATGCCGCCGAGCGTCCACGACGTGATTTTTTGTGGTAATTATCCAGTAAGTTCTGATCGTTTGTATACGAGTGTACAGTTTCAATATGGCCTTTCTCAATTCCAAGTTCCTTATCAATTACATAAAGTATTGGCATAATGGCATTGGTTGTACAGGATGCTGCTGAAAAAATCTGTTGATTTTTTACATCAACCGTTTCATGGTTAACGCCATGAACTACATTTGGAACATTTCCTTTTGCAGGAGCAGTTAACAGGACTTTTGAAATACCTTTGGCTTTCAAATGACGGCTTAATTCAACATCATCGCGGAACACACCCGTATTATCAATTAATAATGCGTTATCAATTCCGTAAGAGGTATAATCCACATCTTCTGGATTTTTAGCATCAATCATGTGAACGGTATGTCCGTTAATGATTAATGCTTTATTTTCCAGGTCTTCAATAACAGTTCCAGGGAAGTTACCATGAACAGAATCAGTGCGTAGCAAGTCGGCACGTTTAATAATTTCTTCGCTGCTATTTCCACGGGTAACTATCGCACGTAACCTTAGCTGCTCACCTTTACCAGCCTGTGAAATCAATTCTCTTGCCGCTAAACGGCCAATACGGCCAAAACCAAATAACACAACATCTTTTGGTGTAACCGTTGATTTTGATCCGATGAAATCTTTTAATTTATTTCCAATGAAATCATTTACGGTTTTAAAGTTTGCTTTTTCCTGTTGATACTCAAATGCTAATTTTCCAATATCAACACGTGAAGGACATACATCTAATTCATAAATGGCGTTAGCAATTGCCAGGGTATCATTAACAGAAATAGTTTTTTTCACAATGTTTTTCGCGTATAAGTGAAGATTCATAATCTCACTTACACTTCTGTCAACAAGTTGATTCCTGAATAAAATGAGTTCAATTGACTTTTCGAACCATAATTTTCCAATTGTACCAATTAATTCAATGGCTGCTTTTTCCTGAACAATCCATTCATTCAACTGAGTTTCATAAGCAGCATTTGCTTTTTCCGTGATTTGCATAGTTATCTGTGTTTTATTTTTTCATGTTTAATCTTCATCAGAAGTTCCATAGCCTTCAGGAACTTCTTCATCATGGTCTAAATCTTCATCGGCATCGCCAAATACCTCATCCTCCTCCACTAAGGCTTCTTCTCCTTCTTCACCTTCCAGATGATTCAAATCTCCTTCATCAATTCCAATAGTATCGTTTTTTATGGCTTTATAAATTTCACTTTCATCGGCAATTTCCGGTTCATTCAGCAAGGCAGCCATTGCCTGTTCAGGCGTCATTTCACCCTTAGGCGTCAGATCCTGTTTATATTGCTTAGGCGCAGATCCTATTGATTTTACGCATGCCGGGTAATTTCCCTTTGGATTATCCGGCAATATTTTCATCAACTCGATGCAAAACGACCATTTAACGCTGGGATCAAACACATACATAAATCTCTGGCGCGGGCTGTCAATGTATTTCGCGATTTTAGTTTTTGACATGAGTTTCTTCGGCGAAACATTTTTGCGTATTTCTTCCTCGTCTAACGGCAGGTCTTGTTCCCTCAGCGTAATTTCCTGGTCTTTTCTCCAATAATCATCGCTCACAAAAAAAGATGCTGCGTGTTTCTTATCAAACTTATATGCTTCCTGAATTGCAATATGGAAATCTTCGAAAGTTTGTCCGGATAATATTTCAATCTCCCTGTAAATATCTTCGTTATCCTCGATGAATAATTTAAATTTATAAACGGCCATGTTCCTGTTAATCCCTTGAATTGATGTTAATATGATTGATTTTCGCCTGTCAAATTTTGCGAATTAAATTTTAGTTACTATTGCATTATTCCCCTCAAAATTAAAATTCCAGCCATGTTCAAAAATTTTAGGCAGATACCGCTTGTATAACTTTAAACGTGCGTTCACTTTAATTTTATTCTTTTTTAATTCTTCCGGAGAATGCGCCTCTTCATCATCACGGTCAATTGCATGGAATTCGTAAATGTTAACTTTTGAGTGATGTTCCATAAAATCTTTTACAATTTTAACGATAGTATTCATAACCCGGTATACTTCTCCACGGTTAGTGGTAACGTATTCCTCGCCCTCAAACTCCTCGTTAATTACTCCGAAAACAATGGTGGAATGCAAAATATTATCCTGTCTGCGCCCAAAACGAACTTCATAACGCAAACCCGATGATGTGTTAAAATAGTACACCCCCGCACTTTTTATTGGTGGATATTCAACGGGAAATGTAGAGTTTTCTGGCATATTTTTTAAGCTAAGACAGAAGAGTTTTGTTTCCTGAAGCGATCAGCTAAAACCAGTTCTTTTGATCCGCCTGAATAATCATAAAATCCCTTCCCACTTTTTGCCCCAAGGTGCCCGGCTGTTACCATGTTAACCAACAATGGACATGGCGCATATTTCGGGTTACCAAATCCATCCTGTAAAACCCTTAAAATATTAAGGCATACATCCAATCCGATAAAGTCGGCCAGTTGCAACGGACCCATTGGATGGGCCATGCCAAGTTTCATAACGGTATCAATTTCTTCAACACCGGCAACTCCTTCATACAGGGTAATGATTGCTTCATTAATCATCGGCATTAGAATTTTATTGGCAACAAAACCAGGGTAATCGTTTACTTCAACCGGAGTTTTACTTAATTTTTTTGAAAGTTCCATGACGGTGGAACACACTTCATTACTGGTTGAATAACCCCTGATCACTTCAACAAGTTTCATAACCGGAACCGGGTTCATAAAGTGCATTCCGATTACTTTATCAGGACGTTTAGTCGCAGCAGCAATTTGCGTGATAGATATAGAAGACGTATTGCTGGCAAGAATTGTTTCTGCCGGACAAATTTCATCCAACTGCTTAAAAATCGACAGTTTCACATTAACGTTTTCACTGGCAGCTTCAACTACCAAATCTGCGTTCTTTACACCGTCTTCTAATTTTGTAAAAGTTTTAATGTTAGCCAGAGTAGTGGTTTTTTCACTTTCTGTAACGGTTCCTTTCGCTACCTGGCGATCAATATTTTTCGAGATAGTGGCCAATGCTTTTTGTAGAGCGGTTTCGTTAATATCAACCAGGTTAACGGCATATCCAAATTGTGCAAACACGTGGGCAATTCCATTTCCCATTGTCCCGCTTCCTATCACTGTTATATTTTTCATTATTTCTTATATTAAATTTTAAAACTTGGCTTTGATGTGTGTTAAACGATGTAAATCTAAAATCTGGTGGGCATAAATACAAATAGAGTTTTAAACCTTTTAACGGTATTTTTTTCATAACTAATTTCTTCAAAAAATTGATTTAAACCAATATATTTGTCGAAACTTGCGCTAATAACTAAAATAAACAATTATGAATTTCCCATCAGAATTAAAGTACACTAAAGACCACGAATGGATTCGTGTAGAAGGTAATGTTGCTACTATTGGTATCACTGATTTCGCTCAAAAGGAATTGGGTGATATTGTTTATGTAGATATAACTACCATTGGTGAAACGGTTGCGAGGGAAGAAATATTTGGTACAGTTGAAGCAGTAAAAACAGTATCTGATTTATTCATGCCTATATCCGGAAAAGTGTTAGAGATGAATAAAGACATCGACAGCGCGCCTGAATCTGTAAATACAGACCCATACGGAAAAGGCTGGATGATCAAGGCTAGTATTGATAATGAATCAGAATTAGGTGATCTTTTATCCGCTGATGCCTATAAATCTTTGATTGGGGCATAATTATAAAATAAACATACCAGTTAAAAGCCTTCTGTTTACAGAAGGCTTTTTTATGGAAATTAGCGAACTGTTAAAAAATATATGAAACATCCTATCTTAGCTTACATTAATAAATATTCTTTGTGGATGGCGCTGGCCTGGACACTGATAATATTTGTGTTATGCTGTACACCCGGACGCTACATTCCAACAACCCATTGGCTTGAGCTATTAAGCTTCGATAAGTTTGTGCATGCCAGCATCTTTTTTGTACTTACGCTTTCATGGTTACTTGCTTTAAATGGTTTTGGAAAGTTCTCCATTGTTGTTCAAATGTTAACGGTTGCAACCTGTGTTCTGTATGGTGGTTTGTTGGAAATTATGCAGGCAACACTCTTTAGCCAGAGAAGCGGCGACTGGCTTGATTTTATTGCTAATAGTGTGGGTTGCTTCACTGCATTTTGGTCGTTTAAAAGATCAGCGATTGCCTAATCCAAATTCTGTTAATGGTTTTCAAAACTTTTTAACTTTCAAAACATTTTAAGGTTAATATCGGTAATTTCGTACCCTTAATTTTTAATTCTATGTCAACTACACCAGAACATATAAAATGTTTAATTATTGGGTCAGGTCCTGCTGGCTATACAGCAGCGATTTATGCAGCACGTGCCGATTTAAAACCAGTAGTTTATACGGGATTAACCCCAGGCGGGCAGCTTACAGAAACCACGGAAGTTGATAATTTTCCGGGTTATCCAAAAGGTGTGACGGGCCCGGAGTTAATGGAGGACTTGAAAAATCAGGCAGAGCGTTTTGGGACTCAGGTTAGATTTGGCTTGGCTACAAAGGCTGATCTTAACGCTTCGCCTAAAAGAATATGGATTGATGAAACCACTGAAATTACAGCGGATACAGTTATTATTTCTACGGGGGCATCGGCCAAATGGCTGGGTCTTGAAAATGAAAACCGTTTAAGAATGAACGCCGGCGGCGTGTCGGCCTGCGCGGTTTGTGACGGATTTTTTTATAAAGGACAGGATGTAGCCATTGTTGGAGCAGGCGATACAGCCGCTGAAGAAGCTACATATTTATCGAAGTTATGTAAAAAAGTGTACATGATTGTTAGAAAAGGAGAAATGCGTGCAAGTAAAGCCATGCAACATCGTGTAGAAAATACTCCTAACATAGAAGTACTTTGGAATAGTGAAACTGTTGACATTTTAGGGAAGGAAACGGTGGAAGGCGTAATAGTAAAAAATTCTAAAACAGGCGAGCAGCTAACTTTACAGGTAACCGGTTTTTTTGTTGCTATCGGCCATAAGCCCAATACTGATATTTTTAAAGGTCAGTTAAAGATGGATGACCTTGGATACATTGACGTAGTGAGTGGTTCAACTAAAACCAATATTGAGGGTGTTTTTGCTGTTGGTGATTGCGCGGATAAAACCTACCGCCAGGCCGTAACGGCAGCTGGAAGTGGTTGCATGGGCGCTTTGGATGCAGAACGTTACCTGGCAGCATCAGGGAAACATTAACGTTTAACGTTAATTATATCCTATTTTTTACTATTTTGCATACAAATTGTGTTTAGATTAACCATGTATTTTTTTAGATCAATATTTTTTATTTTACTTTTTGCGTCGTTTTTTTCGGGTTACTCTCAATCATTTTCAAGTCAGGTTCCCCAGATTAAACGCTACACACCTGCAGAAATCATAGACCCGGACTATGGTATTATTCGTTACAATAAACTAGTTCCAATGATGGGTGGAGACTCCATTCGTTACACAAAAGACGGGTATAATGCGCAAGGCTGGCAGGAAGATTATTACGTAAGTGGAAAATTATTGCATAAAGGGTTTTATGCGGATGGTTTTATAAAAGTTTTTAAAAACTATTACGAGAACGGCCAAATTGAGCGTTCCTTTTCAAGTTCGGATTTAAAACATGCCAAGCTGGAAATCTTTTACGATGACGGAAAAATCCGATCCAATATTTCATATTATGAAGGTAATCCGCAAAATCAATATGATTTTTTTAGAAATGGTTCACCGGAATACGTTGAGGAAAATGATAAAAATATTGAGTACCTCTTTAAACGTAATTCTTATTTCGAAAATGGCTTGCCCGAATCGATGTTTGAATTAGTGGATAAAAAAACAAAAAAGTATATTAAAAAAGAATTTTTTCCTACTGGCAGAGTTAAAGAAGAAGGCTCGATGATTTTCAGAAAAGAACTTGGAGATTATCAAAAGGAAGGTACCTGGACTTATTACGATGAGAAAGGGAATGTGATAAAAACCGAAAATTATCACAACGGCGAGAAACTCTAATTGATTTTAAAGCGGAGTTTACTCCGGAAATTTTTACCTCGATTTATTTACTTTTTTACAGTCCGGAAAAATCACGATGTCACAGAGATCGGGCAGGTCTTCAATGTGTCCATCTTTATCCTGAGCTTTGAGTTGTGTTAAACAGATTTTTGTTGCCTCCTTCTTTTTTTTGGTAAGAAATTCTATGGTTTTTTTCGGAAATGTATTTCCAACCACTGGTGCCTGGTATGTGTTTTTTCCTTCTTTATAAAAAACGGCAAACGATTTTATGGCATTCTCATGCGGATTTCCGTACCTGTCAAAAGCAATTACCTTAAATTCCGTATCATCAAATGCGGCCTTAACAAACAAAGATTCTTTTTTAATTTTTATTGTTTTTACTTCCGTATTCTCCTGCCCAACCACAGTCGTTGTGATAAAAAGCGAAAAAAGGATAATTGCTATGCGTAAAATGGTCAATTAACTAAGATTTAATTTTTGACGGATGTGTTCCATGGCATCATTTACACAAACATTAGGATTTTTAACCAGTAATAACTTGTCAAGGGACTGTTGTAAAACAACCGGATCAATCTCTGTTTCCATTTCCTGTATAACGGTAACGGCTTCAAAAGATACAGTGAATTCCGATGAAGCAACAAGGTCGATGAAAAAAGGAAAATGTTTACTAAAATCCAATCCAGTTTCCCAACAAGCAGCTACGATTTGAGCTTTAAGTTCTGGTTTCTTGGTTTTCGAAATAGCTGTAACGATAAAATCCTGTGCGTTATTTTCTTTTAAACGAAGTAGTGCGTCGTCCTTTTCTTCTCTTGTTGATTTGTTACTTATGAGTGTGGCAAGTAAATCAGCATTATTCGCATCTTTCTTAGACATTCCTTCCGAACCAAGAATAATCGTAGAATATTCTTTTTCATCGAAAAGTTTTTTGGGGTCAATTTCAGGTACAATGTCGCCTCTCAAATCTTCTGGCAATAAATCATCTAAGTCGTCGGAACCATTCTCGTTGTGAATCTTCATGACACAAATTTAAGGTTTTTAACCCTATAAACTCATCATGTCTTTCAATTTAACAGCCTGGCGCCTTGATATTTCAATTTCCTGTCCTCCCTTTAATTTCACCATAAGACCGCCATTGAACCAGGTTTCAATGCTTTCTACCCAACTTAAATTTACAATGTGTTTACGGCTCGCCCTGAAAAACGTTTTTTCATCCAATCGTTCCTCGAGGCTATTTAAACTTCTTAAAATCAGCGGCCTAAAATTATCAAAATAAACACGCACATAATTGCCTTCACTTTCAAATAATCGGATATTACTTAGACGAACAAACCAGGTTTTCTCACCATCTTTAATAAATACCTGATCATTCTCGGTTAAAGGCGTATTGTTTTCCTTGCGCTCCGAACTTTCTTTCAGTGTGAGTTTTTTAATGGTTTCCGCCAATCGCTCCGGAGAAACAGGCTTTAATAAATAATCATAGGCATTTACCTCAAATGCTTTGATGGCATACTCATCATAAGCTGTTACAAACACAACGTCAGGTAAGGCCGACACTTCCTCAATTAATTCGAGTCCGGTTTTTCCAGGCATCTGAATGTCAAGGAAAATGACATCAGGGTTCAATTCCGCAATTTTTTCTTTTGCCGATTGCGCGTTATTGCACTCGGCAATCACTTCAATTTCCTTATGTGCTGCCAAAAGATTTTTTAATTCTTGTCTTGCAAGACGCTCATCGTCGATAATGATAGCTTTCATAATTTTAGTATTTTAATTAAGATTTGATGGTGATTTTACTGATCACGTTTTTATTATCAAGATTTTTTAGTGAGAACGTAGCTTTATCTTCGTACATCAATTTCAAGCGGTTCATCGTATTTTCCAGGCCAAACCCCGAATCGGATTTTGTATGTGGCTGTAATTGACCGGTATTGATGATTTCAATCACAAAGGTGTCGTCATGTTTCTTTGAATGAATGGTGATCGAACCTCCTTCAGGGTATTTGCTTATCCCATGCTTGATTCCATTTTCAACCAGCGTTTGAATCATCATTGGAGGAACATTCAGAGAAAGGGTGCCTGGATCAATATCAAATATAAAATACAATCGCTCCTCAAACCTGATGTGTTCGAGTTCCAGGTAATCTTTAACCAGAACCAGTTCTTCCTCAAGGGTAATGTATTTATTTTTATGCATCATCAGGGTATTTCGCAAGATGTTGGATAATTGAGTAATGGCAACTTTTGCTTTCTTTGGATCTTCATCTACCAAGGCCCTGATGCTATTCATGCTGTTAAACATAAAATGCGGATTGAGTTGAGATTTCAGTTTATTCAATTCAGCTTCTTTTGTGTTTGCTTCTAATTTTAAATTCTGAATTTCTGTTCGTTTGTAATTATCAAAAAAATGAAATCCAAAATAGATGAGTGACCAGAATACAAATATGACGGTAAGGCTCAGTATGTTTGAAACTGCAGCCACCACATCAATCTCGTAGTCAATAATTCCCACACCCTTGGCAATTCCAATAGTTAAAGTAAAAAACAGAAAAGCTTTTATAAACCCGGAAACAATAACAATTGGAATCTGATAAAAAATATTGTACTTCAGTATATTGAACCTAAGCACAAAATATCGGAACACATGGGTAATTGTGATACCTACCGGTAACCAGATAAAATAATTTAATATATCCTTTACATTGGTGGAATAGTTCAGCTTAAAGAAGAAAAGGTTGAGTGCGGCAAAAAACGTCCACCCGCCGATCTGACAGGTCCAATAAATATTTTTCTTATTCGTCATGCTTAGTTAATGCCAAGCCATGCTTTCCTGGCTATAATCTGTTTTTCCGACGCTTGCTCGTTCACGTCAATGATATCAGTTTCTGTGACTTTTACCGGTTTTACTTTTGCAGAAAGGGCTTTAATGGTTTCGTTTCCTTTTTTATCCTTTCTTAAAACTTCAATCACAAGTTTGTCTCCTGCTTTTGCATTTTGCATGAAACCACCCAAAACTTCCCTCATATTATCCAGGCTGAGTTTACGGTTATTGAAAGTCACAATTTCGTCTTCTTCCTTAAATTTTAATTTCTTTCCAAATTCGTCAAGTTTATCAATGTTTACCACAACCAACCTGTTTGAAACAGGGTTATAACCCACGGAAATACCACCCAGTGTAATTTTTTCCTCAATACGTTTGTCGATGTAATTTAATCCCACAAGGTTAAATACTTCTTTAAATGGAAGTGGTTTAGGACCGGCAACATGGTTGTCTAAAAAATCGCGTACTTCTTTATAGGTTAATTTTTCTATATCATTAAACAAGTCCTCATCGTTAAATGATACCGTTTTCCCGTATTTTTTGGAGAGGTCTTTCATCAGTTCCTGAGTGCCGTATTTGCCATCACTATAATAGCGAAGCATGATGTCTAGGCACATTCCAATCAAGGCGCCTTTCTCATAAACATTGTTGTATTGCTTTTTATATTTATCAAGGGCGTATTTGCTCATAACGGTGAAAGGGACTGTATCATTAAAGTTTTCACGGGCGTTCTGCATTTTTGTAATCATCACATTAAAAAATTCATCAAACTCAATTAAGCCTGTTTTAACCTGCATATGATGGGCGGCATATTCGGTTAACCCTTCATAAAGCCATAGGTGCTTGCTCATTTGGGGTTTATTAAAGTCAAATTCACCAATTTCTTTTGAATGGATATTTAAGGGTGTAACAATGTGGAAAAACTCATGAGCAGCAACATCCCTTACTTCCTGGGCAATAGCGCTTGTATCTGCTTCCGGCAAAAAGTAAAATGAAGAATAGGAGTGTTCCAGGGCGCCTGAAGATCCACTCAAAGACATTTTATCGGTGAAGTAAAAAAGGAAAGCGTATTTTTCAATTGGCAATTCTCCGCCTAAATATTCTGCCTGTGCAAACAGTAATTCATTTAAATTACGCGCTATAAAATCCGATGTGATTACCTGGTTAGGCGAATACACAGAAATCAAAACCTGCGCCTTTCCAATTTGTATGGTGGTTGTATCCGGTTGCGAATACATAATTGGCGAATCCACAAGGTTGTGGTAGTTAAAAATAGAAATCACATCTTTTGTGTCTCCACTTATTAAATTGGTCATGCTTGTGGAAGCATAAAAGCCTTTCGGTTTGGTAACTTCCAGTATAAATTTTGCATCGAGCTTATCTTTAAAGTAACCGAAAAAGCAATGGGTATTTAAACAAAAGTTTTTTCCAGCCTCAATATTGGATCCACCTGGTTCAAATACAAATTTATCTTTAATGTCAGTATCCCAGGTATCTTCCACATCATAACTGATTTCCTGAATTGCATTTGCCGGAGACAACTTATAGGAGTTATTATCCAGAATGTCAATTTTAATGGTTTGCCCGTTTTTTCCGGTCACTTTAAAATTAGAAATGAACCTTCCGAAATTATAGACATCGTAAGTTCCGGGAACCATAGCCGGGAACATAAAAACAGTTTCGTTCTCAGTAAAATCAGGTGGAACCAGCTTTACTGTTAACTTATCTTCTTTTACAGTGGTTAAGTCAATAAAATAATGGTAATCGCCGTCTGCATAGACATAAGCGCACAAAAAGGTTAATAGTGTTATTAAAAAGTTTTTCATAGAAAATAGTTTAACGGATTAAAAGTTTCCAGTTTGTAAGCTTGTATTTTTTCTGGAGGATAAAAAAGCAGAGTGCTGCCAGAATTGTCCATACAATAAATTCTGAGCCCGGATTCTCAACAGCTGTATAAAAAATAGCATCGGTTTGTAGTACTGAATTTTTAGATGTCACCAAAAGGCTCGAGAATAAATTATTGGCACAATGGATCCCCAGGGCAAGTTCCGACCCTTCATCCAGCAGGGTGAGTACAGCTAAAAAGGCCCCAAAAAAGATGTAGTAAGGCATCATAATCATTAAACCATGGGCTTTTGCTTCGGGATTAGACGCATGCATTAAGCCGAATAAAATTGATGTAATGATTAACGGGATAATTCCGTTTTTAAATAATAAAGCTAGGCCCTGCATCAAATACCCACGAAAAATAAGTTCTTCGGTGGCAGTCTGAATTGGGATAAAAATTAAGGCAACAAATACTAATGTAAAAAACGGACCGGCATTAAATCGTAATTCGATATCCTGTGGAGACACTAAGTATGTACCAACCGTTAACAGAACGATCAAGGTTCCCCAAAGGAAAAACGAAAAAAAATAACGGCTCCAGCGGATTCTTTCAAAACCTGTTATAATTGACCTGAGTGATTTTTGTTGAACAAAACGGATTGCCAGCCATAAAAATAACAGTGTAAAAACAAACATACCCATCATTAGGGCCAACAACAGAGATTTATTAACTCCAACTACCTCCGGGTTAAATAAAAGATTTGGGTTACGAGTGATTTCTGCCATGGTCACACCATTGCTCAAGGCAGAAGAAAGCAAAGGGATCATCATGATCAACTGAAAGGATAAATAACCAAGGAATGCGGCAACGATTCCAAATAAATAACGCCAAAAATCGTTTTTTCCGGTGACCAATCCTTTAATTAAAAAAAGGTTATTAAACGGGAACGGGTTTGCTTGTTCGGCTCCTTTTGCGTTGTTATCTTCCATACTATACAAAAATATCATTTTTATGCAGTTGTAATTCTTTTATACACAAAAGGTTTAATTACCAAATTATCGGTTTTTTTAGGCTTTACAAGATTGCTCCGGCATAAACTTTAAAAAAAATTATATTTGTAAGATGAAGTATGCCTGGATTATTTTTTCATTTGTCATAGGCTGTTGCCTTTTTTTTGCTTGTGAAAACGGAAGCAGTGGTGAAAAATTATTAAAAGAGCCTTCAACCATTGAAGAATTGGGTGAGTTGCTTTTCCACGATTCGATTTTATCCAGAGGCGAACAAGTGAGCTGTGCGTCTTGTCACAAACCGCAATTTGCATTTGCCGACAATGTTCCGTTCAGTTTCGGGGTTGATAGTATTAAAGGTACCCGCAACACGCCGAGTTCAATGAATATGTCGGCACGTAATTTTTATTTTCATGATGGGAGAAGCGAGACTCTGGAAGAGCAGGCAGGAGGTCCAATGGAGAACCCGGTGGAAATGGATATTCCCTTATCGGTTATTGTAAGGAAATTAAATAATCATCAACAGTACCGCCGGTTTTTTATAAAAATTTTCGGTACCACAGCTACCAAGCAGAACCTTGTGGATGCACTCGCGGCGTTTGAAAGGACCTTAGAAACCAACCAATCGGCATTTGACTTGTATAATAGTGGCGCGGATACCAGTAAGTTTTCGTTAGCCGCAAAACGTGGACAAGTGATTTTTAACGAAAAAGGAAAGTGTTTTGATTGCCACTTCGGTCCCGATTTCACAAATGATGATTTTAAAAACATTGGTTTGTTTAACGGGAAAGACCTGAATGACAGTGGACGTTATTTAATTACAAGGAATCTTGAAGAGATTGGTGCCTTTAAAGTGCCGGGTTTAAGAAATATCGAAGTCACAAAACCATATATGCATAACGGCATGTTTAATTCGTTACGAGAAGTAATTGATTATTATGATAATCCGGATAAGTTTGTTGCGAACTCCGTAAACCGTGATTCCTTGTTGGCTAAACCACTTGGTTTAACCGAAGAGGAAAAAAAAGACCTTGAAGCGTTTTTATTATCACTGACTGATCAACGATTCCTTGAAAAAACACATCCCTGATTCTTTCGTTTATTTAATTGAAATTTTCACCACTGAAGCAGAAGCGTCGGCGACACGGCAGCGTTCATCCATCCGATAACCAACGATCCAGAGGATATGTTCTTTATTCTCTAAAACCCAAACGTTCTCTTTATCGAATCTGGACATTTTTTGATCTTTAAAAAAGTCACTGAGCTTTTTAAATCCCTGCATGCCAAAAGGTTTAAACCTATCTCCCTTCCGCCATCTTCGTAATGTTAACGGAAACAACAACATCGTTGAGGGAATCGTAATGGTTTTCAGGTCGTTGGAAAAAGCAGGGTCATTTGTTTCTTCAAACGCTAGAGATATCGGTAAATGACCGGTGTCGTTTTTTGAAAGGATCACATATTCGGTTTCTGAAGGAACCTGCTTTTGCTGAATGATGATATGTGACCGGTCTATTACCAGGTCATGTGTTGCAGAAGAAAATTGTTTCCCTGTATGGTTTTCTGCCAGGAGGGCTTCGCAAAGTTGCAGGATCTGAACAGACTTAAATTGCCTAGGATAAAGCCATTCAAATAACAGTGTCTCCTTTTGTTTTTCCTGTAATAGCTGCTGAATGTTGATAAACAACTGGTTATTCTCCATATGGCAAATCGTACCAAATTTCATCTGCGCAAATTCGCCGACGATTTCACTAGCTTGCTTGAAAAACTGAACAGAATTGTGAATGGTTTCTTCTAAAGCGGGATTTAATTTTTTTAGTTCAGGTATAATTTTGTGTCGGATGAAATTACGTTTGTACTTTACTTCCTGATTGCTGCTGTCGTCACGGTAACTCAGGCTTTTTTTGCGGGCATAATTTAAGATCTCTTCTTTGGTAGCAGACAGGAGCGGTCTGACAATAAAATTCTGTTTTTCGGGAATTCCCTGCATTCCTTTCACCCCGGTTCCCCGTACGAGGTTCACTAAAAGGGTTTCTACATTGTCGCTTGCATGGTGTGCGGTTAAAATGTAATCAAAGCCATTTTGTGCTTTTAAGGTTTTAAACCAGTTATACCTTAACTCACGCGCTGCCATTTGGATTGACAAATGATGGTCCGCGGCATAAGTTTTAGTGTCGAAATAGTTGACGTGAATTGGCACTCCAATTTCCTTAGCGTACATTTCACAAAACACAGTATCCTTGTTTGCCTCTGACCCTCTGATCATAAAATTACAGTGTGCAAGTTCAATATGATAGCCTCCGCTTTTTAATAAATCTGTTAAAACAACCGAATCCACACCTCCGCTAAAGGCTACCAGCAGCTTATCAGCTTTGTTGAAAAGCACGTTTTTATGTATGTTTACTTCGAGGTTTTTAAACACAACCAAATCTACATCTTATATGGCAAAGGTAAAACATAATCCTGATGCGTCCTCGCTCATTGATGAAGGAATTGCTAAAATGGAACCCTTTGCCCGGTTAATCTGCACTAAATTGCGACGGATTATTTTAAGTGCTGATCCCGAATTAATTGAGGATTGGAAGTGGGGGCCTAATTATTTCCTCAATGGTATGGTGTGTGGCTTCTGGGGGTTTAAGAAACATGCTTCCCTGGTGTTTTTTCAGGGTTCATTATTAAAAGACAAAAAAAGAATATTGATTTCAAATCCTGGTAATGTTCACAACCGTCATGTCAGGTTTACGGATGTTTCTCAGATTGATGAAGCAACTCTGTTAGAATATATGTTTGAAGCGATTGATAATAACAGAAAAGGTATTAAAAGAACTACCACTACGGATAAAACCGTTGCGATCCCCAAAGATGTTAAAGGAAGTTTTAAATCTGCCAATGTTTTGGAATATTTTGAATCGCTTGCGTATTCGCATCGAAAGGAATTTATCATGTGGATTGAAGAGGCAAAAAAAGTAGAAACACGTTTGAAACGGATTACACAGGCGATTGAGAAGCTTGCTACAAAACAAACCATGCACGATAAGTATAAAAAGTAATTTATATTTTGTTTTTCTTTTTTACTTGTGCGCAGGGGATGCAAGCGGATATACTTTTGCGGCCCTGTGCAAAAGATTGAAGCGACAGCCCGGTTCCTGTTATCTACTTGCAGGAATGCGCCCACATGATTTATTTCATCAGGGAAAAATATTCAATGATAATACTGTTCTATTAAAAAAGAAAGGATAAATTAGCTGAGTTAGAATTCAGAAATTGTTATGAGTACACATAAAAATATTACGGTAGTTGGCGCGGGTTTAGTTGGTTCGCTGGTTTCAATTTACCTGGCTAAAAAAGGATATAAAGTAGATATTTATGAACGCCGGCCCGACATGCGGGAAGCGGATATTGTGGCGGGTCGCTCCATTAACCTGGCGTTAAGCGACAGGGGCTGGAGAGGATTGGAAGGCGTTGGGATAGCCGAAGAAATAAAAAAAATTGCGATTCCTATGTACGGAAGGTCTATTCATTTAAAAGACGGATCATCCACCTATCAGGCATACGGCAAAGACAACCAAGCCATTTATTCTGTTTCACGGGGAGGCATTAATATGCGGTTGATGGATTTGGCCGAACAACAACCAAATGTGAACATTCATTTTGAAGAACGTTGTGATAAAATTGATCGCAAAACGAATGAAGTGTTTTTTCATAATACAAAAAGTGAAACAACAAACTGTGTAAAGTCGGATTTTATTTTAGGCGCCGATGGTGCTTTTAGTGCTGTCCGGACACAGATGCAATTGCAAACCGACCGGTTTGATTATCAGCAATTTTACATTGATTGTGGCTATAAAGAATTGGTAATTCCTGCCGGTAAGAATGGCGAACATGTGATTGAGAAAAATTGCCTTCATATCTGGCCACGTGGTAGCTTCATGATGATTGCGTTGCCAAACATGGACGGAAGCTTTACCTGCACCTTGTTTTTTCAGATGGAAGGAAAAATTTCCTTTGATGCATTGAAAACCAGAGAAGAAGTAATGACATTCTTCAACAATGAATTCCCGGATGCTGTGCCTTTAATGCCAACCTTACTGGATGATTACTTTACCAATCCTACATCAAGCCTCGTTACAGTGAAATGCAAACCATGGGTTTGGGATGAAAAGATTGCACTCATCGGGGATGCTGCACATGCCATTGTACCTTTTTACGGCCAGGGAATGAATTGCGGGTTTGAAGACTGTGTGGTATTAAATGAACTCATGAATAAGCATGGCGAATTGAATGCTGCCTGCCTCAAGGAATACGAACAACTGCGTAAACCTGACGGGGACGCTATTGCTGATTTAGCCATTGCAAACTTTATTGAAATGCGGGATAAGACTGCCGACAAAACCTTTTTACTCCAGAAAAAAATTGAAGCGCATTTCAGTGCTAAGCATCCGGATAAATGGATTCCGTTATACAGCATGGTGACCTACACACCTTCAATTAGGTACAGTGAAGCTTTGGTGGCCGGAAACAAACAGCAGGAAATCATGGATCAAATCATGGCGATGAAAGATATTGAGTTGAAATGGGACAGTACAGAAGTTGAACATGCCATTTTAAAATTATTGTAGGATGGACGAACGATTAGTTGCCTTTGAACGTCTTCTGAATATCATGGATGATTTGCGTGCCAAATGTCCGTGGGACCAGAAGCAAACCATGGAATCGTTACGGCATTTGACCATTGAAGAAACCTATGAATTAAGTGATGCCATTTTAAAGAATGATAAAAACGAAATTAAAAAGGAGATTGGCGATATTCTTCTACACCTCGTTTTCTATTCGAAAATAGGAAGCGAAACAAATGATTTTAATATAACGGATGTTATTAACTCGTTATGTGAAAAAATGATCTTCCGCCATCCGCACATTTACGGTGACGTTAAAGTTTCAGGGGCAGATGAAGTAACAACTAATTGGGAAAAACTAAAACAGAAAGAAGGTGATAAAGGCGCCCTTTCGGGTGTGCCAAATAGTATGCCCTCTTTATTGAAAGCCCTGCGTATACAGGACAAAGCCCGCGCTATTGGATTTGACTGGGACCGGCCCGAACAGGTTTGGGAAAAAGTTCAGGAGGAGCTGGGAGAATTTCATGAAGAAGCTCAGGCGAGTACCTCGGTCATCGGAGAACCTGAAAAGAAAATTAACCAGGAGAAACTGGAAGGTGAATTTGGTGATGTTCTATTTTCGCTCATTAATTACGCACGTTACCTGAAAATTAATCCGGAGGACGCTCTTGAGAAAACCAACAAGAAATTTATGTTCCGCTTTAATTACATGGAAAAACAAATTAAAGCCCAGGGTAAAACTTTGGCTGGTTCTACCCTGGACGAAATGGATAAATTCTGGAACGAGGCAAAAAAGCTGGAAAGTAAAGCGGAATAGAAGCAACCGATTATTCGATCATCACTTTCTGGCTGGTTTTTTCAGCTCCATTGGATAATTCAATGAGGTATAAGCCTTTTGGTTCTTTACTTAAGTCAAGCGTTATTTCGTTGAACTTTTCTCCTTTGTAAGAATTTTTATAAATGAGTTTACCCTGGCAATCAAACACGTTGCATGAAACGTTTTGTAACGGCATGTTCCCAGAACTTACTTTTACAAGCCCGGTACTTGGGTTCGGAAAAACTGCAAATTCCTGATTAACCATCTTGTTTGAAAGAGCAGTTGGTGTAGCATTATCACTTACTTTCATTACAAAATTCGTATAATTGGTGGAAGTTGTGTTATTGACTATGTCAGCTCCGAGGGTTGCAGTGGCTCCATAAAACTCCCCTAAAACATATGAGTTTCCAAGTCCATCCCTTACCAGTTTTTTAAACCGTAAATCATTATTATAATTCGCTGAGCCGTTAAACTTCATTTCGTTTTGTAAGGTATTGCCCGAAGTAAATGTTTTTAAAGTCTGGTATCCATCATGTTGATCCGGACACGGACAATAATTAGCGCTATCTGTTCCGCATGTGTATAATGTGTTTCCTTCCAGAAACAGATCATGGTAACCTCCGTCCTGTTTATCATCGTTCCAAACAACAGTTCCCGTTATCTGGTTCAAGCGCTCTATAAAACCATTACCTCCGTATTTTGCACCGCAATACGCACTCACATAAGGGTCGCCGTAATCAGATACGTCCATGTTTCCAATAGACCATCCGTAATAACAACCTGGACCGATGATATTTTTCGACCATAACGTATCGAAGTTGTTGTTAAGCTTTGTGATGTATACGCCTTCTAGAGGTGCATTTAGTGTATCACTTGAACAGCAATCGGAGTGCTTTCCTTCGCGGTTGGTCAATAAGAAATAATTCCCAGTCAGATCTGCTACAATTTCTCGTCCACAGTTGCCCAGTCCTTGTTCAGTTCCGAAGTAGTTATCACGTTGTGGGAGAAAATCAATTAATTTATAGGATTGAAAGTTTCCCGATAGAGAGTATTGTAATATTAAAGTACTTTGTGTTCCTTTATCAATATACTGGCTATTCACTTTAAGGCTATCGCTCACGCTTCCCGTAACAATTAAACTTGTTTTTGAACTATTAAAGGTAATACCCTGTCCAATTTCATCTTTACTGCTTCCAAAGGTTTGAATCCAAAGTATTGTTCCTGTCCCGTCCATTTTCCCGATCATGCCATCGGCACTTCCTTTACTGTTAAGATTAATTCCATCAACAGAGAAATTTCCTGCAAAGAAACCTGTAAAATAAAAGTATTGGGATCCGTCGTAGATTATCTTTTGAATAAAAAATGAATTATTTGTCCAGCTTTTTGTAAATAGCATTGTTCCCTGTGGAGAAAATTTTGTAAGGTAGGTTCCCGCTTGATTTGACAGGACAGAAGAAAATCCAGGTTCAGCGGGGTCTACACCATTTAGCGCATTATTTCCATAAATATATAAATCTCCGTTTGAGCCACACACCAATTCTTTAACAGTTGCCGGACCAGTTTCCTCTTTTGCCCAAATAATGTTTTGAGCTGAGTATTTTGATGTTAGAATTAAAATGTTAAGTAAAATAAATGCTGTTTTCATGGGATATTTTTTTTATTATGACTGAAGTTAATATTGCTCAAGCTATTCAATGATTATTATTCGGTAAAGCTCCCTATTGAATAGGTGTTCATCGTATTTTATGTTGACGGTTATATTGCAGTATTTTATGAACGTGATATTTTTACAAGTCGATAGCATATTCCTTTCGTGTTTTGTATTTTTGTTTGAATAAATCAATAGTGTCTTTTTTTCAAAATATATCCAGCTGGCTGATTTCCAGAAAAGAACCGCCAAAAGTTGAGAAACAATTTTTAAACTGGAAACAGTTATCCAATGTTGTTGTAATTGCTTATGACCATCAATTAAGTAACTGTGTTGATTTTATTAATGCCTGTCAGGCCGACAACATTCTGGTAAATGTGGCTGTCATTTTTGATGGCAGGCCGGAACTTGCACCCAAACCTTCCTTCACTCATCTTATACTGGATAAAAAGCAATTTTCTTTTTTCGGAATTCCCAAACCAGAAGCTCTGTTAAAATTAAATCCAAAACCCATAGATGTATTGATCAACCTGGGGACCTCGAATCAGGCCAAAACGTATGCGCTGGCGAAATTTTTACCCGCTAAGTGTAAGGTTGGAAGCTTCGATGACTCTATATTTGACATTTCTATACAATGTGATGTTGTCAAAAATTGCTCCGAGTATTTAAAACAAGTTATTGTATATTTAAAAATGATTAAACCTAAAACCTTATGAAGAAAGCCTTGAATTTTACAGGAACCGGAGTTGCCATCGTAACGCCTTTTACAGCAAAAGGGGATATTGATTTTCCGGCGTTAACCAAATTAGTTGAACACCTGATTAAAGGCAGGGTAGAGTATATTGTAGTAATGGGAACCACCGGTGAAACGGCTACTTTATCCAAAGAAGAAAAACAACAGGTGATTTCCCATATTGTAAAAGTAAATAAGAAAAGACTTCCGTTAGTACTGGGTGTTGGCGGAAATAACACGGCTGAAATCGTTGAGCAACTCAAAAAAGATAAATTATCTGATTTTGATGCGATTCTTTCTGTTTCGCCATACTATAATAAACCATCTCAGGAAGGAATTTACCAGCATTACAAAGCCATAGCCAAAGCAAGCCCTTTGCCAATCATCTTGTACAATGTGCCGGGCCGCACCGCGTCCAATATGGCATGGGATACAACAATTCGTCTGGCAACGGATTTTAGAAATATCATTGCTGTGAAAGAAGCGAGCGGCAACATGGAACAGATCATGAAAATTATTAAACACCGTCCGGATAATTTTTTAATCATCAGCGGTGACGACAATTTAACCCTTCCAATTATTACAAGTGGCGGTGATGGTGTTATTTCAGTGGTGGCAAACGCATATCCCAAAGATTTCAGTGATATGGTGAGATCGGCGCTCGTGCATGATTTAAAAACTGCTCAAAAACTTCATTATAAATTAATGGAAATTACGGAACAACTGTTTGCCGATGGAAACCCCGGAGGTGTGAAAGTAGTACTGGCTCAGAAAAAAATTACCCAGCCTAATGTGCGATTGCCCTTGGTAGAACCAAATGATGCTGTGAAAGCGAAACTTAAAAAAATCGCTTATTAATTACCAGCATTTTTTTAAATACCCGAATGCCCGAATTGCTGAAAACCCTGGCCCATGGTATACGTCAGGAACTGGATATACTGCTCCTGTCATATTTGTACAAACAATCGTTTTAGGGTGCTATTGCAATGTCCTGGATTTAATTAACATGTAATCAAACCTCATCAACATTAACTCTTCAAACATAACCCTTATGGATTTCTCATTATTAAAAACCATGTGTGCCATTCATTCTCCAAGTGGAAATGAAGAAGCCATGAAAAACTTTTTATTGGACTATATCAAAGCCAACCGAAAAAACTGGAAGCACAAACCAAAGGTTATACATGGAAAAGGGTTTCAGGACAATATCATTCTTGTATTTGGTAAGCCCCGCACGGCCATTTTTGCCCATACCGACAGTATTGGATTTACGGTGCGCTATGGGAAACAACTTGTGAAAATAGGAGGGCCCCGCCTGGAAAAAGGCTATGAACTTGTTGGCAATGATAGTAAAGGAAAGTGCGAAGCCACACTCAACATTGTGAAAGATGCGCTCGAATATAAAGCCAAAAGAAATTTTGATACCGGGACCGAATTGGTTTTTAAACCCAACTGGCGCGAAGACAAGGAATATGTACAGTGTTGCTACATGGATAACCGCTTAGGCTGCTACAGCGCGCTAAAAGTTGCCGAAACGTTAAAGGATGGCGTTATTGTTTTCAGTACCTGGGAGGAACATGGCGGAGGAAGCGTTTCCTACCTTCAGAAATACCTGGCAGATAATTACAAAATCTCACAGGCATTAATTTCAGATATCTCCTGGATATCGGATGGCGTTTTTCCGGCGAAAGGCCCGGTGATAAGCCTGCGGGACAGTCTGATTCCGCGTAGAAGTTACATTAACCGCATTATTGAGATTGCAAGGAAGCACAAACTGGCCCACCAATTGGAAGTAGAAGGGTCGGGTGGGAGCGATGCCAAGGAATTGCAAATGGCAGAAAACGTGTGGGACTGGTGCTTTGTAGGCGCGGCTGAGCAGTTTGTGCATTCGCCGGATGAAAAAGTGCATAAAAAAGACATTGAAGGGATGATTGCTCTTTACAGTGCATTGATGAAAGACCTCTGATTTTTATTACAGGTTATTTGATAGAGATCACGTTAATTTCCACTCGCCGGTTCTTTGCCATTTCCACATCCGAATGCGTATCGGGATAAAGCATCTTACTGGCGCCAAAACCGATGGTTGACATCCGCCCCGGTTCAATGCCGCGTTTAACGAGGTATTTATAAACGGCTTTGGCACGGTCTTCCGAAAGCCATTGGTTAAACTGCTCGTAATTCATGCCCGGCGGTACGTATCGTTCGGAGCGTGCTTTTGTATCTTTCGGATTTCCCCAATGGTAGGGAAAATTCACGTGGCCTTCAATACGGATAACAAGCCGTTTGTTTTTATGCATCACTTTATATAACGCCTCCAGAGATGGCAGGGAGGCCGGGATCAACTGGGAAGTGTCGCCTTCAAAATTTAAGTTTTCCAGAACATACTTTTCCCCGCTTTTTAAAAGGTGTAATACCGTTTTCAGATTGGTGTAGGGTAGCCTTGGATTGGAGTAATGAATCGATCTGGCATCAACAAAGGATGAGTCGTTGTAGTAGGTAAGGGTATAAGCATCCCTTTTGTTCACCACAGCTTTAAAAGAATAGGTACCATCTTTATCGCTTCTGATGGTTTTGAGTTCGGTCCCGTTTTTATCACTTAAAATAATTTCAGCAGCCAAAGGTTCATTCCTTTCGTTTAAAACCTTGCCACTGATTACAATCTCTGCTTCATGCGCATTAAGCGGTTTTTTGGAAACAGGTTTCAGCGTGTCTTTCCTTTGCGGCAATACTTTTGGTTTTATCACCATTTCAATTTCTACTCTCCGGTTTAACGCCCTTTGCTGTTCACCTTCGTTCTTGTTTAAAGCCACGCGCTTTCCATGGGCTTTAACCTGAATGAGGGATTCGGGAATATTTTTCGACAGCATATACTTTTTCACTTCATCTACCCGTTGCGTAGAAAGTTTATCATTATAGGAATGGCTCCCGATCGAATCGGTATGGCCCTGTAAGACAATTTTTTCTATATCCTTTATCATCAAAAGGCTGTCGAGTGTTTTACGCGTACTTAACGTTAAATCATGACGGTTAAATTTAAAATAAACCGACGTTTTCTGGGAAAAGGCAAGTACCGAACCAAGAAGGAATGCTGTAAGGAAAAACCGTACCATATACTTCGTTTTTAATCTATAAGTGAAAAACCCAGATAAAGATACGCCCTTAGGAAGGATATCAACTTGCATAATTTTTAGTGGCAGCTTTTTCCCTGCTATATACGAAATAACCGTTCCCTTCCATGAATAACGTCCGAGCTTTTACGTTTCCGAATTTTATTTCTATCTTGTTTTATATTTTATGTTTAACCGCTGTTTACTTTTTTTTACGTGCATACTTTTAAGTCTTTCCCTGGCTTCACGGGAAGATTCTCTGAGTTTACACCAAAAAATGCAGGCAGCTTTGAGCGACCGTGATAAAGTTGACGCTTCTGTTAATCTTGCCAGATATTACTTATCAAACGATTTAACCCAGGCATTACGACTGGTAAATTCTGCAAAATCCATTTCAGAGAAATCGGGATATAAGGAAGGCAAAGCCAACGCCTTGAATGTTGAGGGTGAAATCAATTATTCCTTAGCGGAGTACAGTTTGGCAAAAGTCAATTTCACCCAGGCACTTTCGCAGTATGATAAAGAAAAAAATAAAATTGGTGTCGGAGATGCCTACCAGGGACTTGGAAAGGTAGCTTACCAGATGGGTGAACTGGATTCGGCGCTTACCCATTACAGTGAAGCCCTGAGAATTTTTGAAGCCATACAGTATAAAGACGGGCTGGCCGGTTTGTATATTAACCTGGCTTTACTTTATGAGGATACGCATAACGAGTCGCAGGCTGTTGAATATTATAATAAAGCGCTCACGCTTGCCAAAGAAACCAACGACATTGTATCGGAAGCCAGCTGCTACACCAACCTGGCGAGTATTTTTACGAATCAGAAAAATTATGATAAAGCCATTGAGTACCTCGAGATTTCTTTGAAATTGAAACGTAAGGTAGGAAACAAGAAGGGTGAGGGTACGTCTTTAAACAACCTCGGCGCCATTTATTATGGCATGGATGATAAGGATAAAGCGTTGGAATATTTTCAGCAGGCTTACCAGATTTATGAAACACTGGGTGATAAAAAAAGCAGCTTCCCCTCCTGCAGTAACATTGGCTCCATTTATTACGACAAAAAGGATTACGCCAAAGCAAAAATCTATTTTGAAAAAGCCCACGCACTTTCCCTTGAACTTAATTCCCTCTATAAACAAATCATCACCCTTGAAAACCTGGCTTTATTATACCGTGATATGGGTGAATATAAAAAAGCAGTTGACTTCAGCGTGTTATGCTGCAGATTAAAAGACACCCTTTATAACAAAGACCAGGCAGAGATTACCGCAGAGATGCAGACCCGATTTGCTTCAGAGAAAAAGCAGCAGGAAAATGAGATGCTGAACTTAAAAGTAAAAAGCGAATCCTTTATTAAAACCATTTTTATCATTGCTGCGGGTATACTTGGTGTATTGGTGTTTTTTGTTTTCCGGGGATTAAAGCAAAAACAAAAGGCAAACTTTGCCCTTGAAGAAAAAAATAAAATTATTGAAGAACAGAAGCAAACGGTGGAGAATCAGAAGCACATCGTGGAAGAACAGAACAAAGATATTACCGACAGTATACGGTATGCCGAACGCATTCAAAGTGCCATCCTTCCGCCTGAAAAGCAATGGAATTCCCTGTTACCACAATCGTTTGTGTTTTATAAACCAAAGGATATTTTAAGCGGTGACTTTTACTGGATTGAACAAAAAGGGGATTTAATATTTGTAGCAGCAGCAGATTGTACCGGGCATGGTGTTCCGGGGGCTTTGATTTCCATTGTCAACTATAACTTAATGAACAAGGCTGTTTTGGAAAAAGATTTGAACGACCCGGCCGATATTTTAAATTACGTGAACAATCAGCTGATTGTGGCACTTCACCAAACTTACCAGGAATCATCGGTTAAAGACGGGATGGATATTTCGTTATGTGTGATCAACACCACTACATTGGAAATGAATTATGCCGGCGCTAATAACCCGATTTATGTGATTAAGAATGATGAGTTTTTGCAGGTGAATGCCGATAAGTTCCCAGTTGGTGCATTTGTAGAAGAACAGATCCAGACTTTTACAACCAAGACCCTTCAGCTGCACCGCAACGACCTGATCTATCTTTTCTCGGATGGATATGCCGATCAGTTTGGCGGGGCAAAAGGAAAGAAGTTTAAGTATAAACAACTGAAAGACATTCTTGAAGAAAGCAAAACCTTGTCCATGCAAGAGCAGGCTGCTGTACTCTCTGATCGCTTTGAATCCTGGAAAGGCGTATTGGAACAGGTTGACGACGTTTTAATTATCGGAATCAGGGTGTAATACTAAGGATACATTCAGTTCCTGATTTACCTTACCAGCGTTACCAGTCAGCGATCAATTTATTCAGAATACCGATTACGATTTAATTGAAATCAACGTTTTAAAAATACGCTTTCATTTCAAGGGCGATTTTTTTTGCCTCTGCCGCAGCGGCCGTTGCGAAATCTTCGCCAGAAGAAGCATATAAAATTGCGCGGGACGAGTTCACCAGTAAACCAATGTCATGCGGGATTAACCCGTATTTGCAAACTTCCGCTAAAGAACCACCCTGGGTTCCAACGCCTGGAACTAAAAGAAAATGCTGCGGGATGATTTTCCGCACATCCGCTAACATATCAGCTTTTGTAGCGCCAATCACATACATCATATTATCAATGGTGCCCCAGGTGCTTGAGGTTTTTAAAACCTGCTCGTACCAGGTTCCGTTTCCGGTGTTGGTCATTTGAAAATCTCTGGAACCTTCGTTGGAAGTCAGGGCCAATACAATCGCCCACTTGCCATCAAATTCCAAAAAGGGTTTTACCGAATCGCTTCCCATATAAGGAGCAATGGTAATGGCATCTGCATGCAGGCGTTTAAAAAAAGCTTTGGCATACATAGCCGATGTATTTCCTATGTCGCCGCGCTTGGCATCCGCTATTAAAAAATGGTGCGGGTAATTCTGACGAATGTATTTAATGGTACGTTCAAGGCTTGTATAGCCGCTTACGCCATAAGCTTCGTAAAATGCCGTGTTAGGCTTGAACGATACACAATATTCAGCCGTAGCGTCAATGATCTGGCGGTTAAATTCAAAAATGGGATCATCCTCTTCCAGGAGGTGTTTAGGTAATTTATCCACGTCGGGATCGAGTCCAACACATAAAAAAGTTTTCTTCGCCCTGATTTCTTTGATGATTTCTGCTCGTGTCATAAGTTAATTCTATTAGATCTAAGATTAAAACCGATGATTATAGATTGGTATTCATGAAGTTCAATCCGTATCTTAAATTTCTATTTTAAAGCGTTTATATCGGTTTTAAAGGCCGCCTTCTTTTAAACGTTCGGCATTCTCCGCAAACTGTAACGCGTCAATCATTTGCTGAATATACCCGTTAGTGAAATCGGTTAAATTGTACAAGGTAAGGCCAATGCGGTGATCAGTAATCCTGTTTTGAGGATAGTTGTAGGTGCGTATTTTCTCCGAACGGTCACCTGTACTTACCATTGTTTTCCGGCGTCCGGTTGTTTCCGCTAGTCGTTTCTGGAACTCAAGGTCATACAACTTCGATCGTAGCATTTCCATGGCTTTTTCACGGTTTCCTAACTGGTTACGCTGCGTTTGGCAGGTTACCACAATCCCCGACGGCTTATGGGTTAATATTACTTTCGATTCTACTTTATTTACATTTTGTCCGCCGGCTCCACCGCTTCGTGCCGTAGCCATTTCAACGTCCTGCGGCTTAATTTCAATATCCCATTCTTCAGCTTCCGGTAATACAACCACGGTAGCGGCAGATGTATGAACCCTACCTGCAGCTTCGGTGGCAGGCACACGTTGCACACGGTGAACACCACTTTCAAACTTCATGGTACCAAAGGCATTTTCGCCTTTTACATTAAATACAATCTCTTTATACCCACCCATTGAACCCGGGCTTTCATCCACTACTTCCAGCTGAAACCCCTTGATCTCACAGTAACGGCGGTACATCTCAAATAAATCTCCGGCAAAAATAGCCGCTTCGTCACCACCGGTTCCGCCACGAATTTCCATTGTACAGTTCTTGGCATCTTCCGGATCTTTGGGGATCAGCAATAAACGAACTTCCTCTTGCAATTTCTCTTCGGCCGCACGGTTTTCTTCCAGTTCGGCTTTAGCCATGTCTAAAAACTCTTTGTCTTTTTCAGTGGCTAATACTTCTTTAGCGCCATTGATATTGTCTGTAATCTGTTTGTATTTGTAATACGCTTCTACGACAGGTTGTAAACTCTTGTATTCTATATTCAGTTTTTTGAACAGGCGCATATCACCAATGACAGTCGGATCCCCCAATTTCGCTTCCACATCATTGTAACGCCTTTTTATTTCTTCTAATTTCTCTAACATACTTTTTTAACAGGATAAGGGCGCTAAGATACTAAATCCCCCGTGATATGGAAAAATACTCCCTATCATGTTACAACTTTCAAACATCCGGGTATCATTTTCATGTAAACGCAATCACGTTATTTTAATTATTATAAATTTGCCCTAAAATATTGAAATCTAAACAATTATCTCACATACGTAAATCATGACTTTAAAAACAATTAAGGCTGGAATGTTGCCCCTGGCCATCGTAGCGCTCGCGTTAAACTCCTGCGTAAAAAAGAACATTGACTTTGAAAACATGGCTGATCAACAATGGACTCCCGAACTGGCCATCCCTCTTGTGAACAGCAATTTTACGATTAAAGACATTTTACTGGAAACCGACAAAGCCGGGCAGATTTCAGTAGATAACACCGGATTTTGCACACTGGTATATAAAGGGAATTTATTTTCAGTGAAAGGAACCGACCTGATTCCGCTCACTACCAATAACGTGAATACCAATTACAACCTTACTGCCGGAGATGTGGTTGGGATCAATGCCACGCCCGCGGGTTCAACCTATACAATGAACTTCAGCAACCTGGTTACCTACGCCACCGGAAATGCCTCTGTTCAGATTGATGAACTTACCCTTAAAACGGGCGATTTGAATATTGCCGTTAATTCCACATTTAAGCAGAGTTCTGTCATTACCATTTCCATTCCCAATGCTAAAAAGGCGGGTGTGCCTTTTGTACAAACCATTACGGTACCTGCATCTGCCGGCGGAAACATCAACGTCAATCAGTACGTCGATCTTACCGGATACGTGTTTGATATGACCAATGGCGGAACCACCACCAATAAATTCATGGTGAATTATAAAGTTGTGGCTACAAAAACCGCTGCCTTGTCCACAGTGGCCGAATCGTTCCAGGTATCGCAATCCTTTTCGAACCAAAGCTTCTTAACTATTAAAGGTGATGTAGGTCAGCAGGCCATCAGCGCCAATGTGGATACCGTTACTATTTCTATTTTTAAAAACGTTGTACCAGGCGGAGGCGATTTCCGGATCAATTACGCAACCATTGATTTCACCGTAGAAAACTCCTATGGCATCCCGATCCGTTTAAACAACATCCAGTTGTTCCCTTACGGCCCGGGGCAAACCTTCCCTTTCTCTTCCGTACCGTTACCTGCGGCTTATACAAATTTAGATATCAATACTCCGCTGGTTATTGGCGCCTCGGCGTATACGTATCCTCCACAAATTGGTGGCCCAACGGCTACGCAGCTCAATGCTATTATAAACGCCAAACCAAAAAACTTTATTTATAATGTGGGGTCGCAAACCAACCCAGGTGGTACTCCGTCTGCATCGCAACGGAATTTTATTACAGACCAAAGTCAGTTCAAAGTGGATATGGAACTTAGGATGCCACTGGATGGCGGTGCCTGGGATTTTATTTTCAGGGACACCATTCCGTTTGATTTTGGCGAGCAAACGTCCGACAACATCAATTCCATGTTATTCAGGGTATATGCCAACAACGGTTTCCCTTTTGATGTGGCCATGAACCTTGATTTTGTGGACACCAATTACATGGTGATGCAAACCCTTGCCCCGGGAACACTTTATGCCGATGTAATTAAATCGGCACCTATTGACGGGAACGGCATTGTAACGGGTAAAACAGAAAAAACCAATGATTTTTTACTCAGCAAAGCGCAGGTGGAGAATTTAAAAACCGTAAAACACATCATTGTACGGGCTAAAGGCGCTACAACAAATAATGGCGCCCCGGATATTAAAATTTATGACCATTACAACCTCAATATCCGGATGGGTGTGAAAGGCGAATTCAATGTTCCGTTAAACAAATAATTTAGTAAAACGACCGACTTTAAAATCATTTATGACACTCAGATCCTTTTTAGCCAGCGTATCATTTTTAAGCCTTTTGTCGTTGCCCGTACTGGCACAACAAAATTTAACCATGTACAATATTTCATCGCTTCAGCAAACGCAGGCCCATGTAAACCCTGCCTTTGTACCCGGAGCCAAAATCAACATCGCCATTGCGCCTTTGTTTCCTCCGTTCCCTGTTCCTGCTGCTTACCTGAACATAAGTAACAGCGGTTTTAAACTGGCCGACCTCATTAAACAGGATAGCCAGGGAAAAACCTATTACGATTTTGATAACATGATCTCTAAAACCAAAAAGAACAATTACCTGAGTACTGCTGTTCATCTGGATTTACTAACCTTTGGTTTCCGCGTAAAAAAGAAAAATTACCTGAGCTTTAATGTTTCCAATAAAATGGATTTCAGGTTACGCTACCCCAAGGATTTCTTAAATGTATTAATCAACGGGAATGGCGCGGATGAAACACTGGGCCAGGAACAGAAATTTAACTTCGGTGCGGATATGATGCACTATACCGACATCAGCGTGGGTTTTGCGCGTGAAGTGATTGAAAAGAAATTAACCGTTGGGGGAAAAGTAAAATACCTGATGGGGCAGGAAAACATTTACACCAAAAAATCAGATGTGTCGTTAACAACCGGTTCACAGAACTTTGACCTCACCGCCAAATCTGATATAGCTGTATATACTTCCGGTTTAGACAGCAACGCGCGTTCACAAAAAGATTTTAATGCCATGCGTTACCTGTTTAATACCAAAAATTCGGGTGTAGGGATTGACCTTGGCGCCAATTATATAGTGAACGATAAATGGTCGGTATCGGCATCGGTGCTCGACCTTGGTTTTATTGAATGGAAAGAAGCGACCCGCAATTATGTGAGTGCCAATCCCGGTTCTTCGGTAACTTTTACCGGTGTGAACTTAAAGGATTTCATTAACGATAGTACTACCATTGAAGAATCGTTTACTAAAACCATTGACTCCATTGCCGAGCAATTTCAGGTGGAAGAAAACATCAACACCTACCGTACCAATTTAAGCACTAAAATTTACCTGGGTGGTAAATACCACATCAACGAAAAGAATTTTGCGGCATTAACTTTATACGGACAGTTCTATGATAAGAAGATACATCCTGCTGCTTCCTTATCATTCAATACGACTGTGGGCCGCTGGTTAAATGCTTCTATTTCTTATTCCATGCTTAACAGAAGTTACAACAATGTAGGTTTAGGTTTGGTACTGAACCCGGGTTGGTTCCAGTGGTATGTGATCTCTGATAACGTGCTGGGCATATTGGTAGCAGATAAATATGGTAAGGCGTATGTGCCGGCTTATACTAAAAATATTAATGTGCGTGTAGGTTTTAACTTAACCATTGGTAAAAAACCGAAGGATAAAGATAAAGACGGCGTAGCCGATAAAAAAGATGCCTGTCCTGAAATCTTTGGTCTGGAAGCCTTACAGGGTTGCCCGGATAAAGACGGTGACGGTGTGAAAGATCTGGATGATAAATGTCCGGATACACCAGGCTTGTCAACCTTAGGTGGTTGCCCGGATAAAGATGCTGATGGTATCATGGATTCGGAAGATGCTTGTCCGGACGAAAAAGGTTTACCAGTCTTTAAAGGTTGCCCGGATAAAGACGGTGACAACATCATGGACAAAGAAGATGAATGTCCGGAAGAATCAGGCTTACTTGATTTCAAAGGATGCCCTGACCGTGATGGCGACTTAACACCGGATAAGGAAGATCCTTGCCCGGATGTAAAAGGACCTAAGGAATTTAAAGGTTGCCCGGATAAAGACGGTGATACCGTTTTAGATAAAGACGATGCCTGTCCTGAAATTATTGGTGCGGTGGAAAACAAAGGTTGTCCTTGGCCGGATACCGATGGAGATGGAGTAGTGGATAAGGATGATGATTGTCCGGCAGTACCCGGTGTGAAAGAATTAAGAGGTTGTGTGCCTGCACCGGTATTAAAAGCCGAAGAGCAAAAGATCCTGGAAAAAGCCTTCTCGAGTTTAGAATTTGCGACGGGTAAAGACATCATCAAACCCGTATCGTTTAAATCATTAAATGATTTAGCGAAACTGATGAAGGAACATGAAAACGACTGGACACTGAAATTATCCGGACATACAGATAACCAGGGTGATGCCGCTAAGAACATGTTGTTATCTGAGAAACGTGCCAAAGCAGTAAAAAAATACTTAGTGACTAAAGGCGCCAAAGCAGATAAGATCATCACCGAATGGTTTGGCCCTAACATGCCAATTGCAGATAATGCTACCGAAGCAGGGCGCCAGAAAAACCGCCGTGTGGAAATGAAAGTAGAGTTTAAAAAATAAGTTTAAACCGGAGGTTGAGGCTCTCGAAACCTCGGTTTAAATTAAATCTATTGATGAAAGCCCCGCTGGAAACAGCGGGGCTTTTTTGTTTTATATATAGAGGTTTATTGAATAAAGAAAATGTTTAGCTTTGGTTAATTAGATAATGAAACTTTCAGACTAGCTTTATTCGGTGTAGCAAGGGTGATAAAAATACATATGTAAGCTAATTATGGTCAATTTAAAACCCGATAACTTAATGAAAGAAAACAATGATTTCAAAATTCAAATCCATAAATAATTTTGCTGTTTTCCAAAATTTTAGTTGGGACACTAGTATTCGAGATGACGGAAATAATGTAGTTTTATTTAAACCTATAAATATTTTTTATGGAAGGAACTACTCAGGAAAAACAACACTTTCTCGCATTGTCAGAGCTTTAGAAACAGGAAATATTTCCGACAAGTATGAAAGTCCCCAGTTTCAAGTTTGCCTTAAAGATATTGTCGATGTAACGCAAAACAATTTAACTGCACACGGAAAGAAAATCCGAGTGTTTAATGAAGACTTTGTAAAAGATAATCTCCGTTTTATTGTAAATTCAAATGAAAGCATTACACCATTTGCAATAATTGGTGGTAACGCGACTATTGAAGCAGAAATACAATCCCTTAGAAGCGATTTAGGAATTAACGAAGACGGAAATGAAAGTGGTTTTTATCTTGAACTTAAAAATGTTAATGTAATAGCTGATAATGCTTTACAAACATTTCAAGTGGAGAATAGTCAATTAGACCAACAATTAACTACAAAAGCTTTAGATAGAACCACAGGCATAAAGTATAAGTCTGATAGATTTGGCGACCAAAACTATACTAAAGCGAAGCTTTCATCGGATATTGAAACGGTTTTAGCTGATTCATTTCGACCGCTTACAGATGACGAAGTAACACAAAAACTTCATTTACTTGATGAAAGAGCAAATGCTGACATTCAAACAATTGCAAAGCCAAATTTATATTTGGAAAGTCTTAATATAAGAGCAAAAGAACTTGTAACTAAACCAATTAGTAGCTCCAATAAAATCGAGCAGCTTTTAAAAGATGCTATTCTTAATCGTTGGGTTAAAGAAGGTAGGCATATACACAAGGAAAAACTCGATAAATGTGCATTTTGTGATAACGATATATCGGAAGAACGCTGGAAAGAACTTGATAGTCATTTTGATGAAGAATCTGCCAAATTGGAAACGGGAATTGATTCTTTAATTTCTGAAATTGAAAGTTTGATTCTAAATGTTGGCACTCAATTACAAATAAATAAAAGTGCATTTTACTTAAAATTTCATTCTGATCTAGATAATTTAATTCTTCAACGTCAAAAAGCAATTGACAGCATAAAGTCGGAATTAAATAGGATTAAAGCGAGTCTTCAAGTACGAAAAGATGACCTTTTAAATGCTAAAACATTTGTAGATATAATAGATAACAGTAAACAACTAGAGGATTGCTGGCAAAAATTTGAGGACTTAAGAACTCAAACAAACAGTTACAGTAATTCCTTAGGAAACGAACAAACCGAAGCAAAAAAGCTTTTGCGATTGCGAGAAGTAAGCGATTTTGTAAAAACAATCCAATACACAGCTGTTACAGCAAGAATTCAAATCTTAAAAGATACTTCGGATACTGCAGCACAGAATAAACATGTTGTAGATCAGAAAATTCAGCAACAAATTGTACAGATTGAAGATAAAGAACGCATGATGAAAGATGAGGAAAAAGGAGCGTTAAAAGTAAATGAATACCTAAATAACTTCTTCGGACACGACTTTCTTACACTACAAGCATTAGAAGAAACAGATAAAAAAATAAGGTTTGAGATTGTCAGAAGCGGGAAGAAAGCTCATCACTTAAGTGAAGGAGAATGCAGCCTTATTGCATTTTGCTACTTTATGGCTAAACTTGAAGATGTTGAAACCAAAGGGAGCAAACCGATCATTTGGATCGACGATCCAATTTCAAGTTTGGACAGTAATCATATTTTCTTCGTTTACAGCCTTATAAACGCTGAAATAATTACCAGGCAAGAATTTGAGCAAATATTCATTTCTACACATAATCTTGATTTTTTAAAATATTTAAAACGGTTACCAAATGCTTTAAATAAAAATCTATGTGGTTACTTCTTGATTTCAAGAGAAAAAGAGTTCAGTAGGATTAGATTGATGCCACGATATTTGAAAGATTATGTAACTGAATTCAATTTTCTTTTTCATCAAATTTATATGTGTTCAACTGCTGATGCAGATGATGAAAATCAACACAATTTGTTTTACAACTTTGGGAACAACACTCGAAAATTCTTAGAAGCGTTTCTTTATTACAAATATCCTAATGCAAACGACCAAATTGAAAAACTGACAAAATTTTTCGGTAACAACAGACAGGCTTCCACAATGACAGACCGAATTAACAATGAATTTTCGCATTTAGAGGGGTTATTTGAGAGAAGCATGACTCCAATTGATATACCTGAAATGAAAAAAACAGCAACATTCATCTTGGACAAAATCCAAGCAAAGGATAATGAACAATATGAAGCATTGCTGTCAAGCATAGGTGTTGAAATTGGTTCAGAGTAAACACAACCTACATCAGCCTATCAGTGTTAACGACATCTTCGTGGCTGCAAACAGTGATAAAAATATTAATATGCAAGAAAGAGAAACATTCCCCGCGGAAATCAAGAGACAGTTAAGACAAGAAGCTGGATTTGGTTGTTGCAAATGTGGGAGACCGATAGTTGAATATCATCATATTGTTCCGTACACAAAAGAAGATCCTCATTATAGATTTAAGGACATGATGTGCCTATGTCCATATTGCCATCATGAAGCTACTGTTGGTGCAATGATATTAGAAGAGCAAAGACATTTAAAAAAAAATCCAATAAATATACAAAAGGGACGGGTTAATGGACTATTGAAAATTAACCAAAAACAGTTGGTATTATCAGTGGGCAGCAACGAATTTATTAATGACAATGAAATTATAACTATTGACGAGGAAAAAATAATTGAACTTAGTCAAAGTGAAAATGGTGCTATTAATTTGTCATTAAGACTTTTTGATAGTGATAATAAACTCATATTGGAAATTGATGAGAATGAATGGATTTCTGGTGACATGGAATGCAGTTTTCAACTTCTTAAACTTCGGCAAAAGATGGGGAAAATTGCAGTTACTGTTGATACACGGAAAAACTATATTTCTTTAACGGGTACGATACTTTACAACGGAATTGAACTGAAAATAACTGAGACAAAAATGTTTTCGACGCAGCTAAATGCCATTAACACTTGTTTTATTGGTTCAACTATAAAATTTAACTCAAACCAAAAAACAATTTCCTTAAATGTCCATCCGGTTTTCAAAATAGCAAAGGTAGTCACTGATCCGAATAGGGAAATTAGGATTAGAAAAGGACTTAAGCTGTTTGAGGAGATGAAACTAAATTCCTCTCATACTGATTAACACCATTTGTCGGAGACATGCTGTCCGTTACCTGAGTGCTAAACCTTTATACTGGCAGAACGTGATTTCCTGCAGTTTAGAAATCAGTTGCTGCATCCTTTAAATTATTTTTCATTTTACCGGATATCTTTTTTCGAACAAACCCTCCCTCGGGTATCTGTTCACCTTCCCATAGTTAAGTATACACTTACCCAAAGACACATGCACACCTTACCCCCTGTAGGTGTACACCTACACTTCTACAGGTAAGCACCCATCCTTGTGTACATGCCTAGTCATACTCCTATGGGTATGCACCTTAGTCTCTATTTGTATGGATAAACTCTTGGGTAACTATGCACTTGTATCGGTACAGGTGGGCCTGTACACAGGTGTACAGGCGCACCAATACTCGCATAACTATACACTTTAGTTCCGATGGGTATGCATCTTAGCTCCTCCGGGTATGCATCTTAGCTGCTCCGGGTGTACACCTTAGTTGGGGTAGGTGTGCACTCATAGTGCTGCAAAATGATTTTTTCCATTTGTCATTTGTTAAAATATCCAGCGTAATAGTCTGTATACCAAAAAAAAGTAGGTGCCGGATATGAAATTACTCCTGCCACTTATTTTAAAGTTACTACCACTTGTCAACCCAAGTGGTGTTTAACTTTTTTTAGTGGATGTTAAAATCCATTTGTGGCACAAGCCTTGAAACACAGTGGTAACAAGCCAAAGCAGCTTAGCTAAAAATAAAAAAAACGTTTAACCCTTAAGTAATGACATTATGGAACCGCCTTTTTAAACCGGTAAAACAAAACCAGTATTGGTTTTACAGCGCAGAGGTCTTCTGGTCTTTTCCCTCTCTCAAAAAAAGTAAAGCTCATTCAATAAATTAATCAATCATAAATTTTAATCATACTCAATATGAAAACTAATCTAAGTTATATCCCAACCACAGATGCCGATAAGGTGATCTGGTTGAACAACTTCACCACCAAGTTAGCCGTGCATGCCACGACATTAGGTGTCACCACCGCGGAGCTCAGCTCCGTACAAAAAGATAACGCTATGTATCAGTACGTCATCAACATGATCGAATCCTACAGGCAATACCTTGCCAACCTCACCGGTTACAAGAACATGCTCAAGCGGGCCGTTGGTCAGCAACATATCGGTGGCATTCCTGCCCTGCCGGTATTAGCCACCGCACCAGCGACTGTCACAGAAGGGATCTTCGACCGTATCTCCAAACTGGTAATCCGTATCAAAGCCACCCTTACCTACACAGATAACATAGGTTCCGACCTGGGGGTCATTGCGCCGGCCCCTCCGGCGATCGACGTTGCCACCATGAAACCCGTGATCACCGTTAAGCTCGAAGTAGGTAGGCCACACCTGAAATGGATCAAAGGTTACTCTGATGCCATCGATCTGTATGCAGATCACAACGACGGGAATGGTTTTATGCTCGTAGGCCGCCTGATGAGAAACGAGTACATGGATACCACACCGGTTGCCTCTCCCAAGGTGTTTGATGAATGGCAGTACAAGGCCATCTATGTGATCGCCGATACGCAGGTTGGTTTGTACAGTAGCATCGTCAGTGTGGATGTCAAGAAAATGTAGGTGTTTGTTTTTGTTTTTTTCCTTCCCTGATAAGAACCCTCTGTTGAAAAACAGAGGGTTCTTTGTTTTTTATATTTTCTTTTTATATTTTCCTTGATACTTTTTGCAGCCAAATTAGAACTTACTTTCTTTGCCTGCCATGCAAAGGTTTTAGAACTTACTTTCTGTCTTGAAACAGAAAGTAACAAAGAGTTCAAGGCTCATTAAAATTTAGCTAAAATCTGCGCGGCATCAAGCTGATGCTTTGAAAGCGCTGCGCGAACAGCCCAAACCATCTCCGCACATGCCCTCGCTTTTGATACCGCTTGATTTTTACGCTAAATTTTACTAGGCCATTAGTATACAGTCGATGTCCATCATGCTCTCGTGAGATATAGATGTGTTATAAAACTCCGAGAGCATAGCGCTAGCACCTAACTCATACGTTGGTAATGGTGCGGTTGGTTTGGCAATTCGGTGCGAACCGCCATTCCGAGAAGCTTTTGCGGGGTAAATGGTGGTTGGCGAATTGTCTTGAATTTTTGTTTCTTTTTGTTCAAGCAAAAAGAAAAAGAATACACGCCGTAGGCAAACAATTATTTTTTCTTTGATACTTTTTGCAGCCAAAAAGTATCCAAAAAGCTGATGATTTTGTGATAGGCAATTTTTGTATTCCGCTAGCGCTGCATACAAAAAGCTGATAAAAGCAACCCGCTTGCGCGCGCCTGCCCTTCGTTGCTTTTCCAGCTATTGCTGCACAAAATCATAGCGCCACACCCGATGATTTTTTGTACTGATGTAGATATAGATGTGCTATAAAACACCTACAGCACGGTGCGATGGCCTGTCAAAACGTGGCGCCGGCGAGCTGTGAAATAGCGAAGCGTATTCAGTAATTCCCTTAAAAAACGACTAACAAATTATTACTAATTTGTATTTATTAGATGAGCCAAAAAGAGCTTTAGCCCTCTTTTGGTGCGAATCTTAAAAATGGGAAGAGCGGGGGGGCTATCGTTTTGACTTGACTTTTTGTCACTTTTTTCGTCAATGAAAAAAGTTAGAAGAAAGATACGCTGTAGGCAAACGATTATTTTTTCTTCTGATACTTTGCAGCCAAAAAGTAACCAAAAAGCTTATGATTTTGTGATAGGCAATTTTTGTATTCCGCTAGCGCTGCATACAAAACCGCTGATAAAAGCAACCCGCTTGCGCGCGTCTACCCTTCGTTGCTTTTCCAGCTATTGCTGCACAAAATCATAGCGCCACACCCGATGATTTGACGTTCTGATGTAGACATAGATGTGCTATAAAACTCCGGCAGCACGGTGCGCTGACCTGTCAAAACGCGGCGCCGGCGAGCTGTGAAATAGCGAAGCGTATTCAGTAATTCCATTAAAAAACGACCAACAAATTATTACTAATTTGTATTTATTAGATGAGCCAAAAAGAGCTTTAGTCCTCTTTTGGTGCGAATCTTAAAAAAGGGAAGAGCGGGGGGCTATCGTTTTGACTTGATTTTTTTGTTGCTTTTTTCGTCAATGAAAAAAGTAAGAAGAAAGATACGCCGTTGGCAAACGATTATTTTTTCTTCTGATACTTTTTGCAGCCAAAAAGTATCCAAAAAGCTTATGATTTTGTGATAGGCAATTTTTGTATTCCGCTAGCGCT
>JAQZBQ010000029.1 GCA_029237825.1 Bacteroidota bacterium | reverse complement strand
TTTTTCTAATAGACTCTCTGCTAGAAAACTATCTCCGCCACCAATATCGATGATTTTGGAGGACTTTGAAATTCCGGATTGCTCAATAAACTCCAAAGATGTTATAGGAGTAGGTTCAAACCAACTACAGGATTCTAATTCCTTTGTGTTGTATATGTTTTTTACAGTTTTTTTTATTAAAACTTAAGCCACATGCAATTGTGTGAGACGCGAGCTCTTAAGTTTATTAAGCGCATAATCCAGTGTTACCGTTAAAAACTTAGATGCTTTTTCGTCACCCGGAATATCAAACATAAAGTCTACCATAATAGATTCACAGATTCCGCGTAGGCCACGTGCACCTAATTTAAACTCAAGCGCTTTATCAACGATAAGGTCTAAAACGGCTTCTTCAAATTCCAGCTTCACGCCTTCCATTTTAAATAATTGTACGTATTGCTTAATCAGCGCGTTTTTTGGTTCAGTTAAAATAGAACGCAGGGTTGCCCTGTCTAAAGGTTTCAAATAGGTAAGAACGGGTAACCTACCAATTAGTTCAGGAATCAAACCAAAGGATTTTAAATCTTGTGGCGACACATACTGTAGTAAGTTGGATTTGTCAATCTCATCCGTAGCAACGGAAGCCGAATACCCAACAGCCTGCGTATTTAAACGTTGCGCAATTTTTTTATCGATTCCATCAAAGGCGCCGCCGCAAATAAATAAAATATTACGTGTGTTTACCTGAATCATTTTCGCATCTGGGTGTTTTCTTCCTCCTTGTGGCGGAACATTGACAATGGAGCCTTCCAGCAATTTGAGCATAGCTTGCTGAACTCCCTCACCACTTACGTCACGTGTAATCGAAGGGTTATCACTTTTACGGGCAATCTTGTCAATCTCGTCAATAAAAACAATACCGCGTTCTGCGCTGGCCACATCATAGTCGGCCGCCTGCAATAAACGGGTTAACACATTCTCAACATCCTCTCCAACATAACCTGCTTCTGTTAATACAGTAGCGTCTGCTATACAAAACGGAACATTTAATAATTTAGCAATCGTACGGGCCATTAATGTTTTTCCTGTGCCGGTTTCTCCAACCAATATCACGTTCGATTTGTCAATCTCAATTTCTTCTTTCGCGTCTGCAACGTGCGATACCCTTTTAAAATGGTTATAAACTGCAACGCTTAAGATTTTTTTAGCTTCGTCCTGCCCAATAATATATTCATCCAGGTGTTTTTTAATAGCATGTGGTTTAAGCACATTTAAAGCGTGTTGTACCTGCTGATTTCCCTGGGCACCAGCTTCCTCATTTACAATCTTAAATGCCTGTGAAATGCAAACATCGCAAATATGACCGGTAACTCCGGCAATTAAAACTTTTACTTCTTTTTTATCACGTCCGCAAAACGAACACACTATTGGACCAGCTTTTGCCATTCATTAAAATTTGATCTGCAAAGGTACATAAAACGCGCCAAAAGGGTTAAATTTTGTGATTATTTAATGAGCTATTCTTGAGATCTCTTCATCCTGTTATTTACAACTCCCGTTCAGTAAAATGACTTATATTTACCGTCTATTTTAAATTTAAAAAAATGAAAAGTTTTACCTTTGCATTTATCGTAGTATTGGTTACAAGTTTATCAGGATTTGGTCAGGATTGGGAATGGGCAAAATCGTATGGAACGAATAATGGCGACCAAGCTTCCTCCCTGGCTTTAGATCCCAGCGGAAACTCTTTTATTTCAGGATATTACCAAAGCAGCCAGTTGGTGCTTGGGGCTACAACATTAAATTCCACATTTTCTAACAATTTATACGTCGCAAAACATAATAGCTCGGGAACCGTTTTGTGGGCTCAAAGCATAGGGAGTAACGGGAGTTTAATTCTCGGTTCTGTTTGCACTGGTACAAATGGTAATGTGTATGTATGCGGTACTTTTAGCGGTGCAACACTGATGTTTGGCACAGCTACCGTTAGTTTAACAGCAGGAACCATTTCTAATCTGTTCATCGGTTGTTTTTCAAGCACGGGAAGTACCTTATGGGTAAACAAATACGGTACCTCGCCTTCGCCCTATGGAGTTTCTGCAAGAAGTTGTTATTATTCGCCTGCCGATAACAGCGTTTGCATGACCGGAACCTTTACAGGGACTTTAACAATTGGATCTACTACGTTAATTAATTCCACAACCAGTTCAGATTTGTTTTTGACAAAATTGACCATTAGTCCTTTTTCCGCTAGCCCAAGCTGGGCGCTAAAAGCAGGAAGCGCGAGCTCAACCGATGTGTCACAAAAAGTAAGAATTGATAAAAAATCAAATATTTTCATTGCTGGATCCTTTCAACCTGTTACCGGATCCACCACTACAATAGGCGCAACACTTACCTCAAAAGGTTCTCAGGATCTTTTTGTAGCAAAATACAATAGTGCAGGTACATGGCAATGGACACAATCCTATGGAAGTACCGGAGGAAGTGATTTTCTATACGACATGGAATTGGATACTGCAGGTTCTGTTTATGTAACGGGTAGTTATAATACTAATCCTTTACTATTTAATACAATTTTAGGTACCAGCACCTTATCAGTGATAGGCGGCAATGATGTTTATGTTGCAAAATGGGGCTCCATCGGATTGTTTAGTTCTGTAATAAAAATTGGGTCTTCCGCCGGAAGCGAAATTGGATATGGATTGGGCACCGATTCAAAAGGTAATGTGTACTTGGGGGGCAGTTTTTCCGGATCCACACTGGCCATTGGCAGTAATACTTTAACCAACACTGCCGGTGGTACTAACGCATTTATCACAAAACTATCTCCTTCTCTTGGATTTGAATGGGCACGGCATTCAACTGGTGCGGGATCTTCATTGGTTTGGGATCTCGATGCCGATGTGAGTGACAATATTTACGGATGCGGAACAATTCAGGTTTCTGCGCCTACGTCTTTCGGCACAACTACACTGACCAGCGTTGGGGGAAGCGATTTTTATCTTGCAAAAATATCTTGCGTTACACCAACAATTACCGCTTCAAACGCCAGTCATACAGTGTGCGCCGGGTCAGCGAATTCATTCACAACGGCTATTGATTTGCCTCAATCGGATGTAACCTATACATGGAACGTAACAGGTGCAAGTGGAGTATCATTGAGTCCTGTTACAGGAACAGCGACAACAATTTCATATACAGGCACATCATCTTTCAGTATCGTTGTAACCGGCACTAATGCATGTTCAAATGTTACAACTACAGTTGGTTCGGTAATTGTAAATACGTTGCCATCTGTATCAGCTACCTCTTCACCTACTTTGATTTGTGATGGTAGTTTCGCAATATTAAACGGTTCCGGCGCCTTAACCTATACATGGTCACCATCTGTTCAAAATGGAATTCCTACCCAACACTTTATGGGCGAACCTACTTATACAATTGTCGGTACTGATGTTAACGGGTGCGTAAACAGTGCCACGCTTTCCTTAAATATTGTTTCAAGCCCAACAGTAACTATTAATGGTAAAAACCTTGTGTGCTTAAATAGTTCGAATATTCTCACTGCGAATGGTGCTTCAAGTTATTCTTGGTCACCAGGCTCTGTAGTTAGTCCATCCATTAATGCACAGCCACTTTCCAATACTATTTATACTGTTAACGCCAGGGATAACAACGGTTGTTTCGCCTCCGAAACTTTTAGTTTAAGTTTGGTGTTTCCTCAGGTTCCTGACATTTGCGAAGTAACTGTGGATTCTGTATCCCAATTTAACAATGTTATCTGGGACAAGTCCCTCTATAATAATGTTGATAGTTTTATCGTATACAGAGAGGTGAGTACAGGAACATATAGGAGAATTGGCGCACAACACCAAAGCGCATACAGTTTGTTTATTGATACCGCAAGAAGCATAGGCCCTGCTAATGGCGACCCTAATATTACATCTTACCGGTATAAACTTCAGATACGGGACACTTGCGGAAATTACGGAAACATGAGCCCTTATCATAATACGATTTATTTTCTTACAAACAGTACAGGAAGCTTTTTCTGGAATATGTATAACGTGGAATTTCAACCAACAACTCCTGTGTCAACGTTTGAGCTAATGCGTGATAATAACGGTTTAAATTTATGGGTTAACGTTGGTAGTTGCGCAGGAAATCAAACATCGTTAACAGATCCCTTATTTTCAACATTCCCTAATGCAATTTACCGGGTTGTTGCCAATGGTTTTAGTTGTAATGCAACCTCAAAAACTACTCAGCAAATTACCAAGTCAAAATCCAATGTTAAAAATAATTTTAATATTTTCACTGACGTTTCCAGCCTTACTAAGCCAGAAATTTTTTCAATTGCACCAAACCCAGCTTCATCTGAATTGGTAGTTTCCTTTGATCAAGAAATTAAAACAAAAACTCAATTTACGATAACAAATGTTTTAGGAAAGGTCGTTCTATCAAATGAAGTTTTTGAAGGGAAACGAATTTCCATAGCCCTAGACGATTTAAACACCGGTGTTTATTTTATAAGGATTCAACAAGGGACGAATTATACTGCCAAGAAATTTATTAAGAATTAACAGCCAATCCATTATTTAAAAATCGTGGTGGATTTATCCACCACGATTTTTTTTTGTTATAAAGCGAAAAAAATTATGGCGTAAGGTGCAAGCCTGTGCTCAGCGCGTAGGTTAAAAACAAAACGCCTAGTATTATCCGGTAATAACCGAAATGCTTAAAACCGTATCTGGTCAAGAAAGAAACAAACGCTTTTACTGCAATAAAAGCCACTATAAAAGCAACTAGGGCTCCAAAAACTAAAATAATAATATCGTTACTATGAATATTGTCTTTTTCCTTCAACAAGTCATAGCCTGAGGCAGCGAACATCGTTGGTATCGCCAGCAGAAAAGAAAACTCCGCAGCCTGTTGGCGATTAAATCCCGAAAAAATTCCACCAAAAATGGTTGCAGCAGATCTGGATATTCCCGGAACCATTGAAAAACATTGAATGAATCCAATTTTAAGCGCGTCTTTAAAACTGATGTCTTCGATCTCTTTATATTGGGATGTTTTTTGTGAACCCCACTTATCCAGTAAAATAAGAACAATTCCACCGAATATCAACGAAATGCTTACAACGTAGGGATTGAAAAGATAGAGCTTAATGGTCTTGTAGGCTAATAAACCGATGATGCCTGTCGGTAAAAATGCAACGAATAATTTCAGGTAAATTTTAACGCTTACAAAAAAACGCTTAATGTATAAGAATAATACCGCTAAGATTGCTCCTAGCTGAATTACAATTTCAAAAGTTTCAGCAAAATGAGGATCATCCATGTTCATAAGTGATGAAGCAAGGATCATGTGACCTGTTGAGGAAACGGGCAAAAATTCCGTTAGCCCTTCAATGATGGCTAGGATCAACGCTTCAAGGTAAGACATAGAAAATTACGCGTCTGTTTTTTGCGTTTTTGGCCGCCACATAATGGCCACGATAACGGTGATAAATCCCAGCAAACAAACCATAGGTGCAATTGTGATCCGTTGTGTATCAAAAATCGCGGGATTAAATACATTCGGATCGTCGCTTCCACCACCAATCATTAGCAGATAACCTAAAATAATCAGAGCAATTCCAGCAATTAATATTTGATAGTTTTGTTTGCCAAAGGTTGATTTCATCCTGTAAATTTTGTCAGCAAAGCTATTAAAAAACTTCATTTATCAAACCCTGCATGCCCAAAAAACACGGCAAAGTTTACGTTAATTTTTCGTATTATTGCTATTCTTAAATTTAAAATGGGTAAAGTAGCATTAATTACAGGAGTAACCGGCCAGGATGGAGCATACCTGTCGGAATTATTATTAAGTAAGGGATATACCGTACATGGTGTGAAAAGGAGGAGTTCTTTGTTTAACACCGACCGGATTGATCATCTATACCAGGACCAGCATGAAAAGCACGTTAACTTTAAACTGCACCATGGCGATTTAACAGATAGCACAAACCTGATTCGGATTGTTCAGGAAGTTCAGCCGGATGAGATCTATAACCTTGCTGCCATGTCGCATGTAAAGGTGAGCTTTGACACACCGGAGTACACGGCAAATGCCGATGGGATCGGAACTTTGCGTATTCTGGAAGCAATAAGGATTTTAGGATTAGAAAAAAAGACACGGTTTTACCAGGCCTCAACTTCAGAGTTGTATGGATTGGTTCAGGAAATTCCTCAAAAAGAAACAACGCCGTTCTATCCCAGAAGTCCTTATGGAGTTGCCAAACTATATGGGTTCTGGATTACAAAAAATTATCGGGAAGCATATGGCATGTTTGCCTGCAATGGTATTCTGTTTAATCATGAAAGTCCGTTACGGGGTGAAACCTTTGTGACGCGTAAAATAACACGTGCAGTAGCAAAAATAAGCCTTGGTTTACAGGAAAAGTTATTCATGGGAAATATTGATTCTGAAAGGGATTGGGGGCACGCAAAAGATTATGTTGAAGGGATGTGGCGCATGCTGCAGCAAGATGTTGCTGAAGATTATGTGCTGGCAACCGGAATTAAAATCAGTGTTCGTGAATTCATCAATATGGCGTTTGCGGAGGTTGGTATAAAGATGGTGTGGGAAGGAAAGGAAGAAAATGAGAAAGGGATTGACGCAGCAACAGGTAAAGTATTAGTGGAAATTGATCCAAAATATTATCGCCCGGCAGAAGTAGATTTGTTAGTCGGCGACGCAACTAAAGCCAAAACCAATATGGGTTGGACGCCAACATATACGGTTTCCGATTTGTGTAAGGAAATGGTTGCAGCTGATGTTGAGCTTTTCAAAAGGGATAAATACTTACTCGACGGTGGCCATAAAATTTTAAATTACAAAGAGTAGAATGAAAACCTCCTTATTGGAGGTTTTTTTAATCACAATTAAAAAATATGGAACTGAATTCCAAAATATACATTGCAGGACACCGGGGAATGGTTGGTTCGGCAATTATGAGAAACCTTCAAAAAAAAGGATTCAACAATATTATTACCCGACTTTCTAAAGAGCTCGATTTGCGCAACCAGCAGGCTGTTAGTGATTTTTTTGCCACAGAAAAACCAGAATATGTGTTCCTGGCGGCTGCAAAAGTTGGAGGTATTCAGGCAAATAACACTTACCGTGCCGATTTCATTTATGAGAATTTGATGATTCAAAATAATGTCATTCATCATTCATATTTGAATGGCGTAAAAAAATTAATGTTCTTAGGGAGTTCTTGTATATATCCAAAAATGGCCCCACAGCCGTTAAAAGAAGAATATTTGCTTACGGGTTTACTGGAAGAAACCAACGAACCGTATGCTATCGCCAAAATTGCTGGCATAAAGATGTGCGAGAGTTACAAGCGTCAGTATGGATGTAATTTTATCTCGGTAATGCCAACTAACATGTATGGTCCAAATGATAATTATAACCTCAATAATTCTCATGTATTGCCGGCACTAATTCGCAAGTTTCACGATGCGAAAGAAAACAATTTACCTTCCGTAGAAATGTGGGGCACCGGAACACCGATGAGGGAATTTCTTCATGCAGACGACCTTGGCGATGCCTGTGTTTATTTAATGAACACGTACAACGGAGAAAAGTTTGTAAACATTGGGTCGGGAAAAGATTTAGCGATAAAAGACCTTGCTCTTATGATTAGGGATATTGTTGGCTATACAGGCGAAATTGTTCACGATCTGTCAAAACCGGATGGCACCCCACGTAAATTGATGGATGTTTCGTACCTGCATTCATTAGGATGGAAACACAAAATTGATTTACGGGAGGGTATCGCGCAGGTTTATGAAGATTTCAAGAAGAAGGAAGACGTAAAAGAATGGTAAGCCGCTAACACAAAAATGCTATTGATGTCGTTGGCCGGTATTTTTAATAAAAGAAGAAAAGCTCTTAATATTCCTAGCCGTTTAGCGGGATGTTTGTTATTTCTTTCGCCACTTTCGGCAAGCGCTCAATTTTATAATTTACCAAACGATTATTTTTTTAATACTACTTTACAGAAGCAACTGGCTGAATTTGATTCTATGCAGATTCATTCATCAATACAACCTTACATTCCTTTTTTTAACCAGAAGTACATGTTTGTGGGTGATACACACCGCGTATTTAAATATATTTCTGATGACCCGATAATTGATAAAGTTTTTTCTGATCACCTTATTCATATCAAACCAAAAAATGGCAAGTATGAGTTTAAAGTGGACCCACTCTTAAACATTGAATTTGGAAGGGCTTTTTATGATACATCGTTCGCACAGCGAATATCTACCAACACAAGAGGTTTCATTGCCAGTGGAACTATTGGAAAAGATTTTTACTTTGAAACACTTTTTTCTGAAAACCAAAGCCAGTTTCCGCATTACCTTTCAGCGTTTAGTAAACAAACACAGGTAATACCAGGTCAGGGACGTTACAAAGTTTTTAAAACAACGGGATACGATTACGCATTTTCATCCGGATTTATTTCATACCAACCCATAAAGCAATTGAATATTCAACTTGGACATGGTAAACAAAAAATCGGGGATGGCTACCGGTCGTTGCTTTTGAGCGACAATGCATTCAATTACCCGTTTGCACGTATAACATCCGAATGGTTTAAAGGAAGGCTTCAATATACCAATATCTATGCGGCTCTGATGAATCTTACTACCGCTGGTGCCATTACGCCAAAAAATACAGAACCGTTATTTCAAAAAAAGGCTTTTGCGATTCAATACCTAAGCCTTAACGTCAACCGTCGCGTTAATTTTGGGTTATTTCAGGGTATGATCTGGGCTGCGGCCGATAGCATGAACAGGCAGCATCTGGAATGGCAATATTTTAACCCGGTAATATTTTCTAATACAGCTTTTTATGGCTTAAACCACAAGAATAATATTTTAGTTGGCGCTACCATGAATATTAAACTTTCTAAAAGATTCTCGGTATACGGGCAGCTGATGGGAGACGACTTCAGCAATACCTTTGCCGTTGGTAACGGTTTTGGATGGCAGTTTGGCACAAAATATTTCAATGCGTTTGGAATTAAAAATCTGATGCTTCAGGCAGAATATAATGATGTAGCAGAAGGTTCATATAATAGCCCGTTCGGCACATTCAGTAACCAGAGTTTTTCACATTATAATCAAAACCTGGCGTATACACCGGGTTATGGAAAGGAATTAATCTTTTTGGGTGACTTCAGGTTCAAAAGAGCATTTCTGAATGCTAAGGTGAATCTTCAGTACATTACACTTAATAATTACGCTTTATACAACAATACATTTTCCAGGATTCAGCTTGGATATACAATCAATCCGGCATATAATTTTAATGTATCTTTAGGGTATAATCACCGGTTCCAGGATTTTTTAGAATTTGAACAATCTACTAATACAACCCGGTTTTATACAATAAGCTTAAAGTCAAATTTGTTTAACACCTATTACGATTTTTAAGAACAAATGATATGGCCATACTAATACTTGTTTTTATTACCGCGTTTGCCGTTGTGCTCTATTCCACACCGGCACTAATTAAGGTTGCGGTCTTAAAGCGATTGATTGATTTACCAACGGAGGATCGGAAGGTTCATAAAAGAGCCGTTCCAACTATTGGAGGAATTATCATCTATGCCGCCACATTATTTTCTTTTTCCTTATGGTACAACATCGACGATCTCCATGAGTACGATCAGATTTATGAGTCGGTTAAAGAATTTAAAATACTTGTTGCGACCAGCCTTGTTTTATTTTTTGTGGGTGTAAAAGACGATATCATAGGAACATCTCCTGTAAAAAAACTGTTCGCTAACATTTTGGTTGGGCTGATCCTTGTTTTAATGGGTGACATTCGCATTACAGGCTTGCATGGGGTTTTTGGCATCAGTGAAATTCCTCAATGGGGTAGTGTCTTCCTCTCTCTTTTCACTTACATCGTTGTTGTTAATGCAATGAATTTAATTGATGGCATCGATGGTTTGGCTGCGGGTGTTGGTTTCATTGCTTCTTCGGTGTTCGGTACCTGGTTCATTTTTGCCAATGAATTAACCCTTGCATCGCTTTCATTTTCTCTGTCAGGTGCGTTACTCGGGTTTTTAATTTTTAATTTCTCGCCCGCCAGGATTTTTATGGGTGATAGTGGTTCTTTGATTATTGGCATGTTTATATGCGTATTGAGCATTAAATTAATTGAATATCCCTTATCCAGATTGGATGATTTCTGGATTCGTATTTCAAATCCTATCATCGTTATCGCTGCATTGATATACCCACTCACCGATACACTACGAATTTTTGTTATACGTGCTGCTAAAGGTCAATCACCGTTTGCCGCGGACAGAAATCACTTGCATCACCGACTATTGGATTGTGGGTATTCACATGTTAAAACCGTTATTATAATTTATGTCTACAGTATCATCACAGTAGCAGTCTCGCTTTTAAGTTATTTCATGAGTCCGAGTTTATCTTTACTGGCAATTCTTGCATGCAGTGGCTTATTTATCATGTTTGTCCATTTATCCTATTTATCAGCCCTTAAAAAAAGGAGATTGTCCCCTGTGAATAAATGATTTTAGAAAGAAGGATAATATTAGGATGCATTCTGTTTGCATTTTTTCTTTTTTGCAACAGTGTGATCGGGCAGGAAAACCCGCAGGCTCAAAACGTGTTAATGAATGCTTCAACGCAGCAATGTATCGATGAATGGAATATTAAAAATCCCGCAGTAGAATTTCATTCCTCTTTTCGTCCATATCTTTTTTCAACCTTAACTAATTTTTCTGATACCGCAGTTACTTATTTACATCATCCTGTCCGGAATTTTTTTTTGAGCCGAACCTTCAATGAAGGCCCTGATCGTCACAACCAATTTCAGTTTCAAATATTACCAATCATCGACGTTCAAGCTGGCTACGATTTACTTTCTCAGCGTTTTGTTCCGGAAATAATTGGAGGTGCCAATGTTAAACTTAACATCAATAACGATTTTATCTTTGCGTTAACAGCCCTTGGAGGGCGGCTTAGTTTGCCCGGCTTTCTTGATACAACAATCCAAACAGGTTCGATCTTGCCTGGTCTCGGGCGTGCATATGCAGACGGTAAAGGAAATTATGAGTTTTCAAATTTAAGTGGTTACGTATCGTATAGCCCTAACCGGATTTTCAATATTCAATTGGGGAAAGACAAACATTTCATCGGAGATGGATACCGGTCTCTATTATTATCAGATTTCTCCAACAACCACCCTTACTTTAGAATTAACGCAAACATCTGGAAAATACAGTATAACGTGTGGTACTCCTGGTTAAAGGATTTTTCGCGCTTTGATGGTTCTGAAAAATCACTTCAGAATAAGTTTGGAACATTTCATTATTTAAGCTTTAATACAACAAAGGAATTCAATATTTCTTTTTTTGAGAATGTGGTGTGGCAGGGAACTGATTCAAACCGTGTCAGAACTTTTGATGTAAATTACCTTAACCCGATAGTTTTTTACCGGCCCCAGGAATATTCGGTTGGATCTGCAGATAATTCGATGATGGGTTTAAACGCTTCAGTTAAATTTTTTAAGAGGATTAAAATTTATGCCCAGGCCGTGGCCGATGAGTTTTTCTTTAAGGAGATTAAAGCGCGTAAAGGCTGGTGGGCTAACAAACAAGGTTGGCAGTTGGGCGTCACTTATATCAATGCATTCAAGGTAAAAGGTTTAACGCTTCAGGCTGAGTATAATGAAGTACGGCCTTATACCTATTCTCACGGAAGTGTGCAGCAAAATTACGCCCACTATGGTCAGCCATTAGCGCATCCATTTGGCGCCAATTTTAAAGAGTACTTGGGGTTTATCAGTTATCGCGCAAACCGTTGGATGATTAGTTTGCAGGGTCTTTCAGCAACCATTGGCATGGATAGCCTTGGTGTGAATATGGGCCAGAACATATTTTTAAGCTACACAACCCGGCCTTATGAGTACGGACATAAAACAACTCAGGGAAACCAGCGTCGTCTTATGCAAAGCGATTTTAAATTCACTTATTATGTGATCCCTCAATTAAATTTGAGGTTAGAGATGGGATATATTCAAAGAAGTATTTCTGATGATTTGTATTATGAAATTCAGGCGCCGTACCTGTATGTAGGAATTAAAACCAGTATTCACCAGTTTTACAGGGACTTTTAGAAATGAAGGATAAACTTTTATTTTCCAACGTTCCCGAACCGCACCAATCATCATTATTATTTTTACGTAAATTCTTCAAAGAAGAAATCGGATTGGAAGAGCGGATTAAATTTAACACACCCTTTTATTACTACCGTGGAAAATGGTTTGCCTACCTGTCTTATAACGCAAAACGGAATCACGAAATTTACATCGGGTTTATTAAAGGATTTATGATCCAGTTTCCAAATTTAGAAAGCGAAGGGCGAAAGCAGGTAAAGCTGTTCAGAATTAACGGGCATCAGGATATTGATGTTACGTCGTTGGAAAAAATTTCAGAGCTTTTAAAGGATTGCTATAAATAGTTTTACCGTGGGTACTCAATGCGCACATGGTAAATATTCATGAGACGCTTTTTAAAAAT
>JAQZBQ010000028.1 GCA_029237825.1 Bacteroidota bacterium | reverse complement strand
TGGCCGGTGTGTATACCGCGACCGTAACGGATGCTAACTCTTGCACGAGCATTAAATCAACAAACATTACCCAACCATCTGCTTTAGTTACCACAACTGCTGTTACCAATGTTGCATGTAATGGTGGTTCTAACGGTGTAGCTTCTGTTACTGCTTCGGGCGGTGCCGGAAGTTATTCATATGCATGGAGCAACGGAGCAGTTTCTTCTTCCATAACCGGATTAATGGCCGGTGTGTATACCGCGACAGTAACGGATGCTAACTCTTGTACGAGCATTAAATCAACAAACATTACCCAACCATCTGCTTTAGTTACCACAACTGCTGTTACTAATGTTGCATGTAATGGTGGTTCTAACGGTGTAGCTTCTGTTACTTCTTCGGGCGGTGCCGGAAGTTATTCATATGCATGGAGCAATGGAGCAGTTTCTTCTTCGATTACCGGACTAATGGCTGGTGTGTATACCGCAACGGTAACGGACGCAAATTCTTGTACGAGTATTAAATCGGTAAGTATTACCGAACCAAACCTCATGGCAATAAGTGCGTCTGCATCACCTGTTCTTTGTCATGGTGGTACATCAAGTATTACAATAAGTGCCACTGGCGGAACAGGCAGTTACACAGGGACTGGAATCTTCACTATTACTGCAGGAACATTTACCTTTTCTGTTAGTGATGCTAATTCGTGCGAGTCATCTACAGTATTAACTATTAGCGAACCATCCGTATTATCCGCGAATGCGTCTGGCTCATCGATCTTGTGTTATGGTGGTGTATCAACCATTACGGTATCAGCAAACGGAGGAACTTCACCTTTTACTGGTGTAGGAACTTATACTTTAATGGCCGGAACAGAAACGTACACGGTAACAGACAATAACGGTTGTGTAACGACGACTTCAGTGAATGTAACAGAACCATCCGTATTATCCGCGAATGCGTCTGCCTCACCGATCATGTGTTATGGTGGTGTATCAACCATTACGGTATCAGCAAACGGAGGAACTTCACCTTTTACTGGTGTAGGAACTTATACTTTAATGGCAGGTTCTGAAACCTATACGGTAACAGATAACAACGGTTGTATGACAACCACGTCTGTAACAGTAAGTGAACCAGCTCCGATCGCCTTCTCGCAAACCATTAGTTTATGTTATGGACAATCCGTTGTTGTCGGTTCAAATACCTATTCACTTGGAGGAACGTATTCGGATATTGTACCTTCACTTGTTAATGGCTGCGATAGTACGATTTCTACGATTGTATTTATTAACGCTCTTCCAACCCTTTCTGTTGTATCGAGTAGTTCAGTATTGTGTACAGGTTCATCTGCAACTTTAACTGCCAGCGGAGCAAATACCTATACCTGGAGCAGTACAGAAACCACTTCTGCCATTGTAGTAAGTCCTACCGTTCAAACAACCTATACCGTAACCGGTGAAGATGCAAACGGCTGTACAGCAATTACTACCATTACACAAGACATTGACGTATGTACAGGTCTTGCAAGCATTTCTACGATAGCTAACGACTTATTCGTATATCCAAATCCGTCACGCGATGTGTTCACCATTAAAACGGCAACAGACTTCAACGTAACCGTAATGGATGTATTAGGTAAAGTAATTTACACAGAACAATTATCTGCCGGTATTCATACCATCGATTTAGCTTCACAGGCAAACGGTGTATATGTGTTGAAAGCAGAAAGCCATGGTGCTTCGGCTACCTTGCGTTTAGTGAAAAACTAAAAACTACCAAACCTTGTAAAAATCCCGGACACTAGCTGTCCGGGATTTTTTTTGCCTATTTTTAATGTGTTGTCCCAACTCGTACGCACGTGTTTAAAGAATTCATAGCCGAACTCAAAAAGAAGCTAGCCTTGCCGCTCCCCGGGCCAGAAGCCCAGTATGAAATGGCGCACGTAAAGCGTGAACTCATCCATGCAAGCTCACCCCAGGTTCAAAGCTACCGACCAAGCGCTGTATTGATTCTCTTATATCCCAATGCCCACCAGGAAACACTCCTTCTTCTCATTGAACGCGTGACGTACGACGGTTACCATAGCGGACAAATTGCACTACCCGGTGGGAAAGCCGACCCAACAGACGCTAGCCTCGAGGCAACTGCCCTGCGTGAATTTTTTGAAGAGACGGGTTGCGATTTAGTGCCGGAGATCATCGGTAAACTCACTCCTGTTTACATACCTGTCAGTAAGTTTATGGTGCAGCCTTTTGTGGCGTATTTACCCCATCGTCCTAATTTTAACAAGGACCCCCGCGAGGTAGAACAATTAATCGAGTGGCCTTTCACAAACTTCATCGATGCTCAAACGGTAAAACAAACTACCATTGAGCCACAACCCGGACTTAAATTACATACACCTTACTTTGATGTACAGGATAAGGTTCTCTGGGGCGCTACCGCTATGATTATGAATGAACTCAAATGGGTGGTGAACGCAGAGCTTCCTTGATCATTTTATATGAAGGTAACGTTCCTGGTCTTGGGCGTGCCCCTAACGGGTCGGGCTTTCCGCTGCAATCTTTTTATTCGTGCCTCATAAAAAGGATTTCCACTGCAATCCCTCACGCTTTTAGCGCCGCTCGATGGTGTATGATATTACTCTATATCCCGGCTCCTTCAGCCGGAATTGCCTATCACAAAATCATAAGCTTTTTGGATACTTTTTGGCTGCAAAAAGTATCAGAATAAGGGCGTGCCCCTAACGGGCCGGGCTTTTCGCTGCAATCTTTTGGGGCTTCGAGAGCCTCAGCCACCAAAAGGATTTCCACTGCAATCCCTTGTGCGGGTTTAATTGAGTAAGATTCAGATTGTTATGAAACATATGATTGTGTGCTTTTTTTGTAAAAAATATAATAAATGAAAAGCATATAACGGAGCAGCGCGCGGACGTGAACGGAAAGTGCGAACCGGCATTCTGTTAAGGATGTGCGGGGCAAATGGCGGTTGGTTTCCGTTCTTGATTTTTTTGCATACTCCACCCCCCATTCTGGCTCAATTGTGTACTACACAATTGCCCTTGACTAAGAAAAAAAGTAACATAAGAATATTGCCTATCACAAAATCATAAGCTTTTTGTATACTTTTTGGCTGCAAAAAGTATTGTGCAATTTGGGCACACCCTTCGGGCCGGGCTTTTCGCTGCAATCTTTTGGGGCTTCGAGAGCCTCAGCCACCAAAAGGATTTCCGCTGCAATCCCTTGTGCGGGTTTCAATTGAGTAAGATTCAGATAGTATGTAAAGATGTTTGGTGCAGTGAAAATATTACGAAGCGTTAAAAATAAAACATAAGCAAAATTCCATAAGTAAATGTGCGGCAGACTTTGGCCATTCGGTGTGAAATACTGTTTTTCACTCCGTTTCCTGGGAAGGCTGGCGCGGGAAAAACAGGAGTTGGCGAATGGCCGTGACTTTTTGTTTCTTTTTCGTCAAGGAAAAAGAAAATGAAAAGAAGATCCGTAAAATTCCAGAAAAGGCGGTGAGCATATTTTGCCTGGTCTTTTTTGGTTACACCACCCACAAGCTGGCTCAATTGTGTACTACACAAATTGCCCTCATCAGGGAAAAAAGTATCATCGAATATCTCCTACCACAAAATCATAATCGTTTTTAAATACTTTTTAGCCCGTACCTTGCACTTATCTGCCCTTAACACAAAAGAAATTTCGGTTATCCGGTAATTAAGCCTACCTTGTAAGTATTCCACATCGCCGAAAAACGAAATTCAACTATTCTGGTTGTATAATCTCTCCACCCTTGTGCAATTTTATTTAAAAGCAAACTAATTGAAACTATACATTAAATATATGGTCAGCAACCGTTGCAAGATGGTTGTTAAAGAAGAATTGACAAAAATGAAACTTCACTTTATCGTCGTTGACCTTGGAGAGGTCGAGATCATGGAGATTATCACTGTTGACCAGCGAAACGAATTAAAATCAGCCCTACTTATTACAGGGCTGGAGCTCATGGATGATAAAAAAGCTGTGCTAATTGAAAAAACTAAAAATGTAATCATAGATATGATCCATCATTCGGATGAAGTGCCGAAAGTTAATTATTCAGACTTTATAGCGGAGAAATTAGGCTTCGATTATACTTACTTATCTAATATTTTTTCAGAAGTGAAGGGGATCACCATTCAGCAATTTATTATCGTTCATAAGATTGAACGGATAAAGGAATTGATTATTTATGGTGAATTGAATATGTCTGAAATTGCCTGGAAAATGAATTACAGTAGTGTGGCTCATTTATCGAACCAGTTTAAGAAGGTAACTGGCTTATCGCCCACTCATTTCAAACAATTAAAAGACAGAAGGCGAAGCCCGCTTGACGAGATAGGAAACTAACAACATAAAGCCCATGAAAGCAATATTAAAACAGGATTCACAATACGCGCGAAGTTTAATTGAAGCTAGCCGCGACCCTTTGGTTGCTATCAATGCGCATGGTAAGATAACGGATATGAACGAGGCTACGGCCAATATCACAGGCATGACGCGCAAAGAACTTACTGGGACCGATTTTTTTGATTATTTCACGGAACAACAAAACGCTCGTGAAGTATACCAGGAAGTGTTTTCAAAGGGTTCGGTATCAGATTTGCCGCTTACACTGAGGCATAAAAACGGAAAGCTAACGGATGTGTTATTTAATGGATCTGTTTATAAAGATGATGGGGGCAATGTGCTCGGTGTTGTAATTGTAGCACGAGATGTGACTGAACAAAAGAGAATTGCTACCGAGCTGAGGGAGGCAAAGGTTTTTGCGGAGCTTGCAACAAGTATTGCCGAGGAAGCAAAACATAAAGCGGAAAGCGCCACGCGTACAGCAGAAAGCGCTGTTAAAGCAAAACAGCAATTTCTGTCGAACATGAGCCACGAGATCCGTACGCCAATGAATGCGATTATTGGCTTTACTAAAGTTGTATTGAAGACTGAGTTGACAGAAAAGCAAAAAGAATATTTAACTGCAATAAAGGTGAGTGGAGACGCTTTAATCGTTTTGATTAACGATATTCTCGACCTGGCAAAAGTAGATGCCGGAAAAATGGTTTTTGAACATACGCCTTTTAAGATGGCATCATCGGTTGCAGCAATGCTCCATATGTTTGAAACCAAGATCCAGGAAAAGAACCTTGAATTGGTAAAAGAGTATGATGCAAATATACCTGAAGTCCTGGTTGGAGATCCCGTTAGGCTGCATCAAATCATACTAAACCTTGTGAGTAATGCAGTTAAATTTACCTCAAAGGGTAAGATTACAGTTAGTGTAAAACTGTTGCAACAGAATGATGAACAGGTAACTATAGAATTTGCTATCACAGATACAGGTATTGGCATATCCGAAAGCAAGATGGAACATATTTTTGAAAATTTTCAGCAGGCAACCAGCGGTACTTCGCGGTTATATGGCGGAACGGGGCTGGGACTCGCTATTGTAAAACAATTAATTGAGCCACAGGGCGGGACTATCAACGTGGCTAGTAAAATTGATGAAGGCTCTACTTTCAGCTTCCGCCTAAACTTTCTGAAAACACATGAAAAAGCTGAGTCGGATGTTGAAGTAATGGCCATTGATAATGAAATATGTAATCTCAAAGTTCTGGTAGTGGAGGATATCCCGCTTAATCAGTTATTGATGAAAACGCTTTTAGATGACTTTGGATTTCAGCCAGATATGGCTTGCAATGGCAAAATTGCGGTAGAGAAATTACGCGTGAATTCCTATGATATTATTTTAATGGATTTGCAAATGCCCGAGATGAATGGGTTTGAAGCTACTGAATATATCCGTACTATAATGAAGTCTCAGGTTCCGATCATAGCGTTAACCGCCGATGTCACAACTGTTGACCTGGCAAAATGCAAGGCGGTAGGGATGAACGATTATATTGCTAAACCGGTTGATGAAAGATTGTTATACACTAAAATGATTGGCCTTGTGAAGCAAATGAAGCCTGATAGGATTCAAAGCCAACCACACAAAGTTAGTAGTACCGACGACAGGTATACCAACCTTGCATACCTTAATACCCGCACGAAATCAAATCCTGACTTGATGATGCAGATGATTGGAATGTACCTTGATCAAACCCCGCCATTAATTACCGCCATGAAAAAAAGTTTTCGCGAAGGAAACTGGGATATGTTACATAAGGCAGTTCACAAAATGATACCGTCATTTTCAATAATGGGAATCGATGTAAAATTTGAGAATATTGCCAGGAAGGTGCAGGAATACGCTTATTCGCAAAGCGACATCGAGAACTTGCCGGGTATGGTCTTACAGCTTGAAACCGTTTGTAGCCAGGCATGCAGTGAATTAAAAATGGAGTATAACGCTATTCAAACCAACAAATGATGGAAAATCCAAATAAAATAGTTTTATTTCTTGTAGATGACGATGCTCTTTTCTTAAAGTCGCTGGAGTTGGAATTTCTGGAACTGGCCGATTTTTCCATTCGAACATTTGCAACGGGAGAGCTTTTTCTTGCTGCTTTGCCTGAAAAGCCTGATGTAGTAATTCTGGATTATAATCTTGATGGTATTGAGAAAGATGCCATGAATGGCATACAAACGCTCGACAAGATAAAGGAATTCAATTCCGATATTCCCGTGATCATGTTATCCTCACAGGATAAAATTGACGTAGCGGTTAATTGCATGCACCACAAAGCAGTTGATTATGTCGTAAAGAGCGAAACAGCATTTACGCGATTAAAAAACATCATTACGGCTGTTTTACATTATCAAAAAGTAGAAAAAGAATTAAACTGGTACATGCAAAAAATGTGAAGGTTCATTTCTCGGTTATCGGTATAACAATTTCTTTCATAGGTTAAAGTTCAACTCCGTATTTTTTTAATGATATTTTATTGCATGCGTGGAACCCCACTTTTGTAATCAAAACAATATTTACCGGAAAATTATTAATGTGGGATTAATGTAAATGTCTCCCTCCGCCACGTAACACTTTCACTTCTCAAAAGTTCATTTTTGTCTGGAAAACGGATTCACTGATGTGTGAAGCATTTTTTCCATAATAGAAATAATATAAAACAATTAAAAACCCATGAGAATTAAATTATCATTGATCACATTACTTATGAATATGCTATGCGCATTTTCACAAAGCCAGTTTACCCGGAAATTAGCAAGTGCTAACGAAGTTTATGGTGCCGGCAATTATTTTCAGGCGCTGCCAATGTATACCGAGCTATACCGTGAGGATACAATAAACGCTAATATTAACTACCTTATAGGACGCTGCCATTTGAAAGCCAGAAGTGGCAAAGCAAAGGCAATACCGTTTTTAGAGAATGCAGTTCAGTCGATTAATATCAACTACAAAGACGGTTCTGTGGAAGAACGGGGTGCACCTGTTTTAGCTTTGAAACTGTTAGGCGACGCCTACCATATTCACTCAGAGTTTGATAAAGCCATCCGGTGCTACGAGAAATTTAACAAGGAAATTCTACTTAGCAAACTGAAGGATGTTGAAAATTCTAATGATGCCATGCGCAAATTAACGATGTGCCGAATTGGAAAAAAATTAATGAGTGATCCGTTGAGTGCAACGGTAGAAAATATTGGCGGGGAGGTAAATTCTGCTTACGGCGATTACTCTCCGGTGCTAACGGCTGACCAGTCGACTATGATTTTTACATCACGAAGAGCAAGCAGTACCGGCGGTAAAATGTATGATGGTGGCCGTTTTTTCGAAGACATCTACATCTCCCATTACATTAATAACAAATGGACGGCCGCAGAAAATATCGGCTCGCCAATTAATACTGAAGAAAATGAAGCCAGTGTTGGAATTTCTCCTGACGGGCAGGAAATATTAATATACAAAGATGATAATGGTGACGGTAACATCTATTCAACCACATTAAATGGTGATGTATGGACAGCGCCTGTTAAATTGAATTCAAACATAAATAGCAAACATTGGGAACCCAGTGCTTTTATATCTGCCAATGGGCAGATCATTTATTTTGCCAGTAATCGCCCGGGAGGGTTTGGTGGAAGGGATATTTATCTTAGTATGAAAACGGAAAACGGTGAATGGGGCAAAGCGGTTAACATGGGTAAAACGATCAACACCGAATATGATGAGGATTCACCCTTTATTCACCCGGATGGTGTTACTTTATTTTTTAGTTCAAATGGCAACAAGACAATGGGCGGCTTTGACATTCTTTACAGCACTTTAACAGAGGATGGAACCGCCTGGCAGGAATCCGTGAATGTGGGTTATCCTGTAAATTCACCCGATGATGATGTTTTTTATGTTGTGTCGCCGGATAAAACAAAAGCCTACTATACTTCCTTTAAAGAAGGCGGTTACGGTGAAAAGGATAATTACGTGGTTTCTTTTCTAAATCAAAAAAAAGCCCCGCTCACATTGATAAAAGGCGTTGTTAATGACCCATACAGGAGTGTGCCTAAAAACGTCGTTATAACGGTTACAGATAATGAATCCGAAAAAGTTGTGGGTATATATAGGCCGAATAGTAAAACAGGGCGGTACACATTCATTCTTACTCCTGGAAAAAACTACAATGTGTCATACACCGCAGAAGGATTTTTATTCTATTCGGAAAACAGGTTTATCACCAAAAACACCGATTACTACGAGGTTTATAAGCCTGTAGAACTTCCACCTGTAACTGTAGGGGCAAGAATAACTCTTGAAAATATCTTTTTCGATTTCGATAAAGCCAATCTAAGAAAAACATCAAACGTTGAATTAAGAAATGTGTACAATCTTTTAATGCGTTACCCAAACATAGTAATAGAAATTGGCGCTTATACGGATTCGAAAGGAACAACTTCGTATAATGAACAGCTTTCAAAAGAACGTGCAGAGGCCGTAGTAAATTTCCTGATAGAGAAAGGGATTCCAAAATCCCGGTTAGCGGCGAGCAGTTATGGTGAACGTATGCCTGTAGCGCCAAATGAAAAAGCCGATGGAAGCGATAACGCTGATGGCAGGCAATTGAACCGGAGAGTAGAACTTAAAATCATTCAGGTGAATTGAGAATGGATTATCAATTGAAAATTGTATTGAATACACAAAAGGTGATTCACTTCGATCAGTGAATTATATAAAACATGACATTCTCCTTGCAAAGCTTTCAGATATAAACGACGCACCTTTGCTTCGTGAAAATGACTTCACATCTCCCGCTAGGTTGCGGAAAACTTAAATACACAAAATGAATACTTTAAAAATTATTACTACGATTGCAATTATTTCAGCCAGCATATTCGCAGGATGTAAAAAGAAAAATACAAGTTCAGGTTCCGGAAGCCCGGAACCCCTTATGGTTATTCCTACACAAACAACCACTCAGGCACCTGTAATGATGTCGGGAGCGGCAGGCCTCGCTATTCTTGCGGGTTCAGGAATTACAAACACTGGTGCTACGAATATTACCGGTGATATGGGATTAAGTCCCGGCACATCCATTGGTGGTTTCCCTCCTGGAATCCTGGTTGGAACACAACATATAAATGATGCCATCGCTAACCAGGCAAAGCTTGACTTAACAGCTGCCTATAATGATGCTGCAGGGAGAACCGCTACCGATATCGTGACAATTGCCGGAAACATCGGTGGGTTAACTTTAACTCCCGGACTTTATAAATCAACTTCTTCACTGGCAATATCATCAGGCGATCTGACTTTTGATGCTAAGGGGAACCCAAATGCTGTCTTTATCATTCAAATAGCATCAGCTCTTACAACAACTTCTGGCCGTCAGGTTTTTTTAACCAACGGTGCTTCTGCATCTAATATTTTTTGGCAGGTTGGTACTTCTGCTACGTTTGGAACGACTTCTGTTTTTAAAGGAACTGTAATGGCCATGCAATCCATCTCATTCAATACGGGAGCTAAACTCGATGGACGGGCCTTAGCAAGAACAGGTGCGGTAACAATGTCGGGAAATACAATTGTAAAGCACTAAGAAGTTATTCAACCCAACAATATCTGAATTTCAGAAAATAGAAAGCCGCTGATGTCAGCGGCTTTTTTAATGCCTCAACTTTTGTTTTCAGTGAATTATGTAAATCTCCACTTTTGTTTTGTACACGATACAGATTTAAACACAGCACCTTTGTCAAGTGGAATTTAATTCACAAACTAAAAACTCAATCAATGAAAAAACAATTACTAAGTATCGTAACAGCAGTTGCCTTATCTTCTCTCCCAATAAAATATTATGCCCAAGCCCCGGCAATGGGTACTGCATCTGATTTCGTCCTATTCACTACCGTGGGTGCAAACTTTAATACAGGCATATCACAAGTAACAGGTAATGTCGGTACAAATAGCGGATCCAGTACAGGCTATGGCAATGTAAATGGCCAGATGCATGATAATGACCTGGCCAGTGCACAATGTGCTGCCGATTTATTAACTGCCTATACTCAATTAAACGCTGCAACACCGACATTTTTTCCTGCCCCTCTTTTAGGAAATGGTCAGTCACTTAACGCAGGTGTTTATTCAGTTTCAGGTGCCGCTACCTTAGATAATACGCTTACCTTAAATGGTCAGGGAAATGCAAACGCGGTTTTTATCATCCAGATATCCGGTCCGCTTTCCACCAACGCTGGCTCCAAAGTTGTTTTAATTAATAACGCGAAGGCCTGCAACGTTTTTTGGAAAATAGAAGGCCTTGTAAGCATGGCTGCAGGAACATCTATGAAAGGAAACATTATAGCAAACAATGCGGCTATTAATATGGGCGCAGGCGTTATCCTGGAAGGAAGAGCGCTTTCAATTTCCGGAGCAGTTACGATTGATAATGGATTAGCTTATACTCCCATTGGTTGTGGAAGCCCGGTCTTAACCGGACCAGCTTCACCAACCCTGGCTTCTACTTCATGTTACGCCATATTTTCATCCGACGGACCGGTAACCAATACCGGTAACACGTTTGCAAATGGCGATGTTGGTACTAATGTGGGTTTAACAACAGGGTATAATGCTTTAAACGTTACTACAATCCACCCCATCCCGGATGGTTCAACAGGAGCATGCGCAGCTGATTTGCTTAACGTATATACTTATTTAAATACGTTGCCTTACGATATTGAGTTATTGTACCCCGCCCAGTTTGGCCGTAGTTTAGTGCTTACACCTCATACGTATGTCATGAATGCAGCGGCTACATTAACCGACACGCTCTTTTTAGATGGCACAGGAAATTCAAATGCTGTTTTTGTAATTCAGATAAACGGCGCGCTGTCAACCAGTACGCATGCCAAGGTAATTTTGAAAAACGGAACGCTAGCGAAAAACGTATTTTGGAAAATTGACGGCGCAGTAAGTATTAATGATTTTTCTGTTTTTGTTGGTACAATCATATGCAATAATGGTGCAATTGCCTTAAATAAAGGAGTAACTCTTGCAGGAAGAGCACTTACAACTAATGGGGCTTTAACAACAGACTCCATAAACGTTGCTGTATCTGCCGGTTGTATTACAACCGACCTAAAATCAAATGGTCATTTAAAAAGTGCAATGGCTGTGATTTATCCCAATCCGTTTGCGAACACATTAACCATTCGTTTAACCGACAACGCTCAGGCAAATGATGCTCATTTGAATATTTATGACATGACAGGTACACTGGTTATGATGGATGAGCTGAACCAAATAGTTACCACAGTGGAAACTCAGCTGGCAGCCGGAATATATTTTTATCAAATTGTAGGTAAAGGTGAAGTGTTACAAACCGGAAAACTTATTGCTGAACGCAATTAATTTCTTTCTCATACAAGTGAATCCCTGCTTATCATTAAGCGGGGGTTTTTGTTTTAAAGGCATCAGTGAATAATGTAAAACACCACCAATGCTTTGTAAAGGATACCCTCATAAATAAGTCACCTTTGTAACGTGAAAATGAATTCACTCTTTAAATTGAAAAAATGAACAAACTAATTACATTAATTACTGCTGTAGGTATTACAGTCAGCATTAGCGCACAGGATAACAATACGACTGATTACCGTAACCGGTTTTTATGCGGATTAAAAGCAGGCGGAAACTATTCAAACGTGTATGACGCGCAGGGTCAGGATTTCAGGGCTGAGGCCAAAGCGGGATTTGCAGGAGGCATTTTTTTTGCAGTACCACTTGGTAAATATGTTGGATTGCAACCGGAATTATTATACTCTCAAAAAGGTTTTAAGGGCACGGGTTCGTTTATGGGCGACTCGTATAAGTTTACCCGTACAACGAGCTACATAGATGTTCCTTTACAACTTGCTATCAAGTTCAGTGAGTTCTTTACGATTGTTGGCGGCCCACAATATTCTTACCTCACAATGCAAAAAGATGTTTTTACAACTTCCATTGCAAGCTCGGAAATGGAAACGCAGTTTGCCAATGAAAACATCAGGAAGAACACATTATGCGCCACCGGTGGCATGGATATTACTATGAAGCATATTGTTTTAAGTGGGCGTGTTGGATGGGACATTCAAAACAACAATGGAAACGGAACGTCCACAACGCCCCGCTATAAAAACATGTGGTACCAGGCTACAATTGGTTACAGGTTTTATAAAAAATAACGAGAGGCTAAGTTCCAGAATCCAGCCAATAAACACGATAGAAAAAAGTGATTAGTACGGTTCCTCCATAAAGAGGTTCCAAACATATCACCCCTCATCATTCCGTTCACAAGACATAACATAATGACATCACAATTTAAAATTCCTTTCTACGCGAAAGCGTCGATCGTATTCATAGGGCTGTTCGCTTTTATTAGTACACTGTACCTGGCAAGGGATATCATTTTACCCATCCTGTATGCTACTATTATCGCTATCCTGTTAAGTCCTATGGTAGATTATTTGGTAAAACGAAATGTAAACAGGGTATTTGGGATCATGATTTCCCTTTCCTTATTGACGGTTTTTACACTCTCTATTATAATTGCTCTTGCGTCTGAACTGAGCTCTGTGAGCAATTCTTTCCCTGCCCTGGTAGATAAATTTTCTGAGACTATAAGCAAATCTGCACAATGGGCGTCAGACTATTTCAACATAAGCACAAGAAAAGTCAATCTGTATATTGCGGATACAAAATCGCAAATGCTGGATAGCAGCATGTCTACAATTGGATCTACTTTAAATTCGGTTGGCGGAGCGATAATTGTTCTGGCATTGATCCCTGTATATGTATTTATGTTATTATTCTATCAGCCCCTGTTGCTCGATTTTATAAGAAAGCTATTTGGCGAGCGTCATAGCGTGCAGGTAAATGCAGTACTTAGCTCAACCAAAACAATTGTGCGGAAGTACCTGATTGGTTTAATGTTTGAAGCAGCAATTATCGCGTGCCTTAATTCGGTTGGTCTTATTATTATTGGCATTGACCACGCCATAGTGCTTGGCATTATCGGAGCCCTGTTAAACGTGATACCGTATATCGGAGGAATTATAGCTGTGGGTTTACCGATGATTGTTGCTTTCGTAACAAAGTCGTCAGCCAGTTATGCACTAATGGTTTTAGTGGTTTATAGCGTAATACAGTTCATCGACAACCATTACATTGTACCAAAAGTGGTTGCTTCAAAAGTAAAGGTTAACGCGCTCATTTCAATTATTGTTGTGCTTGCAGGGGGTGCTTTGTGGGGTGTCCCGGGAATGTTTCTTTCAATCCCAATCACAGCGATACTTAAAGTGGTTTTTGATCACATCGAGCCGTTAAAGCCCTGGGGTTTGTTATTAGGCGACACTATGCCACCAATTTCCTTTTTCAAAAACAAAGTATACAAATTAAAAATTATTTAAGATGGCAATACCCGGCGAAGATATTGGAAAGACATCAGTTGAAGTAAGAAAATTACTTGACGCGATTTTGATTAACCAGGTAGAATTATACAGGAAGACAAAGCACTTCTATGATACCAATGGGGCCCACAGCTTTCTTGTACATAACAGGTCATTTTCTGACCAGTTCAATGAGCTGAATGAATCTATCAACGAAGTACGAAGTCGCATATGCAAATTAGGTTACCGATGTGAGGAGCCTTTTACCGTTAGTGACGAATTACTTGATGCCAGGCACGAAAAGCCATCATTCAGATTGATAAAGGATCTTTTAGAAGACCATGAGGCTCTAATTGGCAATCTTCAGCATTCAGCAGCACGATGCAAAATTCAGAACAATGACATCGAAACGGCTGATTTGCTGAATGGGTTACTTAAAAAACATGAATTAGTTGCCTGGACATTAAGAAAATATTTAAACCAATTATAGGGCATAAAAAATATTTAAAAAAGTAGCGCAGCCTTGCTACATGGCACCAGAATATCATCATCCGCATTGCCTCTCTTTTAATTAGGGAGAGTAAAATGTTTTGAAACGACAATTTTAAGTCGCCATGATACAGGTGTAATAAAAAAAACTAACCGAATGCAAACTCATACTATGACAATTATAAAACTTACAATAGCAGCCTGCACATTTTTAATCATCACGTTTTGCGCTTCATCATGTGTGGTTATTCAGAAAGACAATGGCAGACACAAAGGATGGTATAAAAACCCGAACAATCCGCATCACCCTGCAACTACTAATCCCGGTAGGGGAAATGGCGGTGGTCATGGTAAAGGAAGGCGTAAGTAAATAAGTGTCGGTAGCATTTGGGCACACCCTACGGGCCGGGCTTTTCGTTGCAATCTTTTTGCTCATGCCTCACAAAAAGGATTTTCACTGCAATCCCTCACGCATTCTTGGTCATGGGCACACCCTTCGGGCCGGGCTTTTCGCTGCAATCTTTTGGGGCTTCGAGAGCCTCAGCCACCAAAAGGATTTCCGCTGCAATCCCTTGTGCAGGATTCAATTGAGTAAGATTCAGATCGTTTGTAAAGATGATTGTTTGCAGTGAGAATATTACGAAGCGAAAAAAACAAAATCAAAATTACATGAGTAAATGTGCGGCAGGCATTTGGCAAAAGAGTGCGAACCACCATTCGGTGAGGGCAGGTGCGGGGCAAATGGGGGTTGGTCTTTTGCCTTGTCTTTTTTGGTTACTTTTTTTGACTAAGAAAAAAAGTAACATAAGAATATTGCCTATCACAAAATCATAAGCTTTTTGGATACTTTTTGGCTGCAACTTCGAGAGCCTCAGCCACCAAAAGGATTTCCGCTGCAATCCCTTGTGCAGTTTTAATTTAGTTTAGCAATTTACTTTTAGCACAATTATATCAGCTTCGAAAATTAATGTCTGTATGTCAAATATGATTTTGTGCAGCAATAGCTGTAAAAGCAACGAAGGGATGGTATGCGCAAGCGGGTTGCTTTTATCAGCGGTCCGCAGGAATTGCCTATCACAAAATCATAAGCTTTTTGGATACTTTTTGGCTGCAAAAAGTATCAGAATAAGGGCGTGCCCCTAACGGGTCGGGCTTTTCGCTGCAATCTTTTGGGCCTTCGAGAGCCTCAGCCACCAAAAGGATTTCCGCTGCAATCCCTTGTGCAGTTTTAATTTAGTTTAGCAATTTACTTTTAGCACAATTATATCAGCTTC
>JAQZBQ010000019.1 GCA_029237825.1 Bacteroidota bacterium | reverse complement strand
TTAGAACAGGTGAAAAGATCGGATCCTGCATTTACAACCGGTGCGTTCGTAAATGTAATTCTCACGGTATCTTTCACCTGGTTACAATTTCCATTGTTGGTTGAAGATAGATACAAGTCAGCAAATCCGGCAGATAATTCAGCGGAACTGGGCGTATAGGTAGCATTTAAAACGGAAGTACTTGGGTTAAAAGAACCTGAACCCCCCGACCAGATCCCGGTAGTAGTTGGCCCGGATATTACTCCAGATAAGGCAGAAGCCGTATTGTTTTTACAAACCGATAAGTTCAATCCTGCATTCACAACTGGTGCATTGGTGATGTTAATAATAACTTTATCAGAAACAAGGGTGCAATTGCCATTATTGGAAGAAGATAAGGTAAGCGTGACGGTTCCAGCCGAAATTTCAGCAGCACTGGGATTATAAATAGAATTCAATGTTGAATTGTTTGGTGTAAAAGTACCAGTTCCTCCAGACCACACTCCTGTTGTTGTAGGTCCACCAACCGTTCCCGACAAAATAGCAGATGGGTTATTTTTACATACAGAGAAGTCAATACCGGCATTTACATTCGGTGCATTGGTAAAAGTTACCGTTAAACTGTCCTTTGCTGCATTGCAATTCCCGTGTGCTGTTGATGATAAAATGATTTTAACAGAACCCGCTGCAATCTCTGCAGGAGTTGGCACATATATCGCGGTTAAATCCGTATTGTTTGAGTTATATGTTCCCGCACCTCCTGACCAAATCCCCGTGGTACTTGCGCCACTTACAGTTCCGGTTATGGCTACCGTGGCATTGTTAGCACAGGCCGACACATCCGGACTAACAGAAACAACCGGAGGGTTAGTGAAATTTATGATTAAGCTATCATATTTATTAGGGCAACCATTTAAACTTCCGGTTGATGTAAGTTTGAGAATTAAAGTGCTTCCGGCTAAATCACTAATGGAAGGTAAATAGGTTGTGGATAAGGCGCCTGTGTTACCAAAAGAACCAGTACCTGAACTCGTCCAGTTTGCGCCAGCTGCGAATTGAAGAGAGCCAGCCAAAGGTATCGCTCCTACGTTATTCTTACATAATGTTAAATTAGCGCCGGCATCAACCACTGGTGATTTGAAAATGTTGAGTACCAGTGTATCTTTTTGCGGAGTACAATTCCCTGTAGAAGTAAGAATGAATTTCACCTGTGATTGATTTAAATCATTCGCGCTCAAAGTATAGGTAGTATTCAAACTGGTTGCGTTTCCAAAACTACCCGTTCCGTTTGTGGTTGTCCAAATACCCGTAGATGCGCCCCCTGTAACGGAACCGTTCAGCGAAATTGTTGAGGTAGGACTGCAAACATTCTTATCTATCCCAGCATTTGTGTATACTTTTCTTAGGAACGATGACATATAATGGTATAAACATCCGGTTGTTGCTCCACCGTTAATTACACCCATAGAAAATAAATTGTCTGTGGGATTTGTATTCCTTAGAAGGTTAGTTATGCCAACTGGAATTTGTCCGGTTGTGAAGCTTATCTGAGCACCGCTCCACACACCGCCGGTTCCAGGAACCACTGTGAATGCTGTAGCTGGGACAAGTGTAGCGTTTCCGTTCAAAGTAAAATTTCCTTTGGAAGCTGTTTTGCATAAAATATTAAGGATGAACGTTTGCGTATTGGTACGCGTAAAGCTTACTTGATCAGAACCAGCGCAGTTCAATGGAGGTATGATTGCTTCACCCAGTTCACACCCAAATCCACTGGCATGAATCACATACACTGGCTTATCACCGGTAATGTATGTTAAAGGCTGGCCAACACCGTAATAATATGTATCTCCTTTATTTAAAAGCTGAGTTGTAATTGTACCATCATTGATTGTAATCTGCGTGAAGTTTTCTGTTGCAACAATATATGCGCCTTCAAATTCGCCGGCCGATAAACCTCCTTTGTTTATGATATACTCCATACCAATAACTTCTACAGGAACAATCTGATCGCCCATGATGTCCATACAACCTGATACGCCCCGCACGGAGTCATCCGTTACTGAAACTGAAATGGGTTTATTTGAAACAACAATTGTCCCGCTTAAATTTTGTCCGGTTACGTTTGACACATTGGTCACGTTTTCAATATTGTAACTTTGTCCGGCGTTTAAAGCGATTGAATAGGATACACCAGCTGCATGTCCAACCACGTTACACCTGGGTGTAATCCATACAACTGTACCGTTTTGGGTTGCAACAATATCGATCTGCGATTTGGCTGTCGGTGTAAACGTCCAGTTAATTCCTTTTGTTTGAAATGGACACACAAATTCTAAACCGAGCCCGTTTTGTCCTTTTAAAGAATAAGTCTCAGGGTTATTTCCTGAACTTACAATTTCATAAACAACTGTGATGGGAAAATCGGAGGTGATTTTTATTCCCTTATTTAAAACGGTATTAGCCGGAGTATTTTCAATTTGGTTAATAAGATGAGAAAGGGATTGAGAAACAAGGGAGTTGGCAGGAATAACAAAAGTCGTATCAAAAGTAGATGCAGGTTGCCTCACTCGAACTGTCGTAGCATTATTAAACGAAGATAATCGCATAACAACAGGTGTATTTCCTGCATGTCCTACAGTCACCCACGGTGCAGCAAACCAAAATACGGTATCAATTTGAGATATAACCGATGTACTGCTCACGCTAAGCAGAATCATCAGTAATAATCTATTTAGGGCCTTCTTCATTTTGTTTCTTTAATTTGGATTTAATACTGTTATCGATATCATTTAATTCCTGTTCGTCGGCGTCGAGTTTCTTTTTTGGTTTGATAAACTGGTAGCTTAGCATGATTTCATGCGACCCTGTTGTATAGGTTTTAAGTTTGGACGTGATGATGTCGTAAGAATATCCGATAGAGAGTTTGTCTTTAATCATCAATCCAAATAAAGCACTTGCCGATTCATTTGTTCGATAAGATCCCCCTATCCAGAAATTATTTTTGTAGATCAACCTCATGCCAAGTTCTGGTTGCACAGGGGCAGGCGAATTGAATTTAACAAGAAGTGTTGGTTGCAATGAAATTTTTTTCGATAGTAGAAATGTATATCCCAGTGCAGCATACATGTGCTGTGAAAGGTTACTCTGAGAGTCCTTCCAGGTAATTTTATTACCAATATATTGATACGTAGATACGCCTACAAATAGTTTATCGCTATAAAAATACAGGCCTCCATTTGAATCGAAAACGTTGTTGGAAAGAATATTTCCGGTAAGCAGGTCATCGCCCGTATCTGCCACTTTTGCGTCGTATAGTTTTATCCGGTATTGTACCATACCGGCCGAAACACCTAATCCAAGTTTATAGGTTTCGTTTACTTTGATATGATACGCGAAGGTTAAATAACCGGTGGTTCTGCTTAATAATCCTGCATTATCTGAGCTTATAAGCGCACCCATCGCTGTTTTTTTCTGTTTGCCTACGGGGCTGTGGAGACTTACCATATAGGTTTTAGGTGCATCCTGGAATCCAGCCCATTGGTCACGGTAATTGATTGACGCGACAGCATGTGGCTTAGATCCCGCCACGGCTGGATTAAAAGCATAACCGTTCAAAACGTAATTAGTGTTGATGGGCAATTGTTGGGAATGCCCTTGTCTTTGTATTATAAGACTAAATACAAAAAGTAATAATATGTGAATATTCTTTTTCATGTTATCGTATTAAGAGAATACCACCCTTCAATGGTTCAGGTACAGATAAATCATTCAGATTGATGACATAATAATAAGTTCCTACAGGAAGTTTATTCCCTTTAAACGTACCATCCCAGGGTTCTGTATAGCCATGAGATGAGAATAAGTTTTCACCCCACCGGTTATAGATATCAACTTCCGCATTTGGATAAAGAAGTTTGAGGAAATCTAATTTCAAGACATCATTTTTGCCATCGCCATTGGGAGAAATGGCATTTGGTATAAGGGCACTGATTTCATTTGTGATGTTGTTTATTTTAATGGCTGCTCTTGCCGTGTCAGTACAACCATAATCGTCCCTCACAATTTGAGTAACAATGAACAAACCGTTCTCGTAGTAGATGTTACTCGGGTTTTGCTGAGATGAGGTACTATTGTTAATGTCACCGAAATTCCAGTTCCAGCCGGTTGCATAAGTTGATGTATCAACAAAGGTTACCGTTGTACCAACATTAATTCCGGACGATACCGCATATTGAAAACCTGCGGATGGTCGTGGCGTTAAATTAACCTGTTTAATTAATGTATCCCTGCAGCCGTGGTTTGTGGTCGCTATGAGCTTTATGTCATAAAGGCCAGAGCCAGGGAAAAGTTGAGACGGGTTTTGAAGGTTACTTTGGATAATTGAAGGAGGTAGAATAAAATTCCAAAGCCATTGGTTAACTGTCTCCGGAGAAGGTACCGTAGAACTATCATTAAAATTAAGGTTCAGAACGTTACCGTTACAAACGCGGTTAATTCCAAAATTGGCCTGTGGCAATGGATACACTGTCGGTGATTTTTTTATGGTATCAAAACAGCCAAAGGAATTGGAAACAACAAGTTGCGTGGTAAACGTTCCCGATGATGAATACATATGGGTTGAATTTTGAACTGAACTGCTACTGTTATCACCGAAACTCCATTCCCAGCTGCTTAAGGTGCCTATTCCAGGTAAAGAAAAATCAGTAAATGCGGTGTTAGTATTCAAACACACGTTATTAAAATTAAAATTCGCAAAAGGTTTCGGTACAAAATTCAATTTTACGAGGTCATTTACGGAATTACAGTTTCCATTATTGGAAGATGTAAGAGTCAGATTTACAAATCCTACTGCGATCTCTGCGCTGCTCGGAGTATATGTGGCATTCAAAACTGAATTTCCAGGATTAAAGGTTCCGCCTCCGCCGGTCCAGATTCCGGTAGTAGTGGGTCCCGACACAACACCGGATAAAACAATAGCCGGGTTATTTTTACATGAAGATAAGTCTAAGCCAGCGTTTACGGTTGGCGAATTGGTATAATTGATCGTTACCGTATCTCTCGATTGCATACAATTACCGTTATTGGTAGAAGCTAAAATGAGTGTGACGGATCCGCTTGAAAGTTCAGCCGAGGTTGGTGTGTAGGTGGCCGTTAACACTGTGTTATTAGGGTTAAATGACCCGCCGCCGCCATACCAGGTGCCTGTAGTAGTAGGGCCGGAAACATTTCCAGATAATGAAATTCCGGGATTATTTTTACAGGAATTTAAATCAGACCCTGCATTTACAAAAGGCGTACCCGTGTAATTAATTTTTACTGAATCCCTGGATTGATTACAGTTTCCGTTATTGGTGGATGTCAAAGTTAAATTAACGAATCCCGCCGCCAGTTCTGAGGCACTGGGTGTATACGTTGCGTTTAACACGGAATTGCCCGGGGTAAATGTTCCTGTTCCTCCCGACCAAATCCCAGTTGTAGTAGGTCCGGAAACAATACCCGAAAGTACACTGTAAGCATTGTTTTTACAGGAGTACAAATCAATACCTGCATTTACGGCTGGAGCTGTAGTATATACAATCAACACATTATCGTTCACCTGATTGCAGTTCCCGTTATTGGTAGAAGTTAAAATCAGGTTGACTGAACCGGATGCTAATTCACCGGCACTTGGGAGGTAGGATGCATTGAGGCTTGTATTGTTTGGCGTAAATGTGCCTGTTCCTCCAGACCAGATACCGGTCGTGCTACCACCACTTACGCTGCCTGAAAGTAGGGCCAAAGGATTATTTTTACATGCACTCAGGTTAATTCCTGCATTCACCAGTGGTGAAGGCGTAAAAGTAATTTTCACCGTATCCCTTTGTAAAATACAGTTTCCGTTATTTGTGGAAGTTAAAATCAGGTTTACAAACCCAGCCGTCAATTCGGTGGTATTAGGTGAATAGGTTGCCGTTAAAACAGAATTACTTGGATTAAAAGAACCGGAACCGCCAGACCAAACGCCGGAGTTGGTTCCGCCAGAAACCGTTCCCGAAAGCGCCGTAACAACATTGTTTCTGCAAGTTGTAATATCAAATCCTGCATTTACAACCGGTGAAGGAGTAAAATTAATTTTCACAGTATCTATAGATTGGCTACAATTTCCGTTGTTAGTACTGGTGAGGGTCAAAATAATGACTCCAGCGGCAAGATCCGATGAACTTGGAAGGTAGGTTGCATTTAAAGCAGTGTTACTAGGTGAATATGTTCCTGTCCCACCGGCCCATATTCCGGTTGTAGTTGGCCCGGATACTATACCAGAAAGGATACTTGAAGGATTATTTTGGCATGAATAAAGGTCTACTCCCGCATTGGCTGTTGGTGCTGTTGTATACACAATCAAAACGTTATCGCTAACCTGATTGCAGTTCCCGTTTGCTGTTGATGTTAAAATCAGGTTGACTGATCCGGCTGTTAGCTCCGAATTACTGGGTAGATAAGTAGCATTCAAAGCGGTGTTTGAAGGTGTAAATGTACCTGTACCTCCCGACCAAATTCCGGATGTCGAGCCACCGCTAACTGTACCCGATAAAAGCGCACCGGGGTTGTTTTTGCAAAAACTCAGATTAATCCCGGCATTTACAACAGGCGCAGGAGTAAATGTGATTTTTACAGTATCCGTTACTGCATTACAATTGCCATTATTTGCGGAAGTTAAAACCAATTTTACAAACCCTGCAGCAATTTCCGCAGCATTGGCGGTATAAGTTGCGGTAAGCGCTGAGTTGCTTGGATTAAAAGAACCAGCACCGCCTGACCAGATACCAGTAGTAGTGGGCCCTGTCACCACACCTGCCAGTGCTTTGGCGACATTGTTTTTACAAGCCGTTAAATCCAATCCCGCGTTTGCTGTGGGAGGGTTCGTATAGTTAATTCTAACAGTGTCTCTTACCTGAACGCAATTACCATTGCCGGTTGAAGACAGGACTAATTTCACAAAGCCTGCTGACAGCTCACCCGCAGAAGGGGAATAGGTAGCATTTAAATCTGTATTGTTTGGAGTAAAAGTTCCTGATCCATTCGACCAGATACCAGTAGTGGTTGGACCGGATACAACTCCAGAAAGCACCGAAGATGCATTGTTTTTGCAGGAAGTTAAATCTATTCCTGCGTTTACAGCAGGAGCAGCAGTGTATATTACTAAAACGTTATCGCTAACCTGATTGCAATTTCCGTTGGCCGTGGAACTTAAAATGAGGTTAACTGAACCTGCCGACAACTCAGAAGCACTGGGCGTATAGGTTGGATTTAAAACAGCATTATTCGGTGTAAACGTACCGGTACCACCCGACCAAATTCCGCTGGATGCTCCACCCGAAACGGTACCTGACAAAACTGTGGAGGGATTGTTTTTACAAAAACTTAAATTTGCGCCAGCATTGACCGATGGAGCAGGAGTGAAGGTGATTTTTACGGTGTCCGTAACTGCATTGCAATTACCGTTATTCGTTGAAGTTAAAACCAGTTTTACAAACCCTGCAGTGATTTCCGCAGCACTTGCGGTATACGTTGCAGTCAATACCGAATTACTTGGGTTAAACGACCCGGCACCGCCCGACCAAATACCCGATGTGGTTGGACCTGTCACCACACCTGCCAATGCTTTGGCAACATTGTTTTTACAAGCCGTTAAATCTAATCCCGCGTTTGCAGTGGGAGGGGTCGAAAAATTGATCCTCACTGTATCTTTTACCTGGTTACAATTTGCATTATTGGTTGACGTGAGGATCAGATTGACAAACCCCGCTGAAAGTTCAGTGTTTGAAGGTTGATAAGTGGCGTTTAAATTGGTGGTGGATGGCGTAAAAGTGCCTGTGCCATTTGACCAGATCCCGGTAGTAGTGGTACCTGACACAACTCCTGAAAGTGCTGTTCCGGAATTGTTTTTACATGAACTCAAATCCATTCCAGCATTTACAACCGGTGCATTATTTATTACGATCAAAATCTGATCTACTACCTGATCGCAACCACCATTGTTTGTTGAGGTTAACGACAAGCTCACCACACCTGAGCTAACTTCTGCTGCGCTTGGTGTGTAAGTAGTATTTAAAACTGAATTACCCGGTGTGAATGTTCCTGTTCCACCTGACCAAACACCGGTTGTAGTAGGACCGGAAACTGTGCCAGACAATACCGCTGCTAATTTATTTTTACATATATATAAGTCGGCGCCGGCATTTACCGATGGGCTATTAGTAAATATGATGGTGATGCTGTCCCTTGCCTGAACACAGGTTCCGTTATTTGTTGAAGTTAAATATAATTTAACTTGTCCTGCTGAAACATCTGCGGCACTTGGAAAGTAACCTGTATTTAATTGGATGTTACTGGGACTGAAACTTCCTGAGCCATTAGTTGTCCATTTGCCGGTGGTTGTAATTCCGCCTACGCTCCCGTTTAAGGAAACAGTAGGGTTATTAGCGCACACTGATATACTGGCAGGCCCCGCGTTAGCTGTGGGAGATTTCGAAATAGTAACCTTCATTGTATCCCGTGCAAGGCCACACATGCCATTCGAAGTGGAGGTCAGAATCAGGAAAACGCTTCCTGAAGCTGTATCCGCCGCGCTTGGTAAATAGGAACCGGTGAGACTAGTGTTGGAAGGCGTAAAATTCCCGGTTCCGGTACTTGTCCAGCTGCCGGTGGATGATGCCCCAGTTACTGAACCGTTTAAGGTCACGGTGTTATTATTTCCGCAAACAACCTGGTCTATCGACGCGTTTACGAGTGGGGAAGGCTTTACTGTTAAAAGTAAGGTGTCTTTGAGCTGAGGACAAGGGCCGTTAGTTGTTAAAAATATTTTTACGGGCTTTACAGTTGTGTCTAATTGACTAGGTGTGTAAGTATTGGTTAGAGCGGTAAATCCGCCATTGAAACTACCGAAACCATTCGTAGACCAGGTTCCGTTTATATTTCCGCCGCCCACCTGGCCATTCAAAGGTAATGTTCCATTGGCGCACAATGTAAAATCGTTACCGGCATTAATGGATGGATATGAAACAAATTCAGATACATAGGCATAGGCACTTCCTCTTGATGATGCGCCGTTTAAAATACCAAGGCCGAAAACATCACCGGAATTAGTCACAACATTGTAAGAGCCAACCGGAATGTTGGTGGTATTGTAAAATATCCGGGCAGATTTTATCGCTCCTGACGTTCCAGGAACAACCGTGAATGCCGAAGCCGGTACCAAACTCGCATTTCCGTTTAATTTGAAATTTCCTTCGAAACCGGTTCTCGTAAATAAATTCAAAGCAAGTGAATCCGATGAAGCCCTGGTGAAGGCCGTAGTGAACGTTCCTGCGCAGAAAAATGCCGGAAGCTGTGCACCGCTTAATCGGCAACCGTAACCTGAAACATGTAATGTATACACAGGTTTATTGGTTTTCACATAAGTGATTGGTTGAGTCGCTGAATACACAAAGGTTTCTCCAAAATTGGAAACATGACTGGTGATTGAACCATCATTGATGGTAATTTGGGTATTATTTTGCGTGGATAGAATGAATATTTTTTCGGTTGATGCCCTTCCCTTATTTACAACGTAATCTGTTCCAATATATGCACTGCTTGTAATTTGATCACCAACAGAACTGAGGCATCCGGACTGGTTTAATCCACTGGATTGAATCGTTATGGCAATGGGTTTATTGGATGAAACAATTGATCCCGCAAGACTCGTAGAGGCTGTTCGGGATGTATCCTGACAGGAATACGTTTGACCCTGCTGCAGTGAAACAGAGTAAGTCACATTGGCTAAATGGCCGATGATATTGGTTTTTGGGGTGATCAAAATCGTAGTGTTATTTTGAGAAGCTACGATATCAAAGGAAGAAAATGATTTTGGCGTTGTAGCAGGTGTCTGATCCCAAAATTCTTGCATGGGTATATAAAATTCTGTACCAAGTGCTTTGGGTCCTTTTAAACTGTAATACTCTTTGTTTAATGTGGACCGAATAGAATAAAGTGCAGAAATTTTTTGAGTGGAAGAAATATAGAGTCCCCGGTTTAAAGCAGTGTTTGGCGTGTTGTTTTCTATGCTCGCAATAAATGAGGTAAGGTTGATAGAATCAATTGAATTGGCCGGAATCGTTTTAGTTATAGGTGTAAATCCGCCGTTTGCAGGTTGTCGAACTTTGACGGTCGCCGCCGCATTGTATGTGTTAAAATAAAGGTAAATTGGCCTATCACCGAGCCCCAGGGATATATCGGGAGCAACGAACCAAAACGAAGTATCAATCTGACTTTTTACTTGAGTGATAAATGTTAAGAAAAACAGAAGGGAAAAAAAATTCTTTCTAAGCATATTTTTCAAATATAGAACTCTTCTTTTAATCGATGAACAATTAATTGTTAGTATTTTATGTAAGTTGTTAAGATAAATTAACAATCAATCCCAAAAAATGCGCAAAGAGGAAACTTGCAGAACAAAAATAGTTTCTTTAGTTTTGTCGCGCAAAAATGGAACCACAGGAAAAAATTTTAAAGGCATCATTGGAATTGTTTTTTAAGTACGGCATTAAACGCGTAACAATGGATGACATTGCCCGCGAACTTGGAATGTCAAAGAAAACGATTTATCAGTTTTATAAAGAGAAGGATGATATTGTGAATCAGTTGTGTGAAGTAGAATTGGAGGGGAATAAAAAGAAATTTGACGAGGTATTTCTAAAAGCAAAAGATCCTATTCATGAGATCATTCTGATTTCAGAAAATATGAAAGATATGATGCAGCACATTAACCCAATTTTCTTCTTGGATCTGCAGAAATTTCATCCTAAAGCCTTTAAACAGTTTCAGGCCTTTAAAGAAGAATGTGCGTATAAAGATATTGTAAGAAATATTAAAACAGGGAAAGAGAAAGGGTATTATAAACCCGAAATTGATGAAGAATTTGCTGCCCGGTATCGTTTGTCGCAAATTGACATGTTGATGTTTGGTAATTATTTTTCTTTTGATAAGCTGAGTTTTTCCAAATCACATGAAATGGTTCTCGATATGTTTGTTTACGGAATCAGTACACTTAAAGGCCACCGCTTAATTAATGAGTATAAAAAAATTTCAGAAAAAGATTAACATACAATTATGATCAAAATAAAATCGTACACACTTCTGGCTTTTTCAATGTTGACATTGGCTACTAAAGCCCAGGAAGGAAATTCAACTTCCTTCAGCTTGCAACAGTCCATTGACTACGCCTTTAAAAACAGTCCCAATTATTTAAACTCCCAGAATGATGTGTTAATGGCAAAATACAAGCGCAAGGAAGTGCTTGGAATGGCAATGCCTCAAATTACTGCCAGCGTGGATATGAAAAACTTCCTTGAAATTCCCACATCATTAATTCCTGGTGAAATTTTTGGTGCGCCTCCGGGTACTTTTATTCCTGTAAAATTTGGAACTACTTTTCAGGCTACAGGAACCGCACAGGCTTCGCTCTTAGTGTTTAGCGCGGATTATTTGATTGGTTTAAAAGCTACCAAGGAAATGATTGGATTGATGAACATTAATGTTGCTAGGAGTAAATCCGAAACCGTTAGTCAGGTTTCAAAAGCTTATTATGGCGTATTGGTAAATAAGGAAAGGATAAAACTTTTGGAAGCCAATATGACTAAGCTAGAGAAGCTGTTAAACGATACAAAAGCTTTTCACCAGCAAGGTTTCGTTGAACAAATTGATGTTGATAGGCTGGAAGTGGCGTTCAATAACCTGGTCACTGAAAAGCAAAAAACAGATCTACTTATTAGTTTGAGCGAAAACGTTTTGAAATTTCAAATGGGATATGTCGGAAATGAAAAATTAACTTTGACGGATTCCCTCGTTGTTTCAGAAGTAAGTGAAAATGTAGACGCTTCGAAAATTGATATTACAAAAAGAACGGAATATCAATTGCTGGAAGGGCAGCAACGTTTAAATACCATTAATATTAGACGGTTAAAATTTGGCTACATGCCTACTTTAGTCGCTTATGGAAGTATGGGCTACGCAGGAATGAGAAACGACTTGGAATTTTTAAAAAGAGAACATGACTGGTTTCCAACGGCTTTAATTGGTGCTACTTTATCTCTGAATATTTTTGACGGGTTTCAGCGTCATTATAAAATTCAGCAGGCAAAACTGGAATTTAAAAAAGGAGAAAACTCTTTGAAAAACCTTCAGCTGGCAATCGAGCTGGAAGGAGCTACGGCGGCTATCAATTATAATAATTCTTTTGCTTCCCTTCAAACACAAAAACGTAACCTCGGATTGGCTGAGAACATATATAATGTGTCTCAAAAAAAATATGAACAAGGGGTGGGCTCTAATCTTGAGGTAATAAATGCACAGCAATCTCTTAAAGAAGCCCAGGCAAATTACTTTAACGCAGTGTATGATCTCCTGGTATTTAAAGTAGACTATTTAAAAGCAACAGGAACTTTAGTAAAATAGAAATTAAAAAAATAGAAAAAAGACCATATGAAAAATAAATATTTATACATCGTAGCTGCTTCCGTATTGTTCGCTTGCTCCTCGCCCGATAAAAAAGCTGAGTTGGAGAAACTCCGCTCTCAAAAAGCAACACTCGAGAGCCAGATTTCCGCCCTTGAAGAGGAAGTCGCAAAATCAGATACTACGAAAGTGAAATTAGTAGACGTGGTTGCCATGGCACTTAAACCGCAATTATTTAAAACATATATCGACGTTCAGGGACGAATTGATGCTGATGAAAACGTTTCTCTATCAACTGAAATGCCTGGTACCATTACCAAAATAAACGTAAAAGTTGGAGATGAAGTCCGGAAAGGTCAAGTGTTAGCAGAAACAGATGCCCGAGCTCTGCAGCAGCAAATTGCGGATATTCAAACCAGCCTGGATTTAGCAAACCAGGTTTATCAAAAACAAAAAAACCTCTGGGATCAAAAAATAGGAACCGAGATCCAGTTTCTTCAAAGTAAAAATACAAAGGAAAGTCTTGAAAATAAAATAGCAACCATGCAGGAACAAGTGCGCATGAGTAAAATTGTATCACCCATTAATGGCACCGTAGACGCTGTAAATATAAAAGTAGGGCAGGCTGTTGCGCCGGGCATGCCGGCAATAAATGTGATTAATTTCTCTAACTTAAAAATTAAGGCGGATGTTTCTGAATCCTATGCCAGCCGCATTAAGGTTGGAAATGAGACCCTGGTTTTATTTCCAGACATGAAGGATTCGATCCGTTCAAAAGTGAATTACGCTTCCAGGGCTATCAATAACCTTACCAGAACCTTTGGGGTAGAAGTGTTACTTGATAATAAAAAAGAATACCATCCTAACATGGTTGCGAAATTAAAAATTAACGATTACCAGTCAGCAACGCCAAAAATTATACTACCTGTTAAATACATTCAGAAAGGAACCAACGAGAATTTTGTTTTCATTGCAAAAGATGGGAAAGTAGTGAAGAGTAATGTTAAGATATCGCATGAATACAACGGGCAAGCGGAGGTTTCTGAAGGTTTGAATGAGGGCGATTTGTTGATTACAGAGGGCTATGACCTCATAAATGAGGGAGACAGTGTAAACGTAAAGAAGTAATCAAATTTAGGCCTGTTTAAAAACGGAAAATTATGTTAGACAAAATAAAAGAATTCAAACCTTCCAGTTGGGCGATTGACAATAAGATGACAGTTTACCTGATCACTATTCTTATCTCCATCATGGGTATAATGACTTATAGCTCTTTACCAAAAGAGCAATTCCCTGATATTACCGTTCCAACAATTTATATCAATACGGTAAACGGTGGTAACTCTCCTACCAATATTGAAAACACGATAACCAAGCCCATCGAAAAACGCCTCAAAGGAATTTCAGGGATTAAAAAATTCAATAGTACGTCGCTTCAGGATGTGTCTGTTATTATTGTTGAGTTTCACACCAATATAAAAGTTGAGGTTGCCAAGCAAAAAGTGAAAGATGCGGTGGATGAGGCTCGTGCAGACATGCCTGCAACGCTGACGCGTGAACCAATGATTAAGGAAATTGCATTTTCTGAAATTCCAATCATGTACATTAACGTAGCCGGAAAGTACGATCTGAAACAGTTGAAGAAGTACGCTGAAGATTTGCAGGATCGTGTCGAAGCGCTCAAACAAATTAACGAAGTAAAATTAGTTGGAGCCTTAGACCGCGAAATTCAGATTAATATTGATGCCTATAAATTACAGGCTGCACAGTTGACTTTAACTGATATCCAGCGCGCCATTGGCCAGGAGAACCTTACCATTTCGGGTGGTACCATTCCCTTAAATGGTATGAAGCCAACCTTAAGCATTAAAAGTGAATTTAAAGATCCCCGCGAAATTGAAAATATAGTGGTAACCTCTGCCTCAGGCGCCAAACTTTTTATCAAAGACTTTGCAACGGTTGTAGATGGATTTAAGGAACAGGAAAGTTATTCGAGTTCCAATGGAAAGAACGTAATTACATTGAATGTGATTAAACGTTCGGGTGAAAACCTTATTGATGCTGCGGATAATATTGAAGAAGTTATTGCCGACATGAAGAAAAATGATTTTCCTCAGGGTCTTGACATCACTATTAGCGGCGACCAGAGTGACAAAACCAAATCGTCACTTACCGAATTAATTAATACCATCATCATTGGATTTATTCTAGTAACGGTTGTGTTGATGTTTTTTATGGGTGTTACCAATGCCTTGTTTGTTGCATTGTCGGTGCCACTTTCCATGTTCATCGCTTTTTTAATTATGCCGAGTATTGGATTTTCATTTAATATGATCGTTTTATTTTCATTTATTCTAGCCCTCGGAATAGTTGTGGATGACGCGATTGTTGTGATTGAAAATACGCATCGGCTCTTTGATGATGGTAAGCGTGATATTAAAACGGCGGCAAAAATGGCCGTGGGAGAAGTGTTTATGCCGGTTCTTTCGGGAACAATTACAACACTTGCCCCGTTTATTCCGTTGGTTTTCTGGCAGGGAATTATCGGTAAATTCATGTACTTTTTGCCGGTTACGTTAATTATTTCTCTACTCGCATCGTTGTTTGTTGCTTACATCATCAATCCGGTGTTCGCAGTTGATTTCATGAAATCACATAAAGAAGAAAGTAAAGAGCATGGTAAAATCACGAAGAAAGCAAGGCTGCAGTTAATTGTTTACGGACTTGTAGCGTTATTTTCCTATTTAACCGGGAATTACGCGATAGGGAATTTTACAGTGTTTTTAGCTCTTTTCCTTGTACTGAACCGTTTATGGCTTTATAGAGTTATTGAAGCATGGCAATTTAAAATTTGGCCCGGTTTTGTAAATAGATATGTGAGGATACTGGAATGGTTTCTTCGCAAACCATGGAAGCCTCTGGTTTACGTTTTGATTTTATTTGTGTTTTCAATAGTTCTTTTTGCTATCCGCAAACCTAAAGTGGTATTTTTTCCTGATGGTGATCCAAATAACGTTTATGTATATGTGAAGTTGCCTGAAGGAACTGATCCTAAAGTAACCAACGATTTGATGAGGCGGGTGGAAGCAAAAGTTGAATCTGTAATTGGAAAAGATAATCCACTGGTTGAATCTATGATTACCAATGTTACCATCGGTACAACGGATCCGAGGGATGGTGACCAGAATTCTTATCCAAACCGCGGTAAAATTGCCATTGCCTTTGTTGAGTTTGAGAAAAGGCACGGTGAATCTACAACCAAATATTTACAGGGACTGCAGTCGTTGAACTGGGATATCCCGGGCGCAGATATTGTTGTGAACAAAGAGGTGAGCGGGCCGCCAACCCCAAAACCAATCAGTATTGAAATTATTGGTGAGGATTTCAATGATTTAAATGCCAATTCGGAAGGATTGAAAAAGTTTATTACCAATGCGAAGATTGGCGGTGTTGTAAGTTTAAAATCTGATTTTGTTGCTAATAAACCAGAAATTGTTTTTGATATTGACCGGGAGCGTGCGTTGCGGGAAGGAATTTCAACGTATGCATTGGCCATGGAGATCCGTGGGGCGGTATATGGTGTTGAAGCTACGAAATTCAGGGATGTTGACGATGAATATCCTGTACAATTGCGTTATAATTTTGATCAGCGCATCGATATCGAAACTTTACGGAATTTAAAAATAACGTACCGTGATATGAACATGGGAGGTATGGTTCGAAGTGTTCCTTTATCATCCGTATGCGATATCCGTTATGATTACACCTATGCTGGTATTAAACGTAAAAATAATAAGCGTGTGATAACTTTATCCTCTGATATTAAAGATGGTTTTAACCCTAACGAAGTGGTGGCAAACGTGGAACGGGTAATGAAAAATTATAAAAAAACAGGAAATGTTACCATTCAATTTGCTGGCGACAAGGCGGAACAAGCTGAAACAATGGGCTTTTTAGGAAGAGCGATGCTTTACGCGGTTGGGATGATGTTGTTGGTATTAGTGGGGCTCTTTAATTCATTAGGAAAATCCATTATTATTCTTTCCGAAATAGTATTCAGTATTGTGGGCGTGTTAATTGGAGTGTCTATTTTTAAAATGGATATGAGTATTGTTATGACCGGTGTGGGAATAATTGCCCTTGGTGGAATTGTGGTGAGGAATGGTATTTTATTAGTGGAGTTTGCAGAGTTTGCCCGTGAGGGAGGAATGAATCTTTATGATGCAACTGTAGAGGCGGGTAGAACGCGGATGACTCCTGTTATTTTAACCGCAACCGCGGCCATTTTAGGTTTGATTCCTTTAGCCGTTGGTTTAAATATCAATTTTGAATCGTTACTTGCTACCGGAAACCCTCATATCTTTTTTGGTGGTGATAACGTTGCATTCTTTGGCCCATTGAGTTGGACAATGATTTTTGGGTTATTGTTTGCAACGGTGCTTACATTGATATTAATACCATCCATGTACCTTATAACCGAACGTTTAAAGCGAAAATCAATTGTAATTCTTAATCATTTCGAATTGCCGGTGGCATTAATGTATATACCGTTTTTTATATTGATATTGCGTGGGCTTTTGGCTATCCAGCGGAAGAAACTGGACTATGGAAATCTTGACAGATAGGGTGACGGGCAGTATTTCTGCCCCTTTTTTTTTGCGGTTGAATTTTTTTGAATTTCCCCTTAGAATTGCTATGCGTAGTTGTTTATTTAAAGAACTCTCTTATTTTTGTCTAAAATTTAAAACAAACGAAACAATGAACAAATTCTTTCTTATTTCCGGTATTGCGGTAACTGTATTACTAGCGTCATGTGGCGAAAAACCATCCGAAGAAGTTGCTGAAGACGTGACTGTTGAAGCGCTAAAGGATACAACGCCTGTTACCGTAAACGAAGAAACAAAATTTAAATTCGATTTCGCTATTGCCAATATCCCTTCGCCAGTTGGTAGTGTAAATGAATTATCGGGTTGGGGAGTAGATTATAATAATGGATTGTTAGTTGACCCTAAAAAGCCAATAACTGCTTCCAACGAATTTTCCAAAGCAATTGCACTAGGGATTTATAACATCGATATGGCCTATGCCATGGTAAACAACAAAGGGGAAGATGTTTTAAAATACATGAAAACGGTTGTAAAGTCGTCAGACGAATTGGGTCTTAAAGGTGCTGTTGATCAAATGGTGGGAAAGCGTGCTGAAAAAAACTTAGGGAACAAAGATTCATTATTAACTATTTTGGATGAAATTTTTGTAAAGAGCGATGCATATTTACGCACAAATGAGCGTGTTTATACAGCATCAGCGGTATTTGCCGGTTCCTGGGTTGAGAGTTTATATTTAACTTGTAAAATTGCCGAAAGCGTACAGGATCCGGCAGTTAAGGAAAAAGCTTATAAGCATTTATGGGATCAGCGTTTTTATTTAAAAAATCTTACCGACCTGTTAAACGACTATAAGGAAAAGAAGGAATGTGCGGCCTTAAATGAAGAACTGAAAAAAATCCATGCAGACATTGATGCGATTAAAGATCCAAAGAATATGAAGGAAGCTGAATTTAAAATGATTTCCGAAAAAATATATGCCTTAAGAACTTCATTGATGAAATAGTACTTTCCCTACGGTGTTTTAGCCCTCCCTTTCAGGAGGGCTTTTTTGTTGAAATATCCACAGAGATGGAGCTAGCCTGGAATTTCATTTCTACACGTGTTAAGGTATACTAAAGCGTTTGAATGGCGGATCATATTCCTTACATTTGCATGGCAAAACCAGATGCGTAAATTCCGAAAGATAACTCTTCGAACCTTAATGGTCCTGGCAATTATATTTGCAGGCCTTGCTGTTTATTTTGTTTTAGCGATACAAATTGATGTGCCAGAAATCCATCATGATCGCACAGAAGACTGGAAGCGCCGAACCGTTAGCCCTGAATTTTACAAAGTTAACCGAAACTGGCTTAAACACAGTAAAAGCGGCTTATGGGAGTTGTATGTTGAAGGAGATGCTTACGAACGTGGTATTGCAAATGGGATGCTCACTCGGGAGCTGCATGAGTTTCAGGAAGATGCCTTTATTAACCAGATAAGAGTTTTAGTGCCAGACCTTACTTACCTGAATTACTTAAAGTTTTTTGTAGGCTATTTCAACCGCCATCTTCCGGATCACATTAGCGAGGAATACAAACAGGAAATCCTTGGTATATCAAAATTTGCCAGTGATAAGTATGATTTTATCGCTCCTAAATACCACCGCATCTTAAATTATCATGGAGCTCACGATATTGGCCACGCACTACAGGATAAAAATATGACAGTTGGATGTACCTCGTTCTCGGTTTGGGATAACAAAAGCGCGGATGGGAAATTGTTAGTTGGAAGAAATTTTGATTTTTATAGTGGAGACGATTTTGCCAGGAATAAGATTGTCCAATTTACGAATCCATCATTGGGGTATAAGTTTGCTACCGTTACCTGGAGCGGTTTCATTGGCGCGTGTAGCGGTATGAATGAAAAAGGAATTACAGTTACCATTAATGCCGCCAAAAGTTCCATTCCAACAGATGTGGCAACCCCAATTGCGCTTTTAGCAAGGGAAATTCTTCAATATGCAAAAAATATTGATGAGGCCGTATCAATAGCGGGCAAGCGAAAGGTTTTTGTATCTGAAAGTATTTTGGTTGGTAGCGCACCCGACAACCGAGCTATCAGCATTGAAAAGTCCCCGGAAAAAATGGATGTTTATGAAGTCGGAAACATTAATCAGATTATTTGCCCTAACCATTACCAAGGGAAAGCATTTGAAAACGACCTGTCAAACCTTAATAATCAGATTGAAAGTTCTTCTTTGTACCGTAGCATTCGGTTAAAACAATTGCTATCCAAAACCGATACAATTAATTACTACGGAGCGGCTCAAATATTAAGAGACAGGCGAGGTATTAATGATCGAAATATTGGGATGACTAACGAAAAGAGTTTAAATCAGTTGCTTGCACATCATGCTGTGATTTTTAAACCGGCCGAAAAGCTTATGTGGGTAAGTGCAAATCCGTATCAATGCGGGGAATTTATTTGCTATAATTTAGATTCTGTTTTTGCAGAAGCAAAAAACCTTGAAGAAAACGTGGCCATTAACACTGTCGGGCTTAGCATTCCAAAAGATCCGTTTCTCTCTTCCATGGAATATAAGAATTTTGTATTTTTCAAAGAGGCAAAAAATTTCATTCAATTCATCACTAAGCATAATAAATCCGGTGAACTTCAACCCGTTTTGGAGAGCGCTTTCATTCAATCAAACCCTGAGAGTTATTATACGTATCAGATTTTAGGCGATTACTATGATTCAAGAAAAAAAAATAGGAAAGCGATCCAGTATTATAGATTGGCGCTTTCAAAGGAAATTGCCACCCTAAAGGAAGAGAAGCAGATAAAAGAAAAATTAAATGCAATTCAAAATATACAGTAAGTATGGATGCAGTAAAATGGTATAAAAGCAAAAGAAAAACCGACGACTTATTGTCGGAGCTTTTGATAAATGACATTAAATCTTATTACTTGAAAGAAAGTTCTACTGATGAAACAAAGCTTTACCAAAGCGAGGGTTACTATGTGATTAGAACAACAAACTTTACCAGGTTAGTTCCTTATTTAGGCGGTACTATTTTTGAAGAGTGCCCCAAGCCGGCGCGAAAACTCCTGTCGCCGATGTAGGTGTTCCTATAATCCATTCTAGGCTTTTATTTTATTTGCATGCGTTTTTGGCGAGTTCTTCAGTGGCTCCGTCGTGCCCAAGCGATTGCGCCTGTTTTAGATCCATACAGGAGCCTGGTATATCATTCATGTACTTTTTTAATTTTCCCCTGAAATAATATGCGCGCGACGACTTTCCATCTATTTCGATTGCCTTATTCAGGTCCGCCAATGCTAATTCATCTTTTTCAATTTGGTAATACGCGATGCCACGTTCTAAAGTTGCAAGCTTGTAATTGGGCTTTAGTTTGAGGGATTCATTAAAATCTTCAATAGCGCCGGTATAATCCTTTAGGTTATATTTACTGATACCTCTTTGATAATACGTGTCATGAGACTTATTGATTGCAAGCGCGAGGTTACAATCTTCTATAACACCTTTATCATCCTCGTATGTATATTTAACCAAAGCCCGGTAATAATATCCATATTCAGACTGATTATCTTTTTGAATGGCAGTATTAAGGTCATTCATAGCTTCTGAATATTTTTTAAGAAAGTAATAGTTGATTCCGCGCCATAAAAAATGCTTGCTCTGATTAAGTTTTAAATCAATAGCAGCGTTAAAATCAGGTTCAGCATCTTTATATTTGCCCAGTTGGTGTTTTGTGAGCGCTCGGTTATAATACGCTTCTGGTTTTGTTGGATCAATTTCAATGGATTTATTATTATCTTCCAGTGATTTGGTGTAGTTCTGTAAATCGTAATAAACAATAGCCCGATTATAGTAGGCCTTGGCATATTTAGGGTCGTGTGCAATAACGGTGTCGTAATCTGCGAGTGATTCTTTATGACGTTTTAGGTTATGGTAATGAAGGCCTCGCCAAAAATATGTTTCGTAATAATTTTTTAAAGCAAGTGATCTGTTACAGTCGGCCAGCCCACCCTCAAAATCTTTCAGGTTGTATTTGGTGATCGATCTGAAATAATATGAGTTATCATAATTTGAGTCGGAGTTTACAGCCTGATCAAGGACAATGAGCGCTTCTTTATATCTTTTAAGTTCATTTAACGCGGCTCCTTTATATGTTAGCGCTTTTGTATAACCCGCGCGCAATGAAATTGCCGTGTCGAAATCGGCAATAGCAACATTGAAATTACTGAGGTTATAATGGCATAGTCCGCGGCTGTAAAACGCATCTGCGTTCCGTCGTCCAAGTGAAATACTCTTATTAAAATTAGTAATTCCGTCCTGGTAGTCTTTCATTTCATACGCACATAAGCCACGGTTATACAGTGCTGCAGCATCCTTAGGTTTTTTCATGAGGTACGATGAATAATCCAAATAGGAACCAGAATAATCTTTGTTCTCGTATTTGGTATATGCGCTCGTAAACATTGGGTCGGCTTCTTCTTTATCGCGTTGCGCAAAAAAAGAATAATTTAGGATTAATAAAGCAAACAGGTATTGGAGATTCGGTTTCATGAGTATTTTGGCTGCTAATTATGTTTAAGATGAAAGGACGTCCAGAATTCGCATCATTTCCGGATTAAGGTCTTCGATATGTTTCACAGCATCTCTAAAATGAGTATACGCCACTTGTTTATTGACAATGCCAATCATTTCATTATTATGTCCGTTTTGTAACGCTTTTACAGCGTAATATCCCATTATACTAGCGTTCACCCTTTCCATGCAGGTTGGATTTCCTCCACGCTGAATGTGCCCGAGGATAGAAATACGAATATCAAATTCTGGCCATTCTTTTTTTAAGAGGTTTCCAATGCCAACAGCGCCGCCATTTTCATCTCCTTCAGCAACGATGATGATCCGGCTCTTTTTGGTAAGACGCCATGATTTCTTGTTTTCAAGAAGCGTCTGTAAATCATTCTTTCGTTCAGGAATAAGGATTGCTTCTGCACCACAGGCAATCGCACTTCTCAAAGCTATTAAACCGGCATCTCTTCCCATAACCTCTACTACAAAAATACGATCATGACTTTCAGCAGTATCTCGGATTTTGTCCACCGCCTCTACAACCGTATTGGTTGCGGTGTCGTAACCAATCGTAAAATCAGTTCCAATAAGATCGTTGTCGATAGTACCAGGACAGCCTACTGTTTTAATGTTATGAACCTTACTAAACTCAAGGGCACCCTTAAAGCTACCGTCGCCACCTATTACAATCAAACCATCTATCTGATGTTTTTCGAGAGTTTCATTGGCTTTTTTCATACCCTCTGGTGTGGTAAAACGTTTACTGCGGGCAGTTTTTAATATGGTGCCGCCCCTGTGAATGATGTTTGATACTTTGCTTTTTGTTAGCTGTATGTGATCGTCATCAATTAATCCTTCGTAGCCACGATAAAAACCAATAACATCAATATTTTCTGCGCGGGCAGTTCTTACGATTGCCCGGATGCAGGCATTCATCCCCGGAGAATCGCCACCTGAAGTAATTAAAGCAATTTTTTTCATGTTATGTACATTCATGTTTTTGTTTGTCAGATTAGGCAATCCAATTATCATTTTCGAATTGCGTAGATTAACTCATCTAAATATTCATTGTTTTTGAATAGTGTCTTCTCGAACTGGCCTTCAAGTTTAAAACCGCATTTCTCGATTGCTTTTTGTGAGGCAATATTAGTACCGTAAATTCTGGCAAATATCCGCACAATATCGAGGTTATTAAATCCGAATTCAACCATTTTAGGAATCACCTTTGTAATTATACCTTTATTCCAATACTTTTCCCCAAGCCAATACCCAAGTTCAGCATTTTTACGCAGGATGTCAGTTTGTAAGTGAAGCCCTATACTTCCAATAGGTTTATCATTATGCACTATAGCAAATATTTTAGAACCAGGATTGCATTTCGTAAAATTAATAAAGGTTCTCCCGTTTTCTACTGTATAAGGATGTGGAAAAACGTCCGCCATGAATTTTGCAATATTTTTATTATTGGCCAGTGTAACCAGTTCATCCAAATCCTCTGTTTTCCACGGACGTAAGTTAACAAGCATAACTATTATTTCTTTTTATTTCCTAAGATCCAAAATAATAACACAGGAAGCAAAAATATGTCGGCTACTACTGCAATGATAATGGTGATACAAATTAAGAAACCAAAGTAAAAGGTACTTTGAAAATCACTTACCATCAGGCTAACAAAGCCTCCCATGAGTATAAAGGTAGTTAATAATATTGGTTTGCCGGTTTCAAAATAGGTTCGTTTAAATGCATAAATTAAAGACTTGCCATACGCAAGTTCAATTTTTAAACGTGAAATGAAATGAATGGTGTCGTCGGTTGCTACGCCAAAGGCAATGCTAAATACCAGGGATGTTGCTGCTTTTAACTCAATTCCGGAATATCCCATTATGCCTGCAATAATTAATAACGGAATAAAATTTGGAAGAATAAAAACCAAAACCATCCGCCAGCTTCTGTGCAGAAAATATGTAAGTAAGGCAATGATCACTATTGAAAACAAAAAGCCCTGAGCCATATTGGTTACCATGTATTCATTGTTGCGGTCCACTAAATGTGCGGCACCGGTTAGTTTAATTTCAAGATCATTCTTATTAATTGTTGAATCAATGAATGCTTTCAAATGCACATTTAGCTCGTTAACTTTTAAACTTCCTATATCACTAATTTTTCCATGGATCCTGGCAAATTTCCCGTCCGGAGTAATGATGCGTTTGATGTCTTTATTTTTTTTGTTTCCGGTAAGCTGTATTTTAATTTCTTCATAATCTTCAGCATTAGGAAAATCTTTTTTGCCGCTATATTCACCCTCTATCGCTTTGTGAATGTTTTTTGTGAGCATAGCGGGCGAATACATAAAGCCTGCGTGGTATTCCTTTATTAAAAATTCATCCAGTAAATTAAGCTGACTCATGATTTCGTAGTCCCACACAGTTTTTCCATTTTTAACTTCAATAGCTAGTTCGAGTGGCCGCACACCACTATAATATTTATCAAAAAACATAAAATCCTGTTTTATTTTAACGCTATCTGAAAGGTCTTCGAGCAGTATGTTATTTACTCTTATTTTGTAAATGCCAATTATGGATAGTACCAGGAAAATGCTGGTAATTACAACTATTGTTTTTTGCTTGCGGAAAATCCAGAACAACACTTTTCGCATTGCGTTATAAGTCCTATTGTTGTGCCCGTGAATGGCAACAAGTTTTTTTGGCGTAAAAAAATAAAGCAGTGCTGGCAATAATGTGTAGGTTAATGTAAAAGCAATCAAAATTCCAACGGTTGTATAGAGTCCGAAATCTTTTATTGGTTTGATGCTCGAAAAAAGTAACGATAGAAATCCTACTGCTGTAGTAATGAGGGTAAGAAAAGTTGGAAAGCCTACTTCCTTCAGAATTAACGGGTAAATTTTTTGTTTTTCCGTTCCTTTCGATACTTCTTCAAAATATTTTGAGAAGAAGTGTACCACATCACTCATGCCGGCAATAAATATCATGGTAGGTAACATGCAGGTCATGATGTCAAGTGACTGGTTCATCATGGCCATTATTCCTAATGTCCAAAATATAGAAACTATTACAATGGTCATGGGAACCACCACGCCATAAATTGATTTAAACGAGAGCCATAAAAAGAGAATGACCAGTACAAAGGAAATTAATAGAAAATACACAAATTCTTTTTCAAGATTTTCTAAATACACATTTTGAGCCACAATCCGCCCAACAAAATGAACGTCATCAAACCGGTACTTTTTAAATGCATTTTCAATATTGCGTGCGAGACTATCACTTTTAACTTTACTCAGCCCTTCTTCGGTTTTTATAAAAATTGAAATGGAGCGCGCGTCTTTTGGAAAAAAAGATCCGATAAGTTCCGGCGTATTGTATATATGCGTGCTGTCCTCTTGATAAAGCGATTCATCATCGATATGTAACAACCGCTTTTCAATTGGTGCTAAACCGGAGAGTGATACCGATTTTATATTCGTTGGCGAAATTACCCTGTCGGTATGAGGAATGGCTTTTAACTCATTAGATAGAGCTTCAATTTTTTTAAGAAAATCTTTTTGGAAAATTCCGGATCGATTTTCTATTCCCAATAAAACAAATTCATTGTCCCATTCAAACCGATTGCGGTGGGTTTCATACACTCCCAGTTCGTTGTCTTCATTCGGAAAAAAAGCTTCAAAGTCATAATTGAATTTTAAATCCTTTATTTTAAACGCACAAAGTACGGTGAAGGCAAGAACTAAAAAGAGTATAGTCGCGTTGAATATTTTTGGAGGTAGCTTTTTCATGATTTTAGTTTATAAATCATGACAGAACAACCAAAAGCGTTTAGTACATTTTTACGAAATAAATTCTGGTAACAGAAACTGAGGTAGTTGAAGAAATTGGTTTTCGTAAAAACACCCATAGCGTAAAGCAATCAGGTGTTAAAGATACAATTTAAAGTTAGAACTGACCGGCCTCAATTAACTTAATGGCACGCTCAGTCATTAGGTCTTCGCCTTTTGGGTCGTATTCAGATTTCATATTGCTCCCAAAAATGCGGGCGATACTTTGCCACATGAAAGCTTGAAATCCACCACGAAGTTCTTTTACCAATTCATAACTGGAGTTACCTGTTTCCCGATCGATCAGTTTCAGAAGAATTCTGCCTTGGGTGACAGTCAGATCTTTAAGAGGTTCTTCAAACTCAGCTTTTAATTCGTTTTCCACGGTTTTCATATAAGCCTTCCGGATTTTTTCATTAGGCATTTTTTCTAAAACCCTGTTGTATTCCTTTAATTTAGCCGCCGCTAAAATTGCGTAGGGATACACTTTTTTTACATTGTATTTTGTTCGTGACCAGGCCTCGTATTGTTTTTTGTTTTTATAGTTGTATTCTGCATAAATCCAAACATCTGGTAAACGAACACTTGGTACGGTATCGCCATTTACAACTTCCGCCCAAACCTGGTAGCCGGTAGAAGGTGCCGGTGAATTCTGAGAAATGGAGAAATTAGAAAAGAGCAACATGCCAACAAAACTTAGCACATATCCATACCCTTTCAGAGAATTTTTTCTGAAAGTTATATTCTTAATGGCTAAATGTGCGTTTGTTCTCATTTATTAATTTATACACCTTAAACGAAAAAGGTAACCCTTAGGTTACCTTACATTATACACGGTTCTGCCTCCATTTTGACTTCACCTTGCCAGGACTTATCCCGTGTTTACCCTGTTCACTGGTCTTTCCTGTGATAAATGCACCAAAAATTGATGCAATTTCCACTTCCTGTTCATTAGATTTATTTAACATTTCCGGTTTAAAATAACGCGGAATGAAGCCTGTATCAAATTTTCCACTTACAAACGCTTCATGTTTTAAAACGAAAGAACAAAATGGCAAGGTAGTTTCAACGCCTGTAATCTGGTAATCTTGTATTGCACGTAACATCTTTTCTATTGCTTCTGTGCGATCTTTTCCGTGCACAATAAGTTTCGCAATCATAGGATCATAGTAAATGGGGATATCCATACCTTCTTCAAAAGAATCATCTACCCGTACTCCTGGTCCGGAAGGAATTCTATATGTTTTTAAGTTCCCTATATCCGGTAAAAAATTATTTGCCGGATCTTCAGCACAAACCCTAACTTCGATAGCGTGGCCATTAATTTTTAAATCCTCCTGCGTAAACGATAATTTTTCACCACGAGCAACCTTAATCTGTTCTTTCACGAGGTCTAATCCCGTAATCATCTCAGAAACCGGATGTTCCACTTGCAAACGGGTATTCATTTCGAGGAAATAAAAATTCAGCTGGTCATCCACTAAAAATTCAACCGTTCCTGCACCACTGTAATTACAAGCTTTTGCAACATTAACAGCGCATTCACCCATTTGTTTCCTTAATTCTGGCGTTAATACAGCAGAGGGCGCTTCCTCGATTACTTTTTGATGACGTCTTTGAATGCTGCATTCCCGTTCAAATAAGTACACACAATTTCCATGGTTATCGGCCAATAACTGTATCTCAATGTGTCGGGGACCAGTTGCATATTTTTCGATAAATACGGCACCGTTCCCAAAAGCAGAAATGGCTTCGCTGATGGCAAGTTTCATTTGCTCTTCTACTTCACTTTCTTTTTCAACCAAACGCATGCCTTTACCGCCACCGCCGGCGGATGCTTTTATTAACAACGGAAACCCAATTTCCCTGGCTAGCTTTGTTGCCTCTGCGAGGTCACTGATAGCACCGTCGGAACCTGGTATCATCGGTACATTGTATTTTTTTGCGGTAGCTTTAGCACTTAATTTGTCACCCATTAAATCCATCGCATCTGCACTCGGACCAATAAATGTAATTCCGGCTTTCTGAACTTTCCTCACAAAATCTGCATTTTCGGATAAAAAACCATATCCCGGATGGATTCCATCCACTCCTAATTCCTTACAGATTGCAATGATTTTTTCACCTTGCAAATAGGATTGAGCGCTTGGGGGAGGGCCAACGCACACCGCTTCATCTGCATACCTCACGAAAGGTGCATTTCGGTCCGCCTCACTGTATATTGCAACAGTTTTAATACCCATTTCTTTTGCGCTGCGCATTACTCGTAATGCTATTTCACCACGGTTTGCAATCAATATTTTTTTCATTGTTCAGAAGACATTTAGAGTCACGAATATAATCATTGACACGTCTTAAACTACAGAATTGGTAGAAAATTCTATTTGTTAATAGTTTGTGAATACTCTTAAACACGTGCATAAGTGCTTTTTTTTAATATTGTTTAAATGCAAAACGCCCCCCTATGAGAAGATGTTTATTATTAGTTACTATTTTCTTTACTGTACTGAACTCCCATGCTCAGGATAATTTTAATTTGGATGAGTTACCTGGAATTTTAATCAGGGAATTGAACAGTTTCAGATCCAGGAATGGTTTAGACACTTTTGAAGTAAACCAGGTGCTCATTGATGCCGCAGCAATAGATGCAAAATTGTTCGCGAAGTCAGGAGTGGCAAAAGTTGATCAGGAAAAAGTAAAAAAGAATTTAATAAAAGCTGGAGGCACCAAAAAAGGAGAGGAAGTTGCCATGATTACGCCTGTGAATAAAGGAAGAGACAATTTGAAAACGCAGGATGTTGCTAAAGTGATCTGGACCCGTTGGGAAAACAATAAAAAGGACAAGGAAATTTTATTGAAAGCTCAATATATGCTCATCGGGATAAAATGCGAACTCCAAAAAGACGGAAAAAAAGTTGCGGTCACAGCTGTGTTTGGAGGTTATGATAGTTTTAACACGGGCGCTAAAATGAAAAAGGAATTGGCTGTGCCCTATAATTCAAAATCAAAAAAGTTGTTGGCTCCTGATGCTAAAGCATGCAAAAACTGTGAGAAATGGAAGAATTTTGATTTGCTACAAAAAGGGTTGAAGGTTGAAAACGGAAAAATTTACCTGGAATATGCTAATCTGAAAGATCTCAAACGGATTTTAAAAAAGACTAAAGATGGTTTGGCTGTTGATATCGTACAAAGAGCGCAATATGAGAAAGCCGATTATAACATTGTAGATAATAACCTTTTAAATAAAGGAATTATGCAGAAGGTGATCACAAAAGACCAGGTGTTTTCTAAGAATCTGATTAAACCCGATCCGAAAGCGAAGAAAAAGGTTAAGATTAATAAATTGAAATTGGAAATGGGAAAATTTGATCCTAAAATTAAAGGCGAATATGAGTTAAACCTAATCGTTGTTCAGGATGGACGCGTTTGTAAAACAGTTACCAGAAGCTATTTGGAGAAAGGCGATCAGGAAAGCAGTACACCGGTAGGATTAATTCCCGCCGAGGAAAGCGTGGGATTAAAACCGCCATTTGAGCCAAAATCAGAGAGCTCTATTTTAAATTTTACAATTCCTTTTGAGAAAAACAAGTCGGAGTTTAAACCCGAAGATGTTGCGCCTTTTATCAGGGCATTGAATGAGCCGGACTTTGTGATTGACGGCCTTTATATTTACGCGTATTCATCTATAGAAGGAGATGCCTCAGCGAATGCCAAGCTACAGCGTAAACGCGCCGAGAGCGTTACAAAGGTTTTACAAAGTATGCAACAAAATAAAATTTCTCCGATCATAGAAACAAAGGATTCCTGGAATTTATTTGAGTTGGAAATGGAAGATGGAAAATACGCTGACCTTGTGAAAATGGGAAAGGAAAAAGCCGTCAAAAAAATCAACAGTGATGCGGCCTTGCTAAAAGAGCTTGAACCTGTTTTAGCAAAGCAACGTTTTGCACAAATGGTAATGGATGTTACTTATGATATCAGCGGCGATAAAGAGCAACGCTTTACTACGGTTTCATTTAACCGCGCTATTAAAGCAAATAAATTGCCTCAGGCGTATAAGATTATGGAATACGCATTTGCCAGAAAAATGGATAAGAAATATACCGAAGATGTCATGGATAGTTTGAAAATCCCCAATGATGCTAAATGGGTTAATATGGCAAATAACAAAGTGTATTATGAATACCTTGCAAAAAGCAGCATTGTAGATGAAGATGACTATGCTGAATTTCAACGCCTGGAGAAATTAGATCCAACCAATGATGTGGTACGTTTCAACCGCATTTTTTGTTCTATTAAAGTAGATTCTACCCTTGGAACAAAAGAGGCGCAAGCAAAAATGCAGCAGGAAATTGATGCGCTGTATAAAAGTAAGATCAACAAAAAAATGATAGATGGTTTAAATATTGAATGGCAGTTTAAGATTATCGAATCTTTAGATACAATTGACGACGCTGAGCCGTTGATTGAAGCCTGCATCAATAAAATTAAAGGATTCTATAATTTTAAAGAAGCAAGTTGGCAGAACGCACTGAAACTGGCCTATGTCTTTACCCGTGGAAAGGATTATAAATATTCGGCAACTATTCTGGAACCATTTTTAAAAGTGAATAATGTGAGTGAAGATTTGCTTTATAGCTACATTTCCATTGCATCACATCTTCCGGAGAAATTTTACAGCAGAACCTTTAGCGATGCACTTCATAAAGCCAAAGAGAAAAATCCGGAGCGGTATTGCCGATTATTTGGCGAGCCATACATGTCGTTTCAGGTACTTGATAACCCCAATGCAAAAAAGGATTACAGGGAAGCCGGCTGCCGTTAATGATTGAAATAAAAAAATTACTTCAGAATTCCCTGATTCAGGAGTTCTTCAAAGTAATACTTTTCTCCTTTATATACCGCAATAATGAAAGCATCTTTTATTCCGTTTTTCTTTGCCTTTAAAAGTATTGCATTGGCTTCATTAAGGGTAGAGTAGGAACCAACTGTGAAACGGGTAATGTTGTCGGGGAACGTTCTTCTTAATGCTTTAGGAAGACCAATGAGTTTGGAATAGTTGAAGTTTTCCAAGATACGGTAGGCGCCGATTTGTACAGTATAATTCAAACTGTCAATCAACGTATTTCCATACCTTGCCAGTAAATCATCATAGGAAAGGCCAATTGGCCGTAAATCGTCTGGCTTATATGCAGCCGAATCTATTTGGGCATAATTGAGGCGAATGTATTCGTCCGAAAATAATTCAGCATCGATTTCAATTTTAGCAAATGAATCTATCATGGCAGTGGAAATGTCTTTTGTATGGATGCGGTTAAGGTATTTATACACGATTTCATATTCATTTCCCGCTGGAAGATTAACCAAATACTCGCCGGTTATTGAATTGGATTGAAAGGTTCCCGAAAAATCTTTTCGGTTGAGTTTGGATCGGACAAAAATATTAGCCTTTACTGGCGCGTTATCAAAAGTTACTTGCCCGGCAACCATAACCAGTGTTGTGGGTTTTCCGAACAATCCGGGTTCTACGATGTAAATATCCTGTTGGCCTTTACCGTCTTTTTTCTCACTCGAATAGTAGCCTCTTTCACCATCTGAGGAAACAATATAAAATTTGTCGTCCTGAGTTGTATTTACAGGTTTGCCCACATTATAGGGAGCTGTCCATTTTCCATCCTTTAATTCACTTTTAAAAATATCGTATCCGCCAATCGTGTTATGTCCGGTGGAAGCGAAAAAGAGTGTCCGGCCATCTGAATGAATAAACGGTGCGTCTTCATCAAACGTTGTATTAATAGAAGGCCCCATGTTTTTCACATTTCCCCAGCTGCCGTCAGCTAAAAGATTTGCGGAATAAATATCTCTTCCACCATAACCACCCTGCCTGTCACTCGAAAAATAAATGGTTTTTTCATCCGGAGATAAACATACACTTCCTTCCCAGTAATTTGAATTTATTCCTTTTACTTTCTCTGGTGCACTCCAATTGAGTCCGTCGAGTTTACTCATGTAAATGTCTCCGCTACCAATGCCTACGTTTCGATAAATGAAAAGCCGTTGACCGTCATGCGAAATATGAACAACTGCGTCATGCCCGTTTGTATTGATAGCATTGATGGGTTGTGGTTCGGTCCAGTTTCCGTTTAAATCTTTAACCGACATCATGACATCTTCGAAATAAACGCCGTGTTTCATGTCAATCCGGTTTGGTAAAGTTTGTTTTCCACCCATTGATTTTTCTCCGCGGTAAGTGAAAACCATAAAACTTTCATCTGAAGGAAATACCGGTGTATATTCTGATCCGGCCGTATTAATAGGCGCACCAATGTTTGTGATTTTTGTTACAGCAGATTTATTATCAAGTGCAATTGCACTTTTGCAAACTTCTATCTGATGTTCTACTTCAATTTTCGCATTCCTATTTAACGGGTTGCTTTTGTATTTTTCAAACTGTAAAATCGCATCATAGTATTTTTCATTTACAAGTAGTGCTTTGCCCAGATAATAATCATAATCTGCTAAATCGGATTTTAATTCCTCGGCCGATTTAATAAATGTTTCTGATTGTTTATAATGTTTTGGGTCATACACACTACAAGAACCCACAAGATAACCAATATAGATGTTTCCCTTATGTTTTTTATACAAGCTGTCGTAAATGGGTCTGGCAAATAAATATTCCTGGTTACTAAAATACGTGTCGGCATAATTCAGTTTCTGTCGATCTTTTAGAGGCCATTTGGATGTGTATTTCTCTTTCAAATCAATATTGATCTGCCCTACCGCTGCAAGGTGGGTGATAATGGCGATCAATAAGATATAAAGTGCTTTCATTTTTTATGAAGTTATAAAATTATTTTTAAAAAGCATCATCCATCCGAAATTTGGATATTAACCACATGTAATTTATTAAAAAAGCATAAATATGAATGGATCCGGTTTTGATTTGGTGTTACTGATATATATATCCCATTGAAATTTATTACCTTTCATCTGGTAAAACTGGTTACAAAATGGAAAATTACGTATGGACAGCGGTCAAGGTTCCGCGCGCCTTTTTAATGCTTCTGATGGTCTTTGTGGGGTTTAACCAAACCCAATGTCAGAACACAAGTAATTCTAATAATTCTAAAAATATAAAAGAGAACACTATGAAATTAAATCCTTTATCCAAAGAAGAACAGTACGTCATTTTAAATAAAGGTACTGAAAGACCATTTACAGGGGAATACACGGATCATTTTAAAAAGGGAACATATGTTTGCAGGCAGTGCAATGCGCCTTTATACCGATCGGATTCCAAATTTCATTCCGGTTGCGGTTGGCCAAGTTTTGACGATGAGATTAAAGGTGCTGTAAATAAAATCCCGGATGCAGATGGTCATCGTACTGAAATTACCTGCGCTCGGTGTGGCGGACATTTAGGGCATGTTTTTTATGGCGAGCAATTAACCGAAAAAAATACCCGGCATTGCGTCAATTCCATTTCAATGAAATTTGTAGAAGAGGAAACAACTAACGAATTAGCGAAAGCGGTATTTGCGGGTGGTTGTTTTTGGGGCGTTGAGTATTACTTTCAAAATGCGAAAGGTGTTATTAGCACTCAGGTAGGATATACAGGTGGTTTTACCGAAAATCCAACCTATAAGGAAGTATGCGCGCATAAAACAGGACACATCGAAGCGTTGGAAGTTACATACGATCCGAAGAAAACAACTTATGAAGAACTGGCACGGTTGTTTTTTGAAATTCACGATCCTACGCAGGCAAATGGTCAGGGAAATGATATTGGTCCGCAATACTTGTCTGTGATATTTTATATAGATGATACGCAGAAAGAAACCGCTGAACAATTGATTCAAGTGCTGAAAGATAAAGGTTATAATGTAGCAACTCAGTTAAAAAAGGCCAGCGTGTTTTGGCCTGCCGAAGATTACCACCAGCAGTATTACGAAAAAGGCGGTGGGACACCTTACTGCCATAAACGTGTATCCAAATTTTAAATTAAAAAAAAGGAGCTTTTAAAAAGCTCCTTTTTTTTTGAATCATATTTAAACGAACTTTAGTCTTAAAATGATACATCCCGTTAAAAATTGTATCTTTAAATATGCTTCGCTATTTCGTTATATTCTATATCATTTTTTTCTCAACTGCTAATTACTTTTCCCAAAACAGGTTGATTGAGGGGTTGAAGAAAGATTTAAAATTGGCAACTCATGATACCCTACGTTGCGAAATACTGGACCAGCTCATTGAAGTGGCGGATGAAGGTGAATGGCAGAAGTATAATGAACAAATGGGTCAGATTGCCCTTAAAAATTTGTCGGGGAATTTACAGGGAAGGGAGCTTAAAGTGTTCAGCAGGTATTATGCAACATCTATTCACAACCAGGGAATTATTTTTTCTGAAAAGTCAAATGATGAAAAGGCGATTGAATATTTTAACAAGAGCATAGAAGTGAGTGAAAAGGCGGGGAACAAAAATGAGATAGCTATTTCATTACAATCCATTGCACAAATTGAGATTAGAAAGGGTAATCATAAAAAGGCACTTAATCAACTTTACGAATGCCTTAAAATTTTTGAAGAAGTTGGCGATGAAATTGGTATCGCGGATGTTCATCTGGGAATTGGCGATATTTGTTTCAGGCAGAATGATTTTAAGCGTGCTGTTGAACATCACGAAAGAAGCCTTAACCTATATATTAAAAACAATTACACAGTTGCCCTTAGTACCATCAATTTTAAAATTGGTGTTGATTATAACGCGTTGAAGGATTATCCCCGGGCACTGGAGTATTTGCAAAAAAGTATCAACCTCATTGAGAATTCTGATCATAGTGTAAACTCTGTTGCTTACCTCAATATTGCCCAAATCTATATTTATCAGGGAAATTTTAGCAAGGCTTTGGAATATGCATTAAAAGGATTGAAGATTTCCGAGAACATGCAGAACAAGATTGAAATCAATCACAGCCATGTTTTGTTAAGCAAAATTTTTAAGCTTCAGAAAAAGTACAATTTATCCATTGATCACGCTGAACAGGCTTTAAAGATCGGACAGCAACTATCCCATCCGGCAGAAATTTACATGGCAGCCAAACAATTGTATGATATTTACACCGATATGAATTTGCCAGCAAAAGCTATTCCTTATCATCATTTGTACATGGAATCAAAATCCATATTGGACAATCAGGAATCCAAAAACGCGCTTCTTGAACAGAAATTGAAATATGAATATGAAAAACGAGAACTAATAAGCAAGGCGGAAAACGAGAGAAAACTGGCTGAATTAAAGTCTGAAAACCAGCGAAAAAATTTACTAAAGAACATATGGCTCGTGGTGTTCGGTGGGGCGTTTTTGTTAATCAGTGTAAGCGTGTTTTTTCTCTACCGTTATTTTAAGCAAAAGAGTGTTATCACAAACCAAAAGAATAACCTGCTAAAACAAAAATTACTTGTATCTCAGATGAACCCACATTTTATTTTTAATTCACTCAATGCCATTCAAAATTATATTTTTAAGCAGGATAGTTTAAAAGCGGGTAATTACCTGAGTCAATTTTCAGAGTTGATACGGATGATCCTGGATTTTTCGCGAAAGGATTACATTTCGGTTCAGTCGGAAGTTAAGTTGCTTACCAATTATTTTCAGTTGCAAAAATTGAGATTTGAAAATAAATTCGATTTCAACATTGAGATCGACAAAAATATTAATCCCGAAGCCATTCATATTCCACCCATGCTCGCGCAACCATTCATTGAAAACGCTATTGAGCACGGCATTTTTTATAAAAAGGAAAAGGGTAGGGTTGACGTGCGTTTATATTTTGAAAAGGATTTGCTGATATATGAAATAGAAGATGATGGTGTGGGAATAGAGGAGGCTATGAAGCTCAAAAATAAGTTAAAGTCGTCTTATGAATCCTTGGCAACGATTATTACCAAAGAACGCATGGATACATTAACAGAGCAAACTAAAACTAAAATTGAAATAGAGATTACTGATAAGAAAAATGAATTGCAGGGAGAATCCGGAGTTAAGGTAAAATTTATTGTTCCATTTAAAAACGAAGATTATGATTAAAGCATTGGTAGTTGACGATGAGGTAAATAACCAGGAGTTAATTTCTAACCTTTTGAAATCTTATGTAGAAAACATAAAGGTAGTTGGCGTTGCTAATTCGGTTGAATCTGCATTTATTGCCATAAATGAACACCACCCTGATCTTGTTTTTCTGGACATAGAAATGCCGGATGGATCGGGTTTTGATCTACTTAAAAAATTTGAGAAAATTCCCTTTAGGATTATTTTTGTTACAGCACACCAGGAATTTGCTATCGAAGCCTTTAAATACAGTGCGCTCGATTACCTTCTGAAACCGGTTTCGCCTGCTAATTTAATTGAAGCGGCAAAAAAAGTTGAGGAATCAATAAGTACCGACGATTTAAGTTTGCGCTTAAAGATTTTGCTTAGTAATATGTCGGAGCCGGTTAAAAGTAAACGAAAAATCGTTCTTAAAACCATGGAGCGCATTTATTCGGTTGATGTCGACGATATTATCAGGCTTGAGTCTGACGGTGGTTACACAAAAGTTTACCTCGTGGATGGTAAACGAATTATGGTATCCCGTACCATGAAAGAGTTTGATGACCTTTTGGTAGATGCGGGTTTTTTACGTGTTCACCATTCTCATTTGGTTAATATGAACCATTTGTTTTGTTTCGAAAAAGCCGAAGGTCATATAGTTATGAAGGATGATTCTGTGGTTCCGGTATCCAACCGTAGAAAAGATCAGTTGCTAGAATTGCTGAACATGAATTAATATGTTGTTATCGCCCGGTGTTTTATCGCGATCGTGTTATAGAAAACGAAAGAGTGACTTATATCATGACGCGATATGATAATTATGAAATATTTAAACGCGCACTTTTAATTAGTTTTGTTTAAAATTGAATTTATGAATACAATTCTGGTTCCGGTCGATTTCTCTGAAACTTCCGATAATGCGCTGTTGTACGCTGTTCATTTAGCTAATTATTTATCAGCTAATTTGGTTTTATTGCACGTCAATTCTGTTCCGGTTTATAACAATGAAAATGATGTGTTAATGTATACGATGCAGGATATCACTGTTGATAAATTGAATCTGCTGAAAGAGAAAGCTGCCACTCTTAAAACCTCGGCGGGTTTGATTGGCAACACAGACTGTTTTGTGGAAATTGGTGACCTGACAGATATTCTTACAGAATACATTACTCAGAAAAATGCTGACCTTGTGGTAATGGGAATTACCGGGCACTCTAAATTGGGAAGGTTTTTCCTGGGTAGCAGCGCCGTTTCTATTTCAAGAGAATGTGCGGTGCCGGTTTTTATAATCCCTGGAAATTGTTCTTATAAGAAAATTCAAACCATCGCTTTTGCCAGTGAATACGATGTAAATATTGCAGAACAAACAGGACTTATTCAGATTAAATATATAGCTGCTCTGTTTGGAGCAACGTTGAACGTTTTACATGTAATACCTGATAATCATTTGCTGAATGAAATGGAGTCGGAGACAGATTTATACGTTGAACAGAAATTGGAGCATACCGAACATAAAACATTTATTCTTTCAGAGAATAATGTGGCAATGGCGTTGCTTGATTTTATAAAAGTACATGAAGTTGACGTTATCGTATTAGAGCAGAAAAAACATTCATTCATGCATAACCTTATTTATCCAAGTACTACTAAAGAGGTTGCTTTTAATAGTCCGGTACCGGTCCTTACGATTCACAGTTAAAATTTTAAACACCAGACATGGATTCACTAGAAAACCTGCATTATGCAATTGGACAACTCGCTTTCGCCGTTGCGTTCGCTGATGGGAACCTGCAAAAAGAAGAGCATGATTGTTTTCGAAACATCGTGGTTCAGGAACTGCAAAATGATTCTTATGATTTTGATGTTTCCGACATCGTATTTCATATTCTTGAAAAGGACCGGATAGACACCGAAACCGTTTATGAATGGGCAATGAAAGAGATTCGTACTAACGCTCACTATTTAAGCCCGGAATTGAAAAAGAAGTTTATTACGGTTATGGAAAAAGTCTCTAATGCTTATCCGCCGGTAACACATGAGGAAACAAATTTAATTAATCGGTTTAAAAAGGATATAGAAGGAATTCACGGCGACCCGGTATTTTATCAAAAATAGGGCTCATAGATCTTCGGTGATTATCTGTAATACTTATAACTGGTGGTTTCTTCTTTCTGTTTAATCTCACGTATATTTATATACACTTCGTTAGTTAATAATTTAAAAGTCATAAATCATGAGTAATTTTAATTCACTTATAAATTCCAATAAGCCAGTGCTTGTTGATTTTTTTGCTGAGTGGTGTGGGCCTTGTAAAACTATGGCTCCTATTTTAAAGGACGTAAAAACCCAACTGGGTGAAGCGTCAACAATAATCAAAATTGATATTGATAAGAACCCACAGGCCGCTAACGCTTACCAGGTAAGAAGTGTTCCTACGCTCATGATTTTTAAAAATGGAAAACCCGTATGGAAGCAAGCCGGTGTTGTTCCTGCGAACGAATTGGTGAGATTGGTTAATCAGTTTCAGTGATTCTTTATCCGTAGTGTTTAACGTTTTTTATCGGAGTGTCAGTAGTTTATTTATGTACTGATATTACCGGAATGTTGGATGACATAATCATTTTCTTTGAATGACTGTCAACAAATAAACTGTAGAGGGCTCCATATTTATTGCTAATTAACATAATCAAATCCGCCTTACTTTTTCTGGCATAAGCGCTTAATCCGGTTTTAACGTCCGCTGCATTAATATTAGTAACCTTAATCTGACGGTTGTGAGTTTGTTTAATTTGGAGTTCATCTTCGGTAATTACATGAACAAATTCTGCTTCCATCTTCAGAAGGTCAATTAAGCTATGAATGCGTTTTGATAATCCAGGTTTCAATGTTTCCTTATTATCAATGGCCACAATCATCTTTTTAATATTATGTTTTTTGTATTTTTCTGAAACAGTAATTATCGGACAATCAATTTTGCCGGTAAGGTCGAGGCTGGTTGTGCGGTTGATGAAGGTTTCAATTTTGGTTTTCGTTTCAAGCCCCAAAACCACCAGGTTTATCTTCTTATTTTTTGCAAGCTTTTTTACGCGGTCTTTAATTCCATCGTAAGTAACTTCCATATCAAACTTTACGCCTTTATGTTCTTTAGATAGACGGTTAATTAAGTCTTTCATTTCTTTTTCAGCCATTTTTTTAGCTTTATCGTTATCCAAAAATATCAACCCAGAGGTAGTATGAATAACCGGCGCGGTTAACGCGTGAAACAGAAGTAATTTGGAACCCGATTGCTTAGCGATTTGTATCGCGTAATTTATAGTATTGTCTGACGATTTGGTGAAGTCTACTCCTACTAATAGTGTTTTCATAATTTAATTTTAAAGATGAATTAAACAGAGGACGATATTTATGAGGGGACCATTCAAAATTACAATAATTATTTTTATTATTGGTTAAACAATTGGATGTGAATATCACAGGTCAGCTTTCACATTTCTACCGTTTATAAAAACCAGACTGCACATTTGAAGGGGGGCATAAATTCATTATCTTAGTATTTTAAAGTATTTGTGGCTTTAATGGAGCAATTTGAATATCATGAACCAATTTTATAGCCTCTTAAAATGGAATTAGACTTCAGTAAACTTGCCCTTTCCGACAGTAACCGCGCTAATGAAATCCTGGAAGTCATACTTTCTTATGCCAGGCTTGATTTCAATAAAAAGGTGCAGATTGTTGGAGATGATCACCTCATGGATGGTATAGGTTCAGGTGTGAATATGTTAGGAGAAGAGTTGCAGCACTCTACTATTTCCCTGAAAGAGAAAGAACAACTGATCAAGGAAATTCACCATCGGGTGAAAAATAACATGCAAATTATTTCCAGTTTGCTAAGCCTTCAATCCGATAGTACGCAGGATGAAAAAGTTTTATGTCTGCTCCGCGAGAGCCGGAACCGTATCAACTCAATGGCCCTTGTGCATGAAATGCTTTATAAATCTCAAGATTTAAGCCAAATCGCTTTAAGAGATTATATTGAAAGCTTAAGTAGTTCGGTAAGGCGATCCTATGCATTACCAGATGCTATAATCGAATTTGAATTGAAAATTCCGGACGGCATTTATTTTGATATTGATCGGATGATTCCTATTGGCCTAATCCTGAACGAGGCAATTAGTAACTCTTTAAAATACGCCTTTCCTGAAAAGGAAGGTTTAATCAGCATTACACTCAACAGAGACAACAAACAACATTCCTTAACGATTGCTGATAACGGCGTTGGCTTAAGAAAAGATTTTGATTTGGAAAAGGATTCACAATTAGGTATTCAGCTTATTCATATGCTTACTGAACAGCTAGACGGGCGTTTAAAACTTGAAAACCATTCCGGTGTGTGTTACCATATTGTTTTTTGATTGAGATTTTCGATAATTAAAAAAGGGTGATTGCTCGCCCTTTTTATTTGTTTTTTAAGTTTAAATTTCCTGGTTCAGACTAGTAAAGCTCGCCTCTTTCGCTTTGTGCCATTTCATAAGCTTCATCGTTAATTTCCTGGGCAATACCAGTTAGGTCATCATCCGTCATCTCTTCTTCATCGAGTGTACGTCCCAAAAGATTTTTTATCTGAGGGAAGCGAAGGACGTCTGCCAGTTCACACAGCGAGCCATAAGAGGCAATTTCATAGTGTTCCACTTTTTGGGCACCTATGATGAGGGCAGAATCCCGTACAGGACCTTCTTCGTATTCCTCAATAATTTTGTTTCCCTCTTCAATTAAACCTTCCATGGCTTTGCACGATTCAACTTCAGATTTATCAATTTCAAGGCGATTGAAGATTTTTTCCAGCCGCTCTACGTGGCGCTTGGTTTCCTCCAGGTGTTTTGAAAAAGCATCCTGAAGTTCTTCACTGAATGCCGCTTTAGCCATTTTTGGCAGAGCTTCTACCAATTGGGTTTCTGCGCTGTAGATATCCTTTAGTCCATCCTTAAATATACCTTCCAGGCTCTGATCTTTTTCTGATGAAGAGCTTTTAGAGCGTGCTGAAGAAAATGATTTTGGTTTTTTTGATGTTGTCTTAGATGCTGTTGATGCCATAGATTTTTGATGTTTAAGTGTAAAATAAAGTTCAGCAGGCATTGAACCTGCTGAACCTGGTGATTTAAATATTTCTGCCTCTTCCGTTGGAGGAGCTTCTGCCATTACGGGAAGATGTCCTGGAAGAACCATTAGAGTTATTTTCTCTGCGCGATTCATTTCCTCTTTGTGAATTCTCAGATGAATAACTTCTGCGGGAAGTATTTTCGTTTCTCCCATAACCTGAGTTATTTCCGTACTGAGAATTTCTTTCAGACGAATAAGATCCGTTACCTCTGTTTGATTGACTGTAGTTTGAACCTTGGTTGGAAGTTCCACGACGTGAAGAATTATTTCCATAAGAGTTGTTGTCTCTTTGAGAAGAGTTGTTTCCTCTTTGGCTCGATCCATTTTGGTTGCCATTATTATACCATCCGTCGCGGGAATAGCTTCCTTCGCTGCGGTAACTGTCGTTACGTTGGTTTGATGGCCCATTATTGCGAGAACGTCCGTATTCGGATGAATATTCTCTTCTGTCGTCATCGTCACGGTCTGTTGAATAAGCTCCTAACGATCTGCGCTCAGATTGCATGCCATAACGGTTCATTCCTGAATCGTTTCGTGATGAATAATCGTTTTCAAAATCATCGTCTTCACGATCCATATCGTATTCATCGTACGAATTTTCAAAATCATCTTCATCTTCCATTCTTCCCTGGTTATAATATCCATCACGGTTGTAACCGGTATTGAAATCACGGCTATGACCATCATTATAATATGGAGAACGGTTGCCACCTGAATTTCTGAAGTTCTGATTTGATGACTGCGTGTCTTCAAAATCATCATCTTCAAATCGCTCATCATCTTCAAAATCATTTTGTCTTCCGGTGTTATAATTTGTTGAGTTATAACGGGATTGGTAGCCATTTCTCTGAGAGTTTTGACTAAGGTTGTTTCTGTCCTGTGAACGGGTGTTCCTGTTTTGTGTTTTTGTCGTCATAGCTTTTGGATTTTTATTGGTTCAAAGATCCAATCGCCAGAAGTTAATTTCCTTACACTGATTTTGATTAAGATTATACTTTTTCTATCCTTTTTTAAGATTTACATTTTAATTTACGGTTTTCAGCTAGCATTTTACGAGCCGTCTTAAGTGAACCGTTTATCAGGTTCAAGGTCAAGTTTTGCCATTTTAATTACTTCCATCGTAAGGACGCCAAAGTCTTCCACCACTTTTCCAAGGATTAAATAAACACCCCACCCTTTAAATGGATAGGCTTTTAAAGACTCCGGAAAATGGGTGGTATCAAAAAAATCGCCATGGTCATCTAAAAATGTACCAAAGGCCATAATGCTTTTTGTAGACGTGCGTACCGATTTTTGTGTAATAAAATTTCCCATGATCTTAACGTTTTCTCCTACATGATGAATTAGATCGGATGCTTTCACAGAAATACGCGTTTGTGTTTTTAATAGGTCAAACTCATTGAGGCTCACAGGAAATTCAAGTAATTCCATTTCGTCATAAGCGTCTTCAATCTTATTTTTTTCAAGTACGGGCAGTTTCCATTTTATTGCGGGTTCACTGAACATGCTCAGGGTATGTTCTTTTCTTTTTTTTTCGTTGGGAGCGAAAAGCATGTGGGCTTCCCAAAGCAGTTCGCGTTTGTTATAACCGGTAAACCGCAAGGCTTCAATGCGAATTAGGATAATGAGCTGCTCAAGCGATATATTCATGCGCGTTTTAAAATCCTCCAGATTCTTAAAAACACCATTCAGCTCGCGTTCATAAGTAATACGCCTGGCTACTTCTTCGTTCAACGATTTCACATGAATAAATCCTATGTATATTTCTTTTTTGCGAATGGATGTTGTATACTCGCCGTGGTTAACACAGGGAAGATGAATGGTTCCGCCAAGTTTTCTTGCTTCATTTACATATACGCGCGTGGCATAAAATCCCCCAAAGTTATTAATAACGGCAACTATAAATTCGAGGGGGAAATGTGCCTTTAAATATAAACTCTGATAGCTTTCCCCGGCGTAACTGGCTGAATGCCCTTTTGCAAAACTGTAACCAGCGAACGATTCAATTTGCTTCCAAATCAACTCCGAAATTTTTGGGTCATAATTTTTTTTAGCACAGTGTTCAAAAAACCGACGCTCGATCTCTTCAAACTTTTGTTCGTCCCTCGCTTTCCCGCTCATCATTCTTCTCAACACATCTGCGTCTGCAAAATCCAACCCGCCATAATGGTGAGCAATTTTTAATACATCTTCCTGGTACACCATAACACCATGGGTTTCGTGAAGCTGCTCTTTTAAAATGGGATGCAGGTATTCAAACGGCTTTAATTTGCGATGGCGTTCTATATAGGCCGACATCATCCCACTTTTAGCAACGCCAGGCCGTATTACAGAGCTCGCCGCTACTAACGTGAGGTAATCGCTGCATTGAAGTTTTTTGATTAACAGGCGCATCGCCGGACTCTCAATATAAAAACAGCCGGTTGTGTTTCCGCTCTGCAATAGGGCATTGGTTGCCTCATCCTGTTTAAATTTTTCTACCTGATGGATATCTACTTCAATACCTTGATTTTTAAGAACAAGGTCGCGCGCTTCTTTAATGTGACCCAAACCGCGTTGACTTAAAATGTCAAGTTTATCGAGGCCGCTGAATTCAGCGGTATGCATATCTAATTGTGTGGTTGGGTAACCTTTTGGAGGATAGTCGAGCGCTGTAAAGCAGGTTAACGGTTCTTCCGTTATCATCACGCCGCCAGCATGAATGCTGCGAATACTCGGAAAACCACTGATCTTTTCTGATTGTTTTATTATTTCGCGGCAAAGGGAATTGTTATTCAATGGTGAATTGGGATAGCGGATCATGCGCTCAATGTCCTCTTTTGGCAAGCCATGTACTTTTCCCATCTCGCGAATGATCGACCGGTCCTGGAAGGTTACCATAGCACCAAGAAGCGCTACATGTTTTTTTCCGTATTTCTTAAAAATGTAATCATACACTGCATTGCGATCTTTCCAGCTATAGTCGATGTCAAAGTCGGGAGGAGAATTGCGTTTGGGATTTAAGAACCGTTCAAAATATAAATTGTGCTCTACCGGATCAACGTCCGTAATTCGTAAACAATAGGCCACAATACTATTGGCACCGCTTCCACGCCCATAATGGTAGTATTCATTACTCCAGGAAAATTGTGTTATGTCCCACGTGATTAAAAAATACGAGCAAAAACCCATGGCATTAATTATATCGAGCTCGGCGTAAACACGTTGAAGTGCATGGCTGTTACCTTTTGGGTAACGAATTTTAAATCCCTTTAAGGTTTCTTTCTCCAGAAGCTCTTTGTCCGCTGCGGGATCTCCTGTAAAATGTTTTTTGTTTTTTCGTGCGCTGAAATCAAAATCAAAGCTGCACTCCTGGCAAATGCGTTTTGTATTAGATATTATATGAGGAAAACCTTCAAAGTAGGTAAGCAGCTTTGGTTTGGGAATCAGGTAGGAGTCCGGTCCTGCGATATGATCGGGTTGTAATTGATTGAAGAGCAAATTGAGATCAATGGCCCTGAATTTTTTATGGATGCGATAACCTTCCGGATCTTTATAAGTTGAACTTTGGAGGATCACATATTTTTTTTGGAGTGACTGTTTCTCCACGATTATTTTATTAAGGTCTGTAAGCCTAATCCCGACAAATTCATTTTCTGCTGTGGCTAAACGCGACTTTGCATAAGGATAAATGACATAACAGTTATCAAATACAGGACACTGAGGGTAGGGTAAGTCCGATGCGTTAGAGTAGGTCAGTAGTTCGTTTATTTCGCTGAACCCTTTAAGATTTCTGGCGATGCAAACGTACATCAGTTCATTGCCATTTCTAAATTCTGCACCGGCTATTGGTTTAATATTGTTCTCACGACACCGTTTTACAAATTGTAAAATACCGGCAGTATTATTGATGTCGGTAAGTGCTATACTGTCAAAGCCGTTAATGAAAGCTTCTTTGATGAGCTGTTCTGTTGAAAGTGTGCCATACCGTAAGCTGTAAAATGAATGCGCATTAAGAATCATGTTCGGCGCCTTCCTCTCTATCTTTCTTTATACCGACTGCACGGCCGATAGCCTGTTCGCCGAAACGAAGGCGAATTTTATCCAGCGCATTATATAAACTGAGTTTCTCTTCAGTATCCTCAAATAGGTTGATCTGGTTAAAGCCTGACACAAGGTTACTGAATTTTACACCTATAAGCCGTATAAGTACACGACGGTTATAGTTTTTCCTGAAAAGTTCGTTAATTTTTTTCAACAGTACGTCATCAGATGCGGTATAGGGAATACTTGCCTGAAAAGTGTGGGTTTGAAAATCTGAATATTTTAATTTTAATGTGATGCAACCGGTCACTTTTCTTTGTTTACGCAGGTCAAATGCCAGGCTATCAATCATGGTTACCAATACATTATTCAACATTTCATAATCGGTGGTGTCTTTATCAAATGTTGTTTCCTTGCTCATGCTCTTTTGCTCCGAAAATGGTTCAATCGGATTGTGGTCAATTCCGTTTGCTTTCCGCCAGATGGAACCGCCATTTTCACCCAATACTTTCTGCAACGCCAGCTGTGGCATTTGCTGGATGGTTTCGATGCGCGAAATTCCCATTTTTTGAAGTGTGGCATTTGTTTTTTCACCGATGCCAGGGATCTTTCGTATCGAAAGGGGCGCTAAAAACGTCTTTTCCGTTCCGTATGGTATGTGCTTTTCCCCATTAGGTTTCGACTCACCGGTAGCCATTTTAGACACGGTTTTGTTTTCGGATAATCCAAAGGAGATGGGTAGGCCGGTTTCCGAAATGATTTTTTCTCTTAACTCGTGAGCCCACACGATGCTTTGCTTAATGTATTTATCCATTCCCGTTATCTCCAGGTAATGTTCGTCGATGCTGGCTTTCTCAAATACGGGCGCTTCTTTTTCGATGATTTCGGTTACAATATTGGAGTGAATGGAATATTGGTCCATGTCGCCGCGTATGAAAATGGCGTGGGGGCAAAGCTGTCTGGCCATTCGCGACGACATTGCGGAATGCACACCAAATTTGCGTGCTTCATAACTACAGGAAGCAACTACGCCACGATCAGAAGTGCCACCAATGATGACGGGTTTACCTATGAGTGACGCATCCAGCTTTCGCTCAACTGATACAAAAAAGCTATCAAGGTCCATATGTACAATTGAGCGTTCCATACCGTAAAGTTACGACACAAAGGGACCCGGAACTGCTATGAATTGTAGCAAATTAAATACTGAGAGAACTTTCCGCACACAACGATGTTTTTTACTTCAGCGGGCAAATTGCGCACGGCCGCCTAGTAACGGCTTCAAAAGTATTGGGAATAAAAAAAGGCCCGGAGTAAATCCGAGCCTTTAATTTTTTTATTAATGCAGCGATTATTGTTTTACAAATGTTTCTGTATAAGAAGTAGTAGCCGATGGAGTAGTTTCAGTGTATCCTAAACCGAATGCTGTGGCGGAAACTCTTAATCCTGTACCAGCGAAAGTTCTGTCAGTTGCAGGGCTTCCTACCTGAACAGCAGTTTGGCTTGGTAAAGTTATTGGGCTTGTAGTTCCGGTATTATTTACGTCTGCATAAATTCCTGTGTTTCCAGCGTAATCGCCGAATTTACCAAAATTTAAACGTCTGTTAACGGTTGATGACGCTGATATAGTTTGAGTATAAGTATAAGACCCCGGAGTGATTGTACAAGAATAAACGCCAGTCATGCTCTCTAAATCATTTACAACCGTTACGTTTCTTGAAGCAGTTCCTGAGTTGCCAGCTGCATCTGTTGCTGTGTAAACCAACGTGTAAACGCCAGTGTGGTTAACGTCTACATTTCCTGAAACACTAGCAGAAAGGTCGCCATCTTTGTTGTCATGTGCAGTCGCGCCTAAGTCAACGAAATTCCCCTGAAGTGAAACGGTTTCGTCGCCACCGTTTAAAGTAACCACCGGAGCGGTAACGTCATCTTTTTTACAACTGGTTAAAATTGAAGAACCTGCTAATAAAATAACTGCAGATAATACAGTAATGTTTTTTTTCATAATAATGTTTTTTTTATTGTTTGGCCAAAAGTATCAAAATTCTCTAAAATGCGTATTGAAAAAATGGATTTTTATTTATTATATGGTGTTTTATATAATACCTGGTATTTATTTTATTAAGAAAATGCATTAATACTTGTAACATGAAAAATAAAATTTAATTTCGTGACAAATTATTTTAAAACTAAAACTAGAAAATGAAAAAAATCTTAACCGTAGTTTCCTTATTAGGAATGTTTACCTTCATTTCCTGCGGACCATCTGCAGCTGAATTAGAAGCAAAAGCAAAAGCAACAGCAGATTCAATTGCAAATGCTGAAGCTATTCAGGCAGAAGAAGCAGCAAAAGCAGCTGAAGCTGAAGCGGCAGCAGCGGCTGAAAAAGCAAAAGCTGACTCAATTGCCGCAGCAACTGCAGCAGCAGCAGCAACCCCAACGGTAGCTCCTACTAAAAAGTCTACTAAGCCTAAAGCTACTCCTACAACAGCTCCAACGCCATCTCAAAGCGTTAAACCTGGGCAGGGAAGAGGTTAATCGTTATACCGTAAAGTATCAAAGGAGCAATGGACATTGCTCCTTTTTTTTATTCCTGAAAACCAGGAATTGTGTGATTCCTAGAAAGAATTCTTTCGGATGTGACAAATGGACGCATTTTTAAATTAATTAAATGTTAACCTGCCTTTTCCATTTCCTGCTTTACCTAAAATCGGTGTTTTATGCTCCAGGCTGCTGTAATTTTGGGGAAAGGACCTACTTTCAAAACAAGTGGTTCATCACTAATACGGGAACTCATGGATTTACAGGAAGTAATATACAAAGAAAAGGTACCCATTGATATTGAATATCATGGTGTACGGTATGAAGGGGAAGCGAAGCCTATTCACGCCAGCTGCCGCGACGGAATTTGCGGCGAATTTGAAGTAACATTAAACGGTGCATTTTTTGGGATAATGAATTCAACTATGAGCGGCTGGGTAATGCAGGGGGAAATGGAACAGGATTTTGTGGATCAGATCGGGGATGAAATTCATTTGTGGTTTGATACGTTTTAAATGAACAGGACTTAATATCCGTGATTCATTATAAAACAAAAAGCACCAAACAAAAAAGCCTTTCATGCAAATGAAAGGCTTTTGTTTTAATTCTCCGTAAATTATTGGATGTGTACCCCAGACGGGACTTGAACCCGTACGTCCGCGAAGACACAGGATTTTAAGTCCTGCGTGTCTACCAATTCCACCACCGGGGCAAATTGGAGAATTAGAGAGCGAAAGACGGGTCTCGAACCCGCGACCTTAACCTTGGCAAGGTTACGCTCTACCAACTGAGCTACTTTCGCTTGTAATTTTATTTAAAAGAACAAC
>JAQZBQ010000018.1 GCA_029237825.1 Bacteroidota bacterium | reverse complement strand
AATATCTATCCAAATCCAAATAACGGAACGTTTACAGTTAAATCGGATACAGATATGCATCTAAACTTAACAAATGCATTAGGACAGGTAATTCAGATTTTTGAATTGAATTACTCTAACAACCAGGAGACAACAGTGAATGTATTAGCTAACGGTGTTTATTTCATAACTGGACAAAATGCCAACCAATCGGTAAAACAGAAAGTGATTGTAACTAAATAATTTAAATAAAAACGGTTAAAAACAAAAAGAGCTACTTCATTTGAAGTAGCTCTTTTTGTTTATTTACTTTATAAAAAAAGCCTGAACATATTCTTCAGGCTTTTTTTAATAGTTTTTATTAGTGATGGTGTCCGCCTGGCCCGTGAACATGACCATGATCCAGTTCTTCCTGAGTAGCCTCTCTGATGGATAACACTTCACCAACAAAATGTAAATTGTGATCCGCCAACGGGTGGTTAAAATCCATGATGACGTGATCATTTCCAATTTCCTGAACAAAACCCATTAACTGGTTTCCTTCTGCATCATTCATCATCAACTCTTCGCCTTCTTTTACGCGCTCCGAATCAAATGCACCATCTACATGAAAAGCTTCTTTAGGAATTTTAGCGATCATTTCTTTGTCGGATAAGCCATAACCGTTTACAGGAGTGACTTTAAAATCAAATTTATCACCAACTTTTTTGCCTAAAAGATTTTTTTCGAAATCAGGTAAAAGCTGACCAACTCCAAATATAAAAGTGAAAGGATGGTCTGTTGAGGTTTGTTCAACCAGTTCAGGTGCTTCGTTGTCGAGGTGAGATGATAAATGGTAGTTTACCGATACTACTTTGTTTTTGTCTATTGTCATTTTAATTTTTTTTGTCTGCGGATTCGCTCATTCTGCAGGGTGTATTATTTATGTTAGAAATTGGCTTTGCAATTTCTTTCCGCGTGAAGAGCAAGATCAGCGGAAAAAATTTTAAAAATCAAATTTAATTCCTTGTGAAAGGGTAAGTTTTGTGCCGTAATTAATGGTATTGGTCTGACGGCGCATATAAGCTTTCCAGCTGTCTGATCCACTTTCGCGTCCGCCACCGGTTTCTTTTTCACCGCCAAATGCACCGCCAATTTCTGCGCCGCTTGTCCCAATATTTACATTTGCAATACCACAATCGCTGCCATTTGCTGATAAGAATTGCTCGGCCTCACGCATGTTTAGTGTCATTATGGATGACGATAAACCCTGAGGTACACCGTTTTGTAATTCAATCGCCTCATCTAAAGTTTTATATTTCATGATGTATAAAATAGGAGCAAATGTTTCGTGCTGCACAATTTCAAAATCATTTTTCGCTTCCGCAATACAAGGTTTTACATAACATCCGCTTTCATAGCCTTTGCCTTCCAAAACTCCGCCCGGCACTAAAATTTTACCGCCTTCAGCAATAACGCGTTCAATGGAAACCAGGTAATCTTTTACTGCTCCCTTATCAATCAATGGACCTACATGGTTTTTTTCATTTAATGGATCGCCAATTACCAATTGCTTATACGCGTTGATGAGTTTTTGTTTAACATCATCATAAATATCTTCGTGTATGATTAAACGACGTGTAGAAGTACAACGTTGACCTGCGGTTCCAACGGCACCGAAAACCAATCCTGGTAACACCGCCTGTAAATCTGCGTTTGGTGTAATAATTACTGCGTTGTTTCCACCTAACTCTAAAATAGAACGGCCAAAGCGTGCAGCAACTTTTGAGCCAACAATCCTTCCTACACGGGTTGACCCTGTTGCGGAAACCAAAGGCACTCTGCCGTCTTCGCACATTTTTTCACCGATACTTCCAGGACTCACCAATAAGCATGAAACGCCTTCGGGCAAATTATTTGCTTCAGCTACCTCATTCCATATATTGTGGCAAGCCACAGCGCATAACGGCACTTTACTGGATGGTTTCCAGATACAAACATCACCACAAATCCATGCCAGGGCAGTGTTCCAGTTCCACACGGCCACCGGGAAGTTAAACGCGGAAATAATTCCTACAATTCCTAACGGATGCCACTGCTCATACATGCGGTGACTTTCCCGTTCAGAATGCATGGTTAATCCATATAACTGACGGGAAACACCAACTGCAAAATCGCAAATGTCTATCATTTCCTGAACTTCTCCCAGGCCTTCCTGGTATGATTTCCCCATTTCATAGGAAACAAGTTTCCCTAAGTCGTTTTTCTTCGCACGAAGTTTTTCTCCAAATTGGCGAACAATTTCACCCCGTTTAGGCGCCGGTATATTTCTCCAAACTTTGAACGCTTCGGACGCAACCTGAACTACTTTTTCATAGTCGGTTTCGTTTGCCACTTTTACTTTAGCAATCAGTTTTCCGTCAACTGGACTATACGATTCAATAACGTCGCCATTTGCAAAATAGTTTTTGCCTGTGGAGCAGCCAATATTAGTGTCTTTTATTCCTAAGGCCTTTAATACTTTTTCCATAAAAAATTTAACGCTGTTTTTTTTGATTTTTGAAGGTTAAATATACCCAATATATCAGGTTGATATCAAAAATTGGACGAAATGTGAAAAACTTGAAAATCACGCGTTATCTCACCGAGGATGTTTTAAGTCGCAACAAACAAAATCAATTTTACAACCCAAGATGATAGCTTATCCTTTCTTTCTGATTTGCATGATGTTAACAAAAAAGGAAAAAGCCATGGAGAAATAAATATAGGCTTTAGGAATGTGTAATCGGAATCCTTCTGCTATTAACGCCAAACCAATCATCATTAAAAAGCAAAGCGCCAACACTTTTAATGACGGGTGTTTATTAATGAAATTGCTGATTTTTTTAGAAACCAATAACATAATGGTAATGGAAACGATTACAGCCACGTACATAATCCAAAGTTCATCTACTAAGCCCACTGCTGTGATGATACTATCCACGGAAAAAACAAGATCCAGCAACAAAATTTGACCGATAATATTGTTAAAGGAACTATGCCCTTTTTTAATGTTGGTTGGTTCATGATCTTCTGTTTTCTCAAATATTTCTTTGCTGCTTTTATATAAGAGAAATAATCCTCCCGCAATGAGAATCAAATCTTTTCCCGAAAACGGTCTTCCTGAAATCTGAAACAGCTCCTGATCTAGTTTAAGAATCCAACTTATTCCGGCCAATAAAATAAGCCTCAATACCAAAGCGAGGCTCAAACCAATTAACCTTGCTTTGGAACGCTTTTCTTTCGGTAATTTATCGGTTAGTAAGGATATGAAAATGATATTGTCAATTCCTAAAACAATTTCTAACACAATAAGTGTTATAAGAGATATGATCATTTCTGTATCCATGGTTATGCAGGTGTGGTGGTGAAATTACTATTTAATTTTTTCGAGGTTCTCTTTTACTCTGAATTTAACCATTTTTTTGATTAATGTATAGGGTATTGGTTTAGTTAGAGGAAACTGCACAGAACCTCGTCCTTGTTTATACTCAGAGAGTTCTTTTTGAAAGGAATTATGAACTGAGGGTAAAGCATAAAAACCGATGTGATTTTTAAAGGCCGCAAAATATACCAAAATGCCGTGATAACGAAACGCTGGCATATTATAGCTAATACATTCCTCAGCTTGAGGCGCCTGGGATAATACAGCTTTGCGCAATTCGGCCAAAATTGGACGTACATTCTTATCTTGTTTGGAAATATAATCATCAATGGATTTATAAGAGGCATTCATGATTATCGAGCTGCTTGCTTTAATGTTTCGATATCAAATTTTTTCATCTTCATAAACGCGTTCACCACATTTTCTGCTTTTGAAGGGACACTCATTAAGGAACTCAGCACGGCTGGAACGATTTGCCAGGAAATTCCGAATTTGTCTTTTAACCATCCGCATTGACTTTCCATTCCACCATCAGACGTAAGCTTTTCCCAATAATAGTCGATTTCTTCTTGTGTCTCACATGTTATTACAACCGACATGGACTCATTGAATTTAAATTGCGGGCCTCCGTTCAAGGCTTTGAAATCGAGCCCGTTTAAACTGAATTCAACAACCATTGCGCGTCCTTCAGGCTGCCTGTGAATTTCAAAACCAGCTTTCCCATAGCGACTCACATGACCCATTTTCGAATTTTTAAAAACCGAAGTGTAGAACTTTGCAGCTTCTTCCGCCTGGTTATCAAACCATAAGCAAATTGACATTTTTTGAGAATTCGTCATTATAATTGTCGTTAATTTTCACATTGTTGTTTCAGTAGCTTTAAGGCTCTCCCCCACATCTTGTCAAACTCTTCTTTATATTCGGCGGCAATATCCATTTCAATTAAAAGTTCTGTGTGTTCACCTTTTTCTTCGAAAGTGTAATTTTCAAGAGCAGGAGCCCATTTTTTTACTTCCTCACTTGTTGTATCAATTTTTCCATTTCTAATTGCACCTAAATGCTGAATTGAAATATATTGATAGGGAATATTTTCCTTTATTTTACTATACATCCCTTGAAGCTCGCCTCCCGCGTCTGGTCCTAAAAAACGCATTTCACTTCCTTTTTCCCAATTGCCTTCAAAATAGGAGCCTTCATGAAATGCTTTGGTCCATTCACGGTATGTTTTATCGTTGAGCATAGTTTCCCATACCTTCTTCTTCGGTGCATTGATTAAAATTGAATAATGTAGTTTTTCCATAGTAACATTTTTTTTATTTGTCAATTAGGCTAAGCCACTTTTTAATAACTTTTTGGATCTCCTTTGTTTTTATTTTTAGATCCTGAAGATCATAAATTTTTATCATCCTCCTGCCATCATTGTAATCACCTTCGAGTATGGGTGAACAGCCATTCAATTTTGCACCACTTGGTAGTATCAGCAAAAGATGGTCTTTTTGGCGGATATTTGTAACGATGAGATCACGTTTATACTCCTTAGGATTGAAAGGTTTCATTTCTCCGGTATAAAAAAATGAAGGTACATTCCATTTAATTTGCTCTTGAATATGTGTATCTGCACCTAAAATAATTCTTCGAAGTACTGTCATTATTTCCTTGTATCGGGGATCCAATTTCTGAATAAAGTCTGAAACTTCATTTACACCTTTTTTCAAATCATTCTGTTTCGGAACGTGTTTAATTGTATTGTTTTTCTCAGTTTGGGAAGCAAGAATGGCGCGTATTTTAGGGATGGATCCAGGGCCCATGCCATGCAAAGCTAAAAGCTCTTTCTCCGTTTTTTTTCTCAGTTGCGCAGGCGTTTTTATTCCTGCATTTTCAAGCGCGCGTCGTGCAGGGGCAGAAAGTTGAGAAAGAAATCCTTTCAACGGTTTTTTATTTTTCTCGCAAATTGGACACACAGGACACGAACTGCTTTTATAAAATTCATGGCCTTTATCGCAGATTTTTAATTGGGATTTTTTAGGTGCAACATTTTCATAGGATAGCTTTAAAGCATCCGTCAAAACACTTTTTTTAACTTTGGTTAGATTAATCTCTGACCAACCTTGCTTCCCCCATGAGCCTTTTACAGGATAGATTACTGCAGGGTCTAATGATCCAAACACAGACTGGTGTACATCAGACAATTTTATGACCGCCTTTTTTTGTTTTTCATCCAGGGTGGCAAATATTTTTTTGTTTACCCGAAATGATGTTTTTTTAAAATGTGCACTTTCCTCTGTATCATCGAACGACAAAGCTAGGCGGGTAAACTGTTCGCTTGTTACCATTGCTTACGTTTTAGGTAGTTTGCTTTCATCCATATAAAACACTTCCCACTGATGGCCATCAGGGTCTGCAAAACTGTGCTGATACATCCATTCATATTCGGCTGCGTCCATGTAAATACTGCCACCTGACTTAACAGCAAGATTTATCAGTTCTTTTACTTTATCCTTAGTTTCAACACTCACGGCCAAAAGCATCTGTGTTGTTTGAGATGCGTCGCCAATTTCTTTCTTTGTAAAATTCCTAAACTTTTCATAGGTAAGCAGCATCACATACAGGTTTTCGCTAAAAACCATGCATGCAGCGGTTTGATCTGTGAATTGCGGGTTGTTTTGAAAGCCTAATTTGCTGTAAAATTCCATTGACGCGGCGAGGTCTTTTACAGGAAGATTGATAAAAACTTTTGTCGTCATAATTGCATTTTGATTTTTACTCAGCACGAAAATACATGCAATCAATGAAAACGGTATTATGAAAAAACCATTTTATTAAAAGGCACGGTCGGGATTTATGCATTTCTGTCAATGAAAAGTGGCTTCGTACTGCAATTGAAACTTTGCTTGGAAATGTGAAATTAAAAACCGGGTATGGTAAGGAAGTCGATTTTTTTAATCTATTGTCGCTATTACTTTTAATTCAATTGCAATAGGCGTTGGTAAACAGTTAATTTCAATGGTTGTACGACATGGAGGATTTTCTTTAAAATATTCAGCCCAAATTTTATTGTATATAGGAAAGTCATCTTTCATGTTGGTTAAAAATACCTGTACATCAACCATTTTTTCCCAACTGCTCCCGGCATCTTCTAATATGTATTTGATGTTCCTGAATACACTGTGACATTGGGTTGCTATATCGTAGGAAATAATTTTTCCTGATTCATCAAGCTCAACACCGGGAATTTTTTTTGTGCCACGTTCACGTGGGCCAACACCGCTTAAAAATAATAAATTTCCAACGCGTCGTGCATGTGGATATAAACCAACCGGTTCAGGTGCTTTCGACGATTCAATTGAATTCTGATTTTCCATATAATTCTGAGTTAAGGTGTAATTTCAATTTTAATAGTTTTATCCAACAAACCGATATTGTCAGCCTGTCCAATCTTTTTCGATCCTCTATGGACAGTAATCCATCTCTTCCTTGATTTAAACGCGCGTTTCTGGTCAATTTTAAATGTTCCGTCGGTTAGCGTATAAACCTGCCCAATGATGATTTCAGCGCAATCTTCTCCGTTTTCTTTGCATTGCACATAGCTTACCAACACATCAGCAACGGGCGCACTGCTAATTTTATCTACTACGATTCCTGCAATACTTGTTTTTTTTGAATCACAGTTCAATACAAAGAAGCTAATCAGGAACAAGTAAAGGCAGCTTTTCATTTAATTTTGTTTGAATGCATTCCAACCTTGTGCTGTAATTGGGTGAGAGGTTCCTGCTTTTGCCACGAGGTTTATTCCGCTGCTCTTAGGTGTCATATGGCCAATAATAGTAAAATCGGGCAGGTGCTTTATTTTATCGTAATCAGACATCGGTACAGTGAAAAGTAACTCATAATCTTCACCGCCACTCAACGCGCAAACTGTTGGGTCAAGATTAAATTCACGTGCTCTGTCAAACGTTTGAGGATCCAGTGGAATCTTTTCTTCATAAAGTTCACACCCCAATTCTGATTGTGTGCAAATATGCATGAGTTCAGATGCTAATCCATCGCTTACATCAATCATACTTGTTGGCTTTACACCAAGTCCTTTTAATATTTCGATAATGTCAACGCGTGCTTCTGGTTTTAACTGGCGCTCGAGAATATAATCATTTCCAACAAGGTCCGGTTGAATGTTGGGATTGTCTTTAAAAACAAATTTCTCCCGCTCTAAAACCTGTAAACCCATATAGGCGCCTCCCAGGTCACCACTTACACACAAAAGGTCTTTTTCCTTAGCGCCGTTTCTATAAACAATGTCATCTTTATTTGCTTCGCCAATAACGGTAACGCTAATGATAAGACCGCTGGTAGTTGAAGTAGTATCGCCACCAATTAAATCAACCTGGTATTTATTACAGGCAAATAACATGCCTGCGTACAACTCCTCTAATGCTTCAACAGAAAAACGATTAGATGCTGCAATACTAACTGTTACCTGCTTAGGAATGCCATTCATGGCGCAAATATCAGAAAGGTTTACTATGATGGATTTGTATCCTAAATGCTTTAATGGTACGTAGGTTAAATCGAAATGAACACCTTCAACCAACATGTCAGTTGACACGAGTGTGTGTTTTTCGTTATCAAATTTTATGACTGCTGCATCATCACCAATTCCCTTTACTGTGGACGAATTATGAATTTCTACATGTTCCGTAAGATGCTTGATTAAACCAAATTCTCCAAGTGAGTTTAATTCTGTTCGTTGGCTATTTTCTAACATTTAGTTTATGGTGTTTAATCGATTGATTGTTTATCATTTTAATTTAATACATACATTCTTTGGCTCAGTAAAAAAGTCCAGGGCTTCAAACCCACCTTCTCTTCCAACACCTGATGACTTCACGCCGCCAAAAGGTGTTCGCAAGTCCCTTAATAACCAACAATTAATCCAAACAATTCCAGTATGTAAATTCATGGCTATCCGGTTTGCCTTTGTTACATCCTGTGTCCAAAGCACTGAGGCCAATCCATATTGTGTAGAGTTTGCGTATTTGATTACTTCTTCTTCTTTATCAAAAGGCATAATGGTTACTACAGGACCGAAAATCTCTTCCTGATTCGTGCGGCAATCATAACTTAAACCTTCAATAATTGTTGGTTCAAGGTAATAGCCATTTTCAAATTCTCCAGTTAAATGTGCAGGTTTCCCACCGCATAAAATGGTGCCGCCTTCTTCTTTTGCCAGGTTGATATAGGAAAGGATTTTTTCCATGTGCGGTTTTGAAACTACTGCCCCGATCTTTGTCTTTTCCTCTAATGGAGCCCCAACAACTAACTTCTGCGTTTTTGCAACAAAATCCGTTTTAAACTTTTCATAGATAGGGCGTTCAATAAAAATCCGTGAACCACACAAACAAATTTGTCCCTGGTTAGCAAAGGAAGACAACATGGTGGTTGATAGCATCTTTTCATAATCACAATCTGCAAAAATGATGTTCGGATTTTTTCCGCCCAGTTCAAGTGATAATTTTTTGAACATCGGCGCTGCTATACTGGCAATGTGAGCACCGGTGGTAGTGCCGCCGGTAAATGAAATAAGCGGTACATCTTCGTGGCTAACAATGGCATTACCAACTTTGTGACCATGACCATGAACAATATTAAGTACGCCCTTTGGCAAGGCTGCTTTGATACATATTTCTGAGAGCAGGTAAGCTGTCATTGGTGTAATTTCAGAAGGTTTTGCTACTACTGTGCATCCTGCCGCCAGTGCAGGTGCTATTTTCCAGCTGAATAAGTAAAGTGGCAAATTCCATGGAGAAATACAGCCTGCAACACCTACAGGCTGGCGCAACGTATAATTGATAGCTGTATCTTCCATGCTGTGCGCCTGTGCAGCGTAATGTAAGATTCCAGTGCCATAAAAATGGAAGTTCGCTGCCGCTCTTGGAATGTCGACTGTCTTCGCGAGGTGCAAAGGCTTTCCGTTATCCAGGCTCTCCGCATGCGCTAGTTGATCCAGCTGTTCCTCAATCAGGGAGGCAATTTTCAGTAGAAATTTCGATCGGGTTTCTTTTGGGGTGATGCTCCAAGATATAAACGCCTCTTTAGCAGCGGCAACCGCATGTTCTGCGTCTCTCGTATCACTATCAGGTATCAGGGAATAAATGGTTCCGCGCGATGGATCGTAATTATTTATGTATTCGTTGGAAACCGGTTCAACCAATTCACCGTTAATATAATTTTTAAGTTTAAACATGTTTGTCATTGAGTCGCTAAATTAATGAATTGGACAGATATTCCATAAAATAAGTCCGGTTGCATGTTCTGGTTTTAAGTAATTTGTATGGTATTAATTGCTATTTTTATCCTGCGTATAAAAAATGATGAGAGCCGGGAGCCTTTTGTTGGTGTTTCTTTTTGGTGTTACTACTTGGGTAGTTGCTCAGGATATGATTTATACTGCTTCTGGTAAAATGATCCCAGGTAAAATCACTGAAATCGGAACAGTAAATATCAAGTATAAAGATTACGCTAATCTTGACGGGCCATTGTATGTGATAGTAAAATCAGAAGTTGTCCTAATTAAATACCAGAATGGAGTAACGGAAGTAATCAATTCAAACCCTAACACGCTTAGTCCTAAAACGGAACAAGCGGCTCCTGTGAATTCTGCCCTACCTCAAACTCAAGGACATTTAAAGAACGGCGAAAAGCCTGTGGTTAATTTGTATTACCTCAATAGTAATTTAATTTCGATTAACGCCCTTGCACTTGCTAACGGTGATGTTACACTGTTATATGACAGAGAAGTCTTTAACAGCAGGATGTCGCTCACATTTTTAGGTGGTTATAGTTTTAATCCGCGTATGGGAGGATTGAATTTATTTATTGCAGACTCAAAAGATAACGCGAAGAAAAAATATGACTTAGGATTTGGAATTAATTTTATGCCGCGAAATACGAGGCGTGTACAGTACTTTATGGGAATATTGGGTAAATATATGAGTTATAATTACCGGAATGTAGTGGATACTCTTGGTAACCAAAAGAATTATGAAAATGCCAGTGCTTTCCAAATGTCTGTGATGTTCTCCAATGGATGGATTTTTAGAGTCTCACCAAATTTTAATTTTAAAGTATTTGGAGCAATTGGAGCTCCTGGAAACTCCGTAATGCTAAAACCTCAGTATAGTGGTGCACCTAAAGTGTATTTAGGGTACTGTTTTGGTTATCGTTTTTAATATGATGTTAAAACAACATATCTTTTTTTGGTGTTTGCTTTTGGCATCGTTAGCGTCCTTTGCTCAAGACAAAATTTTTCTACGCAGCGGGAAAATGATTCCGTGTAAAATCATTGCGATATCTGAAAATACCATTACTTACAGGGATTCTTTACAAGGTTCGCCACAAATTACCCTTTCCAAGAGCGAGGTGTTGCTCACTGAATACCAGTCGGGAAAGATATTTATGTTTAGTAAAGATCCGTCATCGGAGGCAAAGACCAATGCGCAACAGGGTTTCACAAGTTTGCCCGAGATGTCGGAAACACGGGAACAACGGAAAGCCAGGAAGATGAATGAATGGAAAGAGCAGGAAGCCTTGTTACCAAACGGCATTCTGGGATTTTACATTCCTGATATTGTATTTGGTAGGTTAACGGTTTCCTACGAGCGATTATTCGCCGGCAAATCTATGGGTGTAAAAATTCCGGTAAGTTTAACTTATGACGGAATGGGGGCTCTGGCGGAATTTTCCTCTAATAATTCATCTAATACAAATACGTATTCAACTGGCAGTAATACAAACACAAGCAATACAAACAATGGCAATACCAACAACCCGCCTGTAAAACGGAATCGTGGAACCGGTTTTATAACCGGGATCGACATCAATTATTACCACGATTTAAAGCCCAAATTGAAATATTTTTTCGGGCCCCGTGTTCGTTATGGTACCGATATGACGCTAGGTGGTTTAGAAGGTCTCACGTTTCAACTTCAAAACGGTATTTTTAAAAGCAGTGGTAAACGAATGACCAGTACGGTTGGTTTTGGGGTAGGATTTTTTAAAATTTCATCAAAATATATCAACAGCGCCACTTTCGATCCCAAACAGGTTTATCCCTGGGCATCATTTACCTGGCGGTTAGGATTTAGGTTATAACGTTTTTCATAACCCGCATTTCCCTGTAAACCTCCGCTATGAACTATCAGGATAGGATTTCGTTGATTGATTTTATTCTCGTTTATGAGATCAAAAACTGCATACATTAATTTTGCCGTGTACACATAATCCAGCGGGATTTGGTATTCTTTTTCAAACCAGGATTTAAAGTTCAGTAGTGTATCGGTGTGCTTTGCGTACCCGCCAAAATGGTAATTATTTAAGACCGTACTTTGCTTGTCCTCTGAAATAAATTCATATTTTAATACGTTTACTCCATACAAATGCTGATGAGGAAGAAGTGTTTTTGATAATCCCCTGAATGTTGTGCCGGTTCCTGTAGCGCAAAATATCGTGGAATATTCAAATAAGTCGCTGGTTAAAATTTCCTCACAGCCTTTTTGACCTAAATGGTTATCACCGCCTTCCGGGATCACAAATGCTTCCGGGTACATGTATCGCAAACGCTGAAGATACCCGTGATCTTTTTTTTGTGAATATTCCTCTCGGGTTACAAAAATCAGGTTCATCCCTTTTTCCTGAGCAAATGCGAGCGTCGGGTTAAGAGATGCTAATTCTTCTCCTCGTATAATGCCGATAGCATTTAATCCTGCTAGTTTACAGGCTGCTGCCGTTGCAGCAATATGGTTAGAAAATGCGCCGCCAAAGGTAATGATGGTGTTTTTGTTTTCCTTTAATGCCTGTTCGAGATTGTATTTGAGTTTAAACCATTTATTACCCGATACATCAGGATGAATGAGATCGAGGCGCAAAATCCCAATCTTATAATTTTTGTAAGAAATTTGGTTGATTATTGGAGAATAAGGTATCATTTAAAAAAAAGCTGGCTTCCAAATGTATTTAAAAGTAACCCGGAAATACAATACCTTTGTACTAAGATGTTTAAAACAGAGCTGGATCCGGAAGACTTTTATTATAGCTCGGAAGGGTATATTGTGTTTACCGAGAAATACCATTTGAAGCGTGGGTATTGTTGTAAAAGTGGCTGTAAACATTGTCCTTATGGATATAACAAAAAGACGGGGCAAATTGACAGTAAAACAAAGCCTAAATAGCGAGACACTTCCCCAATCCGAATTTATTTAAGATATTTGTATCTCAAAATTACTACGTTTTTGTTTAAGATCACCACGTTTAGCAACGACCAGATTCACTATGCCAATATTGGGTTGATGGTGATATCGGCAATTTTAGCTTTTATTCTCCCATTTGAACTTTTTTTGTTCTCGTACGCAGTACTTGGTCCTTTGCACTACCTCACTGAAATCGGCTGGCTTCATAAAAAAAATTATTTCACCAAGGGTAAGTATGATTTTGTTTTCCTTGCTGTTTTATGTTTCCTGGTTTTTTATTTTTCGTTCATTCAGCCGGCTAAGTCAGATTCTCAAATACCCAGTATCATTTTATATGGCGTTCTCCTTTCTCTGATCTTTGTTTTTATTAAAGATAATTTATACAGGATAATTCTGGCCTTACTGGCGTTTATTGGAATTGTTATCACTAAAACAGGGTTATCTTACTTCGTGTGGATTGGGATTTTTCTACCAACAATCATTCATGTATTTGTTTTTACCTGGGCGTTTATGCTTTATGGTGTAATAAAAAACAAATCACTTGCTGGTTATATATCTGTGGCAGCTCTCGGGCTTATAGCTATGTCTTTCTTTTTAATTAAAGCACCTGGACTACAATACCAGGTTTCTGCATATGTGACCAGGAGTTACGATTTGTTTTATTTACTGAATACATTTTTGATTGATTTTTTTGGTTTAGAAACTCAAACTACCGATGCAAATACCATTGTGTATAACACAAACGCCGGATTTGTGATTATGCGGTTCATTGCCTTTTCTTATACTTACCATTACCTCAATTGGTTTTCAAAAACGTCGGTCATACAATGGCATAAAGTTCCCAAAAGAACATTGTTGGTCACGTTGTTACTGTGGGTTTTTTCTGTTGGCCTTTATATTGTTGATTACAATCTAGGTCTAAAAGCATTGTATTTTTTAAGTTTCCTGCATGTTTTCCTTGAATTTCCTTTAAATGTCACATCATTTCAGGGAATTTTTAAAGCGCTCATTCCGTTAAAGAAGTAACATTTTACGGCGTATCCTGCTCTTTTCAATTAAATAATAATCTGTATATTAGGGCTTCAAAAATTTTGAAGTGTGAAGATTTCCAAGGAATTTAAAATAGGTTTTGTAGTTACTGCAGCAATTGGATTATTTATTTGGGGGTTTAATTTCCTGAAAGGGAGTAATCTTTTTTCTGAGAAATATGAGCTGTTCGCTGTATACCCCAAAATAGACGGGTTGATTGAAGCAAATCCTCTACTGGTGAATGGATATAAAGTAGGACAGATCAGTAAAATTTCTTTATTGGAAGACAAATCAGGAAAGTATGGTGTCCTTGTAAAATTTCTTTTAACAGAGGATGTGAAAATTCCAAAACATTCCATCGCGCGGGCGGTAAGCTCTGATTTGTTAGGATCAAAGGCTGTTGAACTTATCTATAGTAAAGAAACTGAATTTGTTGAATCAGGCGACACACTCATTGCTGAAACCGAAGAGGGATTGAAAACAGCTGTCAGCAAGCAATTAGCGCCGCTGCAGGCAAAGATTGAAGGTTTGTTGTCTTCCGTGGATTCTGTGATGACAGTTGTACAGGTTGTACTAAACGATAAAACCCGTGAAAATTTGAGTAAGTCCTTTGAAAGTATCAAGTTGGCCATTCAAAGCCTCGAACAAACAGCCTATAAACTGGATGACCTTGTGGCCTCTGAAAAAGCGAAAATATCAGGAATTCTATCCAAATTAAATAGCCTTGCAGGAATGCTTGAAAAAAATACAGGAAAAATAGATAACATCATTGGAAATTTCAGTACACTTTCTGATAGTCTGGCAAAGTCTAATTTGAAGAGTGCGATTGATGAGGCTGATAAAACCCTTGCGGAGTTGAATAAACTGGTGGCACAAATCAATACCGGCCAGGGAACGTTAGGAAAATTGGTAAAGAACGATTCGCTGTATAATAATCTGAATAAAGCAAGTGAGGACCTTGATAAACTCATGCAGGACCTTCGCATTAATCCGGAGCGATATATCCATTTATCCGTTTTTGGAAGGAAAGATAAAAATAAACCTAAAATGTAATTCACCCTATGATTTCATCAATCATCTTTATAGTACTGCTGATCGGCTCCTCGGTGTTTTTTTATTTGAATGCTAAAAAAATACGTCGTAATATTTTATTGGGAAAGGATATTTATATTAATGATAATAAGGCTGCGCGGTTGAAAACCATGGTGTTGGTAGCGCTGGGCCAGAAAAAAATGTTTAATAGGCCAATTCCTGCTATTTTACACTTATTTTTATATGTTGCTTTTGTAATCACGCAAATTGAATTAATTGAGATCATTTATGATGGAATCACCGGGCACCATCGTTCTTTTAGGCCTGCTCTCGGGGTTTTTTACACCTTTACGGTAAGCTTTATTGAAATTTTATCTGTACTCGCATTCATTGGTACAATTGCTTTTTTATCAAGACGGAATTTATTGAAAGTGCCGCGTTTAGTAAAAAGTGAACTTAATGGCTGGCCGAAACTGGATGCCAACATCATCCTCATTATGGAATTTATTCTGATTTGTTTTATTTTTATGATGAATGGTGCTGATGAAGTTTTGTATTCACGCGGGCAGTCCCACGCCGAAAACCTTGGGGATCGTACACTGGGTCTTGCAATCAGTAGTCATTTAGGCCCGTTAATTTATGGTGGAATGCCTGATGCGGGATTGCATGTAATAGAACGTATTGGATGGTGGGGGCACATCATCATGGTATTTAGCTTCTTAAATTATTTACCTTTTTCAAAGCATTTACACATACTTTTAGCATTCCCTAACACCTATTATTCTAATTTAAAACCAAAAGGGCAATTCAAGAATTTGTTTGAAGTAACCGATGTGGTTAAGCCAAATTTTGACCCTTCTTACCAGCCCGTTTTGGATCCAAATGCCACTATTGGATTTGGGGTAAAGGATATTAAAGATCTGACCTGGAAAAATTTGCTCGATGCGTATTCCTGCACTGAGTGTGGCCGATGCACTGCTGCTTGTCCTCAAAACATTACTGGAAAAGCTTTATCACCAAGGAAGATCATGATGGATACCCGGGATCGCATGGAAGAAGTTGGAAGGAATATGGATAAAAATGGCGGAACGTTTGTGGATGATGGCAAAACCTTATTAGGTGATTATATTAAGCACGAGGAAATCTGGGCCTGCAATACCTGTAATGCATGCGTACAGGAATGTCCGGTGAACATCGATCCCTTAACTATCATCATGGGTCTGCGTCAGCAACTCGTGTTGGAACAAAGTTCGGCACCAAATGAATTAAATGGCATGTTCTCAAATCTTGAAAATAATGGTGCGCCATGGCAGTTTAGTCCCTCTGATAGAGCTAACTGGATAAACGAAAATTAATACAAATTTTAAAATTAATATTACAGTTATGAATTCCATTGTTGTTCCCACCATGCAGGAAAAAATTGCCAAAGGGGAAGTTCCTGATATTTTATTTTGGGTGGGGTGTTCCGGTAGTTTCGACGATAGAGCAAAAAAAATTACAAAAGCTATTGTGAGGATTTTAAATCATGTTGGTGCTAATTTTGCAGTGTTAGGTATTGAAGAATCATGTACAGGAGATCCTGCAAAGCGCGCGGGTAACGAATTTTTATTTCAGATGCAGGCGATGCAAAACATAACGGTTTTAAATGGTTATGACGTAAAAAAAATAGTGACCGGTTGCCCACATTGCTTTAATACCATTAAAAACGAGTATCCGGAATTAGGCGGCAAATATGAAGTGATTCACCATACGCAGTTGGTTCAGCAGTTAATTGATGAAGGAAAACTGAAAGTGCAGGGTGGCGAATTTAAAGGTAAGAAAATTGTGTTTCATGATCCTTGTTACCTGGGAAGGGGTAATGATGTTTACGAAGCTCCGCGTGATGTTATTTCAAAACTGGATGCAGAATTGGTTGAAATGAAGCGAAGCAGGGCTAACGGATTATGCTGCGGTGCTGGCGGGGCTCAGATGTTTAAAGAATCAGAAAAAGGCATTAAGGAAGTGAACAATGAACGCGCTGAGGAGGCGTTATCTCATAATCCGGATGTCATTGCAGTGGGTTGTCCGTTTTGTAACACCATGATGACTGACGGGGTTAAGCATTTTAACAAAGAAGATAAAACAAAAGTACTTGATGTTGCTGAATTAATTGCTTCCGCTAACGATCTCTGATTTATATTATGAATAATATTATCCTGTTTTTTTTTATCACGCTTACCTTTTTTTCCTGTAAGCCAGATTCTGCTGAAGGTATTGAAGATTCCCATAGAACGGATTCATTGATGAAAGTTATCAATTCTCCCGAATTGACTGCAATTAATAAGAAAATCCTGGAATCACCGGATGATGCTCAACTTTACAATGAACGCGCTCAAATTTACCTCAAGTTTAAGCAGTTGGAAGAAGCCATTAATGACGCGAGGCGTTCAATAAAACTGGATAGTACAAATGCAGGATTTTATTTAACTGAGGCGGATATTTTTTTCGCAGCCAATGAAACGCGCAATGCAAAGGACGTTTTAGAAAAGGTGGTGAGAAAGTTTCCTGAAAATACCGACGGCTTGTTGAAGTTGGGCGAACTTTATTATTTTGTGAAACAGTATGAGAATGCATTTACCCAGATTAATAAAGCTCTGAAAGTGAATGAAAATATTTCGAAGGGATATTACCTTAAAGGAAATATTTATAAAGAAATCGGAGATACTGCTAAGGCAGTTTCAAGTTTGGAAACCGCTATTGAACAGGATAATAAGAATTTCGGCGCGTTTCTGGATTTAGGTTTAATATATGGCGCAAGAAAAAATCCATTGGCACTTGATTATTATACAAATGCACTTAGTATTAATCCGTCGAGTACCGAAGCATTATATGCCAAAGCAAAATTGTTTCAGGATATGGGAAAATACAGCGAGGCTCAAAAAGCGTATGAAGATGTGTTAAAAGTTAACGGTGCTCACGAATTTTCTATGTATAATCTCGGGGCTATTGAATTTGGTGTTAATAAAAACCCAACAAAAGCTATTGAGTACTTTACCAAAGCGATAAACACTAATCCGAAATATGCGGAGGCTTATTTTGCCAGAGGCGCATGTTACCAGGACCTTAACGACAATTCGAATGCTTTGGCCGATTACAGGATGTGCTTGCAACTTAAACCTAATTATGAACCTGCGGTAGAGGGTTTGAATTCCCTTGGGAAGTAGCAACAGTCCCTAATCACGATTATATTGAACAAAAAACCCGGAATGAAATCAAACCGGGTTTTTCTATTGTAATTAATTAAAAAATTATGCTTCGTTGTTTTCTGCAGGAGCATCTGTTTCAGGCGCTGCTGTTTCTTCTGATGTAGATGTTTCAGCCACAGCCGTTTTTGCCGCTATTTTAGCAGCTTTGGCATCTTTAGCAGCAGTTTCAGCTTTAAATTTATCAGCAACCGCTTTTTTCTCTGCTGCAGATAAATTATCTTTTTTAGTGCTGATCTTATTTGCTTTTTGGTCAAGCCATTTAGCAAAACGTTCTTCAACCTGCGCTTCAGTTAAAGCACCTTTTTTAACACCATCTAATAAGTGTTTTTTCATTAAAATTCCTTTGTAAGATAAAATAGCTTTACAAGTGTCTGTTGGTACAGCGCCGTTTTGTAGCCATTTCAAAGTATTTTCGAAATTCAAATCAATTGTTGCCGGGTTCGTATTAGGATTGTAAGTTCCTAATTTTTCTATAAAAGCTCCATTTGCCGGGTTCGTATTAGGATTGTAAGTTCCTAATTTTTCTATAAAAGCTCCATCTCTTGGTGCACGACCATCCGCTGCTACCACGTGGAAAAACGCTGAGTCTTTCTTTCCGTGTCTTTGTAGTCTAATCTTTACTGCCATTTTTTAGTTATTTTAAAAGTTTGGGGTGCAAATATCGATAAATTTATTTAATTAACAGCCACTTTGTAATAATTATTTTTATAAATGCTTAAATATCATTAATTTGACTAATTTTGCAGGTTAAAAGTCTCCTGTTTGGGAGGTCGGTTTGCACTTCAAGAACGATATAAAAACTAACAACTACAAACATATGAAATTACAAGAACGTGGCACCTTATTGATTCCCATTGATTTTACTGAACAATCGCTTCTGGCAATCAAACAGGCATATAATCTGGCCAAATATACCCATTCTAAAATCGTCCTTTTGCACACTTATGAAAAGGTTGGTGAGGAAATGTATGACGAATTGAAAGCTTTAACGAAGAAAACTGAAGCTGAAAGTGGCGTGCCAACCGAATTTATGAACGTAAAAGGGAATATTTATGTTGAAGTACCAAGGGTTGCTGAGGAAATAAAAGCAACTTTAGTGATGGTAGGCCTTGAAAGCCATATGAGCGCAAAAAACATTGTCGGAGCAAGTGCTTCAAAAATGATTCGTGAATGTACATGCCCGGTTATTTCCATTCGCGGCAAAGAGCATAAAGACGGATGTGAAAATATTTTATTACCACTTGATTTGTCCCGCGAATCGCGTGAAAAAGTAGATGTTGCCGTACAATTTGCTCATTACTTTGGGGCGTCCATCCGTATTTTAGGTGTATTTAGTTTATCTGACGCGGCTTATGAAAACCAATTATTAGCATATTCACATCAGGTGAAACAGTATATAAAGGGGAAAGGGATTTCCTGTTCAAACAAATCATTGGCAAGTGATAGTGTTGCGGATACAATTGTTGAATACGCAAATAAAATTGAGTCGGACCTGATAGTAATTATGAATAAGCCAACCTTGAGTATTAAAGAATTTTTCAGTGGCACTGAAGCTCAGAAAGTAGTTGATATCAGCAATCTGCCGGTTATGACAATTAACCCGACAAAGAAAGTAAGTTTAAACAGTTTTGGTACGGGATTATAAGCTATTCCCTAGCATTCATACATCAAGACGCCTTCTCTGGAAGGCGTTTTTTATGGACTAAAAGAAGATAAATTAAACGATAATCGTATATTAGCGATTCTAATTATGAATCTGTTTTTCCACCTGGGTCGTTATTTTATCCTTATTAAGCGTGTGTTTAGTAAGCCGGAAAAACTATCTGTCTATTTCAAACAAATAATCCATGAAATCGATAATATCGGTATAAGTTCCCTTCCTATTATTGCTATTATTTCTTTCTTTATGGGAGGGGTTATCACCATTCAATCAGCGTTTGGTTTTACCAGCCCTTTAGTGCCACTGTATGCAGTAGGTTTTACAGCACGTGAATCCATGCTTCTGGAGTTTTCTCCAACCATCGTATGTTTAATCCTAGCCGGAAAAATCGGGTCCAACATTGCTTCTGAAATTGGTTCCATGCGAATTACCGAGCAGATCGATGCACTTGAAATTATGGGAATAAACTCTGCGGGGTACCTGATTCTTCCAAAAATTGCGGCTGGTGTATTCATAATGCCTTTTCTTATTGCTATAAGCATGTTTCTGGGAATTTTGGGAGGCTATGTTATGGGAATTGCTACCGGTGCCTGTTCGTCATACGAATATATTTACGGAATCCAGGCGTTTTTTGAACCCTGGAAATTATATTATTCGTTTACAAAGGTCCTTACTTTTGCTTTTCTGATTACTTCTATTTCATCTTATTTTGGATATTACACACATGGTGGTGCTTTGGAAGTAGGAAAAAGCAGCACGGCAGCGGTTGTATACAGCAGCATCTTAATTTTGATTTTTAATTTCCTGTTAACACAATTGTTCCTCACATGATTGAGATTAAAAATATATCAAAAAGTTTTGGGGCAACTAAGGTAATTGACGATGTTTCCTATGTTTTTGAACAGGGTAAAACAAATCTTATCATCGGGGAAAGCGGTAGCGGAAAAACTACCATTATGAAGTTAATGGTAGGACTACACAGCGTCGATAGTGGTGAAGTGCTGTACGATGGACTCAACTTTCCTACATTGGGCGTAAAAGAAAAGCAGGAAGTGCGCAAGAAAATCGGCATGCTGTTTCAGGGTGGCGCGCTGTTCGATTCACAAACCCTGGAAGAAAATGTGCGCTTTCCTTTAGACATGTTTACTACAATGAGTAAAGAGGAAAAACTGGAAAGGGTAAATTTCTGTCTTGAAAAAGTGCAGCTGACAAATAAAAACAACTTGTATCCCGGTGAATTATCCGGCGGTATGAAGAAACGTGCGGCACTAGCAAGAGCCATTGCTAACAGTCCGCAATATTTGTTTTGCGATGAACCCAACTCCGGATTGGATCCCAAAACATCTATTGTAATTGATAACCTCATCCAGAGTTTAACAAAGGAATTTAATATAACAACCATAGTCATAACACACGACATGAATTCGGTGGTTGAAATCGGTGAAAAGATACTTTACATCTACAAGGGAAAGCATTGGTGGACAGGTAATAGTAAAGAGATTTTAAAAACAACAAACCCTGAATTGGTTGATTTTGTTTTTGCATCCGGTTTTATGAAAGAAGTATTTAATGTCGTTAAAAAGTAGAACGCCTCTTACATCCTTGTAAGTGGTAATTAAGACCTCATAAAAAAAGTATTTTGAAAGATAAAAAGAACACTGAGCACGATTTTGAAATGAAGGCTACAACCTTCCATGGATTGGAAGACGTGTTGGCAGGTGAATTGATGAAACTTGGAGCAAGGGATATTGTCCCCTTTAAACGTGGCGTATCATTTACGGGCGATAAAGGGTTCATGTACAAAGCCAATTTGTGTTTACGTACGGCCTTAAAAGTGTTAGTTCCTATTTATTCTTTTACTGCTAACAACGAACATGAGCTTTACGACAAGATGAAAGAATACGAATGGGAAGAATTGTTGAGCGCAGATGATACATTGGCTATAAATGCAACCGTGAATTCTGAGGAATTCAATCATTCCCTGTATGTTTCTCAGAAAACCAAAGATGCAATCTGTGATCGTTTTGTAGATAAATTTGATGTCCGTCCGAATGTTGACCTTGACAGGCCGACATTGCGGATTTATGTGCATATTTTTAGAAATCAGGTGAACGTAAGTCTTGATAGTAGCGGCGATTCTCTTTTTAAGCGCGGTTATCGGGTGGATATTGATACTGCTCCGATGAAAGAAGTATTAGCCGCAGGGATGATTTTATTATCCAATTGGCAGCCTCACTTACCATTAATTGATGGCATGTGTGGAAGCGGGACATTAGGAATTGAAGCGGCGTTGTATGCTAATAATATCCCTCCCGGAGTTTTCAGGGAAGAGTTTGGATTCATGAAATGGCACGACTTTGATAAAGATTTGTGGGACAAAATTTATGAAAGTTCCATTAACCGCATTAAAGACGACATGCCTACCATTATTTCCTGTGATATTGATAGCATTCCATTGGAAATGGCAAAGCGAAATGGAGCAGTAGCCAAGGTGGATGATGTAATTCAGTATGAGCACAAATCATTTTTTGATCTCATGCCTACTAAACCACACGGAACGATTTTATTAAACCCTCCTTATGATGAACGTATAAAAATGGAAGATACCAATGCGTTTTATAAACAGATCGGTGATAAACTGAAAAAAGATTTCGGTGGTTGGACAGCCTGGATCATATCATCCAATATGGAGGCAATCAAATCTATTGGCTTGCACCCAAGCAAAAAAATTACCTTATTTAATGCCTCGTTGGAGTGTAAATTGCTGAAATACGAAATGTATGGTGGTTCAAAAAAAGCATCCAAACAGGGAAAAAGTGATACCTAACATTCGAAGTGCAGCATGTGCGGAATTTCCGGATTTATAGATTTTAACAAGACCACTTCAAAAGACGTTTTGAAAAGAATGACGGATGCCTTAATTCATCGTGGCCCGGATGGAAGTGGTTATGAGTATTTTGAGTTTCCGGAGTATTCAATTGGTTTAGGACATAGAAGATTATCCATTATTGATTTATCAGAAACCGGCAAGCAACCCATGAAGTTTAACAACTTATGGATTACATTTAATGGCGAGGTTTATAATTTTCAGGAGATTAAAAAAGAGCTTGAATTGTTGAACCATCGGTTCATTGGCCATTCTGATACCGAAGTTATTTTGCATGCATTTTCTGAGTGGGGAATCCGGTGTGTTGATCGGTTTATTGGCATGTTTGCTTTTGTCATCTATGATTCGTTTACAGAGAAGGTAACATGTGTGAGGGATAGAGCAGGCGTAAAACCTTTTTTCTACTACTGGGATGCAAATCTTTTTTTATTTGCGTCGGAACTAAAATCCTTTCAGGATCATCCGTGTTTTAAAAAGGAAATTAATCCCAATGCAGTCGCAGCGTTCATGCAATTTGGGAATGTGCCAACACCTCATTGCATTTATAAAAATTGTTTTAAGCTAAAGCCTGGTCATGCGCTTACCATTGATTTAAAAACTAAGGCTTTCAATCACACTCAGTATTGGAATGTGTACGATGCCTATAATAGACCGAAACTGGATCTGTCGTTTCATGAGGCTAAAATACAAACTGAGAAAATTCTGTCATCTGCATTCAATTACCGATTGGTGGCTGATGTACCCGTGGGTGTATTTCTCAGTGGAGGTTACGACAGTTCACTGCTTACTGCCATGCTTCAGAAAAGCCGATCTGAAAAACTAAAGACATTTACAATTGGTGTTCCTGATATTGGGTTAAACGAAGCTGGATATGCCAAAGATGTTTCCCGGTATCTTGGAACCGATCATTATGAATTTACCTGTTCCGAAAAAGAAGCTCTGGAAATAATTGATGATTTACCTCATTATTACGACGAACCTTTTGCCGACAGTAGTGCCATTCCAACAACCCTGGTTTGTAGAATGGCCAGAAAGCAAGTTACTGTGGCACTAAGTGCCGATGCGGGCGATGAAATATTTGCCGGTTATAACCGGTACGATTACCTCATGCGCCATGGCAAAAAGCTTAACCAGATTCCTTATTTTTTAAGAACGATCGCAGTTCAAGCCATGAATATTGTTCCTGCTGAAAAAATTCCTATTCTGAAGAACAAATACAATTTCTCGAACCGTTACGAAAAGTTGAAGGGTTTGTTGCATGATCCTTCCCCGAAAAACATGATGTTTAACCTCAGCAGGCAATACAGTGAGGAGCAGCTCAATGAGGTGTTGGCTTTTCCGGTTAAACCTTTCATAACGGATTATTTGAGTGAAGAATTAAAAACTGACTTTTATTCGCCCTTAGCCTACATGATGGCAATCGATTATCAAACGTATCTTCTCGATGATATTTTACAAAAAGTCGACCGTGCTTCTATGTCGTGCAGTCTCGAAGCCAGAGAACCATTTTTGGATCATCGGATTATTGAATGGGCAGGGCAATTGCCAGACAGCTTTAAATATTTTAAAGGCAATAAAAAGCACATATTAAAGGAAATTACCCATCAATACCTTCCCAAAGAATTGATGGATCGGCCTAAACAGGGCTTCGCCATTCCGGTTGGCAAATGGCTTGCGACGAGTTTAAAAGACAAAGTGCAATATTACCTGAATGATGACAGAATTAAACGCCAGGGTTTGTTTAAGGCGGAATTCATCAAAAAGTTGAAACGGGATTTTTATTCGGGTAAAACAGAATTAGCACAGAAATTATGGTACGTGCTTATGTTTCAGATGTGGTATGAAAAAAATATGGCAAACGATTTCTGAAAGCGAATATGTCATCCTCAGAGATAATTTGATGTCGTTAAAAAATTAATGAGTTTTTTTAGTGCAATGCCACGATGCGAAATAGTATTTTTAGTGGCGGCATCCATTTCAGCGAAGGTTTGATTAAAGCCGTCTGGTAAAAAAACGGGGTCATAACCAAATCCATTTGAACCGCGCTTTTTTTCAGTAATTGAACCATTTACAATTCCTTCAAAAAGATACGTTTTTTCATTAAACACGAGGGCCATTACGGTTTTAAAGTAGGCGATACGGTTAGTGGTGTCTTTTAAATTGGTTAATAATTTTTGAATATTGTCTTCATCATTTTTTTGCGGACCAGCGTATCTGGCCGAATGCACTCCCGGTTCTCTGTTTAAAGCTTCAACCAACAGTCCGCTGTCATCGGAAAAACACGGATACCCGCTTGTTAACGAAACTGCCTTTGCTTTTATCAAGGCATTTCCTTCTATTGTCGGTTCTGTTTCCTCGATTTCCTGATTAAACTGAATGTCATCCAAACTCAGGACGTTTATTTTTTCCGGAAGGAGACTTTGCACTTCTTTCAGTTTATGTTGGTTGTGAGTAGCGAAAATAAATGTCATCTGAAAAGCGTGTATGAAAGGGTAATGTTGAAGGATAAATTAGTAATTTTAAAATTACGATATTTCTTTATGAAGGTGCCATTTAATAAACCCTTTTTTGCAGGGAATGAATTAACGTATATTTCACGGGCTGTAAAGTCGGGGAAAATATCCGGAGATGGTGTATTCACTAAGAAATGCCATACTTATTTTGAGAAGCATTATGGTTTTAAGAAAGTACTCCTAACACCTTCCTGTACGGCTGCTTTAGAGATGGCCGCTATCTTAATTGAGGCCAGGGAGGGCGACGAAGTGATTATGCCTTCCTACACATTTGTGTCTACTGCGAACGCGTTTGTATTGAGAGGAGCGAAAATAGTTTTTTGTGACAGCAATCAAGTTCATCCAAATATCGATGCCTCTAAAATTGAATCCCTGATTACACCAAATACCAAGGCAATTGTAGTAGTTCATTATGCAGGCATGGCTTGCGATATGGCGGCCGTGATGGCGTTGGCTAATAAATTTAAATTATTTGTTATCGAAGATGCAGCTCAGGCTATTAATGGATTTTATAAAGACAAGCCATTAGGAAGCTTCGGACATTTGGCCGCTTTTTCTTTCCATGAAACTAAAAACATTAATGCAGGAGAAGGGGGAATGCTGGTCATTAATGACGAACAATTTATCGAACGTTCGGAGGTAATTCGTGAGAAAGGCACAAATCGTTCCCGTTTTTTCAGGGGTGAAATAAGCCAGTACCAGTGGGTAGACATAGGTTCCTCTTATTTGCCTTCCGACATCACTGCTGCTTATCTTTTCGCACAACTGGAAAAGCTCCAGAAAATTCAAGCTAAACGTTTGATAATTTGGAACAGGTACTATGAAGCATTTTTGAAGTTGGAGAAACTACAGATGGTGAAGTTACCGGTAATACCAAATGATTCAACGAACAACGCCCATATTTTTTATTTGGTATGTGTTTCTCGGGAAGAAAGAAATGCGCTCATTACTTATTTGAAAAGTCGGGGAGTACTAGCGGTGTTTCATTATTTATGCCTTCACCAGAGCCCGTATTTCAATGACCAGAATGGCCTTGCTTTCCCTAATGCCGAAAAATATTCAGAACGCCTGGTAAGACTGCCTTTATTTTATGAATTAAAATCTTCAGAACAGGCATGTGTCATTGAGGCTGTTCTTGAATTCTATAAATCGAAATGATTAATTGGCCTTGACGAACTTTTTAATAAATACCTTGTCGTCGATGGTTATTTTAATGAGGTAAGTTCCCCAACTGTAAGTGATTGTTGGAATTGAGATAAAAGTCAATCCGGCTGTGCCTTTTTGACCCGTTTTTTCCTGTATTAATTGGCCGGTTGAATTATAAATCGTTAAACTGATTTCCGCATCCTTATTCAGAATTACAGGAATGTTCAGATTCTCATATGTAGGATTCGGAAATGGGTTTAACACCGAAATCTCATCATAAATTAAGGCACTGCACAACTCATTATTATCTAATCTTTCATCCATCCCGCCATTTACCTTTTTTATTGTCACGCAGGTGATCGGATTGGCATTAGTTTGATCGGAAACGCTTTTGGAATTAAAGGTGTAAGTAAAAAAAGCATTCGGGTTAAGAACACCGCTCCAGTTTTCTTTATTTGTTCCGCCATCACTGATCTGGTATTGTAATTCCATTTGCGAAGCCTTAACGGTTCCGTAATTGGCAATGTCGGCCACAACAGTTATAAAACCATCATCGTCTTTGATAGAGGATATGTTTAACAGTGCAAGGTCAAGAAAGCGTTTTGAAATAAAAATGGTTTTTGTTAAGGAATTTTGACATCCCTGAGCATCCGAAAGTGTGAGGGAAACCGTAAAGGAATTTTCTGAATTAAATGAAATGGAGGGACTTTGAAGCGTTGAAGTAGAGCCATTTCCTAAACTCCAATTGTAGGAAGCAGCGTTGGTAACAACCGGAATAAACTGAACCGGTTCATTCAGATAGTAATAATCTGGAGGGTTTGTAGTAAAGGCAGCGTTTGGTAAAGAATTGACTAAAAGTGATTTGGAAATTGAATCCGTGCATCCGTAGGAGTTTGTGACGGTTAACTTAACCGGGTAATTTCCCGGTGCCATGAGTGCCAATGTGGGATTGGAAACAGACGAGAAGGTATTGCCATTAAGTTTCCAGTTGAAAGATGAAAGTATTCCGCTTTGTGCTAAGGATGAGTTAACCAGCGTAACGGTATCTTTAGCACAGATGGTAGGCACTGTAAAGTTGGAAATCGGAGGTGAGAAAATGGTGACGATTTTCGTTTTAGTGGATATACATCCGTTGACGTTGACTGTCAGGGAAACATTATAAGGGCCGGTTGCTGTATAAGTCCTGGAAACAGTTAATCCTGATGCTAAAGGTCCACCAAAATTCCAGGATCGTGTATTTGCTGCCGACGATGATGCAATGGAATTATCCTGAAAAACAGTGGTGGTATTAGTGCATGGCGTCGAGTAATTAAAATCTGCTTTCACCTGGGGCTTTACGGAAATGATGTTGGTTAATGAAGCAGTACAGGATGCAGCATTACTAACACTTAGGGTTATTGTATAATTTGAGGCCGAACTAAAAAGGTGCTTTGGGTTTACCTTTGTGGAAATATTGGATGACCCACTTGCAGGATCGCCAAAGTTCCAGTTAATGGAAGTATTTGGATAACCGTTAAGACTGGTGCTCTGGTTTGAAAAGGCTGTACTATCATTTTGGCAGGAATTGCCAATTGAAAAATTAACAGTTGGGTTAGGCGCGATATGGATGGTTTTGGTAATGGCTTGCTGGCAACCGGCGTCTGTCATAACATTCAGGCGAACCGTATAGGTTCCGGTGTCCGAATAGGTATGGAATGGATTCGAAGCTGTTGAGGTGTTTGTTGGGGATGCTATATCCCCAAAATCCCAGTAGCTTGAGTTTATTATATTACCGGATGGAGGAGAGGACAAATTGGTGAAACTTAAGGCTTTGTTTTGGCAGCCAACGCTGCTGCTAAAATTCGCAACAGGAGCCTGTCCCTGAATAGATACATTGATCGTGTCTTTGGCAATGCAGTTATTGGTATTGGTGACAATAACCGAATATTGCCCGGCGTTGGTAATGAGAAGCGAATCGTTATTCGAACCGGTGTTCCAGGTGTAACTGGACGCGGATGAAGCACCATTGATTAAAGAAATGGAGTTGCCGGCACAAAGGGAAACGTCGGGGCCGAGGGATGCTGTTTTCAATAATGTGTCTATTTGTATATTTATTGTATCCGAAAACGAACAGCCAATATTGTCCACCACATTTAAAATATATAGCCCGTTTTGGGATATGGGATGGATAGAATCATGGGTATTATCATTCCAGTAGAAGTTGAAAGGAATTGAATTTAAAAAATCAGGATCTAGGACAAAATTGGAGTTGTGACAAATAATTGTGTCATTGCCTCCAAAGTTAAATGATGGTAAAGGTTGTATATTTATCTGTATGGAGTCACTTGATAAATTCCCAAAACAATCTGTCACCAAGACTTTGTATAAACCGGATAGATTAGCGGTTATTAAATTTGAAGTTGAACCATGTGACCAATAATAACTTAAATGATCAGGACCAGCAGTTATTTTAATAGATTTTCCTAAACAAATCGTTGTATCATTTGGTAAACTGACAACCCAAGTTGAGTTATCTAAAGTTACATTTATAGTATCAAAACTGACCTTCCCAAATATATCCTGAGTTTTTACATAATAATCCCCTTGGGTAGTTACCACTATTGAATCAGCGGTTGACCCATTCTGCCATAGATAATTAGTGAAGTGATTTTTTTTTGCCTTCAATGTAATTGGGAGACTGCAAACTATTTTATCTGCTCCTAAACTCACTGGAGGCGCATATCGACCCATTAAATAGTTTTCCACTTTAATTCTTGAAGAATCCAATAGAGGTTGATCGTAAATTAAAAATTCAGCAATATTTGCATCAAGTGGTTCCCCGCCACCCGAGCCTATATTAAAGACTCCTCCACTCTTTGAAATGGGAACGTTAAAGCCACCCCGGTTTATTCCATTTAAATATGTCGCATAGCTATCATTCAGGAAATCGTGCACATCAACATAAAGATTTCTTATATTTAACAAATCTCCCCCTCCTATGTTGTAAGGCGCAACATTTGAATTTGGCCATATTGTAGAATTTCTTTGGAGTGGATAACCTGACTGATTAGTGCTGTAAAATGATCCGTTAACTCCAGATCTGTGCGAATATATTATAAATATGGTATACGCATCGGGCTGGCCAAACATTGTTTGCATCATTGAACCAGCACCATCAAATTTAACAGCCGGATAATTGTTAAGCAATGTATCGGAAACAATCCAAGTTGGCATTATAGAGTTGATGGTTTGAAATGCATTGTTATTATTGCCGCTTATATCATTCCAATAATTCACCAGATTTCCGCTCAAAGCAATCCCTGTATCTGATCGAAGCCACAATTTCAAGCCAGGAATATCGGAAGGCCTAAAAGAGGTTTGAGAAATAGTTGCTAAATTATTTAATACGATGGTTATTAGAAAAGTAATCCTATGTATTTTTTTAATAAAATAAAACATTTGATTGAATTACATACTTAAGAAAATAAATCACTTTAGCTATTAAAGTTACGAATTAAATTCTAATTTGTATTGAGTGTGTAATAAGAATATTAATTAAATTTAAATTTTCAGTATTGTACAATTTTAAGCATCTAATTAAAAAGATCTTTTGGAATTTTATGAGTAGTAATCGTTTTTTTTTATTTGAAGTATATAGAAATATTAAATGGAAATTACCTCATTATGTAATTCAAGCCATTTTCCGACTTATACCTATTTATTTAATTTCTTCAATTTTTGAAATATTTGGACTTTTTGTATTATTTCCTTTAATAAAAGTAATCTTAGATCCTTCTCTTATTCAAACGAATAAATATCTTAATCGTATTTATGAGGCACTTCATTTTAATAGTAATATAAGTTTAGTATTATTTTTATTTTGTTCTGTTACTTTATTATTTGTTTTAAAGAATTTTCTTATTTATCTGATTTCGAAAAAACAAATAACAATTGCTTATAAGTTGGCAAGCCGTCTATCCTTAGAAAAATATAATTCTTATTTAGGCAAGCCTTATAGTTTTCATGCAGATAGTAACACAGCATTATTGTTAAGAAACTTCACTCAGATACCATTTGAATTGATTAACTATTGTGTTTTGCCCTTTATAGCTTTAGTAAATGAGATGTTTATTATAACTTTGATAATTGGAACGATTGCCCTTTATGACCCTTTATTATTCTTTTCTCTCGTTCTTTTCACAGCCCCTTTTTTATTAATTTACAATAAGTTTTATAAAAAAAAATTGAAAAATATATCGTCTTCACGCGATGAGGAAAGCGCTAGTATGTTTAAAATCGGACTTCAATCTATGGAAGCGTTCAGGGAAATTACTGTATTTGATAAAAAAAACTATTTTAAACCTATGTTTAAAAAAATAATTGACAAATATAGTAAATCAATGTCTGAGACTTACTTGATGAATTCCTTTTCACCAAAGTTTGTTGAGACTGTTGCCGTATTAGCCATATTCTCCATTTTTATTTCAGGTTATATATTAAATAAAGATCTAACAGCACTTGCACAGTTTTTAATCATATTTGCAATCGCAGCATTTAGAATAATACCCTCTTTGAATAAAATCATTCTCTCTTCAAATTATATTAAATCAAGTTCTTATATATTTCAACATTTTGAAATAACGACTGAAGAAGTTATAAATAGAGAAAGTGTAGAATTTTCAGACCCTATTGAATTCAAAGAAAAATTAGAAATTAGGGAGTTATCTTTTAGCTTTAATAATCAGAAAGGTAATATTCTGAACAATTTGAATCTCGTAATTAACAAAGGGCAAACGATAGGAATCATTGGTTCTTCAGGAGCGGGCAAAAGCACGCTACTAAATATTTTATTGAGGTTATATGAGGAAAAAAGTGGAGGAATATATATTGACGGGACAAAAATTGAAAAATATATGTTGGGTGCCTGGTATCAGTTGATAAGTTATGTTCCTCAAAACATTACTTTATTAGACGGCTCTATTATGGAAAACATTGCTTTTGGAATTAATACGAATAAGATAAATATAGATTTATTGAATTACGTAATTAAGCAGTCGCAATTAGAGAATTTTATTAATGAATTACCCGAAGGACAACAAACTCAAATTGGTGAAAAAGGTATAAAAATTTCAGGAGGGCAGAGACAGCGAATTGGGATTGCTAGGGCGCTTTATCATGGGGGTAAAATTTTAATATTTGATGAAGCTACAAGTTCTCTTGATTCAGAAACAGAGGAAATGTTAACCGAGGCAATAAATAATATTTCAAATAAGGAATTTACAGTAATTATTGTTGCCCACAGAATACAAACCTTAAAATACTGCGATGCAGTTTATAAGTTAGAAAACGGTGAAATTAAACTAGATTAATTTGTTAACACGGATAAATAAGAAACTGTTATGCATTTTTTTTTACCTTTGTTTCTTCTTACGGTTTTATTGCTTGAATCCTTATAAATAATAGTGTGACAAATACGATTACCCCATATTTAATAGATCTCGAGGCTATTGGTTCAGATCAGATCGGTTTTTTAACTGTAGTGGAATTCCCTTCAATTGTTCCTTTTGAGATAAAAAGAGCATATTGGACATATTTAACTCCCAAGGATATTGAAAGAGGTAGCCACGCTCATAAAGAGTTAGAACAATTTATTGTTGCTGTTGCAGGGAAATTAGAATTTGTTTTGGAATCAAAAGATGGAAAATTTTTAAACTTTACGCTTGACCATCCAAGTAAGGGGCTGTACATTCCAAAAGGTTATTGGCGCACCATCCAGTTCGCCCCAAATACTGTTCTGTTATGTTTAGCATCGTTAAAGTACGATAAAGACGACTATATACGGGATTATTCTGAATTTAAAAACGCTATTTAGTAATGAAACCTTTTTTACACCAAAATTCAATTATCGAGAGTGCGAATATTGGAGAAGATACGAGAATTTGGGCTTTTGTTCACATATTTAAAGATGTGAAGATTGGACATAATTGCAATATATGTGATCATTGTTTGATTGAAAGCGGAGTTTTTATTGGAAATAATGTTACTGTAAAATCTGGAGTTCATATATGGACTGGAGTGATAGTTGAAGATAATGTTTTTATAGGGCCAAGCGTAGTATTTACCAATGATATTCACCCTCGAAGTAAACAAAAATTTGATCTTAAGAAAATAACTATTCGGAAAGGCGCTAGTATTGGTGCAAATTCTACAATTTTGGCAGGAGTTGAAATAGGTCAATATGCAATGACAGGTATTGGTTCCGTTATTACGCGTAATGTTAAGAGCTATGCACTTGTATATGGTAATCCTGCAAAACAACATGGATGGATTGATGAAGAAGGAAACAAACTGAAGAAAAATGAAGCTGGGGACTGGATTTCCTCCAAAGGAATAGTATATAAAGAAACTGCTAATGGACTTATAAAACATGATTAAGCAAATTCCTTTTCTCTCTTTTTCGAAAATGCACGAAGAAACCAAACTTGGAATTTATGAAGCGTTTGAAAGTGTTTATGAAAGTAATTACTTTATACTTGGAGATAAAGTCAAAATTTTTGAAAAATTTTACGCAGATTTTAACAAAACGAATTATTGTATAGGGGTTGGAAACGGCCTTGATGCGTTAATTATTTCTTTAAGAGCTTTAGAGATAGGAAATGGACATGAAGTAATTGTGCCCTCAAATACATTTATAGCTTCTTTACTTGCAATTTCGGCTGTTGGAGCAAAACCGGTTTTAGTTGAACCCTGTATCACTACTTATAATATTGATCCGGCCTTAATCGAAAATGCAATTACTTCAAATACAAAAGCTATAATGCCAGTACATCTTTATGGGCAAGCCTGTGAAATGGAATCGATTATGTTTATTGCCAACAAACATAAATTATTTGTTATAGAGGATAATGCACAAGCACAGGGAGCAACTTATAATGGAAAACTGACAGGTAGCTTCGGAAATATAAATGGAACAAGCTTTTATCCGGGAAAAAATCTTGGGGCTTTGGGTGATGCAGGGGTAATAACAACAAACGATAAAGCATTATTTGAAAAAGGAAAACGCTTGAGGAATTATGGATCAGAGAAGAAATACTTTAATCAAGTAAAGGGATATAACTCAAGGTTGGATGAATTACAGGCTGCCTTTTTGTCTGTTAAATTAAAGCATTTGGAAAAGTGGAATAAGGAACGAAATAAGATAGCCGACCAGTACAATAATTTGCTAAACAACAACCGTGAAATAATTTTACCAAAAATTGCCACAAAGTCTACTTCTGTTTATCATCTTTATGTTATTAGAACTCAAAAAAGAGATGAACTCCAAGCTTATTTAACTGAGAGAGGAATCGGTACAGTAATTCACTATCCCGTTCCACCACATTTACAAGAAGCATTTAGTGATTTAGGATATGAAAAAGGAGATTTTCCTATTGCTGAAGAAATTGCAGGAACTTGTTTAAGTTTGCCATTATATCCCGGATTAAAAGAAGAAGAAATTGAGTTTATCTGTTTAACAATTAAACAATTTTTTAATTCTTAAAATCACATTGTAAAAACAAAACAGTGATTAAAAAAGTAAAAATATATCCGGCAACAACTAACGAAGCAATCGTCAATCCTTTTTTTAGTAACATTGAAGCCCCTGTTTTAAAGTTAATTGAATTGAAGGAAAAAAAACAACCTCCAATCTTTTTATTCTGTTTATCTAATGCTTATGTTTCACCTTATGGGCCGGTTTTCAAAAACGGGATTGTATATAGAGAATCTGTTTATAAATGTTCTACTAAAAAAAGAACTGCGGTTTTTCTTTCTTTCTGTAAAAAAATATTAAGGAATAAAGTCAGAATGATAGAGGGTGATTGTGTAGTGATAAATCATTCGTGGTACCACAGTTACGGTCATTGGTTAACTGAAATAATTCCCAGACTGTTTTTAATAAAAGATGAGCTATCAGGCAAGCGCCTTGTAATACACAAGGATCTTTTAGGATTTCATCTTGAGATGTTAACCAAATTTAATTTCAAGGACATCGTTTTTATTGAAGATGATGAATTAATCCGGTGTGAAACCGTTTACTTTACTTCCTTCCCTAATTATTATATTAATCAAACTTTATCTCTTGACTCACAGTATATAAAAACAACTGAATTAAACATTAATTATTCAGTCATGAGAGAAATGACACAATGGTTTAAAAGTAAAAATCCATTAATAACAAATCAGTTTGGATATGATATTGGTAAGGTTTATATAAGCCGCGGAAAAGCACGGCATATGAAAATTATAAATGAACTTGAATTTGAAAAGATTTTGATTCAACGTGGATTCGTAAAAATATTTCTTGAAGACATCTCATTTGATGAGCAGGTTCAAGTGTTGAATAATGCAAGTATAGTAATCAGTAGCCATGGCTCCGGGTTGGCTAATGCGCTATTTATGCGGCCGGGGACTCATATTATTAATCTTGCCAGTTATCATCACCATGACTATTTTTGCCTTCCGCTGGCGGCTGCGGCGAATATGAATTACACTCACATCAACTGTGAAGGCACTGGGAAACTCGGCCCCGCATATAATAATATCACGGTCGATATAAAAGTAATTCAGGGAGTTTTGGATTCAATTGATAAGTAAGAAATGGAAAACATTTTAATACTTGCTTATTATTATGCTCCTTGCAGAGGTGTAGCCGCTTACAGGCCGTCATCATGGGCAAAAGATTTCCAGAAGCATAATTTTAAAACAACTACTATTACACGTCAATGGGAAGGGAATGAAAATGTATGGACTGATTATCAAAAAGAATTAGATTGGGATATAAAAATTGTTAACGAAAACAATTCAAAAACGATCTATTTACCCTACCGAAAGAATAAGTATTTAATGCTTAGTGAAAAAAAATGGATGAGGCTATTAGGTTTTAATAAATTGATACATTTATTTTTAACCATTACCGGTAATTTCCAGCCAGAGGTAGACGCGTATGCTTGTTTTAAAGAATACCTTTTTAAACATCTTCAAAACGAAAAATATAAAGTTATTATTGTTACTTCACCCCCGTTAAATATATTAAAACTTGCTGTAGCCGTTAATAAAGAATTTAAAATTCCATTCATAGTTGATTTTCAGGACTCATGGAATAATCTGATGCTTTCAGAAAATTATAATCCATGCAGGAAAGAAAAGTTTTACAATTCGATGAAACTATGGTACTTGCAAAAATGGTTAAGTAAAGTTTCATTCATAATAACAGTTACACCTTCAATAGCTGATCTTATTGAAAAAGTCACTGAAAAACCTGTTAGGATCATTACCAACGGATTTGAGAAAGAAAAATACACAACAACCCCCGTAAAAGCGACAAATTCATATTTTAATATCTCTCTAATGGGAACTGTACATCCAATTCAGGATATAACAATGATGCTTAAAGGATTAAATCTGTTTTTAAATGGTAAGGATCCTGAATTAGTAAGGGTAAATTTCATAGGGCTTAATTCTGTTCCGGAAAGTTCACGAAAAGTAAAGGCTGCTCTTCCTGATAAGTTCGTATATATTTCGGATCGGGTAAGTATGGACGAGTCGGTAGAAATGACACTCGCCGCAAATATATTATTATTTCCTTGCTATAAAGGATATAAGGATTATTATACTGCAAAAATATTTGAATACCTTGGAGCGGGAAGAAACATTCTTATGGTTCCTGGGAATAATGATATTGTTGACGATTTAATTCTAAGAACAGGAACAGGAAAAATTGCAAATTCAGAAGAGGAGTTTGCTGCAATACTTGAGAAATGGTATATAGAATGGAAAAGCACAGGAAGTGTAGAATATCGTGGTTTAAGAGAAAATATTGATTTTTATTCAAGAGAAAATCAAAATGATTTATTTTGTGATCTAATTAAAAAGATGTAACTAATATTTAGGTCAAAGCTATCTTCCTTTCTTGCATTAAAAACGAATGATTGTATTAGGCTAAGTTATAGCAGTACAATAGCGGCTAAAAAATATTAATAACTAAATATGAAAATATATTTTAAACGTATTTATGAGATTATTCCCCTTAAGAAAGAATTATTTACTTTTTTAAAGCGATTTTGGAAACCTAAACCATATATATACAAACATTTGCACTTTAAAGGAATTATTACAGTGCCCGTAGATGCAGAAAGTTCGTTTAAAATGAATCATTATGGTTTTCAAGTTGAAAATGATATTTTCTGGTCAGGATTAACAGGTGAATGGGAAAAAGAATCGCTTAATATTTGGATAAAGCTTTGCAAGAAGGCTGATGTGGTTTTTGATATCGGTTCTAATACCGGAGTATATTCATTAATAGCAAAAAGTGTTAACAAAAATGCTACGGTTTTTGCTTTAGAGCCGGTAAAGAGAGTCTTTGCAAAACTTATGGCCAACAACCAATTAAACAATTTTGATATAAATTGTCTTCCTATAGCCGCATCAAATTATATTGGGAAGGCAAATATATATGATACAGACGCTGATCACACCTATTCTGTGACCGTTAATAAAAATTTAAATCCGGAAACAGAAAATATACGAATAATTGAAATAGAAACAACTACTTTAGATCATATTGTTGAACAAGAGAAAATAGCAAAAATTGATTTAATAAAAATTGATGTTGAAACGCATGAACCAGAAGTGTTAGAAGGGTATAAAAATCACTTATTAGCTCATAAACCTTCTATATTGATAGAAATTTTGAGTGATGAAATAGGAAAAAGAATTCAAGAAATTATAGCTCCTCTTAATTTTTTGTATTTTAATATTGGGGAATCAAATGGGATTCGACAGGTTAACAACATTACTAAAAGCGATCACTTCAATTTCTTGTTATGCGATAAAGCAACTGCACGATTCTTAAAATTAATATGATTATTTGGTTTTCATGAACCCTAAAAAGATTTTTATTGTTTTTTCAAATGTTTCAAAAGCGTTAGCTTTTGAATGGGCTGCTGAATATTTAAATGACGAAAAATTAGATATTCATTATATTTTATTAAATAATAAGTCAACAGCGTTCGAAAATTATTTGATCATACAAAAACATAAAGTAACTAGAATTAAATATGGAGGTAAATTTTCTTCATTAAATGTCCTTGCTAGATTATTTATTCTGTTTTTGAAAAATAAACCTGATGTTGTTCATTGTCATTTGTTTGATGCCTGTGTTTTAGGATTAACTGCGGCAAAGCTGGCGAGTATAAAAAAGAGAATATACACTCGTCATCATAGTACACTTCAGCATACATATTACCCAAATGGTGTTAAATATGATTTATGGTGTAATAAAATGGCTACACATATTATTGCTATTAGCGAAGTCGTAAAAAGAACTTTGATTGACCTGGAGGGAGTTGATAATGAAAAAGTTGTTTTAATTCACCATGGGTTTGACCTAAAAAAGTTTGAGAATATATCTTTAAAAAGAATTGAACATCTTCGGGAAAGATATAACATTCCGGAAAACGCATACGTTGTTGGTGTAATATCTCGATATTTGCATTTAAAAGGGGTTACCTATATTATTGAGGCTTTTAAAGAAGTTTTAGATGTAAATCCAAATTCAGTTTTGTTGTTGGCAAATGCCATAGGTGAGTATTCTGGAGTTATCAAAACGAAATTAAAATCTTTACCAGAAAATACTTATTTTGAAATTATATTTGAGGAGGATGTTTTTGCATTATATAAGTTATTTAATATATTTATTCACGTCCCGATCGATCAAGATATTGAAGCCTTTGGACAAACGTATATTGAAGCTTTAGCTATGGGTGTGCCGTCAATTTTTACTTTATCTGGAGTAGCAAATGAATTTATAGTGAATAATTATAACGCAATTGTTGTTAAGCATAAGAATGCAAATGCTATTAAATCGGCAATTATCGAATTAATGATAAACGATTTACTTTGTAAAACGTTGATTGCTAACGGAAAGGTGTCGATAAAACAATTTGATATGAGTACTTGTACAAACAAAACCGAAGAGTTATACTTAAGTTAATTTTACTATGTCTTCCGAAAGGCAATTAGATAATACAAATACTCCCTGGTGGGGTGAACATTTGCACAGATATGAAGAAGCTGTGCGTTTGTTTTCAGGTAAAAAGTTAAAAGTTTTAGACATTGCTTGCGGAAGTGGCTTTGGCTCTAATTTCCTTGTTCAAGCAGGAAATACTGTTTTTGGCGGTGATCTATCAGAAGAAACAATAAGTGATTGTAAGAATAAATTTAAACATTCTCAGTTATCTTTTGAGCAAATGGATGGCACAGCTTTACCATATCCTGACATTTTTTTTGATGCTGTTATTTCTTTCGAAACAATAGAACATACGACTGATTATCAAAAAATGCTAAATGAGTTTAAGCGTGTAGTAAAAAAAGAAGGGTTAGTTATTTTGTCAACGCCTAATTTTCTTGTTAATAGCCCTCACGGTGTCATTATTAATCCTTATCATACTCAGGAATGGAAGTACGAGGAAGTACTCGCTATATTGAATAATACATTTTCCGATGTAAAATTATTAGGTCAAAAATATTCCAGGTATAGTAACAAACCACAAGTAAAGTATAAAATTGGCCGGATTATAGAAAGATTGCTATATACTAAGGGCATTCGAAAATTACCTATTGTCTTTCAGGATAGAATCATGAAAATGATTATAGGTGAACCCATGTACCCCTTATCTTGCGATTATTCATTTACAGAAGATATAAATGAAATTAAAGCGTGTAAAACTTTTTTCGCTATTTGTAAACCCTGAATGGCAGCACCTTTAATTAGCATAATTATTCCATGTTATAATGGATCGCATTATATTGGAGAAATGTTGCAATCCATATTATCCCAGGGAGGGATAGTGTATGAAATAATTTTCGTGGATGATGGAAGTACAGATGATACAAAAAAAATAATTTATTCTTTTGAAGATAATCGGATTAAATATGTCTATCAAAAAAATCAGGGGGTGTCAACGGCCCGTAATAATGGGCTTTCTTTTGTTAAAGGATTATACGTTGTTTTTTTCGATGCTGATGACATTATGCCCAGTGGTTTTTTGTTATCAAGGTTTAAAGTCCTAAGCACAGAAATTAATTTGGATTATGTATTCGGTACAGTTCAGAAGTTTAATGAGAATGGCTTGATCGTAGGGTATTTTAGGGGAGCAGGTGCAAATGCTGCAGAAGAAGTACTGTTGTATGCCCCAGAAATAGTAACGTGTCCATCCAATTATATGTTTAAAAGCGATTTCTTAAGATCAAATCACCTCTTATTTAATACAAAACTATCCAGTACTGCAGACAAGTATTTTTTATTACAATGTGCAAAAGCTGGAAATTCATTATTCATCCCTCACTCAATACCATTACACTATAGAGTTGCTCAAAACAGCATGTCTCATAAATTAACAAAAAGTCTTGTATTAGATAATGAAATGTACTATCAGCAATTAGTTAAAACAGGCTTAATACCGAAATCCATTCAAAATAAAACCTTATTTTTACGCGATTTTATATTATTTGCGTCTTACTGGAAAACGGGGAGTAAAATAAGATCTTTGAAATTTGCTATAAAGGGTTTTTTTAAAAATCCGTTTGGATTTATAAAGAAATGTTGGATTTAAAACTGTAACGGGTGGTTGATTTTTTCAAGGGAAAGTGTCATTATATCTTCGGGATTCTTTTGGTTGTTAGTATTATACCTTTTTTTGGTTATTTTTTTTCAGTAAAAAAGGAGCCAGAAAATAAGCCGGAATTATTTGATCGTTCATTATCGCGGATTAATTCAATGGAAAAAGCTGTTAATTACGTTGATAGTGTTTACAGCACTTTTGGGTTTCAAGCATTTGATACTGCGCAGTATGTTTACATAGCCAGTAAATTTACCAAAGAGAGATTTTATCATGGTTTATCACGATATTCATTTGCCGAAAATTGGCTTGCCGTTGCATGTGCGAAAATATTTTGGTCACACATGTCTGCAATAGTTTGTCCAAATGATATTTTAAAGCATCCTGATGGTTTGTGCAGTCAACAGACTATCGTTTTTATGGAGATATTAAGACGCAAGCAAATTAGTGTCCGCAGTGTTGGGCTGGGCTATAAAGAAGGTCCTGGACATTTCTTAAGCGAGATCAAATATAATCATGATTGGCATATACACGACGTGACAAAGGAACCTCATTGGCATAAAGTTGTTAATCATCATTTAAGTATGGAATACTATTTATCGAATAAAGATTCATTATTCCTTGCATATGAAGGTAAATTGAGTCGACCAGTATTCGATAAAATCTTAGAGAAGGTCGAATACGGGAATGCTAATGAATTACCGGCGAGAAATATGTTGCTATTTCATAAAGCGACAAAGTTTTTTACATCCGCTTTACCTTTCACTTTTTTATCTCTATTTTTATTTTGTGTTTTTAAAAGAAAAAAGCAATTTCGCTAATATTTTATCTTTGCCCCGCTTTGTTTTTCGTAGAGATGCTTGAGCATGAAAATTCCCGCAACAAAAAATGGAAGTTCCGGCAATCGAAGCCTCACAAGTGATCCAAAATTGGCTACTGTTAGTCCAACCGAAAATGCAAAGAATATTGAAAAGAGCATACAAAATAAGAGCATTGGGTTTTTCCGAATCAAAGTAAAAAAACCAAAGAATTTAAGTTTAATGAGCAGAAAAATAGTTAGGACTAACAAATAGGAATTCTCAAGGGAGGATATTAGCATAACCGCATTCCTTACATCCCATAAACCCGGCCGAAAAATTCCAGAAAAAATAGCTATTGGGGCTTTAGAAAGGACACCGCCAATCGAAGCGTCAAATTCTCCGATATCATAAGTTTTTCCGCCGTAATACTCTGCTTTCATGTCTTTTTGAGTTACGACAGCTTTGTCTAATACATTATCCAATTGATATTGCCCCAAGTTTTCGCCCATTTGATCTAATGCAAAATAGGCGGCAATTGCACCGAACGTTAAAATAATGGGTGTTGCTATCAACCGCACAAAACCATGGTTAATTTTTTTCACCAGATTATTGCTTAGCCATAATATTGAACCTGGAAGAAGTGCAAAGAATATATAGGGCTTAATGGCAAGGATGATAAAGGCCGAAATAAGTAAATAAGCACTGTATGCAAAGTTTCGGTTCTTTTTGATAAAAAAATGGTAAAACGCATAGGTGAACCATCCCACAGCTGATAAAGTAAATGAATCTTTCATCAGGCCGGAACCCCAAAACACGCAGGATGGAATGAACAGACATGCAATGGCAAATTCTTTTTTGAGATGGGGAAACTCCTGCAAGAAGGTTTGGTATAATTTCCATAAACCACCATAAGTTATACATGCTACCAATACCGCAGTTGCAAAATAGGAATGGAAACCAAGGGTAACAATGGGAATTAATAAACGCACCACAAAAAATGAATGGTGATCCCTTGCTCCATAGACGGGGTAGCCCGTTGTTTCATCAAAAGTAAAATAATGTTCTTTTGCGTTCCCTAACCAGCCAATCCAAAAGCTTTCCTGATCCTTAAAAAAAAGTTTGGAATAGGCTGATGAAGTCTGAAAATAATTCGTCGTATCGCCACCGCTATAATAAAAAAAATACACCAACCCCAGGGCGATGGCGCCCCCAATCCGTACCATTAAACCTTTTGTAAAATACGCATACTCCGGTTTTTGGCGGATATTTCGTTTTGTAACCCAGTACGCATACATATACGCCCCTAAAATATATACAGGGGTTAGCAGCAGATCAAAAATGCTTAAAAGGGGATTCATGGAACTATAAAAATACTATTTTTACTTCAATTATGGCCGCTAACACCACCTTCCTCTTTGTTTCCATTGATGGTATGACTGATCCACTTGGGCAATCACAGGTGCTACCCTACCTTATTGGTTTGTCGCAAAAGGGGTACAAAATCGGTATCGTGAGCTGCGAGAAAAGGACCAATTGGAGTATAAACCATTCGGTCGTTGAATCTATTCTGAAAAAAGCCGGTATCTCCTGGACATTTTCTTTTTACCACGCTGGCTTACCTTTTATTTCACAATACCGGAATTTTTGTGCATTGAAACAACAGGTATCAAAAATGCTTGCTTTCCAAAACGAACGAACCATTCTTCATTGCAGAAGTTATTTGCCCGGATTAATAGGACTTCATTTTAAGCAAAAATTTAAAATCCGCTTTATCTTTGACATGAGGGGCTTTTGGGCGGATGAACGCATCGAGGGTGGTATATGGAAGAAATCTAATCCTATTGGGGCACTCTTGTACGCCTACTTTAAAAACAAGGAAAAAGCAATGCTCCGCGAGGCCGATTCAATTGTTTCACTCACCAAAAAAGCTAAAGATATTATACTGGACTGGCAACTGGGAATTGCCGTAAGCAAAATTCACGTCATACCTTGCTGTGCTGATCTAAAGCATTTTTCAAACTCCAGCCTTGATTCAGGAAAATTAAATCATTTAAAAAACAGTTTGCCCCAGTTATCCGGCAAATTCGTTTTGTGTTATGTCGGTTCTTTAGGTACCTGGTATATGGCCGATGAAATGCTTCAATTCTTTCAAGTGCTAACCAATAAAGTTAACGCTGTCTTTCTGTGTATTACTAAAGATGATCCCCACCTGGTACTGGATGCTGCGAGTAAGCAGGAAATTCCATTGGAAAAAATAACGGTGGTTTCTGCTTCCAGGGATGAAATGCCGAGTTATATTGCACTTTCCTCAGCCTCTATTTTTTTTATTAAACCAAGTTTCTCAAAATCGGCATCTTCACCCACAAAAATGGGCGAATTATTGTCGATGGGAATTCCTGTTGTGACAAATTCCGGGGTTGGCGATGTTGATGACATTGTTACAAAATCCCAATGTGGAATCCTTGTTCGTGGTTTTAATGAAAACGATTATCGAATAGTTGCCGATGAATTGGTAGAAAATATTAACTTGTATCAAAAAAATACGGTATCCACGGCGCATCAGTTTTTCTCTCTGAATGAAGGAATTGATCGTTACTCAAAAATATATAACTCATTTAATTAATTTATGTCAAACCAGAACCCAACTATTATCGTTACCGGCGGCGCAGGGTATATCGGCTCTCATACCATTATAGAACTGCTGAAACAAACAGATTACAACATTGTTTCCATCGATAATTATTCAAATTCAACTTCCAAAACCTTTGAACGGATACAAGCTATCACCGGTAGGGAAGTTAAAAATCTGAATGTTGACATCTGTAACCTCGAGGCGTTGGAGCTCGCCATTGAGCAGGTTAAAAATCCCATAGGTATTATCCACTTCGCTGCATTTAAATCCGTTCCTCAATCTGTGGCTGATCCACTGTTATATTACCACAATAACATTGCCTCGCTTGTAAATATTTTAAAAATTTCCAAAGCCCTCGAGATTTCTAATTTCATATTTTCTTCGTCATGTTCGGTTTACGGAAATGTAGAGTCCTTGCCTGTAACAGAACAAACTCCTTTTTCTAAAGCGGAGTCGCCTTATGCACATACTAAACAGATGGGCGAAGAAATCGTTGAAAATTATACAAAGTTTTCCTCCGGATTCAACTCGGTTCTATTGCGTTACTTTAATCCTGTTGGAGCGCACCCAACGGGTTTCAACGGGGAGCTTCCGCGAAATCGGCCAGACAATCTTGTACCTTATATTACCCAAACCGCTGCGGGCATTTTGCAACAACTCACTGTTTTTGGCGATGACTACAATACACGCGATGGTTCATGCATTCGCGATTACATCCATGTGAGCGATATTGCAGACGCACATGTCAAAGCTTTAAACTACTTGATCGAAAATAAGCAAAAGGCTCAGAACACTATTTTTAATTTAGGAACAGGAGAAGGCGTTAGTGTGTTGGAAGCAATTCGATCTTTTGAGAAAGTGGCACAACAAAAATTAAATTATAAAATTGGGCCTCGAAGGGCTGGTGATGTAATCAGCATTTACGCAAACAACGATTTGGTTAAACGGGAACTTAACTGGGAGCCAAAATATAACCTGGATGATATGATGTTAAGTGCCTGGAAATGGCAGATGCATCTTAAAGAAGAACAATAGTACTATGATGGATAGACGATATAAATTTAAAAGCCTTTCTGCTTATTCTTCGGATGAGTGGATGGCGAATTCAACCAAGCGTTACCGCACAATTTTTGATAAGGCAGAAACAACTTACCTACGTTTCGAACTGGCACTTTACAATAAATTATTTGATGAAGAAGACTGGACTGCCAAAGTATCTGTAAAATGTGAAGAAATACTTCCTTCAGGCAATTTAACCATTTGCACATTAGACTCGGAACTGAAGGTAAGCAAAGAAGAAAATATCTTTTATGTGCGTGATGGTTGGGGAACTCCAAACCTCGGTGCTTTCTGGAAAAAGGGCACCTATCAATGGGTGGCAATCATAGATGGCGTTGTGGTTGGATCACAGCGATTTTTTGTTGAGGATGTTGGACTAGTGACAAAAGATTCTAATCCTTACTTTTCAATTGAACATGTTAAACTTTATCATGGTGATGTGGATGGATGGAACCAGCGCCAGAGGAAATACCTTAAAAGTTTTAATAAAGAGCAAACACAATACGTTTGGGCTGAAATTAAAATCAAAGCGCAAACCAACCTCGCCTTTAATTACGAATTGTTTTTAAATTACGTAGATGATGCCGGACAGCATAAAGCCCATCAGGTGAAAACCGGCTACATTGATGCAAATAAAAAGGATTATTCCTATACACTGGATCTGGGTTGGGGCAACGCCATTCCCGGGTCATGGAAAGACGATAAATACGCTTTGGAAATTGTGTTCATGGATGTTTTAATTGGCGCAGTTACATTCGAATGTAAAAACGTGGAAGAGGAAGGGGAACTACAATTAATCAGTAGCATCGATCAAACCATTGCCATCAATTCGGGAACTTCTTCGCCAATTGTTGGTAATACGATTGACCCATCCGAAAAAACACTGGATGAGCTTTTAAAGGAAGTGGACGCGTTGATTGGCCTGGAGAACGTTAAGAAAAGCATCCATGAGAATATTACCTACCTTAATTTTACTAAACTCAGAAAAGAAAAGGGATTTGATGATGGATCAGTTTTGTCGCTCCATTCAGTTTTTACCGGTAATCCTGGTACCGGCAAAACAACCGTCGTAAAAAAATTAGGAAAGATTTATCAGAAAATGGGTCTTTTAAGTAAAGGGCATGTATATGAGGTTGATCGTTCAGTATTAGTTGGCGAATACATAGGGCAAACTGCACCTAAAGTGAAAAAAGCTATAGATGAAGCACGGGGCGGAATACTTTTTATTGACGAAGCGTATTCTTTGGCACGTTCGGGAGAGGACAGCAAAGATTTTGGTAAAGAAGTGATCGAGATTTTATTAAAGGAAATGAGTGACGGAAAAGGTGATCTTGCCATTATAGTTGCAGGGTACCCTAAAGAAATGAATACGTTCATCGACAGCAATCCTGGTCTCAAGTCAAGGTTCTCAGACTATTTTCATTTTGATGATTATATGCCTGATGAGTTATTTCAAATTGCTACTTACTGCGCCGAACAAAAACAACTTACCATTGCTCCGGAAGCGCAGGTGTATTTACAGGAACAACTCACAGAAGCTTATCGTAAGCGAGACAATAGTTTTGGGAATGCCCGTTTTGTGAACGCTGTAATTGAGGAGGCTAAACAGGACATGGGTTTACGTCTGATGAAATCTGAAAATATGGATGCCCTAACCAAAGAAGACCTTTCCACTATTACGTTGGCAGATATGAAGAATGTTTTCATGGCCACAGAGAAGAAGAAATTGAAGCTTTCCGTAAATGAAAAAGAATTAAACCTGGCGCTTGCTGAATTGAATGAATTGGTTGGTATGGAAAATATCAAACAGGACGTAAATGAACTGGTAAAATTGATTCGTTTCTATAATGAGACAGGAAAAGATGTGGTGAATAAATTTTCCCTGCACTCCGTGTTTACCGGTAATCCAGGAACAGGAAAAACAACGCTGGCGCGTATCATTGCTAAGATATATAAGTCGTTGGGATTATTGGAACGCGGTCATGTTGTGGAAGTAGACAGGGAAGGGTTAATTGCAGGATACATTGGGCAAACTGCTCTTAAAACGAAGGAGAAAGTGGATGCCGCAATGGGCGGTGTATTGTTTATTGATGAAGCCTATGCTTTATCGGAAGACGGACAAAATGGTTTCGGCAAAGAAGCCATTGAGGTAATCCTAAAACAAATGGAAGATAAGCGCGGACAGTTTGGCGTTATCGTTGCCGGGTATCCTGAAAATATGCACCGTTTTGTAGAAATGAATCCGGGTTTAAAATCACGATTTGATAAAACGTATTCGTTTCAGGATTATAACGTAGATCAACTCTTAACAATTGCTCATCAGCTGCTTAAGAAAGAAGGCCTAACTGCGACGCAGGAAGCGGTAGACCATCTCAATGCCTATTTTACTTCATTGATCAATAAAAAGGATAAATTTTTCGGGAATGCCCGAACTGTCCGGCAAACAATCAGTGAGTGTGTGATGAAACAAAATTTGAGAATGGCGTCTATTGCCAGTACTGACCGTAGTGCTGAAGATTTAATTCACCTCACGTTTGATGATGTAAAGCATCTTGTTATCGAAGAATCGGAATCGAGGCCGGCTCTTGGCTTCAGATTTGGCTCGCAATAGCATGGAGTTAAAATGACGGGCGCTGCTTTAAGAATTCAAGATTTCTTTTTAACCCTTTGTATTTCGTACGTTTTACAGCAGTCCCTTTAAATACTTTGGTGAAAAGCTCTTCGCTTAATTCAAACCATTCATCGGGGGTAAAATCCAGGACCCCTTGCTTATTGATGAATTTCGGTTCGTGATGGAATTCACTAAACCTGTTCCAGGGACAAACATCCTGACAAACATCGCAACCGAATACCCAATTATCCATCTTGTTTCTAAAATGGGAAGGAATCGCTTCTTTTAATTCGATTGTTAAATAGCTAATGCATTTACTCCCATCTACTATATACGGGTCTACAATTGCCTCGGTTGGGCACGCGTCAATGCATCTGGTACATGTTCCACAATAATCTTTAATAGGCCCGTCATAGTCCAGATCGAGATCAATAATAAGTTCGGCGATGAAGAAAAATGATCCATGCTCTTTAGTGATTAAATTGGAGTGTTTGCCAACCCAACCCAGTCCGCTTTTTTTTGCCCACGCTTTATCCAATACGGGAGCACTGTCCACAAATGCACGACCATTGACTTCACCAATCTTTTTGCGCAAAGTCTGTAAGAACTCTTTTAGTTTATCTTTGATGATATCATGGTAATCGAGCCCGTATGCATATTTTGAAATTTTTGGAGCATCCGGATTTTGTGTCTGTTCGGGATAATAATTATAAAGCAAGGATACTATTGATTTGGCACCTTCAACCAGAAGCGTTGGATCGAGCCGTTTGTCGAAGTGATTCTCCATGTATTCCATTTTTCCATGTCTTCCTGCTGTAAGCCAGGCTTCCAAACGGGGAGCTTCTTCCGACAAAAATTCTGCTTTCGAAATACCACAGAAGTCAAAGCCCAACCGCTTTGCTTCGTTTTTAATAATCTGCGTATACTGCGAACGTAACAAAAAATGGACTAACTATGAAAATTTCGCTTTTATTATGGATTTTATCAGGTGTAATATTCCACCTCCGGTTCCGGAAGCATCTTTATTCCCTTTGATAAAAGTGCTCAAAAATTTAATGACGGATACTGCGGAATTTACAAAATTTCCATTTAAAAAACCGCCAATCATTTTTACGATGCCCGCAGACAGCAGTTCCTCCGGGAGATTTTTTAGTTGTGTTTTAATGGCATCTTCCTGTGTTTTCAGCCTTAATTTAATCCGGATTTCTTCGCGTTCCAGGTCAGCGTATGTTGAGATAGAATTAGATTTCATTTTCAGAGTTTAAGTCCAACGGTTCAGTTTCGAAAAATGCCCGCGTGATGAGGTCTTTCACTTTCACCGATAAGTATGTTTTATAAAACACGATAAATAGTAGAAGCAAAGCGATAAAACTAATTGACACAATTGCAAAGCCAAAACTCGTACTATCAAATTTTTCAGCAAGGTAGTAAGCCGTCATAAAACCAAAAAACATCAATATGAAAAACACAATGATTGAGGTAATGAAAATATAAACCAGCTTGCTGCTCACTAGTGCAGTTTTTTTTGCCGACTGTATCTTCAAAAGTTGAATACGGTCGTCTGTATATTTCTTTAGCAGCCCGTAGGTATCATCAAAATAGGAATTGAAATTTTCCATTAAGCCTCATTATTAGCGTTATTAGTTTTATCGGTTTTTAAAAGGTCAGCTAACTCAGACTCCAGTTGTTTTAGTTTTAGTTTAATGTCCTCGGTGGCAGCCTCGGCTTTCTCTTTCACGTTTGCAACAAATTCTTTGCCTTTTTCTGTTTCGAGCAGTTTCACAATAGCTGCTCCGGCAATGGCACCAAGAACAAGTGCTCCCATTATTTTCCCTTTATCGCTCATGGTTTTGGTATATTGAATATTTACACTAATTTACTGAAAAATTACTATTTCACCTATACCACTGATTTCTATCATGCAGCACACGAAGCCTCCATTTAATCTCAATAAAACAATACTCTTAGGTATTATTCTTTTGTTCGGTTTATTTTTGGCTTTCTCACTAAAAGAATATTTTTCGGCCTTTTTAGGCAGTGTTATTTTTTATGTGCTGTTCAAGAAGTGGATGTACCGCCTGGTTAATTTCTACAAATGGAAAAAAAGTTACGCAGCGGTTCTCATCAGTATCATCTCTTTTTTTATTATCCTGCTTCCTATTTCATTTTTTGTTTCTATGATTTACAATAAAGTTATGCCTATTGCTTCAAATCCGGATATGCTTAAGCCTTATGTTCATCACATGGATTCAACGCTTCAGCACCAATATGGTATAAAAATATTAACTGTCGAAAATCTGGATCTTGTCAAAGCAGAAACTACAAAAGTGTTTTCCGGTGCACTTAATCAGGGTCTGGCATTCTTTTCCTCAATTGTGATGCTGTATTTTTTTCTTTATTTCATGCTAATCAATTTTAACCGCATGGAGGCTTCTATCCTTTTATCCCTGCCATTTAAGAAAAGCAAAATAAAAATGTTTGGAGAAGAGTTGAAAGCTCAAACATTCAGTAATGCCATCGGTATTCCGCTGATTGCTGTGGTGCAGGGTTTTTTTGCGTACCTTATTTATTTAATAACTTCCGTTCCTGAAGCTGGATTCTGGGCAATCCTTACAGGGGCAGCCTCTGTTATTCCGATTGTAGGCACGGCTCTTATCTGGGCACCGGTTTGTATTTATCTTTTTATAACCGCCGAGGCCTGGCAGGGAATCACAGTGCTGGCATGGAGTGTCATTGTTATGGGTAGCATGGATAATGTAATTCGTTTTTTACTAGCGAAGAAAATGGCCGATGTACACCCTGTAGTTACAGTATTAGGGATAATTTTAGGATTAGAATATATGGGTATTACAGGTCTCATCTTCGGTCCTTTATTGATTTCTTACTTTGTTATCCTTGTAAAAATATATTACGCGGATTATCACAATCTTACCACAAAAGCAAAAGTAAAAGAAACTGTGTTGGAGCTGGGTTTACCTTTTATCTATAGTAGAAAATTTCCATCAAATAAGGGAAAAGGAAAACCTCAATCATAAATTAAATTACCATTCAACTGCCTTGGTTGTTTATGCCCTTTTGTAATGATAAGTGGATTAGATCACCTCTTTCAGCAAAGTCTTTTATATGACAGTTCTATTCAGCACTTGTCGCCAATACAGCTGCGTCAAAAATATATAGTCGGCCTGAAGATAATCCAGCAGCACAAAGTCTTCCATCCGGAGAAAAGGATAGAGATTTTACATCCACATCGTCTCCTCCCCAACCTCTGATAACTTCGCCCTTATTATTAAAGGTATAAAAGCCCCCGTCGAACCCTAAGGCAATGAGCGATCCGTCAGGTGAGATCGCACCACAATATTTCCAACTCGTTTCGAAGGTTGTTTTAATATCCATCGTTTCTAAATTCCAAATAGAAACAGTCTTCCCACTTTGGCTTATCATTGTTTTTTTGTCACCACTAACGGCAACATATGATACGGATTTACCATTTGCAGGAGTATAATACTTAGTTAATTTTCCAGAAGCAAGGTCCCAAAATTGTATCGCTCCAGCCGAATGCGTGATAAGATTTTTGCCGTTATTAAATAAATGTAAACTAATAACAATCTGAGCTGAGTCGTTTGTTTTTATTGTGTTTTTGAGCTTACCCGTGGCAATGTCTGTGATATAAACATTTCCCTTTACTGTACCTGTAATAGCATCCATACCGTTTTCTGAGTATAACGTTGTAAAAGTTACCTCCTCATTCTGAGATTTTATTGACTTCTCGGCACCATCTTTAAATGAAAAAGTTCTTGGCCCATTCGATAATTCAGCAGACAAAATTTCCTTGCCATCTGGCCTGAAAACAGCACACAATGCAGGTCGATCAGTTATCGCTAATTCTTTAACTCCTGTTTCAATATTAAATACTTGAGTGCCTCCTGCCCTCATAGTCAGTGTTTCACTGTATTTAAGATTTGAAAAACTTGTTCCAACTACATATTTGCTATCCGGTGAAAAACTAACCGTGTAATAGTCGCCCGGAACGATTTCCATAGCTTTTTTGAATGGATTTTGTCCAATGCTACTATTTGATATTAAACATGAAATAGCACCCGCCTGAATAAATTTGATGGTAGTATTGAAATTCATATACCCTTGTTTGAAGTGTTAAATATTGAACTACAAGCGAAATTAGTGTAACTAATACGCCGCAGCATACCCTCGGGAGGGTATTTACTATTTAATCTTCGAACAATCCCCCTAATCTTCCTCTAAAAGATTTTCCAAGATGCTTGTAAGCTTTCTCTGTCGCTTCTCTGCCCCTCGGTGTACGGGCTAAATAGCCTTCCTGTATTAAAAACGGCTCGTATACCTCTTCTATGGTTCCTGCTTCTTCACCAACGGCTGTACTGATGGTGGTGATACCAACAGGGCCACCTTTAAACTTTTCAATAATGGCCGAGAGGATTCGGATGTCCATTTCATCTAAACCATTTTTATCGACGTTCAAAGCTTTTAATCCGTATGTAGCGATATCAAGTGTTATGGTTCCATCGCCTTTTATCTGTGCAAAATCCCTAACCCTTCGTAGGAGGGCATTAGCAATCCTTGGCGTGCCGCGACTTCTTCTGGCGATTTCATAGGCGGCTTCTTCTGCAATTTCAACACCAAGTATCCCTGAACTCCGTTGAACAATTCCGGTTAATACTTTACTGTCGTAATAATTTAATCGTGAAGTGATCCCGAAACGGGCACGGAGTGGCGCTGTCAAAAGTCCGCTACGGGTAGTAGCGCCAACCAGTGTAAAGGGGTTTAATTTTATCTGAACCGTACGTGCATTAGGTCCGCTATCAATCATGATATCAATTTTGTAATCCTCCATCGCGGAATATAAATATTCTTCTACGATGGGGCTGAGGCGGTGAATTTCATCAACAAAAAGTACATCAAAGGGTTCAAGGTTGGTAAGAAGTCCTGCAAGATCTCCTGGCTTATCTAAAACAGGGCCGCTGGTAACTTTTAAATTTACGCCAAGGTCATTTGAAATGATATGGGCTAAAGTAGTTTTTCCAAGGCCTGGTGGCCCATGCAGCAAAACATGGTCAAGTGCTTCTTCTCTTTTTTTGGCTGCCTGAACAAACACTAAAAGATTATCTACAACAGATTGCTGGCCACTAAAATCATTGAACTCAGAAGGACGCAAGGCGCGTTCGTACTCCTTATCCGTTCCATTTAACTTTTCATTATTAGCGTCTAAATTTTCGTTCATGTTTAAAGGAAGATGAGTAAAAATACAGATTTAAAATGTACCGGCATGCTATAAATTATAGCAAATCAAAGGTCTTGAATAATAAGAAGTTGTTCTACCAGTAAGATGGTCCGAATTTTTTTGAAAGTTTGGAATTGGGCAGGGCCATGAAAAAAATCTGATCAAACCAGATGAGAAGTTTTGGCGCCAATACAAAAGAATTTAGTTTTTCGCCCACGTAGTTGGTATTTCGGAGTGCCAGCCTGGCGCACACATCCAGCCCCAGTCCACACCATCGGGTTACTTTAAATTGCACTGTGATGCCGGGTTCGTAAAACAGTAATAGCCGTTTTTTCGACTTTACAGTTTGTAATCCATCATGGTATTGGGTCCAGTACATTCCAGTTCCAACTTGTATAGGTACACTGAGTTGCCAGCGTTTTGTTTTATGAAAAACAAAATCAGCATAGTAGCACACGTATCCAAATTTCAGGTAATTATTTACAACGCGGATATTGCCATAAGCGTCAGGCACTAATTTTTTGTCGGATACATCTGTGGCTAACCAGCTATAACCAAAACCTACGCGAAGTTTTCTTCGGAAGCTTAAGCCCAGTCGTACACCCGTAACCTTTGTGGCATTATGATTTAAAAACGAATACCGGGATTCAAGACGTGCGTCGATACTTGGGCGAGAATGCAGGAGCACTTTGAAGGTATCGAGGAACTGACCTTTTGAAAAGTGACAGAGAAACAATAAAGCCATTATCAAATGCATTCTCACCGTACAAAAATAGAGAAGAATGATTGTTTATAATTCACCTGTACATAATTGTATTAACAGCAAGTGTGTAGTAATTTTGCCAATCCAAGATGAACATTGCTTTTTTAGATACGCCAATCGAATTTCTTAAAGGAATTGGACCACAACGGGCAGAGGCGCTCCAGAAAGAGCTTGGTATTTTCACCTATAAGGACCTTTTAACCCATTACCCTTTTCGTTATATCGACCGCACCCATTTTCAAAGCGTGAAAGAAGTTACGGAAGATTCCGCGTACTATCAGTTAAGAGGCCATATTGTTGAAATTAATTTTGTTGGGGAGAAACGCGCCCGTCGGCTGGTTGCTAAATTTAGGGACAGTAGTGGCATCATCGAACTGGTATGGTTTCAGGGTGCGAAATGGATGGCCGAAAAACTTAAAGCGAACACCGAGTATATTGTTTACGGGAAAGTTACTTCATTTATGGGCCGCTTTAACATGGCTCATCCAGATATAGACGTGGTGACACCGGAATTGCTCGCCAATCAATCCACTTTTCAATCGGTTTACAATAGTACCGAGAAATTGAAATACAAGAATCTTGATAGTGACGGACTGAGAAAAAGCCTGAGGATTTTAACCCTGCAGTTAAATGAACATACAATTCGTGAAACCCTCACCGAACCCATTATTAAGGATTTCGGCTTGTTATCACGCTTAGATGCTTTGCGGTACATTCATTTTCCGGAATCAAAGCAAATGTTGGAAAAAGCCAGGTTCCGGTTAAAATTTGAGGAGTTGTTTTATGTTCAGTTGAAATTATTAAAGTCAAATCTGGTAAGGCATCAATCCATTCAGGGCTTTGTATTTAACCGGGTAGGAGAGGCTTTCAACACCTTTTATAATCAACATTTGCCGTTTCAGCTCACGAATGCGCAAAAGCGTGTTGTCAAAGAAATCAGGGTTGATATGGGGTCGGGCAGGCAAATGAGCAGGCTTGTGCAAGGTGATGTTGGCAGCGGAAAGACACTGGTGGCTTTATTAAGCATGTTGTTGGCAATTGATAATGGGTTCCAGGCTTGTTTAATGGCACCAACCGAAATTTTAGCAAAACAGCACTTCGTTACCATTGCCGAATTGTTAGCCCCTATGGGTATAAACGTTGCACTTTTAACCGGCTCATCAAAGACTAAAGAGCGAAAAATTTTGCATGATGAACTTCAATCGGGAGCAATCCATATTTTAGTAGGAACACATGCGCTGATTGAAGATACTGTTATTTTTAAGAATCTGGGAATGGTGGTAATTGATGAGCAACACCGTTTTGGAGTAGCGCAACGCGGCAAAATGCACAAAAAGAATATTCAACCGCCACACGTGTTGATTATGACCGCAACGCCTATTCCAAGAACTCTGGCAATGACACTTTATGGCGATCTTGATACATCAGTTATTGATGAACTACCGCCTGGCCGGAAGCCAATTACGACCATGCATTTTATGGAAGGGCAGCGTCTGCGCCTTATTGGCTTCATGAAAGAGCAAATTGCTTTAGGACGGCAAGTGTATGTTGTGTATCCGTTAATTCAGGAGAGCGAAAAAATGGATTACCAGAACCTTCAAAATGGTTATGATGCACTGCTCGACGATTTTAAACCACCTCAGTATCAGATTAGCATTGTTCACGGAAAATTGAAACCGGCGGAAAAGGAGTTTGAAATGCAGCGCTTCATAAAAAAAGAAACACAAATTATGGTTGCGACAACCGTTATTGAAGTTGGCGTGAATATTCCCAACGCATCTGTTATGGTAATAGAGAGTGCTGAACGGTTTGGTTTGTCGCAATTACATCAGTTACGGGGACGGGTTGGCCGCGGTGCAGATAAATCGTATTGCGTTTTAATGACGTCTTACAAGCTTGGCGCCGACAGTAAATTGCGAATGGAAACTATGGTAAGAACAAATGACGGATTTGAAATCAGTGAAGTGGATTTGAAATTGAGAGGCCCAGGAGATCTTGACGGAACTCAACAAAGCGGCGTGATTGATCTTAAAATTGCTGATTTGGCACAGGATGGACAAATTTTGCAATTAGCACGATCCTCGGCACAAGCTGTTTTAAATGAAGATCCTGAATTAGCGGCGTCAGAAAATCAGTTGCTTGTTCACCAACTTCAGGTACAGGGAAAAAGCAGAAGCTCCTGGAGCAAAATTGGCTGATCTGTAAATGTATAATCTATAAGGGAGGATATTTGTTTATTATAAAATAAATCCTATTTTTGGTATAGTTAAAATTTAAAACGAAATGAAATCAGTAGTTTTTATTTATGTTTTCCTTTTTGCATGTTTATTTAAAATGCATGCAACTCAGCCACAGCCTAAGACGCAGCAGCAACCGAAAGATTGTGTGAAACATCCTCAGATTGTTAAAGCCACACCCGAAAAGTCAAAAGTTGTGACAGAAAAGGTAGTTAAATCCACAACTTCTTATCGTGGTGCAGCCTCTATTCCTCATTTTAGTGTGTTAAATTTTATCAATTTTTTCTATACCAAAGACACGCTGGACAATTTACACGTGATGTAAATTGTTTTTGTTTTAGTCCTTTTGTTTCTAAATTTTCAGAGATTTACCTTAAATCAAAAAGGTTTTCAACGCCGATATAACGGTTAACTGTAAAACCCTCCGCATAATCGCAATTGATAGCTCTTCCAAAAATTGCGCATTTGGCTTTCACATTTTCAATAAAGTTTTTTGAAGAAATCGGGGTTTCCGGTTCATTAGAATTTGGATCATAAAATTGAGAAGAATAGGCGAGAATCGATTCCATTTTTTTGTCCATGAACTGTGTTATGTCTACAACAAAATCAGGCTTCATAAACTGATCCTGAATATAATGGTAAACGGCCTTCGGACGCCACGCCTCCTGTGTTTGGTTCCCCACTTTTGTTTCAATTTTAATCAAACCGCTGTAGAAACATGCGTCCGCTATTAATTTTGCAGCACGCCCATGATCCGGGTGCCTGTCTGAAATGGCGTTAGCGAGAACTATTTCGGGCTGGAATTTTCGAATCACTTCAATGATTTGCTTCTGGTGACGTTCATCGTTTTCAAAAAAGCCATCGCGCATAGTCAATTGTTCTCTCATCGATACACCCAGTATTTTTGCTGAGGCGTTGGCTTCCTGTGAGCGGAGTGTGGCATTACCGCGTGTTCCAAGTTCTCCCCTCGAGAGGTCAAGAATACCGACTTTTTTGCCAAAGGCGATGTGCTTTAAAATGGTTCCGGAGGCTGAGAGTTCTACATCATCGGGATGAATACCTATGGCTAAAATATCTAGTTTCATGTCGCAAATATAATTAAGAACTTACAATCATACGGTTGCTGATTCATTACAATATATTTCCGGGTTTTTTAATGGTGACCCATTTCCCTGAAATATGTGCTGAAACACTGTTGTCGTACATTGCGGTGCAACTTATCCCGGGCAGATAGAACTTTCCTACATAAGAGGCGTTCAGCAAAACTTTAAAGGTCTTTGCAGAACCAGGTCCCAAATCAAAATACGTATAAACGCGATCATCCCTGATATCCTGGTACGTTGGAACCGCCCCGTTGGCATAAGTGATATTGTCGAGTCGCTGGTTGCGTATCTCCCAGCCGCTAGCAAAAATCTGTGCAAGCGCGAGGTTTCGGTACATACCTCGCAACCCTGGATTTTTAACAGTGACTTCGGCCATAAAATCGGTGCCCTGTTCTAACTGCGATACATCAAGTGGGGTTCCGTTTAAAGTTTTATAATTTACACTCAGCTCGAGATTCGTAAATTTATCTGTTTCGAGGCCCGAATGCGGCACTCCCTGTTTAACCAACCTAACGAACAAATTTCCCTGACCTTTTACTGATACTTTAACGGGAGTTGAACCATTCGCGTTTTTGATTTCTAAAAGTTTAAAGCGGGATTTATTAAAATCATTAACTACTACCATTTCGTTGCCAATTTTTATTTCAGCCTGTACCGTTGATGCCGGAGCGTTTGTTTTTATATACTTACTAATGGCCAGCAAACTGTAGGCGGTAGATTGTGTACTTAGCCAATAATCATGTTCACTTAATTTTGCCGCAAGGTCTTTCACTTTCAAAAAAGCATTCGTATTATCCTTTAAGAGTGTGAGCGTTTCCAGAATCATCGCGTCGTCACGTTCCATACTGCCGTACGTGTAGTAATAATCCGGATAAGGCTTTGCTTTTAACGCCAGTTTAGCAATCATTTTCCTGGCCAGTTCCGTTTGACCAATAACAGCGTACGTAGCGGCTAATCGCCATTTCACTTCATTACTTAATGTTGATTTCTCTTTAAGTCTGTTCATGGCCCCTAATTCGGGAGATCCTGCTAAAGCTAATATGTAAAGACGATAGGCTTGTGTAAGATCTTCTCCGTAATAGGCAGTGTTCTTATTACCATTATAATTTTGGGCTTTTTGTTTTTGGAATTTTTTCCAGTTGTCGAGTAAGCCATAGGGCAGACTATAGCCTTTTGCTTTTGCCTCAAGTAAAAAATGTCCGGCATAATTTGTTCCCCATTCGTCAGGAGTATTTAATCCAGGCCAATATGCTAGCCCTCCTTCAGGTGTTTGAAAACTCTTCAACCGCTGAATAGCCGCTTTGGTTGCTTTATCTATGAAGGTTTTTTGATTCGAACTTAATTCCGAAATGTCGTTAAGGTATAATCCTGCAAAAACAGAAGATGTTGTTTGTTCAACACAACCGTGCGGGTACTGAATTAAATATTCGAGGCGCTGTGACAAGTTTATAGGCGGAAGTGTTGATAGTTCCACAAAGGCTTTGTTTGTTCCTTTTAAACCAATTGGAGTGTAGGTAACAGATAAATCTTTCACAGCAGTTAGTACAAATTCGTCAACATCAGTGATGGATGGGTTATTGGCCCTAACGGCAATTTCAATTGTTTCAGAAGCCGTTTCTCCACCACTTGTGGCGACGATTCTTATCTTGGATATACCTAATGCTTCCTTAGTTTTAAGTTTGAAATTAACTACCTTGTCGCCAATCGAAGGAAAACTAACGGTTTGGGTTTTGCCTTCAACGACCTCAGAAAATTTATCAGTGGTAACAGTAATAGAGGCATTTTTTACTTTTTTATCTATGGCAAACACGGTTACGGGAAGATTGACCTCTTCTCCCGGGCCAAGCACGCGCGGTAAAGTGGAAAGGATCATTAATGGTTTTTTTACAGGAACTGCCTTTTCTGAATTTCCGTAGGCCCCCTGGTGTCCTGCTACAACCATTATTCTTACTGAACCAACGTATTGTGGAATATCAATCTTATGATTGGCTTTTTCACCTTTCTTTAAATGAAAAGGCCCTGCAAAACGAACCATTGGTTTAAATCTTCGGGCGCTGTTTTCTGGTTTATTATTAATCGCATCGTCGCCACCGATTGAAAGAATGCGGCTCATGGTATTACCAAATGATCCGATTACCTGATCGTAAACGTCCCATGTTTTTACTCCCAGTGCCTCTTTCGCGTATAAAGTATTCCAGGGATCCGGAGTCTTAAAACGGGTGATGTCTAATAATCCCTCATCAACGACCGCGAGTGTATACGCCATTTCTTTTCCATTTGCTTCGCTTACATTAATACTGGCAACACTTTCAGGCTTCCAAACTGCCTCGGTTTTAATAACCGGTTTAAGGATCGTGTTTTCATCCTTGATCATTAAAGAAGCTACACCGTATAATCGTATCGGTAGGTCGTTCACAGTTTGGGAGTGTGGCTGTATGAGATGAACAAATACATAAATGTTGGGGGTCATTTCTTTGGTCACTGTAAATTCATATTCGGTAGTGCCTCCTTTTGTTTCCAGCCAAGTATTTTGTAACGTGCGCGATCCGCTTTCAATATTTACGAGCGCTTTACCGCCCGCAGGGCTCGGAATTAAAACCTTTACTTTTTCCCCAACTTTATATTCCTGTTTGTCTGTATTAACCATTAATACATTGCTGCCTTCATTTCCTTTTGGCGATTTGCCGGCCCAGCTTGGCCAGTCGATATAAACTACCTTACCACAGGCGTGCCCACTTTCAACATCTTTCACATAAATAAGGAATCGCCCCCATGATGGCCGGTTGACACGAAGTTTAAAATTTGCTTTACCATTCAAAGAGGACAAATGTTCGCTGTAAACGGGCTCATGGTAGTTACTTCCAATATAGGAGGAAAGATCCTGGTTGTAGTTGTCCCACCACCAGCGCCAATTTAATTTATAAACTTTCACTTCAAGGTTTGAACGCGAGGTAGCATTGCCAAATTCATCTACTGTGGCAATTTGAATAGGATGGTCCGTGTCGGTTTCCAGGTAATGTTCCAGATCTTTTGTTTGTGGTGTTTTGATGCCCACATAATTTGAAAAAGGCGAAACCGGCATGGTGAACCGATCAGTACTGAAGGAACCTCCATCTTCAAAAGCCCTGATAGTAAAGTTTGCAGCCAGAAATCCCGGAGCTGATTTTGTGTCACTTAATTGCGCGTTTACAATAGCTCTTCCGCTTTCATCTGTACGGCCACTAAAAATGGTTTGGGTCTCCGAAAAGAAATTTTGCGCAGGGTTATCGAAGGTGTAACCTTTATATCCTTTGAACTCCGTGTTGATTTGTGATAAAGAAACATCAATTTTTGTTTCGAGGTTTCTCCCTGGAGCGCCATGTAGCCAATTAATAAAAAGTTCGCGATTTAAAGAAAGATCTCCACTGTAAATTTTATCTTTTTTTCCGGTGGCAACCGGCTGTAAATTAATTTTCAAACGATTCGGTATAATTGTTTCTATACGGACATTTTTAGTAAATACAGCGCCTCCTACCTTAACTTTTGCCTGATAAATGCCGGTAATTGCAGTGTTCTCGGTTTTAGTAGAAAAATTATAGAATCCGTCAGTATGTGTGGTCCGATTTATTTTTTGTACAACTTGTCCCTGTGGATTAATCAGTTCAAGTGAAGCTGGATAGTTTTCGGGGAATTCCGCTGTTTTATTTTCTAAAATAAATGAAAGGAATAAACTATCTCCCGGCCGCCATACACCACGTTCGCCATAGATGAAACCTTTAATGCCTTTTTGTACAATATCTCCGTCTACTTCGAACGAACTTAAGAGCAGGGAATTTCCATCTTCCAATTTTAAGTACGTGCGCTCCTTACCTCTTTTAGCAATGAGTACAAATGGTTTATATTTGGTTTCGATATGGGCTAAGCCATCGGCATTAGTAATGGTGTGTTTGATTTTTTGTTGTTGATAATCAAAGGCTTCAATGGCAACATTAGCCATTGGCTTAGTTGAAAGAATGTCTGAAGCGAATACGGTAATGTCGCCTGAATTCCCACGTTTTACAATTAACCCAATATTGGTTGAAAGGATATTTCTGTTTACCGATTTGTTATTGTAGTAGGCACGCGAGCAGGGATTGTTTCTTTGTCGGTAATTATAATAGTAATAATCATCATAGTAATCATCGTAGGAATTATAGTAATCCCAGTCTTTTTCGTCGTCCTCTTCGTCGTTTTCGGATAAAATTTCGTTAGCCGAATCCACCAGGGTATCGCCCTGGCAATTATAAATTGAATAGTTACGGTTAAATCCAATTCGAACGTTATATAAAGCCCCGGGTTCAGCATTAACTAAAGCTGACAAATCAATTGAGTATTTATTCCATTTGTTTCTAGAGGGGTTGCCACTCAACTGTAACATCACTTTCTTTTTCACAATGCGTTTTCCTACACGCCGCAATTCCTGGTTTCCGTCAAGACTATTAACCTGCAAAAACTGAAGAATATTGTCTTCATAAATTCTGGTAATTATTACATCTACCGCATTAAGATTCACTGCTTCAAATGGAAACATGAGGTTTTTTGAGTTTGGTAGGATTACGCCTTTGCCTGTTAGCCTGACATTTGGTTTGAGGTCCTCAAAAAGAATGGATCGTGTTTCCGAATTCTTTAACGGCTTCCCTTCATCGTTTTTTACATTGTTACTGATCTGTAAGTCTCGGACTTCGGTAAAACGCTCACCGGTATAAACTTTAATCGTATTATTTTCAATAAGGTAAGTTAGTTCATGTTCTTTCTGAGGAAGCGCCTCACTTATTTCATCGCCATATTCGTTGTACTGAGAAATGGGTGTAATTACTGAATTTGCAAAGAAGATTAAGCCATGGAGGTTCTGATGCGGATCCAGTTTATCAGAAAACTGAAGCGTTACATACTGATCAGGATCGTTTTCGATCAGGGTGTTGAGCAATACAAATTCGCCTTTATCGGGAATCTGAATTTCCTTTGTATCTTTTTCAGTAGCGTTTATACTTTCACCATTATACGAAAGAGAAAGATTGCCACTTCCTTTTATTATCCCTTGCACTTCGAACCGGTGTGTTGTAGAATTATCATGAAACCATTTCACTGTCAACCTTCGGCCTGATTGGAGAGCTTGCAATGTTTTTTCTGTGAGTGCGTTTTCTGAAATGTCAGCAGTGGTAATCACACCGCCAATTAAAAGATTGTTCTGATTATCTGTTTTATAATCATTTACGATAAGCTCCATGGCTTGCTTCAACGTGGAAAATTCGAATTCGAAATCGTTTAAATCTTTACTTACCGTTAACACTTGATTTAAATGAAACGTTGCCTTGTAATGTTTATCGTTTTCCAGGTGTTTCGAAGGTTTAAATTCAATGGTCTTTTTATCCAGCCAAATCATTTTCCCCTCAATCCGTGGAGAAAATTCAAATAAGGTATTTTCTATTTCTTTCCCTATTTCAACCTCTGAGGTTGCTTCATTTCGGAGCGCAATGGTAATACTGTTTTCCACGGAAATAAAGCCGGCCGTGTAAGCGGCAATGTATTCTTTAAAAGCAGGGTTAATCTGCGTTGAATGAATTTTTGCTTTTGTGGATGAAAAATAGGTTAAGCCGCAAATGGAAACAACTGTGATCAAAAACACAGCAAGGATAGTTTTAATCGACATAAAATTGAAAGATGGATTAAAACGAAATTAAATAAAATACCCTTAAAAAGCGCTTTCGGTAATTTATTTAACGGTAGGGCGAAAAATTACTTCCTACACAATAAAACGGAATTCCTATCGTTTTCTATATATAAACCCCTAATACTGCCTATGCATCAAACCTCTACTCTTGTTTCTTTAGATTACAAATCCTCAAAAGACAAGCAACGGATTATTCCAGTTGAAGAACCCGAATTGCCGGATTACCTCGTGCAAAACATTTTAAATTACTCAAAGTCGCTTTCGGTAGAAAAATCCGTTCTGGTAGGATTTATTGAGGTTGTATCCAGTTAAGCCTGAAAAATCTTCTGGATATGTGAAATGCGCCTGGGATCTAAATTCTTGGTTAATAAATTTGCGTACTAGTGATATTACGTTATTTTTGCGTTCTACATTATTTTTTAGAAAATGGCTCAATTTGAATTAACAATGCCTAAAATGGGCGAAAGTGTTGCTGAGGCAACGATCATTAAGTGGACCAAAAACGAAGGAGATACCATTAAAATTGATGAAACCGTTCTGGAAATTGCAACGGATAAAGTAGATTCTGAAATTCCATCCCCTTTTGAAGGCAAGTTAGTTAAGAAATTATTTAATGAAAATGATGTAGTACAGGTAGGTGCAGTAATTGCGATCATCTCATCTGACGCAAATGCCTCGGTTGCTGAAACACCGAAGACGGTTGCTCCTGCTCAAAATACAAAATCAGAAACAGATTCACCTGTCGCGGCAAAAACTGAACACGTTGACTTTTCCGGGTCTGACAAATTTTATTCTCCCCTGGTAAAAAGTATTGCCAAAGAAGAAGGGATTTCGTTGGATGAATTGGATAGCATTAAAGGCACAGGCCAGGATGGACGCGTCACAAAAGCAGATATTCTTGCTTATTTACCAAACCGCAATAAACAATCGCAAACGACAAGTAGCTCTTCCGCACCTGTTGCTCAAAAAACTGAAGTTAAGTCTGGAAGTTCTTTGGGCGTACCAGAGAATACAGTTTTGGTGCAGCGGCCAGCAGTATCAGTTGGAGGCGGAGACGAAATAATTGAGATGGATCGCATGCGAAAAATTATTGCCGATAATATGGTAATGAGTAAGCATGTGTCCCCACATGTAACGTCGTTTGTTGAAGCCGATGTAACCAACCTGGTTCAGTGGAGAGATAAAGTTAAAAAAGATTTTGAAAAACGGGAAGGTGAAAAAATCACGTTTACACCGCTCTTTATTGAATGTGTGGCAAAGGCGATTAAAGATTTCCCTCTGATCAATGTTTCAGTTGATCAAACGGGAACAAAAATAATTAAACGTAAAAATATCAATATTGGTATGGCGGCTGCCTTGCCAACCGGCAACCTGATTGTTCCGGTAATAAAAAATGCCGACCAAAAAAATCTTGTTGGAATTACCAAGGATGTGAATGACCTTGCTACACGGGCCCGGGCCAATAAACTTGCTCCGGATGAAATTCAGGGAGGAACATTTACGCTTACAAATGTTGGCGGTTTTGGTAATGTAATGGGAACTCCAATCATCCTTCAACCACAAGTTGCAATTTTAGCGGTAGGAACAATTAAAAAGAAACCAGCTGTGATTGAAACACCTCAAGGCGATGTGATCGCTGTCCGTCATTTCATGTTCCTTTCCCTATCTTATGATCATCGGGTAGTTGATGGTTCATTAGGTGGAAGTTTCCTCCGTAAGGTTGCCGATTACATGGAAAACTGGGATGTCACCAGAACCTCATAGAAGCCTTAAAAATCCCATCATTGAATGGGATTTTTTTATCGGGTTAATTGTCTAACTTGTCTAAAATTATACTATTTTTGTTCGTCTTGTAAAAAAAATCTCATGAAGAAATTTTGTATACTAATCCTCGCATTATTATTTGGCAATATTATTAATGCCCAGCTAACCAGCGGCAAGTATTCGGATTTTTTCAGAGAAGGAAATTTTTTGATTGGCGAGGAAAATTACGACATGGCTTTGAGAAATTACCTCGAAGCTTACAAAATTGATTCTTCTACCGCTAACATCAATTTTAATATCGGATACTGTTACCTAAATTCCTCTCAAAATAAAGGTCAGGCAGAACGTTTTTTAGAAAAAGCCGTTACAAACATCAAGAAGAATTACAGAAGCGATGATCCAAGTGAAAAAGCTGCACCGCCATTAGCTGTATTTTACTATGGTAAGTCATTACATTTCAATTACAAATTTGATGAGGCTATAGCGCAATATGATTTATTTGATAAAGATTACGCCCGTGATAAAGAGACAAAGGCCGACGTAGCATTTTTTAAACAACAATCTGTTTTTGCTAAAGAGTTGATTGCGGCACCTATTAATGTAAAAATTGAAAATCTCGGGGACAGTATTAACAGTCCTTTCCCGGACTACAGCCCGGTGTTAAGTGCGGATGAAGCAACCTTAATTTATACGACGAGAAGAAATACCAGCACGGGGGGAGATAAAACTCCGGACGGGCAGTTTTTTGAAGACATTGTTGTTTCCTATAAAGATGAGAATGGAGTATGGTCTTCTCCAAAAGGTATCGGACAATTTGTAAATACAAATGGACATGAAGGGTCAATTAATTTAACGCCCGATGGTCAGACTTTAATTGTATACAGGGACGACGGTGGTAACGGTAATGTTTATTTCAGTACCTGGGATGGTAAAGACTGGAGTATTTTGCAAAGCTTTGGTTCCGATATTAATACAAAGTACTGGGAATCTCATGCTTGTTTAAGCGCGGATAACAATACGTTATATTTCGTTTCTGATCGCCCGGGTGGATTTGGTGGCAGGGATATTTACCGATGTGTAAGGCTTCCAAACGGAGCCTGGAGTAAAGCGCTGAATGTAGGTCCAACAATTAATACGAAATACGATGAAGACGGTCCGTTTATTCATCCTGATGGAGTTACGTTAATCTTTGCGTCAGTGGGGCATAAGTCAATGGGTGGCTTTGATATTTTTGCATCGTTTATTGATGAAGAAAAAAAGTTTTCTGAACCACAGAACCTGGGATATCCGATTAATACACCTGATGATGATGTATTCTTTGTTACTTCTCCGGATGGTAAAAGAGGATATTTTTCTTCTGCTAAAGACGGAGGATTTGGAGAAAAGGACATCTACAAAATGTTTATTCCCGACGTAAAAGAAAAACCGCTTGCGTTATTTAAAGGGTCTATTCTTCCTGCGGAGGGTGAAAAGTTACCTGAAGATTTGGAAATTCTTGTTACCAATAAAGAAACCGGTGAGATTGTAGGAAGATATAGGCCTAAAGAGAATGGAACGTTCGCTACAATTCTTGCTCCAAACAAAAATTATAATTTTTCATACCAGTCGAAAGGACAGGAGTTTTATAGCGAAGATATTTTTGTAACAAATGACATCGCATACCAGGAAATTAAAAAAGAAATAAATCTGGATCCGGTATCATTGCTGGGTTCCGTAAAAGCTAAAAGTAAGAATATCGTTTTAAATACAGTCGTTTTTAACGATAGTAAGGAAAAGAAGCCGGTTGCAAATGCACAGGTAACATTAACCGAAAAAGAAGGATCTGAGATTAAGTTTGAGGTTGATAATGTGGGACGTAAAGATGGAACGCCGTTATCTGCTGATAAATCCTATTCATTAGTGGCAGAATTGAATGGAAAAAAATCGAATGTAAGTTCATTTACTACAGCTGGAATAAAAGGCAGTAAGATAATCACGCAAACCCTTTACCTCGATGCAAGTGAAGGAACTGTAAAAGATCCTCAGGAGCCTGCACTAAAGCCTGATGTTAAGTGCGGATCACCAGTGAGCTACAAACATCTTTTTGATTATAATGTTAGCGACATCGAAGATGCAAAAGACTGGGAAGTGTTAATTGAGAGTATTGTAAGCAAGATTAAGGATTGTAACCCAACTGTAAAGATTATGTCGAGTGCCTCTCAGGTTCCTACCAGGGCTTTTGCAAACAATCAGGATCTGGCAGAATCTCGTGCCAACAAGATGGAAGAGAAAATAAAAGCTGCGGTGACGGCTAAAGGCGGTGACGCTTCCAAGATCAATTTTAAGAAGATTTCAGCTGTGCGCGGACCGCTTTACAACTCGGATTATACAAACAAAAACAAATATAAGCCGTTTCAGTATGTTCGTGTAATTGCCCGATAATTAATAAAAAATTTATTGCAAAAAACACCGGGCATCCCTGTTCGGTGTTTTTGTTTTAATACCTTTGTACTGATGCAAAAAGATTGGTTTTCATCCTGGTTTGATACACCGTATTATCATATACTTTATAAAAACAGAGATCATTCTGAGGCGGCCGCCTTCATCGATAAAATTTCGGCATTTTTGAATCTAAAGCCCGGCGCATTATGTTGGGACTTATGCTGTGGAAAGGGCCGGCACAGCATTTATTTAAATCAAAAAGGATACAGGGTAATTGGAACAGATTTGTCTTCACAAAGTATTCTAATTGCAAGTGCCTCTGCAAACGACACTCTCCAGTTTTATCGGCATGATATGAGAAATCTGTTCAGAACGAATTATTTTGATGTCGTCTTTAACTTGTTTACCAGTTTTGGTTATTTTGAGAAAAAGCACGATGATCTCAAGGTTTTTCATTCAGTTCAAAAAAGCCTGTTGCCAGGAGGTCTATTCGTCTTTGATTATTTGAATTCAGAGGTGTTGAGGAATGAGATATCACAAAGCGAGGAGAAAACGGAAGAGAATATCACATTTCGTATTTCTAAACAGATTTCCGATAACACGGTGGTAAAACATATTGACTTTAGCGACGGTGGGAAAAATTTTCATTTCGAAGAGCGGGTGAAATTGTTTGACAGAGCATATTTTGAAAGTCTTGCAGAAGCATGTAATCTGCAGATTTTGCACGTGTTTGGAAGTTATCAATTAGATGAATTTAAAGCAAATTCTTCTCCGCGTTTAATACTAGTTATGCGAAAATTATGAGTCTGTGGCTTTTAACCATATTGTTGGCACTTCCCATTATTGTGACGGGAGCAATTTTTCTTTCGCTAAAAATTAAAGCTCATAATTTAAGGTTTTTGCTTGCATTCAGTGCCGCTTACCTGTTCGCAATTTCTGTAACGCATCTGTTACCCGAATCATACGAAGGTGCTAATGCAAAATCCATCGGGCTATTTATCCTGGTTGGTTTTTTTATCCAGATTTTGCTGGAATATTTTAGCGCCGGAATTGAGCATGGACATACGCATGCGCATTCCGATTCATGCGGGAAACATTTGCCCTTTGGTATGATTGCGGGGTTGTATTTGCATTCGTTGCTGGAAGGTTTACCAATTTATCATAGTGGAATTATTCAGTCAACAGATACAGTTTTTTCAATTCAGCAATCGCTGGTGTTTGGTATTTGTATTCATAACATTCCCATTGCAATTGCCTTTGTGACTCTACTGTTGGAACACAAAACATCTAAATTAAAGACATTTTTACTCTTAATTGGGTTCGCTTTAATGGCCCCGCTTGGTTGCCTAATCAGTTATATTTTAAATTCGATTGGCGTGCAGAATTACGATGGTTTCTTAAAGTTATCTTTTGCTGTGGTAATTGGTATTTTTCTTCACATTTCTACAGCAATTATGTTTGAAACCGGAGAAAACCATCGGTATAACCTTGCGAAGATCATGTCAATGGTCGCTGGTGTTTTTCTTGCAGCCTTAATCAGTTAAGCATGATTGAACACGATACATTGTTTATTGATGTGATTGTTCCTTTATCGGTAGCTAATAAATATACTTACAGGGTACCCAGGGAAATGAATGACTTGGTTTCTGTTGGTAAAAGAGTGATTGTACAGTTTGGTAAATCTAAGTTTTATACAGCCATTGTTTACCAGGTTCACTCGAATCCTCCAAAAGAATATACCGCGAAATATATTGAATCTGTCCTCGATGAAACGCCAATTGTTGCTAAGGCTCAGCTGGAACTCTGGGATTGGATTTCTTATTATTATTTATGCAATCCGGGTGATGTGATGAATGCTGCTTTACCGAGTGGATTAAAACTCAGCAGTACATCTCATTTAACTTTGAATCCTGATTTTAGTCTGGATGAAATGCCCTACGACCATTTTACTGAAAAAGAACATTTGATCTTAGAGGCATTGCAGGCATCGGCTTCGTTAAGTTTTGATGATGTAGGTGAACTACTCGGCATAAAAACCGTGCATGTCTTTATTAACAAAATGATCAAAAAAGGCGCGGTTGTGATTTATGAAGAAATTAAAGATAAATACAAACCAAAACTTGTGTCTTATCTTGGAGTAAGTATGGAACTGTTAGAAAATGAGCACAAATTAAAAGATGTTTTGGATGCCTTGGAAAAAAAAGCTTTTAAACAGGCTGAATTATTGTTAGGTATCCTTCATTTATTAAGGTCTGATGAAATAGTAAAGCAATTAGGCCTGGTGAAAAAATCAACCCTTCACAACAGAAAGCGTTTGAAGAAGTTTTAAAACAATTTGAGGAGAAGCAAGCTGTTTTGTTGCACGGAATTACCGGTAGCGGAAAAACGGAGATCTATGTTGAATTAATAAATCAGGTTATAGCAGAAGGAAAGCAGGTTCTCTATCTGGTTCCTGAAATAGCATTAACTACTCAACTCATTAACCGTATCCGTGCGGTTTTTGGTGATTCAGTAGGAATATACCATTCCAAGTTTAGTGAAAATGAGCGGGTGGAGATTTGGAATTCTATTCTTGGTGAAAATGAAAACCGGTTGAATTCCAAGCATTTTAATATCGTTCTGGGTACACGTTCTGCGTTATTTTTGCCCTTCAATAATCTGGGATTGATTATTATTGATGAAGAACATGATAATTCTTATAAACAGCAAGATCCTGCTCCGCGTTACCACGCACGTGATGCTGCAATTTACCTGGCCGGTTTGCATAAAGCTAAAGTTTTACTTGGTACAGCCACGCCTTCATTTGAAAGCTATTTTAACGCGTTACACGATAAATTTGGACTTGTAAGGATAAACGAGCGTTTTGGGAAAGCCAGTTTGCCAGATACTATAATTTGCGATTTAAAAAAGGAAACCCAGCAACAACAAAATAAAGGAATTTTCTCCCATCAATTGGTGGATGCGATAAAGGATGCACTTGCTAAAAAAGAACAGGTAATTTTATTTCAAAACAGACGCGGCTTCGCGCCGTATACCGAATGTGTGAATTGTAACTGGATTCCGCACTGTGTTCATTGTGACGTGGCACTGATTTACCATAAGCAAACAAACCGCCTAAGCTGCCATTACTGCGGTTATAATATACAGCCTCCGTCGAGCTGCGGCGCTTGTGGAACCAATAATTTGAGGTATAAAGGTTTTGGAACGGAAAAAATTGAAGAAGAGATTGAAATATTGTTTCCTTCGGCTAAAGTGGCCAGGATGGATTTAGACACCACACGGAGTAAGTACGCGTATAAGCAGTTAATTGATGAATTTGAACTTGGAAATATTGACATCCTGGTTGGAACTCAAATGGTCACAAAAGGGTTGGATTTTGACCATGTGAGTGTTGTTGGTGTATTAAATGTTGACAATGTTTTGAACTTTCCGGATTTTCGATCCTTTGAAAAGGCATACCAGTTGATTGTACAGGTAAGCGGTAGGGCAGGCCGCAAAAACAAAAAAGGCACAGTATATATCCAAACCAATCATCCTGAACACGCTGTTATCAATCATGTGCTGGCTGATGATTACCTTCAGTTTTATCAATCGCAGATTAACGAACGGGAACAATTTCATTACCCACCTTTCACACGGATTATTGAATTATCGGTTGTGTCGAAAGATTCAAATGTGGTTAATGATATATCACAGCAACTCGCTAATCAGCTTAAACCGTTGTTTGGAGGAATGATGTTAGGGCCAGAATTTCCACTGGTAGCAAAAATTAAAGACCAATACTATAAAAGGATTTTATTAAAAATAAACCGCGAATATTCGCCAAAGCAAGTCCGTAATTTATTAAAGCAGGAAATAGACACCCTACAGTTTAACAATAAAAAAAGCATCTACCGTTTGCAGATAGATGCTGATCCTGTGTAACGTCGCAAATTAGCGTTCTTATAAAGTACCTCTTAAAGCCTGTTCCCTTTCAATAGATTCAAATAATGCTTTAAAGTTCCCGGCTCCAAATCCCTTAGCACCCATTCGTTGAATAATTTCATAAAATAATGTAGGGCGGTCTTCTACAGGTTTTGTGAAAATTTGCAGTAAATAGCCTTCCTCATCGGCATCTACTAAAATGGATAAACGCTGAAGTTCTTTGATGTCTTCTTTCATAATTTCCATATGAACGCCCAAACGACGAGGAATATCGTCATAGTAAGCCTGTGGTGGTGGCGGTAAAAATTCAACGCCCCGTGCTTTTAATTCCGTTACCGTTTTAATTATATCGTCGGTAGCCAAGGCTAAATGCTGAACGCCTGCTCCTTCGTAAAAATCGATGTATTCTTCAATTTGCGATTTCTTTTTTCCTTCTGCTGGCTCGTTGATAGGAAATTTTATTCGCCCATTTCCGTTACTCATTACTTTACTCATTAAGGCAGAATATTCAGTAGTAATTTGTTTATCATCAAACGATAAAAAGTTCACAAAGCCCATCACATCTTCATACCATTTAACCGTGGCGTTCATTTGATTCCAACCCACATTTCCAACCATGTGATCAATAAATTTCAAGCCAACAGGAGTTGGATTGTAGTCACTTTTCCATTCTCTGAAGCCAGGTAAAAAATGGCCTTTATAATTTTTACGCTCAACAAACATATGAACAGTTTCGCCATAGGTAAAAATCCCTGCACGTACTACTTCACCGTTCTCATCTTTTTCAACGGTTGGCTCCATAAATGATTTTGCTCCACGCTTGATGGTTTCTTCGTAAGATTTCCGTGCATCCTCTACCCACAAGGCAATCACTTTTACGCCATCACCATGTTTTTTTACATGTTCGCCAATTGGAGAATCACTTTTTAAAGCAGTTGTTAAAACAATACGGATTTTATCCTGTTTCAGCACGTAAGATGTACGGTCAGTTAATCCAGTCTCGAGCCCGGCGTATGCGTATGACTGATATCCGAACGCCGTTTTATAGTAATGTGCAGATTGTTTAGCATTCCCAACGTAAAATTCAACATAATCGGTACCCAATAATGGTAAGAAGTCTTTCGCGCCTTCAAATATTTTTTCTAATCCGTACTCAACGTTTTTAATTTCTTTAGTTGCCATTTTTAATGTGTGTTTTAAGAGTCATTTTACCAATGATCAAAGTTAATAATGTATTTAAAATTTCATAACGATTCTAATTGCAAACAGTAATGAAATCCCACATTGCCATATAATGTGACCGCAATTCTAATTTGTTTTTTAAGAGTTGAAATACCATTACTCTACCCAGCTTTTATAGTACTTTCCGTCATCAATGCCCATCGCTTCTTCAGTTACTTTTAAAGGCTTAAAGGTATCAACCATAACAGCTAATTCCTGAGTGACGGTTTGTCCAATACTACGTTCCATCGCACCCGGAGCGGGACCATGCGGAATACCTTTTGGATGTAGCGTGATGTGTCCCTGTTCGATATTATTGCGGCTCATAAAATCGCCGTCAACATAATACAGTACTTCATCGCTATCAATGTTACTATGGTTGTAAGGTGCCGGAATTGCCAGCGGATGATAATCGTAAAGTCTTGGTACAAAAGAACACACTACAAAAGCCGGCGTTTCAAAAGTTTGATGGACAGGAGGTGGTTGATGCACTCTTCCTGTAATAGGTTCAAAGTTGTGAATTGAAAAAGCCCAGGGAAAATTGTAACCGTCCCATCCAACAACATCAAACGGGTGAGTTGCATAAACAATTTCGTGCATCATTCCTTCTTTCTTCACTTTAATCAGGAAATCACCTTTTTCATCATGGGTCTCAATATTTCCCGGTAATTTAAAGTCTCGTTCGCAAAACGGAGAATGCTCCAGATGCTGACCGCTTGAACTTTTATAGCGTTTTGGTGTATATAACGGGTGGGGCGTTTCAACATAGAAAATCCGATTCTCGGTAGTGTCAAAGTGCATCTGGTAAATCATTCCACGAGGTACTACGAGATAGTCACCGTATTCGAAAGGGATATTTCCCATAAAAGTTTTCAATGTTCCTTTTCCTTTATGGATAAAGATCATTTCATCCGCGTCTGCATTTTTATAAAAGTACGACGTCATACTTTGTTTGGGGGCTGCTAATCCAATGTGGCAATCATTATTAAACAACACCGTTTTACGGCTTTCTAAAAAATCGTCGGCCGGTTTAATTTCAAATCCTTTTAATAAGAGGGATTTAATATTTTTTTCAATCGCAACTTTTGGTGAAACATCGTAACTCTTAATAATTTCCTTTACCTGAGTTGGTCGGTGAATATGGTATAGCAGCGAAGAAAAACTATTAAATCCTTCGGTCCCGAAAAGTTGTTCGTAATAATGGTTTCCTTCCGGTGATTTAAAGATGGTATGGCGTTTTTGAGGGATTTTCCCAACGTGATGGTAAATTGGCATAGATTTTATTTTAATAGTTTTGCTGTTACATGAACTGTTTCGTCCATTTTTAATGTCTGGTTTGTAGCTGTGGTGCTGTCAAATGTAGTAGCTATCCTAAATTGAAATTTGTCTTTTAAAATAAATGATTTAAGATCTGTTTCATGGAGATCCAAGGACAGCGATGAGATCCCGTTTGGAATCACTGCTTTTTCTGCAACAAGTGTTTCTGTAAGCCCGGAAGCATTGATATATACTTTCATTGAACTCAAATAATTGAGATTTGCAGTATGTGTTCCGCTGCTAACCGCTGAAACGTTAAACCGGCTCATTAGGATCTTATCAACTAAACTTTGGGCAGTGTTTTGTTCACTCAAATTCTTTGATTGCTGGGAGGAAATATTTGGGGTGATAAATTCGATTGTATTGGGTGTGGCAGAAGGATTGCTGACAGCCATGCTGGCAGTGGGAATACTTAAGTTGGTACTGTAATTTAAATCAAATTCTGTAAGCTTATACAACACTTTCTTCTTACACGAAACGCCAATTGCAAGAAGCAAAATCGAAAGGCAGTATAATCCTGTTTTGTTCATGTTTACGCTCCCTATTTAAACATATTCCTTAGTCTGGCTTTTACACGAAAGGTTTCGTCAGCTCGGATTGTGAGATCATTGGAAAGTGTCCGGTCAGTTGTAATTTTTAATCGGAGGCTAAACGAATTGTCCTGCATATAGTTTTTAAGGTCTGTTCCCTTTACATCCAAAGAAAGTGAGGATAAACCGGTTTCCGGGATATGATATTTTGAGGCAACCATAACTTCCGAATTATTTGGACTGGCAAGAAAAATTTCGATTGAATTCAGAAAATCAAAATTCCCCCCGGGAGGTGATTGAATGGTAAGCGTAAGGTCCGTTAAAGTTACACGCTCAATCAGCTTTGAAGTGGTTCCTTCATTTTTATAGTCATCTTTCGTATCTGTTGTCGTTTCAGGAGTTCGGATATCAAAAGGAAGACTGATTATGGAAGACGAAGCAGGAATGGTTACTTCATTTGAATAATGAAGATCAAATTCTTTTAGTTTTCCAATTTTCTTACACGATATTATAAAACAAAATAAAGAAGTAATCGTATATAGTGCAATGTGTCTCAGCATCTCTTTAATTTTATTTTAAAGATAAGTCATTTTTTAGGATTTCGGCTAAATTCGGGCGCAACCTGCTTTTATAAACGGATAAACATTCAGGCCCGTTTTTGATTTTACCTTTTCGTAATTCCCTTTGCATTTCCAGTGGTAGCGCGGCAATTTCCTTACATTTTGGAGTGCAGCATCCATTCATTTTAGTTGCACATTTTTCACATTGTATAAATAGCAGGTGGCAATCGTCATTTTTACAATTAACATGACTGTCACAGGGTTCCCCGCATTGATGGCATTTACTCAAAATGTCCTCTGTAATCCGTTCACCAATTCGTTCGTCAAACACAAAATTCACACCGCGGAATTTACTTTCCAGATTTTGTTCTTTTACCTCCTTAGCATATTGAATGATTCCACCTTTTAAATGGTTAACATCGCTAAACCCTTTGTGTTTAAGATAAGCACTTGCTTTTTCACAACGTATACCACCTGTACAATACATGATCACTTTTTTATCTTCCTGCCCTTTTAAATGGTCAACTACCAAAGGAAGTTCTTCTCTAAACGTATCTGCATCCGGGCAAAACGCATTATCAAATCGCCCCACTTCACTTTCGTAATGATTGCGCATGTCTACAACAATAGTGTTCGGATCTTCAATTGCTTTATTAAACCCCTGAGCATCTAAATAAGTTCCTGTATTCGAAGGATCAAAATCCGGATCCGTAATCCCATCCGCTACAATTTTTTCTTTAACTTTAATAACCAGTTTGTAAAACGATTTCCCGTCATCATCAACAGCTATTTTAAACGGAAGTCCGCTAAAGCGTTCGTCGCTGTAAAGTTGGTTAACAAAAGTGTCCCAGTTAACTTTAGGTACATTCATCTGTGCATTTATGCCTTCATGCGCAATGTATATCCTGCCAAAGCAATTTAACGCCGTCCAGGATTGAAATAAATGGTCTCTTAAATCTTTTGGATTTTCAATTTTCACATACTTGTAAAAAGAGAATGTTACGCGCTCGATGGTTTCCTGAGCTAAACGGGCTTTCAGCTCGTCTTTGTTAATACGGTTTCTTAGTTCTGGCATTTTCATAATAGATATAATTGCAGGTTATACTACTTACTATGTAGCTGAAAACGTTTGATTTTCAAATCAGGACATTTTTAGTTACGTTTGCAAAGGTAGTTAAAAACTAAAAAACCAACCTGATTTTTATCATGTACAATAAAGAGGATAAAATATTAATTATTGGCGCTGGCGGGCAAATTGGAATCGAACTCACGCAGGAACTGAGTGTACATTACGGATCCAGTAATGTGATTGCAGCTGATATAAAGCCCATTCCTGCACTTGAACTGAATCCGTTTGAAAAACTTGACATATTAGATAAGGACGCATTATTAAACGTGGTGAAAAAACATCAGATTTCTCATGTGTACCTGCTTGCTGCATTATTATCAGCAACCGGAGAGCAAAATCCGATGTTTGCCTGGAAGCTTAATATGGAAGGCTTGTTTAATGTGCTGGATCTTGCGAAAGAAAAACATATTTCGAAAGTGTACTGGCCAAGTTCTATTGCGGTATTTGGTCCAACGACTCCAAAAATTAACACACCCCAGTACACGATTATGGAACCCTCAACAGTTTATGGCATCAGTAAACAGGCGGGGGAACGCTGGTGCGAATGGTATTTTAACAAGTTTAAGGTTGATGTAAGAAGTTTACGGTACCCTGGTTTAATTGGATGGAAATCTGCTCCAGGCGGTGGTACTACTGATTACGCGGTTCATATTTTTCATGAAGCTATCAAGCATAAAAAATATGAATGTTTTTTAAGTGCAGATACCGCTTTGCCAATGATGCATATGGAGGACGCTATTAGGGCAACCGTTGAAATCATGCATGTTCCGTCAGATCAGATTAAAATTCGCGGCAGCTATAATTTAGCTGGTATTAGCTTCACTCCCAGTGAGATAGCTGAAGAAATCCGAAAACATATTCCGGATTTCCAAATATCTTATAACCCGGATTTCCGACAGGGTATTGCGGACAGTTGGCCAAAAAGTATTTCAGAGGATGCAGCGAGGAATGATTGGGGTTGGTCGGCTAAATATAATCTTTCGTCCTTAGTGCAGAATATGTTAGAAAACTTGGCATAAAAAATGCTCTCTTTTTTGTAACTATTTTTTTATGGCTTCCGTACAAGCATAATACCCTTTAAACGAATATTACAATCATCGTTGGTTTTAGGTGATTTGTCTAATTTAATTTAAAGACTACAAAGAAATTACATAATTTAGTAAAAGATAATTGCCTATGAAGAAAATATATTTAATCCTGATTTTTTTAATTTATCAGGTAAGCCGTGGACAATCGCAGTCGTTTGAATGGGGTGGGCCGAATAATAAAGATACGATTAACCTGATCGATGTTTTAGGCAAAAAGCAAGGTAAATGGATTATTAAAGGTAAACACAAACCTGGATCCTGCTTTGCTCCTGATCAAAAAGTAGAAGAAGGTAAGTATGCCGATAACCGTAAAGTGGGCAAATGGCTGGAATATTACTGCAATGGTAATATGAAGAATCAATTAACCTTTCAAAATGGCCGTCCTGACGGTTATGCGATAATGTATCATGAAAATGGTAAAATTTCTGAAGAAGGTAACTGGAAGAATAACCGCTGGACAGGTCCTTACAAATTATATTATGAGAATGGACAGCCTCAGCATGAATTTAATTTTAATGCATCAGGAAAACGTGAAGGCCCTGTGAAATATTTCCACGAAAATGGACAATTAGCCATTGAGGGGAATTTTGTGAATGGAAAGGAATCCGGCGTAATTAAGGAATACCATGAGAATGGTGATATCAAAGCTGAAAAAACCTATAATGACGGGTCGGTGGATGTTGCTTCCATAAAAGAATTTGAACCTAAAAAGCCGATTGTGAAAATCAAGGATAATCCCATTGAAAATGCACCGAAAATTGTTTTAAAACCAGATGAAAAACCGAATGGCGCAGCTACTAAGGGTCCAATGGTATTAAATGGTCAGCATATTACCTATAATAAAAATAAACAGATCACCAAAGATGGTGTTTTTAAGGATAACCGTTTGATGGATGGTAAAGCTTATATCTATGATGAAAATGGAATTTTACAACGCGTATCGGTGTACCGTAACGGTTTATACGTAGGAGATACACCTGTTGAAAACTAAACTTATTGATTCCTTTGCTAAAAAAAGACGGTTCTTTACCGTCTTTTTTTTTGTTAGCTTTATAATCTGAAATTTTATGGAAAAATTATTTATTTATAATACGCTTACCAGATCCAAAGAGGAATTTAAACCTATCAACCCGCCTTTTTTAGGAATGTATGTTTGCGGACCAACAGTATACAGCGATGTTCATCTTGGTAACTGCCGCACTTTTATGTCTTTCGATCTTATTTACAGGTATTTGATTCATTTAGGCTATAAAGTACGTTACGTAAGGAACGTTACTGACGCAGGTCATCTGGAAGGTGACCGGGATGAGGGTGACGATAAATTTGCTAAAAAAGCCAAGCTTATGCAGCTGGAGCCCATGGAAATTGTTCAGAAATATACGGTTGGGTTCAGGGATATCATGTCGTTGTTTAATAATCTGCCTCCAAGTATTGAACCAACTGCTACCGGGCATATTATTGAGCAACAGGAAATGACGAAACAGATTATCAAAAATGGTTTAGCTTATGAGCAAAATGGTACCGTTTATTTTGACGTAGAAAAATTTGCTAAATCAAATAACTACACGGTTCTCACAAATCGTAAACTCGAAGAGCTGTTAGAAAATACCCGTGAGCTTTCAGGTCAGGACGATAAGAAAGGGAGGCTCGATTTCGCATTATGGATAAAAGCAAAGCCAGAACATTTAATGAAATGGCCAAGTCCCTGGGGCATTGGATTCCCGGGCTGGCACATTGAATGTTCAGCTATGAGTACTAAATATTTAGGTGAACAGTTTGATATCCACGGCGGCGGAATGGATTTGCAGGCAACTCACCATACAAATGAAATTGCCCAAAATATAGCGTATTGCGGAAAAAGCCCGGCAAATTATTGGTTACACACAAATATGCTTACAGTGAACGGTCAGAAGATGAGTAAATCCTTAGGAAATAGTTTTCTTCCGATGGAATTGTTCACTGGTTCACATCCGTTATTAGCAAAGGGATTTAGCCCGATGGCAGTAAGATTTTTCATGATGCAAACACATTACCGCAGTACTCTGGATTTCAGCAACGATGCTTTAATGGCTTCTGAAAAAGCGTATAACCGATTAATGGACAGTTACAAAGTGTTACAAACACTCAAGGCTTCTGACAAATCATCGGAAGATGTGCCAGCGTTAGAACGCTTGTGTTATGCAGCCATGAACGACGACTTTAATACACCCGTTTTAATCGCGCATCTATTTGATGCAATCCGGATGATCAATTCGGCGAATGATAAAAAGGCTTTGCTTACTCAATCAGATTTGGAATTGCTCAAAAACATTTATCAGCATTTTGTGTTTGATGTGATGGGTTTAAAGAAAGAAATGGAAAAAAGTGGAAAGGCGAATACAGCTCTTGAACATGTGATGGCTTTGGTATTAGAACTCAGGGATAAAGCGAAAGCGAATAAAGATTTTGCAACCTCTGATGAAATTCGCAATAAATTAAACGCTGCCCACATTCAAGTGAAAGATAGTAAGGAAGGCGCAACCTGGAGTATTTAAACATTTCTCATGAAAGTATTTTTAAAAAACTATTGGTGTGTGTTTGGAGTTATACTAACAATGACTTCCTGCGGTCCTGATAAACCAAAACAAACCGAAAGTGTATCTTTTGAGGATCCAACACCAAAAACTCCTGAAATAAAGTTTACTGTGGAAAGGCAATACCCGCATGACGTAAATTCATTTACGGAAGGTTTGTTATTTCATAAAGGCCAACTGTTTGAAAGTACAGGCTCTCCCGACAATCTTCCTCAAACTAAATCGGTTTTTGGTATGGTGGATTTAGAAACAGGGAAAATCAATGTAAAAGCGGAAATTGACCGAAATATTTATTTCGGTGAAGGGATCACGTTTTTGAATGGAAAAGTGTATCAATTAACCTATAAGAACCAAACGGGTTTTATTTATGATGCAACTTCGTTTAAAAATTTAGGAAAATTTTCTTACACAAACCGCGAAGGCTGGGGCTTAACAACAGACGGAACGCATTTAATTATGAGTGATGGAACAAGTTACCTCACATTCATTGATCCTACAAATTTTAGCGTAGTGAAAACGCTTGATGTAGCAGAGATTGGCAGAGTTCAGGAGCACCTCAATGAACTTGAATTCATTAAAGGATATATATATGCCAATATTTGGACAACAAATCTCATCGTGAAAATAGATCCGAACACAGGAGATATTGTCGGAAAAATGGATCTTAGTTCGCTATTGTATGAAAGTAAAGTAAGAAATCCTGATGCATTAGAAACCAATGGTATTGCTTACGATTCCTTATCAAACAAGGTAATGGTGACCGGTAAGTTATGGCCAACCATTTATGAGATAAAATTCCCATTTTAGTAATTCGAGCGGTTTTATTTTATGCCTGCATATTTGGCTGCAGACGAATATGATCGATCATTGTTGCTTTTTAGATAGAAAAACAAATGATAACAAAAGATACTCCTAAAAAATTATTTCTTCTTGATGCCTATGCATTAATTTACAGAGCCTATTTCGCGTTTAGCACTAATCCACGCGTTACATCAAAAGGTTTGAATACTTCGGCCATCTTTGGCTTTACAAATACACTTCTTGAAATTTTAAACAAAGAGAAGCCTACGCACATTGCGGTTGTGTTTGATACTCCTGAACAAACAGTTAGACACACTGAGTTTGTTGAATATAAAGCACAACGTGAGGAAATGCCGGAAGACTTAAGAACATGCATTCCTTATATTATGCAACTCATTGAAGGTTTTAACATACCTATCATTAAAACGCCCGGTTATGAAGCTGATGATGCAATTGGTACGCTGGCAAAGGTAGCAGAGCAAAGAGGATTTACTACTTATATGATGACGCCCGATAAGGATTACGGGCAATTAGTTGATGAGAACACGTTTATTTATAAACCCGCACGTTTTGGAGCCGGTGCCGAAGTGTTAGGAGTACCCGAGATATGTAAAAAATGGGAGATCACCCATGTTAGTCAGTTAATTGACATTTTGGGGTTGATGGGAGATAAAGTGGATAATATACCTGGTATTCCAGGGGTGGGAGAGAAGACAGCAATTCAATTGGTGAAGGATTTTGGAACAATCGAGAACCTTATCGCGAACACTGATAAGTTAAAAGGAAAACTTAAGGAAAAAGTAATTGAGCATAGGGATAAGGCTATTCAATCCAAATGGCTGGCAACGATTATTCTTGATGTACCTGTTGAATTCAACGAGAATGAATTGGCGCTGAAAGAAATTAATAAAGATGTATTAAGGGAACTATTTACTGAGCTCGAATTCAGAACTATCGCACAAAAGGTATTAGGTGAGGATATTGGGGGAGGGAAAGATTCGTTTAATAGTCCGCCAAAAGCCGGCAAAAAAAATGACTCCAAAACGAAAGCAGACTTGTTCAATGGGGGTGATTTGTTCAGCGAGGAGCATTTGGATCTTGTATTGACGGAAGACGCGAAAACATTTCAAACCATTAAGGATATTAATCCTAATTACATGGTTTGCGATAGTGCCGAAAAAATTGAAAACCTATTGCAAGTATTAATGACAAGTTCTGAATTTGCTTTCGATTCTGAAACAACCTCCTTAGATACGCTTGCGGCTGAATTGGTAGGTTTGTCGTTTGCTGTGAAAGCGAATGAAGCATATTACGTACCGGTTTCTGCTAACCAATCGGAAGCCCTGCTTCTAATAGAACGTTTTAGGCCCCTGTTTTCAGATGCATCAAAAGTATTGATTGGACAAAATATAAAATATGATCTTCAGGTACTGAAAAATTATGGCGTAGAGATTAGAAATACACTGTGGGATACCATGGTAGCGCATTTTTTATTTATGCCCGACATGCGGCACAATATGAATGTTCTTGCTGAAACCTATTTAAATTATTCTCCTATTAGTATTGAAGAATTGATTGGAAAGAAAGGTAAGGATCAGTTAAATATGCGTGATGTACCGGTTGAGGTAATCACAAAGTATGCCGCTGAAGACGCTGATGTCACGTTAAAATTGAAGGAAGTATTTGTGCCACTTCTGAAGAACGCCGGAACCGAAAAATTATTTCATGATGTGGAAGTTCCTCTGATTGAAGCTCTTGCTGGTATGGAGCGCGAGGGCATTAATCTTGATGTGGCATCGCTGAATGAATTTTCAGCACAGCTTCAAGAAGATATTACAAAGGTAGACGCGGAGATACAAGCCCTGGCGGGAACAAAATTTAATGTTTCGTCTCCCAAACAGGTCGGCGAAATATTGTTTGAATATTTGAAAATTGTTGACAAAGCGAAGAAAACAAAAACAGGTCAGTATGCTACCGGTGAAGATGTATTGTCGAAACTGGAAGGGAAACATCCCATCATATCAAAGATTTTAGATTACAGGGAATTAGTGAAGTTAAAATCAACTTATGTGGATACATTGCCTTTACTGGTAAACCCTAAAACAAACCGCGTTCACACAACGTTTAACCAGGTGGTTGCTGTAACAGGGCGGTTGAGCAGCGATAATCCGAACCTTCAAAATATTCCTATCAGAACAGAAAGAGGGAGGCAAATCCGCAAAGCTTTTATTCCGAGGAATGAAGATTATATTTTGCTAAGCGCAGATTATTCACAAATTGAGTTGCGTATTGTGGCATCGATTAGTGGTGATCCGAACATGTGTGAAGCATTCAACTCCGGGAAGGATATTCATACAGCAACAGCTGCTAAAGTTTATGGTATTGATGAGAGTGAAGTCACCAAAGAAATGCGTTACAAAGCCAAGAGTGTAAACTTTGGAATTATTTACGGACAGGGTGCTTTTGGTTTAGCAGATAATTTAAATATTTCTCGTGCAGAAGCAAAGCAACTCATTGATAATTATTTTGCTCAGTACGGCTCCATTAAAAACTATATGGATAAGGAGATTAATTTTGCAAAGGAACATGGTTACGTTCAAACGTTACTGGGTCGCAAGCGATGGTTAAAGGATATTAATTCCGCAAACGCAACGGTACGTTCTTTCGCGGAGCGTAATGCAATTAACGCGCCAATACAAGGTTCAGCAGCCGACATGATCAAGGCGGCAATGATTAATATTCAAAAAGAATTGAAAGGAATGGATATTAAGTCGCGGATGATTTTGCAGGTGCATGATGAATTGGTGTTTGATGTGTATAAGCCGGAGCTGGATCTCATTAAGCCGATTATTGAAAAGCACATGAAGCACGCGCTGCCCTTAAATGTTCCTGTAGAAGTAGGAATGGGTGTGGGTGTGAACTGGCTGGAGGCGCACTAAGCGTTTGATTACTTAGAATTTTTATGGGCGTTGATGATTTTCACTATCTCACTTAACTGATCCAGGGGAATTGTCTTGATGGTATCCTGCCAGTTGAGATCAGTATTTGACTTTTTTAATCGTGTGATGGGATGATCGTCTCCAAGTTTCTCGTTAGGGTTGGGTGTCCAAACCAACAACTCGTTGGGTGTACAGTTAAGTAAGGCACATAACTTATCAATGTGGCTTAATCGGAAACTTACCGTTTTGGCATTGAGTAAATTATGAGCCGTAAAGGAAGGAAAGCCAGCACTTACCAAAAAAGAGTAGGGCTTATCAATGCCGCGAGCCTTAAAAATGGGTTGTAGATTGAGTGTTAACATAATACCTGTGTTAAACACAAAAAGAATACCATCAGTTACTAAAAGCAGGATGCGAGTTTCTAAAAGAATGTTAAGGGTTTTTAAAAACGGGATTGCAGTTATTAAAAACAGGCTTCGTGAAATTAAAACACATAGACGTGTTCTTAAAATGAGGATGAAAGAAATTAAAACGCAGCAACAGATTTTTAAAATGAGGATTTAAGAATTTAAAAGAAGGTTTCAAAAAACTAAAAGTGAGTTTTGAGAAATAAAAAGTGGGGTTAAAGTACGGGAGGATTATGCTAGCATTTGAAGGAGGGTGTAAAATAAAGTGTGTCAACTAAAGAAAAACCTTTAAATTGACATATATGAAAGAAGAAAAGTTCGATTTCGAAGCCTTCAAAAGAGAGGCAA